>DAMBZP010000005.1:185053-198450 GCA_032059885.1 Sedimentibacter sp.
CCGTTATTTTGACTGTATTGTTATTGCTGAATTCAACGCCTGTATTGTCTTCCCTCTTCGACTTTTCAACAGGAGTATAATCTTCATGTATGATTTTATAATTTCCTCTTATTTTAGGAAGCTGAGCGACATCATCCTTTAATATTCTAACCCCCACTCCCGAGCCTATCATCAACAGATAAAACAGGTCCCTGAATGAATGGTAATCATTTATTATTTCAAATGCACAGTTGAAGTTAGCCATTGGATAGTTATAGGATACGGGAGTTCCGCCTACCCAAAACGTTCTTCCGGATAAAAACTGTCTTAAATTAAATATATTATCGTATAATTGCTCTGCTTCTTCCTTTTTTGTGGGTACAAGGCTGCAGTTATATTCTACCGCTCTTCTTACAGTTTCCCACCAGTATTCTCTTCTTCTTTCTTCAGGAAGCCATCTTGAATATGTTCTGTAATATACGAAATTTCCCAGCTGGTCCATAGGAGAACCCACATGCTTGTACTTGCTGATAAATTCTTCGCTTAACAGCTTGTAATCCTTTCTCTTTCTTGAATCTCTTGATTTATCTCTTTCATATCTGTATAATATGTATTTTTTTGCCACATCTTTTCTCTTGCTGTCCATTAACTCATTTTCTACCATGTCCTGAACAACTTCAACTGGTACAGGAAAGCTTCTGTGTTCCATCTCTTTTTGTATTTTAAGACTTATTTCTCTTGCTAAGTCTTCATCTACACCATCCTTTGTTTCCTTCATAGCCTTAATGATTGCGTTGGTAATCTTGTCTGCATTGAAGTCTACAAAGCTTCCGGTTCTCTTTAAAATCCTGATCATAATCCCTGTTCTCCCTCATTATTATTATCTACCGCGACACTACATATTGTAGCATCATCTATAAAATTTGTCAATGTAATACAATATATAGTTATCGCCAGCGCTATATATTAGAAAATACACACTTCAGAAGTAATGCATTATTTTGTAATATGAAGAAAAAAATGTACACACTGAAATATCAAGGAATATTAAATTTCTTAATAAATCTTAATATCTTTCGGCACATATTATCCATTTATTATATTATTTATACCTGTACCGGGCATTGCAATATAATAAAAATTCCCGGGCTTCCCCCGGGAGTCATTATTACATTTCTTTAATTATTTTATTTTTAAATTCTGTTGTACTTAAGTGCCCCCCAATGTCCCTAGTGTGAAGCTCTTTATTCCTTAAAACCCTTATGAGGGCATTTTCAATCCTTACAGCAGCATCAGCTTCATCCAGATATTTAAGCATCATAATTCCCGATAAAATCGCTGCTGTAGGATTTGCAATATTTTGTCCCGCAATATCCGGAGCAGAACCGTGAACAGGCTCAAATATTGCAGCCTTTTCTCCTATATTGGCACTTGGAGCCATCCCCAGACCGCCTATCAGCCCTGCCGCCAAATCCGACAAAATATCACCATACAGATTTGGAGCAACAATAATCTGATAATCATAAGGTTTCATAACAAGCTTCATAGCCATGGCATCCACAATTACATCATCAAATTTTATATTTGGATAATTTTCCGAAACCCTTGTTCCCGACTCCAAAAATAATCCGTCAGTCAATTTCATAATATTTGCCTTATGCGTCAGGGTTACTTTATCTTTTTTCTCTTTTTGAGCAAGCTCAAAGGCAAATGTTACTATTCTCTCACTTGCTTCCCTGGTTATGACCTTTATGCTTTCAGCAGCATCCTTTGTCACCATATGCTCAATGCCCTTATATAGGTCCTCGCTGTTTTCTCTCACAATTATCAAATCCAGATTTCTATAAAGAGAATCTATGCCCTCATAAGATTTAACCGGTCTTACGTTTCCGTATAAGTTAAATATCTGCCTCAGCTGCACATTAATGCTTCTGAATCCTTTCCCTACAGGAGTTGTTATCGGGCCCTTAAATGCAACCTTATTTTTTTCGATACTCTTTATTGTTTCCTCAGGCAAAAGCTGTCCGAATTTTTCATACGCTGTATAACCCGCGGCTGCTTCTTCCCATTCAATGCCGACTGCAGATGCATCTATTATTTCCCTGGCAGCCTCCATTATTTCTAACCCTATTCCATCTCCCGGAATTAATGTGACTCTTCTTTTCATAGCGACTCCCTTTTCTTACGGCTCATGTAATTTAGCAAGCCTCCGTATTTTAAAAGTTCAATTTGTCTTGGCGAAACAGTAAGTTTCATTTCATATCTTTTATTTTTTGTCTTATTTAATACAATTATTGTTTCAGCTTCAACCTGCGTCAGCAAATCGTCAATTTCAATTATATCCATTTCATCAATACTGTCAAAGTCACTTTCATTTATAAAGGTTAGCGGAATTATACCGTTGTTAATTAAATTACTTTTGTGTATGCGGGCGAATGATTTTGCAAGAACAGCTTTTATTCCAAGGTACAAAGGTGCAAGTGCGGCATGTTCTCTGCTTGATCCCTGTCCGTAATTTCTGCCTGCAGCAATGATCCCTCCATTATTTTCTTTAGCTTTTTGAAAAAAATTCTTATCTGTTTGAAAAAAGCAAAATTCAGAAAGATACGGAATATTTGATCTGTACGGAAGCAGTTTAGCATTGGAAGGCATTATATCATCAGTTGTTATATCATCGCCAACCTTTATGAGCACCTTGCCTCCTGTTCTATTACCCATAACATTACTTTCAGGAAATGGTTTAATATTAGGGCCTCTCACAACTTCAGCATCAGAGGAATTTTCTGCAGGACTGATGATCATGTTGTCATTCACAGCATATTCCTCAGGTGCCTCTATTTTTAAATCAACATCATCAAAATCCTCCATACCTGCAATATATCCCTTGATTGCCGAAAATGCCGCTGTTTCAGGACTGACAAGATATACATCAGCTGAATCGGTCCCGCATCTTCCTTTAAAGTTTCTGTTAAAGGTTCTCAACGATATGCCGTTGGTGCCGGGAGCCTGCCCCATTCCTATACACGGTCCGCATCCGCTTTCAAGAATTCTTGCACCTGCCTTTATCATTTTAGCCAGAGCACCATTTGAAGCAAGCATTGTGAGGACCTGCCTGGAACCCGGTGAAATAACCAGCGATACATTTTCGTGAATCGTGTGTCCATCCAGAATGTTTGCCACCTTCATCATATCGGCAAATGAAGAATTTGTGCAGCTACCGATTGCAACCTGATTAATTTTCGTTCCCCTGACCCTGTCTAAAGGAACCACTGCATCAGGTGAATGGGGCATTGCAGCATTAGGGTTTAATTCATCTAAATTTATTATAAACTTTTCAGAATAAACTGCATCCTCGTCTGAGCTTAACTCAATAAAATCACCCTCTCTTCCCTGAGCCTTTAAAAATTCCAGGGTTCTTTCATCTGAAGGGAATATGGATGTGGTCGCCCCAAGCTCTGCACCCATATTTGTTATAGTTCCTCGCTCCGGAACCGAAAGAGATCTTACTCCTTCTCCTGTATACTCAAATACTTTATTTACTCCGCCTTTAACTGTATAATGCTTCAAAACCTCAAGGATTACATCTTTGGCAGTTGAAAACCTGCCTAGTTTTCCTTTCAGCTCCACATTTACTATATAGGGCATTGTAATGTTGTACTCTCCTCCCGCCATGGCAACCGCCACATCAAGACCCCCGGCACCTATTGCCAGCATTCCCATACCTCCGCACGTTGGAGTGTGACTGTCAGATCCCAGCAGAGTGTCTCCCGGAACAGAGAATCTTTCCAAATGAACCTGATGGCATATTCCGTTTCCCGGCTTCGAAAAATATATACCGTGTTTTTTTGCAACGGTTTGAATATATAAATGGTCATCAGCATTTTCAGGACCTGACTGCAGCATATTGTGGTCAACATAAGCAACCGAACGCTTTGTCTTTACACTGCCAATACCCATGGCTTCAAATTGAAGGTATGCCATGGTTCCTGTGGAATCCTGCGTAAGCGTCTGATCAATTTTTAAGCCTATTTCATTTCCAGCCTTCATATCGCCGGTTACAAGATGGTTTTTTATGATTTTTTCTGTTAATGTCAGTCCCATAGCTCCTCCTATATTGCTTCCTTCTTATATTTATCGCCAAAGACATACATGTTGCTGAACATCTCCATTTCTTCAGCTGTAATGTTGGCAGTCCTTCCATTCTCATATTCCGCATCAATTTTATCTTTTACAGGTATTAAACGGTTGTCATTTTTTTGTATCCTGCTGCTGCCCTTAAGTCCAAAGTAACTATTTATCCAATATGCAAGACTTGAAATTCCCGAATATGAATTTATTGCCACCAAGGGTGGCTTACCTAATATTTTCCCTGTATCAAAGCTGTTGTATATTTCTTCATCCTTTAAAAGTCCGTCCGCATGAATTCCAGCCTTTGTAACATTAAACTCCTTACCCACAAAAGGAGTTTTGGCAGGTATGCAATAATTCAATTCCTTTTCAAAGTAATTTTCTATTTCGTTTATAACCTTTAAATTCATATTTTTAATGCTGCCCTTAATTTGCACATATTCGATTATCATTGCCTCAAGAGGTGTATTTCCGACTCTTTCGCCTATACCAAACATTGTGGTATTTACCGAAGCGCATCCGTAAAGCCAGGAAGCTGTTGAATTTGTAACCGCGCCATAATAATCATTATGTCCGTGCCATTCAATTGATTCTGAAGGAACTCCGGCATAATACCTTAAGCCGTGTATAATTGCCGGAACAGATCTGGGAAGCTCTACGCCTCCATGTGAAATTCCAAGCCCAAGCGTGTCACAAGCCCGTATTTTTACATTTATCTTACTTTCTTTCATCATGTCAATGAGATTTTTTGCCAGAGGTACAACAAATCCGTAAAAATCTGCTCTTGTTATATCTTCAAAATGACATCTGGGAATAATTCCGTTTTCCAACGCCGCATATGCAATATCAAGGTACATTTTCATTGCTTCCTGTCTGTTTTTCCCAAGCTTGTTGAAAATATGATAGTCAGAGCAAGACATCAAAATTCCTGTTTCTTTTATTCCCATAGATTTAACAAGATTGAAATCTTCCTTATTAGCTCTTATCCATGATGTTATTTCCGGAAATTTGTACCCCTTTTCCATACAAGCCTCTACTGCTTTTCTGTCTTTTTGTGTATACAGGAAAAACTCGGTCTGCCTTATAATACCGGATTCATTGTCAAGCTCATGAAGATAATCAAAAAGTTTCACCATTTGTTCCGTATGCATATTAGTCATAGATTGCTGCCCGTCTCTGAATGTTGTATCTGTTATCCAGATGCTTTCAGGAATATCCATTGGAAGCTGAATGTTGTTGAATTTTACTTTTGGGATTTCATCATATGGAAATACTTCCTTGTATAAATTGGGTTTCATTACTTCTATGGGGTTAATCATAATGTTGCACCTCCGAAATTATTTTTGAAAGTTATGAATTATTTATTGCATTTTTATATTTAATCGCATTATTTAATTTATATTGCATATTATAATTTATCCTTGAATTTTAGTCAAGTTTAAATTATATTTCTTTTATTTAACATTTATCCATTTATTTATATGAATTCTATTTTGCAATTTTTGCATTATATCCTGCATTTAAATATAAAAAAAAGCTGAAACTTGTGCTTCAGCCTTAAAACTTACTATCCCAGCCAGTTAATTATATTCATTGTATCCTTAAAACAATTATTTCTTAAAAAGTCATCTTCATACTTTTCAGAACACATCATAGGATGTCTGCTTATATAAAAATTACCGTGTCTGATATACTTGCTTTTTTCCTCAGAAAATTTACCCCATAAAAACCAGTTAATATTTTTGTTTTCCTGTGAAATGTAGTTAAGCAGTTTAATGCTGAAAGACTCCCAAATTGATATATGGCTTCCAGTCATGCCGTGCTCAACCGTAAAGTAAGTATTCAACAGCAGCACTCCCTGATTTTCCCATGACTTGAACAATTTATCGGGAGGCGCAATATTAAACCTTCCTTCTGCTATTTCCTTTTGTATTTCTGAAAATTTCAAGATTTGTTTATATTCATCAATATTGTTATAATTCTTGTGCAAAAGTCTTATTATATTTTTTAAAGAAACTTGTCTGAATTTATCATTCCAGGAATGAAGGTCCCCAACTTCAAATGCCCTTCCTGTTGCCCTCCCCTTTTCCGGATAAGGGTCCTGCCCCAATATTACCACCTTTATTTCGTGCAAATCACATTTTAAAAATCGAAGCACATTTTCATAATCCGGATTTATATTTCTTCCTATTTTCTCATCTATATTTTTTAATTCTTCACGTATGTCGTCGGACAAAAACTTATTCCATGACGAATGTGTATCTATTGGTATTAAACTCATAAAACCTCCTGCTAGTATGGCCGGCCGTCTTGTTTTTTTAATTTTTCATCCCATATGGATTTCATGATTTCCAATTCCTCGCTGTAATCAGATTTAGATTCATCCTTGTCATATTCAAGGTTTTCTAATATTTTCATCTCAAAACTTTCGGATCCATACTGGTTCCACTCTTTTTGCAGCTTCTCATTCATTCTGAAGCTGCCTGATTCCAGCTGGAATCTTATACTGTTCATTTTTCCTTTCAAATTCTGAGTCGTTTCAAGGTAATATTTATTGTTTATTTTAGATTGCACAACAAGTATACCCATATCAGGCTTAATCTGTTTATACATTTCTTTTAATTCTTTTTTTCTATCCATTATTCTCACCAATCTTCACTGTTATATTAATACCCCATTTCCTTTAATATACGAGAAAGTGTCCTTAATCTTTCTCCTATAATTTCACCATCATCACTCAATGCCTGGTTAAAAAGTTTAATATCTTCATCTATTTTTTCATTATCAGTGCATATTTCCAGGGTCATTGCATCTCCCTGCAGACCTACTCTGTCTATAATCGTGTTGTCAGGATCATACAGTTTTTTATAACGATAGGCATCTTTAAAATAAAGATACGTCCTGCACACTAATATAGCTAAATCCAGCACCCTATGAAGCGGAAGCTCTTCAGACTGTCTCGACCACTTTTCTCCTGTATATCTCCAGACCTTCGCTGATATATCTACCTTACCTCTGTCATTCCACTGCGCAAGCCCCAGCGAAAGACCCTTTGCATCTGAATTATATGCATTTCTGCCATCAACATTTTCATAATTTTCTGACACTATAACCGGTTTATGTTTTAATATAGTTGGTATCTTCATAATTACTCCTCCCTTTACTCATTTACTAAATTACTGAATTAATAATAATACAATATTAGTAATTTGTCAATTTAAAATCGTAATTTCTTTTTCTATGGTCAACGAATTTTGTAATAATAATTGATGTCCCACATTTATCAGCGTTCTCTAAAAATACAAGACGGCATTTCTGCCGTCTTTATATTTTTTAAACTGTTTTTTTCTTGAATATTACTGTCCCGATTCCTATTAAAGCACCTGAGCCGACTCCAATAACCATCGGTGATATACCATTTTCTTTTTTGATCGGTGTGCTGATTACTTTTGCACCTTCTTCAGCCGCATCCACGGGAGCACTTATAGGCTGTGCTTCCTCCGGCACTTCTCCGGATGATACCATTTGAGAATCATCTGCCAACTCAGCAGGATCTATAGCAACTCCGGGATCAACACCATCTCCATTTAATTCAGGGTTGTACTGTAATGTTACAGCTATGGTTCCTTCAACAACCTTTACAGTGTCATCTCCTATGAGCTTATTGACAATGTCCGCATTCTCTGGAGTGTACGGTGTTATACCCACTTCAATGCTGTTTTCTATTGCTCCTGTGTGAGTTACTGCTATGCCTTTTTCCTCCAAATCCCTGGCGTACTTTTCAAACAGTATCTTATCTATCTCAGCTTGTTTTGCATACAGCGCTTCCTCATCAGCTGTAACTTCAGTTGAAACCGGTTTAACCAAGGGCTGATTTGCATCAGTATCAGCAAAAGCAAGGCCCATTGATGCAACAGATAGGCTTAAACTTAATAATAAAACCTTAAATAATCTTTTTTGAAACATATCATTTTACCTCTTTAATTATTATTTGTTTTCTGTCTGACTTCTCCTATGGCCATTTAGGATTATAAACCTCTGACGGTTTATATAGTATTAGACGATAATTTTTTTATTATGTTTCATGGCAATATATGGCTGCTCATGTGCGATTTTTTTATATAACAGTTACTATACCTGACTTAAATGCTGATCATCAGAAAGCCTAGCTTATCCATGCACTTCCTGTATCTGTAATTTCCCAATTGCCGTCCTTATATTTTGTTTTTAAATTCTCATATCCTACCGCCCCTGTCCCGGAACGCCACTTAGATACATCCATCATTATGGAATTATTGTTCATTTCTTTATCTTCAATTTTAAACAATATTCCCTGCTCAAAATACAAATCCTTAATATATCCTTCCTTCTCCAGCTCATCAAAGGTCATGTTCAGTACATTGAGTCCGTATTTTCCTACTTCCTTCAGCAATCTTTCCTTTTTTTCGTTTGACAAATTTACAATTGAAGAAGTATCCACAGCTATATATTTTATATCAGCGTTCAGGGCCATATCTTCATTGTACAATTTATCTATAACTACAGTATAAGCTTCCACAGCATCTGGCGGTTTCTGGCTGCAGCCAGAAACCACGGTCATTATAATCATCAAACATACAATTATTTTTTTCATACTCACTTACCTCCTTATCTATAAGACGAAATTATCAATTATATGTTTCAAATTAATAAAAATAAGACTATAATGTTACTTATGGAACCTTTATTTCTTAATTTTCTGAGGTGATTTTATGTGCGGCAGGTATTACATAGATATTAACATGGTGGAAATAAAGAAAATATTCGACAAAGCAGAAAAAAATATATATGACTTCTACAAAACGGGAGAAATATTTCCTACAGATATTGCACCAATTTATATAAAAGATGAAGAGATTATTAGACCGATACTTGCAAAATGGGGATTCCCAAAACAGAATGGGAAAGGCACAGTAATTAATGCAAGAATTGAATCCATAGGAGAAAAACCTATGTTTAAAAATAAAAACAAATGTGCTGTTCCTGCCTCAGCTTATTTCGAATGGAAAGAAAAATCTCCGGGCAGTAAATCAAAAGATAAATATATAATAAAAAAACAGGATTCAATTTTATATTTTGCAGGCTTGTACAGCATATCTTCAAAGCGTGATACAGAACAACTGAGTTTATTTGAAAATAATGAACCGGACATTTACTATACAATTATAACTACAGAAGCTGACAACTCCATATCGCATATTCATAATCGAATGCCCTTAGTACTTGACAAATATGAAATGCTTGACTGGCTGAATGGGAAGAATCCTGGAAAGCTGGTTAAAAGCAATACATTGACATGCGAATTAATTAAAACACTATAAAAACCGCTTAAGCGGTTTTTATGATATTTCTTCAATTTCCTTCAGCTTAGCAGCGATATTTTTAAAATCCTCCCATGCATCCTTTTTGGCAAGTTCATTTCTTAGCAAATATGAGGGATGGTATGTGGGCATGAAATAAATATCACCCTTTTTTACAAACTGACCTCTTTGTCTGCTTATGCTCAAATTCGTATTGATGAGATTTTTAGCTGCTACAGCTCCAAGACATACAATAATTTTCGGCTTAACCAATTTGACCTGCCACCTGAGATAATCAAGACAGGCATTGCTTTCGTCTTCAAGTGGATTTCTGTTTTCGGGCGGTCTGCATTTTACCACATTTGCTATGTAAACATCCCCTCGTTTAAGATGTATTGCCTCAATCATTTTATCAAGAAGCTGACCTGCTTTTCCGACAAATGGTCTTCCCTGAACATCCTCGTTATATCCGGGCCCTTCTCCCACAAACATGATATCGGCATTTTCATTTCCTTCTCCGAACACTACCTTTGTCCTTGTTTCAGCCAATCTGCATTTATGACAGCCATAACAAAACCTTTTAAGTTCATCCATTGTATACATAAGCACCTCTATAAGCTTAAGTCTATATGGCAATATCCGTTGGGGTTCTTTTCCAGATATTTTTGATGATATTCCTCTGCGTTATAAAAATTTTTCAAGGGCATAATCTCTGTTACAATTGGTTTTCTATGCTTCAATGCTTCTTTTTCCATTGATGCTTTTATAACATTCAGATCTTCCTTATTCACATAATATATTCCGGTTCTGTATTGAGTTCCGATGTCACCGCCCTGTCTGTTCAGCAAGGTAGGATCTATTACCTTCCAAAAATCCTCCAGTATTTTATCAAGAGTTATTTCATTTTCGTCATACCTTATATAAACAGTTTCAGCATACCCTGTAGTATTTGTACATACCTGCTCATAAGTAGGATTCTCTGTATCTCCGTTTGCATATCCAACAACTGTTCCCTTAACACCCTTGCGAAGATCAAAATATGCCTGCATTCCCCAAAAGCATCCGCCTGCTAAATAAATTTCTTTCATTTCATCAACTCCTATTTATATTATCAAATATATTTCAGTATAAGTGCAGGCTGAAATAAGCCTGCCTTTCAATGATAGTCCTTCTGTCTCTATTATTATAATCATATTTTCAGATTTAAACAATAATATCATTACTCTTTATTGAATTTATTTATAGTCATAATTATAAATTTAAACAGTAAAAATAATTTAACTTCTTCTTGAATTATATATTCAAATATGCTAATATATGAATATAATAATATTGAGAGGTATTTATGATTGACTTTAACAATAAAGAGAAGACAAAAAAAATATTGGCAGAAAAAGCTGAATTATTTAAAACAATTGCTCATCCTGTCAGACTTTGCATATTGGCAATGCTTATAAAGGAAAATGAAAGCAACGTGACAGATATACAATGCTGCCTGGATGTTCCTCAGCCGACGGTTTCTCAGCATCTGGCAAAATTAAAATCAGCAGGCATACTTGCTGCTGAAAGAAACGGAACTGAAATAATCTATAAAATTAAAGATGAAGGAGTCAAAAATTTAATAATACAAATTTTAGAAAGTTAAAAACGGAGGCGTTTATGAGTAAGAAAATTTTAGTTATAGGTGGTGTTGCAGGAGGTGCAAGCACTGCTGCAAGGCTCAGGAGACTGGATGAAACATCGGAAATAATCATGTTTGAAAGAGGTTCCTATATTTCATATGCAAACTGTGGTCTTCCGTATCACATAGGCAATGTCATTAAGGAAAGGGAATCATTGCTTTTACAGACCCCTGAAGCTATGTCAAAAAAATACAACATTGATGTCAGAGTTGATTCGGAAGTTATAAAAATTGACAGAGAAAGCAAGTTGGTTGAAGTCAGGAAAACAAAGACAGGCGAAGTATATTCAGAAAATTATGATGTACTTGTAATATCAACAGGCTCCACACCGCTGAAACCTCCGATTGAGGGAATAAATTCACCAGGCATATTCACACTTTGGACTGTTCCTGACACAGATGAAATAAAAAAGTTCATTAATGAAAGAAGTCCCAAAAATGCTGTCGTAATAGGGGGAGGCTTCATAGGACTTGAAGTTGCGGAAAACCTCCATCATGCAGGCATAAATGTAACTGTTGCCGAAGCAATGGATCAGGTATTGGCACCGTTGGATTATGAAATGGCGCGGCTTGTACAGAACAACATGGTATCAAATGGTGTAACACTGATATTGGGAGATGGAGTGTCAAAGTTCAAAAGTGAAAACGGAACAGTTGACATAACTCTTGCCAGCGGAAAAGTTCTGTCTGCAGATATGGTTATATTGTCTATAGGAGTAAGACCAAATAGTATACTTGCAAAGGAAGCAGGACTGGAGCTTAATCAGAGAGGCGGAATAATAGTTGATAAATATTTGAAGACATCCGATCCGAATATATATGCCCTGGGTGATGTTATTGAAGTTGAGGAATTTATAAATAAAGGAAAAGCTATGATTGCGCTTGCCGGTCCGGCCAATAAGCAGGGAAGAATCTGCGCAAACAACATATACGGTGCAAATGAAGAATACAAGGGTACAATGGGAACGTCTGTCGCCAAGGTATTTGATCTGACAGCAGCGTCGACAGGCACCAATGAGAAGACTCTGATAAAAATGAGTCTGGAAGAAGGCAGAGATTATTATACCGCAACCATTTCACAAAAATCTCATGCTGGATATTACCCTGAATCGTCCGAGATGATTTTAAAGCTGATATTTTCAGCCGACGGCAAAAAAATATTCGGTGCTCAGATAGTTGGAGAGGATGGTGCTGACAAGCGTATTGATACTATTGCAACTACAATAGGTCTGGGCGGAAGCATTTACGATTTGAAGAAACTTGAGCTTGCTTATGCGCCTCCATACTCATCAGCTAAGGACCCTGTGAACATGCTGGGATTTGTTGCAGAAAATATAATTAAAAATAAAATTAAATTTTCTAAATGGGATGATGTTGCTCCCTCAAAGACAGGTGGCTATACAATACTGGATGTTCGTGAGAAAATGGAATTAATGGTTTTCGATATCCCCGGAGCGGTAAATATACCTCTTGGAAACTTAAGAAGCAAACTGAATGAGCTTGATAAAAACAATAAAATAATAATATTTTGTGCAGTTGGTGTCCGTTCCTACAATGCAGCAAGAATACTGATGGAGAACGGATTCACTGATGTGCTGGTATATCCTGCAGGAACAGGCCTTTATAAATCAGTTTATTATGATTATTTCAACAGCAGTGATAATAAAACTGCCATCCAAAAAAAAAATGAAATTGAAGATATTACAGAAATAAAAGCAAAAATTCAGGTTGATTGCAGTGGACTGCAATGCCCAGGACCAATAATGAAGGTTTTTGAAGCAATGAATAAAATCAATGATGGCGATATTATCCAGGTTTCCGCAACCGATTCAGGTTTTGCAAAGGATGTTGAAGCATGGTGCAGAAGAACCGGAAACACATTGTTGAAAATAGAAAAGGAAGGCAAAAACAACATTGTATTTTTACAGAAAGGAAACAATGAGGAAAAACCAGACTATTTTGCAGGAAAATCAGAACTGCAATCTCCTGACAAAGAAGGTAAAACAATAATTGTGTTCAGCGGTGACATGGATAAGGTTCTGGCATCTTTCATAATTGCCAATGGTGCAGCCGCTATGGGAAGACCCGTCACCATGTTCTTTACCTTCTGGGGTCTGAATGTTTTGAGAAAACCACAAAAGCAGAATATTAAAAAACCATTTATTGACGCAATGTTCGGTAAAATGATGCCCCGAGGAGCAGACAGACTGAAGCTTTCCAAAATGAACATGGGTGGTATGGGAACGGCCATGATGCGCAAGGTTATGAAG
>DAMBZP010000005.1:198460-217677 GCA_032059885.1 Sedimentibacter sp.
ATAAAAACATTGATTCATTAGAGGATTTAATTAAAAATGCAATGCAAAACGGTGTTAAAATGATTGCCTGCACTATGTCAATGGATGTAATGGGAATCACAAAGGAAGAATTAATTGATGGTGTGGAATTTGCAGGTGTAGGAACTTACCTCGGTGATGCTGAGGAATCTAACGTAAATCTTTTTATTTAGCCTGAAATATAGAATGATAAATTAAGTACGTAAAAGCGATTGTGTCTGTCTGATGTATAAGGGATCTCATATTTTTAATTATATGAGATCCCTTGCTGACTCTCATGATAAAATTGATGTCTTGGGCTGCAGTTTTTTATTACAGCACCTGCACCTCAAATGCAGTTGTTTGAGGAGGTATGCTCATAGTTTGAAATATGGCATGCTCAACTCTGACAAAATCTCCAGGTCTTAAATCTGTTAACCCTATTCTTCTTCCTCTCCTGTCTCTTATGACTGTTGCATCTGTTATCACAAATCTCATTTGACTGTATATATCAGCCGGATTTCCTGTATATAAAAATCCGAATTCCGGGTTTATCTCCATAACTCTGCCATCTGTAAAGCTGGATTGGAGGCTTTCATCTACAACTGTTATTCTTAATGCTTTCGACTGTGGAGGAATGCTTCTTGTCATAGCCGCTGAAAATTCTGCATTGACAGTCATTCCTTCTCTCAAATCCCTGAGTCTCAAAGGCTGACCGAATTGATCTCTTATAATTGTGTATCTTCCCACAATCAATGTGACCTCCTGCATATGAACCCTGTTGAAGTCTCCCATAACACCGTAGGATATTGTTACATATCCCTCCTGATTGTCTGTGTTTATACTTTCAATAATAGCATTTTCTGCAGTTATAACGTTATTTCTCCTTTTTCTGAAATTTTGATTTGATACCATATCGCCCATTTTTCACCTCTAAAATAAATATATTATATATATATTCCGAAGAAATAAATATGTTATCAACCTCAGATTCCATCAAACCCGGCCATAAAAATAAAGCTGTCTCATAAGAGACAGCTAGTGTTTTTCAGAACAGCTGCTTGAGCTGCTGCACCCTGAGCATCCGCAGCATCCTGAGCTACCGTTCTTTTTTTGTTTCCTCCTGAAAACTACTATACCTGCAATTATTGCTACAACAATGGCAATAATTATAATGTCTGTTATATTCATAATATTACCTCCTTATATGAACAAACTTCCTGCCTGATAAACCAATGTGGCTACGATGAATGCAGTTACGGTCTGATATAAAGCCGTGAGCAAAGCATATTTCATTGAGCCCAGTTCTCTTTTTGTTGCTGCAAATGCTGCTATACACGGCATATACAGCAATGTGAATGTTAAGAAAGCATAGGAACTTAACGGTGTAAACATACTGTTAAGTACTGTAGATAGATCTGTATCTGTTATTACGCCTGTAAGTACTGTCAATGTGCTTACAACTGCTTCCTTTGCAGTCAGACCTGTAATAATAGCCGTGGACGCTCTCCAGTCGTTAAATCCTAATGGTATAAACAGCGGGGCAATCAACGACCCTAATGTGGCAAGTATGCTGTATGAGCTGTCGTCAACCATATTTAACGACCAGTTAAAGCTTTGAAGGAACCATATGATAATTGTTCCTAAAAATATAACTGTAAATGCTCTTTGCATAAAATCTTTTGCCTTTTCCCACATGTGAAGCAGTACGCTTCTCCTTGAAGGAACCCTGTACGCAGGCAGTTCCATAACGAAGGGCACCGGCTCACCTTTAAATATTGTGTTTTTTAATAATAATCCCGATAATACAGCGGTAACAATTCCTGTTATATACAGAGCAATCATAACAAATGCTGCATTCTTAGGGAAGAATGCCATTGTTATCATTCCATAAATCGGAAGCTTTGCACTGCATGACATAAATGGAGTCAACACAATTGTCATCTTTCGGTCTCTTTCGCTGGACAATGTTCTTGTTGCCATAATGGCAGGAACACTGCACCCGAATCCTATCAGCATTGGTACGAAAGATCGTCCCGATAATCCAATTTTTCTAAGTAGCTTATCCATTAAAAATGCTACTCTTGCCATATACCCGCTGTCTTCCAGAAGTGAAAGGAAGAAAAACAAAATTACTATGAGCGGGAGGAAGGATAACACGCTTCCCACACCTGCAAATATTCCATCAATTACCAATGAATAAACCCAGTCACTTACTCCTCCTGCAATCATTAATTTAGATACAAGTTCGGTAAATGCACCTATAAGCTCTTCTAAATAGCCTTGAAGGGGAGCTCCCAAAGCTCCGAAGGTTACCCAGAATATGAAAAACATAATCCCAAAAAATATTGGGATTCCAAAATACTTGTGTGTCAAAATTCTGTCTATTTTTTCTGACCGAATTTGTTCTTTAGTTTCTTGTTTTTTAATGACAGCATCTTCACACACTTGTTCTATATAACAGTACCTCATATCAGCCAGTGCTGCTTCTCTGTCAGTTTTCAATGCCTTCTCCATGTCTTCCACAACATGGCTTATTATATGAGTTTGACTTTCAGTAATATTCAAAGCCTTGAATGTGGGTTCATCACCCTCAACAAGTTTGGTTGCCGCAAAACGCACAGGATATCCGGCACTTTTTGCCTGATCTTCTATCAAGTGTGATATTGAATGAATCGCCTTATGAACCTCTCCTGTACAAAAGTCAAGTTTCCTGGGCATTGCTTTATTCTGTGCAGTCTTCATTATCACATCAAGAAGCTCCGAAATTCCTTCTCCCTTGCTTGCTGAAATTGGAACTACCGGAACCCCCAGATGTTCTGAAAGCTTTTTTACATCAATTGAATTTCCGCTGGATCTAACCTCATCCATCATGTTCAGTGCAATAACCATTGGAATTGAAAGCTCCATTAATTGCAGCGTCAGATAGAGATTACGCTCTATATTTGTAGCATCAACTATATTCAATATTAAATCCGGATTTTCCTTTAAAAGAAAATCTCTTGTTACAACCTCTTCCATCGTGTAAGGTGATAGAGAATATATGCCTGGCAGATCCACTAAAGAAGATTCTTTGTGTTTTTTTATCTGACCCTCTTTTTTTTCGATTGTTACACCCGGAAAATTTCCCACATGCTGGTTACTTCCTGTCAATGCATTGTAAAGAGTTGTTTTCCCTGAATTTTGATTTCCTGCGAGGGCAAATATATATTTCATATATTAAATACCTCTTTCAGCTCAATCTTTGAAGCTTCTTCTTTCCTGATAGTTAAAACATAATTTCGCAGGAAAAGTTCAATCGGATCTCCCATGGGTGCAACTTTTCTTACATATACTTTTGTATTCGGAGTTAACCCCATGTCTAACAATCTTCTTCTGAGAATTCCTTGACCTCCAATTGCTGATATAACGCCGCCTTGCCCTGGCTTTATGCTGTCTAATGTCATTTCTATCCCACCTTTACGATATTGATAATCATTATCATTACCTATTATAAGTATATTCCTCCCTAAAGCTGTTGTCAATAGCTTACAAGAGTTTTTTTATAATGAATTACGTCAGATTTGACTTCTGCGCAATCTTCTGAAAACAAATGTTTTAACCGCTAATCTGTATTATTTAAAGGAACCAAAAAAGTATGATTAATCTCAATCATACTTCATAATTTATATTTATTTTATATCATCAGCATTTGAACCGTATACCTCTACCACAGGCATTACAAACATAAATCCAACCCCCGGCTCATCAAAGTAATCCAGCTCTGCCTTTATTTTCTCAACTATCTCATCAAGTTTTTCCTTATCTCTTATAATACTGAATACCGTCTTGCTGTATGGTTTTCTGCCATCTATCAGTTTTTTAACGCTGTCGAGCATCGGAACATTTATATTATGATCCAGAAGCACTTTTCCCATTCCCTGACTGTCAATTGTAGTGGCACCTATTTCTGCCTGGTAAAAAACTTCATGTATATTATCAAGTTTGTAAATGTCATTCAATATTAGCACTAAAGCAAACATTAAAAACCTCCCTTTGCACTTCGTCCTTGTTGTTTTTTTGATTATATCATATGCGTTTTTACTATTCAACATATGCATATGAAATATTTCACTTAAATATTCATACTTTCATTAACACTTAATATGTCACTTTCTGAATTCATTTATAACATTTATATAATAGCCCTATATTGAAATAAAATCAATAGAATATGCTATGGTTTAAAATTTTATTTGTCAGTTTTTTGATTAGAGCAAAATAAAAAGAAATCTCTCACTCGGAGATTTCCTTAATTATCTATATTGTATGTTCTTTTTTCTTTCCAAGATAAGCTTCTTGTATTTTTTCATTTTTTATCAGCTCACTTGAAATACCTTCTAAGGATACCGCTCCCTGTTCCAGGACATAAGCATAATCAGCAATTGATAAGGCCTTAAACGCATTCTGCTCAACTAACAAAATTGTTTTACCCATATTTTTTATTTCAATAATTATGTCAAAAATTGTATTAATTAATAATGGCGCAAGCCCAAGTGATGGTTCATCAAGCAATATCAAATCAGGATTTGACATTAGCCCCCTTCCCATAGCAAGCATTTGCTGTTCTCCTCCTGACAAGGTTCCCGCTGCTTGTTTTTCTCTTTCCTTCAGTATGGGGAAAAGTTCAAATATTCTGTTCAAATCTCTGTTGATTTCTTCCTTGTCTTTCCTAAGAAATGCCCCCATTTGAAGGTTTTCCATAACTGTCAGATTAGCAAAGATGATTCTGCCTTCCGGGACTTGACATATTCCCGATTTAACTATTTTATGCGCATGCTTCGGAAGCTTATCTCCTTTATAAAGTATTTCTCCTTCCTTGTACTTTACTATTCCGCTTATGGAATTTATTAATGTGGACTTGCCTGCTCCGTTTGACCCTATTATCGAAACTATCTGACCTTGCTCAACATTTAAGGATATTCCCCTCAAGGCATGAATTCCGCCGTAATAAACATTTAAATTATTCACGCTAAGCATAATTTTTCTCCTCTTTTCCAAGATAAGCCTCTACTACTTTCTTATCTTCCTGGATTTCCTTTGGAGTTCCAAGGGCAAGCGGAATACCAAAATTAAGGACAAATATTCTGTCACAGACACCCATTATCAAATCCATATGATGCTCAATAATCAATACGGTCAAATTGAATTTTTCCCTTATGTCTTTTATGAGTTCCATAAGCTGTATGGTTTCTTCGGGATTCATGCCTGCAGCCGGTTCGTCAAGGAGCAGAAGCTTAGGCTCCAGAGCAAGGGCTCTTGCAATCTCCAGCTTCCTTTGCAATCCATATGGCAGGTTTGAGGCCACTATATCCTTATAATCCCAAAGTCCCATTAATTTCAACAGCTCATCTGTCTTTTCATTTAGGCCACTTTCCTGATGCTTAAATTTACCTAATCTTATAATTGAGCTGAAAATGCTGTAGTCGGCAGATTTGTGACAGGCCGTCAGAACATTGTCGTATGCAGTAAGTTTTTTAAAAAGTCTTATATTCTGAAAGGTCCTTGTAATTCCCATATTGGCAATTTCAAAAGGTCTTAACCCTTCAAGCTTTTGACCGTAAAAATATATTTGACCTCCGGTTATACTGTATATTGATGTTATCAAATTAAATATGGTAGTTTTTCCGGCACCGTTTGGTCCGATAAGTCCAAATATTTCTCCCTGCTCAATATCGAAGCTCACATTATCCACAGCGGTAAGACCACCAAATGTTTTAGTCACATTCTTAAGAGAAAGTACGCTCATGACTTTACCTCCTCTTTTGCTTTGTTGCTTCTTTCTTTAAAAAATCTGATAACAGGCTTTAAACTAAATTCCCTGCCTCCCATTATCCCCTGAGGTCTTGTTATCATAATCAATATTACCGCAGCTCCATAAATTACCAGCCTCCAATTGTAGAAGCTCCTCAAAAGTTCCGGAAGGAATGTTAACAGTATTGTACCTACCACACTTCCGGATACACTTCCCAATCCTCCGAATATTACTATTATTGTAAGCTCTGTGGACTTTACAAGCTTGAACATAACAGGCTGTATATAACCCAGATAGTGTGCCATTAAGCCGCCGGATATTCCCGCATACAATGCACTTATAGCAAGAGCGGTCATCTTATATTTAAATACATCTATTCCTATTGTCTGTGCGGCCAGTTCCTCCTCCCTGATAGCCACCATATTCCTTCCATGCCTTGACCTTATTATGAAAACCAAAGCAAGTATGGCAATAACATTTATTATTATAACATTTGGCAGAGTTGTAGTCCCAACAGTAGGAATTCCCGAAAGTCCTCTAGCCCCTCCAAAATACTGAACATTGTCAAGTATCAGTCTGGTTGCTTCACCAAAGCCTAAAGTAGCTATACAAAAATAATCTCCCTTCAAATTTAATGTAAGCTTTCCGATAAAAAGGCTGACTATCATGGCGGCAATTCCTCCTGCTGCCAATGCAAGATAAAACTGCATCCAGAACATCGACTCCGGCAAAAATGAAAAATTTATTTTCGTTGTAATCGATGCGGCCACATATGCACCGATTGCCATGAATCCGGCATGTCCGAAAGAAAACATTCCGGTAAACCCCGTCAGTAACGATAGACCAAGCACAGTCATTAAATTAATGCCTGATAATATTAATATACCGGCTACATAATCCCAACTCATAATTACCTCCTATGCCTTGTCTTCCGTGGATTTGCCCATTAGACCCGTCGGCTTGAAAACAAGCACAAATATCAAAAGTGCAAACACAATTAAATCTCTGTATTGTGAAGACAAAATTCCGGAAGTCATAGTTTCAATCAATCCAAGCAGCACAGAACCAACGACTGCTCCCGGCAGGCTTCCCAGCCCTCCGAAAACCGCCGCAACAAATGATTTTGTAGTTATATTTCCTATTTGCGGGTATACTGTATACTTCATGCCGAAAAACATTCCCGCAAGTCCTGCAAGCAATCCGCCCAGTGCAAAAATTATAAAAATAACCACGTCAACGTTAACACCCATCAACGTACTTCCCTTGATACTGTAAGATGTTGCTCTTATGGAAAGTCCTATTTTAGTTTTTTCTATTATGTACATCAATGCCAGTAAGCTCAAGGCAGATATTATAAACATCAATAAATCTATTCTTCCTAGAGCGATTTTCCCAAGCATTATTGAGCCTGTGGAAAAAATAGGCGGATAAGATCTGAATGTAGGTCCTATAGGTGAAGCTACCACCAGGTTCTCCAAAAATATTGATGCTCCCATGGCAGATATAATAAAGTAAAGAAATGGTGCATTTCTTTTTCTCAGGGGCCTGTATACGATTCTTTCCATAGTTACCGCCAAAATTCCAGAACCAAGGGCAGATAATATAAATGCTGCAAAAAACGGCACATTCAAAAGCGTAAGGCAAAAATATCCTATGTACGCCCCAATCATTATTACACCTCCGTGAGCAAAATTCGAAAAGTTCATTATGCTGTACACAAGAGAATATCCGACTGCCATAAGAGCATAGACACTTCCTATAGACAAACCGTTTACAACCTGCTGTAAAAATGTACTCATAATTTCCTCCTATTAAAAATTAAGGCGGGAAAACCCGCCTTTTGTTTATTGCAAGCCGTATTTTTCCTGGAATACATAATCAGCATTTTCTATCTTTACTATTGCTGCTTGCTTTCCTATAGGATTATGGTCTTCCTCACTTATTCTTATTGTCCCCGTTACACCTTCAACCGTAACCTTTGTCAGGGATTCTGTTATTTTTGCAGAGTCTGCTGAACCGGCATCCTTGATTGCCGCTTCAAGAAGCTTAAATGCGTCATGCGCCATATATCCGTTCAGTTCCATAGGCAGATTATATTTTGCTTTATACTTCTCTTGCAGCGGCTTTACTTCTGGATCATTGAAGTCAAGATGGTTAACAACATAGCTTCCTTCAATTGAAGCTGCAGCCATTTCCATTAGCTGCTCCGAAGGCCAGCCGTCCCCACCGATTAATACGGCATCAATGCCGAGCTCTCTTGCTTGATTGGCGCTTAAAGCAACCTCTTTGTAATAATAAGGCATCAATATCAAATCTGGGTTTGCTTCCTTAATTTTGCTGAGCTGCGGTCTAAAATCAACGTCTCCCTCTTTAAACCCTTCCTTTGCAACTACCTTACCGCCCTTTTCAACAAATGTCTTTTCAAAGAATTCTGTGAACCCCTGCGAATAGTCGCTTGCCACATCATACAATACTGCCGCATTTTTTAATCCAAGCCTGTCAAAGGCATATCCTGCTGCTACTGCTCCCTGATACGGATCAATAAAGCATACTCTGAAGTTATATTGTTTAACCTTTCCGTCATCAGCCACAGTAACCTTTGGGTTTGTGGCAACTGTTGCAATATCAGGAACCTTGTACTGCTCAAGAACAGCCGAAATTGATATCGCCTGGCCGCTTGCATTAGGTCCTATTATTGCAACCGCACCATCCTGGGTTATGAGTCTCTTAACGGCATTAACAGCTTCCGCTGCATCACCCTTTGTGTCATAATATATTCCTTCAACCTGTTTTCCTAATAACCCACCGTTTGCATTTAATTCTTCAATCAGCATCTTTACTGTATTACTTTCACATGTTCCCCAGACAGCCTGATCTCCTGTCAACGAACCGATCCATCCTATTTTGATTGTATCACTTGAAGTCGCCGAAGTTCCCTTACCTCCGCAAGCTGTTAGTATCATTGTAAAAATCAATAATACACTTACTGCCCATAATACCTTCTTTTTCATAAATTCCTCCCGATTTATAATTATGAATTTTTTGCTGAATTATGTCAATGTAAACGTTTAGTTAATATATATTATAAATATTTCATGAATAAAATGCACACTATCTTTCAGACCATACATATTTTATCATACAAAATAAATATATTTTTGACAAATATTTCAATTGAGGATTTTAGGCACAATTATTGCAATAAAAGGTATTTTTCTTAAACTTATTTAAGTTGATTTTAAGGAATTAAGTGATATAATATATTAACACTAATTTTAGTGATTAATTATCAGAGGGACATGACGAGGTCGATAACTGCTTAAGAAATACTAAGTTTAATACACTTAAGCCGTTAATATATTTAATATAATGCAGCATGTGCACAAATTCGGCTTTTCCTTTGGACAAGTCGATAATCTTATTTTTGTAATGATTTATTCTATATATTATATTTTACGGAAGTTTTTCCGTCAGATGTAATTGATTGTTATATAAATCTGCAGTTCATATATTCAGAAAACCTGCATTATATAATATATAGAATATTTAAAGCCAACAGGCTTTGGAGGAAACAATGAAAAATTACCTTGTAGGACTTGATATAGGATCTACTACAGTAAAAATAGCTGTAATAGACAGTACGGGAGAAATAATTCATAAGCAATATGAAAGACACTACTCGGATATAAGGAATACCGTTATCGAAATTATTAAGAACTCATATGAAAAATTAGATGGGAGCTTTATTAAAATAAGCATTACAGGTTCTGGTGCCATTGATGTGTCTAAATATCTTGGTATACCTTTTGTTCAGGAAGTTGCCGCATCAACTCGTGCAATAGAAAGATACATTCCGGATACTGATGTGGTTATTGAACTTGGCGGAGAAGATGCCAAAATAACATATTTATCAGGAAATCTGGAACAGCGAATGAACGGTTCCTGTGCAGGCGGTACAGGAGCATTCATAGACCAAATGTCAGTATTGATGAAGACTGATGCCATCGGATTAAATGAACTGTCAAAAAAACATGAAACAATTTATCCTATTGCATCACGCTGCGGCGTTTTTGCAAAATCAGACATACAACCACTGTTAAATGAAGGAGCAAGGCAGGAAGATATTGCCGCATCAATTTTCCAGGCAGTTGTCAATCAGACTATAAGCGGGCTTGCCCAAGGCAGGCCTATTAAAGGAAATGTTGCTTTTTTGGGCGGTCCTTTATTCTTTCTGTCCGAGCTGAGAGAAAGATTCAAGGAAACATTGAATCTGAACAATAAAAATTCAATATGCCCGGAAGATGCCAATTATTATGTTGCTCTTGGCGCTGCTTTGATGTCGGAATATAATGAAGAAATAAGTTTTAATGAGTTTTATAAAAAAACAGCGAGCACAATGGAGAATACAAGCATTGAATACCGTAAAAAAGATTTGGAACCATTGTTTGAAAATAAGGAAGAATATGATAAGTTTTTAGAAAGACACAATAGAAATAAAGCAAAAAAGAAAAATATAAGTGAATATAGCGGATTGGCGTTTTTAGGAATTGATGCGGGTTCAACCACAACAAAGCTTGTTTTAATCACCGAAGAAGGTGAAATATTATATTCATACTATGCAAGCAATGCCGGTAATCCTTTAAATTCTGCGGTAAAAGCTGTTAAAGAGCTTTACGGCGAAATGCATGATGGCATAAAAATTGCCTACACTGCTGTTACAGGCTACGGAGAACATTTAATAAAAGCTGCTTTAAATGTTGATGAAGGTGAAATCGAAACTGTAGCACATTACAAGGCTGCTGATTTCTTCCTTAACGGTGTTGATTTCATAATTGACATAGGTGGTCAGGACATGAAGAGCATGATTATAAAAAACGGCGTTATAGATTCAATCATGCTGAATGAAGCCTGCTCATCAGGCTGCGGTTCATTCATTGAAACCTTTGCCAGCTCCCTTGGCATGAATGTTCATGAATTTGCAGAGACGGCTGTTCTTTCAAAACATCCTGTTGACCTTGGTACGAGATGCACTGTTTTTATGAACTCCAAGGTTAAGCAGGCCCAAAGAGAAGGAGCAACCTTAAGCGATATTTCAGCAGGTATTTCATATTCGGTAATAAAGAATGCCCTGTTTAAAGTTATAAGATTAAAGTCTCTGGATTCTATAGGCAGTAAGGTTGTCGTACAGGGAGGAACATTCTACAACAATTCTGTTTTAAGAGCATTTGAGCTAATCACGGGCAGAGAAGTTGTAAGACCTGATATAGCAGGAATCATGGGCGCCTTTGGGGCAGCACTTGTTGCCAAAAGCAAGTATGATTCTTCCAAAGAGAGCTCATTTGTAGAAGAAGAACAACTTGAAAAATTTGCATTCAGCACTTCAATGGAACGCTGCGGTCAATGCACAAACAACTGCCTTTTAACTATAAATAAATTTTCTGACGGAAGATACTTTGTTTCAGGCAACCGCTGCGAAAGGGGAGCTGAGAAATACGTCCATACAGAAAAAAAGGAACCTCTGCCCAACCTTTACAGATATAAATACAAAAGAGTATTCAACTATAAACCTTTAGCAGTAAATGAAGCTAAAAGAGGGATGATAGGAATACCCAGAGTGTTAAACATGTACGAAGACTATCCGTTCTGGTTCAGATTTTTTACGGAACTTGGATACAGAGTTGTCCTGTCGGGAGTGTCAAGTAAAAAAATATATGAACTGGGAATGGGAACCATACCTTCTGAATCGGTATGCTATCCGGGTAAAATTACCCACGGACATATAGTTGACCTCATAAATAAAAAGATTAATAAAATATTCTATCCTTGTATTTCTTATAATATCAAGGAAGATGAAAATGCAGGAAATCACTTTAACTGTCCGGTAGTTGTTTCTTATCCTGAATCAATAGAAGCAAATATAGATTTAAAAGGCATTAAGTTTTATAAACCCTTCTTAAATCTTAATGATAAAGAAAGACTTGTAAATAAGCTTTATCAAGAGCTTGGATTCGCAGAAAATTTAACATTTGAAGAGATTAATGGTGCTGCCGGCAAAGCATATGATGAATTGTACTCTTATAAGCAGGACGTTAAAAACGAAGGAACAAAGGCAATTGAATATATTAAAAAAAATGGCGGAAAGGGTATAGTCCTTGCAGGAAGGCCTTACCATGTTGACCCTGAAATAAATCACGGAATACCTGAAATGATAGAGAGTTACGGATTGGTTGTACTTTCGGAAGATTCACTTGAAAATGAATACCCTATAGAAAGACCATTAAGAGTTATTGACCAGTGGGCATACCACACCAGACTTTATGCCGCTGCAACCTATGTTTCAAATACGGATTATCTGGAGCTTATTCAACTCAATTCCTTCGGCTGCGGACTTGATGCAGTAACTACTGACCAGGTAAGTGAAATACTGCAGAAGAATAACAAAATATACACTGTCATTAAAATAGATGAAATAACAAACCTGGGAGCAATCAGAATCCGCATTCGTTCACTTCTCGCATCAATGGAGGAAAGAGAGAAAAGCGGAATTGTTCATAAACGTTTAGAAAATTCTGAAAAAAGAATTGTATTTACAAAAGAAATGAAAAAGAATCATACAATACTGGTTCCTCAAATGTCTCCTATACATTTTCAGTTCATTGAAACGGCCGCCAGAATGTCCGGATACAATGCGGTGGTTCTTCCGGCTGTTGATAAGCGTGCGGTGGATGTGGGGCTTAAGGTTGTCAACAACGACGCGTGCTACCCTTCGATAATAGTGGTAGGTCAGCTTATAAATGCATTGGAATCGGGAAAATATGATTTGGATAATGTATCTCTGATGATTTCTCAGACGGGTGGAGGATGCAGAGCCACCAACTATATAGGCTTTATACGAAAAGCATTAAAGGATTCAGGATATGGTAACATTCCGATTATTTCATTCAATGTTGTGGGACTTGAGAAGCAGCCGGGTTTCAAATTAACAGCGCCCTTTATAAACAGACTGATTATGGGCATGGTTATAGGAGATACTCTAATGCGTGCAACCTACAGAACAAGGCCTTATGAAAAGGTCAAGGGCTCCGTTAACAAGCTTTACAACGAGTGGGTTGAAAAATGCCACAAAATTATTGAATCAGGAAATTACCTTGAATACAAACGAACAATAAAAAATATAGTAAATGATTTTGACAATATTGAATTGGATGAAAGCATACAGAAGCCCAAGGTAGGTATTGTAGGTGAAATTCTCGTTAAGTTCCACCCCAATGCAAACAATGATGTGTTTTCACTGCTGGAAGAAGAAGGAGCTGAGGTCGTAGTACCTGATTTGCTGGATTTCTTCTCTTACAGTTCACTTAACGGTGTCATAAAATACGATGAATTGCTTATGGGTTCCAAAAAAACAAAAGCGGTAAACAGTATAGCTGTCAAGGCAATTGACATGTACAAAAAACCAAGCGTGGATGCCTTCAGGATCTCTAGTAGATTCACAACTCCTGCCAATATTAAAGAAATTGCCCGCAAGGCAAAAGATTTTCTGTCTTTGGCAAATCAGTCAGGAGAAGGATGGTTCCTGACAGGAGAAATGGTTGAGCTGTTAGACTCAGGCGTAGACAATATATTGTGCTTGCAGCCATTTGCATGCCTCCCTAACCACATAACCGGCAAGGGAATGATAAAGAAGCTTAAAGATGCATATCCTATGTCAAACATAGTTCCCATAGACTTTGATGCAGGTATAAGCGAAGTAAATCAAATAAACAGAATAAAGCTTATGCTTACTAATGCATTTAGGAACATGAAGATGAACAAACCTAAAAAAGTCACAGGTCTTAAGGACATTGAAGATGAAGTACCGAATTTTAACCTGAAGAATATGAAGGAACAGGAAATATAACAAACCGTATAAAAAAAACAAAGCACTGACAGATGCTTTGTTTTTTATTTTCTTTATTTTTCAAGTGCCTTTTTAATTTTCTCACATGCTTTGTCCAGCTGCTCATAAGTTACTACTATAGGAGGAGCAAATCTGATTGTTCTTTCATGGGTTTCCTTGGCAAGAATTCCATTCTCAATGAGCTTCTTTACATAAGGAGCGGCATTTACTTTAAATTCAACCCCTATAAGAAGTCCCTTGCCACGTACTTCAATTATGTCATCATTTTTTATTTCTTTTAATTTATCCATGAAATATTTTCCCTTTTCTTCTGCCTGCTTGGGATAATTATCTCTAACCAGAATTTCCATTGCCTTTATTGAAACTGCAGCACCCAGTGGATTGCCTCCGAATGTAGAGCCATGTGAGCCCGGTTCAAATACTCCAAGAATATCCTTATTTGCAGCGATAGCTGATACTGCAATGATACCGCCTCCCAATGCCTTGCCAAGCACATAAATATCCGGAACAATGTTCTCATATTCACACGCAAACATTCTGCCTGTCCTTGCAAACCCTGTCTGTACCTCATCTGCTATAAACAGAACATTATTTTTCTTGCATAAATCCAAAGCTTCCTTTAGGAAACCGGCAGGAGGAACAATAATACCTGCCTCACCTTGTATAGGCTCAATCAAAAATGCAACCGTATTTTCATTGATTGCAGCTTTGAGCTGTTCAATATTTCCATACTCAATAACCTTAAAACCAGGTGTATATGGACCGTATCCCTTTCTTGCATCAGGATCTGTGCTCATAGTTACAATTGTTATGGTTCTTCCATGAAAATTATTGGCACATACTATAATTTCCTGTTGTCCATCTTTAACACCTTTAACAAAACTTCCCCATCTTCTGGCAGTCTTCAGAGCAGTTTCCACAGCCTCTGCACCGGTATTCATAGGAAGTACCATATCCTTGCCTGTAAGTTCACACAGTTTTTCCATCCAGTCACCCAGAATGCTGTTGTGAAACGCTCTTGAAGTCAAAGTCACCTTATCAAGCTGATCCTTTGCAGCCTGCACAAGTTCAGGATGCCTGTGTCCAAAGTTTAATGCAGAATATGCGCTGAGCATATCATAAAATTCTTCTCCTTCAGGATTTGTAACAACAATCCCTTCTGCTCTGTCAATTACAACTTCCTTTGGATGATAATTATGAGCACCGTATTTCTCAGTTTTTTGAATAATTTCTTTAGATGATAGCATATATTTTTCCTCCTTAAATAAAATCATTATAAGTATTTCTCCTATAAATGTCTTTTTTATACATAACCATTTTTTCTTTAATATATTTACCTTTTATAACACCTTCACATCTAAAATACTACACACAATTTTTGGAATAGCATCCAAAATATACATAAATATTTAATAATACTTATATATATTTAAAATATACAAAATACCTGTACTTTTCAAATGAAAAAATACAGGTATCATAAATAATCAAAATCATACTAAAAATATGGAATTTTGTTGACCCGTATATTATTTTTCATTGGAAAATAATACGCACCTGCTTAAACAAGTATCCTGACTCAGCTTCACAGTTCCCTCCGCCTTCCCGCTTTAAGCAGTGGCCTACCGGAGTTCTCTCCACAACACAGTAACCTGATTGTTCAGGATTCACACCTGATTCCATAATTTAAACAGAAAACATTACTATGAGTATTTTATTTCACAACCACATTATATAACCGATTCCACAATATGTCAATTATAAATCAAAACTTTATAACTGTACCAGTGACATCATTTAACGCATCCATAGATTTGTAAAGAGATGTTATTATGGATTTTCTATGAGGATTATTTTTAACAAATTTAACCGCCGCCATTACCTTCGGCAGCATACTTCCTGGTGCAAAGTGACCCTCTTCCATATATTTTTCTGCCTCTTTCACGGTCATGAATGATAAATCCTGCTGATTTGGCTTCTTGTAATTAACTGACACCTTTTCAACCTCTGTAAGTATCATCAATATATCAGCATCCATATCCTCAGCCAGCTTTTCAGCAGCTAAATCCTTATCTATCACTGCTGCAATTCCTTCAACTGAGCCATCTTCATTTTCAATCACAGGAACTCCGCCTCCCCCGCAGGCAATTGTAATCGTGGAATCCCATAACCTTTTAATTGTGTCAACTTCCAGTATTTTTTCAGGCATAGGTGACGGAACAACTCTTCTCCATCCTCTCCCTGCATCTTCCTTCATAATATAGCCCTTTTCTTCAGCTATCTTTTTAGCCTCACCTTCTGTATAGAACATTCCTATAGGTTTTGTCGGATTATTAAAGGCCTGGTCGTTTTTATTTACTACCACCTGTGTTACAACAGTAACAACAGGAAGTATTCTGTTTCTCTTAGCCAATGCATATTTCAAGCCTTGTTGTATATGGTAACCTATATATCCCTGAGTCATTGCTCCGCATACATCAAAAGGCATTGCGGGAGTTACATCCTTTGCAGTTTCAGATGCCAGAAGAAGTCTTCCAACCTGCGGTCCGTTTCCATGTACTATGGCTATTTCATAACCGGCACAGCTTATTTCCGCAAGATACTCACAAGTTCTTTTCACAACCTCCAATTGAGCTTCGGCTGTGGAAGGCATGCTCTTGTCCTCTAAAGCATTTCCTCCTAATGCAATAACTACCTTAATAATCTTATCCATTATATCCCTCTCTAAAATAACAAATTGTTTTAAGCTATTGTTGCAACTATAGCCGCCTTGATTGTATGAAGCCTGTTTTCTGCCTCGTCAAAAACCACTGAATGCCTGCTTCTGAATACTTCATCAGTTACTTCTCTTATATCATAACCTAATTCATATTGGTCCTTTGCCATTTTCGTTTCAAAATCATGGAATGAAGGAAGACAGTGCATAAATATTACGTCCTCATTTCCTGTAGCCTTCAATAAATCCATGGTCACCTTATAAGGCGCAAGCATTTTAACTCTATCCGGAATCTGAGCCTCCTCTCCCATTGAGGCCCAAATGTCTGTATAAATTACATCCGCACCCTTAACACATTCCATATTGTCCGATATTTCAATTTTAGCTCCCGTAAATTGCGCAACCTTATAAACCTTATTGAGTGCTTCCTGGTCAAGCTGCTCGCTAAGTTCCTTAGGACCAAAAGCAACATAGTGCATTCCCATCTTTGCGCATCCGTACATCCATGCATAGGACATATTATTTCTTATATCTCCTGCAAATACTAACTTAACCTTATTTAGCGGTTTTGCAATATGTTCTTCTATTGTTAGCAAATCGGCTAATATTTGAGTGGGATGGTCCACATCCGTCAGCCCGTTCCAGACAGGCACTCCCGAATATTTAGCCAGGGCCTCTACAGCTTCCTGCTTATATCCTCTGTATTCAATACCATCAAAGTATCTTCCCAAAACCTTAGCTGTATCTTCCAGCGATTCTTTTTTTCCCATTTGTGAGCTGCCCGAATCCAGGAATGTTACATGGGCACCTTCGTCTAACGCTGCAACTTCAAAAGCACACCTGGTTCTTGTGGATGTTTTCTCGAATAATAGTACAATATTCTTTCCTTTTAATAAGTAGTTCGAATCTCCTGATCTTTTTTTTGCTTTTAAGTCATGTGCCAGGTCCAGCATATACCTTATTTCTTCAGTTGTAAAATCCATTAATGTTAACAAACTTCTTCCCTTTAAATTTACTGCCATATAATTGCCTCCATGTTTAATTATTGATTTTTTTGTATAATTAAATATATTATCATAATTTTTACGGATGTTCAATAACTAATTATAATATTTTTATCATAATTATAAATTTTCTCTTATTAATGGCATACTCATACACCTTGGACCGCCTCTGCCTCTTGACAGCTCTGAGCTTGGCATAATATATGTCTTTATTCCTTCCTGTTGCAGCAGTTCATTCGTAACATAATTCCTGGAATAAACTATTACCTCTCCAGGAGCGATACACAAAGTATTTGATCCGTCATTCCACTGTTCTCTTGCTGAATCTATAACACTGCTGCCTCCGCATTTAATCAGCTTAACACTGTCCAGGTTCAATGCATTCTTCAATATATCTTCCAAACTGCCTTTTCCTTCTGTAATTTTTATTTTTCCATCATTATCTCTCTCAAGCATATAAACCGATATATCAGACCTGATGTTTGGATGAATGGTAAATTTATTGTAGTCTACCATTGTAAATACAGTATCAAGATGCATAAATGCCCTGTTCTTGGGAATATCTATAGCCAATACCTTTTTAAATGTGCTGTCTTCTGTTAGTAATAGGCTGACAAATTTTTCAATAGCATTTGGATTTGTTCTTTGGGAAATTCCTACAACAATTGTTTCCTGATTTAATACTAAAATATCTCCTCCTTCAAGAGGGTATTTTTCCGTCCTGTCATAATAAAGTCTTGTTCCCTTATAAACCGGATTATAATTGAAGATATATTTTGCAAACAATGTTTCTCTGTTCCTCGTTACCGTCAGCATTTTATGAATCGAAACACCCTTTCCTATTGTAGCAAAAGGATCCCTTGTAAAATACAGATTAGGCATTGGATCAATTATAAACGGATATTGGTTGCTTAAAAAGTCAGTCAGTCGAGGTCCTTTGTAATCATTTATTTCAGATTTTCTTACTCCCTCCATCATCTTGCAAACCATTTCTCTGTTATTTGTAAACGACAGAAAATAATTCCTTAAAATTTCTGATTCTCTGTCCTCCCTTATGCCTGCCTCTTCAATATATTCATTTATAAATTGATTTTTTATTTCATCATTGTAAAGTGATTCCGCAGCTAAATCCTCAAGGTATACTACCTCTATTCCTTTATCCCTGAAAATATCCGCAAATGCGTCGTGCTCCTCCTGCGCGATTTTCAAATATGGAATATCATCAAAAAGTAATCTTTCAAGATACTCCGGCATTAAATTTTCCAATTCTCTTCCGGGTCTGTGAAGCAAAACCTTTTTAAGCTTTCCTATTTCTGAATATACATTGATTGTTGAATTACTCAAAATATCACCACCATAATTTTTATTTAAAAATAACGATTGCATGACTGACTGCAATTAATCCTGCTTAAATAAATTAAATAGTATAACATTGTGTAATGTACGCTCAAATGTAGTTGACTGAATTTATGAACTATACGTGCCTAACCTTAATTAAAGCTGAAACTGTGATGTAATGGCTGGTAAGTAAGTCGTTAACTCTCCATGTTTGAACGACTATTATGCCTGAACTAAATTTGAGAAGCTTTTCCTTCTTCAAATTATTGATGTATAAATAATTTATCTAATAATATTGTATTAACAATTTATCAATTTGTCAATATAATTTTTAATAAATATGAATTTAATTTATATTTATGCAAATAATATAAGCATAAAAAAACAACCGGTTTATACCAGTTGTTTTTGTGTACCCGGCGACGTCCTACTTTCCCAGGCAGTCTCCCACCAAGTATCATCAGCGCT
>DAMBZP010000006.1:0-175473 GCA_032059885.1 Sedimentibacter sp.
CGGAGGTTCCTTTGGCGGAGGTTCATTTGGGCGGTCCGGAGGTTCCTTTGGCGGAAGCCGAAGCAAAGGAACATCAGGAGGAGGATTTTACCGTGCTCCCAGAATGAGCGGATTTAGTATGGGTCCGATAATTAATATAGGCGGCGGCAGAAGGAGACGGACATCACCTGGAGGATGTGCTCCGGGAGGGTGCTTGACAGCAATCATTATTTTAATACTGGTAATGGTTATAATTTTTGCTTTATCATATTCCGGCGGATCATCAGGAGGTTCTTCAGGTATTACAGCTTCAACTGTTGAACGAGAACCTCTCCCCAAAGGTTCTGTAAATGAGACGGTATATTATAATGATACGTTGGGATGGATTGGAAACAGAACAAAATTGGAAAGTGGTCTGAAAAGTTTTTATAACAAAACAGGTGTGCAGCCGTATTTATATATAACAGACAGCATTAATGGAAACAATAATCCTACTCAAGATGAGATGGAGTCTTACGCAAATGGTTTATATGATGAATTGTTTACGGATGAAGCTCATTTACTGCTGGTTTTCTTTGAATATAACGGCAGATATATGGACTGGTATATTGCAGGAACACAGGCAAAGCAGGTAATTGACACAGAAGCTGCTGATATACTGTTGGATTACATTGACAGATATTATTATGAAAGCGGACTTACAGATGAGGAATTTTTCAGCAAGTCATTCAGTGATGCGGCTGACAGGATAATGACTGTAACACGTTCTCCGTGGATTAGTGTGCTTATTGTAACAGGTGTTGTCGTACTTGCGTTGATTTTATTTATTTGGTGGAATAAAGCAAAGAAGCAAAAAAATATTGAGGCAAAACAGATGGAGGATATCTTAAATACACCTCTCGACAGGTTCGGAAGCACAGAAGCAGATGACCTTGCAAAAAAGTACGAAGATAAAAATGAAGATTTATAACAATAATAAAAATTATAAGGAGGAACAAGATGGCTATATTAGAAAGATTCGGAGATATCATCAAAGCAAATATTAATGAGGTTCTTGATAAGATGGAGAATCCCGAAAAGATGATTGACCAATATTTGAGAGATATGAATGAAGATTTGGCAGAGGTGAAACAAAATACAGCAGGTGTAATGGCTGAAGAAACCCGCACAAAGCGTCTGGCAGATGAAAATCAGGCAGAAGTTTTAAAGTATACAGAGCTTGCGAAAAAAGCTCTTATTGCCGGCAACGAAGGAGATGCAAAGGTATTTGTCAATAAAAAACAAGAGCTGGAAGGTATTGGTGCAGGTCTTATGACAGCATATGCGGCCGCGCATGAAAACTCAATTAAAATGAGACAGATGCATGATAAACTGGTGTCTGACATTGAAGAACTGAAAGCACGAAGAAATGTTATAAAATCCAAGGTTGCAGTAGCTAAAACCCAGGAAACAATCAATAAAGCAACTGTTGCTACGGATAAAATTCAGGGAGCAACCAGTGCGTTTGAAAGAATGGAACAAAAAGCAAACAAAATGCTTGATGAAGCAAATGCAATGGCTGATCTGAACAAAACGCCCATTGATGAAGCAAAGGCTTTGGAAGAAAAGTATGGTGCAATGGGAGATAATTCTGTTGATGAGGAATTAAAGAAATTAAAAGATGAACTAGGTCTGTAGGAACAAGGCAAACGGGCTGCCGCATTAGTTAACAGGGGGTTTTATTCAATGGTGTTATCCTGAGAATATGATGCCGCCGGGATGGCATAGTATACTTAATGCGGCAGCTTTTTTATGATGTTCATTGCAAAAAACAATCAGCTGATTTATAATATTTGTTAGGCCGGTATAAATGATTTACAGATGCGGCATTGAGGTGATTTTTTGAACAGTAATAATAAAAAGAAACTCAGTTTCAAGGAAATTACAGAGGGCAGCAAGGGAAAAATATTAAAATGGATATTTGCTTCTGTAATACTTATTATGTTGATTTATGAGTTTAAAGAGGAAATAAGTAAAATTAATTTTCTTCAGACTCTAAAAATACTGAGACAATTTGATGATTCAACAATAGTGTTGATTTTTTTGTGTGGAGTTGCAGCTATATCTTTTACAACCTTGTATGACTTTTCGGTTAATAAATATTTTTCATTGGGAGTAGGCTTTAGAAAAATGTTTGAAATAAGCTGGATTTCCAATTCCATAAATATGTTTATAGGTATGGGCGGACTGGCAGGAATGAGTGTAAGGAGCCTATTGTATAAAAAGGAAAGCATTGAGACAAAGAAAATTATTAAGTCCAATGGTTACATACTGATATCCAACATAACAGGACTTTCAGTGCTGATCCTTTTGGGGATTTTAGGTGCTTTTAACTTTAATCAGTTTCTTGGTGAAAGAAAACTGTATTTTTTGGTTCTGGCAGCTTTTGCATTGTATTTACCTCTATATTTTTTTATGGACAAAATTCCTGTTTTGAGAGAAAAGATATTTGAGGATAATGAACCTGTTACATTTAAATTTAAAATTACTATGATATGTTCTTCCACAGCAGACTGGGTAGGGGCAGCAGCATTTTTTTGCTTAGTCAATATTTGCTTTTCAAGAGACATATCGGTGATGAATTTAGTTCCGTTGTATGTGATTGGTATAACCGTCGGTATTATAAGTTTTTTGCCGAGTGGAATAGGAACCTTTGATTTAACAGTGCTTGCAGGGTTGAAACAGCTTGGTGCAAGCTCTGAAAATGCGCTGGCGGCATTATTGATTTACAGGTTGTTCTATTATATTCTTCCGTGGGCTTTTTCAACCTTGGTTTTTATAACAAGGATTGTTCCAAATAAAAAGAAGGGGAAGAATGATGCGGTTAAAAAAGCGGGATTGGACCTGGGCGTTAAGGCTTTATCCGCTATGATTATTTTTGCCGGGATGGTGCTGATTTTGTCTGCAGCAACACCTGCAACGGCGGAGAGATTTAAGATAGTCAGAAGCTTTATGTCTATGCACATACTGAGATTTTCCAAAAAGACATCAGTTATTATAGGCGTTATGCTTTTGGTGCTCTCAAGAGGAATAAAAGATAAAGTGAAGATTTCATATAATCTTACACTGGCACTCTTGATATTGGGTGCATTGATGACATTTATCAAAGGGCTGGATTACGAGGAAGCTATAATATTGATTATAACAACTGCTGTGCTTTATTTTTCAAGAGATTGCTTTTACAGAGAAACCTCACCGGTAAAATTCAGGGATGTTTTTCGATTGTTTATAGGAACCGGAGCCGTAAGCCTGATATATGTGCTTGTTGTCTATTCTTTCAATAAAAACTTATCATTTATATACAGGCTGGATAAGTCTTCGATACTTTCTGAAACTGCAGTGATTTTTTTTGCGGCATGGGCTATACTGGCGATTTATTTGCTTACCAGAGTAAAAAAGGGAAAATTCAGTTATCCGACAGAAGATGATATGGATAAATTAAAAGAATTTCTGAATAATCATCCCGGCAATATAATGACTCATTTGCTGTTTTTAAAAGATAAATATTTTTATTACGCAGCCAGTAATGATATGCTCATACCATTTGCCGAAACCAATGATAAGCTTGTAGTCCTGGGAGAACCTATTGGAAATCAGAAAAAACTGAAGGAGTCGATTGCGGAATTCCGGGAATTTGCTGATACATACAAATTAATACCTGTTTTTTATGAAATATCTGATGAAAACTATTCTGCTTATCACGATTTAGGATATGAGTTTTTCAAGCTTGGAGAAGAAGCCGCCGTAGACTTGTCGGAATTTGACCTTTCGGGCAAAAAGAAAAAAGATTTGAGAATTGCCAGAAATAAGGTTGATAACGGAGAACTGGATTTTCAGGTAATTGATCCGCCGTTTAGTGAAGAATTTATTCATGAACTCAAAAATGTATCGGACGAATGGCTTGGAAGCCGAACAGAAAGAGGATTTTCCATGGGGTGGTTTGATGAAGAATATTTGAACCTGTCACCTGTGGCCGTTATTAAAAATGAAGGAAAGGTTGTAGCCTTTGCTAATATTATGCCTCTTTATGATGATGAAACAATTTCTATTGATTTGATGAGATCTAGAAATGATATTCCATCCGGAACTATGGATGCTTTATTTGTGTGTCTTTTTCAATGGTCTAAGGATAAGGGGTATAAAAAATTTAATTTAGGAATGGCTCCATTGTCAGGTGTTGGGACAGATGCATATTCATTTAATGAGGAAAAACTTGTAGGGCTTCTTTTCCGACACGGGAAAAAAATTTACTCATTTGAAGGGCTCAGGAGATATAAAGAGAAATTTCATCCAAATTGGCAAAATAAATATGTAGCTTATCCTAAGGAGCTGAATATTACAATTCTGCTTCTTGAACTTGTGAAGCTGACTTCAAAAAAAGTAAAATAGCAATTTTAATAATAAAATAACTAAGAGGGTAAAAATGAGCGTTTCTATATCAAAAGCAATACTGCATATACTTGACATAAGCCTGGGAGTGCCTGTGCTATCTGAAAATCTTATGTCTTTTAACGATGAAATGAGAGAATACACGGAAAAACACATCATCAAATGCTACAATGATGCAGACTTAAAGAAAACTAAGTTTACAAATCATGATGGATTCTTTTTCAGCCTGATAAAATCATATTTAAGCAATGATGATTTTATTAAGTTTTCAAATGAAGTATCAGGTTTTTTTTATAAAATAATATCCGAGAATCCTGATATAAAGCCATGTGACCTGTTATTTGTACAAGCTGATGTTTTCAATAAGGATTACATGATAATACTTAAGCTTAATTATAAAAAAGGATATATTCATTTTACAAAACAAGAAGAAAGCACAAAAAATATTATAATTGAGCAGCCTTGTGCACTTCCGGCAGCAACTCAAAAAATTGATGAATTTATTTTTGTGGATTTAAACAGCCTTGAAGTATTTGTAAAAGAGAAAAAGTGCCAGGTTTACAACGAACCATGCTATTATATTTCAAAACACCTGCTTGAATGCAGAGAAGAAAAGCCTGACAGGGAAAAAGTGAAAATAATTACCCAAGCTACAGACAAAATAATCAAGGAATACTATGATGATGATATGTTTATGAAAAGTCAGGTTAAAAATATAATCAGAGAAAATGTTGAGGAAAAGCTGAATATAAATTTAGAAGAAATCTCTGAGAAGGTATTCAAGGATAGTGAAGCGAAAAAAGATTATAATGAAGAAATCCAGATGAAGGGTATCAAGGAACCTGAAATTAAGGTTAATTTCAACTATGCCAACAAAATTAAGACCAAGCAGAAATTTATCACGGATGAAGGAATAGAAATAAATATACCCTATGAAATGCTGAGCAACAAGGAGAAAGTTGAGTTCATTACAAATCACGACGGAACAATCTCAATAATGCTGAAAAACATAGACAATATAGTAGATAAGTAGTATCAATGAACACAGGAATGCTTCGAGATAAAGTGCAGGGAGTATAAAATAATTATTTGTTTACATCAAGCTTAACGCCTATGGTAAATGCCGCAGGCGTTTTAATATTGGTCTGCTTTATTAGTTTTTACAATATAATTATTATTTTTAACATTTTAATAAATATAATTGGCTTTTATGGTATAATAAATCATTATATACATAATTTAAAAAATCAGGGGAGGGTATTATGACTGAAGTTTTAAGACTAGATCATGTAAGTAAAAAATTTGGAAGCAAGGAAGTTTTAAAGGATATCAATTTCTCTGTAAACAGCGGTGAAATTATAGGTTATATAGGCTCCAACGGAGCAGGAAAAAGCACTACAATTAAAATTATTCTCGGGCTAATTGATGATTATGACGGGGATGTGTATGTATTTGGAGAAAGGGTAAAGGGAGAAAGCGATTATAAAAGAAAAATAGGGTATGTTCCTGAAATATCTGATATGTATGATAATTTAACAGCTTATGAATACATAAGCTTTATCGGTATGCTTTACGGAATCGGCTCAATCAAGGCAGTTTCAAAGGCAAAGGAAATGATGAGCGTCTTTGGGATAGAGGATGCCATTGACGGCAGAATACATACTTTTTCCAAGGGAATGAGACAGAAGCTTTCAATTATAACCGGAATGCTTCATAATCCCGACATTTTATTTCTGGATGAACCGCTGAGTGGTATAGATGCCAACAGTGTACTTGTATTTAAGGAAATTATGCAAGGCTTAAAAAATGCAGGAAAGACTATATTTTATTCTTCACATATATTAGAAGTGGTTGAAAAGCTCAGTGACAGAATATTGTTATTAAATGAAGGAAACATTGTTATTGATGGAACAATCGAAGATGTTATGAAAAAACAATCCGACACATCATTGGAATCAATATTCAATGATGTAACCGGATTTCATGACCATGAGCAGCTTGCAAATAGATTTATAACTGCATTCATGTACTAGAAGAGGTGAATATGGAATTTATATCTTTAAAAATTCTCGATAAATTTCAAGGGATATTTGAAAAGTTTGGAATTGATTATGAAATTGTTCGCATTATATTGAAAACCAAGCTTATATTAGATAGCAGAAGAGCACCTGCGTTTGATAATAATAAAAAGAAAAATGATTCCGAGGATACATCTTTAATAAAGGGTTATCTTTTTCATATGATATTTGGAGTGTTTTTGGCGTTCTTTCTTTATTTCATATATGATGAAATGATTCGTATGATTTATTTTTCCGGCGCGTTTTTCTTCATGACAACAATGTATTTAATTTCAGATTTTTCATTCGTCCTGCTTGATACAAGGGATAAAAATATTATACTGACAAGACCTGTTGACAGCAGGGTTGTTTCTTTGTCAAAGGTTTTGCACATATTGATTTATATGTTCCGGCTGAATACATTTATAGCGGGTCCATCCCTGGTTGTTTTCGCCATATTAGACGGTGCAGCGGCAATCCCTGTTTTTCTTGTGGAAATTCTTTTAATGGATTTGCTGATATTTTTGGTTACAGCCTTCATTTACTTGTTGGTACTGAGGTTTTTTGATGGTGAGTTGTTAAGAAATATTATAAACCTTATTCAGATTTTATTGACTGTGTCGGTGACTGTGGGATATCAAATTGCAGTGCGCATGATTGACTTTTCAGAGCTTCACAACCTCGTATACAGCTTTAAATTTCACAATTTTTTTAATCCTATACTATGGTTTGGAGCACCATTTGAAATTTTGTTCGGTGGAGGAAGAGAGGTATATTTGTATGTATTTACAATTTTGCTGATTGTAGTTCCATTGATATGCTTTGTAATTTATTTAAGACTCAGCAAAAGTATGGAGTCGCTTTTGCTGAAGCTTGAAGGCCAGGGGAAGGAAAGAGCATCTAAGCACAGATTAGAATTATTAACAGGAAAAATTTTAAGCAGAAATGAAGCTGCAAGACAATCCTTTTATTTTGCCAATGCTGTAATCAGAAGCGACAGAAGCCTTAAGCTCAAGATATATCCTGCTTTGTCAACAGGTGTGCTTCTTCCGGTCATAATGATATTGAACATGGGCGTAAGAGGTGAGGGATTTGAAGCAGTAGGATATGAGCATTTGTTTTTATATTTTAACTTTTTGGTAATTCCTGCAGTGCTGGAGTTAATGCTGTATTCCTCAGCATGGAAGGGATCATATGTCTATTTTATTTCAGGCTTCAGCAATCTAAAGGAATTGTACAAAGGAATCCTACTGGCTGTGGCTGTGCGTCTTTGGCTTCCTCTTATGGTTTTAAACAGTATCATTTTTATTGCGATTTTTAAAAGCAAAATCATCGTTGATATGACTGCTTTTATTCTTGCTGGAATTTTAGTGCTGCCTTTTTGGGGGAGAATATATTTTACAGAATTACCATTCTCAATGCCGATAGATGAATCAAATCAAAATAAAAGTATTGATAAGTTTTTTAAATCATTGGCAGTAATTGCAGTCCTGGTTATTCTTCATGTTGCTTCTCATATGCTGACAATGGGTATATGGATTTATATAGTATTGCTTATTATCGGAATACCCTTAATCTGGAAATTTGTCACACCTAAAAAAGCAAAAGCAACAATTTGATATATTCCTGGAAATATTTATTTAACTTAATCAAGTTTTAATATACAATATAAAATATAAAAACTTCTGCAGAGGAGAGTTGACATTTTAGATGATTAATGATGATGGCAAAAAGCACAAGTCTATAATTAAAATAATTATTTTTACGGGGCTGGTGTTTTTAATAATAATCAGGTTTAATGATGTAATAGGTATGCTGGCAAATCTGTATTTAGCTGCCGCTCCGATGATACTCGGAGCTGTAATTGCATTTGTTCTTAATATCCTGGTTACCGCATATGAAAGGATATATTTTTCAAAAACCAGAAAAAAAGTAATAATAAAATCCCGAAGAGGAGTGTGCATATTCCTTTCAATATTGACAATTATATTGGTCCTGATTTTTTTCCTTAATATTATAATTCCGCAGATTGTGCAGTTTGTGAACCTGCTGATAAAAAGGTTTCCTGTTGTTTATGAAAAATCCATGGAGTGGGCTCTTGAACATTCGGATGATATACCTGTGCTGCAGCAAAAAGTCAAGGATTTAAACATGAACGGCGAGGAGGCACTTAAAAAAGCTCTGCAGCTGTTGGGAAACTGGACACTTGGAACAGTAACGTTTGTCGGTTCTGCATTTGGGGCGGTTATCAACTTGATTTTAGCGTTGACTTTTGGAATTTATATTTTAGCAGGAAAGGAAGATTTGAAATCTAAGGCTGATAAACTGCTTAAGGCATATATGAAAGAAGGCAGAAGAAAGAGACTATACGAAATACTTAATACTGCAAATGAAACTTTTTCAAACTACATAATAGGGCAATGCAAGGAAGCAGTTATATTAGGTATTTTGTGTACAACAGGCATGATTGTTTTAAGATTTCCATATGCAAAAATCATCGGTCCTGTAATAGGAATGACGGCACTTATTCCTATGCTGGGAGCATACATAGGTGCTGCATTGGGATTTTTGCTGATAATGAGTGTTGATTTTACACAGGCATTATTGTTTATTTTATTTATAGTTGCATTGCAGCAGATTGAGGGGAATCTGATTTATCCGAAGGTAGTTGGTGAAAGTATAGGTCTTCCCGGAATATGGGTGTTTGCTGCCGTTATAGTAGGAGGCGGATTGATGGGTATTCCCGGAATATTGTTCGGAGTTCCGCTGATAGCAACCATATACAAACTGCTTGATAAGTCGGTCAATGAAAGATTGTCCCGTATGAAAAAAGATAAAAAATAAATTGGAGGGACACAATGGAAGAAAAGAAGAAAATAGAAACTATAGATGAATACATTGCATGCTATCCGGATGAATTGCAAAAAGTAATGCACGACCTAAGAAGATTTATAAAGAAATGCGCTCCGGAGGCGAGCGAAAGAATAAGCTGGGGTATGCCCACATTTTACCTTCAGGGTAATCTGGCTCATTTTGCCGTTAATAAAGGCTATATAGGATTATATCCGGGTGAATCGGGAGTATCTGTTTTTAAGGATGAATTGGCTGAATACACAACTACCAAGGGCTCAATACATTTACCCCTAAATAGGCCTATGCCATATGACTTAATCAAAAAAGTCGTGGAATACAGGGTTATAGAAAATAAAAAAATTGCAGAAGAGAGACTGGACAAAAAGAAGAACAAGAAGTTTTGAGGAATGTAGCTGAAAAGATTTAATTAATTCCGGGGGCATAACTATGCACCCGGATTATTTGTATTTTTAATATTTGCTGTTAGTCAAATCTGAAAGGAGACGTATAATGTGATTAATATCCTTATTGCCGTAGTATCTTATGAATATTACGTTATTATCCCAGCTTGCAAAAACATACTTTGTTATATTGCTCACAGCATAATACAGCTGGTCAAAATGTTCATTTTCAGCTTTCATAACAGGTGTTTCCGGTTCATATATGTTGCGGTGTATTAAATCTTTTATGAGTCCTTCCTTCATACTATTAAAGGAAAGTTTATAGAAATCCGTATGAATGCTTGGTGAGTATATTCCGCTGCTGTCAGGCCACATTTCGCTGTTTACAATTCCTTTTTCAACAATTTCATATTGAACAGGAGCTAAAACGCCCCAGTTGTATGTTACTCTGTTATGCCAGTCCACATCATCATAAAATTTAGATTCTCGTATCAAATCAGGATTTTCCTCAATATCAGCCAGCATTATTATGGGCAGATTATTTTTAGACTCAGGCAATGTATATTCATCACATTTGATCATATGGTTAACAGGCAGTATAATACCTGCAACAGCAATTAACAATGAAATTATGTTAATCACTTTATTTACAACATGCGCTTTCTTCCAGTTTTCCTTGTGATTTATAGGTATACCGTTTATGAGAGATTTTTTTAATTCTTTAATATACGTATAATTTCGTATTGAAGAAAAAAGAGAACAAATACTTATAACAGTAACCAAAACAGGTAAAATAAAGTCGCCATCTATAAAAAACAAATATGGCTCATCATAAAGAAACATTATTCCTAAAATCATTCCAATGTAGAATAGAATGGATATAACAATTATTATTACATTCCTTTTCAGGATTTTATTCAGGTTATCCAAAGTAAAGCTCTGTTCTGTAAGGTCAGTATGAAGCTCCGGAGCATTACTTCCTTCCGGTGATGAAAATACATAAAACACTCCTGTATTAGCTATGAAGTCCCAGCCGCAGTCTTTATAAACATCAAGCTGCTCATGAGAAGGCTTCTTATATAAAATATCAATCCGATATCTGGTTTGTGAAGGCTCTCCTTTTTCAAATTTTACATGTATGTGTCCAAAGCCCTTCAAATGAAGTCCTTCTTTCGCCATATCAGAATACCAGCTTTCACTTTTACCCATATTCCACATATCGTCAATCGGAAGTTTTTTTATTATTTTATCCATATTAATTTTCCTCTCTTAAAATATGTCCATCCTGCACCATAGACATAAGCCTGTTATACTCTTCACTTAGTGCAGTCCTGCCCTCCCTGGTAATTGCGTAGGTTTTTCTTCTTCCATCATCGCTTATGACTACAATGAGATTATCTTTGAGTAACCTTGTCAGATCTCCGTTCAATGTTCCGGGTCCCATGTGAACACGCCCGTTTGATACTTGTTCAATTGATGTCATAAGCTGGTACCCGTGATTTGGATTTATAAGGGCAAGCAGCACATAGTACATTGCTTCTGTCATTGGTCCGCTTGAATAAGGCATAACTACCTCCATATTATGTGTTGCGATATATCGTGTAACATAATAGTAACATAAGAATACTTTGCTGTCAACATAAAATGAAGGGCGTCCCTTATTTAATGTGACGTCCTTCATTATTAATTATGTATTTTCAATTAAAAGCTCATATTGATTATTTGACAAATCTTTGTATATTCGCTCAATCTCAGGTTCCATAAGCTCTTCAGGGCCTTTTTCATAGGTCAGTTTGGCACAAATTCCGCAGCTTGAGCTCAGTTTTCTTGGTACAGGCTGCAATGAGCATGGAATGCTCATTTTTCTCATTTTGCTGTCAAATTTAATTGCCCCGGATTGAGTATGAAAAACTATTGTATATTTCATTTAGTTCCTCTTACAACAAATACATCATCTTCTGATTCTATTTCCACATTGTATCCGCTGCTTGCAAGAAATTTTTTTACATTAGTTTTTGAAGTGTTATTGTCTGTTAATACTTCAATTTTGTCAGGTCTGTGATTGTTTTCCAAAGCTTTTTTTGTCATCAGCACCGGTTGAGGGCATGAAGTACCACATGTGTCTATTCTCATTCTTCCACCTCTTAATTATTTTTTTTCAGAAAATCAGAGTTTACTACGGAAAGCACAGCTAAAAATACAAAACAAATTATTACTGCAATCTGTCCGTTAGGTGTAGTTCCCTTTGCGCTTGAAGCCAGAGAGAAGTTATGAGCAATGGCTGCTCCAACTATCATTCCGAATACTGTTACTGCTGAGTCCGAATTTCCCTCTCCGGAAAGTATAAGCTGTCTTAGAGGACATCCTCCAAGCAACACGGAACCCCAGCCAACCAAGGCCATTCCTAAGAAGTTCCAGAGTCCATCTGTGTGGGCTATAGGTTGTTCAGCAAAACCGAGTTTAAAGTTGTGCAGTGCAAGGTTACCAACTGCTGTTACGACTATAATTGCCACAAATCCAAGCAATAAATAATTTTGTTTAAACATTATCTGGTCTCTTATGCCGCCAACCATACAGAGTCTTGTTTTTTGAGCGAGAGCTCCTACAATCAAGCCGCAAACCAAAGCTATTGCAATTGGAGCATGCTGGCTTGCAGGACCTTCTTTGCTGAAAAAAATAAAAGCAGGTGCCGCTATCAACAGTATGAAAAGCCCTATTGCCGCAATTGGCATTACATATCCATCAAATGAAGATGTTTTATAATTTCTTTTTAGACTGAACCCCTTATTTAAAAATACAATTCCAATACCTATTCCTGCTGCAAATCCTGCTAAACCTACAATGGCATTCAAATCTCCGCCGCCTATTCTTAATACCATTCTAAGCGGGCATCCTAAAAACATTAAAGCTCCAATCATTACAGCAATGCCTAGAAAAAATCTTGTGATAGGTGATGAACCCCCTTTTGACTGGAATTCCCTGCCTGCCAAAGCTGTGATGAATGCTCCCAAAATTAATCCTATGATTTCAGGTCTTATGTACTGGACGATTTCGGCTCTGTGAAATCCAAGAGCGCCGGCTATGTCACGTTCGAAGCATGCGATACAAAATCCCATGTTCTTTGGGTTGCCGAGAAATACTAATATTAATGCAATAATTCCGACTGCTGAACCGGCAAAGATAATACCCTTTTTGCTTTCAAAAAAAGGAACCTTTTCTGATAACGCTTTTTCTTTTTCCATTATATCCTCCTAATATGTCGATAATTGTATTATATTTCACAATGATGGCAATGTAAAATAAAAAGAAGTTTATGAAAATGCTGGAGGCATAACAAATATTTATAATATAAGGTTAAACTGAAATATATAAAATAATAGAATATATTATAAGCTTTATATTTTATTTATACCAACTAATAGTTTTAATAACTGATTTTATATTTTAAAAAAGTTTCAAAAAATATGAAATATTTTTCTAAAGGTAGTTGACAAATAAAAAAATGGTGATATTATAAAAACATAGGAATTAGCACTCGATAAGCTAGAGTGCTAACAAACAACAAATAATTAAAGAAAAAAGGAGATGTTGAACATGTCTGGATTAGTACCATTCAACAAAAAAAGAAGAAGTTTAATGAACAGAGATTTTGATGATTTTGGTGACTTCTACAACATGGTTGATGACTTTTTTAATTTTAACTGGCCATCTAAAAGAGATTTTGCAAGCTTCAAAGTTGATGTTCAGGAGGATGAAAACAAATATCTGGTAGAAGCAGAGCTTCCTGGTGTTGGCAAAAATGAAGTAAATATTGAAATGAATGAAGGAAACCTTAATATTTCTGTGAAGAGAGAAGAAAGTGTTAATGAAGAAAATAAGAATTATATTCACAAAGAAAGACGCTACAGCTCAATGAGCAGAAGTATATATCTGGGTGATGCAAAATCTGAAGGCATAAAAGCAAATCTGGAAAATGGCGTATTAAAAATTATAGTGCCAAAAGAATCTAGACCAAACAATTCAGTTAAAATCGACATTGAATAAATAATAAGCGGCTGCCGAAGAGCAGCCCCCATAGGACAGAATAAGAATGTTTTCAATAAACGGCATAGTGTCAGATATGCCGTTTATTTGTTTTGCAGATATGCGGGACTGGTAAGTGTCATATAGGGATTATTGAGTTTCCTGTTCCCATATTGAAAGGAACATCTTCACTTATAAAAGAACTGAGAGAAAGGCTTTATCAGCCGGAATTTAATGAGATGGCTGTGGTTGACTTTTCTGATGCTGCTCAAAGCTGTAAAACCTATAATGAATATATAGAAAAAATTGCAGGAATTACCGAGGCAGACTTAAATTATTTTGGTATTGCCATATGCGGAAATAAAAAGCAGATAAATAAACTAACCGGAAGTATGCCGCTGCTGAGATAAAAATGTCTGACTGCGGCGTAACAAAGTGAAAAGAGCAAATGATACGCAATTGCTTCTCACTTGCTCTTTTCTACACCATGTACGCTGCACTTCTAAAATGCAAAATCTACAGTTACGGATGCTTCTATTTGTATGTTTCCGGGCATTATGGGTGTTGCGGCAAGCTCTTGCCTGAAATATGGCTGAACATATGAAGTTGAGTTTTCTATTATGTGTATTGGAACAGGATCCGTCGGTATTCCCATGTTCATTGATATTGACTTTGCTTTTTGCATAGCATTCATTACCGCCATATTAAGGGCCTGCTGATAATAGTATTCTCTGTTTGCCACATCAAATGAAATTAAATCAACAACATTAGCTCCTGAATTAACTGCTGCATCAATTATATTACCTGCCCTGTCAAGATTAGGTGTCTTTATTTCCAGGATGTTCCTGACAGAATATCCTCGGTCTATCTGCCTGCCATCTTCATAATCGTATACTTTGTCAATTGAATATTGAGAGGTCTTAATATCCGAAATTCCCATTCGCTGTAAAGCTTGAATTATTGATTGAGAAATTTGTGCATTCCCGGATTGTGTGTCAGCTAAATTTTCTCCCGTTGTCTGAACACCTAGTCTGATTAATGCAATATTCGGAACTGCTGTTACCTGCCCTTGCCCTGTCAATGTCATTGTTCTGCTATGTAAGTTGTCGTCATAATAATTTGACATATATAAACCACCTTTTTAAATAATATCGTTATTTATTATATGAAAGTTATTATAGGACTGTAACTTATTGCATAAAATATATTATTTTTTACATATAGATGAAATGGATATAATTTTATGGTAGAATTATTAGAAATGCATTGGAGGTAGAATTCAGGATGAATAATTCAAAAAATGCTTCGATTAATTAAGATTTAATAATAGAGTCATAATAATAAAGTAAGCCGGTTATCTTCAAGATGTTTGAAAACATTTTTTAAATATAGAATTTGTTTGGTAAATGTGGTAAAATTATTGTAGGTTACAATTATATTATATTTTAATAAAATACATATTGGAGGGAAAAATTATGAAATTTTTATGGACTACAATTTTAGTTAAGGATATGGAAGAAACATTGAAATTTTACCAGGAGGTAGTCGGTCTAAAAATAGACAGAAGATTTAATGCCGGTCCCGGAACGGAAATATGCTTTTTAGGCGAAGATGATACTAAATTGGAAATAATACATAATGAAAAAATTAAGAATATAGAACCGGGAAATGCAGTGACTTTAGGATTTAAGGTTGATTCTCTTGATGAGATGATAAAACTTGTAGGAGAAAAAGGAATTGAAATCAAGACCGGACCTGTTCAGCCTAATCCGGGCATGAAATATTTTATAGTTCAGGACCCTAATGGTGTAAAGGTGCAATTTGCAGAACAGTTATAATTTTTATATTGTGAATCAACGACAACATAAGCTGGTGTGAACGGAGAATAGTTATATATGATTAAAGACTGGAAAAAGAATATAGTGCTGTTTTTGATGAGTCAGACGATATCCTTATTTGGTACGTCGTTGGTTCAATATGCGATAATGTGGCACATAACTCTGGAAACGCAATCCGGAATAATGATGACAATTTCGATTATCTGCGGTTTTCTACCAACATTTTTACTGTCTCCGTTCGCGGGAATATGGGCGGACCGTTATAACAGAAAGAATTTAATTGCATTTGCGGATTCTTTTATAGCATTATCAACGCTGGTACTTGCAATATTGTTTTATTTCGGTCATGGTTCAATATTATTATTGTTTGCCGCTTCTGCAGTAAGAGCATTTGGCTCGGCAGTTCAGTCTCCTGCTGTAAATGCATTTATACCTCAGCTGGTTCCTGAAGATAAGCTTACAAAAGTAAATGCAGCAAACGGGAGCGTTCAGTCAATGGTGACATTATTGTCCCCGATGGTCAGTGGTGCGCTGTTAACTATTACGAGGATTGAGGTAATATTCCTTATAGACGTTATTACAGCAGCTATTGCAGTCTCTATTGTGGTCGCGTTTCTGCATGTGGACCCTCATGCGAAAGCTTTGAAAAAGCAGGAAGTAAGCTATTTCTCCGACATGAAGGAAGGTATAAAATATATCAACGAGCATGGATTCTTAAAGGTGTATTTTGCTTACCTTGCAGTTTTTTATGTTTTATTTGCACCTGCTGCTTTTCTTACGCCGCTGCAGACTGCCAGAACATTCGGAGATGATGTGTGGCGTCTGACCGCCCTTGAAGTGGCATTTTCCATAGGAATGATGTTTGGTGGAATTTTTATGGCATACTGGGGAGGATTTAAAAATAAAATCCATACCATGTCCTTATCATGCTTTGCTATCGGTGTGTGTACCGTAGCATTGGGCATAGTACCGAATTTCTGGGGTTATATATTTTTTATGGGATTGTTTGGTGTGGTAATGCCAATACTCAATACACCGGCCATGGTCCTTTTACAAGAGAGAGTGGAAGGAAATTTTATGGGCAGGGTATTCAGCATCATGGGTATGATTTCAAGCATAATGATGCCATTTGGAATGCTGGTTTTTGGACCTGTGTCAGATTTTATTAAGATAGAATGGCTGTTGATAGGAACAGGAATATCGGATATAGTATTGACATTTTTCTTTACGAACAGCCAGGTGCTGATTAAAGCAGGAAAACCCATGGCTAAACCCGATTTTCGGGAAGGCGGTGATATCGATTAATGATACGATAAAAAAGCATTTAAACTTAATAGAAAAAAAGGAAAAAAAATTTTTAAAAAGCAGGGTATTATTGAAGGAAGCTTGGAGCCTATAGTGGATAAAATTGAATCAAAAGTTCCACAAACACTGAAAGATTCTTTAGACAAGGCATTCTATAAAGCTTTTCAGGTGATATTTGAAAAAGGAACAAAATATATTGAAATGATGTACAATAAGAATAAAATACAATTCAATCACGGCATAAATGATTATAGTTTAAGCAGAAAAGTCAGCAGTAAATCAATTAAAAAAATTGACAGGCATGCACAAAGAAGTAAATTGCTTAACACTTCAATATCCACAATAGAAGGAGCCGGTTTGGGGCTTCTCGGAATAGGGATTCCGGATATACCGCTGTTTACAGCTATGGTTTTAAAAACAATTTATGAAATATCACTAAGCTATGGGTTTTTATATGAACTTGAGGAAGAGAAGGTATATGTGTTGAATATAATCAAAGCTGCACTTACAAGTGTTGAAGTACAACGGAAATATAATCACAAGGTAGAGCTGCTTGCAGATAAAATAGATAATCATATACCCTTTGATTATGATTTAAAAAAAGAAATTGTAAATACTTCAAAAATTTTATCTGATTCAATGCTTACATCAAAATTTGTTCAAGGCATTCCTGTTATCGGTGCGGTCGGAAGTATAGCCAACTATACAACAATTAACAAAATCAGCAGATATGGTGCATTAAAATATAAAAAAAGATATTTAAACAATAAGAACAAATAAAAAGCAGATGAGATTTGTGAAGATTCATAAATATATATTGTCATATTTATGTCCTCCTTAAAAATCTCATCTTTTTTTAATCTATTGTTAAAAAAATGTTAATGAATCTTTAACTGCTACATGATATAATTAATTCTATAATAAGTAGAAAGACTGCGGTCTTGCGTTATGTATCTATTAAGTTTAATTAATGTGTTGTAATATTTTCAACTGTAATATTGAAGTGAAGCGGTGATAATATGTTACGAATTGCAATTTGTGATGATGAAGAAATAATCTGCAGACAGCTTGATGATATGCTGTTTGAAATGGAAAAAAGAATTAATCAGGAAGTTGAAACGGAAACTTATTATTCGGGAGAAGAGTTGTGTAAAGTTCTTCTTAAAGGAAGACAATACGATGTTATTTTTCTTGATATTGAGTTGAATCAAATTAGCGGAGTGGAAGTCGGTAAAAAAATCAGAGAAGAATTAAAGGACGAGCTCACTCAGATAGTATATATTTCCTGCAAGGAAAGCTATGCTATGGAGTTGTTTGAGGTAAGACCTCTTAATTTCATAATAAAGCCGCTTGATAAGGAGAAAATTGAACTTGTTTTAGCAAAAGCAGTGAAGCTCCTGGATAAGGAAAATAATTTTTTTGAATATAAGAATAACAATGCTACATTCAGCGTTCATATAAGAGATGTTCTGTATTTCGAAAGCCACGGCAGAAAGGTTAATATTGTCTTAGACAATGAAACTAAGAGTTTTTACGGGAAATTATCATCTGTAGAGGAAGATATAAATAACAGAGATTTCATAATGATACATAAATCATACATGATTAATTTTAATCATGTTATAGAATATACATATGAATATGTCAAAATGTCAAATCAGGAAATACTTACAATCAGTCAGAATAACAGAAAGGCAGTCCGTGAAAAGCTTATGGAGAGAAAGCTGAGGATGCACCATGTCAAATAGTGTAATAGCTGTATACTTAATAACATCAGCATTCGGTGCATATATACTTTACAGGTATATGAAGATTTTTTTTGATCGTGCCGAAACGGACAGGAAAGTGGAATTTGCTTCATACCTGCTGTATTACCTTGTACTGGCGCTTTTATTCATAGTTTTTAATAATCCGGTAGTTAATGTAGTTTTTAACCTGGCAACATTCTTTTTACTTACGTTTAATTATGATTCGACATTAAAAAGAAGATTAATAGCAACAGTATCAATTTACATGATTCTCATGACCATAGAAACAGCGGTCATCCTGGTTATGGAGTATTTTGACATAAGCATATTGTCGGAAGACGCTGATCTTGCACTAATATCCGGCTCAATATCAATTAAGATAATATCATATAATGTAATGCTGCTTTTATCTAACTTTAAAATGGTAAAAAACGACATCAAGGTTTCATCTCTTCATTGGCTTTCAATATTTGTAATACCTTCAGGTACATTAATTTCTGCTCTCATGCTCATTATTAAAGTTAACCCGGATAATCTGACAGTTGTTATTATAAACGTAATAATTTTGTTTGTAATTAATGTGTTTGTTTTTTACCTGTATGACGCCCTCATGAAATCTTATGATGAAAGAATGGAAAAAGCATTGCTTCAACAGCAGAACAGCGCATATTTGAAGCAGCTGGAAATAATCAACCAATCACAGGAAAATTTAAGGGAATTTCGGCACAATATTAAGAATCACGCACTGTTACTTAAAAATCTTGCTGAAAACAATGAAAACAACGCGGTTTCCGATTATCTGGACAGTGTTTTTAACAGCATTGATTTTTCAGGGGAGTATTCTAAATCAGGGAATTCAGAAATTGACAGCATATTGAACTATAAGCTCAATAAAGCATCTGCAAGCGGTATAAAAACAGAAATCAGTGTAAATGTTCCCGAAAAACTTAATATTCGCCCGTTTGATTTGAGCGTTATATTGGGAAATCTTCTTGACAATTCCATTGAAGCAGCATGTAAATGCAAGGAAAGTTTTATTAAAATCTCTGTGGAGCTTGACAGGAATGTGCTGTATGCAAGCATTTCTAATTCATTTGACGGAAAATTGAACTATGATGGCGGAAAGCTGGCTACAACCAAGGAGGATAAGGAAAATCACGGAATCGGATTAAGCAGTGTTCAAAAGTCTTTGGAAAAATACAATGGTGCAATAGAGCTGCGCCACAGTGGAAATACTTTTTACACAGATGTCCTCATATACAATAAAATCTATGAGGGAAGGTCTTTTTAATTTTTACAAAATATATGTTATTTATTACAACTGCCGGCACACCTGATATTTTTATGATAATATATACTTAGAATTTTTTGCTTATGAAACGACGGAGGAATCACTTTGAACTTAAACGAATATTATAGAAAAGTATATACTGTCGCTTTCAGGCTTACGGGTGATGAGATGAAAGCCGGAGACATAGCGTTTATTGCAATAAAATCCACTTCATCAGCCTTGATGCTGTCTGAAAATATACCTGCCGGCATACTTCAAAGAACAGCAGGAGAAGTATGCAGACTGTTCCTTTCAGGAAAATATACCAGTATTCAGGTGTTTAAAAGATTTGATAATAACAATTCGGAAGCAGGGCAGTTTCAGGATGCTTTAATGGTTCTCAGCCCGGCAGGAAGGGCGGCTGTAGTGTGGAGAGACGTGTTAGGTTTTAAAATTTCTGACATGGCGGAAGCCGGATATACGAAGCAAGAACTGTACTCAGAGCTTAACAGTGCGCGAAAGCAAATGAAGGAAATCTTTAGTGACATGACAATATATGGGACAGGAGCTTAAAAAATAAGGAGGTCTATGTGAAAAATAAATTATTGATCATCGTATTGGTTTTTACGTTGATTGTTTCTACAGCTTGTTCAGATAAAAACAGTATGAATACAACTGAAAAAAATACCCGGAAAGAAAATTCTGTACAAGATGCAGTAAATGAAGTTCCGAATGCATGGAAGTTAAAACTGACAGAAACAATGGCTGATGTTCCATATAACATACCGGAATTTACTCCCAATGCCGAAAACTATGAATTCAGCAACGACATGTCAAGCATTTTCAATGCAGGACAGTATACGGGATTTAATGATGAACAGAAAAAAGCAATTTCTGAAGACGGCTTTGTAATTCTGGAGCCCAGTTATTCGGTTCTTAAGATGCACCAGATATATGAGCTGCCCGTATATAAAAAATCTCCTGTATTTATTACCGTTGATTCGGCGCTACACCTGTACCACATATACTATGACAAATCGTTGGAATATATTGAATCTTCATTATTGTATAACAGGCTGGACAGCCTTTCGCGCGATTTATTGTCTGAAAGTATCAAGGACTATGAGGACCAGCGGTATTCTCAGGTAAGTGAAGAGTTAAAATTTATTTCAGCTTATTTTTTAACTGCCTGCAGTATTTTGGAAAGTGATATAAGCAGTATGAATGTTCCCGGGGAAATCACGGCAGTTGCAGATAAGGAAATACAGCTTATTAATGATGCTTCCGGTTTTGCAAAGTCGCCTTTGACCGGAAAAGACTTGGATTATTCACAATTTATCGTCAGAGGTCACTATACTGGCAGCAAGAAGCTTGAAAGATACTTTAAAACAATGATGTGGTATGGTCTTTGCGGCTTCCCTGTATTTGACGAGATGAAGGATGAACCTGAATTAGATATTGAAAGCCTCACAAAAGGAATGATTATTACATGTATAGCACTTAAAAATGAAAACAATTTTAGAGCATTTGAAAACATATATTCAATTACAGCGTTGTATACAGGAATGTCAGATGACTTGGGTATATTTGAATTAAGGGATTTAATCACAAAGGTTTACGGACAGAATCCTGATTTGAATTTATTCAGGGACAGTTCGTACTATCCAAATCTGCTGGAGGAGGCACTAAAACTGCCGGAACCGAAGATAAAGCCAAGGACTACATCCGTAAATGTGGCTTCCGGGAGACAATTCAGATTCATGGGTCAGAGGTTTTCCTATGATGCTGAAATTATGCAAAATCTTATGGAGCCCAATTCACGCCCTGTACCTTCGGGACTTGATGTGGCTGCAGCTTTTGGTAGTATAAGGGCCGAGGAGCTCCTGGACACATATTATAAGCCCAGGGAAGTATGGGATAGATATGGAGAAGTGCTTAATGAAATGCGTGAAAAAAATAAATCAATTTCAGATGATGAGTGGAAATCTGATTTGTACAAGGGCTGGCTTTGGAGCATAAAATCAGCATCAGCCTCATTTGAGGATGTTGAGGGAATGCCGCAGTTTATGCGAAGTAAAAAATGGACCGATAAAAATATACATACGGCTTTGGGAAGCTATGCGGAACTAAAGCATGACAGCATACTTTATGTAAAGCAGCCTGTGGCAGAAATGGGAGGAGGACCGGATTATTCCATACCTCTTAACTATGTGGAACCAAATGTAGAAGTTTATGCGAAACTCAAGTGGCTTGCAGAAAATACCAAAGAACAGCTGAAGGCAAGAGACTTATTAGTCGGAGAAAATGAGGAAATACTTGACAGCATAATTGAGATGCAGGATACTCTCATGAATGTTTCTGTGAAGGAGCTTACAAATCAAAATATAACGGAAGAAGAAAATGTTAACTTATACCGTTATGGAGGCAGGATAGATTACATAATTCAATATCTTAACAGAATCCTGGTCAATGAGGGAACAGGAAGTGAATTTGATGTAACTTCAGCTCTTATAGCTGATGTTGCAACGATAGCTCCAAATTCTATTTCTACTGAGAGCAGATATTTGGAGGTAGGAAACGGACTGCCTATGGAAATATATGCGGTGTGCAGAACCAATGGCAAGACATATCTGGCAAAAGGTGCATTATTTAATTACTACGAATTTCTGTCAGACAAAAGGCTTACAGATCAGGAATGGCAGAAAATGATAGGGATAAAAAAGGCTAAATGGTTTTATGATGGTTTTGAAAAAAAATATGTTAAAGATGAAAACAATACAGTGAATTCCGACGAGAATACAGAATATTTTGAAGATGTTGAATTATCAAGACCGGTTTTAAGCGCAGTTTCAAAGCCTAATTGGACAAATACATTTATAACACCCGGGGAAAACTATGTTACCGCATCCAATGATATGGAGTTTGACTGGTGGAAATGAAAAAGGTACTGTTGATAGTAGTTGTTGCTTTTTTGGCTGTCCGTTTATTTAACAGACAGCCTGAATTATGTAGCACGAAAGTTAACGATAAAGAATATCAAATATATATTAAAAGCAACAATCTTTATTGCAAAGAGGGAATATTTTCATACAAGCTGTCAGAAGAAAATATATTGGATTATAAAATATATGATGGCGATTACGATAAAAATGACGAGCTTCTGGTTATCACAAAATCACCGGACAGTGAATGCGGAAAGGATTTGGCAATATATGACCTGACATATGAGGACAGACTTCAAATCAATGAAGTATTCAGACAGGACTTTTCTGATGTAAAGCCTTGGAAAATAGACGCCTGCAATTTGGACAATGATGGCGAAACAGACATATTTATTGGGGTATATAAGGACACTGCATTTTATAAGGATTTTAGAAAAAGACCTTTTTTCTATTCATGGAATGGTAAAAATTTAAATAAAAAGTGGCTTGGCTCATTTTTTACAGATTGGGAATTGATTGATGTTTCGTTTGGCGATTACTTCAATAGGGGATATGATGCTGCGGCTGTGTTGGAAAGAAGTCCGTCCGGTGAATATAGAATCGGTATTTATAATTTCGTAGGATTTGGGTTTGAGCATATGAAAACTATTAAAGTTGATGGGAATGATGCCGTTAAGTACAATATTAAGGAATTGACAGGGAGAAACATACAATCTTACTAAAATGTAAGGTTGAAATTAAAAGTGTAAGATAAAGCTATGGAAGTATATTTCCTGGTATCTTAAAATTATATTGAATGAATGTTTATTTTTGAGGAGAAAAAGATGAAGAATATTTTTAAAAAGAAAAAGTTTTATGCTATTTTAATTATTGTTATTATAGCTGTGTCAGTTATTTTTGCTCTTAACAGAAATAAAGGACCGGCAGAGGTGTTTGCAAATGTTTCAGCTTTAGAAAAGAAGACGATCGAACAGATTATTTCAGTGAAAGCTCCATTGGAGGGTATTGAAAAAGCTGATGTAGTGTCACCGTTAAATTATGAAATTATTGATATAAGAGTCAAGGAAGGGGATATAGTTCAAAAAGATCAGATATTGGCAGTGCTTGACAGCGAAGAACTGGAAAAACAGATAGCATCAGAGGAAAATCAGATAGAGCTCGCACAGCTGGAACTTAACGAAAAGCTAAAGTCTATGCAGATTGAATATGACAAGGCTCTGCTCAATGTAAAGGAGCTTGAAAAGAGCTATGAACAGAACAAGGAGCTGCTTGAAAGTGACATAATAACAAAGGAAGCATTTGAAAAAATCGAAAGCAGCCTTACAGAAGCAAGGAAGGGGCTGGAAAGCTTCAATGCAGAAAATGGAAAGGTTGTTTTGTCATCCGCAGAAGTGAAGAAGGTTGAAATTCAGAAGCAGGAATTGGAAAAGAAGAAAGAAGACCTTGAAAAAGTCTTTATCAAAAGCCCTATAGATGGTACTGTTACAAGAGTAAATGTAAATCTGGGAAGGTACGCAAAAGATACTGAAAATGAAAAAGCAATGTTTGTGGTTGAAAATTTGAATAAGCTTCAGCTGAAGGTAGCGGTAAGCGAATATGATATAGGAAAGATAAAGCTTGGTCAGGAGGTTGAGGTCCATTCTGACGTTATGGCAAATGAAACAGCAAAGGGAATGGTTTCAAGAATTTCACCGACTGCTGAGCAGAAAGACAACAATACTATGGAAAGAGTTATACCGGTTGTTATTGATATAACGGAAAGACCTGAAAGCTTAATGGCAGGTGTAATTGCAACTGCGAAAATTAAGGTGGACAGAGCAGAAAATGTATTTGCTGTTCCCACAGGAGCATTAATTACTGATGAAAACAACCAGAATAAGGTGTATGCAATGAACAATGACAATTCAATAAAATCTATATCTGTGGAAACAGGGCTTGAGACAGATCTGGAAACAGAAGTGAAAAGCAGCGAGTTTCAAGATGGAATGAAAATTATTATTAATCCCGACCAGAGCTTCACTGACGGAATGATTATAAGACCTAATGAAGAACAAGAAAATAAGTAGGAAAAAACTATGAGCAATATGATAACTATAAGAAATTTAAATAAAATCTATAAAACAGGTTCCGTTGAAGTTCATGCCTTGAAAAATGTGAATTTGGAAATTGAGCATGGAGAATTTATTGCAATAATGGGTCAGTCAGGCTCGGGAAAGTCAACTCTTATGAATATTTTAGGGTGTTTGGACAGACCAACATCAGGAGAATATCTTCTGGAAGGAATAGATATAAAAAATCAGAATCAGGATGAGCTTTCGCTTATCAGGAATAAAAAAATCGGTTTTGTGTTTCAGGCATTCAACCTCATACCGCGTACAAATATTTTAAGGAATGTTGAGCTTCCTATGATATATGCAAAGGAAAAAACATCCTACAGAAAACAAAGAGCGGTTGAGCTTTTGGAAAAGGTGGGTCTTGGCGACAGAATAAATCACCTTCCCAACGAATTGTCCGGAGGGCAGAAGCAAAGAGTTGCCATAGCAAGAGCATTGGCTAACAATCCGCCCATTATTTTAGCGGATGAGCCTACCGGTAATCTTGATACAAAATCATCGGAAGAAATAATGGAAATATTCAGAAACTTAAATAAAGAAGGAAACAGTGTTATTCTCGTAACCCATGAACCGGATATTGCAGAATATGCGGACAGAGTAATAGTGTTCAGGGACGGTCTGATAATTGAAGACAGAAAGAAGGAAGGTGCTTTAAAATAATCTGGCTGGAAAATATTAAAATAGCGTTTCAGGCTATTTTGTCAAATAAAATGCGCTCCCTCCTGACAATGCTTGGAATAATCATAGGCATAAGCTCAGTTATCGCAATAGTGTCCATAGGCGACAGCATGAAGGGAGTAATGGACGATATATACAAGGATATAGGAAAAAACCGTGCCAATTTGTATATTGGAACGATTGATGATTTTCGCTCAACAGATTTCTTTTACGTGGATGATATTAAGCTTCTCAAGGAAAGATTCGGAGACAAAATAACATACATAGCTCCATCAGACTCTTTAAGAAGCGATGTTACGGTTGGCAAAAAGGCTGTAAAATTGAACATGGAATGTATTGATGCCGGATTTGACAAAGTTCAGCATATAAAGATGCTCTATGGAAGAATGATAAATCAAAGCGACATAGACAGGAAGGGCAAGGTAATAGTTCTGGAGCAGGGAGCTGCCCTTAAGATGTTCAACAAAGAAAATGCCACAGGGAAAACTATAAGAGTTAAATTAAATGATAACATGGAAGACATGCTTGTTATAGGTGTTTATAAAAATGAGGAATCACCTGTTTTATCACTTCTTCAGGGACAGAAGATGTATGAAGACAGTTATATTCCGTATACAGCCGCATTTCCTCAGAGCTATGCATTCTATATGCTTGATGTATTTGTTGGCGATAAATTTTCGGTAAGTGCAGTCGGCAATGAAGTGGTATCATTTATTGCAGGCTTAAAAAACAGAGAAGCAGAGAATTATCAATTCTATACAGTGGAAGAAGACCAGGCAGCTTTAAACGGTATAGTGGGTGGAATGTCAGTTGCTGTTGCAGCTATTGCGGCAATATCGCTTTTGGTCGGAGGGATAGGAATAATGAATATAATGCTTGTTTCCGTAACGGAGAGAACCAGAGAAATAGGCATAAAAAAGGCGCTTGGAGCACGTACCAAAGACGTATTATTTCAGTTCCTGATTGAATCAGCTACACTATCCGCTATCGGTGGTATAGCCGGAACGGCTTTCGGAATAGGGCTTGTCATGCTTGGGGGAAGCATTATCTCGCTTCCGATTGTTGTAAACCCTGCATCTATTGTCATAGCTGTGGCGTTTTCAATGATTATAGGAGTGTTTTTCGGTTATTATCCTGCCAAAAAGGCAGCAAAATCAGACCCTATAGAATCATTAAGATATGAATAATAGCATTATGGATTTAAGTATTGCATGAGGATGTTTGTTTTGCTATAGTGTTATTGACATAATTTTAAGGAAGTGTATTAGCAGAATGAACGAAATAAACAATAAGCAAAAGAACAAAAACAGTGGCAGATGGCAGATGTCTGAGTCTATTCTGATAGGAGTGCTTTTAGCTCTTTCCGGAGGGTACATGGATGCATATACCTATATTTTCAGGGACAAGGTATTTGCTAACGCTCAGACAGGCAATATAATACTCATGGGAATAAATATTTCCAACATGAATTTTTCAGCCTCTGTCAGATACCTTTTTCCGGTTTTATCCTTTGCTACCGGAGTTTTTGCCGCTCAAATACTGAAGCTGAAATTAAATGACTCCAGAAGGCTTCACTGGCGTCAGATAGCTATTCTGGCAGAAATCATCATAATGCTGGCCGTGGCATTTATGGGAACAGACATAAATCTTATTGCTAACAGCATGGTTTCTCTGGCCTGTGGAATACAGGTACAAAGTTTCAGGAAAGTACATGAAAACTCACTTGCTACAACTATGTGTATCGGTAATCTGCGCACCGCAACAGATTTATTATGCAGCTCAGTTTTCCAAAAGGACAAAGAATTATTTCACAGAAGCATGTTTTATTATGGATTTATACTTACATTTGTTGTTGGAGCAATCCTTGGAAAGAATTGTACCGCAATCTTTGGACAAAGGGCAATTTTAATCAGCGGTGCTATTTTATTGCTGGCATTTTTATTAATGTTCCTCGAAAATGAGAGAGAAATATATTTTCTAAATAAAAGTAATAAAATGTAACTTCTTGAACACAGTAATAAAAAGAGAGGATGTAATTGCTGCCATTTACATCCTCTCACACATATCATTTAGTTAGTTTTTATTGTTACCTGTTTTGTTGTGCCATCCCATTCAACTTCACAATCAAAATTCTCAGTGATGAATCTCAATGGAAGCATTGTTCTGTAGGTATCAGAAATGTATGGTTCCACATCGGTTTCCTTATTGACACCATCAACCTTGGCAGTCTTATTTCCAATCCAAAGATATATTTTATGCTTATTTAAATACAAGCTGACCTTTTGGTCCCATTGACTCCATTCCACTTCACCACCCATAGCTTCTATAAGAGCTCTGATGGGGAGGAATGTTCTGCCGTTTTTAATAACTACTTCGGTTCCTTTACCGGGATCTATTTCGATTTTCTTGCCATTGACATACATATATTTGCTTCCTACCTGCAAAACGATGTTTTTACCAAAATTTGATTTAACCGAAATCTCAGCGGTCGGTTCACTAAGAGTTTTATCCTTGTAAACTACCCTTAATATATAATAATATGTTTGGTTATTATCAATATTTTTATCTGTGTATGATGTTCCTTCTATTGGGAAATCCGTTATAGGAGTATTTGACTGCTTTCCTGAGCGAGTCGCTCTGTATATATAATATCCTGCTATTTCGGATGAATATTTCGGCTTATCCCATGATAACTTAATTCCCTCATATACTGCTTCGGCATTTAAAGATATACTTGGTCTGAACATGACCTCAACCTCATTGGATGCAGCACCTGGTGTTTTATCCTTGTATACCGGTTTAACCACATAATAATACTTGGTGTCTGCGTTTATATTTTTATCGGTATATGACGTTCCTTCTATTGGGAAATCTGTTATAGGAGTATCCGACTGCTTTCCTGAGCGAGTTGCTCTGTATAGATTATATCCTGATATTTCAGACGAATATTTTGGCTTGTTCCATGATAACTTAATTCCATCATACACTGACTCGGCACTTAATGATATATTTGATTTCAATACAACCTCAACCTCATTAGATACAGTGCCTAATGTCCAATCCTTGTATACCGGCTTAACCACATAATAATACTTGGTGTCTGCATTTAGATTTTTATCAGTATATGATGTTCCGTCTACGGGAATGCGTGTTATGGGAGTATCAGATTGTTTTCCTGATGCTGTTCCTCTATAAAGGTTGTATCCAAGTATCTTTTTTGTGCTTACTGCTTTAGTCCACGTTAATTTAACATTGTTATCGACTGTTTCTGCAGTCAGGGTACATTTATCTTCAGCTGTGCTTTCCTGGCTTTTAATAAGCTCGAAAGATTCCCATTCGCCTATTTGGGTTCTGTCAGCAACAACATTTCCGCCTCCGCCGTTTTCGGCACAAACATATTTATCATAATATGTTTTAAGGGCAAATTTTTTATTGTCCAATTCAACCAGCTTAAATTTCTGCCTTTTTCCTATTTCCGTACTTTCAAAATTCAGACTTTTTTCATCATCGGAGGCACCCAGATAATATCCTTCGCTGCTTTTTACCGCGACATATTCTTTGGAAACATTAACAATCTCAAATTTTTCCCAAGATCCTATTTCTGTTTTGTCTGCTGTTAATATGTCTTCTCCGCCATCATCAGCAGACAAATAGTATCCTTCCACTGTCTTGAATGAAAACTTATCAACCAGGCTGCTGCCGTAGGCATAACCTGGAAAAGCAATTAATGATGATACTGTCAATAACAGCACTAATAAATAAGTTGTAAATCCCTTGATTTTCTTCATTAAAAAACCCCCCTTTAATTTATACAGGCATAAAATAATACTTTACCCTTTATAATATAGACGATTTTGGATATGGTATTGTTCCCGTAAATTTAAAATATCTTTCCCGAGACTTTTTATTTCTTAAAACAATTTTTTAGGAATAGATATATATTTTATAAAATTAATATAGAATAAATTAAGATATGATATAATAATAGTAAATTTAATTAGAGACCGGGTGATAGAATGACAAGGATATCAGTTAAGAATCCTGAATATTTTGAAATTTCAGATGAAATAACAAACGAGAAATATTTAGGCTGTGATCAGCAGTGGTACAAGAAACCATGGCAGAGAATGGCAGGATGCGGACCAACTGTCGCCTCCAATATTATATTGTACAGCAAAGGAATCAGAGGAATCAGCAAAAGTGAAAGCCTGGCTGTAATGGATGAAATGTGGGAGCATATTACTCCAACAATGAAAGGAGTAAATACAACGAAGATATTTTATAATGGTCTGGTTTCGTTTGCGGCTGCCAGGGAAGGAGCATTATCTTATGATGCAATTGACATACCTAAGAAAAAAGAAATCAGACCTTCCCTTGAAAATGTAATTAATTTTATTAAAGCCTCTCTGGAGAAGGACATACCGTTAGCGTTTTTGAATCTGTGCAATGGTAAAGAAGAATGTCTGGACAAGTGGCATTGGGTAACAGTTGTATCCCTTGAATATGAAGAAGATTTGAGCAGCGCAATTGTTGAAATTCTTGATGAAAGTATTAAAAAAACAATTAATCTCTTGCTTTGGTACGAAACAACAACTTTGGGAGGCGGTTTTGTTTCATTTTCTTTGAATAATAAAAATAGCGCAATATAAACAATAATTAATTAAAAAATATTATTGACATATTATTTTATAGAGCATATAATGAAAACATATTAAACATATAAAAATAGTATGAAATGAGGAGACGCTTATGGCTAATATTTACAAGAGTTTAACTGAATTAATTGGAAAGACACCATTGCTGGAGCTGACAAACTATGAAAAGAAGCATAATTTGAATACAAAACTGGTGGCAAAATTAGAATATTTCAATCCTGCGGGAAGTGTTAAGGACAGAATAGCATATGCCATGATAAAGGATGCAGAGGAAAAAGGTATTTTGAAGGAAGGTTCGACGATTATTGAACCTACAAGCGGAAATACAGGAATAGGAATAGCAAGTGTTGCTACAGCAAAAGGATACCGAGCGATTCTTACTATGCCGGAAACAATGAGCGTTGAGAGAAGAAATCTGTTGAAGGCATATGGTGCGGAGGTTGTGCTGACCGAGGGTGCCAAGGGAATGAAGGGAGCCATTGCAAAAGCGGAAGAACTGGCAAAGGAAATACCAAATTCATTCATTCCGGCCCAATTTGACAATCCTGCAAATCCTGAAATTCATTATGCGACAACAGGTCCTGAAATTTGGGACGATACTGACGGTAATATAGATATATTTGTATCCGGTGTAGGTACGGGCGGAACAATTACCGGAACAGGCAAGTTCCTGAAGGAAAAAAATCCGAATGTTAAAATAATAGCAGTTGAACCTGCAGATTCTCCGGTTCTGTCCAAGGGAGTGGCAGGGTCTCATAAAATACAGGGAATAGGTGCGGGCTTTGTTCCAAAAACATTGGATACATCCGTATATGATGAAATTATAACAGTGCAGAATGAAGATGCTTTTAAAGCAGGGAGAGAAATTGCATTGACAGAAGGTGTACTTGTTGGAATTTCATCAGGAGCAGCTTTGTGGGCGGCTGCCGACCTTGCTAAAAGAAAAGAAAACGAAGGAAAGACAATAGTTGTTCTGCTGCCGGATACAGGAGACAGATATTTGTCAACAGCTTTATTTACTGATTAAGAAGTAAAAACTAAGGCGCAGAATTTCTCTGCGCTTTTAATTATTTTACTAAATTCGTAAATGCCTTTCTTTCAAATTGAGGTTTTTCTACTTTGCCTTCTCCAAGCTCAATTAATTTCATAAGCCATGCCATATTTTTCCCCAGGACTCTCATAATTTGAACTCCTTCATCATCCTTTACGGCTTCACCCGGCTTTAAACCGAAAATTATGTTCCAATAATTTGATGTTGGTATGATCATTTCTGAATAGCTTATATAGTTGTTAAGCTGATTGAATGCAGGAACTCCTCCGGCGCGTCTTACAGATACAACACCTGTTCCAACCTTGTGCCTGTATAAGCCGTTATTTGCGCTTCCTACATAAATTGCTCTGTCTAAAAATGCTTTCATGGTTGCGCCTATATTTGCAAAATGTACGGGTGAACCGAAAATTATTCCATCGGCCTCCTTCATTTTCTGAATCCATTCATTAACTTCATCATCAATTATGCATCTTTCATCTCTTGTTTTAAAACATGAATTACATGCGGTGCAGCCCTGAATTTTTTTATTGCCGACATGAATAATTTCAACTTCAATATTTTCATTTTCCAGCTGCTCAGCCACTGTTTTAACAGCTTCGTATGTATTTCCTTCTTTTCTTGGACTTCCGTTAAATGCAACTACTTTCATATTTCCTCCTATATGCTTAATTTTATAATAAGTATTATAATAAAAGAGATGAACTATTACAAGACTAACTGAATAAAAGTGTTTTATTTTAAAATGTGTGATATAATAAATATACAGATAAGAAAAATACGTTTGATATGTAATTGTTGTGGTGATGTGAAGTGAGCCTGCTAACGGCTTGAATTTATAATTTAGTGGTGAATTTATATGATTGATAACAATAATAAAAAAATATATATAATCAGAGTCGTTGCTGTTTGTTTTTCTTCCACTGTTCTTTCTATCGTTATGAATGAATTAGGCATTGGCAGGGAAAATACATTGATGGTTTTTATTGTCGGTATTTTGACAGTTTCTATAATAACGAGAGGATATATATACAGTTCGGTTGCTGCGGTAATAAGTGTGATGCTGTTTAACTATTTGTTTACTCAGCCTATTCACAGCCTGGCTATCAGCAATACAAAGGATGTTGTTCTGATGATATTTTTCCTGACTGCATCACTGATATCCAGCACAATAACTTCTAAGCTGCAATATCAGACTGAAGTTTCAAAAAGTAATGAAAGAACTGCCAGGCTTCTTTATGAGATAACAAAGGGCTTTATGAATGTAACGGGAAATGAAAATATTATTTTAAGAGGCATTAATTATATAAAAGAATATGTTGGCTATGACTGCTATGTTAAATTAAATAATGAACCTGCAATCTACAGATCTGAAGGAGCCCCTGATTATAAAAATATAAAAAAGGAACATATATTTTTAATACCTATAAAGGGGGTTGCCAAACAAAGAGGAGAGGTTCAGCTTATAAATGTGATTTCTCCATTGTCTAATGAGCAGGATATGATTGTTAAAACAATTGTTTATCAGATGGCAATTGTTCTCGACAGGGAATTTATATATGAGGAAAGGCAAAAGATAAAGATAGATATAGAGAGTGAACGCTTGAAAAGTACACTTTTAAGGAGTATATCACATGATATAAGAACTCCGCTCACGGGAATCAAGGGAGCCAGCGAGCTGATACTGGACAGCTACGATAGTTTAGACAAGGAAACAGTAAAAAAATTGGCATCCGATATTTACGATGAATCTACATTGCTGATGATGACAGTGCAAAATATACTTGATATGACACGAATAAGTGAGGGAAGGCTCAGCATTAAAAAGAATTATGAAGCTGTTGATGACATAGTAAATCAAGCCATGGCATTAGTTCGGCATATGTCGTCATCTGAAAGATTTCATGTATCTTTGCCGGATGAAATAGTCTTGCTGTACGTTGATGGTAGTCTTATTGCTCAAGTGCTTGTTAATCTTTTAGACAATGCGTATAAGCATGCAGGAGAAAATGCGGAAGTTAATTTAAGAGCCTACAGACAAAAGGAGTCATTTATTTTTGAGATATCTGATAACGGAGAGGGCATAAATCCTTCAATTATCAATAAAATATTTGATGGCTTTGTAACACATCAAAAAAATAATATAGCAGACGGGCGTTTGGGCGTTGGGCTCGGACTGAGCATATGCAAAGAAATAGTAAATGCTCACAACGGAACTATTACTGCCGAAAATTTAAAAAGTGGAGGGGCATCATTTAAGGTTATGCTTCCTATGGAGGAATCATGAACAATAAAATACTAATAATAGAAGATGATAATAAAATAGTCAATTTTATGAGCATGGCTTTAAGGGCAAAAGGATATACGGTGCTAACAGCTATGAACGGAAATCAAGGAATTTTATGTTTTTGTACAGAAAACCCCGATATAATTCTTTTGGATTTGGGACTTCCGGATATGGACGGTGTTGAGATAATAAAGCAGGTACGTGATGTCAGTGAAATCCCTATTATTATTGTTTCAGCAAGAGAGCAGGATTATGATAAAATTGCGGCACTTGACGCAGGCGCCAACGATTATGTAACAAAGCCGTTTTCTATGGGTGAGCTGCTTGCAAGAATCAGGGTAATGGAAAGATTTATTGAAAGAAAAACAGATGATGTTCATGAAAGTGTGTATGAATTTGATTATTTAACTGTTGATACCGAAAAACACAGAGTTTATGTCAATGAAAATGAAGTTCATCTTACTCCGATTGAATTCAAACTTCTTTTACTGCTGATAGCAAACAGGGGAAAAGTAATAACCCACAGCCAGATTTCAAGGGAAGTCTGGGGTTATGGAGAAACAGGTGATTCCAAAAGCATACGTGTGTTTATGGCAAGCCTGAGGAGAAAAATAGAAACTGACAGGGCGAATCCAAGGTTCATATTTACTGAAATAGGTGTTGGATATCGATTTGCAGATGAATGAATTATAAAAAACTTTGTTATTAAAAACCGTTTTACAAGAATTGTAAAACGGTCTTTTTAAATATTATCTGCAAGCTTCAATACTTCATCTGATTTTCCCAGCACAATTACTTTATCGCTTTCTTTGAACGTATAGTCAGCCTTGGGCATAGTCATTACACTGCGCCCGCTTTTTATGAGTAAAATGTTAATGTGATAGTTTTTTCTGACATTAATTTCTTCAATACTTTTGTCAATCCATTCCTGCATAATAGGTATTTCAAATATGGAAAATTCCTCTGTTACAGAAAAGTAATCAAGGACATTGTTTGTGCTGCATCGTATTGCCAGCTTCTCGGCCATATCTTTATCTGGATAAACAATCTCGTCCGCACCGTTTCTTAATAGAAATTTAGCCTGTATATCCCTGCTTGCTTTTGAAATTACATGTTTGGCTCCAAGGTCCTTCAGAAGCGAGGTAATTTCCAATGAAGCCTGGAAGGTGTCACCAATTGTAACAAAGCAAATGTCAAAATTGCCGACCCCAAGGGCCCTGAGTACATCTTCCTTTGTACAGTCTCCTATTTGCGCATCAATTACTGATGACGATAAATCATCTATAACGGCAGAATCCTTGTCAACTACCATAACATCATTTTTCAGTTCAATCATTTTGAGTGCTAAATGTCGTCCAAATGCGCCCATTCCAATAATTAAAATTGATTTCATATTATTCTCCTATCCAATAATTATTTTTTCATATGGTCTGCATAGAGGCGATGGTTCTTTTTTTTCTGCTAAAACCGCAGCCATTGATAATACGCCTACCTTTCCTGAATACATTAGCAGTATTATTATGATTTTAGAAAAAGCATTTAAAAAGGGAGTTATGCCCATGGTCAAACCTACTGTACCTATTGCGGAAAAAACTTCAAACATAATTTCTTTTAACGAAAAGTCCTGGGATGCGCTGATGAGCAATACTGATGTAAATGATATGCAAACATAAATTACTGTAATTGCGCACGCCTTCTTTAAAGAATCAGTTTCAAGCCTCCTCTTGAATATGGTTATATCAGAACTTTGTCTGGTCGAAGCCCAGGTGCTTATGAGCAGCGTAACAAATGTTGTTACCTTTATTCCTCCCGCTGTGGAACCCGGACTTCCACCGATAAACATCAATAACATTGTCAATAAGCTTCCTCCTTCTGACAGACTGGTCAGATTAATCGTATTATAGCCTGCAGTCCTTGGGGTAACAGACTGAAACAGAGATGCCAATATTCTTTCATGAATATTGAAGCCGTTCATGCTGTAACTGTCTTCAATAAAAAAGAATATAACAGCACTGCCAAAAATAAGAACGGCTGTTGTTACAAGGACTATTTTTGAATGTAAATGATACTTTTTAAAATTCATCAGATTTTCGGAAATATCATCCCAAACTACGAATCCCAGTCCTCCTGTTACAATCAGGAACATTATTGTAATGTTCACCAGCGCATCACCCTTATAGGTCATAAGCGAAGAAAATTGACCATATCTTCCCATTAAATCAAAACCTGCATTGCAAAATGCGGATATAGAGTGAAATATACCATTATATATGCCCTGTCTGAGACCCATTTGCGGACAGAACCTTATTGCAAGTAAAATTGCGCCTATACTCTCAAAAATAAAAGTTCTTATTAATATTTTTTTTATCAGCAAAACAATACCGCCTATTTTCAAAGTGTTTGCTGATTCCATAAGAAGTCTTCTCTCTTTAAGCCCTATTTTTCTTCTTAAAAACATGGAAAACAGGGTTATTACAGTCATGAAGCCGAGTCCTCCCGTTTGAATAAGTGTTATGATAACAAGTTGGCCAAATAGAGACCAATGTGTATATGTGTCATATATAACCAGACCCGTAACACAAAACGAGGATGCGGCAGTAAATAGGGAATCAATAAAAAGTGTCGCAGTTCCTTCTCTGGAAGAAATCGGCAGACTGAGCAAGACGGCACCTGCCAGTATTATCAGTAATGTGCCTAAAACAATAATTTCAGTATAATTTAATTTAATGTTTTTAATAGTGAACATTTATTTATGTCTCCCGTTTATGATTAATGTTTAATAAGGCGTATACAAAATCATAGGCAATTAAATTGTCTCCTGCTAAATATGGAACCTGATTTTCATCATATATTTTTTTATTCCAAGGCTTGTTGCACAAAGATAAAACGGTTTCTATATCCATCATTTTCATTCCTATTGAACAAATTATCAAGTTTTCAAGATCCGATTTATTAACAGAAATCAAGTATTTATATGTTTGAGATTTGTCCAGTTCATTCATATCCTGCAATATTTCTGATGATAGTTTATATTTATATAATAAATCGGATATATCATTACACAATGTTTTCTCTCCAAACAGCAGAACGTCTTTTTTATTTTTTTCGATGCTGCTGCTTATTTCTTCTGAACCTTCATCAGGAGGATCAATAATGCTGTAAACTTCATCTATAAATAATAAATTTATCCAGAACACAGCTATTACAGAAATAATTATTAAAAGATTCATATTAATCTCCTATGTTTTTATATACGGATTGTAGCACAATCAATATAAAGACAATGTAAATGTATTTAATTATGCATTAAGATTTCATAAGCAGCCATGATTTTATCTTAATGGAATCTTTACACTCAAATAAAAATCAAGAAACTGATTCGAAAATTATTAATAATTCTTTAATTTTTTAATGGTTGGAATTTATTTGGTTATACTATTTGTAAAAATATAATTCATTAATGGAGGTATTATGAAAAAGATAGCATTGATGGTATGTGTACTTATGCTTTTAAGCATTGCTGCATGTACAAATAATAATGGCAATACAGATACTGGCAAAGGCACTGATATAACAGATAAGGCTGCCGAAGGAGATAATGTTGTAGACAACAATGGCATTGCCGAAGAAGGAGCAGTAACAGGAAATGATGAAGGCAACAGCAAGAATGGCGAAAATAAGACCTTGACAGGAACGGCCAAGGGATATGGCGGAGATGTAAGCGTAACTGTTGAAGTGAATGGCAATGACATAGTATCTGTTAAAGCAGTTGGAGAAAAAGAAACCGAAGGTGTTGGAAGCAAAGCTATTGATGAACTGCCCGGAAAGATAGAAAAGGCAAATTCAACAGATGTAGAAGCTGTATCGGGAGCAACTGTTACAAGCAATGCCATAAAAGAAGCAGTGAATAAGGCATTAGAAGGGGTTAAATAAAAGGAACCAGCCAAATGGCTGGTTTTTTGATAGCTTTTCAAGTTAATCATAAAGGGATGATAATATAAGGGATGTGGAGGATTCTTTGATACTTTCGATTTTATGAAGCTCATCCTGCAAAGACTTTAATCCCAGAGTTGACATACATCTTACTTTCATTAATATGCACCATGTTCCCGTTACTATATGGCATTCCTCAATTACAAGGTCATGTACTTCAAGTCTTTTTAACTGTTCAAGCAGCTTGTCATAGTTATCTGTTCTGACTCTTAAAGAAATTATGGCATTTGTGTTATACCCAAGCTTACCCCAGTCTATTGAGGCTTTATATCCGGAAATAATACCTTGCTCTTCAAGCTTTGTAACTCTGTTATGAATTGCCGGTCTTGATAAGTTTAAACGTTTTGACAGTTCCTCGTGGGAGATTCGTCCTTCTTTTTCGATATTCTTAATTATTTGTATATCTATTGAGTCCATTTTCAACCTCTTATATTATTTCATATGTTAGTTGTTAACCTTAAAGACAGTTATAGCACAGAAGGCTATTATTTGCAAATGTTTTTTAAAAATTATCACACAAATTATTTAAATAAGTACTCTGGTAAATGTGTTATTATGAAAACAAAACAGTACCATTGATATTGCTGAATCAATAAAGTTTAATGTCATATTTGACAATAACCCGTATTTGTAATATAATTTATGTATTAAGATAAGCCTATAGAAATAAGACATTAGGAGGCAAGTTTTAGTGTACTTGGTGTACGCTGAAATTTGCCTCTGTTTTTTAAAAGAAATGATAAATTAATTCCAGGAGGAAAAAATGGGAAAGATAATTATTACAGGTGATTCTTTAACACTTGAGGAAATCGCTTTAGTATGCAGAAATTATTATGAAGTTGAGTTGTCACAATCAGCTGTTGACAGAATTACAGCTTCCAGAAAAATTGTAGATGAATTTGTGGAAAATGAAGAGGTCATATATGGAATAACAACAGGATTCGGTAAATTCAGCGATGTTTCAATTTCAAAGGAAGAATCCAGGCTTTTGCAGAAAAACTTAATTGTTACCCACGCGGTGGGAGCCGGAAAACCTTTTGATACTGAGGTTGTCAGAGGAATAATTCTGCTGAGGATAAATAATTTGGCCAAAGGATATTCAGGCGCAAAAATTGAGACAATTCAAACAATGATTGATATGCTTAATAAAAAGGTGCACCCTATAGTTCCTCAGAAAGGATCTCTCGGCTCAAGCGGAGATTTAGCTCCGTTGTCCCATATGGTTCTTCCTATGATTGGACTTGGTAAAGCAGAATACATGGGAGAAATTATGACTGGCGGAGAAGCCATGAAAAAGGCAGGAATACCTGTAATTGAGCTTACTTCCAAGGAAGGCCTTGCATTAATTAATGGAACTCAGGTTATGACTGCAGTTGGCGCTTTGACTGTTTATGATGCGCTGAATCTGATAAAGGTTTCTGATATTGCCGCAGCATTAAGCTTCGAGGCTCATAATGGAGTAGTGGATGCCCTTGACCACAAGGTACATGATGTAAGACCGCACAAGGGACAAATGGATACGGCAAGAATTTTACTGGACCTTCTGGAGGGAAGCAGAATGACTACAAGGCAGGGAGAGCTTAGGGTTCAGGATGCTTATTCTCTGAGATGCACTCCCCAGGTGCACGGAGCAAGCAAGGATGCCATAAACTATGTTAAAGAAAGAGTTGAAATAGAAATCAATTCCGTTACCGACAATCCGATTATTTTTCCGGAGACCAGAGAGGGGATATCAGGAGGAAACTTCCATGGACAGCCAATGGCCTTAAGCTTTGATTTTTTAGGAATAGCATTGGCTGAACTTGCAAATATTTCAGAAAGAAGAATTGAAAGATTGGTAAATCCGGCATTAAGCGGGCTTCCTGCATTCCTTGTTGAGCACGGCGGCTTGAATTCAGGGTTCATGATAGTTCAATATTCTGCGGCAGCTCTTGTTTCCGAAAACAAGGTTCTGGCTCATCCTGCGTCTGTTGACAGCATTCCTTCTTCTGCCAACCAGGAAGACCATGTATCTATGGGAACAATCGCAGCACGAAAAGCAAAGGATATAATGGAAAATGTAAGAAGAGTGCTTGCAATGGAAATAATGTGTGCATGCCAGGGAATTGATTTAAGGGGAAATAAAGGACTTGGAAATGGTACTGCTCCCGTATATGATGAAGTCAGGGAATGTGTTCCCGTACTGACAGAAGACAGACCACTGTACGAGGATATCAATAAATGCGAGGAATTGGTAATCAACAATACAATTATTGATGTATGCGAGAAGGCAGCAGGTAATATAGAGTTTTAAATTCAGGTTAATGTTAAAAGGAAAATGGCGTCTCGAAAGAGACGCTTTTTTGTTGATATTAGATATTACAGATGTTATAATTAATTACATTTATATAATTGGAAGGTACGAAATGGCAGAAACACTGTTTACTAATTTAATAATATACAGAAATATTCTGAATGATGAAATAATAAAAAAATACAGTAATCTTTACATTAAGCATATAGGACATGAAAACAAGGAAGAATTACAAAATGAATATTACAGTCTGTGCAGTATGCTGCTGGTTAAGGGCTGTGATTCAATAAATGATTACATATCATATAAGATTCTGGAAGATGAAAACATATTCAGCATCAAAATGGAAAAGAAACAGTCAATAGATGAAAAAATAAAGAAAGCAGTTATTCATGACCTGGCATTGCTTAAAAAGATTTTTGAGCTTCCTTTAAAAGGAATGTCTGCAGGCTTTGGAGATTTAAATAACTTTATAAATTACAACAACGGGGAAGTTTTGACTGAGCTGTTTAAAACCAGTAAAAGTGATGAAATCTATGACTATATTTGTTCTGAATATGAATTAAACGGATGTGGAAGATTCAGAAACAATTATGCCTTCAGTCTGGATGAATGCGGGGTCCTGGTTCCGGTAGAAAATTTTGAGCCGATTGATATGGAAAGCATATATGGATATGAAAGGCAAAAAAATAAAATAATTGAAAATACAAATAAATTTATATCAGGACAATTTGCTTTGAACACACTGCTGGTAGGAGACAGCGGAACAGGCAAATCAACAGCGGTAAAGGCACTGATACCCATGTTCAAAAATAAAAAACTCAGACTGATGGAGGTTGACAAGAAGAATTTACATTTTATTTCGAAAACAATTGACATACTAAAGCACAGAGGAATGTATTTTATAATATTCATAGATGATTTATCCTTTGAAAGCAATGATTCAAGCTATAAATATCTGAAATCCGCAGTGGAAGGAAGCATATACGAACAGCCGTCAAATATTTTATTTTATGTTACCTCAAACAGAAAGCATTTAATTAAGGAAAATATGGCCGAAAGGCAGAATGAAGTCCATCTGAGAGATGCAATAAATGAACAAACCTCCCTGGCGGACAGGTTTGGACTTACAATATTGTATTCAGAGCCCAGTCAAAATGAATACTTTGAAATCGTAACAGGGCTTGCTCAAAAATATAATATAAATTATGAATCAAAAGAACAATTTTTAGCCGAAGCTAAAAAATTTGCGGCACAGAATGGCGGAAGAACGGGCAGGACGGCAGTTCAATTTATAAAAACATATATTTAAGAATTTTTTTGGAACAAATAAAAACAATTTAACGTCTTATATTATAACCGATACGGGGTGAAAGAATGAAAAGCAATGAAATATGGCTTGTGGAACAAAGCCGGAATGGGAATGTTGATGCTTTTGAAGAGCTTATCAGAGATTACAAAAAAAGCGCATACAACATAGCCCTGAGGGTTCTCCGGAATGTTGAGGATGCTGAGGATGCATCACAGGAGGCATTAATAAAGGTTTTTAATAACATCCGTAATTTTAATATGCAGTCTACCTTTAAGGTTTGGATGTACAGAATTGTAGTAAACACGTGTATTGATTTTAAAAGGAAGAAAAATATTAATGCGGTTTCAATTGATGAAAACATTGATTTAGGCGGAGGCAGTGAGCTTCACAGAGAAATTGCGGATGATTCAGGAAATCCGGACGTCTTGGTTGAAAAAAACTTTAACAGCAAGCTTGTTAATGATGCGGTAAATAAATTGGATGAAGATTATAAAACAATTATTATTTTACGTGACATTCAAGGATTTTCATATGGTGAAATAGCGGAGATTCTGTCATGTAATCTGGGAACTGTGAAGTCCAGACTTAACAGGGCAAGGAAAAGTTTGAAGGAAATACTTGAAAATGAGCTGAGAATTCAGTGCTGAGGTGGTGACGATATGAATTGTAACGAAGTAATGGATAATTTATCCTTATATCTTGATGATGAATTAGATGAAGAAGAAAAAATATTAATGGATGAGCATTTGAAAAACTGTCCTGAATGCAGCAGTGAGCTGGAGGAATACAGGAAAGTTATACGCTTGTTAAACGAATTGCCGGATGAGGAACCACCTGCAGGGTATTGCAAGAGACTTCACGAAAAGCTTTTAAATGTAAAATTAGACGATACACCGGATAAGGATAATGAGACTGAAATTTCAAAGGTAACAAGAATTACCGAAAAGCGCTCACGTAAATTCGGCTGGGTGAAATTTGCAGGCCTTGCTGCTGCTTTAGTCATGGTTTTACTGGTATATAACTTAAATAACGGCGGACTGATGGGCAGATCAGATAGTGAAATGTATTATGGTACAACTGAAGAGGCTAAGGCTCCTCAGGCGGCTCCTATGGAAAATTCATCAGCGCAAATGGGCGGTAACGGCAGCAGCGCAGATTATTCAATGGCTGATCAGCAGAAATTAAAAAGCACGGCATTCAGAGGAGTCAGCGAAGAAGAATCTACAGGGCTTATAGGCTTAATGTCCGCTAACGAAAAAGAAATGAAAATTATTAAGACGGGCAGCCTTTATGTACAGACAAAGGATTATGGAAAATTCCTCGACGAAATGGCAGCAAAGATTGAGGCCTTAGGCGGATACATTGAAAACAACAATACGCAGGTATATCAGGTTTACGATAATGAAAAGCTTATGCACGGAAACCTTAAAATACGCGTTCCCCAGGAAAGCTTTTATGAGACTGTGAGCTATCTTGAAGAAGTAACTGAAATAAGAAGTAAGAATATCAATGAATCAGACGTAACAAAAGAATATTACGAGAAAGACAACAAGGTGAAAAATCTCGAGGTTCAGGAGCAGCATTTAAGAGAACTGTTTGAAAAAGCAACAACTGTGGAAGAAATGCTTCAAATAGAAAATGAGCTCAACAGGGTGAGAACAGATATTGACGAGCTTAACTTAAGTCTTGCCGACATAGACGACAGAGCTTCAATGTCAACAATTGACCTTGAGGTGGAGGAAGTAAAGGATGTAAATTTTACTCTCAAGAGTGAAAAAGGCGTTTGGGAACGTGCAAAAGAAGGCTTTATCAGCACAGTCAACTCAATCGTGAGAGAAACAGGAAACCTGGTAGTAAGGCTGATTTCTTCATCACCCGTATTGATTCCGGCAATAATTGTACTTGTAATATTGCTTGTCAGAATAAAAAAATATTGGAAGAAGAAGCTGTAAATCAAATGTGTTAAGAGGAGGCGCTCAGCCTCCTTTTTGTTTATCATTCAGAATTAAGTGATTTTACCGATTTTTAATTATAAAAGTTATTTGATGATTGCACTGCATATGCTATAATAATAATTGTTATAAATTTTTAAAAAGTGAGGCGGACGGATGTCGAGTATTGAAGACTTGTTAAATGATAAAGCAAGAGAACAGATGAAAAGTATGTCAAATACAAATAGAAGTATTTCGGAGCTTAAAGCAGGAGAAAAAGTTGATGGTTTTTATCTTGTAAAAAGTTTTGAGGTTAAGAAAACAACAAACGGAAAGCAGTACATAGATATTGAACTGGTTGACAGGACAGGCGAAATAAACGCAAAGATATGGGAATACTCGGAAGATAAGGAAGCAGTATTTTTAGAGGACCCAATTGTGAAAATAAGAGGCGAGGTTCTGGAATGGAACGGGTCAAAGCAGCTTAAAGTAAATAAAATAAGATCAAAGACTCCTGCAGATTCTATTAAGATATCTGAGCTGATACCATCTGCACCAATTGACCAGGATGAAATGTTTACTGAGGTTAAATTGTACATTAATAAAATTAATGATATGGAAATTAAATTGCTTGTTGAAAATATAATAGCAAAATATTCTAAAAAGCTTAAATATTATCCTGCTGCGAAGAAAAACCATCATTCATACAGAGGAGGTCTTTTATACCATATGCTGAGAATGCTGCAATCCGGAGAGAGACTGTGCCAGGTTTACAGCTTCCTTAAAACCGACTACGTATATGCAGGTGTAATACTTCATGATATTTGCAAGATACTGGAAATGGATTCCGATGAATACGGAATTGTGTCTGATTATACAATGGAAGGAAAGCTTCTGGGGCATATAATACAAGGAGTAAAAGAAATAGAAACAGAGGGAGAAAAAATAGGTATTAGCAGAGAAAAAAGCATAGTGCTTCAGCACATGGTTCTTTCGCATCACTATGAACCCGAGTTTGGAAGTCCTAAGAAGCCTATGACTCCGGAAGCAGAGCTTTTGCATTTTCTGGATATTATAGATGCCAGAATGTTTGACTTTGAGCATGCGCTTCAGGGTGTGGAGCCCGGCGGGTTCACAGATAAAATTTGGCTTCTTGACAACAGAAACCTGTACAAAACAATGGATGAGCAATAGTTAAGCTATTGTTTAACTATTGTTAAAAGGAGGTTTGCCGTGGGATTGAATATTGTTGCCGGGCGTGCAAAAACCGGCAAATCCACATACATTTATGATGATATAAATAAGGAAATCAAAAAAAACAATAAAACGAATTTAATACTTATAGTACCTGAACAGATGACATATCAGGCTGAATTTGAAATTATCGACAGAATCGGCGAACAAGGAATTATGTCAGCTGAAGTATTGAGCTTTACACGGCTTGGATACAAGGTTTTTGAAGAGGTGGGTAACCTTAAGGTTCAGGAAATCAACAGATATGGCAAGGTAATGCTCCTTAAGCAGATATTTGAGGAAAACAGGGACGAGCTTAAGCTGTTTAATAAGTCATTCAGGCAGGAAGGTTTTCTAAAAGAATTTGACAACCTTATAAGTGAATTTAAGCAAAACTGTATAAGTGTGGAGTTTCTCGAGCAGATGCTGCGGTATAAGGTCAGTGAAAATGAAAATCGCCTGCTGAGCAGAAAGCTTGAAGACATTATTAAAATTTACCGAGAAGTAGATAAAAGGACTAAGGACACATTTTTTGATGAAGAAGATAAAATGAACATGTTCATTTCATCTGTGGAACATTCTGATTATATTAAAAATTCAATTATCTGGATAGATGGCTTTGAAAGCTTTAACATGCAGAGACACAGGCTCATAAGGGAATTAATCAGATATGCAGAAAATGTTACCATATCACTGAATGCAGATGCTGCATCATTAAGAAATCTGTACAGTACCGAAGACTGGGAAGCATTTAAAACAATCCACGATACCTATAAAACATTATCCGGGGATGCAGAGTTTCAGATAAATATAATTTCTGCAAACTATAAAAAGCTTAGTAAAGAAATGAAGATGATAGAGCAAAATATTTTCACCATGAGCTCAGATGTATATTTGGAGGATACTGCCAATATACAAATTTCATCTTCTCTCAACCCCTATTCTGAAACAGAGAGGGCAGCTGCCAGGATTATTTCACTTGTAAGGGACAAGGGATTAAGGTGGAAGGATATTTCAATTGCGGTAGGGGATATGGATACCTACGTCATCAATATAAAAAAGGTCTTCAGGCAATATGAAATACCGTATTTTCTTGATTATAAAAGAGACATAATGGGGAATCCATTGACTAAATTCATACTGTCTCTTCTTGATATGCTTATTTATAATTTTAAGCATGACAGTGTATTTGAATTTTTAAAAACAGGATTTACAACTCTTGATTATGATGAAGTCAGCAAGCTGGAGAATTTTGCTCTGCGGTATGGAATTGAAGGGGAAAAATGGTTCAGAGAATTTAAATTTAATGCTGATGGAATAGATTATTTCAATAAACTTCGCAAAAGATTCACCGAAGGGCTGAAGGAAGCAAAAAAGAATTTCAAGAGCTTAAAAACTGCACAGGATATTACAATGTTCCTTTTTGATTTTTTAAAGCTGTACAATGTGCAAGATAAAATAGAAAAGCAGGTGGGTATTTTTAAAAGCGGGCGGCAGTATGAATTGTCAAGCGAAAATGCTCAAATATGGAATTATGTGATAGACATATTTGAACAAATAATTCTTGCCGGAAATAATGTTGAAATTACACCGAAGGAATACAGAAAAATGATAGAAGCGGGCTTCGGTGAGGTTGAGGTAAGCATTATCCCCCCGTCACTTGATAAGGTTACCGTAGGAGAAGTCGAAAAAATCTCGGTTAAATCCTCCAAAGCCCTTTTTATATTGGGTGCAAACGAAGGAATGCTTGATTCAAGGAATAATGAAAAGGGTATTCTTCTTGACGATGAAAGAGAGCTGCTTGCCATGTCGGGAGTTAAGCTTTTAAACGGCTCAGGATATTATTTATACAAGGAAAAACATACTATTTACAGGACATTTACCAATGCGACGGAGAAGCTTTTTTTAAGCTATGCCCTTGGTACATCTGATGGAAGGACACTGCACCCTTCAATATATGCGGACAGGTTTAAGCAGCTGTTTCCTTCAGTTTTGGAGCAGTCTGATTTAAGTTCCTGCAGTGATGAGGATAAGGTATCAAATATAAGCGGAACAGTTGATTATTTGATTTCCAGCATAAGGGATTTTTCTGAAGGAAAGGATATTGATGATTTCTGGAAGGATGTATATTCGTGGTATGAAGAAAATGAAAATAACATATCAGCATTGATAAACCAAGGCCTATGGTATAAGAACAAGACACAGAAAATAACAAGGGACAATTTGAAAAAAATTAATCCTGCACCTGTTGCAATGTCAGTTTCGAAGCTTGAAAACTTTGCATCTTGTCCATTTAAATTTTTTATGGAAAATGTGATTAAGCCGCAGCCGAGAATTGTGCAGAAGGTAGAGTTTTATGACCTGGGAAATATATATCATAAGGCTGTAGAGCAGTTTACAAAGGGTATATCAGAATCAGAGGCAATCATTATGGAGCTGGACAAGCAGAGGGTGTATGAGCTGGCGCAGTCATGCACGGAGAAAATTTTGGGCGATGGCGAAATGGATTACACGGCATTTGATTCTAATGAACGGAACAGGTACATTAAAGAAAAGATAAAACGTCTTGTAAACAGGGCTGCAAATACAATTGTTGAGCAGCTTAAAAAAGGAAATTTCAGGCCCCTTTACACAGAGCTTGTCATAGGTGAAGGAGATTCGGAAGTCAGAATTGAACCTGTGGAAATAAAATTAACTGATGAAGTCAGTATTTATTTTCAGGGAAGAATAGACCGGGTTGACGTATTTAAAAAGGATGGCAAGGCGTATATAAATATAATTGACTACAAGTCCTCATATAAGGATATTGATTTGTCTGATGCGGTACAAGGGCTCCAGCTTCAGCTCCTTGTTTATATGTCGGCAATAATTAAAAATGGCGAGAGGCTGTTTGAAACAAAGCCTGAAATAGGCGGAGCATATTATTTCTGCATTGATGATCCAATGGTTGATGGTGATGAGATTTCAGCGGAAGATTGTGAAAATGAAATATTCAGACAGTTGTCACTGAAAGGATATATTATTGAGGATTCAGATATTATCATCAACATGGACAGTGATATTCAGACAAATAAAAAATCTGATATTATTCCGGTATCCTTCAACAAGGACGGAAGTACTTCGAGGTCTTCCAAGACTTTGACCGTCAAGGAATTCAAAGCTCTTATCAATAAAACGGATGAAGTCGCCAGGGACCTGGCAGAAAAGATACTTGAGGGAAATATAGACATACTGCCCTACAGAAAGGATTCAGGAAACAAGACACCGTGTCAGTATTGTGAATTTACAGGCGTATGCCAGTTTGATCCTTCTGTTGACGGCAGCAGCTACAGGAGAATCAAAAAACTGAAAAAAGAAGAAGTGTTGTCAGAAATTATGAATGAAGGGGGCGAAGATATATGAAATTCAGTCCCAGCCAGCAGGAAGTAATAGATTTAAGAAACAAAAATATACTGGTGTCTGCGGCTGCCGGTTCAGGAAAAACCACAGTCCTGGTTGAAAGAATAATAAGGCTTTTGATAGACGAAAAAGAAGATATAGACAGTTTCCTTATTGTTACATTTACAAATGCGGCAGCAAGCGGCATGAAGCAAAAGATACATAAAGAGCTGATGAAGGCTATGCAGTCGGCTGAAAACAAGGAGCACCTGAAAAAGCAGCTTAATCTGCTGCCTAAATCAAATATTTCTACAATTCATGCGTTCTGCATAGATGTCGTTCGAAAGAATTTTCATGTTATAGGAATAGATCCTAATTTCAGAATCGGAGATGTGAATGAAGTTGATATTTTTCTTCAGGAATCAATTGATGAGGTTCTGGAAAGACATTATTCTGCAAAACCTGAGGGCTTTATACAGCTTGTTGAAAGCTTTACGGGAAATCGCGGCGACCTGGAGCTAAATGATATCATAAAGGATATTTACAAATTCATATTGAGCTTTCCCGACCCCTTAAAATGGCTCTATGAATCTGTGGAGGTGCTTTCTGTATCTGAGGATAAATTGAGCGATTCGTCCTGGTTAAAGGCAATCAAAGACAGCTTGGAATTACAGCTTGCAGGAGCGGAGGAGGCACTTCAGTCAGCATTGAAATTGTGTCGTGATGATGACGGTCCTCTTGCTTATGAGGATGCTGTTTTGGATGATCTGAAAAATATAAATAATCTCAGATCGCAGCTTAAAGACGAGTTTAAGGAGTTTATCATCTCTGTTCATAATTCGTCATTTTCATCATTAAAGCAATTGAGAGGAAAAGCAAAAGAAGATATTAATCCTGAAAAGCAGGAAGAAGTAAAGCAATTAAGAGAAGAATATAAAAAAATTATAAATAATATTAAAAAAATCATTCCTAACAGAAGTATTTCTGATTTTGCATCTGACATAAACCATATGTATTTTCCCATGAAAGCTCTGTACAATATTATCAGTGAACTTGATAATGTATTCAAGACTAAGAAAATGGAAAAGTCAATTGCTGACTTTAACGATGTGGAGCATTATGCACTTCAAGTTCTGAGGCAGGATGATATACGGGAAAGATACAGGGATAAATTCAAGTATATTTTCATTGATGAGTATCAGGACAGCAACAGCCTTCAGGAAGAGCTTCTTGGAAGGATTAAAAGAGACAGCAATTTATTTATGGTTGGCGATGTCAAGCAGAGCATTTACCGTTTCAGGCTTTCAGATCCGACAATATTTAACGAAAAGAGCAATTCATATCCGGCTTTAGATGCACCCGGTCCTGACAGAAGAATTGATTTGACTCAAAATTTCAGAAGCAGAAAAGAAATTTTAAACGGAATCAATTATGTGTTCAGCAATATAATGAACAGAACATTGGGTGAAGTTGACTATAACGAAGGGGTGTTTTTAAATCCCGGAGCTGAATTTAAAGAAAGCTGCCCTGAGTGCGGGGACTGCTTTACAGAGCTTACAATAATAGATAAGAATTCATCGGAGTCAGAAGAACTTGATGATGAAATTAAGTCTATGAAGACAGCAGAGCTTGAAGCAACTGTTGCTGTTCAAAAAATAAAAGAGCTTTTACAGAAGGACAAAAATGAGCCTGTAAAAAGAGATAAGCACACGAATGAAGAAATAGATGCAATGCCCGAAAAAATAAATTTCAAGGACATTGTAATATTAATGCGTTCCGTGTCGGGATGGGCAGGTATATTTGAGGAAATATTCAATGAAAATGGCATTCCGTTTTACTATGACGGCGGAGCTGGTTATTTTGAAACAATTGAAATACAGGTTGTTATAAATCTCCTGAGAATTATTGACAATATACGTCAGGACGTTCCGCTGTTAAGCGTAATGAGGTCTCCCGTTGGTTCATTTTCAACGGAAGAATTGGTACAGATAAGGGTTAGAAATTCAAAATATAATTTTATCGATGCCTTATACGAGTATAAGAACAACTGTGGGGATGAGCTTGCAGAAAAGCTGGAACAATTCATACTGAAAGTTGAGGGCTGGAAAAAAAGAAGCAGGTATGCGCATCTGAACGATTTTATATGGGAAGTATTAATGGAGACAAATTATTATTATTTTGTTGGACTGCTTCCTAACGGTAAAATCAGGCAGGCAAATTTAAGACTGCTTACAGATAAGGCCTTTGATTTTGAAAAGACGTCAATGAGCGGTTTGTTTAACTTCCTCAGATATGTGGAAAAATTAAGAATCACATCAGGAGATACAGGCAGTGCAAAGACCCTCGGAGAAAATGACAATGTTGTGCGTCTCATGTCCGTGCATAAAAGCAAAGGACTTGAATTCCCTGTGGTATTAATGTGCGGATTAAACAAGAGGTTTAACAGGACGGATGCTTCAAAAAGCATATTGAAGCACAAGGCTTATGGAATTGCACCTAAATATATCAACCATGAGGAAAGAATCTACAGAGAAACACTGCCGAGAACGGCAATTAAAAGTATTATTAAAACTGAAAATATGTCAGAGGAAATGAGGATTCTTTATGTGGCAATGACAAGAGCTGTTGACAGATTAATAATGATTGGTACAGCCGATAAATTTGAAACCAGGGTGAGAAAATGGCAGAAGGGTCCGTCACTTTATAATATCTACAATGAAGATTCATTTATGGACTGGATTTGCACATCGCTGTTCAAGGATGCTGGTTCAGACGAGATTTTAAGAAACGTAAACGATTGTAATTTAATTTACGAAATAAAATGGATTGAAAAAAATAATACATATTTGACCAAATGGAATATAAATAAAATCACACTTTCACAAATGGACCAAAGGAGCAGGGAAGAATCTGCAAACAGAACAGAGCGGATAAAGGAAATTGAAAACTTTAAAAACAATGAACACAGTAATTTTAAGGATGAAATTGACAGGCGCCTGAAATATAAATATGCCTATATCAATTCGGTAAATGTTCCTACCAAGCTTTCCGTAACCGACTTAAAAGTGCTTGAGAAGGAAAAGATTGAAAGAGTGAAATATAAAATCCCTGTTTTAAGGGATATTCCTCAGTTTAAAGAGGAGGACTCAGAATTTACAAAAGCGGAAATCGGAACTATTGTCCATTTTGTAATGCAGCATCTCAACATATACAAAAGCATGACAGCAGAAAATATAGAGCTTCAAATAAATGAAATGGTTCACAAAAAGCTGCTGACCGAAAAGGAAAAAGATGTTGTAAATATTGAAATGTTAAAGGCATTTTTCCTTACAGATATCGGAAAAAGAATGAAGGCATCTGCCTGTGTAAGAAGGGAAGTTCCATTTGTTATTAAGAAAAATGCTGATGAAATAATAGCTTCGCTGGATAAAAATGATGTGATTCTCATTCAGGGAATCATAGACTGTTATTTTTATGAAGATGAGCAGGTTGTGATTATTGATTATAAAACTGATGAAATTATTGGAGGAGATCCTGAACCTGCTGAGAATGAATACAGAAGACAGATATTATCCTACAGGGAAGCAGTGGAGAAGATTACAGGAAAAAAAGTTAAGGCTTGCTATTTATATTTGTTTGATATAGGTCAGGCAGTTGAAATTAATTGATGTTTGAAATGAAGAAAGGGACTCAGGGAGTCCCTTTCTAATATTCTTTTATCTGCGTTTTCTCTGTCTGATCCGTATAGGGCGAGGGGTATGATCGTTTTTATAATTTCTGTCGTAGGGGGCGTTTTGAACCTTGTCATATTTGCCACTGTAATGTTCTTCTTCTGTTTTTTTGTAATCATGGTCTTCGGAATCATCATCAGGTAAGTACGATTCATTTTTGAATTCTATTTTTCTAGGTCCACTATGTGAATAATTTGTTTCAGATTCATCATCTTTGTTTGAATTGCCGGAGCTCATGCTGTTTATTATTGGCATAAATGTTTCCATCAGGCTGTTTAGGTCAATATTGTTATTGTCGGAAGTACCTGTTCCGGAATTTTTTGCAAAGGACGAGAGTATATCATTTAAACCGCCGTTTTTAAACATGTTCATGGCCATTGTGCCCATCATTTTATCCATGTTGTTTGCAATGATAGGTTGAGCCAGCATCTTGCCTATTGGGATGTTACCGTTTTTCATTAAGGCTGTAATCATGTCGGCAGGAGATTTTGCATTCATGGATTCAATTGGTTTGAATGTCTGTGCCTTGTTTAAAAATGAGTACATGCCAAGCAAAGTGCTTATTTTTTCAAAGAACGGTAAATATGTATTTATTTTTGTAACCGTTTGTGTAGCAGTTAAGGGAGCAACAGTTCTGACCATACTAATTATGTTTTCCATTTTCTGGGGGTCTGACATCAAGCCGGCAGTAAAATTTTTTGTCGTTCCCGAAAGTTTGGATACCATATCGGGCATTTGGCTGCTTCCTAAAATATATTTTGCAGCCAGTAAATATAATAATATTTGAACAGGAATAATATCACCTTCTTAGCACATATTTAATATTACATTTTATTCAGGTCCTATGATTGTGTTACATATAATTCATACCTTTAAAAACAAAATTGTAATCTATTAATTATGCTGGCATAATATGTAATAGGAATGGAGGTATGTGAATGTCAAAAATTTTTAAAAGCTTTGATGATAATGAGCTGAATAAGATTGCTGAAAGTCAGGAATTTAAAAAGGTTGCAAACGACAAGAAAGTTAACGATTTTATAAATAATGAGCAGTTTAAAGAATTTAAGGAAAAATATAGCGGTAAGTCTGAAGATGAAATAATCAAAGACGCAAAAAATATGAGCAAGAAGCTTAAGGACCAATACGGAGAAGAGGAATACAATAAAAAAATACAGGATTTAAAAAACTTTGAAATGTTTTTAAATCCTGAACAAAAAAAGAAAATGAAAAAGTTTTTGGACAGTATAAAATAGTTTTTAATATTGTCGAAAGGGGATGTACTTAAAAAGGAACGACTTTCACCATGTCGTTCCTTAATTTTATCAGTAATTATTTAGGTTTTGGAGCACTGGCTTCTAATCGGCTGTTTTTTCTTTCCATTTCTTTATCCTTTTGTCTCTTCCATGAGTGGATAATCAAGGCGGTTGTTACTACGCCGTAGGAGAAAAACATTCTGAAGTACTCTCCAATCATAGCCTGGCCGGTCAGATACTTTCCTGCTACAGGCATTACCAGGAACATCAGGTGAAACAATGCCGTACCGAATATGGCATTGGGAATGGATGCTTTAACTACAGATGCACCACCTACCAGCAGGGATGCTGCTGCAAAAAGTGCTGCCTGGTCAGCTCCGTTATATGTGTTCAGAGTTCCTATGTTCTGCAGGTAAATTATTTGACCATATCCAGCAATTATCGTAGATACAATAATTGATTTAATACGAGTTTTTTCAACATCTATTCCTGCTGAGTTCGAAACGTGCATATCCTGACCTACTGCTCTCATATCCTGACCAAGCTTGGTTTTTCTGAACCACACTGTAAAGATACAAATAAGTCCTATAATTATAAATGTACCAACAGGTATGCTTACACCGCCGATTTTTAATAAAAGCAGGTTGTCAAAGCCTTTCGCGTTAGGTAAATCTATAGCGTTTCTAACTCCATATCCTCTGGATAAAATTAAATTGGCGCTTTTAAACGGAAGCAAATTTCCGCATAGATATAAAAGGAAGAATTGATATACTCCTGCAACAAAGAATCCCAGCATCATGGAGGTAATCATTTCTCTGCCCTTAGCTTTATTTAAAACCCTGCCTCCAAAATATCCAAGTCCTATGGATATAGGAGTAGAGAGGAGTGCTGCAAGCACTAATCCAAACCATCCACCGATTCCCCAATCAGTGATAAATACCAATCCTATTTGTCCTGCCATTGCTCCGAGAACCATACCGAAATTGATACCCATTCCGGCCATTATAGGAAGCAAGAGAGACAGAACAAGGAAAGAGTTTCTTACTAATCTTGTTATAATCTGATCTACAAGATACACACCTGTAAATCTTGAAAGCGGAATAGCAATTGCACTGATTACCAGAAACATTAAAGGTACAACGCTGCTCGTAAGAAGCCTGCCGAATCTATTCTTATCTTTAATCATTTTTCTTTACCAGCCTTTCCTCTTGTTAATGCATATACTATTAGTCCGTTAGTTACAATTATTCTTATAACTTCAGAGATATCAATATTAATTGCACTGTTGACAACGGAAGGAGTCATGGTCAGAATGCCCTGGAATAAAAATGTACCTATGATAACATTAGGTATGGTAGCCTTATTAACGGAGGCACCTCCCAAAAGCACTGCAGCAACTGAAGGAAATGAGAATGCCAGTGGAGAGTTGTACATTTGTATAAATCCGAAGCTCTGTTCATAAACAATCATGCCCACAGAAGCAATCATAGTTGAAAGCACTACGGAAATTGTACGCATTTTATCAATATTAATTCCGGATGCTTTCGCATATTCAGGGTTGGAGCCGACTGCAGTAATGGCAGTTCCGATCTTTGTTCTGAAAAAAAGCCATACAAACAGTGCAACAACTGCAAACAGCAGAAGCATTCCGGTAGGAATTGAAAGATATTTGTTGATTGGGATCTCTCCGAAACCGCTGAGTACATGTATCCAATATTCTTTGACACTGATTGTTACACGAAGTCCTTCTCCCTTGAATCCCTGAACTGATGCAGGATTTCTAAAGGGAAGTATTGTCCACATTATATTCATCAGAAATACGAATGAATAGCCCACATATGTTGCAATAATCATTTCGTCGCCTTTAACACGATTTAGCAGCAAACCGTAGAGAAATCCAAATATTGCAGCGAAAAATAAGCCCACAACAAATGCGACTGCTATTCCGGCAACGCCGGTCAGATTAAATTCCAAACTTATGACCGCACCAAGCATTCCGGCTATCAAACCTACAGGTATGCCAAAATTTAAACCGCATCCTGATTGTATCATAGGAACCATTGAAAGAACCATGATGGAATTCATTCCGAAACGAACTATAACGTCGTTTATGGAGGTATCAACCCGTACTCCAAAAATAGGAGCCGCAATAAATAAAGCCAACAGGAATAATCCTATAATAATACGCGGCCAACCGAAGTTTTGGATAAACTTATTTATCGCAGACATATTTTCTCACCCTCTTCATTAATTTTGTATTCTCCGGACATCAATAACCCGAATTCGGTTATATCGGTACCCGGCGGCAAGATACCGAATATCTCACCCTCACATACTATAGCTATGCGGTCACATATTGACCTTAACTCTTCCAGTTCCGAAGAAACAATAATTATGGTAGTGTTGTTTTCTTCATTGTACTTTCTTAAAGCATTTAAAACCAATTCCTTAGCACCTACGTCAATACCGCGGGTAGGTTCAGATACGAGTAAGAGCTTTGGATTTGTTGCAAAAGCCTTAGCAAGGCAGACTTTTTGCTGGTTACCTCCTGAGAGGTTGCGTGCTCGTTGTTTCTCGCTTGTGCATTTGATTTCTAACTGCTCTATATATTCACGGGCGCATTGCCTCATGGATTTATCATCCCTCAGCTTGAATAAGCCTCCCAAATAACTTTTAAGGAATTTGTTCTGAACCTGCATGGCATTAAACGTTATGTTCCAGTCAATAGGTTCATCAAGGAGAAGGCCTACTCCTCTTCTGTCTTCCGATACGAAAGATATTCCTCTTTTTAGTACTTCCAGGGTATTATTAAGGGGGAGCGGTTCGTTTTCAAAGAATACTTCGCCGCCTGACTCAAAAATTCCCATGATTCCGTTAGGAAAGCCAAGCTTGCCTTGTCCTGCCAGTCCTCCGATTCCCAGGATTTCACCCTTGCGCACTTTTAATGATACATTTTTTATTATTTCCCCCGGCATATCTACCCAAAGATTTTTTGTTTCAAGAATAATGTCTTTTTCATTAATTTTTGATGCTGTCGGTTTATGTTCAATTACGGTTTCAATATCCCTGCCGACCATCCATTTAGCTATCTGCCTTGTATCAACACCTTCAACCGGTCTTTCGACTACTACGTGTCCATCCCTCAGAACTACCATTGTATCACATACAGAAGTAATTTCGCGAAGTCTGTGGGAAATAAAGATTATAGATACACCAATACCTGCAAGGCGCTTCATTGATTCAAGAAGTATATCAGCCTCTGATTCAGTGAGCACGGCCGTAGGTTCATCAAGTATGATGAGCTTGACCTGTTCACGCTTAATTTCACGTGCAATTTCAATAAACTGCTTATAACCAACAGGAATATCCGATACCAAGGTATCTGTATGAAGGGAAACTCCCAATATGTCTATGGCATCCTGAGCTTCCTTTTTTATTTCCGGAACATCCAGAGTTTCAAACTGGCGTCCGAAGGTCTTTGAAATAATGCTGGATTTAGTCTTTTCCATATTTAACAATATGTTTTCAGCTACAGTAAATCCGGGTATAAGAGAAAATTCCTGATGCACCATACCGATTCCTGCTTTTAATGCATCTACCGGGTTATTGAAGTTGATTTTTTCACCGTCAAAATAAATTTCACCTTCATACCCGCCTGTCTCAGCGATAACATTCATTCCAAATAAAATGTTCATTAGAGTGGATTTTCCTGCACCGTTTTCTCCTACCAAGCCTAATATTTTACCTTTTTCAAGTTTAAAGCTTACATCTTTTAAAACAACATTTTCATTATATTTTTTTCCTACGTCTTTTAATTGCAGTAATACATTTGCTTCGGACATGGATTCACCTCATTTTATTAATGCATATGGAACGGTCTGAACCAGGCCGTTCCATAAATTTTAAAATTTATTTATGCATTGACTTATTTTATGTTTTTGTATTTTTCCGGAACAACTTCACTTGCATTTCCTATATATCCTTTTCCGAATACATAAGTGTCTTGGTAAACCATAACGTGATTTTTAGCGTCCTCTCCGGTAACCTTATTGTAGAATAATGAACCGTTCCAATCTGCTCCAGGAGTATACATTGCAAATGCTTTTAAAACATCATCAAGGCTGTCTTTCTTCATTGTTCCTTCAGCTACTTGTTTACCGTATTCAGTCAACGCCTGAGTTGCGGTGTAACCGTATGAATAAGCCCATGTACCCATTCTTCCTGAGCCGCCTGCAGCGACTACAGCCTCTTCAACCTTTTTAAGTATTGCAGGCCAGTCTCCTGCTTCTTCCTTCAAATCAATACCGAAAGCTCCGGGATATCCCATTATAGGTGAAGGTAAATCAGGTTCTACGAATATTGCACCCAGTTCTGCAACCATTTTAAGCAATGGTTCTGTCTGTGCGTCATTTGTAGCAAAGAAAGCTGTATCTTTTCCGTATTTTTCAACCCAGGCAGGCATCTGCTCAAGTATGAACTGCTGTGCTCCGGGTATTCCCACGTCACTCATCGGGTCAGGAGCTGTTTCGAAGTAGAAGTTAAGCCCTAAGTCCTTGCATGCTTCTTCCATAATATTTCTTCTTTCTGAAAGTAATTCAACACTCATATGTCTTGGGAAAGAAATATGTACGAAGTTTTTTGCACCCATTTTTTTTGCAGCCAATATCATCAGGTATCCTCTGTTGATATTATCCGGGTCAACAACCAGGTCTGCAGCACCTTCAATCATTGCAACATCTTCCTGTGAGGAGTTTGCAAGAAGCAGTATATCCGGTCTTTTTTCGCGTATCTGCTTAAATGCAGCAACGGTTCCAGGAACTGCCTGGTTAACAACGATTGCTTTCATATTCGGGTCATCTGACAATCCCACGATTTGTGCAATTGTAGTTTCAGCTTCCTGCATAAAATTGTCAGGATAAGTGACATGTTTTATCATTCCGCCTTCATCTGCATTACCATATTTTTCAATCATGGCTTCGGCTCCACGAAGTTCGTCCTCTCCCTGAGAAACGGTCCCTGTTACAATACCGATATGAATTGCGTTATTGTCTCCTTTGGAATCGTTCGCTTGTGTACACGCCATTAAGCTAAGTACCATAACTAAGCAAACTACTACCTGAAATGCTTTTTTGAACATTTTAGTCCTCCCTTTTTTCCTTTAAAATAATATTGTATAGAATTGGAATCAATTCTATATTATTATAACATTTTATTATATTGTACTTGTTTTGTCAATTATTATTCTAAAACGATTGCCTGCCATGTACAATATTTACTCTGACACCAAAACAGTTGCTAAACTGTGTCGTTTGCAGTATAATAGGTCGATTGTTAAACGGAGGGAAAAATATGAAGGATAATATACTTATACTTGCAATTGAATCGTCCTGTGATGAAACGGCTGCATCTGTAATTGAAAACGGCAGGGTTGTCTTGTCGAATATAATATCATCTCAGATTGAAATACACAAAGAGTTCGGAGGAGTAGTTCCTGAAGTTGCTTCAAGAAAGCATATTGAAAATATAAATGATGTTGTCGAAGAGGCTTTGATAAAGGCCAATACGGACAGTGGAAAAATAGACGCCATAGCAGTTACATACGGACCGGGACTTGTTGGAGCATTATTAGTCGGAGTCAATTTTGCGAAGGGTCTTTCCTATGCGTGGAATAAACCGCTCATAGGAGTCAATCACATAGAAGGACATATAAGTGCCAATTATATAGAGGATACAAATCTGGTGCCTCCATTTGTGTGTCTGGTTGCATCAGGAGGGCATACCCATTTGGTCTATGTCAAGGATTACGGTGAGTATGAAATTTTAGGAAAAACAAGGGATGATGCGGCAGGTGAGGCGTTTGACAAGGTAGCAAGAGCAATAGGGCTGGGATATCCCGGAGGCCCGTTAATTGATAAAGCGGCAAAAATGGGTAACAAGGATGCAATTAAATTTCCCAGAGTCGTAATTGATGATGATACTTTGGATTTCAGCTTCAGCGGATTGAAGTCGGCAGTTTTAAACTATATTCACAACAGTGCGCAAAAGGGTGAAAAAATCTCAGTGGAAGATGTTGCCGCCGGCTTTCAGGAGGCTGTAGTGGATGTGCTTGCAATGAAGACAATAAAAGCAGCAAAGCGGATGAATTGCGGCACAGTTGCGCTTGCAGGAGGAGTTGCATCAAATTCCGGTCTTCGCGAGAGACTTCAGGAGGAATGTCTGAAGAATAATTATAAATTTACAAAACCATCACCTGTTTTATGCACAGATAATGCAGCGATGATAGGATGTGCAGCATATTATAAATTTTTAAATAAACAATTTGCGGACTCGTCACTGAATGCAATGCCAAATTTAGAACTTGCAAATTGATTAACATTTAAAAGATAAAAAAGTATCAACAGCTGTGGATAAAGCTGTTGATACTGTAATATTGCAGAAAAGTTATTCACAGCTTATTAACAATGGGTGGATAACTTTTTTTAGTTTTCAGAAATTTCGGTCCATTCGACGTACAAAAGTTCCAATTCATCTTTGTGTGAGTTTAATTTTTCATTTAAATCTATAAATAGAAGTTTATCGTCATATGTCGAGGGTTGACATAATGCAAGTTCCAATTCGGAAATTTTATTTTCATGTATTTCAATTTGAGTTTCAAGACTTTTGATGGCTTTTTCACGCTGCTGCCTGTCCCGTATGCTTTCACGTTCCTTTTTTTTCTCAGCATTTATTTGTGTCTTTGTTTTAGTAATGGCGGCCTCGTCATCCTGTTCCTCAAGCTCGGCTTTTTTTTGGATGTAATAATCATAATTTCCAAGATACTGAAACACGCCTTCGCTTGACATGTCATAAATTTTATCGACCACCTTATTCAGAAAATATCTGTCATGAGATACTACCAATACAGTTCCCTCATAATTCAGCAGAGCGTCCTCCAGAACCTCCTTTGAATCAATATCCAGGTGGTTTGTGGGTTCGTCCATCAGCAGGAAATTGGAACTGGAGGTCATCAGCTTTAAAAGAGATAATCTTCCTTTTTCGCCGCCGCTCAAATCTCCTATGATTTTGTACATATCATCACCATTGAATAAAAATTGAGCCAGCATCGTCCGTATATCATAATATGTCAAGCTGGGGTTGTAATCCCATATTTCATCTATCACAGTATTTTCATTATCGAGATTTGTCTGTTCCTGGTCGTAATACCCTGTATTTACATAGTGCCCCAAAGTTACGCTGCCGCCGTAATCATTTATTTTATCGGCAAGTACTTTAAGCAGGGTGGATTTTCCGATGCCGTTAGGACCTATTATCCCGACTCTTTCGCCCTTGTATATATTCATTTGTATGTTGTCGAAAACCTTGTGATTATTGTAACTTACAGATAAATTTTCAACAGACAGCACATCTTTACCGCTTTTTACTTTTGGAGTGAATTTAAGTTTAACTTTTTTGCTGTCCACAGCAGGCTTATCCATAGACCTTATTTTATCAAGAGCTTTTTGTCTGCTGAAGGCTTGTCTTATGTTTCGTTTGCTTCCATAGGCGTGGAGGCGCTTTATCATTTCCTCCTGGCGCTCTATTTCTCTTTCATATTCCTCATACTGCTTCATTTCCTGCTCAAGCTCAGCTTTTCTTTTTTTCATGAATTCAGTATAATTTCCGTTATATGCCTTCAAATTTTTATTTTCCATAAGAAAAATTCTGCTCACAGTGTTGTCTAAAAAATATCTGTCGTGAGATATTATTATAACGGCACCCTTGAAATCTTTAATATATTTCTCAAGCCATGAAATTGCTTCTATATCAAGGTGGTTTGTAGGCTCATCCAGCAGGAGTATGTCTGCTTTTTCCAACAGAAGCTTTGCAAGCATAACTCTGCTTTTTTGACCTCCGCTCAGCAGGTTGATTGGCTTGTCAAATTCGTTTTCAGAAAAACCCAGGCCTCTCAACACTCCCTTAATCAAGCTTTTGAAGCTGTACCCATCTGCTTCCTCAAACTTTTCATTCATTTTAGAGTAGTCTTCCATCAATGCTGCAAGCTCCTCTTGATTATCGTTTTCGGTAAAGCTGCTTATTTTGTGGGACAGCTTATGAATTTCTTCTTCTAATTTAATTATGTCATCATAAATAGTGAGCATTTCATCCATTATGCTCCTGTCAGTGTCAATAGCAGTGTTTTGCTTCAAATAGCCCAGTCTTTTTCCCTTCGCCTTAAAAATTTCTCCTGTATCCGGTTCCAGGTTTTCAGTCAATATATTAAATAAAGTAGTCTTGCCTGCGCCGTTCAGACCTATCAATCCTACTTTCTCGTTGTCATTGACCGTAAATGATATGTTCTCAATAATATTGTCAACCACATAGGCCTTTGAAACATCATTGCATGATAAAACTATCATAATAGCATTCCTTTCTTAATCTTTATAAGCATAAAGATGTAAACACCATATGATTATATCAGCTATTAAACATTTTTTCAAATATATTAAAATTAACATCTTAATTTGTTCTTTCAATTATCATGCGCATATTTTCCAGCACGAAATTTAAATTGTTTTTGAAGATAATAATCGTTTTGTCATCTACATCTTTGCCGTTAAAGATTATGTAATTTTGAGTGTTCAATGAAGTAATAATATTCTCTAAGACTTCAGAAAAATCAGTGTTCAAGTTATTTTTAGGATTAGTTAAAGAATTATCAGATACCCCCAAAAGAAAGTCTGTAGTAACGTTAAAGTAATCAGCTATTTTAATAATCAATTCAATACTTGGTTTTCTTTTGCCGTTTTCATACAAGGAAATTGAGGATTCAGAAATGTTTAAAGCTTTGCTTAATTCTCTAGATGTAAGATTGTTTTTTAAACGTAGATAACGAATCTTTTCACCTGGTTTCATATATGTCAGTCCTTATTAAGATATTTATTACATTATATAGTATAAGCTGATAAAAAACAACAAAAATTTACAAATTGTAAATTAAATATATAAATATTGACAAATTGTAAAGTCAGCTCTATTATATATATAGGTAAGATTATATAAAGGAGGCAAGTTATGACAAACAGCAAAGTTTCAGAAATGCTATTTTGTGTTGACAATTACATTGATACTTCAGATTTCGGAAAGTTAATCGGAAAAATATCAGACAATCCTTGGCTTATTGCCACCATAATCGGTTGTGTTGAAGGAATAATTAAACCTGCCAGGGATAAAACACATTTTACGATTATAGGAATGTATAAAGTAAAATGCAGTGAGGGCTATTTGTTTTTAAATATATATAACAGCATTAAAAACAACAGTAAGCTGTTCAATTACATAGTCAGATATTTTAATTTATGGCATGGTAATGAAAACGAAGACATTACATATGACGAATATAATAAGAAGGATTTAAGCAATAACTTCATGGAGTTAAATGAACTTTTATGGGAGGAAAGTGAGCTGGCATCCGGTACTAATGATGAGAATGCAATTGAAGCGTACAGTGTATTCAGCAAATGCCTTTTTTCATTGTAATGCTTAACCTGTAAATAAGAAATTTATTTGACAAATACTGATAATTAAGATAAATTATAATATTATATATTCTGAATCCTCTTTTATAAAGGGGATTTTTGTATAGTGCTGAAGAAAGGGCAGCAAACGTATAAAATACTATAATTGAGAGGACAATAATATGCCGGTAATTATACCATCGACACTTCCTGCATATTCGATTATGGAGGATGAAAATATATTTGTCATGAGCAGTGAAAGAGCACAAACCCAGGACATAAGACCACTTGAGATAGTGCTTGTTAATCTCATGCCAACAAAGATAGAAACAGAAACACAATTTGTAAGGCTTCTTTCCAATTCACCCATTCAGATAAATGTTGAATTCATTCACACAACCACACATGATGCAAAAAACATTGCTGAAAGCCATATGAAAAGTTTTTATAAAAGTATAAAGGATATAAAGCATAAAAAATATGATGCAATGATTGTTACAGGAGCACCCGTGGAGTTAATGGATTTCGAAGAAGTTGACTATTGGGAAGAATTAAAGGAAATTCTTGATTTTTCAGCAGCAAATGTTACTTCATCCATGTTCATATGCTGGGGAGCCCAGGCGGCGCTCCATCATTTTTACGGACTTAACAAGAAAATACTTGATAAAAAAGTGTTTGGCGTATTTGAACATGAAAAAAAGGATGAAACATGTATGCTTTTAAATGGATTTGATGATATTTTTTATGTTCCTCATTCAAGGCATACAGAAGTAACTGCCGAAGATATAAAGAGTGTGAAGGATTTAATAATATTGGCTGAATCGAAGGATGCCGGAGTCCACATTGCCGTTACGGATGATTACAGCCAAATATTTATAATGGGACATTCAGAGTATGATCCGATGACACTGAAAAAGGAATATGACAGAGATGTGAGCCAGGGCAAGGAAATTAATATTCCAATGAATTATTATCCAAATGATGATCCGTCAAAGTCTCCATTTGTTAAATGGAGAAGTCATGCTAACCTTTTGTTTAAAAACTGGATTAATATAATCTATCAGGAAACACCTTATGATATAAATGAAGTAGGTAAAAACAGGACGGAATGGTACCATTAAAATATTAATGGTATCTTCCGGTCTTGTTCACCATTTATTTGTTCGCTGAATGCCCTAACCCTATTTTTTCTTCCCTGCGGTCGAAAAAATAGGGTTAGGGCATCTTTTTTTTTGTTTCAAAATATGATAAAATATATATTGAGTGCTTTATAAAAATAAAGGTGTGAATTATGGAGGAAGTATGGGAGAATTATTCGGTACTGATGGTGTGAGAGGCATTGCAAATAAAGATTTGTCGCCTGATTTGGCATATAAGCTGGGTCGCATAGGCGGATATTTTTTAACTAATGGTAAAAAAAGGCCTAAGATGGTCGTTGGAATGGATACAAGAATATCAGGAGATATGCTTGAGGGCGCTTTGTCGTCAGGATTAAACTCAGCAGGCGTTGATGTTTTATATCTTGGTATACTTCCTACGCCTGCAGTCGCATGCATGATTAAGATTCTGGAGGCAGATGGAGGAGTCATGATTACTGCATCTCACAATCCTGTTGAATATAACGGAATTAAGTTTTTTAATGAAAAAGGTTTAAAATTAACTGATGAAATAGAAAATTCAATTGAAGAGTACATACTCAATAACTTAGATATAGATTTTTTTCCTGTTTCAGGAGAGGTTGGCAGAAAAATCAGAATTGAAAACCCTGTGCGCAAATATATGGATTTTTTAAAGGATACTATTGATGTGGATTTTAAAGGGCTTAAAATAGCTGTTGACTGTGGCAACGGTGCTGCATACAAAGCTGCGCCTGAACTGCTTCAGGAGCTTGGAGCCCAGGTCTATGTTATTCACAACGACCCGAACGGCATCAATATAAATGTTAACTGCGGGTCAACAAAACCGGAAGAAATACAAAAGCTTGTTCTTGAAACAGGTGCGGATGCAGGAATCGCATTTGATGGCGATGCGGACAGATTAATAGCTGCAGACGAAAACGGGAACATTGTTGACGGAGACCATGTTATGGCTATCTGCGGTTCACATATGAAAGAAAAGGGACGATTAAAAAGCAACACTGTTGTAGGAACCGTTATGTCAAACATGGGGCTTGATTTGTGCTTAAAGAACAAAGATATCAATATAATCAAGACCAAGGTAGGCGACAGATACGTCCTTGAAGAAATGTTGAATGGAAAACATTCCATTGGCGGAGAACAGTCCGGTCATATAATTTTCCTTGATTATAATACAACAGGCGACGGTCTTCTCACTGCAATACAGCTGTTAAGCGTTATGAAGGAAAAAAGCGCAAGGCTGTCCAAGCTTGCGGGCATAATGAAGGTAATGCCTCAGGTATTGGTGAATGCACATGTATCAGAGGATAAAAAGAAATTATATTTAGAAGATGAAATAATAAAGAATAAAATTGAAGAAATTGAAGCACATTTTCATGGCAACGGCAGAGTATTGATAAGGCCTTCCGGAACCGAACCGCTGGTAAGGGTTATGATTGAAGGAGAAAACCAGGAGGAACTGGATTTCCGTGCCAGCGAGCTGGCAAGACTGATAGAAGAAAGGCTTCAGTAGCGTAATCAGAACAATGGCTGCTGAGTTATGATTTTTATAATTGAACAATTAAGCAGGACGACATGGTCGTTCTGTTTTTTTATATATGCCAATAGTTGAATATGACTGGGTATGCTGCTTCCTTATTGCTCAAAATGCTTGGATTCTGCCTGTTGACAAAGCTTATTGAGTGAAGATATGCTTTTAATTTGTAAACGGTTCATCTGGCTCAGCTGTATTGATAAATTATCCAAAAACTTTGAAACTTCAGCGCGATTTAAGTAAGTCTCATAAGTTTCCTTCATTGTGTGAAAGAAGTGTTTTAATCTATGATTTTGCACCGACAGTTTTATGGCATTAAGAGTTAAAATTTGTTGTATATGTTTGTTCGCATAGATGCGGTATCCATTTTCTTCATTTCTTTCAGGAAATAAGAGACCTGCCTTTTCCCAATAACGAATGGTAGTAACAGCAATACCGGTTTCTTTACTTATTTCTCCTATGCTCATCTTTTTTGAAGCATCTGTATTAAAATTATTATGGAGCAGTACTTCTGTTGTTTTTTTAAATGTTTGTTTTTCATTCCATAAATCTGCCTGTGCTTTGGTGGTAATCCAAAGTGCTGCATCAATATTTCCGTTTTTAACTTCGTTCAAAGCTCTTGCAATAAAAGTCAAATCAAATGCAGGAAGCATTTCTCTTATACAAATAAAATATGCAAGATGCTCCTTTGTATAAATTCTGTATCCAGCGGAAGACCGGGAGACTGGCGGAATTAATCCCATTTCCTCATATCCCCTCAAAGTTGTGGTACTGATTTTAAGCTGTCTGGCTATATCTATCGGACGAATTTCCATATATTCTCCTCTGCTTTTAAAGTAATAAACATTATACTATATATGTAATGTTTTATCAATATATAAGCTGATTATACTAGATAAAGATTTCTGGTTGCACCAATGTTATATAATATAGCATAAGAATATATTTCAAGGAGGCAACATGCAAAATATTAAAATAATGAGAGCAGGCGAAGGTAATCTAAAAAATATTACACTGGAAATCCCCAAGAATAAACTTGTGGTATTTACAGGGATTTCCGGTTCCGGTAAATCCACATTGCTCGTTAATGTACTATATAACGAATGCCAGAGGAAATACCTGGAGGCCATATCATATCAAGGTATCCATAAGCCAAAGGTGGAGCGTATTCAAGGAGCGTCACCCGCCATTATGATTTCGCAAAATGACGCTAACAGGAATCCGCGTTCAACAGTTGGTACAGTGACTAACATTTATACAGACCTTCGTATGATTTTTGAAAAGCTGGGCGTACGGATATGCCCACATTGCGGTGAAACTATTTCTTCCGCAGATTGCAAAGAAGAAACAGAAAAAACAGGCAATGACTTTTATGTTTATATGTACTGCTGCAAATGCGGCAGGAGAATGGACAAAATTACCCGCACAGAGTTTTCTTTCAATACAAAAGAGGGGGCTTGCCCAACCTGTGAAGGATTGGGGAAAATTCATGAAATAAATAAAAGCCATGTTGTAAAAGAAAAGCTTTCTCTTGAAGAGGGTGCAATACAGTATTGGGAACAGAAATACGGCGAATATCAAGCCTCCATATTCCATGCAGCTTTGAAGCATTATGGTATTCCTGTTATGCTGAATACACCTGTAGAAAAATATAGTGAGATACAGAAAGATATTTTATATGAAGGCATTGGGTGTGAGAACGTAAAAAAGGAATTCCCTGATATAGATCCGCCTAAGACAGTTGCTTCCGGCAGGTTTGAAGGCGTTTTTCACATATTGAGGCGTCGTCTGTCAGAGAAAGAAGGAGATACCAGCCAATTAGGACAGTATTTTGATACTGTGGTGTGTCCCGGCTGCAATGGTGAGCGGCTCGGTGAATTGAGCCGCAATGTTACTGTAAACAAAACACGCTTGCCGGAGCTTTCGGTTTATTCATTGGAAAAGGTATTTAACTGGGTTGCAGAACTGGGTTCTTTGTTGTCACAAGAGCATTATGAGTTGGTAAGGACCTATCTGCTGGACGTAGAAACAAAGCTTAAAAGATTTATGAATGTCGGACTTAGCTATCTCTCCCTGGATAGGCAAACAGTCACTTTGTCAGGAGGAGAGCTTCAGCGCCTGCGTCTTGCAGCGGTCCTGGATTCGGATTTGTCAGGCTTAATTTATATTTTGGATGAACCAACCATAGGACTTCATCCAAAGGACACGGCAGGGCTGGTGACAATTCTTAAAAAGCTGAGAGATTTGGGAAACACTGTTCTTGTTATCGAACATGATGCAGATGTCATGGCTGAGGCAGATTATATTGTGGACATTGGACCCGGCTCAAGCAAATATGGCGGGGAGGTTGTGGCTTCTGGAACGCTGAGGGAAATAAAGCAGCACCCTCTTTCTGTAACAGGTGACTGCCTTAGAAATCCACCCTTATGCAAGACTGCTTTCAGAAAAGAAACAGGAAGAATTTCTATAGAAAATGCTGATAAGTTTAATTTAAAAAATATAAGCGTCCATATTCCTGTTGGGTGCATGACTGCTGTTACGGGTCCATCAGGTTCCGGAAAATCATCCCTGGTCTTTGAAGTGCTGGCAAAAGGAAAATCCGATTCACAGCAGAATAATGTATGTGGACTTGAGCAATTTTCAAAGGTTGTTGAAATAGAGCAGTCAGCAATTGTAAAAATGAAGAGGTCAAATATTGCGACATACTCGGAGGTGTATTCTGAGATAAGAAATATTTTTGCAAAAACAGACGATGCTAAAAAAACAGGGTTAATGGCAAAACATTTTTCTTTCAATACTCCCGGAGGCAGATGTGAAAACTGTGAGGGTCTGGGCTATGTTGACAGTAATATGCTGTTCTTTTCCAATATCGAAGTTACATGTCCGGTTTGCGGCGGGAATCAGTTTAAGAAAGAGGTCCTTTCCGCAAAATACAAAGGCTTTTCAATAAAAGATGTTTTGAAAATGTCTGTTGAAGAGGCAATTGAATTATTTAAAGATAATAAAAAGATAATGAGAATTTTAAATTTACTTCAGGATGTTGGGCTTGGATATTTAGAGCTTGGCCAAACAATAACTACCTTATCCGGCGGTGAATGTCAACGGCTTAAGCTGGCTAAAGAATTAATTGAAACACGTACGGAAAAAACAAATTTATATTTGCTGGATGAGCCTACAACAGGACTGCATCCAAAGGATGTTGAGCATTTTCTTATACTCATCAATCGTTTGGTTGATGCAGGTAACACTGTGGTGGTAGTTGAACATAATCAACAGATTATCAAAAATAGTGATTGGGTTATTGACCTGGGTCCGGAGGGCGGCGAAAAAGGCGGAGAGGTTATTTTTACAGGGAATCCCAAGGAGCTGGCTGAAACAAGCCGCAGTATAACGGCAAAATATCTGTAATAAAAGATTTCTTTTGCCTGAGGCTTGCTTAGCCGCCGCTCATATGTTATTCAAAGGTATTTGCATATAAGGAACATATATGAATCTTTCCTTGGGCTGATGAAATACGGTTATGGATTTCAATGTGTATTCAATGTCAGCGGGAAGTTTGACTTCTGCCCTTTTTTTAACGGCATTTATATCAACCGGTTTTTTAGGCCTTTGTTTTACAACTGTTAAGTGAGGGGTATATCCTCTTTTTTCTTTTTCAAGATTAAGAGCTTCATAAATATTTTCATAAAGACTTATAAGCTCGGTAGATTGCACCCCTACATATAAAACTCTGTTTCCGAATTGACCAGGATGATTGAGTTTAATTTTAAAGGCATCAGTTTTTTTGCACACTTCAATAATGCGGCCTATAAAAGAATCATCATCCGGCAGAGCTGGCGGCGGAACTATTGTTATGTGGGGTTCGGTAGTAAGAAATTTGAATTCTGCACGAAGCATTTCAATTTTATTTTTATAATTATCCGGAACAGGAGCTCCGATAAAATATTTCATATATTTGTCCTTTCTGCTGTATATTAACTTTGTTTGCTTTTATTATATTTTATATTTCAAATTATTCAAGTCTATATTATAATAAACTGGTATGAAATATTAAATAATATAAAAATATTTATTAAAAATATATCAGGTGCATTATGGAATATGGTAATTTTAATTTTTTATTGGATTATGTTGAAAAGATAGGACCGTTGGCAGGCATCCTGCTTCCTGTTATAGAAGCATTTTTCCCAATCCTTCCTCTGGTGGGTTTTGTAATAATAAACGTTGCAGCTTTCGGATTTTTCTTTGGATATCTGTATTCCTGGATTGGAAACTGCACAGGTTCATTTTTGTTGTTCTTATTTATACGCAAAGTGGGCGGAAAGAGGCTGGAAACAAGAATACAAAACAGTAAGTACAAAGGAACCTTGGAAAAAATCAAAAAGAAAAATTTAACAGTTCTCTTTCTTCTGTATTGCTTTCCGTTCACACCTTCATTTTTAATAAGCGGCGCTGCTGCACTGGCAAATATGAGCACTCAGCGCTTTCTCGTTACCATGCTTCCTTCAAAATTTGTAATGATTTTATCTTTGGCATTTATAGGGGAAAATGTAAGCTCTTTTTTTGAAGACCCCATAAAATCAGTGATTTATATTTTATTTATCCTGCTTATGAACTTTTTAAGTAAAAAGCTGTTTGAGAAATATGAAGAACACCACAGAAATAATTGACGATATTTTCATATCTTTTATTCCTGCTCGTTATTTTTCATCACCGATTAATCCATATAAAAATAGGTTTATTATTCCAATCTTATAATCATCACCTTTATCGATATAATCCGTCTGTTGCGTAATGTATGATGAGGCTGTCAAAAATGACAAAATTGCTTCATCAGGTATAGCTTTACTGATATAGCCTTCACTTTTCCCTTTTTGAATAAATTTCATGAAAATAGCTCTTATTTTCAAATTGGCTGCCTCTGAATATATATCTTTTAAGGTTTTATCCTGCCAGGCATATGAGCTGAATGATGTCTTACTTAAATTTGTGACAGCATCATATTTTTTTGTTATTATTATCTTTAATTTTTCTTCAAAAGGAATATTGCTTTCAAGAATTTCATCATACTCATTTACCAGGGAATCAATATAAGAAATAAGAACTTCTTTTGCAAGAGAGTTTTTATCTCCAAAATAATTATATATGGAAACTTGAGACACATTAGCTTTGGCAGCTATCTCGCTTATTGATACATCTGTTACCCCTCGTTTTATAAATAATTCGCGAGCGCTGTTGATAATAGATTCTTTTTTTGTTTGAGTCCTTTTTTCATAACCGTTCATTTTAATCACCTTTATACTTTATATATAGATTATATCAAAGTTTTGAAATAATTCAACAATTATTTCAAAACTATATTGACATTGCTGCTTGTATATTATATTATGAAATAAAGCGTTTTGGATTTCAAAACTTTGGGAGGCAAAAAAATGAAGGAATATGTCCTTAAATTCAATGACATTGATAAGTCAATGATAATGCATGCAGGCGGCAAAGGTGTAAATCTCGGTGAGCTGGTAAAAATAGATAACTTAAATATACCTGATGGTTTTTGTGTTACGACTAAAGCATATGAAAAAACTATTGAAGGGAATATTGAGCTTCAGAGATTATTTTTTGAATTATCGGGTATGGCACCTGATGACAGGGAGAAAATATCTGCTGTAAGCAAACAAATAAGAAAACTTATTGAAGCAGCTAAAATAGACAGCGATATTGAAAAAGAAATATTGAATGAATTATTAAATTATGGTGAAGAACAGTCATTTGCAATAAGATCCAGCGCAACTGCCGAGGATTTGCCCACAGCTTCATTCGCCGGCCAGCAGGACACCTATTTAAATATTAAGGGGAAGGATGAGATTATCAGATATATTTCAAAATGCTGGGCATCACTTTTTTCTAACCGTGCAGTGACATACAGAATAAAAAATAAATTTGACCACAAAAAAGTCCTGCTTTCTGTTGTTGTGCAGAAAATGGTTATGTCGGAAGCTTCAGGAATAATGTTTACGGCAGATCCTATGACTTCCGACAGAAAAACATTGTCAATTGATGCTGGATTTGGTCTTGGAGAAGCATTAGTTTCAGGAATTGTAAACCCTGACATATACAAGGTTAAATTTGGAAACATAGCCGAAAAAAATATAGGAATAAAGCAAATAGAAATTAAGCCTGCTGTTTCCGGCAAGACCGAGGAATTAAATATAGAGGATGGAAGAAAAAATATTCAGGTTCTTTCGGACGAACAGATACTTGAACTTGCAGGAATAGGAAGAAAGATAGAAGCTTATTTTGACAGCCCCCAGGATATAGAATGGTGTTTATATAGCGGTAAGTTCTATATAGTACAAAGCAGAGAAATAACAACATTGTTTCCTGTACCGGATTGTAGTGGTAAAGAAGTTCCCAGAGTTTATATGTCAATCGGACATACCCAGATGATGACCAATATAATCAGACCTTTGGGAATGTCATTTTTTGAAATGATTTCAGAATCGGCAATGGATAGAATCGGCGGAAGGATATATGCGGATATAACCCACGATTTATCATCATATACAGGTAAAAAAAGGCTTATAATGGCAACCGGCAAGCAAGACCCTCTGATACAGAATGCGCTTAATGATTTAATAAGAGATAAAGATTTTATGAAATTACTGCCACATGGAGAAAGAAACATTAAAGGAGGAACATTTACTCTTGACTCTTTGGCGGAAACATTTAACATAATCAGAAAAAATAATCCCCATATCATAGAAAATTTATTGGAAAAATTTGAAAAGGAAATTGAAGAAACGGATTGCTTGTTCTCAGAATTGTCAGTGGAGGATGCACTTGAGCTTATTCAGAAGGATAAAGAAAAGTTATTATCTATGGCTTATAACCCCACAATGCTTGGAGCAATTATAGCAGGGATAATTATAGGCGATGCTGTAAATAAAAATGTTGAAAAACTGACTGGTGAAAAAAATGTTGTGAATGTTCTGTCTAAATCTGTTGAACATAATGTCACTACAGAAATGGGACTTGCGTTATGCGATTTGTCAGATGTTGTAAGAAAACATCGTGATGTAATAAATTATATATCAGATAATCCCAACGACGATACATTTTTCGAAGATATGAAAGGATTGCAGGGCGGCAATGAAGTTGTTGAGGCATTCAAGTTATTTCTTGATAAATACGGCATGAGATGTCCGGGTGAGATAGATATAACAAAAGACCGCTGGGAAGAAAGACCTGCTCAGCTAATACCATTAATACTGAACAATATAAATGTTTTAAAAAGTAAAGAGCAGCAGGAGAAATTTGAAGCTGGAAAATTAGCGGCAAAGGCAAAAGAAAATGAAATAATAATGCATCTTGAGAAAATGCCCGGCAGCAATAAAAAGATTAAGAAACTGAAAAAAAATATAAGTGTGTTAAGAAATTTTGTGGGATGCAGGGAATATCCCAAATACTACATTGTAAGAAGATATAAAATTTACAAAAGAGTATTGAAAAAGGCTGCTGATATTCTTTTTATAAAGGGTTCAATCAAAGAAACCGATGATATATATTATATGTATTTTGATGAACTCAAAAAAGCTGTAGCTTCAGGTGAAATTGATTACAATATTATTGAACAGAGAAAAAATGAATATATACATTTTGAAAAATTAACACCCCCAAGGATAATAACATCATGCGGATATGTACCAAACGTAAAAATGTCTTCTGCAAATATTCCAAAGGATGCATTATCCGGAATTCCCGTTTCATCAGGTATTGTGGAGGGCAGAGCAAGAGTGATTTTATCAATGAATGATGCCAGGGTAGAGAAGGGAGATATTTTGGTTACACAATTTACGGATCCAAGCTGGACCCCTTTATTTGTTACTATTGAGGGATTGATAACCGAAGTAGGCGGTTTTACAACACACGGTGCTGTAATAACAAGAGAGTATGGGCTTCCAGGAGTTGTAGGAGTTGAAAATGCTACAAAGACAATTAAGGACGGGCAGAAAATAAGACTTAATGGAACTGATGGATATGTAGAAATATTAGAATAATAATTGTAAAGAATAAGAGTCATATTCAGTGCCTTTTATTTTCATTTACGAAAACTTCAGAGAGCAGGCAAATTTTTCATGAAGCCTGCAATTATGCGGGTATCAGAAGAGAGAAATTTATTGAAGAATTCTAGATTGAAATTTTTATAAAAAAAACTATTGACATTAACGTAGCGTCAATGTGTACACTGTTAATGTAAGGAGTGAGGAAATGGAATATACAATAAAAAAGCTTGGCACACTGGCAGGAGTAAGTACAAGAACATTAAGGTACTATGATGAAATAGGAATTCTAAAGCCGGCAAGAATCAATTCATCAGGCTACCGAATTTATGGCGAAAAAGAAATTGATATACTTCAGCAAATTTTGTTTTATAGGGAACTGGACATTGAACTGGACAGTATAAAGGAAATTATTACTTCTCCGGATTTTGATGAGATAAGTGCCTTGAAGCAGCATTACAGTGAGCTCCTTGCAAGAAGACATCAGCTGGATGTCTTGATTCACAATGTTGAAAAGACAATTTTTAATAAAGAAGGGAGGATAAAAATGATTGACAGTGAAAAATTTGAAGGCTTTAAGAAAAAGCTTGTGGAAAATAATGAAAAAAATTACGGGAAAGAAGTAAGAGAAAAATATGGTGATGAAATCGTGCAAAAATCTAATGCGCAGTTTATGAACATGACTGAGGGACAGTACAATGAAATTCAGGAGCTGCAAAATAATATCCTGGAAATATTAAAGGAAGCTTACAAAGACGGTGATCCGGCAGGAGAACTTGGTCAAAAGGCAGCAGAACTGCATGCAAAATGGATAACATTCTGCTGGGGAGATTATAACAAGGAAGCTCATGCCAACCTGACACAAATGTATGTTGATGATGAAAGATTCAAAGCTTACTATGACAAGGAACAACCCGGATGTGCAGAATTTTTGAGGGATGCGGTCTGGATACACACAGGAATGAAAAGATAATAAAACAGCGGTCAGAAAAACCTGACTGCTGTTTTTAATGTATCTGGATTTTTCATATGATGATATATTTTCACAGTAAATTTTAATGCTTTATTAATATTTCATTTATAGTCTTTTAAATATGTTTATCCATAATTAGAGCATAGCAGAAAACACAGTAACATGAGGAGATATTATGGAGAACAGAAAAATTTATATTGTTCTTACACGAACAAAAACAATATTATCAAGAATGATTGGAATTATAAAAAATGATGAATACACACATGCTTCAATTTCATTGGACAGGTGTTTGGACAGAATGTACAGTTTTGGCAGAAGGTATACCTATAATCCTTTCCTGGGACGCTTTGTTAAAGAAAATTTTAGTGAAGGAGTATATGGAAAACATGATAATCTCTATGGATTAGTAATGGAAATTGAAGTGTCGTATGAGCAGTATAGAAAAGTAGAAAATTTGATAAATGAATTTATTTTAAACAAAGATTTATACAAATATAATTATATGGGACTTATTAATTGCTTACTTAACAGGGAATCATGCAATGATAACAGGTTTTTGTGCTCTGAATTTGTTTATTATATTTTAAATAAAAGTGGAATAATTGATTTTAATAAACCATCAAATCTTGTGAGGCCGCAGGACTTACTAAATATCAATGGAAGGATTGCCTTTAACGGCAATCTGAAAAATGCTGACTGGTCAAGAAAAACCTGCAAGGAGACAGAGTTTTTATCAATGTATCAATATGTGGAGATATAATCCGCATGTTGATACATTTTGTATTTACATATTCTAAAGATACGGTCCTGAATTTATATTGACATAAATTTTTTTATATTGTACAATGACTAAAAGTATAAAATTAGTCAAATGGTAAAACAAGTAGGAGGTGTTCATTTTGCCTAAATCTTTTACTGAAAATGAAAGAGAATATATTAAAAAAAGATTAAAAGAAGAAGCAAAAGAGTGTTTGAATTTATATGGGATAAGAAAAACAACAGTGGATGAGCTTGTGAAAAGAGTTAATATACCCAAAGGAACATTTTATTTGTTTTATGAATCAAAAGAGCTGCTGTTGTTTGATGTAATTAATGATATCCAGGATGAGATACAAAACCAGATAATTATGCAGCTGCAGACATCAGGAGGTAATATTGGAAGTGAAGAATTAAGTGAACTTTTATTCAGTCTTTATAAAAAAGTTGAAAGTACATTTTTATTAAACATTTTTACAAATGGAGAATTAGAATTACTAATTAGAAAACTTCCTCCTGATATTGTGGAGGAACATCTTGTTCATGATGATTTGATAATTGAAAAGGTTTTAGAAGTAATTCCACACAGGCAGGAAGTTGATATTAAATGTTTCAGCGGAGCGTTGCGCGGTATATTCTTGTCCATGCTTTATAAAAGAGAAATCGGAGAAGACGTATTTTACGGAGCGCTGAAGCTTATGATAAAGGGAATTGTAATTCAATTGATGGAGGAAGCGAAATGATTGAAGTTATTGATTTGTCATTCAGCTATAACGACAGACCTTTTATTGAAAATATGAATTTCAGCGTAGAAAAAGGAGAAATCTTTGGATTCCTGGGACCTTCAGGAGCAGGTAAAAGCACTTTGCAGAAAATACTAACTGGATTAATCATAAATTATAAAGGCAAGGCAATTGTAAATAAAATAGAATGTAAAAGCTATAAAAATGATTTTTACGAAAATATTGGCGTTGATTTTGAATTTCCTTCACTATATGAAAAATTGACCGGAAAAGAAAACTTGAACTTTTTTGGCTCTTTATATTCTAAAAAGCTTGGAGATATTGATGAATTATTGCATATGGTCGGATTGCAAAACGATGGCAATAAAAAGGTCTCGGAATATTCAAAAGGCATGAAGTCAAGATTGAACTTCATAAAAGCATTGCTTCATAATCCGGATATTTTGTTTTTGGATGAACCCACCAGTGGCCTGGATCCAAATAACAGCAGAATTATGAAAAATATAATTCTTGAGGAAAAGGAAAAAGGAAAGACTATAATTCTTACGACACATAATATGGCTGATGCGGCAGAACTGTGTGACAGGGTGGCGTTTATAGTAGATGGAAATATAAAAGCACTGGATTCACCTCATAATTTAATTATGTCCAAGGGCGCCGCAAAAATAAAATATACGTTTATGGATGGAGAGGAAAAAACCGGAGAATGTCTAATCTGTAAAACATCTGAAGATACAAGGCTTAATGAACTTATTAAATCAAATAAGATTTTATCAATACACAGCAGTGAGCCAACATTAAGTGATATATTTGCTGAAGTTACGGGGAGTGTGCTGCAATGAGGCTGATAAATCTTATTTATGGTGATTGCAGATTTCAGTTTAAATATGGATTTTACTTTGTATATGTAATTTTTACAATAATGTATATTTTGCTGATGTTTTTTCTGCCTTTGGAATGGAGAGAGAAATCTGCTGCGGTTTTAATATTTTCTGATCCTTCGGCAATGGGACTGTTCTTTATGGGAGCAATAGTTTTATTGGAAAAAAGTGAAAGAGTACTCAATACTATAGCCGTTTCTCCTGTAAGAGCGGGTGAATATATAATTTCCAAGGTAGTGTCTCTTGGCATAATATCTGTAATTGCAGGTGCTTCAATAGCAGTATCGGCAGATACAGACAACATTTTAATTGTGATAATGGGGATACTTTCAGGCTCTGCGTTGTTTACTCTGATTGGATTAATCATTGCGGTTAATATCAGCAGCTTGAATAAATTTGTAACAGCTGCTGTTCCAATTGAAATTATAATTTTTATACCACCGATTTTGTATTTGTTCGGATATGACAATAAGTTTATGCTGCTGCATCCTGGTTGCATGATAATAAGCATGATTGGTGGAAGCAGTGATTATATTTTGCTTTTTCTGCCGATTTTAATTACATGGTTTTTACTTTTATATAAAATAGCTCATACTAACGTAATTAAAATGTTTCAAAGACTTGGAGGCATAAAGTTATGAATTCTGACGGAAACTATAGAAGACTGTTCTTTTCATTTAAACAGTATTTAGTACAAATTACAAAGGATGCAATGCTTTTTATTGTTTGTCTTGCTCCCGTATTATGCGGAATATTATTTAAAATCGGCATACCGGAGGTAGAAAAACTATTATCTGAGCAATTTAACAATATGGAGATACTTGTACCATATTACCTGCTATTTGATTTGCTTCTGGCAGTATTGACTCCTATGATGATTTCATACGTATCAGCTATGGTGATACTTGAAGATATTGATGAAGGGATAACAAATTACATGGCGGTTACGCCTCTTGGGAAAAACGGATACTTGATTTCAAAATTAGGCATTCCGTTGTCAGCATCGTTTATTATAACAATTATTGTCATGATGATATTTTCCATAACAAAGATTACTTTTGGGCAGGTGTTTGGAATATCAATATTAACATCAATTATTGGACTTATAATGTCAATGATGGTAATATCAATTTCCGACAATAAGGTAGAGGGCATGGCAGTTATGAAATTATCAGGAATTGTAATGATTGGAATTCCAGTGGCATTTTTGACTGCAGAAAATGTCCAGCATCTGTTTTTTTTCTTACCCTCATTATGGATTGCCAAATTTTCTTTGGAACAATCATTAGCTTATTTTGTTGTATGCATTGCCGTATCATCTGTATGGATTTTATTTTTTGTCAAAAGATTTCTGAAAAAAGTTTATTGATTATCCGGTTAAAAATGGGGCAGCGCATTAAATATTTTCTCGTAATCTTTTGCTGGTACTAACAGGCTGACAGTCACTAATACGGCAAATTATTTTTGATATTATCTATTGACAAATTATTAAGGATAAAGTAAGATCAATGTAGACCACATGGTCTAGACCGGTTGGTCCACTACATGGGAGCACATTATGAAAGAAAAAAATTTTGAAAAGAAAAAGGAATTATTAGAAGCTGCATTAAATGAATTCTCTTCAAAAAAATATGAAGATGCTTCTTTAAACAGCATTATAAAAAATGCAGGTATTAGCAAGGGAACATTTTATTATCATTTTAAGGATAAGCAGGAGCTTTATATTTATTTGCTGGAATCATCTTCTGAAGTTAAATGGGAATTTATAAATAAAAACATTAAATCGCCTTCAACAGAAAAAAGAGGGGATACATTTGATATGTTCAGGTTACAGGCTAAAGTCGGGGCAGAATTTGCATCAATGCATCCAGGATACCATAATCTGAGCAGAATGTTTGTAAAAGAAAAAGGTAATGAAATTTATGATATAGCAAAAAATGTATTAATTGAAGATAATACAAATTCTTTAAATAACATTATTGAAAATGCTGTAGAAGAAGGAAATTTCAGAAATGATTTACCGAGGGAGTTTATAATAAAAATGATAAGTCATTTATTTACTCATTTTGAGGATGTTTTTGATTCTGAAGATGACATGGAACTTGGAAATATGATCAAAAATCTTAATTATTACGTTGACTTTATGAAGAATGGGTTATGCAATAAAATACTGCAGGAGGATATATGAAAAAAAATCATGATAAAATCATAGCATTGATATTTACTTTAGGCACCGTGTTTTTTCTTGTGTTGGCATTTACAAACAATCAATTTTTTAATTGGGCTTACAAGAGACATCAAAATCAGATAAGCTGGTATGTGAGACCCTTGTTTCTTATGCCTTTTTGTTACTTTGCATATAAAAGAAGCTGGGCAGGAATTTCTGCTGTGATTTTTCTGCTGCTGACAAGTATGTTCTGGTTTCCAAAGCCTGAGGTTGTCAGTGAACAGGTTAAGGAATTTTTGCAGATGGAAATGGACTACCTACTGGGGGATTGGGGCTTAATCAAGATTTTAATTACAATGCTTGTTCCCGTATCGCTTACTGCTTTAGCGGCTGCTTTTTGGAAACGAAACTTATATTTTGGCATTTCGGTAATGGTTTTTATAGCAGTGGCCAAAATGACCTGGAGTGTTATATTTGGAGGAGAAGCCGGGAAGTCAGTTTTTATTCCTGCAATAGTCGGATTGGTAATTTGCATAGTTTTAATATATTTCGGCTTCAGAAAAATGGAGAAAAAGAAGAAAGTTTAGAAACAGACTTCTCTGTTAATTTTCAATATAATGCCACCTTTGTGCCATAATTTATTACAGTTGCGTCTGATGTATAAAGATTGAACCATAAGCAAATTTTTATTCAGCAGGCATCATCTGATTAATTCTGCAAAAAAACCATTTCTGCTTCAATCTAACCTTATCACATTTATCATTTGTTTAATTCAATGCCACTAATTACTCCGCTTTCTCCTCAGTTTTGGATTCCGCCAACCACCAGATAATCATTTGAATCTAACAAGAAAGATTTACTTTCATTTCCATATAATTTGAAAATTGCTTTTTTCCGTTTAATTTGTAAAAATTAATGTTTTCAATACATTTTTCTTTATAAAAGTTACTATTTATACTATTGATTATTTAAAATTTATGTGAAGATACATGTGAGTTTTGATATAGAAAAGAATTCTGATTTATATTGACACAGGTGTCAGTAAATGCTATAATTTTACTGACAGTATAGTCAGTAAAATAAAGGAGATAAAATATGCCTAAAAAAATTTATAATAAAGAGGAAATTTTAGATAACTGCCTGGCAGTATTTGCCCGCAATGGATATGAGAAAACTTCCACCGTTATGCTGGCTGAAGCTGCAGGTATATCAAGAGCATTAATATTTCATCATTTTAATAGCAAGAAGGACCTGTATTTGTCCTTAATAGACAGATGCTTTGAAAAAGGAAGTAATGAAATGGGTTTTGGCAATTTATTTGAACAGGAGGACTTTTTTGGGGCTAAGGAATATGTCAGCTCTGTTAAATTTAAATATTATAAAGAAAACCCGGATCTTTACAAAGTTATTATGGAAGCGTTTTATGATACACCCGATGAACTTAAAGAAGAGATTAAAGAAAAATTTGGCGGATTAATTGACAATAGAGACAGTGCATTAGAAAGATTGTTTGATAAAGTTTCTCTAAGAGATGGAGTTGAGCGTAAACAAGCATTTAATTTAATAAAACTTACATTGGATTATTTCGAGAAAAAATATCTTTCTGAAGTAGTGAACAATAAAGATCTCGACGAGTCACATCTTCAGAACTTTCTTAAAGAGAGAAACAGCTTTATTGATATGATTCGTCATGGAATTCAAAAATAAATGGGAGGCATTATGAAAGGTACTGTAATAAGCTTTAGAGAATTAACTGCGGAATTGCAGACACATGCAGGAGGCAAGGGAAGCATGCTTGCTAAAATGTACCAGATGGGTTATCCTGTTCCGGATGGATTTGTTATTTTGCCCTCTGCATTTGAAAATGAAAATCTAAGCAATACGGCTTGGGAAGAAGTTCAATATTTATTGTGCGAGCTTAGAAAAAATAATGAAAGCGCCTTATTTGCAGTAAGGTCCTCAGCCCTTAGCGAAGACTCTGCCCAGGCATCATTTGCAGGAGAATTTGAATCGGTTCTCAATGTTATGAAAGATGATGATATAAAGAATGCTATATATACGGTTTTCAGATCGGGAGAATCGGATAGGGTAAAGATATACAGCAATATTCAGGGATTGAATGGTGCTCATCAGATAGCTGTGGTAGTACAGCTAATGGTACAGCCTGTAATGTCAGGAGTATTGTTCACTGCTGATCCAATTACAGGCAGCTATGCAAACATGAAAGGTAATTTTGTATACGGTCTTGGAGAGCAGCTGGTGTCGGGAGAATCCAACGCTTATGACTTTAAAATTACGAGACCGAAGGGTAAATATGAAGGGCCTGGAGATTTTAAAAAATATGCTTCAAGTTTATATAAATATGCTTCAAGTCTTGCAGAGGAGTTTGGAAGTCAACAGGACATTGAATGGGCTGTAACAAATGAAAAACTATATATTTTACAAGCCAGGCCTATTACCACATTGACAGCGGGTAATCCGGATACTTACGAAATAAATGAGAGTTTAGCTGTAGATGAGTTGTGGGTTAACACAAATGTAGGTGAAGCGATTCCGGATGTTGTTACTCCTCTTACATGGAGTCTTATCAGAGCTTTGGATAACGAATCAGGCTTTATTCCGGGGTATTACCTGTGGTCAGGTAATATCTGCGGCAGAATATACTCCAATATTAGCCGGAGGGTATCTGTAATTGCTGCATTGTATGGAATGAGCATAAAACAGAGCATGAAGCTGTTAGGAGAAGTATTCGGGTACTTGTCAGATACAATTGATATGCCGCAATATACTTTTAAGAGATTAAAATTGATTAAGGAAATGCTTCCCGGAATTAAGCGTCTGTTGAAAAATACCATGAAGGCAAATAAAGATATGAAAGAATATATCATGAAAACTCCCGACTGGTGCAGAAATATGGCAAAAAAGGTGAATTCAGCAAAGAGCGGCGATGAGCTTAAGAATCTATGGGAAAATGAACTCAAACCATATAATTACAAGGCATGGTGGGAGTTGCAGGCAAGTGGAACCAAGGCGGTGCTGGCATTAAATTTAAGTAAAAAACTAACAGAGATGATGGGAACTGAAGACGCCGGCGCATTGTTATCCAACTTAAGCGGGAAATCACAATTAGCAAGCTTAGGCCCGGTTGTTGGTATATCAAAAGTTTTAAAGGGTGAAATAAATCGTGAGGAGTATTTGAAACAATACGGGCACAGAGGTCCCCATGAGTTTGAACTGTCAATACCTGATCCTTCAGAGGATGAAACTTGGCTTGAGTGTCAGATTGAGGAATATAAAAAATCCGATATGGATGCCGAAAAACTTATAAAAAAACAACATATTCAATATGAAGATGCTTTGAAAAGGTTCAGTGAGAAATATCCCGGCAAGGAAGAATGGCTTAAGAAGAAACTGGAAAAGGCATCTGAGGGTGCCCGTCTCAGAGAGGAAGCCAGATCGGAGTTTGTAAGGGTGTTTAGAATAGACCGTATTTTCGCACTTAAAGCAGGCGAGCTGACGGGGTTAGGAGTAGATGTGTTTTTCCTGTATATAGATGAAATCCTGGATTTGATTTCAGGAAATAAAACAAAGGTAAAGTTTATTCCTGAAAGGCGGAAAAATTATGAAAAATACAAAGAACTTCCACCATTTCCTTCGATTATAAGAGGAAGGTTTAATCCGCATGAGTGGATGAAAAATCCGGATAGAAGAATGGATTACTATGATTCCACCATGCCGATTAATACTGTCGTTGATTCGGAAATTCTTAAAGGATTTCCGGGAGCAGCAGGAAGAATTGAAGGAAAGGTTCGTATTCTGATAAATCCTGAAGAAGGATATAAGCTTGAAGCCGGAGAAATATTAGTTGCAACAACAACTAATGTTGGATGGACTCCTATTTTTCCTAAAGCTGCAGCAGTTATAACTGATGTGGGTGCGCCGCTGTCACATGCGGCAATTGTGGCCAGAGAGATTGGAATTCCTGCTGTTGTTGGATGCGGTAACGCAACTGCAAGACTTAAAACAGGTGACAGAGTTATGGTAGATGGTGGACAAGGAATTGTGTATATATTTGATAATAATGAAATATAATAAAAAACTTCTTGGTAAATTGATGAACAAGGTGATGTAATGGCGGTTATTCCTATGGAAAACCAGTTGCCTGATAATATTGTTCCTGATATGACCTCTACATTTGTGGCAGTAAATGGATATGAAAATATCCACTGTGTTTGAGGCAACGAGGACCTGCCTTATTATGTTTTTCATCAGGTCAATATCTATTCTCCTTCCTCCTGGGTAGCAGCTATTCCTTTGGAGTGGAAGATACAGAGCAAGGAAAGGTAAATGATATAAACAACATAAATCCATTTATTTCGGATATGGGCTTTAATAAAAAAACTACCGCCATTTATAAATGACGGTAGTTTTTTTATTAATGTATAGGAGGAGAGTGCGAATATTGTCGAAATAAGCAAGATTATCAAATCTCCAGAATAAGCAAAAGGTTCAAAAATAGTTGACATATTTAGGAAATTGGATTAATCTATTAACAAAGTAAATCAATTAACGTAGTTTAATCACTCCGAAGCAATAGGAGGACGGCGAGCAAAAATGAGAGGTGCAATAGGAAAAAATAATAGTGATTTGACCGAAATGAATCGCTCTGCTGTTGTAAAAATACTGCAACAACAGGATGTGTGTTCGCGTGCGGATATTGCCAGACAAACGGGACTTACTCAAGCTGCTATTACAAAAATAGTTGCGTCAATGATGGAAATGGAAATTGTATCTGAGATTGGCATTATAACCGGCAGCGACAACCGCCGCTCAATAGGTCTTAGACTGAATGCTGACAGACATCAAATCATTGGTGTAAAGTTTGCAAGAGAGATGTTCGCGGTAGGTGTGTTCGACATTTCTGGAAAAATATACACCCAATCCGAAACGAAGTATTCACTTGAGGAAAATCCTCAAAATGTGCTTTCTGCTATGAAAGAGCAGATACACGATATGCTGAATAAATATAAGAATGTGGTATCCATTGGTCTTGCTGTTCCGGGACCTTACTTGCGGGATGAAGGACGTATTGCGGTTGTAACACGTATGACCGCCTGGCACACGATTAATTTTATTGAGGAATTTAAGGAAGAGTTTCATAAGCCGGTTTTTATAGAGCATGATGCGAACGCAGGAGCATTTGCCGAGTGGTTGTTTGGAGGTCACGGTAAGTTGCTTCACACATTGGCCTATTTTCTGGTAGGGGAAGGTGTGGGCTGTGGTATTATTGAGCGCGGCAGACTTTTTCTGGGCGTACAGGGGTCTGCATGTGAGCTTGGGCATGTGAGTGTGGATGTTCATGGTCCGCGCTGTGAATGCGGTAACTATGGCTGCCTTGAAATGTATTGTTCGGCTTCTGCATTATTGAAGAAAGCGCAAAAGAATGTTCCGGAATGTCTTCCCAGTATAAATCAGCAAAGCAGTGACGACTGCAACGCTGTTTTTGAAGCAGCTCATGCAGGTAATAAAAAAGCGCTTGATGTGGTGAAAGAGACGGCGGAGTATATCGGTTATGGATGTGTAACTTTGATAAACGCCTATAATCCCGACATTATTATCATTGGCGATGTGGTATCTCAAGGTGGCGATTTGTTGATGCCTACAATCCATGAAGTTGTAAGACGGCGTGTTATTCCTGAACTGCACACCAGAGTGCAGATTAAAATATCCAACCTGAAGGTTGATCCCACACTTTATGGCGCCGCTGCCATAGCAACGAATAAAGTGCTGCAGCTGCCAAGTATGTTTTCTGCGGGAGGTAAATGGGGTTCGGGAAAATGATTTCACATAATATGACTAAGGACTTAAACAATTGAATTCTGCATAAAATTATAATATAATATTTGCTTGCAATATGCAGGCGATAAGGAGTGTGGTCATGGAACATCCTTTAATTTTACAGATGCAAGGTATTACCAAACTCTTTCCGGGCGTGCGTGCGCTCGACAATGTGACGCTGGAGGTACATAGAGGCACGATTCATGCTATTTGCGGTGAGAATGGTGCAGGGAAATCAACCTTGATGAAGGTTCTTTCCGGTGTTTACCCTCACGGATCTTATGAAGGAAAGATTATCTACATGGGCAATGAAATAAAGTTTAAGGACATCAAAGAATCGGAGAGCGCCGGCATTGCAATTATCCACCAAGAGCTGACAATGATTCCCGAGCTTTCAATTACCGAAAATATTTTTTTGGGAAATGAAATCTTAAAGCATGGGTTGATTGACTGGGATGCTGAACGGATACGCACGGTAGAGCTTCTTGAAAAGGTTGGACTGATTATTCATCCTGACACTTTGATTAAACACTTAGGTGTAGGTCAGCAGCAACTGGTAGAAATCGCGAAGGCACTTTCTAAAAACGTAAAGCTGCTGATTCTTGATGAGCCTACTTCTGCACTTAATGAGGATGACTCCGAGAACCTGTTCGATCTCATGCGCAGCTTAAAAAACAAGGACATAACCTGCATCATGATTTCGCATAAACTCAACGAGATTGCTGCCATATCCGACGCTGTTACAGTCCTGCGTGATGGTCGCACCGTCGAAACTTATTCTGTTGAAGCGGGGCATGTAGATGAGGACCGCATCATCCGTGCTATGGTAGGGCGCTCCATCGAAAACAGATATCCCGTTCACAAATCGAATCCAGGTGAAGTTATATTCGAGGTGTCTGACTGGCGTGTGGAAGACCCTAATAATCCAGGACGTATGGTATGCAAGAATTCCAGCTTTTTTGTCAGAGCCGGGGAAATCGTTGGCTTTGCCGGTCTTATGGGAGCAGGAAGAACTGAGCTTATGCGGTCTGTCTTTGGACGAAACTACGGAATTTATCTTGGAGGTTCTATCAAAATCAGAGGTAAGGAAATCCGCATCACCTCTGTAGCTTCCGCTATACGTCAGGGGATAGCTTATGTTCCTGAAGACCGAAAAAATCTTGGGCTCAATTTGCTTGACAGTATCCGCATTACCACTGTGTCGGCAAATTTAAGAGCAATCCTGCGCGGAAAGCTTCTTGATTTGGATCGGGAATTTCAGGTTGCCGAAGAGTACCGTCGTTCATTAGATGTCAAGACGCACAGTGTTGGCCGCAGTGTGACCACATTGTCCGGCGGAAACCAGCAAAAGGTTGTTTTGGGCAAGTGGATGTTTACAGAGCCGGATGTTCTGATTCTTGACGAACCTACCCGCGGCATTGATGTCGGCGCCAAATACGAAATTTATCGCCTGATTCAAGAGCTTGCTGATCAGGGAAAAGCAGTCATAATCATTTCATCTGAGCTGCCTGAGCTGATTGGTATATCAGACAGAATTTACACTATTTTTGAGGGGAACGTAACGGGTGTCATAGACAGCAAAGAGGCTGATCAGGAAAAACTCATGAAAATGATGACAAACACTTACGGTTTGGAATATAAAGCAGGAAAGGAAAGGAAAGCGTTATGAAACATATTAAAAAGGTATTTGGCGGAGGACTGCGGCAGTACAGCATGGTGATTGCACTGGTGGCACTTATCATCATCTTTAACATAACTTCTGGGGGGAGGATGATTACCTCCTCCAACTTCCAGAACCTGATATCCGGCAATGCATATGTGCTGGTTCTGGCAATCGGGATGCTGATGGTCATCGTAATCGGACAGATTGATTTATCCGTAGGTTCAGTGGCTGGTTTCTCGGGGATGATTATGGCTCTCACGGCGCGGAATCTGGGAGTGCCGTGGTGGGCAGCAGTGCTTCTCAGCCTTGCAATAGGTGCTGCTATCGGAGCGTGGCAAGGGTTCTGGCTGTCCAAACTTGGTATTCCCGGCTTTATTACAACATTAGGCGGTATGATGATTTTTCGTGGCGGCGTTATATGGATTTCAAAGTCTATTTCGGTGCCGGCACCTGTTGAACTCAAAGTGTTCGGTGCTGGATATCTGCCTGATTGGGGTCCTGCTTTTACAAGAATGAACAACTCGACTCTGTTGTTAGGAATTATTGCAGTTTCAGCATTTGCATTTACGCAGCTGCGCAAATACAATCGTTCTTCGAAACCGGGCGAAAAAACAGAGGAGCTTTGGACGGTGATGGTTAGAATCGGGTTGATCGGTGTTGTTATTGGTTATTTAACATGGATTTTCGGCACAGGGCGTCCCGGCACATCTTTCCCGGTCCCGGGGCTTATTCTGGTGATTTTGGTCATTATTTATCATATCATTACCCAACGTACCAGATTTGGACGGCACATCTACGCTGTGGGAGGCAATAAAAGTGCGGCGGCACTGTCCGGAGTAAATGTTCAGAAGACATATTTTCTGACTATGCTGAATATGTCCCTGCTTGCGGCTTTGGCCGGAATTATGTTTGTGGGTCGTTCAACCGCAGCGGGTCCGTCGGATGGAACCGGATGGGAGTTGGATGCCATTGCGTCGGTCTTTATCGGAGGGGCAGCTGTTTCGGGCGGGGTCGGTACTGTTCTTGCTACGATGGTTGGAGGACTTGTGATGGCTGTTCTCAACTCAGGATTGATGCTTATGGGTGTGGGAGCTGATCGCACTCAGGTTATTAAGGGATTTGTGTTGCTTGTGGCGGTTGCTTTTGATGTTTTCAACAAGCAGCAGGGGCGCCCCTCAATCATAGAAAGACTGTTTCCTGCAAGGGAAATTGATTCTAAGGAAAGCAACCCCAAGGAAGGTAACCCTGCCGGCAGCGGTTCATGATGGACTGATGGTCAGGCTTACATATTAGTCGATGGACTTAAAACAGAGAGGAGAAAAGAAATGAAAAAAAGTTTAAACCTGTTTCTCATTGCATCACTTCTCATTACAATGGTACTGACGGGCTGCAGTGGTACAGTTCAAGACAAACCCGCCGATTCGCCGGCTCCAGCCGGTGGAGGATTTGCAGCAGACGCAGCCATTGGTGTCGCACTGCCCTGGCTCGGAACTCAAAACTGGGCAGAAGCGGATGAGATGTTCAGAACTGAATTGGAAGCTGCAGGCTTCAAACCAATTGTTCAGCATGCGGATAACAAGGTTCCGCAGCAACAACAGCAGATTGAGTCAATGATTCAAAATGGTGCTAAGGTTATCGTAGTTGGACCCGTGGACGGTTCTCAGCTTGGATCTGTTCTGGAAGAAGCAGAAGCAGCCGGTATCTATGTCATTGGGTATGACCGGCTTATTGAGAATACCACAGGCGTCGATGGCGTTGTGCAGTTTGGCAGTGTCAAGACCGGCGAGCTGCAGGGGCAGGCTTTGCTGGATGGATTGGCTGCCAAAAAGGGCAAAGGTCCTTACAACATAGAGCTGTTCGGAGGCGGTCCTGCCGATCCTAATGCTCCAAACTTCTTTAAAGGAGCCATGTCAGTGCTCCAGCCAAAGATTGATGACGGTACGTTGGTTGTCGTATCTGGTCAAACCGATTTCACCCAGTGTGCAACAATGGACTGGGACAATTCCAAAGCACAGGCACGTATGGATTCACTTCTTTCAGGCTTCTATTCGGATAAGGAAATCCATGGTGTCCTCTCTCCTAATGACGGCATAGCTCGTGCAATCATTACCGCATCTGAGCAGGCAGGTCAGGAGATTCCGGTTGTTTCAGGACTTGACGCTGAGAACGAGTCTGTTGAGTGGGTTTGGTCAGGCAGACAGTATTCAACCGTTGCTAAGCCGACTGACGTACTGGTAGGTAAAACAATTGAGATTATTAAATCTCTGCAGGCAGGCAAGGGAATGCCTGCACCTGACACAAGCGTGAACAATGGCAAGGAGGATGTAGGAATATATGAACTTTCTCCTCTCGTTGTTACCAAGGAAAATGCAAAAGAGGCATTTGCCAATGATCCTGGCCGCTTAGAGCTTCTAAAGTAAGAAATTCTTAAAGACAATATTAATTTTTGAAGGCAACATTTTAAGCTATAAGGGCAGGTTCTAAGCTCTCACAATCGGACGGCAGTGAATATTCCTCTGCCGTCCGATTGCAAAAGCAAAAAAATTCTGAATTACTGTTCTCACGGCCTCCTGCGGCTAAACCGCTACAGACTTTAAAATGACATTGTCATATTGAAGTTGTTTGACTATAAAATTTTGGGGAGTGATTGAATGATCGATATAGTCGCAATTGGTGAGCTATTGATTGACTTTACATACAACGGCAGAAGCGAAAACGGAACGCGTCTGTTTGAACAAAATCCAGGCGGTGCGCCTGCCAACATGCTGTGTGCTGCCTCAAACTTAGGGCTGAGCACTGCGTTTATCGGCAAAGTGGGCAGGGATATGCATGGTGATTATTTGCGCAGTGTGCTTGAAGAAAAGGGTGTTGATACGATTGGCCTGATTAGCGCAGAGGATGTTTTTACGACACTTGCGTTTGTTGAGCTGTCTGAAACAGGTGAACGCAAGTTTTCGTTTGCGCGTAAGCCCGGCGCAGATACCTGCCTTTCGGTGTGTGATGTTAAGTTTGAGCTGACAGAAAGATGCAAGATTTTTCATTTTGGCTCTCTTTCCTTGACTAATGAGCCTTCGCGTTCTGCCACGATAGAAGCGGTTAAAGCTGCGAAAAATGCCGGAGCCATCATCTCTTACGACCCCAATTATCGTGCGCCGCTCTGGAAAAGCGAAAACGAAGCCGCAGAGGTTATGCAAAGTGTCCTCAGCTTTGCGGACATTGTAAAAATCAGTGAAGAGGAAGTTGAATTAATAACAGGAGAATCTTCGCTTGAGTCTGCCGCATGTGCTCTTTTTCAAAAGGGTATTTCCTGTGCGGTGATTACGCTTGGCAAGAACGGTGCTTATACTGCGGTGAAAGGTTCATCTTCGCTCGTTCCCATTCTCGATCCCGATGTTCCTGTAGTTGACACTACCGGCGCCGGGGATGCTTTCTGGGGAGGCTTTCTCTATAAGCTGGCCGTGAGCGGATTGCGGCCTGATGACCTCAGCGAAGTACAGCTCAAAGATTTCACCGGATTTGCAAACGCGGTTGCCTCTCTTTGCATTCAAAAACGTGGAGGAATACCGGCAATGCCCACAATAAGTATGGTCGAGGATTTTCTTGACCGGAAAGGAGAATGACTATGAAACGCAGCGATATTAATAAGGCGTTAAAGGAAATGGAGGCTTTCATAAATGAATACCGATTTGCTCTGCCGCCTTTCTGTCACTTTACACCGGAGGAGTGGAAAACCAGGAATCACGAATATGACGAAATTCGTGATAACATGTTGGGGTGGGATATCACCGATTACGGTCTAGGAGACTTTGATAAGGTCGGTTTTTCGCTTATTACAATCCGCAACGGCAACCTTGCCATGAAGAACAAATACTCCAAGACCTATGCGGAAAAGCTGCTCTATCTGAGGGAGGGACAATACTCTCCAATGCACTTTCACTGGAGCAAGATGGAGGATATCATAAACCGCGGCGGGGGTAATGTCCTGATTCGCGTCTATAACGCAAACCGTGAGGAGGGGCTGGATGAGACCGGAAAGGTGTGTGTTCACATGGATGGACGAGAACTGACTGTTCCGGCAGGAACGCAGGTTCGCCTCACACCGGGAGAGAGCATCACCATACAGCCATATTTATACCACGATTTTTCAGTAGAAGAAGGAACGGGACCGGTGCTGTTAGGTGAGGTGAGTCAGTGTAACGACGATAATACCGATAATAGCTTTCTGAATCCCATCGGACGCTTCCCTTCCATTGAGGAGGACGAGCAGCCCTATCGTTTGCTCTGTAACGAATACCCAGGGATTATATAATTGTAACATAGTCTATTTATGTCATTCCAAATGTAGTGAGAAATTTCATATTGTTGAAATTCCTCACTACGTTTGGAATAATAAATTACAGCCGATTTCTTAAAAACAGACTTTTCTGAATTGTCACATTAATTTTTCGATTAAGCTCAGAGACTTTGGGTTGTTGAGTTTTTTTGCAAGCCTATATGCTTTCTGGGAATGGACTTTAGCTTCTGCATAATTTTTTTTTTCCATTTCTAACAATGCTTTATAGTATTCTGCGAAATCCCTGCCCCAGATAACATTGAACTTATCAAAATATTCAATAGATTTATTTATCAGGTCTTCGGATTCTTTGAATTTTCCCATGCAGTACAGCGCTTGTCCGGCATTTGAATAAAAAATTTCCAATCCTTTGACAACAGAGTTTTCAATACATATATTTATTGCCTTCATGAAATAGTCATGTGCATTTTCGTAATTTCCCAGATCCTTGTTCATTTGACCTAAATAATTATAGCTTGCAGAAATGTTAACGCTGTACTTGCTGCTGAATTTGTTCAGGCTTGAAAAAATGTTGATTGATTCGTTCAACACCTTATCTGCCTCTTTGAAATTACCTGTCCTAATAAAATAAAGTCCCTGCAGCCTGAGGATTATGCCCCGTTCATCTATAATATCTCTTTTTTCCAGAAGGGTTAAGCATTTGTTAATATAATCATTCATTATATCATTATTGTCGGTCTGTATGGCATAGAAAATCATTTGCTTGTAATTGTTTAACAAATATATTAAATTATCAAGCTTATGTGCCAGCTTAATGCTTATTTGTATGTTTCTTATTCCCTTTTCATATTCACCTATGGAAATATAGTATCTTCCTGCCAGGTAAGAAGCTTCCATTTTAATTTTAATGTATTCTGTATCCAAGTCATCTATGACAGTTAAGTCCTTCTCGATATTTTTCAGCTCTGATTCAATGTCGGAAATATATAAATTGCCTGGAGCATCTATTGTTTCGGAGGACAAGGACGGATATGTCTCATGGTACATAGTATAGTAATTGGTTAAACTTTCAACCTTACTCTTTAAATTAACATAATTGCCGGTATGGTATGGATTAATTGTATTTTTCAGCTCTAATATTTCTCTGAACAATTTTTTTGTTCTGTGCTCAGGTTCAACATTTAAATCATTTTTTAATATTTCCGAAAGTTCATTGTATAGCTTGATTGCCTTGTTGTAATCCTCAGACAGAGCATGAGTCTTCATTAAATACCTGTACGTTTTTTCATTGTAAGGGTCATTTTTTATTAAAATATTTCCGTATTTTTCTATACTGCTGTAGTCGCTTACGCTGACGAGCTCATCAATTCTGTTATGTATTGATTTAATATAAATTCCTTTATAGTAGTCTCTCTTTTCCTGCAACCAGTTTTCAAAGTCATAGCAGTTTTTTATGGAAAAGTTTACAAGAAAATTCCCTTCATAAATATTAACCGCATTAGATTCATTAATATTTTGAATATCTGTTTCAACAATAAAATCATCAGAAAATTCAATTACGGATTTTGATGCGGAAAATATATTTTCATTGATGCTGATTTTAATTTTGTACAAGGCGTCTCTTAGATTTTTTCTTGCTGTTTCTTCTGCTGAATCCGCCCAGAATATATTTATAGCTTCATCTCTTGATACCTTTTTGTTTACACACACATAATAAAACAAAGCCTCTGATTTTTTATAGGGGAATGTTATTTTGCTGTTATTGAATTTTACTGTTGGAGTGCCTAATAATTTAACGGATAAAACGTTCATAAAAATTCCTCGGTTAATATGTTAAGTTAATAATATACTAAATGTGGGATTTTTTCAATGAGCAAATTACTATTTAGAAGTGCAGTTCTATACTTCATCACCGATTTGCCTGGGTTTTATTCAGTCAGGATAAACGCAGGGGGATGCATCAAATTTGGTATTCTGTGCAGCTGATCTACCGTTATTTTTCAGAAAAAACTCTGAAAAACTGGGTCGGGACCATAAAAAATTAAGCCTTACAACGAGCGTAAGGCTTAAAAAGTATTTATAAAAAAACAAGGGGGAGAGGGTAAGTAATAAGTTTCCTTATTAGCTTGGTTTCATTATAAGAATAAAATCTTTAACTAATCTTAAGTTTTTAAATTCATCAAACAATGAATGGTATATTATTGTCTTTAGAAATTGAATGTATTACTGTAAATTAAGGTTTTAATTAGTTAAATTTGTGTCACTGTTTGCAACAGGATGCGCTACTTTCACAATTTGAATAATTTAGAGATTAATTAATGAGAAAATTAGCAAACTAAAATTAACAGAATTAGCAATTAAAAGAGCAAGTTTATTGTATAGGTGAATTAAAAAATTAAATTATTATTTATTAAAAAGGTTTGTTTTTATGCTCTTACCCAAGAAATAAATGAGGTATTTAAAAATGAAAGTCTAAATATTTATATAAAATCTTTAACTAACCTTAAATATAGACGAATTTTCGACGGAAAAATCGTATAATAAGATCAGTATATAATTGGAGGTGTTTTATGGTTAATAATTTAGACATATCAAAAGCAATGACAATTAAATTAGATGATGTTCTTCCGGAATATCCCGTTTTTAAGGAGGGTGTCAGGAGGGCTCCCAGGCGTGAGCTTACTTTAAATCAAAGAGAAATAAAGCTTGCTCTGAAAAATGCATTGAGGTATGTACCTGAAAGTCTTCATGAAAAACTTGCACCTGAATTTTTGGATGAATTAATGACAAGAGGCAGAATTTACGGCTACAGGTTCATGCCCAAGGAAAGGATTTACGGAAAACCAATTGATGAATACAAAGGAAACTGCATAGAAGGAAAAGCCTTTCAGGTTATGATTGATAATAACCTGGATCATGATGTGGCTCTTTATCCTTATGAGCTTGTTACTTACGGAGAAACCGGGCAGGTATGCCAGAACTGGATGCAGTATCAGCTTATAAAAAAATATCTGGAACAGCTGACTGACGAGCAGACTTTGACAATAATGTCAGGTCATCCGCTGGGACTTTTCAAATCACATAAATTAAGTCCAAGAGTAATTTTATCAAATGGGCTGATGGTAGGTATGTTTGACAATCCTCACGATTGGGCTAAAGCAACAGCAATGGGATGCTCCAGCTACGGGCAGATGACTGCGGGAGGCTGGATGTATATAGGTCCCCAGGGTATTGTTCACGGAACATTTAACACCTTGATAAATGCAGGAAGAAAAGAGCTTGGAATTCCTGCTGACAAAGATTTGGCAGGGCACTTGTTTATTACTTCAGGTCTGGGAGGAATGAGCGGAGCTCAGCCTAAGGCTGTGGAAATAGCTAACGGTGTAGGAATAATTGCAGAGGTTGATTATTCAAGAATTGAAACAAGACTAAAACAAGGATGGGTTTCAAAGGTTACTGATAATTTAGATGAGGCCTTTAAAACAGCTCAGGAATATATAGATAAAAAGCAGACAATATCTATAGCTTATCACGGAAATATCGTTGACTTGCTGGAATATGCAGTGAATAATAATATAAATGTGGACCTGCTGTCTGACCAGACCTCATGTCATGTTCCATATGACGGAGGATATTGTCCAAAGGGATTGACATTTGAAGAAAGAACAGAATTATTAAACACAGACAGAGAAAAATTTGCTGAACTGGTTAATAAATCTTTGGCTGAACATTTCAGAGCAGTTAAAACATTAGTGGACAGAGGAACATATTTCTTTGACTATGGGAATGCCTTCATGAAAGCAGTCTTTGATGCGGGAGTTAAGGAAATATCCAAAAATGGTGTCGATACAAGTGAGGGCTTCATATTCCCTTCATATGTGGAGGATATCATGGGACCTATGCTGTTTGATTACGGCTATGGACCATTCAGGTGGGTTTGCCTCAGCGGAAAACCTGAGGATTTGAGAAAGACAGATCATGCAGCAATGTCTGTTATAGATCCCGACAGAAGGGGGCAGGACAGAGACAACTATATCTGGATTCGTGATGCTGAAAAAAATAAACTGGTTGTTGGAACTCAAGCCAGGATTTTGTACCAGGACGCACTGGGCAGGCGAGACATAGCTTTAAAATTTAATGAAATGGTAAGAAACGGAGAAATAGGACCTGTAATGCTGGGAAGAGACCATCATGATACTGGAGGAACAGATTCGCCCTACAGAGAAACCTCCAACATTTATGACGGAAGCAATGTAACGGCAGATATGGCAGTTCACTGCTTTGCGGGAAATGCAGCAAGAGGTATGAGTCTTGTGGCACTGCACAACGGCGGAGGTGTAGGAGTGAGCAAAGCAATAAACGGCGGATTTGGAATGGTTTTAGACGGAAGTGAAAGAGTGGACGATATATTGAAAAAGTCCATACCGTGGGATACTATGGTTGGAGTGTCAAGGAGAAACTGGGCAAGAAACGAGCATTCGATTGAAACATCAATTGAATATAACAACAAGTGCAAGGGTTCAGACCACATAACAATTCCATATGTGGCAAGTGAAGAGCTTATTGAAAAAACTGTTAACAATTACAATAAATAATGGAGGAAATATGGATAAAATTATTGAATGTGTTCCTAATTTCAGCGAAGGCAGGGACCTGGCAAAACTTGAAAAAATACTTGATGTTTTCAGAGGAAGACACAATGTAAAGCTTTTAGATTACTCAAGTGACGAAGATCATAACAGGACGGTTGTTACTCTTGTGGGAGAACCGGATGCATTGAAGACTGCAATGGTTGAGGCTATAGGCAAGGCTGTTGAGCTGATAGACTTAAATAAGCATGAAGGACAGCATCCCAGAATGGGAGCCGTTGATGTTGTGCCGTTTATTCCTATCAGAAATGTAACGGTGGAAGAGGCTGACCGGCTCGCAAGAGAGGTTGCAATGGAAGCATCTGAATTATATGGACTGCCTTTCTTCCTGTATGAAAAATCTGCAACTGCTCCAAACAGAGAAAATCTTGCAAATATCAGAAAAGGTCAATTTGAAGGAATGGCTGAAAAAATAAAGGATGATATGTGGAAACCTGATTTTGGACCGGCTACAATTCACCCAACTGCCGGAGTTACCGCAATAGGAGCCAGAATGCCTTTGGTTGCATACAACGTGAACCTTGCAACAAATAATCTCGAGATAGCAACAGAAATTGCTAAAAAGGTAAGGCATATTAACGGAGGCTTCAGATTTGTTAAGGCTCTGGGCATAGAGCTTGAAGATAGGGGAATAGTGCAGGTTTCAATGAACCTTACGGATTATACGAAGTCAGCTGTTTATCGTGTATTTGAAACAGTTAAAATGGAAGCTCAGAGATATGGTGTGAATGTTGTGGGAAGTGAAATTGTCGGATTGGTTCCTCTTCAGGCAATTGTTGATACGGCTGATTACTATTTGAGACTTGAGAATTTTAATATTGAACAGGTTTTGGAGACAAGACTGTAAGGACGCGGGAAACGTTCCGGTGTCCGGAAAGGAGTGAATAATGAACGGGATAATAATAAAAAATGCTTCTGAGCTTGTTACCTGCAAAGGTAACGGCCCTAAGCACGGAAAAATGATGTCAGAAATAGGGATGATAAAAAACGGCTGTGTTGTTATTGAAAATGACATTATAAAGGATGTTGGCACAAGTGAAGATATATTAAAAAAATATAATCAGAAAGAATATAAAATAATAGATGCTTCTGATAAAGCGGTGCTTCCCGGATTTATAGACTCTCACACCCATTTGATATTCGGAGGTTACAGAGCCGATGAATTTTCATGGAGATTAAAGGGCGACAGCTACATGTCCATTATGGAGCGAGGAGGAGGAATTACCAGCTCCGTAAGGTCCACAAGAAACACTTCGCTGGATGAATTTATTGAGCTTGGTAAAAAAAGACTTAATAAATTCATGGCTATGGGAGTTACGACGGTTGAAGGCAAAAGCGGATATGGACTGGAACATGACACTGAAATCAGACAGCTCGAAGCAATGAAAATACTTAATGAAGTTCATCCTGTTGATGTGGTCCCTACTTTTTTGGGCCCTCACAGCGTTCTTCCTGAATACAGGGGAAAGGAAGATGAGTTCATTGATTGCATGATTGATGTAATGAAATATGCTGCTGAAAATAAACTGGCCGAATTTGCGGATATATTCTGCGAAAAAAATGTTTTTTCAGTTGACCAGTCAAGAAGATTTTTAACAGAAGCTAAAAATCTTGGACTGAAGTTAAAAATACACGCTGATGAAATGGTACAGCTTGGAGGAACCGAGCTGGCTGTTGAACTTGGAAGTACGTCTGCTGACCATTTACTTCAGGCATCAGACGAAGGGATAAAAATGCTTTCAGAATCGAGCACCGTTGCAACATTACTGCCTGCAACAGCGTTTTGTTTAAAAGAGCACTATGCAAGAGCAAGACATATGATTGATTCAGGATGTGCAGTTGCGCTGGCAACAGATTTTAATCCCGGAAGCTGCTTCACAAATTCAATACCTCTGGTTATTGCTCTTGCAGCTTTGAATATGAATATGTCTATTGAAGAAATCATCACAGCACTGACTATTAATGCAGCTGCGGCAGTGGGCAGAAATGACAAGATAGGAAGCATTGAAATAGGAAAAAAAGCGGATATTATTATACTTGAATATCCTTCAATTAATTTTCTTCCTTACCATGCGGCTGTCAACATAGTTGAAACAGTAATTAAAAACGGAAAGATCATCTATGAGGAGAATTAACATGAAAAATATGACTGTAAGTCAGTTTGCGGACAGTGTTGCATCTAACGAGCCTGTTCCAGGCGGGGGAAGCGTAGCGGCCATATGCGGCACATTGAGTGCGGCTCTTTCAGAAATGGTTGCAAATCTCACAATAGGCAAGAAAAAATATGCCGAATTTGAAAATGAGATGAAAGAAATAAAGGACAGGGCATTGGTTCTTAGAAGGAAGCTGATTGATTATATTGAAAAGGACAGCATTGCATACAACAAGGTTATGGATGCATACAGGCTTCCCAAGGCAACAGATGAAGAAAAAAATTTGAGAAAACAAATCATAGAGGACAGTTCAAAGCTGGCAGCCACAGTTCCACTTGAGGTTGCCTGTATCTCTTATGAGATTCTTCCCTTAACTGAAGCTGTTGTATTAAGAGGAAACTCCAATGCTGTAACTGACGGATTAGTGGCTGCAATGCTTGCCCGTACTGCAGTACTTTCTGCCCTTTTAAATGTCAGGATTAACTTGGGCTCCATAAATGATGAGGAATTTGTTAAAGAATACAAGGCGAAGTCGGATGAGCTGGAAGCAAATACATTTGCTTATGAGAAAAAAATATTGGAATATTCGCCATTTTAATGTATAATTAAATAAAGTCGAATAAATGCAATTGTTTTAACAATTGCATTTATTTCTTAGGGCAGGTAGATATGGAAAAAAGAGGAATAGGTAAAATAGCATTGTTATTGGCGCTCAGTGAAGGCAACATGGAAAAGTTGAAAAAATATTTCGAAAATAAAAACTATGTAATCTACAAGGGCCAGGCAGGAAGCATGGATGCGAAAAAGATAGTTGCTGCAATTGAAACTGCTGCATCTCGCGAGGACTTAATAAGAGAAAACTATCATGAGGAGCATGCTCTTTACCATGCGATTATTGAGGCCCTAAGCGGATATTGCAGAGGACAGGTAATGCTGGGAGAGGTTTTAAGAACTGCGGGCTTGACTTTTACGATTGTAAGAGGTACATTAATTGAGGACGACCCTTCAAGCGGAAACTGGATAGCAGTTGTTCTGTACGGACAAATAGGCTCACCCAGGAGAGGCTTTGAGCATGAAGCAATAGGTATGGGAATACAGCCAATATAGTGAGGTATATATGAATACATCTTATTTAAGAACTTTTATTGAGGTAATAAACTTAAAAAACATATCCAAGGCCGCTGAAAAGCTTTTTGTAACTCAGCCCGCAGTGTCCAAGCAGCTTCAATTGCTTGAAAAGGATTTCGGAGCAGAACTGTTCAAGAAAAACGGAAGGGAAATAATCCCTACAGAAGAAGGATATCTTCTTTACAAGTATGCAAAAAATGTGCTTAATGAAGAAAATAAGATTTATTCATTAATACGAAGAGATGATGATAAGCTTTACGGAAATCTGGATATATACACAAGCTCTATGCCTGCAGATTTTTATATCCATGATTTAATTATAGAATTCGGAAATTTATATAAGGATGTTTCATATACGATTAAAAAAATAGATTCTGACATGGTATTTAAAAACATTGAAGAAGGATTTACAAGCTTTGGATTTACCGGAACACCTTCTAAAAATAAAAAAATAAAAAATATATGCATTGCCGAGGATGAAGTTGTTATTGCTGCTTCATCTGAAAAAAAGAAGGAATTCGATTCCGGCAGGATAACCTTGGACAAACTGTTAAACCAAAAATTTATCTTAAGGGAAAAAGGCTCCGCAACACTGCAGATATTTGAAAACTATTTAAATAAAAAACGAGTAAAGCTTAATGACTTGAATATTGTAATCCAGGCAGAGGATAATGAAATAATAAAAAAATTCATTGCTAATGATGTAGGAATAGCTGTTCTGCCTAAAAAGGCTGTTGAGAATGAACTCAGGGAAGGTAAGATGTTCATATTGGAATTAGAGAATATGTCCTTAAAAAGAAAGCTTTATTATGTATATCAGCAGGACAGGTATTTTTCTAAAATAGAAGAGAAATTTAAAGAATTTATGATTGAAAAACATAAAATATAAAGAATAAAATAAGGCCTGGTTTTTTCCGGGCCTTATACATTGAAATTAAACTTGTGCGAACGTCAGGTGCAAATATATAAGTTATGAAAATCTGCGATTGATGTTAATAATTAACAATCTTCTTCACACATATTCAATAAAAGCACTAACAATAGGAAGAAGAACAGTAAACTTGTTCCGCTTTCTCCGCCAACTCTATTTCCGCAAAATCCCATAATTTAAACCTCCTTAATGATTTGGTTATGATATTATATGTCTATGATTTAAGTAGGTTACCGGGTTTTTCAAAAATTAAGATTACTTAATCTTTCATTTACCACCTTATAATCAAGATTTGCGAAAAAGCCGTCTATATAATTTCCCCTGTTAATACCGTAATCAATCATATATGCATGTTCATAAACGTCAAGTACAATCAAAGGCTCTGCATACAGCATAACCCCATCATCGTGAGAATCCTGCCCATAGATGTAGTATTCATCATGGTATCTGTCATAACAGAACAAAACCCATCCCCTCATGGATAATGCTATACATTTGAATTTCTCCATAAAATTTTCACAGGAACCGAATATTTCCCTCAGCAATGATTCAATAGGTCCGTATACCTTCGTGTTATTGCCTGTCAGGTTTTCAAAATACAGTTCGTGAAGTTTAATTGCATCATAGCAGAATGTCTTTGATTTTTCCGCTGACCTTATTTCACTGTAGTTAGGATTGCAGATTGAATATATTTTATCTGATTTCAAAGATTCCCTTACTTTATTTAAACAATCAACGTATCTTGTATATAGTACATAGTGTTCACTCAGCTGCATGGGCGAGAAAAATTTAACATTGGAGAAATTATAATTCCTTGGCTCGAGCTTGTTCATATATTCATACCTCCCTCTCGATAGTTAATTATATGTTAATGAATTGAGTATATGATAAATTAAAATATTCCTTTACCATAGGAATATTAGTTGTTATAATTGATTACAAACAACAACAGCATTTCAGAGTTATATCGATTATATATGTCTTGATAAACTTTAAATAAGCAAGGAGATTCAATGAACAATAAAATAATGATATTAGATGGCAACAGCCTGCTCTTCAGAGCATTTTACGCTATGCCGCCTCTTAAAACAAAAAAAGGGCAGTATACAAATGCAGTATACGGTTTTTTAAGCATGCTTTATAAGCTTTTAGATGAATACTCTCCTGAGTACATATGCGTTGCTTTTGATCCAAAGAAACCATCCTTCAGACATGAGCAGTATAAGGATTATAAAGCTACAAGAGCAAAAGCTCCAAATGAACTTGTTGAACAATTTCAGCTAATACGTGATGTGTTGAATGTTCATAATATAAAATGCATTGAAATTGACGGATTTGAAGCTGATGATGTGGCAGGAACATTTGCAGATGCCGCAGAAGAGCAAGGTGCCGAGGTGTACCTTGTTACGAGTGACAAGGATTACCTGCAGCTTATAAATGACGGTATAAGGGTCATACTGACTAAAAAGGGTGTTACAAATACCGAGGAAATGGATGTACAGGCGATGTGGGATACCTATGGCATAAGTCCGGCACAGTTTGTGGATTTAAAAGCGCTGATGGGAGACCAGTCTGACAATATTCCCGGTGTTGGAGGTATAGGAGAAAAAACTGCGCTTAAGTTGATTCAGGAATATGGAAGTCTTGACGGTGTATATGAAAATATCGATTCCATAAAAGGAAAACTTAAGGAAAAGCTTGAAGCCGACAAAATGCAGGCCTACATGAGCCAGACGCTGGCACGCATCATAAGGGATATTCCTGTGGAATTCAATATAGACGAATATAAAATTCAAAAACCCGATTCAAAAAAACTACTATCACTGTATGATGAGCTTGAATTCAGGACATTTAAAAAGAGGGTTACGGAAGATGAAGCTGCTCCTGAAGCTCAAATGTCAATGTTTGACAGTGAAGTCTCTGTGGATAAGAATATTCAAACTGAATTAAATAAAATAGACATCAGTTACATTGCCAGAGAAGAAGATATCAATGAAGCAGTCAATAACATATTAAGCTGCAAAAAGTTTGCATTGAAGCTTCTGTTTGATTCAGACAGGGCCTTGTATAGCAAAGCGGTGGCTGTAGGAATTTCGGACGGCAATAATATCTATTACATAGATTTGGAAAAAATTGATGAAGGACATGCACTGGAAAAGTTAAAGGATATTTTTGAAAGAGAAGATATCCAGGTGACGGGTCACAGCATTAAAAATGAAGTTATTTATTTGATGAAGAAAAATATTGAGCTCAACAACATTTCATTTGATTCCGAAATTGGAAAATATCTTTTGGATCCTTCTGAAAGCTCATATTCTATTGACAAAATAGCATATGAATATCTAAATAAAGAAATTTCTCCGGAAAATGAAGTGCTGGGAACAGGTAAAAAGAGGCTGTCATTCAAGGAATTGGATTTGGAAAAAAGAAAGAATTACTTATATAATTATTTAAGCACTGTTATAAAAGCGGAAAAACAAGTCATAGATGAAATCGACAGGCTTGAAATGACAGAGCTGTTTAAAATCATAGAGCTTCCGCTCATCGAGGTTTTGGCTTACATGGAATTTGTAGGCTTTAAGGTTGATCTTAACGTAATTGACAGCCTTGGAATTCACTTCCAGGAAAAGATTGCTGCTTTGGAAAAAGAAATTTATGAGAAGGCTGGAGAAAGCTTCAATATTAATTCTCCTAAGCAGCTGGCTGTCATACTGTTTGAAAAGCTGGGACTTCCTGTAATTAAAAAGACAAAGACGGGAATATCAACAGATGCAGAGGTCCTTGACAGATTGAAGTCCGAGCATGAGGTTGTAAGCCTGATTGTGGAGTACAGGCAGATGGTCAAGCTTAATTCCACGTATGTAGAAGGACTTAAAAATGTGGTGAGCGGAAAAACAGGAAGGGTTCATTCTTCTTTCAATCAGACTATTGCCGCAACTGGAAGAATTTCAAGCACAGAGCCGAATCTTCAAAACATACCTACCAGGACTGAGGAAGGCAGAGAGTTAAGAAAGGCATTTGTGGCAGAAGAAGGATTTATTCTTTGTGATGCAGATTATTCGCAGATTGAACTGAGAGTGCTGGCGCATCTTGCTGACGAGCAAAATTTAATTGATGCATTTGCAAACGGGGAAGATATACATACAAAGACAGCATCACAGGTATTTCACGTGAGCATGGATGAAGTGACTCATGAAATGAGAAGCAGGGCAAAGGCAGTAAATTTTGGAATTGTCTACGGCATAAGCGATTATGGTTTGAGCAGAGATTTGAATATTCCTAGAAAAGAAGCAAAGCAGTATATTGAAAATTATCTCAATTATTTCAGCAACATTGACAAATATATGAAAACAATAGTGGAACAAGGGAAAACGGACGGCTATGTCACAACATATTTCGGCAGAAGAAGAAACATACCGGAGCTTGCCTCACGTAACTTTAACATACGCTCCTTTGGAGAGAGAATTGCTCTGAACACTCCTGTTCAGGGAACTGCTGCTGATATAATCAAGGCTGCAATGGTTGGAGTGTACAAAAGGCTGAAAAACAACAAAATGAAATCCAGACTTATTTTACAAGTTCACGACGAACTTATAATTGAGGCTTACGAGCCGGAGCTGAAGGAAGTGAAAAAAATATTGAAGGAAGAAATGGAAAATGTAGTTGATTCCTTCAAGGTATTACTTAAATCGGATGTAAATGTGGGAAGAAGCTGGTATGAAGCAAAATAAAAAAAAGGTAATTGTGATTACAGGAAGCATTGGTACAGGAAAATCAACGGCTGTTAATGTAATAAAAGGACTCGGATACCAGGTTCTGGATTCAGATAAAATTGTTCATGATGGTTATAATAAAGGTGAAGCTCTTTATCATGATGTTGTTGAATGCTTCGGAAAAGAAATATTAAATGAAGAGGGTTCAATTAATAGGCAGAAGCTTGGCAAAATAGTATTCAATGACGAAGAAAGCCTGAGAAATTTAAATAAAATTACGCACGTTCATGTGATTCAGAAGCTTATGAAGGGTATTGATGAATGTGAGGATGATGTTATTTTTCTCGATATACCTTTAATATTGGAAAATCTGAAGCAAGAGAGAGAATATGGCCTGAGTTTTGATGAAATATGGCTTGTTTATGTGAGTCCTGAAACACAAATAGAAAGATTGATACAAAGAGCTGTTAAAGAAAATAAAAATCCTGAAGATGTATTAAAAATAATAAATAAGCAAATACCTATTAATGAAAAGGTAGCAATGGCAGATGAGGTTATTGACAACGAGGGCACAATTGAAGAGCTTGAAAACAAAATCATTAAGCTTTTGAAAATAAAATTAGGCAGGTGAGTGAATTTATGGCAAGAAGACGGAGCATGTACGGAAGAAAAAGAAAAATTAATTACGGTCGTATTTTACTTTTGGTATTGCTTTTGGTTGTAGTTATAGCCCTGGTGTTTTTGCTGTTCAAAAGGGATAAATACATAGGTGTTATAGATAAAGTATTAAAATCTGATATCAGCGAGATTTCCGGAACGATAAGCAGTATTTCCAATGTGGATATAAAAGTGTATTCAAATAACGGAATAAGATATACAAATCAGCACGAAGACATAAAGAAGCTGAACAGCTTTGGCGGTGCTGAAGATTCAGGCAAATCAGCTGAGGTTAAAAAGCTGTTTGAAAGTCTTCCTAAATCAAAAGAAACCTCATCGGTTGAAGACCTGCCTTCAAAAAAGGACGGATATTACTGGATTGATGCAGATTTTGCTGTGAATAAAGATAAATACAATTTTGATTTGTACTATGATATAGAAAATAAAACTATATATATTAAAAAAGAATATTTCAACGAATTCAGCACAAGGAACAATAAACAGAAGCTTCAGGGATATAAAGCCACGGATGAATTTGTTAAGGTGATAGAAGATCTGGCAAAGACGAAATAATAATAAAAACAGGTTAATCAGGTATTGCGCTTTCCTGATCAGCCTGTTATTTTTTAATTCATTAAGAGATAAATGCATTTGTAACTAAGCGATTTTTATGGCAAGTTCAAAAGCTAACAATGCAATTTGTTCTTTTTTATTAAGGTTTATTGCACAGCTTAAGCTTCGGGTATCCCATTTTGTATCGTCTAAATTATCAGCAGCATACAAAAATTGAAAAAAGTCTGTGCCCCTAAACTGTGAGACAGCAGCCATAGATGCGCACTCCATTTCTACACAGACAGCACCTTGCTCTTTTCTTTTTTGAACTTTTGCCTGAGTTTCTCTATAGGGAGCATCAGTTGTCCAGGTCTTACCAAAGATGTAAGAGTAGTTATGTTCGTTTAAAATTTTCAGAAATTCTTCTTTATATTTTGTGTTGACTTCGATTTCATCATTTGCTTCAACATAGTGATAGCTTGTGCCTTCGTCGCGCAATGCACTTGTTGGTATAATAATTGCTAAATCTTCAATTTCTTTGCTTAAAACACCGCAGGTCCCAAACATAATCAGTTTTTCAAGTCCCATGGCAGTTATTTCTTCATAACCTGTAGTACAAGAAGCAGCACCTACTTTTGACTTAAAAAAAGCAATCTCCAGTCCTTTATAAATAATTTTATATATTGGTTCACATCCATTTGCGGAAGCAATTTCCGCAATTTGTTCATGATCAAATGTTTTTAATACCTTGTCTGTCAATGCTTGTGAAAAACAAGTGATACCTATTTCAGGAAATCCCTCAATTTTGTTTATAAACTCATTTGGATTAATAATTGCAGTTTTACAATAATCAAATTCGTTTAAAATCATTTTATTTCCCCCACTATTAATAATTGGACTAACGATGCGGTAATATTGTTAAATATTACCATGCACAATAAGATATGTCAACAATATATTGGAATTTAATAAATTTAATTTACAGTAATTGTCAGTAGGATTCTTTGAGGGCACAATTATGTTCCTTAAAATTAAAAAAATAACTGTTGACAAGCCTGAAATCTTTTGGTAGAATACAAAACAATTACAAAACACATAAAAAGCTGTGACGGAGAAAAAACTTTCGTATGATAAGCTTCAGAGAGTCGGCGGTGCTGTGAGCCGATGCTGTCATGAAAGCACACTCGCTCCCGAGCTGATTTTCTGAATTTAGTAGGAAAATACGCAGCCCCGTTAAAGGCTAAGATTTGTTAGAATCTGATGAGTGGTTTTCTTATATATTTTTATATTGAAAACAATATGGGTGGTACCGCGGATATATCCGTCCCTGATAGTGTTAATACTGTCATGGGCGGTTTTTTTATACTTATTTTGTTCCGGTTTTGCCGCAGCCTTCGGATTCAAATTAAAAAAAGAAAAAGAAAGGGAGATTTAAAAATGGAGAGAATGATTAAGATTTTTGACACAACTTTAAGAGATGGGGAACAGTCTCCAGGCTGCAGCATGAATTTAAAAGAAAAGATAGAAATGGCACAGCAGCTTGAAAGATTGAATGTAGACATTATAGAGGCAGGATTTGCAGCTGCATCACCGGAAGACTTCCATTCAATACAGGAAATTTCAAAAAATGTTAAAGGATGTACCATAGCTGCTTTGGCACGCTGCAATAAAGATGATGTAGACAAGGCATGGGACAGTTTAAAATATGCTGCTCACCCAAGAATCCATATTTTTTTGGCAACATCACCCATTCACATGACATATAAGTTAAAAAAGACTCCGGAAGAAGTTATGCAGATGGCTGAAGATATGGTGAGATATGCTAAAACAAAATGTGATGATATTGAGTTTTCGTGTGAAGATGCCACAAGGAGTGATTTGGACTTTATTTCACAGGTAGTAAGCAAGGCAATAAAGGCAGGTGCAACCACAATAAATCTTCCTGACACTGTTGGATATGCCACACCTGATGAATACTATGACTTCCTTACATCAATCAAGGAGAAGTGCCCTGAAATTAAAAACGTGGATATATCAACGCACTGCCATAATGATTTGGGATTGGGCGTAGCAAATACAATTGCGGCAATAAAGGCAGGTGCAACTCAGATAGAATGTACTATTAACGGAATAGGTGAAAGGGCAGGAAATGCAGCTCTTGAAGAAATAGTGATGGCTCTTAAGGTCAGGAAAGATGTTATAGGAGCAGATACAAGAATTGATACGAAGCAAATAATGAGAAGCAGCAATCTTTTATCCAGAATAACCGGAGTTAAAGTGCAGCCAAACAAGGCAATTGTCGGTGCAAATGCCTTTTCTCATGAGTCAGGCATACATCAGCACGGTGTTCTTAACAACAGAGCAACCTATGAAATTATGACTCCCGAATCAATAGGTCTGGAAACAAACAAGCTGGTTCTTGGAAAGCATTCCGGACGCCATGCATTTAACGATAAATTAAAACAGCTTGGCTATGATTTGAGTCAGGAGGAACTAGATGCTGCATTTGAAAAGTTTAAGGATCTTGCTGATAAGAAAAAGGATGTATATGACAGAGATATTGATGCGCTGGTTTCAGGACAGAAGATGCAGGTTCCAAAAGTTTTTGAACTGAATAAATACGTCATCAATACAGGCAACATGATGACACCAACGTCTACTGTTTCATTAATAAAAAATGGGGAAGTAATAGAGGAAACGTCAACAGGAGACGGTCCTATATATGCATCCTTCAAATCTATAGAAAAAATTATAGGTAAACAACTGAAATTGGAGGATTTTTCTCTTAAGTCGGTAACAGAAGGAGAAGACGCGTTAGGTGATGCAGCCGTGAGAATAACAGAAGGCGGCAATGAATTCATAGGAAGAGGCTTAAGCACCGACATACTGGAAGCAAGCATACAGGCTTATATAGATGCGGCAAATAAAATAATGTACAAAAATCAACCGGGAGATAAATAATATGGGACAGACAATGACACAAAAAATTCTGGCCGAGCATGCAGGATTAAAAGAAGTAAAGTCCGGACAGTTTATTGAAATCAATTTGGATTTGGTATTGGGAAATGATATTACAGCTCCTGTTGCCATTAAAGAATTTAAAAAGATGGGAGCGGAAAAAGTTTATGACAGAGACAAGGTTGTCATAGTTCTTGACCACTTCGTTCCAAATAAGGATATAAAATCTGCCGAGCAGTGCAAAATATCCAGGTGCTTCAGCAAAGGGCAGGAGCTTAAAAACTTTTATGATGTAGGGCAGATGGGCATAGAGCATGCCCTGCTGCCTGAAAAGGGATTGGTCGTTGCAGGAGACACCGTAATAGGAGCAGATTCACACACTTGTACCTATGGAGCTCTTGGCGCTTTTTCAACGGGCATAGGCTCAACAGACATGGCTGCAGGAATGGCAACAGGGAAGGTATGGCTTAAGGTGCCTTCGGCAATTAAATTCAATATTGTGGGAAAGCCAAGCAGATATGTGAGCGGCAAGGATGTAATTCTTCATATAATAGGAAAGATAGGCGTTGACGGAGCGCTGTACAAATCAATGGAATTTATGGGCGAAGGTATAAAAAACCTTTCAATGGATGACAGATTTACAATAGCAAACATGGCAATTGAGGCAGGAGCTAAAAACGGAATTTTTCCCGTTGATGAAAAAACCATAAAATATATGGAGGAACATTCAACTAAGAAATATAAGGTTTTTGAAGCTGATGCGGATGCAGAATATGATGAAGTAATCGACATTGATTTAAGCACATTAAAGTCGACAGTTTCGTTCCCGCACCTGCCGGAAAATACAAAAACCATAGACTGCGTGGGAGATATAAAAATAGACCAGGTGGTTATAGGTTCCTGTACAAATGGCAGGATTGAGGACATGAGGATGGCGGCAGACATATTGAAGGGGCGCAGGGTCCATACGGATGTGAGGACAATTATAATTCCTGCAACACAGGACATTTATAAACAGTGTATAACAGAAGGTCTGGCGGAAATATTCATTGATGCCGGAGCAATAATCAGCACTCCAACATGCGGGCCATGCCTCGGCGGATACATGGGAATACTGGCAGAGGGTGAAAGAGCTGTTGCAACAACAAACAGAAACTTTGTCGGCCGTATGGGTCATCCCGGTTCAGAGGTATATCTGGCAAGCCCTGCAGTAGCCGCAGCATCAGCAATAGCCGGTAAAATAGCAGGTCCCGAAGACATTAAATAATAACGGAGGAAAATAAATGAATGCAAAAGGTAAGGTTTTTAAATATGGAAATGATGTGGATACCGACGTAATCATACCGGCAAGATACTTAAATGTGACTGATGCAAGCGAGCTGGCTAAGCACTGTATGGAAGATATAGACAAGGATTTTGCAAATGAAGTCAATGATGGAGATATTATAGTGGCACGGAAAAACTTCGGCTGCGGTTCGTCAAGGGAGCATGCTCCTCTTGCCATAAAATCCTCCGGAATATCATGCGTCATAGCCGACAGCTATGCGAGGATTTTTTACAGAAATGCTTTTAACATAGGGCTTCCAATCCTTGAGTGCAGCGAAGCAGCAGAGAAAATCGAAGCAGGAGACAGGGTTGAGGTAGATTTCAAGAATGGAAAAATCACCAACATCACTAAAAATGAAGCTTATCAGGCTCAGCCGTTTCCGGAATTTATAGTACAGCTGATTGACTGCGGCGGTCTTGTGGGATATGTTGAAAACAAGCTGAAAAATACAAAACATCAGGAGTAAGATATGAATTATAAAATTGCGGTAATAAACGGAGACGGCATAGGGACTGAAATTGTCAGCGAAGCTGTTAAAATATTAAATAAAATATGTGAAAAGTTTAATCATTCATTTGAATATACAGAGGCTTTAGCCGGAGGAGCAGCCATAGACGCAAAAGGGGTGCCTCTTCCGGACGAAACCTTGGAAATATGCAGAAACAGTGATGCTGTTCTGTTCGGCGCAGTTGGAGGACCGAAATGGGATAACATGCCCAGCGATTTAAGGCCTGAAAAGGGAATATTGAAATTAAGAAAGGAATTAGGCTTGTACACCAATATACGTCCGGCAATAATGTTTGATGAATTAAAGGACTCATGCCCATTGAGAGCTGATATTGTACAGGGAGGGCTGGATATTGTCATAATGAGAGAGCTTACAGGCGGAATCTATTTCGGTAAGAAATTTACTGATGGTGATTATGCATGTGACAGCATGGAATATTCAAAGTATGAAATTGAAAGAATAGCAGTACAGGCATTTGAAATAGCAATGTCACGAGACAAAAGGGTAACCAGTGTAGACAAGTCAAACGTACTTGAGACATCAAGGCTTTGGAGAAGGACTGTGGAAGAAGTCGCAAAAAAATATCCGCCTGTGGAATTAAAACACCTCTATGTTGACAATGCCGCAATGCAGCTTGTAACAAACCCGAAGCAATTTGACGTCATAGTTACGGAAAACATGTTTGGAGATATACTTTCAGATGAAGCAAGCATGATAACCGGTTCCATTGGAATGCTTCCGTCAGCTTCACTTGGAGACGGAAATTTTGGATTGTATGAGCCTGTTCATGGTTCGGCACCTGACATTGCGGGACAGGGAAAAGCAAACCCCATAGCTGCAATTCTTTCAGCCTCCATGATGTTGAAATATACCTTCGGGCTTCAGGAAGAATCAAAAGCAATTGAGGATGCGGTTAAAAAAGCATTGAAGGATGGTCTGAGAACCGCAGATATAGCAAAAAAACATGAAAAGGCAATAAGTACCACGGAAATGGGTGCTGCAATAGCCCAAAACATATAAAACTCAGAGGACTGTTCTTTATGGACACCCCTTCCCTTATTTCGGAGAGGAGTGTCCATTATCTGAAAGCTCTAATTTGCTGCTTTTTTATTCAAGAAATTTAACCGATATTAAATTTGCCGTATCTGCGTCTTCTGTTCCAGCTCTTTTATAAATCGAATAATTATTTATTGTTATTTCACAATTCTTTTCAAAAGGCTCTGTTCCCAGTATTTCTTTGAGTTCTTCGTAGTTAAAGTTTATTCCGCTCTGCCCTCTGATATTGTCAATATGAACAGGCAGCTTTTTAATTCCTTCTTCATCGGCTACAAAGTATACCATGTTATATTCATAACCTTCATCATAATATGATGTTAATTTTCCTGTAAGTGTTGTTTCACCTGAAAAGCTGCAGCTTACTCTGATTAATTCTTCGGGATAATCCTGCGTGCAGTCATATTCAACATTGATGTTCTCAGCCTTCATTCCTGAAATCATATCTCCTTCAAAAACTCTTACAGCTTCATCATCATTTTTAAAATATCCATAATTACAGCTTTTCCTTATAGACTCCTTGCCGTTCCATGTTCTGTTTTTGTCAAAATATCTAAAGCTTATTGAGTGTGGCTTTTTACCGCCTGCATCAGTTATTAATTCAAATACGTCAGTGCTGCTGTCCTTGTTCTCTTTTAGTCCATAATAAAATTCATCAGAAGAAAGTATTTTAATTTTAGATGCTTCCTCCTTGCCAAAGAAATAATAGTTATTTACAAATTCCTTGTCATTGTCAGAATTATCAGTTCTGTCCATACTGCTTTCGTAAATTATAGCGTATTTATCCATAAAGCCGCCTTTATACTTATTGGCTTCACTGGTTAACGGTCTCGTTATGATATTATCATCATATTTAAACAAGCACTTATATTTTTCATCAAGTGATATTATTTCTGTAAGAGTTTCATCAGGAGGAGCCCCCCCGCCAATATTATAGGTAATAGAATATCCTGTGGATTTAAACCTGCCCTTTCCGATAGCTGAAAAGTCCGCTAATTGTTGGTACAGTTCGTTGTTTTCAACAAAATACACAGAAAAATTATTATACTTACCCAGATAAGAAGGGAAGCCTTTCATGCTTTTTTCATCAGGTACAATCCTTCCTATTCTTAAGTAATTGAAGAATTCTCCTCCCGGATAGACGCTGTAGAAGCCTTCGCTTTCAATTTCACCTTCAAATTTAATCATTACACCGCCGTCTTCAAATCTTCTTACGTTGCTTACAATAAGTCCGCATACTTTATCCTTTGTACGAACGTTTTCATCCAAGTCATTGGTTTTATAATCTTTGCCCTCGTATTCCACTGTTCCTATACTGTCAGTGAGCTTAATTTCATTTAATGGAAACCACCCTTCCTGTGAAAAGTCAGCTTTGATTTCAGCATTGTATATACCCAGTTCCTTTGGAAGCTGAGCTTCAATAGCTGTGTCTTTGTAGTCCAAAGGTATGCTGTCGTATACTTCACGCCTATACTTATCCTTCAAAAGCAGCCTTGTTTCTTTATCAGGCAAAAAATATATTCTTCCGTTGTAAAATTCGTCAACAATTATTTCTCCAGTATATCTTTCTGTGTTGTGTTCATTACCGCCTTCAGGCTCATCATCCAAAGAGGGCTTCTCCGGTTCTGTACATTTGTGTTTGAATTTGTTGAGCAGGAAACAAGTAGAATTGCCGCCACAACAATAAACAAAATCTTTTTCATACGAACCTCCTTTCAGGGGCTGTTAATTTATGTATATATAATTATATCATCAAATTAGACGAAAAAACCATTTATTTGTTCCAAAATTCCAATGAGAATGGTTTGGGACCAGTGAAAAAGTCCTTTTACGTCACCCTCAAATTGTCCCCTTTCCATTGACTCCGACAACTTTCACAACTCAGATAAAATTTCATCATTTAACAGACATAATTATATATTACAATATATACAGATTGAATTGTGAAAAAGATAAGATAAATTACATTTAAAAAAGGAGCGAGCAAATGGCAACAGAATTCAGACTGGCAACTCAAAGTGATTTTGAAAATATTGTATCTCTTTTGGAAGGATCCATTGCAAGAATGGTATCTCTAGGAATCGACCAATGGGACGAGATATATCCAAACGCAGAAAATGTACAGAAAGACATTGATAACAAACGTGCCTACGTGGTAGTACAGGACGGTGAAATCGTTTCATCCATAGTCATAACCGAGGAGCAGGAGACGGCATACCTTACAGCAGAAGGCTGGAAGGATAATGACGGAAAACTTACATGTATACGCAGACTGTATGTTAAACCTGAAAAGCAAAACACGAAAATAGGTGAAATGACTGTTAAGTATGCAGAAGATAAAATTAAAAATGAAGGATATACTTCAATCAGATTCGATGCTTTTTCAAAGAACGCACCCTTGCTGAGATTAGTTGAAAAATTAGGATATGAAAAAGTAGGACAGGTTAATTTCCGCAAGGGAATGTATTATTTATGTGAAAAATTCATATAATAATTAATAAATTGAGGACAGTCCTTTTTGTTCAGTTTTCAAACAAAAAGGACTGTCCCTTTTAATGGAACCGTACCAGCTGAATTTGTTTATTTTACTACCTCATATGTACCGCGCACCATGAATATTGCATGACTGTCTGTATAGACCCCTCTGCCGTCATCTCTTGGAACTATTAAAAGATTGTTAGGAACAACCTCCATTCCGGAAACAAAATCCTTACCCATGGTTACATTGGTGAGCCCTCCCAGCTCGCTGCCCACAACAGTGGCTTTTCCGCCTCTCAATATAAGTTCTGCGCCTGCACCTGCTATTATTCTTTCACCTGCGTTTATTTCTACAACAACCAAATCAGAGGATGTGTTTTCACTGCTGTTTGGAGTACCGGAAGAATTTCCGCTTAATTTGCTTACCTGCTCTTTAAGATCCTTTATGTCCGCTAAATTGTATTCCTTAATTAAGCTTGTCAGGCGGTCATTAAGGTAACTTAATACAACTATGGGGTCATTCGTGTCACCCGGTGACGCAAAAATAACAGTAGTAAATGCAAATATCAATATTAATGAGATAATCAGGATTTTTTTCAAACAACCACTTCCTTTATATTTTATAACTCCATATTGAATGATAAGGATATTTTACATTAAAATAACAAATAATTCAACACAAATCGACAGAAAAGAAATAACACAATTTGCCAATAATATAAGTGATGTGTGTTATTCATAAAATACAACTAATGATTGAATTTGACCAATTGAAATGTTATAATTGCAAAAGAATAAAAAAACTGATGAAGAAGGTTAAAATATGAAGAAACTATGTATGACAGTAAATAAAATGTTTAAGCTGCCTGTACATCCTTTTAACTTGAACAACGAAGGCAAAAAATCATATGCCCAGTGGCAATTTGAAAAAGGCATTGATACAATAAAGTTTTATCTGAAGCACACCAATATAGATGAAATGTTCAAGGACAAGGTTGTTCTTGATATCGGCTGTGGTGCAGGCGGCAAGACGATTTACTATGCTTCAAAGGGAGTAAAGAAAATAGTTGGAGTTGAAATACTGGGAAAATACAAGGAAGAGGCTGAGAATCTGGCAAAGCTGTACGGCATGGATGATAAATTTGAATTCGTGTGTGCTGATGCGTCTAAAACCCCTTTTGAAGATGAAACCTTTGATACAATAATCATGAATGATGCCATGGAGCATGTGGATGAACCTGAAAAGGTGCTTGATGAGTGCTATAGAATATTAAAAAAGAACGGAAGACTGTATTTAAACTTTCCACCGTATAATCATCCTTACGGGGCTCATTTAAGTGATGCCATAGGAATACCCTGGGTGCATGTTTTCTTCAGTGAAAAAACATTGGTAGAAACATATAAGGAACTGGTAAAGGACCTGCCTGACGGCAAAGACAGAATTGAATTCAGAATCAGTAAAAAACCCGACGGAACCGAATATTTTTCTTACATAAATAAAATGACAATAAAAAGGGCGGACAAAATATTAAAAAACAGCAGATTTAACGTTGAATACTATTCAGAAGAACCGTTGAGAGGCTTTTTTAAATATCCGGCTAAGCTTCCGGTCTTAAAAGAATTTTTAGTAAAAATGGTTGTTTGTGTTTTAAAGAAATAATTTTATTATTACTGCGGAAAATAATCTCATTAACTAATGAGATTATTATTTGCCATATGTATTGGCTTTTATTTTGAAATATTTTCACGCAAAAGGAAAAGGAGATAAAATGAAGTTAAATAAGATTGACAAGATAGTGTCGTTATTGATTTGCTTTGCACTGCTGGTTGGAATTTATACCATATATCAGAGAGTAGGAATTGAAAGGCAGTACAATACTGCGGAAATTATGCTGGACTACAGCGAAATGGAGAAATTTGCAGACAGCTCAGAAAATGATTTAAGCTACTGGCTTAAAGAATTCAGAAAATATGGGGCTCAATCAGTTGCAATACCTGAGGAAACAATAAAGCGTCTAGTGGAACAGGGCAAGCCCCTGAGAGCTGAAATCATATCAGAACTCATAAAAGGCTATGAATGGCAGAAAGATTACAACGCTGATATTGTCACCATGATTGACAAAAAGGAAATAGGTCCAAATGATGTAATTGTTACAACAGAAAACACGGAGTTATATAATTACATTGTATCCGGATTGAAAGAAAGATACAGCCGGGAATTTTTTGATACATATACATTGGACAATGTTTATTACATAGTACTTAAGGGTACAAGTGATGATATATATTACAGTGAAACCAAAAAGGTAATGAACCTTACAGGGGACGGAGTATACGAATATAAGGATGTGGCTGATTCAAGACTTATGAATATCGGTATAGGTTATGACGACGCCAAAATCAATATGGCAAAGGACGCAGGACTGGACATTATATTGAGACCTGTTAATTTCCCGACATATAATGAAAAGCTTGTGGATGTGTATAGATCAGCAAACGAAAGGTACGGACTGGAGCCGAGAATATATCTGCTTGGCGGTAAGGAAGTGCTGGGGTATCCAGGAAATGAGGATAAGCTGCTGGATTATATAGATGAAAAGAATATTGCCATAAGTTTGATTGAAAGCTCCAATCAAAGAGAAAATCTGGAGAGTGAAGGTTTGAATAAGCTAGTTGAAGATTCAGGCTACAATTCCGTAAGGATGTTCACTATGTGGGATTACATACGCCAGAGAAATGGATACTATAACTATCAGGGCGCTGAAGAAATTGAAAATACAATGTTCAGGGCAATAACAGAACGTAACATAAGGGTCATTTATTTCAAACCATTCTTTGAAAAAGAAAAAAGCTTTAAATATCTGACAGATGCCGAAGAATATGAAAGAACATTTTCAAGTCTGGAAAACAGACTTAACGAACATAACATAAAGCTTGGAAGGGCTGAAGCTATAAAAGAATTTCACATAGGTTCAAAGAGAATGTCTATACTGGCATTTGGAATTACGCTTGCTTCGGTGCTGCTATTTATAAAAATATTTAATATTTCGGACAAAAGAGCAAATTTTCTGTATTTATTCGGCATTCCGGCCGCTTTTGTGCCATTGGTGATGAGAGGTTTGGCTGAAAAAGGCTTTGCGTTTGCTGCTGCCGTTATATTTTCAGGATTAGGAATATATTTCTTTATGATGCAGATTAAGAATATATACGATTCATCAGAAAAATATACTAAGCTTAAGATAATGACACATTCGACGGTGATTTTAGCTGTGTCTATAGCTATATCCCTGGCAGGAGCAGTATTTTTAGACGCAATGCTGGCTGATTCCAAGTATTTTCTTGAAATGGACATTTTCAGAGGAGTAAAATTTGCACAGATTCTTCCTTTTGGAATTTTTGCATTAATATTTTTAATATACTTCATGAACAAGGACAAAGAAGGTTCGTTTAAAAGTGTTGTGCATACAAGCGCCAGATTATTAAATAAAGATATTAAAATTTATTACGCAATTATTGCGGCTGTAGTAGGTGCTGTAGCTTATGTGTACATTTCGAGAACGGGTCATGAGACAAACATGCAGCCTTCAAGTATGGAAATGATTACCAGGAACTTCATGGAATACATATTGCTTGCAAGGCCCAGAACAAAAGAATTTTTATTTGCATTCCCTGCAATTTTTGCAGCAGTCTATGCAGCAAGCAAGAAGTCTGAATTTTTTACAGGGCTTTTCATGATGGCATCAGCCATAGGAACATCGTCTGTAATCAATACATTTTCACATTTGAGGACTCCCATATATCTTTCACTGGTGAGAACGGTTATTGCGCTGGGATTTGGAATTGTAATAGGATGTGTTGCAGTTGTTATAATTGACTTATTATTTAAAATATACTTGAGATTGCAGGAGAAGCTGAAGTGAAAAAAATATTGTTGGCAGGATATTACGGATTTGGAAATTTAGGTGATGAAGCAATATTGGAAATGGCGATAAAGCAAATCACGGAAATTACAGACCGTAAAAACATCACTGTTCTATCAGGCAATAAGGAAGTTACAAGCCGGAAATACAATGTGAATACTATTGACAGATACAATGTATTTTCAATAGCCGCTGGGCTCATTAAATCTGATGCGCTTGTTTTTGGCGGAGGAAGCCTTCTTCAGGATATCACAAGTAAAAGGAGTATTTATTACTATTTATTTTTAATCAGGCTTGCAAAGATTATGAACAATAAGGTAATAATGCTGAGCCAGGGAATAGGACCAATAGTCAGTGAAAACAGCAAAAAGGCAGTTCGAGGAACATTAAGACATATTGATTATATAACAGTGAGAGATAAACACTCCAAGGAATTTTTGGAGGAGCTTGGTATGGACAAAAGCAAAATATTTTTGTCTACAGACCCTGTAATTGATTTAAGAGCCGGAGAAAATTATACGGCAAAGAACAGCGGAAAAAAGAAGGTCTGTTTTTCTCTGAGAAACTGGAGAAATGCGGATGTAAGCAAAAAAATAAGCGTGCTTGCACAAAAGCTCATTGAAAATGGAATAGAATGCTACTTCATACCTTTTTACTATAATGAGGATTTAGAGCTTATTGATGAGGTGGAAAAAGATATTGGAGACAAAGCAGTCTATTACAAGGAAAGACTCACCACAAACGATGCGTTTGATATTATAAAGGGAATGGATGTGCTTGTGGGCGTGAGGCTTCACTCACTAATATTTGCGGCCGCGGCAAATGTTCCTTTTGCTGCAGTGTCATATGACCATAAGGTGGACCATTTTGCAAACAGTGTAAATATGAAGGTTGTATGCAGTATTGACAATATAGATGCAGATATTCTTTACCATGAAATTATGGAAAAGATTAAAAATGAGGATGAGGAAAGAAAGAGGCTGTCTGAAAGTGTGAAAAGTTTAAGAGAGCTGACAAAGATTAATTATAAAATTTTAAAGGAAATATAATTATGAATAAATTGAGCATAATGGGTGTAAGAATTGACAACAAGTCCATGAATGAAGTAATGGATGCGGTAAAGAAGAAGCTTGCCGACAACAAACAATATGTAATATATACTCCAAACACCGAATTTGTAATGATGTGCCAAAAGGATGATGAATTTCTTGAGCTTATCAACAGATCAGATATAAATATTCCTGATGGTGTGGGATTAATATATGCTTCAAAAATTAAGAAGCATCCATTGAAAGAAAAAGTAGCGGGCTACGATTTATCTGTTAATTTATTAAAACTTGCCGATGAACAAGGCTTAAAGCTTTTTGTGGTGGGAGGAAAGCCCGGAGTGGCAGAGGAAGCTATGAAAAATGTCCGCGAAAAATATCCGGACATAAAAATAGCCGGAACACAACACGGATATTTTAAGGGAACCCATTTGGGAAAAAACGGTCATGAGGAGGAGCTTAAAGTCCTGGAAGATATAAACAAAGCCGAACCTCATATTCTGTTTGTGGGCTTCGGTGCTAAAAAACAGGAACAATGGATAGAATATAACAAGGATAAGATTAACGCCAAAATTATTATAGGAAATGGCGGAACTCTTGATGGACTGGCAGGAAATGTAAGAAGGGCTCCCGAAATATTTATAAGGCTGGGGCTTGAATGGTTTTACAGACTTATACAGGAACCAAAAAGGATTAAACGTCAAATTTTGCTGCCTATTTTTATGTTTAAGGTGTTATTTGGAAATAAAGATGTTGTAAAAGAAATTGAATAGGAGGTCAGAATGAAATTATTTATTGATACTGCAAATGTGGAAGAAATAAAAAAAGCAAACGACATGGGTGTTATTTGCGGAGTAACAACAAATCCGTCTTTAATTGCAAAGGAAGGAAGAATGTTTGAGGATGTTGTCAGAGAAATTACTCAAATAGTTGATGGACCCATAAGCGCAGAGGTTATAAGCCTTGACTCTGAGGGAATGATAAGAGAGGCTGTTGAGCTCGCGAAAATACATAAAAATATAATTATTAAGCTGCCTATGACGGTTGAAGGACTGAAAGCTGTAAAGGTACTCACCAGAGAAAACATAAAAACAAATGTTACTCTTGTTTTTTCGTCAGGGCAGGCTTTGTTGGCTGCAAGAGCAGGTGCCTCCTATGTTAGTCCTTTTGTCGGAAGACTGGATGATGTAAGCAATAACGGGATGGAGCTCATAGCAGAAATAGTAGATATATTTAATAATTATGATATTGAAACAGAAATAATTGCTGCCAGTATCAGACATCCGATGCATGTGACACAGGCTGCAAGGCTTGGATGTCATATTGCAACCGTGCCTTACAAGGTGCTGGTTCAAATGACAAAGCACCCTCTGACAGACAAAGGAATAGATCAGTTCTTAAAGGATTGGGAAACAGTACCGAAGAACAATAGGTAAACAATGGCTGAGCGATAGCTTTAAAGTTGATTTGCAATTTATTAACAATGCTCAGCAATCGTTAAAAAAGGGAGGATTAAATGAATAACGAAAATTTATGTGAAATAGCAAAAAATATGCGAAGAAACATATTGACTATGATTCACGACGCAAAATCAGGGCATCCCGGAGGGTCATTGTCGGCGGTGGAAATTGTTACGTACCTGTATTTCAAGGAAATGAACATAGACGATCCAAAGGATGAGGGGAGAGACCGCTTTGTGCTTTCGAAGGGTCACGGCGCTCCCGTATTGTACTCTGTATTGATGGAAAAGGGATTTATCAGCAAAGACTTAATGGGAACATTAAGAAAAATAGACTCAAAGCTTCAAGGTCATCCTGATATGAGAAAGCTGCCCGGAGTTGAAGCATCCACAGGCTCATTGGGGCAGGGTTTGGCAATATCAAACGGAATGGCTCTTGCATTCAAGCTTGATAACAAGAAAAACAGAGTGTTTACTTTGCTGGGAGATGGAGAGATACAGGAAGGAATGGTTTGGGAAGCCGCTATGCTGGCAGGTCATTATCGCCTTGACAATATAACTGCAATAATTGACCATAACGGACTTCAGATAGACGGAAGAAACATAGATGTAATGAATGTTGAACCAATTGACAAGAAGTGGGAGGCATTTGGCTGGCATGCTATAAAAGCTGAGGGAAATAATTTTGAATCTCTGGAAAAAGCCTTCGAGGAAAGAAAAACAATTAAAGATAAACCGGTTGTTATAATAGCCGATACTACAAAGGGCAAGGGCTGTTCATTTATGGAGGATCAGGCATCATGGCACGGCAAGGCTCCAAATGATGAAGAATATTGTAAAGCTATGGATGAATTAGGGAGGTGCGAATAATGGCAAAGGCGACGAGAGAAGCTTACGGTGAAGCATTGAAAAAGCTGGCGGCAAGTAATCCGGATGTTGTTGTTCTTGATGCGGATCTTTCAGGTTCCACAAAGACATCTGAATTTAAAAAGGTAAGCCCGGAAAGATTTTTCAATGTTGGAATTGCAGAGCAGGATTTAATAGGAACAGCGGCAGGAATGGCAATAGCAGGTAAGATTCCATTTGCAAGTTCATTTGCAATGTTTGCTGCGGGAAGAGCATTTGAAATTATAAGAAACACAGTGGCATATCCTAAATTAAACGTTAAAATCGCAGCAACACATGCAGGACTGACAGTCGGTGAGGATGGAGCATCACACCAGGCAATTGAGGACATAAGCTTGATGAGAAGTATTCCAAATATGACGGTAATTAACCCTGCCGACAGTATTGAAGCAGAACAGGCAGTATTAAAGGCTGCGGAAATTAACGGACCTGTATATATACGACTTGGAAGAATGACTGTTGAGGATGTATATGACAATCAGTACAAATTTGAACTGGGAAAAGGCGTGGAGCTGAAGAAAGGCAGAGATGTAACTATTATAGCCACAGGCATCATGGTGCAGGAAGCATTGAAGGCTGCAGAAAAGCTTTCTGAGGAAGGAATAGATGCAGGCGTCATAAACATACACACAATAAAACCTATTGATACAGACATAATTATAAATGCTGCAAAAGAAACAGGAGCAATTGTTACTGCGGAGGAACACAGTATAATTGGAGGGCTGGGCAGTGCGGTTTTGGAAGCATTGTCTGACGTATATCCAGTTCCTGTAAAAAGAGTTGGCGTATTGGACACCTTTGGTGAATCCGGAAAGCCAGCTGAACTTTTGAAAAAGTATCATCTTACGGGAGAAGATGTTCAGGAAGCTTGCAAGCAGGCAATTAAACTAAAAACTATTAATAAAATGTAATATATTAAAAGCGCTGCAGTGAATACAGCGCTTTTAAATTGGAATTCTAATAATGAAATTGTTTTTTTAATTGTGATTGTGAATTATTTTGCATTGTTTAGTTTTGTTAAAAATAAGTTGAATTTGTAACAAATTTTTTTTTATTTTATATTGACATTAGTATTCTGTCACGGTATAATAACTAATTTGACATTTATTGTCCAATGGTGTATACTTAGAACATAGGAGGTAATGTGATGTTTAGTCTGGGTGATAAAGTGGTATATCCAATGCATGGAGCCGGTGTTATTGAAACAGTGGAACAAAAAGAAATACTAGGCGAAATAAAAAGTTACTATGTACTTAAGATGCCTATCGGTGAGATGAAGCTCATGATACCTGTGGACAATGTTAACAATATAGGGCTGAGAAACATAATTGACATCAATACAGTAGAAAAAGTATATGAAATATTGAAACAGGGTGCGGTATTAAATGATTCAAACTGGAATAAGAGATACCGTGATAATATGGTGAAGATGAAGACCGGAGATATATTTGCGGTTGCTCAGGTCGTAAGGGATTTGACATATCGAGACAGAGAAAAGGGGCTTTCAACAGGAGAGAAAAAGATGCTTGTAAGCGCTAAACAAATGCTTATCAGTGAAATAGCACTGTCCACAAGCAGCGACGGCAAAAGCATACAGGAATATTTGGACAATATTATTAATGAAGATGCACTTGAGCAATAATCTGTAAGATAATGTGCTTTAGTGCATATTTCTTTTTTTACCGATAAATTAAGGTAAATTTAATAATAATTAAATATAATTTCAAGAAAATAGTATAGCCAAACAACAAAAAATGTGTTACATTTAATAATATAGCAATATTTGGGTATACTGAAAAGGAGGTGAGCAGATGATAGATAAAATTATAAAAGTAATTATTTCTATAATAGGGGCATCACTTGGCGCCTTTATAGGAGTATTCTTAAACCAAAATGATTTTCTAAAATTTACAAGTTTGCAAAATGTGTTAGTAATTATAGGTATCAGCATAGTCTTCGGAATTATATTTTTTCTTTTATCAACAAAAATTAAGAAGATTGGTCTTGGGATAGTTGGTTCCTTTGAAAAAGAGCTGTTGAAGTTTTCTACAATGGATATTATATGGGGGGCGGTAGGACTTATAGTCGGATTTATTATTGCATTCCTCATTAGCCAGCCGTTTTCTGATATTAAATATGTCGGGACAATTGTTTCAATCTTGTCATATTTATTATTTGGTTACTTAGGAATCAAAATTTCCACAAGGAAAAAAGACGACGTTATATGGCCGCAAATAAATCTCAAGAAACAATCTATTGCTAAAAAGCAGGATAAAACAAAGAAAGAATTAGTTTTTCCGAAGATACTTGATACCAGCGTCATAATAGACGGAAGAATTTCTGACATATGCAAGACGGGTTTTATAGAAGGCACATTGGTAATACCTGAATTTGTCCTTAAAGAATTACGGCACATAGCTGACTCATCAGACAGCCTTAAAAGAAACAGAGGCAGAAGAGGACTGGATATATTAAATATACTCCAGAAGGATGATGCGGTCAATGTAGTGATTGAATCAAAGGATTACGGGGACAATATTGAAGTTGACGTCAAGCTTTTGAAGCTTGCCAAGGAATTAGGCGGCAAGGTTTTGACAAACGATTTTAATTTAAACAAGGTTGCGGAATTCCAGGGGGTTGATGTATTGAATATCAACGAGCTGGCAAATGCTGTTAAGCCTGTTGTTCTTCCGGGAGAAGAAATGACCGTAATGGTTGTAAAGGATGGGAAGGAATCAGGTCAGGGTCTGGCATATCTGGACGACGGAACAATGATAGTTGTTGAAGGCGGAAAAAAATGCATAGGGGATTCTGTTATAGTAACAGTTACAAGCGTACTTCAGACGGCAGCAGGAAGAATGATTTTTGCAAAGCTGAAGAATGTAATTAATAAAGCGGTATAATAAATAAAGTAAAAGAGATGCTCTTATAAGGGCATCTTTTTATTTTGCCTATAGTTAATATCTGAATATTTATTATCCTGATGGTTAAAATAATTATAATTATGATTTTGAGTGGAGATATTTATGATTATTGTTGTTATCAGAGCTATAGTTTTGTATACCGCATTGATGGTTTCAATGCGTATAATGGGAAAGGGCGAGCTTGGAGAACTGCAGCCCCACGACCTTGTTGTTTCATTGATGCTTGCTGAGCTGGCGGTAATGCCAATGGAGGATCTGGGAGCTCCATTGATGCACGGGTTCATTGCCATAGCCACAATCATGTTTTTACAGTGTATGATATCCTACATAACCTTGAAAAGCAATTCTTTAAGAAGGTTTGTGTGCGGTTCTCCCACTATTATAATAGACCACGGAAAATTTAATACAAAGGAAATGAATGAACTTAGAATCAATATAAATGATGTGCTTGGGCAGATGCGTTTAAAGGGATATAACAGCATTGAAAATATAGATTACATAATCATGGAAACAAACGGAGAAATGAGCATTATTGCTCCGGACGATCCTCCGGGAACAAAGTGCAAAAGGATTCCCATTGCAACCATACTCGACGGTCAGATAATGCACAGCAATTTCAAAAAATATAATCTTTCATACGAAGATTTTGAAAAAGAGCTTAAGAAGAAAAAACTAAAAACAAAACAGGTTTTATACGGTTTTGTTGATGAAAACGACAAATTTGTATTTTATAAGAGGTAGACTATGAGAATGGTTGTAATATCTTTAACAATACTGCTCATACTGATAGGAATATGGGTATGGTTTCATTTCACATCAATAGAACCCACAACATCATATTATTATGAAAAATTATCCGATTTGTCTGATTTGCTCAGTGATGGACAATGGGAAAGGGCCAAGGAAGATATGCAGACTTATAATGAGAAGTGGGATGAAACCAGAAATTTATGGATTTATTTTACAAATCAAAATGACATAGACAATATTGATTTATCTATCAAGAAACTTGTTATCTTCATTGAAAACCGGGATAAAACAATGGCTCAAGCAGAGCTTGAGCACTTAAGGGTTTTGTTTAATATCATCAAAGAAAATGAATGCTTATCACTTGAGAATATAATGTAACTACTTGATAGTATTTGACAGCGTACCGATATTTTCAATCACGCAGTCAACAATGTCGCCGGCATTCAGATATTTAGGCGGGTTAAAGCCTGCCCCTACACCTGCAGGAGTGCCTGTAAGTATTATATCCCCTGGATACAATGTGATTCCTTTAGTTAAATCGCTTATAATTGTAGGAATATCAAATATCAGCTGGCCGGTATTTCCGTTTTGTCTCAGCTCTCCGTTAACGTAGCTTTTTATTTCAAGTCGCGGAGGAAAGCTTATGCTTGATTTATGTGCAATATAAGGGCCCATTGGGCAGTATGTGTCGAGTGATTTTCCCTTGTGCCACTGAACATGGTCCTGCTGTAGGTCTCTGGCAGATACGTCATTTGCAATTGTATATCCGAAAATAACGTCCTCTGCGTCCTCTGCAGCAACATTTTTGCATTTTTTACCGATAATTACCGCAAGCTCCGCCTCGTAATCCAATTCCTTCACAATATCTGAATGAGCAATGATGTAATCTTTGTGTCCGATTGCAGGATATGCTGTCTTACTGAAATAAATAGGCTTGTCAGGAATATCAGAATTTACATTTTTTAAGCCCTTTACTTCACTGACATGGTCGAGATAATTCTTGCCAAGGCAAAGCACATTCCTTCTGGGATAAGGTATAGGAGCTGATATTTGAACTTCATCAAGTTTTAATTCACACTTCAGTGAGGCTAATACCTCATTGACTTTTTCTATATTTATACCTTCAAATGTTTCAATCAATCCCAGCATATCCGATGGCGCAGGAACGTTTAATTGTGAAAATACTTTTGATGCCGGAATTATTCCTTTTCTTTTGCAGTCCAAAAATCCTGCATATTCTCTGTTTTTATGTAAATAGGTTAATAAGTACATATAATCCTCCTTCATCGATTTATAATAATATAATACTTTATTACAAACTTTTCAAGTAAAAATGCGGAATTGCACGCTTGTATGAATTTATTGCAGTATAAATCTACATATGGTATAATAAATACTATAAATGAAACAAAATTTAAGGATTAATATTGTGTGCCATTGTGAGTAAAACGATTCGAAATTTGTCCACATGATATAATATATTTATAAAAATTATCATTTTAAGAGGTCAGTATGAGCAGATTTATGTTGAATGAGCTTCATAAAGAAATATTGCAAAGTCTAACAAAAAAAGAGTTTATAAAAAAAATAAATATTACAGAGGAAAAGATACAGTCATATATAATTAATAAAAAATTTGTTAATAACCTACTTATACTTATTAATAAAAAACATTTATTATGCAGAGATGTACTGGAGCTGTCTTCCGACATATTGAATAATGTCTGCACCGAACCTCCTGCAGACTGGCTTTCGTATATATTTCAATATACCTTGAATAAATCGTTTCCTGAAGCAATTACGATTAAGCTGTATCCAAAATATGAAAGCGGCGTGCTCATATACCTGGAAATATTAAAAACCATACTCCGCCACGGAAAAAATAGCGGAGTATTTGATAAATTTACGGATTTTGATTTTTTAACAAAGGATGAAATAAAGGGTTTGCAAAATCCTGATGAATACATAAATTTTCTTGATAAATTCGATAAAAATTATATATACGAACTAATGATGCTGGATAATGAAATAAACGGCTTCAACACATTGAATCATGTTGCCGGAGTACATTACGTAGCCATGCATGTGGCAAGACAGCTTAAAAGCGTAGGCTCACATGTAAATCTTGGCTTGGTGTCGGGCGCTGCTGCAGGACACGACATAGGAAAATACGGCTGCAAGGGTCTGGAAAAAAGAAGAGTTGCATACCTTCATTATTATTACACGGATCAGTGGTTTACAAAGTATAACATGCCGGTAATCGGGTTAATTGCGGCAAACCATTCAACATGGGACCTGGAACTGGAAAATCTTCCTCTGGAGTCCTTGATTCTGATATATGCTGATTTCCGCGTTAAAAACAAGACAACGAAAAACGGAGATGAAATGCATATATATGATCTGAGTGATTCATTTCAGGTTATTTTAGACAAACTTGACAATGTCGACGAGGCAAAAGAAAAAAGATATCAACGAGTTTATTCAAAACTTAAGGATTTTGAAAGCTACATGATACATGAGGGGATCAACACAGATTTTAAAACTGATGAGCCTGTTCCGGTTAAATTTATTGACTATGCCCTTTTGGATGGATGTGATGTAGTGGAGAATTTCAAGTATATGGCAATTGAGCACAACACGTCGTTAATGAGCAAGCTCAATAATGAGGCTGTTTTTTCCAGTATGATAGAAGCAGCAAGAAGCGAGCAGAACTGGCAGAATTTAAGGTCGTATTTAAATATTTTGGATGAATACTCCATTTATCTGTCTCAAAAAGAAAAGTTGTTTACGCTGAGCTTTCTCTATGAACTATTGGTATACAGAGAAGGGGACATAAGGCGTCAGGCGGCAAACCTCATGGGAAGCATAATAGTGACATATGACCTTGAGTATTCAAAGGAACTTCCCGAAGATGTTAAAACAGACTTAAATGATGAAATTACAGGCTTATCTCTCTGGGAAAAATACCTGGGATTATATCTTACTCCCGGATACAAGGTGACAGAGAACCACAAGGAGTGGATTGGGTATTCGTTTAGAATATTCGTTGATTCTGTTTTAAATTCGAAAAGAAACAAAAATAAAAAGGATTATCTCAATATATTTGTGAATAGTCTGAAAAATATTGAATTGGAAGAAGTTGCAAGGTTCAGCATATTAAATTCGCTGCTGAGCATTCCGGCAAACTTGTATGAAGCTGAGCAGCTGGAATTTGTAATTGAATATGCTTTGAATTCAGTCAACGATTCAGCCGTTAACATCAGATTGATGGCGGTTCAGTTTTTTAACATGCTTGTAAACAATAAAAGTATTGCAAAGGCATCTTTGGATAAGATATACAATTATACTTTAGTTATTTCCGAAATGGATGGATTGTGCATAAATTATCTGAAAGGAAAAATTGCAAGAAATTTAAATATGTCTCCGGAAATAGTTAATAAATACAATGTATTAATGGGTAGCAGCAATTATAAGATTTCAGATTTGTTTCTGAACAATCTTAAGACAGCAACACCGTGGAATGTAAAGACCATAAGCATTGATTTTATCATGGAAAATGTAAAAAGTAAAAATGAAGTAACTTTGCTTCAAACAGCTACGCATTTGGCTAACCTGGTGAAGGTGAGCGCCAAGGAATCAGTGAGAAACAAGGCGGGGAATTCACTTGTTGACATTGGACCGCTGCTTTCAATAGACCAAAGAAATGAGATTGCTGTTGAACTTTTCAAGGGGCTTGAAATTGATGAGCTTCAATATGCAAAATATATTCCTGAATATCTGGGAAGGTTTATGATGCTTTTACCTCCAAAGGAGCTGGATGAAGTTATACAGGACTTGAACCTAATTTACAAAGGAACGAATCCGAGGATAAGCTCTCTTGTTATCAATACATTCGGTATAATTGTTCAGTATTACACCGAATATCAGACAAGATTTGGTGAAGATGATGAATATTACGACAGGAGGCTGAAAAAAATGCTGGGTATTATTTTGAGCGGACTTGCAAATTATAATACACAGGTTAAGCAGGAAACATTTCTGGTTATAGGACAAAATATATTTGGATCAAAAATATTGGATTTAAAGGAAAAACATAAAATATTCCTTTTAATATACAAGAAACTTCTTACGCTGATAAATGAAAAAGAATTGGGAGATTTATTTTTCTTCAACAATTCATCATCCTTCAACCACATATACAGGTTTATAAGCGACTACGAATTTTATAACAAGGATTTTGGCATCAACGTGAATAAAGATATTGCATTTTTCCCTGGAACATTTGACCCGTTCTCATTGAGTCACAAGGGAATTGTTACGGCGATCAGAAATCTGGGATATGAAGTATACCTGTCTGTGGATGAATTTTCATGGTCAAAAAAGGTGCAGCCAAGGATGATGAGAAGGCAGATAATAAATATGTCTATAGCAGATGAATTGGGGGTGTTTTTATTCCCTGATGATGTTCCTGTAAATCTTGCCAGCTCAAATGACCTTAAGGCATTGAAGGCATTGTATCCTGATAAGGAAATCTACATAGTTGTGGGAAGTGATGTGCTGCAGAATGCAACTGCTTATAAGTCAAGACCTACGAAAAATTCAATACACAGTTTCAACCACATTGTGTTTAAACGTACGCAGGACGATATATCTTCTTTGTCGCTAAAAAAATCAGAAGAAGCTAAAAACAGAATCAAGGGTTTGGTTGTTGAGCTTAAGCTTCCTCTTTATCTGGAGGATATAAGTTCGACACAGATAAGAGACAACATTGACAATAACAGGGATATATCAAATTTAATTGACTCACTTGCAGAAAGCTTTATCTATGACAGGAACCTTTATACAAGAGAGCCGCTGGATAAAAGCGTTTTAAAGTCTAAACCGTTTATAATTGAAGTTATAGAGGATTTAAGCCAGAAAATCGTTGATGAAATCGGACATTATATTTTCATGCACACAAATTTGTATGAAAATATAGGAGAGCAGCTTGTTTCTAAAAAAATAAAGCTTCTCGTTATAAGAGACAGTAAGAATTCAAATAAGCTTTTAGGATTTTCTGCATTCCATAAGATAGGTTCTTCGGAAGTGTACGGAGAATTCCAAAGTCAGTATATTGCAAATTATTTAAGAGAAAATACCGCTGGAAGAATAATAATCATAGATGGTATTTTTATAAATCCAAGCAAAATCTATGACAACATGGAGCAGATAATACTGACAGAAACTCTCGCATATTGTCTGAAAAATGATTTTACTTATGCGCTTTATAACAATATTGTGTCTAACACAAATACTGAGGCTGTTCTTGAAACATTGGAGCTGCAGGGTTTTATGAAAATTCATGATGATGACTTGAACAAATCTGTATATGCCGTCGACATGAAATTTCCTGTATGCCTCACGTTGAATATGGAAAGCTTCATAAAAGAACCGCTCAATACAAATGAGAAGGTTCATGAAGCAATAGTCAATGCAAGAAAGAAGCTTCAAAAATCAATGACCGAGCTTTATCCGGGTTCACTTGTGCTGTCAATAGACAATGATATGATAAATCAGACATTGATAAATAAAATTTGCAGCATTAACAATGTAAGCAACGAAATGCAAGTTCCGAGAGTATTGGGAGAAAATATGTGCGTGCCTTTCGGAAATATTTTAAAGGGTATGGTAGTTCCCAATACGGTTACAAAATCTCTGCATACGGAGAAGGTTTATTCAACCGATGCAAAAACATTTAAAATAACCGAGTATCCTTTTTACTCACCTATAGAAATTCAGGTTAAGACAATAAAATCATTTGAGAAGCCTGTTATATTAGTAGATGACCTCATGCATAAGGGCTATAGGATTAAGGAAATTGACCCTATTATGAAGAGGTACGATGTTAATGTCAAGAAGATAATAGTAGGCATTATGTCGGGTAGAGGAAAGGATCTGATGGAAATACAGGGAAGAGATTACGATTATGCATACTTCATACCGAACCTTAGAATTTGGTTTAATGAAAACCTCATGTATCCGTTCCTTGGAGGCGACGGAATGTGGCTCAATAATGAAAATATGCTTAATCTGATTCCCTCAATAAATTTAATACTGCCTTATTATTCTCCCATGTATATCAGAGGAGCGACCAGCGAGGCAGTGTATAATTTGTCCATGGTAAGTCTTGAAAATGCTAAATCGATACTTCATGCATTGGAAACGGAGTATCAGGAATTATTTGAGAAAAAGCTGACGGTGAAAAGACTTGGAGAGGTTCTTATTTCCCCCAGACTGCCTTATCTGGGAGAAAATATATACTACGATTTAAATAAGGAAGCATCACATTACATGGATGCAAGTATTGAGACACTTATAAAGCTTGAAAGGATAATATTGAAATAATGTTTTATTACAGGTATGCAAATAAATTTTTGTTTTCACTTGACGGCAATTATGAATATGAAAGTGCAGATAATATTCCGGATGATTTAAACGAATTGTATTTTCTGTACAAATCTGACATAAATAAATCCAAAAGGACTTATGCTCTGTCACATGCATCAGATATTTTCAGCAGCGAAGAGAATATCAGCATGCTGAAATTAAAAAATACAGATGATGAAGCTGGTAGTATCCCGGGGAGCATAACCAGGTTGATTGAAGAAAGAAAGGTAAAGGCGGTCAATACTGCCTATGAAAATTACGAGGAATGTTTAACAATGGTAGACTGTTCCAAAAAAACTGTCAATGTACTGGCTCTGGGCGATGTTGGGAGCACTCTCCTGACGGGACTTAAGCTTCTCGGCGGAAACTCAATAAAGGGAATAGGAATATATGACAGAAGTCCTGATAAAATAAGCAGATGGGAATATGAAATGAATCAGACGTCATTTCCGTTTGATTTTAATTCCATGCCTGAGGTTTATGGAATTGATAAAAGCAGGCTTTTTGACTGTGATATGTTTGTATTCTGCGCATCTAAAGGAGTACCGCCTGTGGGTTCTGAGAAGGTTGACGTTCGAATGGTTCAATTTGAAGAAAATGCAAAGTTGATTAAAGAATATGCTGTAATGGCTGCAGAAAAAAACTTCAAAGGTATATTTGCGGTGGTTTCAGACCCTGTGGATTTACTTTGTGCCACAGTTCTCAAAGAAAGCAGGGGTGGTATTGCACCTGAGCAGATTAAGGGATACGGGCTTGGTGTAATGAATGCAAGAGCCGCCTACTACGCTAAAAAATATGATAAATATTCTTCATATTTAACAGAAGGGAGAGCTTTCGGACCTCACGGCAATGACCTTGTTATTGCTGACAGTATTATTAACTACAATGACAGCAATTCCAGGGAATTGACTAAGCTTACTGTTGAAGCAAATCTTGAGGTCAGAAAGACTGGATTTAAGCCATACATAGCACCTGCACTGTCCTCGGGGGCAATTTCAATAATCTGCACATTGGAAGGAAAATGGCATTACAGTTCCAACTATCTTGGAGGAGTGTTTATGGGAGCAAAAAACAGAAATCTTTCATCAGGATTGGAAATTGAAAAAATAGAAATGCCGGAAGAACTGTTTATGAGATTAGAGTCTACATATGATAAGTTGAAGAAACTAAGTTAAAAGTCAGCACTATTTTCAAGTTTTATAATTACAGGGGGTGAAGTTTTGAGTGAATTAACTGTCCTTATGCCGGGCGAAATATCGGAAAGACTTCAGAAAATGTTGGAATATTCAACAAAGGGGTATGACATAAGCATAATAAGAACATGTGATGAAATGGAATATTTAAAATGCAGAAAAATATTGTTTGCTGCAGAGGTGGGGAATACGGGTATAAATATTGAACTTCTTAAAATGCTCGAAAAAATAAGGATGTCCGGCAGCGATTTTTTGGAAGGCTCTTGCGGAAGTGTGCTAATTAACACAGAAAGCGAGTTATTCTCAAGAGATATGGCGCGCAAAGCTATTTTGTATGCCAATATGGCAGGATGTATGTTTCCGGGAAGACCTCTTTCGGAAGCAACCGGATCGTTGAGAAATTTTAATACTCAGAAAAAAAGAGCACCTCATTTAAGCCTCGAGGAAATATGTCTGGAGGACAGCAGAAGTGTTGTTGAAAGGCTGATGAATTTTAAAATAAACAGACTTCCAAATCCTAAGATATTGGTGCTTCATGCCAGCAATTACAGGACTTCCAATACACTTTCTCTTTGGAAGATGGTAAAGAGCAGTCTGTCTGACTGCGATATCAATGAAATACATATTGAGAACGGCTCTGTTAGGGACTGCAAAGGATGTCCCTACAAGGCATGCAAGCATTATTCGCAAAGCAGCAATTGTTTTTACGGAGGAATAATGGTTGAAGAGGTATATCCTGCAATCATTAACTGCGATATTCTGATAATGCTGTGTCCAAACTATAATGATTCCATAAGTGCAAATTTATCAGCGGCAATAAACCGATTGACTGCATTGTTCAGAAAAGTTAAATTTTACGACAAGTACATATATTCCGTAATTGTTTCCGGATTCAGCGGAAGCGATATAATTGCCCAGCAGCTCATAAGCTCGTTGAATATAAACAAGACCTTCATGCTGCCGCCTAAATTCGCATTGATGGAAACTGCAAATGATTCCGGTGAAATAGAAAATGTTGAAAATATAAAAGATAAGGCTGCAAAATTCGCAGAAAATATAAAAATCTGCGCAGAAGGCAGATAGCCTGATGACTTTGTCATCAGGCTATTTCTATTACTCTGTTATAATCTCACGTATTTTGCACATGGTTTTCCAATTGCGTGAAGTTAAAGGTATGTTAAGCTTGTTTAACAATACGGCGGGCTTTGAATTCTGTATGCTTTCATGGCAGAGAAGGTAAACTTCATTTGTTCCCAGACTTATTGAATCATGCCCGGAATAATTGCTCACAAGCTCATTAAATTTTTCGCGTATGTCCGAACCGTCCATAAGATAAACATACAGATGCTCCACAGTAGTGTCCGCAGCTTCAGCATCGCTTATTTTCTGACCGGAAAACGGAAGGGAATCAATAATTTTTTCTATTTCCTGTGATGTCCGCAGCATCACGGTACAATCAAAGCCAAAAACGTCATAAAAATTTCTCCGTATTTTTTCTGAAGCCTGAGCTGCATCTTCTTCTGCATCAAACACAACATTTCCGCTTTGAATATAGGTCCGAACATTTTGAAAGCCGATGTCCGAGAACAGCTTCTTTAGCTGAGCCATATTCACCATATTTTTCCCGCCTACATTAATACCTCTGAAAAAAGCAGCATATTTCATATGATTTCCTCTCTCTGTAATTGCATTTATATGAAAAAAATGAAAAAACCTTAAAACATTGCATAGTTTCAAGGCTTTTTATAATTAGTCGGGATGACAAGATTCGAACTTGCGGCCCCTAACACCCCATGCTAGTGCGCTACCAAACTGCGCTACATCCCGGACACTTAATTATTATATACAAAAAAATAAAATTTGTAAAGACAAAATATTTTAACAAATTTCGTCTTGCAATTTATAAAGTATTCTGTTAAAGTTTAAATATCTATCAGGAACAAGGATAGATAAATAAAAATATAAGGATGTAAATAATATGAATGAAGATAAAGAATTATTCGGCTGTGATTGCGGCGATGAAGATGAATGCGGCTGTGGCTGCGGATGCGGTCATGACCATGATCACGAAGAAGAAATAATGACTATAACACTTGAAGACGGCACAGAAATGGAATGCGCTATTATAGCTATATTCCCTGTGGAGGACAAGGATTACATAGCCTTACTGCCATTGGAAAGCCAGGAAGACGGTGAAGTATTCCTGTACGGATTTGAAGAATATGAAGACGGATCATTTGAGCTTTTAAGCATTGATTCAGACCAGGAATATGAAGCAGTAGCAAAAGCTTTTGATGAAATTCTTGATGACGCTGAGATGGATGAATTATTTGACGAAGAAGATGAAGAAGACGAAGAAGATTACGAGGTCGAAGACGAGGATAAATAATATATAAAAGACAGCTCAAGGCTGTCTTTTAATTTGTAAATTATTGATTTTTTAAAATAACGTCGTGTGCTCCGCCCTCAGACAATGATGTTGCTGATACTACAACCAGTCTTCCATTTTGCTGCAGCTCCTTAATGGATTTGGCACCACAGTTGCACATGGTGCTTTTTATTTTATGGAGAGTTGAACCAAGACCGTCATCAAGCTTGCCGGCGTATGGTACATACGAATCGACGCCCTCTTCGAACTGAAGCCCTGCTTTTCCTCCAAGGTCATATCTTGCCCAGTTTCTTGCTCTGTTTGAGCCTTCACCCCAATATTCCTTTACATATCCATTGCCGTACTTTATTTTAGAGGTAGGGCTTTCATCAAAGCCTGCAAAGTATCTTCCAAGCATTACAAAATCAGCACCCATGGACAATGCCAATGTTATGTGATAATCTAAAACTATACCTCCGTCCGAACATATAGGCACATAAACTCCGTTCTTTTCAAAATATTCATCACGGGCTTTGGCAACATCCAGTACTGCAGATGCCTGACCCCTTCCTATACCTTTTTGTTCCCTTGTTATACAGATGGAGCCTCCGCCGATACCTATTTTGATAAAGTCGGCACCTGCGTCAGCCAGGTAATTGAATCCGTCTTTTTCAACCACATTACCGGCTCCGACCTTTACAGTATTGCCGTATTTTCCCTTGATCCATTTTATTGTGTCTGACTGCCATTCACTGAAGCCTTCAGAAGAGTCAATGCACAAGATATCTGCTCCGGCTTCAACCAAAGCGGGTACTCTTTCCTTGTAATCTCTTGAGTTGATACCTGCTCCAACGATATATCTTTTTTGTTCATCCAGCAGTGAGCGTGGATTTTCCTTATCATCAGAATAGTCCTTTCTGAATACCATGTATACCAGATTAAAATTATCATCTACTATGGGAAGGGAATTTAATTTATTCTGCCATATAATATCATTAGCCTCAGGAAGAGTGATTCCCTCATGACCGACTATCAGCGATTCACCCGGGGTCATGAAATCCCTGACCTTTTTGTCTAAAGGATCTCTTGTTATTCTGTAATCTCTGCTTGTTACAATTCCCAGCAGCTTCCCGTCGGAAGAACCGTCTTCTGTTATGGCCATGGTTGAGTGGCCTGTTCGTGCTTTAAGTTCAAGAACATCGTGTAATGTATTTTCAGGGGTGAGGTTCGAATCACTGATAACAAAACCTGCTTTGTATTTTTTTACCTTTCGTATCATTTCTGCTTCGCTTTCAATTGATTGAGAGCAATATATAAATGATATTCCGCCGTTTTTAGCAAGAGCTATGGCCATGTTATTATCTGAAACAGACTGCATAACTGCTGATGAAAAAGGAATATTTAATTTTAATTCCGGTTTTTCACCCTTTTTATATCTGCAAATAGGTGTGCTTAAATCTACATTTTCAACAATACAATCCTTGGTAGTAAGATTTGGAAGAAGTAAATATTCACCAAATGTTCTGGAAGGCTCGTTGATAATTATCGCCATTGTTGTCTCTCCTTTTCATATGTAATTGTTTATTAATAAAATAAATAATTATTCTTGAGGTTATCACACCAAGATAGTATTGTCAATATCTATATTTCCAAACCTTATTTATGTCTGCAAACCCGTGCTGTCCGGTTAAAATAATAAAGTTGATATTGACAACAGTTTGCATATAATATAGAATAATCGAAAATATATAACTGTAAATTCTGTGAAGAGAATAGTAACTGTCATGTATCTTACAGCGAGCAGGAACAGAGTGAGAGTCCTGCAAGAGAGCTGATGGTGAAGAGGGACTCTGAGAGGACATCTGAGCAATGTGAGGATGATACGTTAACTGCGTTAAAGTAATCGAGTGGACTTAAGTCAATTTGAGTGGTACCGCGGATTTCAACCCGTCTCATTAATATGAGGCGGGTTTTATGATGGGAAAATTTTATAAAATCTAGTTAAGGAGCTTATATGGAAAAGTTAATTAAAATATTAAGCAAAGAGGTAAGTGATACTTTTGAGAAGTGTGGCTATGAAAGACCTTTTGGAAGTCTGACAGTATCGGATCGTCCTGACTTATGTCAATTCCAATGCAATGGTGCGCTTTCGTCAGCAAAAAAGTATAAAAAACCTCCTTTGCAAATTGCAGCTGAGGTAATAGATATCTTAAGAGACAATAGTTATTTTAAAGATGTTTCTTACGCAGGTCCGGGATTCATAAATTTAAATATTAAGGACAGCGTACTGGCAGATTATTTGAATATGATGAACAGAGATAAAAAATGCGGATGTGATGAAGCAGACAATCCTCTGACGATTATAGTGGATTATGGCGGAGCAAATGTTGCAAAACCGCTTCATGTTGGGCATATACGCGCAGCGGTCATAGGAGAAGCAATAAAAAGAATATCAAGATTTATGGGGCACAAGGTTATAGGTGATGTTCATTTGGGGGACTGGGGATTACAAATAGGAATGGTTATATCCGAACTTAAGAGACGCATGCCTGATCTTCCGTACTTCAATGAGGATTATGATGGCGAATATCCTGCAGATGCTCCCTTTACAATAAATGAGCTTGAAGAAATATATCCGGCAGCAAGTTCGCTGGCAAAGCATAACGAAGAAGCAATGGAGGAAGCAAGAAAGGCAACATTTGAGCTTCAAACAGGAAGGAAAGGATACGTGGCGCTTTGGAGACACATTCTGAATGTATCTGTGAAGGACTTGAAAAAAGTGTATGGCTCTTTAAATGTGGAGTTTGATTTATGGCTTGGTGAAAGTGATTGTGAAAAATACATTGATAAAATGATAAAATATTTGAAGGAAAATAACTATACCTATGAAAGCCAGGGGGCACTGGTGGTTGATGTTGCAGAGGAAGAAGATTCTATCAGCATACCTCCTGTTATGATATTAAAATCAGATGGGTCATCATTGTACAGCACCACAGATATTGCTACTATATGGCAGAGGGTGGAGGACTATGATCCCGATGATATAATATATGTTGTCGATAAACGACAGGAGCTGCATTTTCAACAGGTTTTCAGATGTGTTAAAAAAACAGGAATAGCAGTCGAAAAGCTTTCACTTGATTTCATTGGCTTTGGAACAATGAACGGCAAGGATGGAAAGCCATTTAAAACAAGAGAAGGCGGTGTCATGAAGCTGCAGGATTTAATTGAAACAATACAGGGCAGCGTATTGAGCAAGCTTGATGTAAATAAAGGATTCAGCGAAGATGAAATGAATGATATTGCAAGGAAGGTTGGATTATCAGCCTTAAAATACGGAGATTTATCCAATCAGGTAACAAAAGATTATGTATTTGACATAGAAAAGTTTTCATCCTTTGAGGGAAATACTGGACCGTATATTTTATACACTATTGTGAGAATTAAATCCATTTTAAACAAGGCAGGTATAAAAGAAAACTACAGCGCTTATTCAATACAAGAATCATACAGCCCATGTGAACGGGACTTAATGCTGAAGCTGGCAAAATTTAATGAAGTTATAGAATACAGCTTTTGTGATAAAGCTCCAAATAAGCTTTGTGAATATATGTATGATTTGTCCAATTCATTTAATAAATTTTACCACAGCAGCAGGATTATAAGTGAAGAAAACCTTGAAAAGAAAAACTCGTGGCTTTGCCTAAGCATCCTTACAAAAAAGGTTCTGGAGATTTCTGTAGACCTTCTTGGAATCGAAATTCCTGACAGGATGTAATTGCTAAATAATATTTTCCGGATTTGCTTTGACGCAGTTTTATTGCTTAAAGCAAATCTGTTTATTTTTCTTGCTGCAATTTTCAACAGCCTTCTTTTGAAAGAACCAATTATTTTGAGATTGCCACACTTAAACAGCTACCGCAGACGGCTATTTCAGAACCGGTAATTGACGATAGCATTTTTGATTGATATAATAATATCAAGTAAAATTCTTGGAAGGAGAGGTAATGTGGGAAGAAAAGTAAAAGTATGGACAAAGCAGCACGCTGACATCTTATCCGATTTGGAGAAAAACGGAAGATACATAGTTAAAAAAGAATATATTCAACAAAAAATGGGAGAACATGCCCAGATATATTTTGAAGTATACAGCTGGTATCGAAAGGCAGCAGAAAAAATTATTCCTGCTCCAGATGATGTAGAATATCCTATTTGGGTATCGCTAAATGAAAATGAAAAAATAGGAAACAGTGTCGGAAATGTACTTCTGGAAATCGAGATTGATGAGGATATCCTCATTACTATGGATATGGACAAATGGGGCCGTATCGTAAACTATATGTATATACCGAAAAGTGATGCTGATCAGGAAGAGCATGATAAGCTTCTTGATACGTATAACACTAATGACTGTACCGCATATATGTCACCGTTTTTTCCTGTAATCAAGAAAAAAATAAAAAAAAGCTGGGACAGACTTTTTGATGACAGCTACACATTAACACCCGTTCGGGTAGGAACAATATGGGAGTTGAAAAAAGAATGGATAACAAACATATATATGTAACACTTTATACCATGCAATCTTCTGATATAGTTAAGCAACTGAAGCAAAACGGTTTTCATTCTGCAAAAATGCAGTTTATCAAAGAAAAATACGGTGAAGTTTCACAGGTGTTTGTCGACGCTTATAACTGGTATACATATAATGCCGAGAAAATTGTACCGCGTCCACATGAGGCTGAGTCTGCCGTCTGGTGTTACAGAAATCCTAAATACATAGAAATGCATAGCGGTTATGAAATTTTAAAGCTTAATGTTCCTGCTGAAAAAGCAGTATTTTTCAGGATGAGTGACTGGAATAAGCGCCTTAACCTGCGGTACATAGGAAAAACACCAAAAGATGAGGATGCATATAACAAAAAGTTGTCGGAGCATGGAGTGGACTATGAAGGTAATATATATCTGACCCCATTTTATCCACAGTTGAAAAGCGTGCTTACAAAAAGCTGGCAGAATCTGTTTGCCTATGACACACTTGTTAAAGAGCATGGCGATTTGCTGTTTGATGATATGCAGGCAGGAGTATGGCGCCTGGAGCTGGAATGGGTACAGGAAGTAATTGGAGAATTCTAATAATCACTTATAAGCTTTTTCAATTCCCCGTATCCTTCCTTATCCATTTCCGAAACAGGTATGAATTTAAGAGAGGCACTGTTGATACAGTATCTTAAGCCGCCCTTTTCGACAGGGCCGTCATTGAATACGTGTCCCAGGTGAGAATTTCCGTTTCTGCTTCTCACTTCTGTTCTTTCCATGCCATGAGTTGTGTCTCTTTTAAATATAATGCTGTTTTTTTCTATGGGTTTTGTAAAGCTTGGCCAGCCGCACCCCGATTCATATTTATCAGACGAAACAAATAAAGGCTCTCCGGTTACTATATCAATGTAGATGCCTTTTTCCTTGTTGTTCCAATATTCGTTTTGAAAAGGCGGCTCAGTTCCGTTTTCCTGAGTTACTCTGTACTGCATATCTGTTAGTTTTTTTCTCAGTTCGCTTTCAGATAATTTCATATGTTTCTCTTCCTTGTCTTTCATGATACTCCTTTAGGGTATAATTTATTTTTAATATAAGTATACCATTACACGGAAATTTTAATCATTTGTCTGCGGACATATTTTCTTTTATCTTAGTTTCTGTAATTTTTTTAATATCTTCAAAGTTGTATCCTTTTATTATTTTATATCGCTCAATTTAAAGCTAATCCTGATGAGATTGAAAGTTAATATAACTCATCAGCCAGATGACTTATATTTTCTGATGCTATTTTTGAGATTTCATCATATCTTCCTGTGGAAGCGTCAAGAGCTGCGTCAAACACTTCCGGAAGCTTTTTCTCAAATACTTTAACGCCCTCGTAGGTAATGCCTCCCTTTGTTGATACTCGGTGAATGGTTTCTTCAAAGCTCATGTTTTTTTCTAAGAGAAGCCTTGAAGCTCCCAGGAGAGATACCAAAAGCATGTGTTCCAGTTCCTCATCTGATAAGCTTCTGCTGCGCTTGGAGGCTGATTTTACAAATTCAAGCATTATCTCTGCAAAGAAGCCCGGAAAACTGGCTGTCATGTTTTGAGCCAGATTAATATCCTCTTCGCACACATTTTTCACTTCGCTGAAACTGCCTATAATATCCTCAAAGAACGCTTTTTCATTTTCGCTGACATGCTTGTTGTGGAAGGTGAGGCTTACTCCACCGTTAACCATTGATATCAATGTCGGCATGAATATGGTTATGCTTCCTTTATGGAATTTGTAAATGTCCTTTTCAGCAACCATTGAGGTCGATATCATTAAATAAGTTTCATCGTTTATATATGGCTGGATTTCCAGCAAAACATTTGGCAGATTGAGAGGTTCAACACACAACAAAATATTCTTGCATTTCTTGGCCAATTCAATATTGCCGTCACATATGTTCAGCGAAGGATATTTCTTTACCAGACTATCCAATTTTTCTTTGGAGCGGTTTGCAACATAAATATTTTTTTCTTCAAATAAATTTAGCTCTGTAAATTTGTGAAGCATCATTGAGCCCACATTTCCTATTCCGATTATTCCTATTTCCTTTCTCATAACATCCTCCTGCAAAAATAAAAAAAACCGCCTCAGAAAAGAGGCGGGATATCCGCGGTACCACTCTAATTACTGCATTGAATACAGTATCTCATTTCAAATAACGGTGTCATCCGTCCGGGTTGCTGCTCCCGGATGCTCCAAGGCGGGTTCAAAAATCAGCGGGATAAAAACATCTCATCAATTGTTTTCTCTCTGTAATCCGTAATTATTTACTGTTCCTCTTCAAAGCAATATTAAATTATAAAAAAACAAAACCCGCCTCAGAAAAGAGGCGGGATATCCGCGGTACCACTCTAATTACTGCATTAAAATACAGTATCTCATTTCAAATAACGGTGTCATCCGTTTGGGTTGCTACACCCAAATGCTCCGAGACGGGTTCAATATACAGAGGGACGAAAACATCTCACCATTTGTTTTCTCTCTGAGGACCATGAATATCTACTGATTCTCTTCTAAGCTTTTAAACATTGTATGTTGTGTATCGGATTTTGTCAACTGTTTTTTATCATTTATTTTTGTAATATTGACTGCAGCCTTGACTTTCACTTGCAAAACAAATATACTTTAGATAGTTGGTGTGTATATTTTACATATCAGTTAAAAAATAACATACGTTACTTTTTTGAAAACATAACGACAGGAGATTTGCAATTGAGCTATATATGGACAAGCCAAAGCATAAAGCGGTTTTTGGATGCAAGCGAATACACAAATTACCACGAAAATTTAGCAGATAAAATTACTCCTTATTTGGAAGCAGAAGATACCTTGTGTGATGTTGGATGCGGTCTCGGACGCCTGGATATTTTTCTCGCTCCTCACGTATCACAGATTACAGCAATTGATTTTGATGCGGAAGTTATTGAGGAATTGAGGAAAAGTACATTCAATAAGGGTATACATAACATTAATGCGATATGTGATGATGCGGCTAAATCTGCAGGTACACACGATATTTTTTTAATGAGTTTTTTCGGACATTTTGATGAAATGAAAAAATACTTCGGTTATTGCCGGAAAAAGCTCATCCGTATAACAAATATGTCTGACAAGAGCAATTTTTATCCTGAGATATACCGCCGTAAGGACAAGCCTTCCGTTTCAATCATTGAAAAAGGGCTTAAGGAAGAACGAATTAATTATGAGCTTATAACTGATGATATTGAATTTGGACAGCCTCTACGTTCAGAGGAGGATGCTGAAAGCTTTGTGCTTCATAATGCACCAGACGCAAGACCGGATGAAATTAAACTATTTTTAAAAAACCATATGCAGAATACAGGACGCACAGATTTTCCGGTATATATTCCAAACAAAAAGCGAATAGGAATTTTTATTATATCATTTTAAAAAGGGGGAAAAAATGAATTCTTTTGAACAAGATTTACAGAATGCAGTCCAATATCACGGACATCTTTGTTCAGGGCAGATAATAGGTGTACGTATGGCACGATATGCTATGAATTTACTTGGAATTGATAATCCAGGAAAATTTCGCGACTTAGTTGTATATGTTGAATGTGACAGATGCCTGACTGATGCCATAGGAACAGTGACAGGATGCAAACTTGGTAAACGTAATCTCAAGTGGATGGATTACGGTAAATCGGCAGCTACTTTTTTGAATACCATGACTGATGAGGCAGTTCGCATTTACCGTACAGAGCACGTGTATCCTCCGGAAGGTGAGGACTTGGTTGAGTTTTTTAACATGATTCCTGATGAAAAAATGTTCTGTGTGAACACTGTAAAGGTTCACTACAAACCTACGGATTTGCCTGGAAAGCCTCTTGATTCAATGGTATGCCCTATATGTGGTGAAGAAGTTATTGATGGCAGGCAGGTAGTGCGTGATGGTCAGGAAATGTGCAAAGCCTGCAGTGACGGTGCATATTATTTAATCAGAGAGGAGTTGAGCAATGAATCCTTGGAAACTATATGATGATCTTATCGGATATATACCGGACAATCTGTTTGTTTCATACTGCAACAGCGGCCATAGCTGGACAACTGTAACAAGCAGTGAAAACAGTACAGGACTTTCAATGACAATTCCTGTATTCTCCAGACCATATATGGAAACGAAAGACATAGCAGGTCTGCCGCTTAAACGCGCAGCAATGCTTGCTAAATCATGGAATTTTGTGGAAGCAGCAATAGGTGTAGCAGCAATCAACAGCTATTACAATCATCCTGAGCGCTCGGCACAATGTGGTGAGGTTCATGAGTTCATGGGTAAAAACGGCGGTGATGCCTTTGATTTATATCAGGAGGAAATCAGGGGTAAGAAAGTTGCGGTTGTAGGGCACTTCCCAATGCTTGAAGAACGCTTTGGTAAAATATGTGATTTAAGTATACTGGAAAGAGATCCTTCGTGGGGGGATTATCCCGACTCCGCATGTGAATACATATTTAATGAACAGGACTATGTCTTTATAACAGGATGCACGCTTGTCAACAAGACATTGCCGCGTCTTATAAAGCTGGCTGAAAACTCAAAAATAGTTATGGTAGGGCCAAGCACCACCATGTCTCCGATTTTATTTCAATATGGAATATTCGGTCTATCAGGTTTTGTAGTTAATGATGTTAAAAATTGTGAGCGTACTTTGCGGGAAGGAAATACAATGAAGCTGTTTAATACGGGAAACATGGTAGACTATATAAACCCTGCATGGGGGGATAAGTAACAATGCTGGGAAGATAAATTATTATCTTTTAAATAATTAAAAAGGAGAGTAAATATGGGAAAAACAAAGAACATGTTATGCCTGCTGCTGGTTATAATAATGATTTTTAGCGCAGGCTGTTCAAACGTGAGCTCCCAGGAACCGGTAAGTGTTCCGGATACGGAGGTAAAAGCAGATACTTCACCGTCGGATAAATCTGATGTTCCTGAAAATTTAACTGTCAAGTTCACGGACTCTGTGGGAAGAGAAGTTGAAATTCCTGCAAATATAGAAAGGATAGCACCTTCCGGACCGCTGGCACAGGTTGTGCTTTATACCTTGTGTCCCGACAAGCTGGCAGGACTGGCAAGCGACTTGAGTGATCAGCAATTTGAATATATGGATTCAAAATATAAATCATTGCCGGTATTCGGTAATTTTTATGCTGATACATTGAATCTGGAAGCGGTAATGTCAGCAAAACCACAGATTGTAATTGACATAGGAGAAGCAAAAGCAACAGTTAATGAGGATATGCAGGGTGTTCAGGACAAAACAGGTATTCCATCAATATTCATACATATGGAGCTTGATACAATGGCAGAAGCGTACCGAACATTAGGCAAGGTTGTTGGCGAGGAGGAGCAGGCTGAAAAGCTGGCCGAATATGTGGAAAAAGTACTGGCAGAGGCTAAAGAAAAATCTGCTTCAATTCCTGAAGAAGACAGGATAAAGGTATATTACGGACAGGGTAATGCGGGGCTCACAGGTGTTGTTAAGGGTACGGTGCATTCGGATGTAATAGATGCTGTAGGTGCAGTCAATGTGACGGATTCACAGGAAAATATCCGTGGTGGAGCAAGTGATATTTCTATGGAACAGCTCATGCTGTGGCAGCCGGATGTAATCCTGTTTGCTCCGGGCAGTATTTACAATGATGTTGACTCGCGTGCCGAATGGAAGGAAATCAATGCTGTAAAGAATAAAAAATATTATGAAATTCCGGAAGGACCTTACAACTGGGTTGGAAGGCCGCCGTCAGTAAACCGAATAATCGGAATAAAATGGCTCGGTAATCTTCTTTATCCCGATATATACCAATATGACATGAAAAATGAAACCAAAGAATTCTACAAATTGTTCTATCACTGTGACGTAACAGACGAACAAATAAATAAGTTACTGGAAAATTCAACATACAAACATTAGCTTGGAGGCACTTTATGACAAACACCGCTGAGAAAAGAAGAAAATGGTTAATACTTACTGCTGCAGCTATTCTTGCGGCGGTGTTTGTACTAAGCTTTGCGCTGGGGAAATACCCTGTTCCGCCTGATACGCTGCTTCATATACTGTGGAGCAAGCTTACAGGAGCACCTAAGGATTGGGCTGATGACATAGAGCTTGTTATATTCAGAATCCGTATGCCGCGGATTTTTGCTGGAGCTCTCATCGGCGCCGGACTTTCCACAGCAGGGGCAGCATATCAGGGTCTTTTTCGCAATCCTATGGTTTCTCCTGATGTGCTTGGGGCTTCAGCAGGTGCCGGCTTTGGAGCTGCAGTTTCACTGTATCTGGGCTTAAACTTTGCGCTGGTTTCTGTAAACGCCTTTATATGCGGCATAATAGCTGTGGGGGCTGCGTATTTAATCAGCACGAAGGTAAGACAGAACCCCACTCTAGGAATGGTGCTTGCTGGAATTATGGTCAGCTCACTGTTTACTTCGGGGACCTCATACATTAAGCTTATAGCCGATCCTAACAATACATTGCCTCTCATTACATACTGGTTGATGGGCAGCATTTCTTCCATACGGATAAATGAGCTTGCGTATGCATGTATTCCTATTCTGTCCGGTATGTTTGTGTTGTTTCTGCTTCGCTGGAAAATGAATCTGGTTGCTGTTGGAGAGGATGAGGCGCGTTCCATGGGTATAAACACAAAACTCATGCGTATTGCCATTGTTTCGTCCGCCACAATGATATCTGCGGCATGTGTTTCAATAAGCGGCATGATTGGATGGGTGGGGCTTGTGATTCCTCACTTTTCACGGATGTCCGTGGGTTACGACTACCGGGTTATGCTGCCAATGTCCATGATTATGGGAGCAGGGTTTTTAATGATTGTGGATAATTTTGCAAGATTGCTTGCTACACTTGAAATTCCAATCGGCATTTTAACATCCTTTGTGGGTGCGCCGTTTTTCCTTTACCTTATACTTAAAAGAGGAAACGAAATATGAAGCTTGATGTGAAGAACCTATGCTTTTCATTCAAATCACATAATGTTTTAAACAATGTAAGCTTTTCCTCCTATTCAGGTGAATGCATCTTTATTCTGGGTGAAAACGGTGCAGGGAAGACTACATTGTTTCGCTGCATACTGGGATTGCTCAGAGGATACACTGGTGACATACTGGTGGATGGCGTAAACTGCAGGCAGATGTCTGTTAAGGAAATGGCCCGCAGGATTTCATATATACCTCAGGCGCATTCACCTGTTTTTAATTATTCTGTATTTCAAACAGCACTGATGGGTACTGATGCCCAAATGAATATGTTTAATACTCCGGGGGAAAAAGAGCGTCGGCTTGTCTTTGAAAAACTTGAGATGCTGGGTATTTCACATTTGGCAGACCGCGGCTATGCCGAGCTGTCAGGAGGTGAGCGGCAGCTTGTGCTTATTGCCAGGGCTTTGGTTCAGAATTCAGGAATTCTTATTATGGATGAACCCACGGCAAATCTTGATTATGGAAATCAATTCCGAATAATGGAGCAGGTGAAAAGGCTGGCAGGAGAAGGGTATCTTATTTTACTGTCCACGCATAATCCGGAGCATGCTTTGCTGTTTGCCGACAAAGTCATGATATTAAAGGGCAACAGCATAATGATGTATGGTACACCTGAAGAAACACTGAATTCAAAGGTCATAGAAAGTATTTACGGTATAAATGTGGAAATTCAAACCATACGAACAAATAAAGGAAACGTACCTGTATTTGTACCCTTTGTCGGATGATGAATTTAGCAATTTTAAGCTTCAATTAATAAAAAATGGATATAATAATAACAGTATTATTATATCCATTTTTTATTTTCAGGAGGAGAAATGAAGGAGCAAAAGAATACGAGAAAGCCGTTTATATATTATTACGGAATAGTGCTGTTTGTAATGGTGATATTAAATGCCTTTATAGTACCATATTTAAATAAGACAATGTCAAAGGTGGAAGAGGTTGATTATGGTACATTTTTGTCAATGGTTGATGCAGGAAAGGTTACAACTGTTGAACTTGATGAAAACCAAATTGTTTTTTGGTCAGATGAACAGGAGGGGACTGTATATATAACAGGCAGGACTAATGATCCGGGCCTTACTGACAGACTGTATAATGCTAAAAAAAATATAAAGTTTTATGAAAAAGTTCCAAAGGAGAATTCCACATTTTTAAATGCTGTATTGTCATGGATTCTTCCGCTCTTAATATTCTTTGGATTAGGACAGCTTCTTTCAAAGCAGCTGCAGAAAAGAATGGGCCCGGGAGCAATGCAGTTTGGAAAAAGCAATGCTAAAATATATGTAGAAGCTCAGACGGGAAAAAGATTTGAGGATGTTGCGGGACAAGACGAAGCAAAGGAAGCATTGACCGAAATTGTGGATTTTCTTCACAATCCTCAAAAATATGAGGAAATAGGGGCAGCAATGCCTAAAGGAGCACTGCTCGTGGGACCTCCGGGAACTGGTAAGACGCTGCTTGCAAAAGCTGTTGCAGGTGAGGCAAAGGTTCCGTTCTTTTCAATATCAGGGTCTGAATTTGTTGAAATGTTTGTGGGAATGGGAGCTGCCAAGGTAAGAGATTTGTTTAAGCAGGCACAGGAAAAAGCGCCATGTATTGTCTTTATTGATGAAATTGATACAATAGGTAAAAAAAGAGATGGCATAGGCGGAATGGGAGGCAACGATGAACGGGAGCAGACATTGAATCAGCTGTTAACGGAAATGGACGGATTTGACGCCAAAAGGGGAGTTGTTATACTTGCAGCAACCAACAGGCCTGAATCATTGGACAAGGCGCTCCTGCGACCCGGTCGTTTTGACAGGCGTATACCTGTAGAACTTCCTGACCTTGCCGGACGTGAAGCTATACTCAAGGTTCACGCAAAAAATGTGCAGCTTGAGGACAATATTGATTTTAATGCCATAGCCCGCGCTACAGCAGGTGCCAGTGGTGCCGAGCTTGCTAACATTATAAATGAAGGGGCTTTAAGGGCAGTTAAGAACGGAAGAAACAGAACCTCCCAGGAGGACTTGGAGGAGGCTGTAGAGGTTGTAATTGCAGGTTACCAGAGAAAAAATGCTGTTATTTCACCGAGAGAAAAAAAGATTGTGGCTTATCATGAAATAGGTCATGCGCTGGTTGCTGCAAAGCAGACGGAATCTGCTCCTGTACACAAAATTACAATTATACCGCGTACATCAGGTGCATTGGGATATACAATGCAGGTTGCAGAGGAAGAACAATTTTTATTGTCAAAGGAAGAAGCGTTCAACAAAATAGTTACCTTCACAGGAGGGCGCGCTGCCGAGGAGGTTATATTCAACACATTTACAACCGGAGCGTCAAATGATATCGAGCAGGCAACAAAGCTGGCAAGAGCAATGGTTACACGTTACGGAATGAGCAAGGAATTTGATATGATGGCATTGGAAAGCGTCAATAATCCTTATTTGGGAGGAGATTCGTCATTGGCATGCTCATCAGTGACTTCAAGCAAGATTGATGATGAGGTTTTAAGAATAATCAAAGAAGCCCATGAAAAGGCAGTCAGAATTTTAAAGGAAAATGAAGAAAAACTTCATGAACTGGCAGGTTACCTGCTGGAAAAGGAAACAATCACAGGCGATGAGTTCATGGAAATTTTAAGTAACAAGTAATTTAAAGGGATGATTTCATGATATGAAATCATCCCTCTTACATTTCTGTTATCTTAAAATTATAATAATCTGTACCTTTTGAAAATGTCAGAATTGTTTATAATATTATCAGGATATTATCGGGAAAGGAAAGGTAATTATGAAAAACGTTCCGAGAGTAGCAGCAATACACGACATGTCAGGAATGGGAAGATGCTCCATGACTGTGATTATGCCTGTAATGTCAGCTCTGGGCTGCCAGGTATGCCCGCTGCCCACAGCAATTTTAAGCAATCATTCAGAATACAAATATTTTTATTTTTTTGATTTCACTGATCACATGGAAGAATACTACAGCTACTGGGAAAAAAACAATGCTGAATTTGACTGCCTTTACAGCGGATTTATAGGTTCTGAAAAGCAGATAAATATAATGATAGAAATAATAAATAAGATGAAGAAAAACAACAATCCCTTAATTGTTGTAGATCCTGTAATGGGAGACCACGGAGAGATTTACAAGACATACACTGATGACATGGTTCAAAAAATGGGAAGTCTTGTAAAAAAGGCTGACATCATTACTCCAAATTTAACCGAAGCAGGGATACTTCTTGGGAAAAAATATAAAGGAGAAACTATAAGCATTGAACTTTTAAAAGAATATTTAAAAGAGCTTTGCAGCATGGGACCTGAGACAGCGCTAATAACCGGAATTACAACTGATGAGAAAGAACATATCAATGCATGCTGCAACAGTAAAACGAATGAATATTGGAAAGTATCATTTGATTATGTTGATACCAGATATCCCGGTACCGGAGATTTGTTTACATCATTGTTTACAGGATATCTGTTAAACGGTAAAAGCCTGCCTGAAGCAATGGAGGACGCATCAATATTTGTATCAAAGGCTGTAAGGGCTACATATGAAGCAGGAACCCCCGGCTCCGAAGGAGTTCTCTTCGAGAAAATAATGAAAGAGCTTTACTGTGAACACAAAAATTATAAGTATTCCAGAATATAAATATTAATGCCTGAGCAGGCAGGATTGCGGCAGGAAAACAGCTTGAACGAATTGGTAATTTCTGAAAGCTGTTTTCCTGTTTTTTTTATGTACAACTGGTATATTTTATAAAATAATGTAAACACTATGAATAATTTACAGAAAAAATTGCTTAATAAACACCATAATCAAGACAATAGTACAATAAAATATAAATTATGACAGTAATTAAGAAAAAATTAATTTGTATTATATGTACAGTTCGATTATAATAACATTTGTGCAAAAAATTGTGGGACTTTGCATAGGGATTGCCAATAATGTGTGAGTTCATACTTATACAAAAAGTAAATTTTTTCAGTAAAATTTATACCTTTAATTGACAACGAGAGTAGTCAATTTCTGGAAATCCATTAAAGGTTGGTGGTAAAATGAAAAAGAAGATGTACCCATTTTTTATTTTAGCAGTATTGATAATGAGCTTTATTGTAATTTATAATGATAATGAAGGAAACTCTAAAAACAAGGTTTTTGCAGATACAAAAAGTGTTGAAACTGCAGAAATAAAACCTCCATTAAAAGAAATAAAGTATGATATTGACAGAAGCGGAGTAGAACATAAAACAAAAATATTATATAATGATGAAAAATATGTTGATTATGAACATGTAGTTCAAGAAGGATCAGACGGCATGAAAAAATCAGTTTACCAGGAATGCTACGTTGACGGTAAAATGGTTTCAAGGTCCTTGGAGGAAGAAATAGTCTACATTAAGCCTGTAGACAAAATAATCGAAGTAGGAACAAAGGAATATGTAGTTGCAACATCAAGAGGCGGGTTCAGGTTTGAACAAGAGCTTGATATGGTTGCAACAGCCTACGACCTTTCATATGAAAGCACAGGTAAAAATCCCGGTGATCCCTACTACGGTATAACAGCATCTGGCACAAAAGCTCAGCCAGGTACAGTTGCAGTAGACCCAAAAGTTATACCTCTCGGCACGAAGCTATATATAGCTTCCGTAGATGGCAGTCCTGACTATGGTTTTGCAACGGCCCTTGACACTGGAGGCGCAATCAGGGGCAATCGAATTGACTTGTTTATGGAAGATGGAACAGCATGTGACATCTTTGGAATCAGACAAGTAAAAGTTTATATTTTAGAGTAATATCATTGTGAAAAAGAAAAAATTCAATTGAATTTTTTCTTTTTTCATGTATGCAAATTGTAAAAAATAGTGTATATTGTTATATAACGAGGAGAGATATAATTACTAAAATGTTGAAGTACCAATATTAACTGTTGATAAAGCCATACAAATGAGAGGAAATTATGAAAAAACCAATATTCATAGGTATATGCGGAGGGAGCGGTTCCGGAAAGACCACAATAGTAAACAGAATATGCAGGGCCGTTCCTGAAAAAAGCATTGCACTGATGGAGCATGACTCCTATTATAAAGAACAGAGCTCGCTTACGTATGAAGAAAGATGCAAAATAAATTATGACCATCCCTTTGCATTTGATACAGATTTATTTGTGGAGCATATTAAGGAGCTTAAAAAAGGAAATGAAATACAAAAGCCGATTTATGACTATGGAATATACAACAGGAAAGAGGAAACAACTACTGTTGAGCCAAAAGAAATTATAATTGTTGAAGGACTTCTTGTTTTTTACGAAGAAAGGATCAGAGATCTTTTGGATATTAAAATATATGTGGATACAGATGCCGATATCAGAATACTACGAAGAATTATACGAGATATAAATGAAAGGGCAAGAAATCTCGAATCGGTCATAAACCAATACATGAATACGGTAAGACCTGCACATGAGCAATTCATAGAGCCCAGTAAGAAATATGCTGATATCATAGTAACCGAAGGCGGAAATAATCTGGTTGCAGTTGATTTAATGGTAACAAAAATTAAATCTCTTTTGGAACAGTCAAAAAATGTTGAGGAACTACAGAGGTATTGATGATTAAAGAAATAATAGTGGTTGAAGGAAAGTCGGACATATCCGCGGTCAAGAAAGCGGTTGATGCACAGGTTATTGCAACAAGCGGACTTGGATTAAATGAAAAAATATTAAAAGTAATTAAAAAGGCATCTAAAAACAGAGGAATAATAATATTGACTGATCCCGACTATCCGGGTAAAAAAATAAGATACATGCTTTCATCCGAAATAGAGAACTGCAAGCATGCTTTCATACCAAGGAGCAAGGCAAACAAGGATGGCGACATAGGTGTTGAAAATGCATCACCCGAGGATATAAGAGAGGCACTGAAAAATGCAAGGGCTGAAATATCTGAAAACAGACAGGAATTTGTATACGGTGACATGGTATATTACGGTCTCATAGGTAATGAAAATGCGTCAAAAAGAAGAGCATCTGCAGGAGATAAGCTTGGGATAGGGTACTGCAGCGCAAAACAGTTCTTAAAGAGAATTAATTCATTCGGTATAACAAGAGAAGAATTGGAAGAAGCAATTATTAAAGCGGAGAAAAACGAGGCGGATAAATAATGGATGATAAAAAACTATATTCACCTAAGGTGATGAAGGACATACTGGACAAATACGGATTTAAATTCAGCAAGAGCCTAGGTCAGAATTTCCTGATTGACGGAAATATAATAAATAAAATAGCCGAAACCGCCGAGCTTGATGAAAATTCAGGAGTGCTTGAAATAGGACCGGGATTTGGCACACTGACTCAAATTTTATGTGATAAGGCAAAAAAGGTTGTTACAATAGAAGTTGATAAAAGCTTAGAAAAGGTTCATAAAGAAATATTAAACTATGACAACCTAAAAATTATTTATGATGATTTTATGAAGGTTGATGTCAACAAGCTTATTGAAGAAGAATTTAGCGGACTGGACGTTAAAATAGTCGCCAATCTTCCGTACTACATAACAACTCCGATAATCATGAAAATTCTTGAGGAAAGATATAAGGTTTCTAAGATAGTGGTGATGGTTCAAAAGGAAGTGGCTCAAAGATTAAATTCATTGCCGGGAAGCAAGGAATACGGTGCTATAACATTGGCTGTGCAGTACAGGGCAGATACGAACATTGCCATGATTGTTCCAAATTCGGTATTTATGCCGAGACCTAAGGTTGATTCTGCGGTCATTGAATTTAACATATTGAAAACACCTCGAATTAGGGTTCAGGATGAAGAACTTCTTTTCAGCGTAATAAAAGCGTCCTTCGGACAAAGAAGAAAAACATTGTTGAATGGACTCAGCAATAATTTGAAGATATCAAAGGATACTGTTAAAATGGCCCTGACAAATGCAGGAATAGATCCGGGAACAAGGGGAGAAACATTGGGGCTTAATGAATTCGGAAGAATTTCTGACAGTCTTAAGGAATTTATATAAAGTAATTTATTAAAGTTCATAAATTGGGGTATAAGTTACAATAACAGACTATCAAATAATATGTTTAAGTGACAGGGGGAAGCATTTATGAAAATTTATACCAAGACAGGTGACAAGGGTCAGACATCATTATATGACGGTACAAGAATTGATAAAGATTCATTGAGAGTGGAAGCTTACGGTACTGTGGATGAACTAAATTCATCAATAGGTTTTGCGATGAAATTTGTTGAGGATGACAATATAAAGAATTCTTTAAAAAAAATACAGATGCGTCTTTTCTTTGTGGCAGGGGAGCTGGCAACAGTTGAAGAAGGAAAATATAAGTATAAAGTCCGAGAAGAGGATATTCTGGCTTTAGAAAAGATAATTGATGATTATCTTCCGAAGATAAGCGGAGCAGACAAGTTCATAGTTCCCGGTTCTTCAAGCGGGGCGGCGGCACTTCATGTTGCAAGAACTATATGCAGGAGAGCAGAAAGAAGAATAATAACATTAAAAAGAAATGAAGAAGTAGGAGATATACTTCTTAAATTCGTGAATAGATTGTCGGATGTTCTTTACACATACGCAAGATATCTTGAAAGCGACCTGACAATAATGGATTTTGAAAAAGCATACAACGAAAAGCTGTAGAGGAAACCCAAACGCGTTTCCTCTTTTTTTGCGTCTTTTTTAATTAATGTCTTAATTATTTATTAAGATTTAATTTATTTACAAAATCTTTTTTTGTGGTATTATATATCAGTGATAATTTTTATGGAGGAAGTTAAAGTGAAGCATTTTTTAAAGGTATTTTTTGTATCTCTCATATGTTTTTCGCTGGTAGTTGCAGGCGGGATATTTATGCTCAACGGATTGTACGGCGGGAACAATGTAGATGCAACGGATATATTCAATATAATAAGCAATAATAACAAAGAAAAAAGAATAAATGTACTTTTATTAGGTATGGAGCATGAACACTCAGACACAATTATGGTTGCAAGCTATGATACAAAGACGAAGACTGCCGATATAATTTCAATTCCCAGGGATACATATGTTGAAAGGGAAGGATTTGTAAACAGCGCAAACAACAAAATAAATATCATATATACTGTAAAAGGAGTTGAAGGATTAGAGGAAACTATATTAGGCCTTACAGGATTGAAAATCGATAAATATATAGCGATTGATTATGATGGATTAAGAGCGGCGGTTGATGCGGTAGGCGGAGTAGAAGTGGATGTGCCATTTCATATGAGATACACGGACCCTTATTCAGATCCTCCGTTAGATATTAATATACCTGCAGGACTTCAGATTATTGATGGCGATAACGCAATGGAATTTTTAAGGTTCCGAAAAACCAACTATTCGGGATATAGAGGCTATGATGAAGGTGACTTGGGAAGAATCGAGGCGCAGCAGAAATTTATCAAGTCAGCAGTAAAAAAAGCTTTAAGCTTTAGACTGCCCAAGGTTATAAGCGAAGTTTATCCACATGTGACAACAGACTTTTCATTGCCTGAAGCAACTTCTTTAGCAGCAGGAAGCCTGGGTATTTCAACTGATAATATTAACTTTCATGTACTTCCCGGAACTACACAGACTAAAAACGGACTTTCATTTTATATTGCAAATCCGTCAGAAACAAAAGATCTTGTGTATGAAATACTTGATGTACAATAAAAAAATATAGAGAAAGCCGGTGTGATTTAATTTCGCACCGGCCTTGGCATAATACTTTTTTAAAAAATATCTCTGTCAGTAGGCGTATTACCTTGTTTATTTACAAGCATTTTTTCGCCCATGCGCACCATTTCTCTGACGCTTAGTCCGTTAACAATAGCAGGATACATTTCTGATGTCATTCCGCTTATTGTAGGAATACCCATATCCTGAGCTATTTCCATTTTTAAATTATTAATAGCCTGTTGAGCTTCAGGCACCACTAATTTATTTTTACTCATAATATACAGCTCCTTTCATTAGATGAAGCTATACATTTATTATTATCCGGATTTAAAAAAATAAACTGATAAAAATTTTCAAAAATTAAAAATAAAATGAAAAAATAATGAGCAGATTACTGCTCATTATTTGCAATTTATCTGGGAACTACAGTAGGTGTGCATAGGTCTTCGCATGACCATCTGCAGCATCTGTTTCTTCCGCCTGTTCCTTGAACATTATTAGAGTAATTAACGCATCGGGGCCCGCTTGCGCCAAGCAGATTGCTGCAGCATGATTCCCCTGCGCCGCCTACGTTATTAGCGCAGCGTCCGCAGAAAGCATTTAATAATTCATTACAGCTTACGCCGCCTGTGCCTAAAACGCCGTTGCATCGTCCTGTGCCGTTTATGCATCCAGGACCTCTTAATGCTATACTAGGTAGTACACCGGATTCACCCATAACATTACCGGTTCTGTTTATATTTTCACATCTATTGCAACTCATCATAACACCTTATTCTATTTGAATTTTGAGCCAAGCTCATTAATATCATATTCGACAATTATCAAAGTGTTACGACAATGTTTATGAAAATTAAAAAATTATTTATTGGATTCTTACATTAAGTTTTTCCATCCACAGATTAATCTGTATGAAGTAGGCAATCAGCTGAGGACCTGTCATAAGCTGACCGTACCAGGGCTTTTTAAAAGATTTTCCACCTGATTCAACTATTTCATTTACCTTTTTCTTATCGATGAGCTGGTATATGGGAGCATTGCTGTCTGACATTATTTCTTTCATCCAACTTTGAACGGAATTAGTGTAATCAATATGATGAGTTTTAGGATAGGGGCTTTTCTTTCTGTCAATTATGTCATCCGGCAGCATACCTCTCAGTGCTTCTCTCAGAAGTCCTTTTTCCCTTCCGCTGTAAAATTTAATGTCATTAGGTATATTAAAGGCGTACTCCACCAGACGATAATCAGCAAAAGGAACTCTGACCTCAAGACTGTTTGCCATGCTCATGCGGTCCTTTCTGTTAAGCAGAGTAATCATAAACCACTTTATGTTTAAATAAAACAGCTCTCTCATTCTTGATTCTTCTTTTGATTCTCCCGGCAGCTTTGAAACTCTGTTGATTGTGTCACTGTATTTTTGGTTAACATATTCCTCTATAGGAAGATAAGATAGCTGCTTATTTAATATTTCATGTCTTTCCTTAATGGATTTTGACCAAGGGAATGTATCGGAATTTATATCTTCAGTTCTTGTAAACCACGGGTAGCCTCCGAAGATTTCATCTGCACATTCTCCTGACAATGCAACAGTAAAATCCTTTCTTATTTCCTTGCAGAACAGCAGAAGCGATGAATCAATATCTGCCATGCCCGGAAGATCATTTGCTGCTACAGCATCCTTCAATGCCTGAACAAGATTTATGTTGTCAAGCACCACGGTATGATGGCTGCTCTTCAAATAATCAGACATCTTCTCTGCAAAGAACTGATCAGATGTGGGCTGAAACAAATTTGACTGAAAATATTTGTTATTATCCTTGTAATCGATTGAATAGGTATTTAAAATACCGCGATTATGCTTTTTAAAATATTCTGTGGAAATAGCTGATATAGCACTTGAGTCCAGTCCTCCGGAAAGGAAGGTGCAAAGAGGAACATCAGAAACCAGCTGTCTTTCAACAGCATCAACGAGAAGGTTTCTTACAGTTTCTTTTGTTTGCTCAAAACTCTCTTCATGAGGACGCGCCTCTAATTTCCAATATTCCTTGATATTAATAGTTCCATCCTTGTAAAACAAGCAATGTGCAGGTGGAATTTCATGTATGTCCTTAAAAACTCCGCTGCCTAATGAGCGTGCAGGCCCCAGACCCAATATTTCCATTATTCCTTCATCGTTAATAATCGGCTCAATCATTGGATTTGCAAGAAGTGCTTTTATCTGAGAGGCAAATATCAGGTTATTATCCTTATAACTATAGAACAGAGGCTTGACACCTAAATGATCTCTTGCCAGAAACAAGGTTTTATTATATTCATCCCATACACCAAAGGCAAAAATACCGTTAATGTGGTTAACACATTCAGGGCCCCACTCAATATAAGAGATAAGCAAAACTTCAGTATCGGAGTAAGATTCAAACCTGTATCCCCTGGATTTTAATTCGTCTCTTACATTGTCGGTATTATACATTTCACCATTGTAAACAAGAACAAATTTGTGCTCACCAATCTGCCGTATCATAGGCTGTGTTCCACCTTCGGCATCCACAATTATTAAACGTCTGTGACCAAAAATTATATTTTTATCCCTATAGAATCCAAAGGTATCAGGGCCTCTTGAAAAAAGCTCATCCGCCATATCTCTGATTATTTCCGCATTGCATGAAATATCTTCTTTTGTATTAATCCATCCTGCTATACCGCACATAAATTGCCTCCTTATTAAATACGAATAAAATAATTTTATGTAATTTATTAATTATTGTTCCATAAATAGATTTGTTAATAAGGAGAAAATTAAAAAATAAAACAAAAGAGCGCGTAAACGACCATTACAGGGGGAAAAGAGCCAATAATTCACCATCATTTAAATTGTAGTCGACATTTTGATGACTGCCGTTAACAAGAATTAATCTCACTTCTTCAGCATCAATCTGAAGAATATCAAGAATGTCTATAATTTGAACAGCATCATTAAAACGCAAATGTTTACTATTCCAACGTCCTTTTCTGAAAGAATCAAATAACCTGATTTCCACTTCCATAAAATACCACCCTTGTTAAAATGAAGTATAACATATAGAAAGTAAGCGTTCAATATTTAATGTCGAAAAAAGTAAAAAAATAAATGTTTTGGATGGAGCAGGGATTAATTGAAACGAGGCTGAAAATAATTTTTAGGCAGAAATGTAAAAAGACAGGTTCAATCAGGAACCTATCTTTTTGATTGTATTTTTTTCATATATTCATCAATGTTATTTACATCTTCATTTTTTAAATAACCTATTAATTCATTTTCAGTCGCCGTTGCAGCCATGTCAACGTGCCCGGGAGCCTTTGACGATATTGTAATTAAATATTTATTATCCTCTAATTTTTTAACACTGGTGGTTTCAATTAGTATTTTTCCCATGACGGTAATTTCATCAAAAGGACTATCATCGTCTTTGTCATTTGAGACTTCATCTTCTTCAATTTCAATTTCTTCAATTTCATCAAGCTCATCAATATGTACCTCAGGATAAGAACTTTCAATATTACAATCCTGAATTTCAATCTGCATGGAAGCAATATATCCGTGTTCTTCACTGTAAAGATATGTTGTTACAATTTCAGACCAATTTTCTGCCAGATCAAATAAATTTCTTTCCTTGTCATACACTATACGCCCATTTTTGAAATAATCCAAATCATCATAAAAGATACTTTCTTCAAGCTCAAGATTTAAGTTATATTCACTATTGAGTATCTCAATGGCATCCTCGTATGTATCATAGCTGAAATTCAAAATATCCCTATTTTTTAAATCTTCCAATTTTTTGTTTAAGTTTTCTACGGTAAGATTTTCAGTATTGTTTACCAGAATTATTCTGTAGTAATCTTTTATTGTAATCTGCCTTTTAAAATTAGCATCATCCGCAATATAATAAAAACCTAAACAGTAATTTTCAGTGTTATATTTGCTTATTTCTTCACCAAATTCTTTAAATAGTTTTTTCATAGACATCTCCTATTAAAAATATCACTTAATATTATCATTAAATATATGTTATGACAATAATTTATTATCAGTGAAAACCTTTCTCCACGGCATTATATATGGTATAATATAAAAAATTATACTTTATAAATCAGGGGGAAGAAGCTATGATAAAAACAAAAAGACTATATTTAATTGAAGCAGAAGAATCTGATATAGAAATAATTATGGAATTGGAAAATCATAAGGATAACAGTGACTTCATATGGCAGGGTACCTATGAAGAACATAAAAAGGAAATCGAAGATAAAGATACCCTTCTTTATGTTATTAAAGAAAAGGACACTGATGAAACAGTTGGATTTGTTTTGAACAATTTGGACAACAAGTCGGAAAGATTTGAGCTGCGAAGATTTGCTATTTCTAAAAAAGGAATGGGATACGGAACAGAAGTGATAAACGCATTGTTTAAACATGCATTTGAAGATTTAAATATGAATCGCTTTTGGCTTGATGTATACCCGGATAATTATGTCGGAATAAGCCTATATGAGAAATCAGGAATGCACCGAGATGGTATATTGAGACAAAATTATAAATCGGAAAGAGGCTATCTGGACCAGATAATATATTCAATGCTGAAAAGCGAATATTATCATGGCATCTTACTGTTGAAAAAGTTATAGCTAACTCATGTAAAATTACATGTGAGCTTTATTTATTATTAAAAGGCTGCAATGTTTTTTTCTGACTTTCTTATACTATATAAAAAGATATTGTAAGAATAGGCACATAGCAGTGTATGGCTGATACATCCTGATAAAAGGAGGTTAAGGAAAAGGAGGTGAAGCCTATGTCTACATATGAAATCTTACCATTAATGATTGCATTTGCAATATTAATGGTAGTTATCATAAAAAAATCAATAATAAAAATAAAAAGTATGTTAGTTACTTCAGATGGTAAAAAAGAAATAAAACAAGGGATTTCATAGTGTGCCCACCTTCACTTGATGGGATAAATTATCCGGATTCTGGTAAGGTGGGATTGCTGTTCATGATAAATCAGCTGAATTCTTTAGAATTAAAGAAAAAGTAGATTATTACAATGGAGTAAATATTAACATTATCCTATTTATGATAAGTTTCTCCGGCAATAATTTTAAATGCTCTGTAAATCTGTTCCAATAGTATTACTTTAAACAGTTGATGAGGAAATGTCATTTTGGAAAATGACAGCTTAAAATCTGCAATATCCAGCACATCTTGTGAGAGGCCGTTGCTTCCGCCAATTATAAAGTCTATATCAGATATGCCGCCAATTCCCAGAGTATTAATTTTTTCTGCCAGTTCCTCAGAGCTCAATTGTTTTCCCTTGACATCAAGCACGAACACATATGAATTTTTAGAAACCTTATTAAGTATTTTAACTCCTTCCTTTATTTTAACCTGTTCTATTTCTGACTGAGAAAAATTTTCATCAGCTCTTTCGTCAGGTATTATTTCTTCGGTAAGCTTGCAGAACTTCGATAATCTTTTTGAGTATTCATTTATTGCATCCGTAAAAAATCTTTCCTTTATTTTTCCTACAGAAATTAGTGTAATTTTCATGGAGTTCACCTTAACAGTATATTTTTTTCATAATTTTATGCAACTTATAATATAATAGTATAACAATATAAAGCAAGTTTTTACAGGATTTTTTTAGTAAACGTTTACACATTTATGTTGATTAAAATATTATTATATGTTATAATTTTAAATCATGCTAACTCAAGTAAAAAATAATGGACGAGGTAGATATTATGATAAAAATAAAAAGATTATTATGCGCTGCAATAACTTTTTGCTTTATTGGAACAGCAGCATATGGGTATACGTATGAACCCTTAGGTGAAGATATAGTAAATGATAATCTTAAAGAGGATTATGGCATAAATATAGTTATTCCTAACAATGAAGACAGCGTAAAATACAAAGATTGCATGACAGTATTAGACCGTGGATTGAGAAAACTTCCTGCCGGTATGATTAAAGAAATAACAGGATTTTATTCTAACATTGGTGTAAGTACAAATATCATAGTTGGCAGAACCGAAAAAATAAGTGACTTATTTTCTGAATACAAATTAGATGAAAAAAGTGCGGACATATATATTTACACCATGCAAAACAGTTTATATTATGATAACTGTGTAGCATCCGAAGAAGGCCTTATTTATGAAATAGGACAGTACGTAAGAGACTATTTATTCACGACTTATGGATATGATAAGATAAAAAGTGAATTTGATAAGTTAAATGCCGGATATGAGTACGGAGCCTGGGGTGAAGGCTACGATAAAGTATTTATAAACAAGCACTCAGCTTTGAGTTTCAAGGATGAAATTACCGACATGATATGGTATGCTGAAGCACATCCTGATATACTGAGAAATATAAATGGCGGAAACTATACTGTTGTACATGAGAAAATTGAATATCTTGCATCAATAATTGATCAAAGTCTTTCATCCATAACACATGATACAAAATTATGGCAGGATGCATTACCTCAAAAGCCTGATGAATGGGCTCTGGATGCAATAAAAGCTATGGAAAAAGCATCATTGATACCCGAGGAATTAGAAGGAATATATAACTCTTACATTACAAAAGAGGATTTTTACATACTTACATTAAATATTATTGAAAATAAACTTGGGAAAGAAAAGTTTTCTAAATATTTTGGAGTGATTAATCAAGAAGACTCTATGTCTATTGACCCGGTTAAGGGTGAAATATATGTTGACGGCAGAACAGGAAACTCAAGCACTGATGCAGAAGCGTGCTATGAGAAGGAAAAAAGACTGTATGAAGCTTATCAAATAGGTTTCATGGATGAAGAGTGGAAACGTGATTCAGATGAATATGTTACAAGGCTTGAAATTTCTAAGCTTTTGAGCTATATAGGAAATGAGCTCGGAATGGATATTTCCAATTATGAAGCAGTTGATTATGATGATATTTCAGATGTGAAGGAATCGGAGAGACCATTTATATACTTTGTGACAAGCAAGGGATTGCTAAAGGGTAATGGAACAAGCTTTAAACCATATGAATACTGCACATACCAGGAAATATACTTGATGCTTATGAGATTTTACGATTTGTTATAGCTGCTTATAAAGGATCTCTCAATGAGGTCCTTTTTGAATACAAAAAATTCAGAGCATAAAACAGATAAGGTCTGTTTATGTCTGTTCCTTACTAATTAGCATATTTTAACATAATAATTGTAACCTTATAGTATTTATGGTATAATATTAAAAATGAAGAGGGTAGAGTTATGTTTGACTTAAAAAGTATTGTTATAGGCTTTGTTTTAATGCTGAAAAAATATACATGCATTGATATTACCATATATGCGGAAACAAATGAAGAAGATTATGTAAATGGAATTCTTGCTTTGCCGTTGATTGGTTTTGCTGTTGGTTTTGCTGCATTTTTTATTTCATCCTTCAAAATATTTTATGATGATTTATTTGTTAGTACAGTTATCCTTGCATATTATAATATAATAACAAAAGCAGTAAATATGAAAGATTCTTACAGGACATTGAATTACTATATAAAACCCAGGAATCAGTCCGAGCAGTTGTCAGGACTGATTGGAATTACATTGCTTAATTTAATGTATTTTTCCCTTTTCAGAATTGTTCCATCCACAGCGTTGATTGTTATGCCTGTTGCAGGATTTTCAAGTCTTATAATTTTGAGCCCGGTTATTAAACGTAATAAGGATAATACATTAGTAATGAAATATTGCGGAAGATATCATATTATAGCTGCCTTTGGAATGTCATTTTTAATAGCGGCCATATTTAACTACAGACTGGTAATCTCCTTGTCACTCACATATATGCTGATTTGTATGATTGCAAGCATACTTGATGACAAAATCAAACTTTTTCCAAGCTCAATCGAGGGAGCTGTCATTGAAACAACACAAGTAATGTTTTTGATAATTACATATTTACTAAAAATATAAAAGTTTCAAATTCACATACTGTCAGCAAAGACAGTATTTTTTTATCGTTTCCATTTGCTACCCTTTTAAAATTTTTATATTTTTTAAACAAAAATGTATACTAAAATAGTATAAAATGAAATATTAAATAATATGGCATTAAATACAAATTAAATTAATTCGGGAGTTAATATGGCAGGAAGCAAAAAAAGTAAAAGGAATTGGAAAAACATCGCAGGTAACTTTTTGTTTATTACTTTGCTATTATCTATCGGCTTTACAATAATAAAAATAATATCAGCGCCATCAGAACCTGTTAACTCAGATGTTCATGTAAAAATAAAAAGTGATTATGTACTTATGCTTATACAGTGTATTCTGGGATTGGTTGTAATGATGATTCCCTCTGTATTCGAGCGCAGGTTTTCCATAGACATACCTAACAACATGGAAATTGTATATTTTATATTTTTATATTGTGCAATATATTTAGGAGAGGTAAGGAATTTTTATTACCTTATACCGTACTGGGATACAGTCCTGCATGCATTCAGCGGAGCTATGCTGGGAGCTTTGGGTTTCTGGGTTGTAAGCTATCTTAACGAATACAGTAAAATAAACATGTACTTAAGTCCGTTTTTTGTTGCAATGTTTGCATTCTGTTTTGCTTTGGCAGCCGGAGCCATATGGGAGATTTATGAATATACTTTCGACGGAATTTTTTCTCTCAATATGCAGAAGCATACCTTGGAAAACGGAATTCAGCTTGTAGGAAGAAATGCTCTAATGGACACAATGAAGGACATAATTGTGGACGCACTGAGTGCTCTTGCGGTTTCTATCGCCGGATATTATCAGCTTGAAAATCATGATAAGAAAGGCACTTAATACTTTTGAAATATGAAATATAACAAATGTAAACTTTCTGTTTAACAGTACAGAAAGTTTTTTATTTCTAATAAAATTATTGGCAACAATCACTCAATATGAGAAAATGGCGAATTTGTTTAAAGACGTAAGCTGGTGGATGAATAATATACGTTGTATGCTGCGATATTTACAAAATAGGGTAAGATTGTTATAATTAAGGAAGAATATATTAGCTTAGGAGATTTCATAATGGATAAACTATCAAGTAATGTTTTATCGAGGATATCGTTACCAGTAATCTTAATATCATTACCCTTAACAGTAATGAACGTCTTGCTGCCAATATTTACGACCAGCCTTGGATTAACTCCGGTGCAGGTTACAGGGCTTTTTTCTGTTTTTTCTTTTGGACTCGTAATATTCAGAATAATAATAGGATATGCTTCCGACAAGGTAGGGCGAAGGCCTGTATTTATTTCAGGAATAATATTTTATCTTCTTTCATATTTTATATATTCCAAAACAGAAGTAATTGCCTTGATATATTTAGCCAGAGGATTTCAAGCAATAGCATCAGCATTTATAAGTATTTCTACATACAGCATGATTGCCGATATGAACAATAAGGACAACGCAGAAAACTTCGGCAAATTAAACAGCTACTCAGAAAAAGGAGGGTTATTAGGCATAGCATTAAGTTTTGTTTTTCTGTACAATAATACGCTCGGTTCCGGATGGAGACATTTGTTTATCGTGTGTGCCTTGGCTGCTGCAGCTGCTTTGATTTACTCAATATTTAATACAAAAGAAACTAAGACATCTTCAACCAGCGGTAAGGATATCAAAACAAAGCTTTTATTACCGCCGCTGAAATTAAAAATAGCGTCCTTCAATCTCATTGCGAGAATATTTACAAGTATAGTTTCTTCAATTTTTGTCTTGTACCTGCAAATGAAATTTAATTCAGATTTATTTGAAATAGCAGTGGCATTTATTTTGCCTGCATTGGCAAGTGCCTTTTTATCACCGTTCATAGGAAAAAAGAGTGATAGTATGGGGACTAAAAAAGCAGTCTTAATCTCACTTGCAATGTTATTTGCAAGTATGCTGTCTATTTCATACTTAGGAAGTATTTACTTGTTTGGGGCAGTATGGACTATATATTGCTTAGCATTAACTATGCTGGATGTTACGATAAACGGAGCTTTTGTCAGGGACACACCGGAGGAGTCAAAAGGAGCTGCTGTGGGACAATTAACCACAGCTGCCAATATAGGAAGTATTGTAGGACCAATAATAGGAGGATTGGCACTGCAAAATACAGGACTGCAATCTCCATATCTAATCAGCTCCTTAGGATTTGCAGCTTTATTTTTATATGCTTCAACAATATCAAGAAAAGCAGAGAGCGAAATATAGGTAAATATATAAATATAATTTTTGATACAGTATTCGGCAATCTGCAATACCTTATACTGTATTTTTGTTTTGAAGCTGATAATAATATTACCAGCTCTTTGAATCAATAAACTTATTCACCATAGCTTCGGCGTCTTCGACTATTTTGCTGTCAAAATTCATGTGATGCAGGAGCCTGATGGCATTTCTTGTCTGTGAGGGACCTTCCTTGAGCTTGTAATCAAAGTGTATTCCGTCATCTGTGATATACTCGCGGAAATGATAATTGTCATATTCGTTCTTTAAGATATGTGTCAGTTCAATATCGTGTGAAGCTGTTACGCAAAGGCAGTCTGTGCCGCTTAAGTATTTCAGTACGGCTGCGGAGGCTGCTATACGCTCGATTGTATTTGTTCCTTTCAGTATTTCATCCACAAAGCATGTGCAGGAAGTATACTGAACCTTATCAAGTATTCTTTTTAATGATTTTATTTCCTTTATAAAGTAGCTGTCTCCTTCTGAAATATTGTCACGAACTGCCATAGAGGTAATTATGAGTGAAGGTCTTAAATTAACGGACTTTGCTGCACAAGTATAAATTGATTGAGCTAAAATACCGTTGACAGACAATGCTTTTATAAATGTGGATTTTCCAGAAGCATTGGAGCCGGTGATAATGCTGTTTCGGCTTATTTTTCCGCTGTTTGGAACAGGTTCTGAAAGCAAAGGGTGATATAAGTCTTCAAAACATATTGATTTTTCACTGTGAAAAGAAGGACGGCAGTAAAATGGCAGGCTTTTTCTGAATGACAGCACACAAATCGCCATGTCAATTTCACCGAAGCATTTATACAGTGTATGAAAGTCCTCTGAATATTTTGTAATCCTCTGAATTGTTTTGTTGTAGCTTCTGATATCAGTGAGAAATATAATTTTTATATATTCTATAAATATGGCTATGTCAGGGACATCCTTGCGCATAATACCGGAAATGCTTGTTCTTAAGCTTTTAAATATGTCAAAACTTTTATTAAGCTCACTGAAGAAAGGAAATGTCTCTACACCATTTATCCTGCTGACTTTGTTTATGCAATGAAGCAGTGATGAAAAATACCTGATTGCAGGAAGTTCCCTTTCTATTTTCACTTTTGTGCTGTAATAAACAAACCCGTTCAATATGGCAGCAAGTATGAAAAACATAACGCCATACTCTGTAAAGAATGCAGAACATGCGCATATTATGGGAACGAGCGCCAGAATATTATATATAAAAGGATATTTCAGCGTCTTGGCATCATTTTCAAAAATGAAGGATGATAAACCGCTGTAGTTGTGCTTTCCTGATTTGGCCAGGTTCATCTGCAGCCTCAGCCTTATTTCCGGATTTTTTCCCAGGCAGGCAATAAGGCTTTCTCTTTTTAAAAGCAGGTCTTTGCCAGCCTGTATCTGATGCAGGGCATCATACATGTATTCCTCTCCGACAGATGTATGGCATGTGTTTATACGCTTAAATACAACATTCATATCCAGGTCATCCCAGGTAATGCTGTCTATTATTTCTGAATTTCCCGGGAGCTTCTTCCTATGCCTGTGGTAGCTTTCAATGCTTTCAAATTCGCATTTTTTCTGTTCAGGCATCTTTCCGAAGGATTCTGTCAGATGCGTCCTTAAATTCTTAGCTGTCTTTATATGTGATATAATCATAGCAAGTGTTACGACAGCTGTAACAATGGCAATAATTGTAATATACTGCATAGAGTCCTCTTTTATCTGAAATTTCATACTTATATTATTATAATATTAAAATACTATAATATCAATTATATTTCAACTAATTCAGCATATCGGTAATTTTTCTTTTTAATTCTGATGCAGCTTTCTCAGGGTCTTCTGCCTTCATTATGGCGGAAACTACTGAAATTCCGCTTATCGGGCTGTCTTTTAAGATATCGATGTTATTAATGTTAAGTCCGCCGATTGCTACTGTTGGAATGGGAACGGATTTGCAGATTTCATTCAAGGTTGAAACTTCGGTTATTCTTGTTACAACCTTTGTTGTGGTGAGGAATATGGCCCCGACACCCAGATAATCCGCTCCCTGATTGTAAGCTTCAAGAGCCTGCTCAACAGTCTTTGTTGTAGCCCCGACTATTTTTTCTTTACCCATAAGCTTTCTGGCATAATAAACCGGAATATCACTTTGTCCGACGTGCACTCCTGATGCATCGGATGCCAGCGCAATATCAATTCTGTCGTTTATTACTAAAGGAATATTATATTTGTCTGCCAAATTTTTAACTTTTATGGCCAAGTCCAGGAATTCTCTTCCTGAGCGGTTTTTTTCCCTGATTTGTAAAAGGGTTATGCCTCCATTGCAGGACTTTTCCACTATATCAAGGAAGACATCGTCGGTCTTTCCTGTGCTGTCTGTTACTAAGTACAATGTTCGGCCATTATGGGCCTTGCTCCTGATGCAAGTACAATATTGGCGCAGTCGTTAATGGATATGGGATTTGTTATGCAGTGTATCAACGGTTGATTTATTTTAATTTTTGATTTTATTTCTAACAGTTGGTTTATCATAAATGTTAACTCCTAAACTCATTTGAAATTTTAACAGCATGCCGTTTCGGCTCAAGGCTTTTAACAGAATGTATGCTGCTGTTCCGCCGATAATTGTGGCGGCTATGAATGAAGGTACATAAAACATCCAGGTGAGACCTGTGCGTCCCATGATTAATGCCATTACCGGATATGAAACAATTGCTCCGATTACACCTGTGCCGAATATTTCTCCTATGACGGCAAATATGATTTTTCCGTTTGAAACGCGGTAGAGAACACCTGAAAGGAACGCACCGAATACAGCACCTGTCAATGCAAGAGGCGGTATACCTAAAAATATCATGCGTATAATTCCTATCATTGCCGCACAAAGAAGTGAATACCAAGGTCCGAGAAGTACGGAGCATACAATATTGATGAGATGAGCTGTGGGGCATAAGCCTTCAACTCTGAGAATAGGTGAAATTACCACGCCTATTGCAACAAGCATGGAAAGAACCACTGTTTTGAATAATGAAGAATTTCTTGTCATAATAAAACCTCTCTTTGATAAAATTTCTGAAATACGTCTTAAAGGTTTAAGTATGACAATAGCGACTTTAAAACCTGTATGATCACATTTCAGGTCGGTCGAAGCTTGAACTGCTTCCTCTCAGTCCGAAACACGGACTCCCATCGCTATTTTATCTCTTAAGGACTCAGACCCAGGGCGCTCCCCCTTTGCATGATGAAATCTTCCTTAAGACCGTTACAAGGATTTTAAGGAGAAATAAACCGGTATAAGGATATAAAAAATGTGAAATACCAACAAGGCATTTCACATTAATAAGTGTCAATGTTATCCCTACGCTGGCATTATCCATACAGGTTATCAGGGTCGAAGCGCATGCTTCCTCTCAGCTGTAAGCTCCCCTTATTTCTCATTTAAATATTATATCACCAATATTTTCTATTGTCAAAAAATTTTGACAAACAACTTTTAGTGTAGTATAATCAAAAAAATAAGACTTTTACGGACTTTCTCGTCTCGTGTCAGAAAGTTCTTTTTATATTATATGGAGGTTATATGGAAAATAAGAAGGTAATATTCAGCGGAATGCAGCCGTCAGGTTCGCTTACACTTGGCAACTATCTGGGAGCTCTTAAAAACTGGGTTAAGCTGCAAGATGAATATGATTGCTATTATTGTGTGGTTGATATGCATGCCATTACGGTGCCCAAGGAACCCAAGGACCTGAGAAAAAATACGCTTGAAGTTCTTGCTAACTATATTGCGTCAGGCATAGACCCTGAGCAGGTAACTTTGTTTATTCAATCACACGTATCGGCTCATGCGGAATTGTCATGGGTATTAAACTGCTTCACATACTTTGGTGAGCTGGGAAGAATGACCCAATTCAAGGATAAATCAAAGAAGCTGGATAATAACTCCATACCTGCAGGTTTGTTTACATATCCTGTTCTGATGGCTGCGGATATACTTTTGTACCAGGCAGACTTAGTTCCTGTAGGCGAGGATCAAAGACAGCATCTTGAAATTACGCGAGACATTGCACAAAGATTCAACAACCGTTTCAGTGAAACCTTCAAGGTTCCCGATGCGTTTATTTCAAAAGATGGTGCTAAAATAATGAGTCTTCAGGACCCTGCAAGCAAAATGTCAAAATCTGATTCAAATGAAAATGCTTATATAATTCTTATGGATGACGTTGATACAATAAGAAGGAAATTGAAAAGAGCGGTTACGGATTCCGAGGGTGTGGTAAGATACAATGACAATCAGCCGGGAGTAAAGAATTTAATAAACATCTGTTCTAAAATAACCGATAAAACTCCGGATGAAATTGTGGCATCATATGAAGGAAAAGGGTATGCCGAGTTTAAAGATGATGTGGCAGAGATTATAGTGGGTGAATTAAAACCTATTCAGGAAAAAATAGATTATTTATTAAAGAATAAAGATTATTTGGAAAAAATTTATGTGCACGGAGCTGAAAAGGCTGAAGCAGCGGCAAGAAAGACACTCAGAAAGGTTTATAAAAAGGTAGGATTTATTCCAAGATAAGATAAGCATATTGGAGGACATATGATTGTAATTAAAAATGGTTATATAAAGACCATGACCGGCGAAGATATTGAAAACGGACAAATAATTATTGAAGAAGGCAAAATAAAGGCGGTAGGAAAGGATTTGGAGGTCCCTGAGGATGCGGAAATTATAGATGCAAAGGGATATATGGTTACACCGGGATTTGTTGATGCCCACTGCCACATAGGTATGTGGGAGGAAGGCATCGGATTTGAAGGTTCGGACGGAAATGAAGATACGGAACCCATAACACCTCAATTGAGAGCCATTGATGCCATAAACCCTATGGATCAGGGATTTCAGGATGCTGTTGAAGGCGGCGTTACGTCTGCAGTGACAGGACCTGGAAGCGCAAATGTAATAGGCGGAACATTTCTTGCCATGAAGACATATGGCAGAAGGGTTGATGACATGATTATCAAGGACCCCGTTGCCATGAAAATAGCCTTTGGCGAAAATCCAAAAAGAGTTTATGATGAGCAGCATAAGTCTCCGGTTACAAGAATGGCTATTGCAGCACTTCTGAGAGAAACATTGTATGAAGCAAAGCAGTATAAAGAGGACTTGGACGCGGCAAATGAAGACCCTGATAAAAAACCGGATTTTGATATGAAGCTTGAAGCATTGCTGCCTGTAATGAGAAAGGAAATTCCTCTGAAGGCACATGCTCACAGAGCTGATGACATTTTCACGGCGCTGAGGATTGCCAGAGAATTTGATTTGGATATTACGCTTGACCACTGTACGGAGGGACATCTCATAGCGGAAGAATTGAAAGAGGCAGGAAAGCCGTGCTTAATCGGGCCGACCTTCGGCTCTCGAACAAAATATGAGCTTAAAAATAAAAGCTTCGAGACACCGAAAATATTGTTTGACAAAGGAATAAAAATTGCAATAATAACGGATTCTAATGTCATACCGATTCAGCATATACCCATGTGTGCAGGAATGGCAGTGAAAGCAGGGCTGCCTGAAGAAGAAGCATGGAAAGCAATAACAATCAATCCTGCCGAAATTGCAGGTATTGCTGACAGGGTAGGCAGCATAGAGGCCGGCAAGGATGCAGATATAGCAATATTCAAGGGAAATCCGCTCATGGATATTGATTATGAAACAGCAATGACGATTATTGATGGAAAAGTTGTTTATAAGAATGATAAAGTGACTATATAATTCAAATAATAAGGGGACGCTGCTGCGTTCCTTTTTTCCTTAGATAATATGGTTTTCATAAAAAACAATTAACTTTTTGAAGACTTTTATAAAAAAAACTTGCAATATGTCCGTAGAAAGAATAAACTAATCTGTGGAAAAAAAGAGGAAGGTATATATGAAAAATAAAATAATAAATATAGCAGTAATAGCCCATGTTGATGCAGGAAAATCCACATTAGTAGATGCTTTTTTGCAGCAAAGCGGTGTTTTTAGAGAAAATCAGGAATTAGTAGATCAGGTAATGGATTCAAATGCAATAGAGCGTGAGCGTGGAATTACAATCTATTCAAAAAACTGTTCAGTAATGCATAATGACGTTAAAATAAATATTGTGGATACACCCGGTCATGCCGACTTCTCGTCAGAGGTTGAGCGTATTATGAAGACTGTTGATACAGTTATTTTACTTGTTGACTCAATTGAAGGACCAATGCCTCAGACAAGATTTGTTCTTCAAAAATCACTTGCAATCGGGTTAAGACCGATTCTGCTTATTAATAAAATTGATAAGAAAAATCACAGAGCCGAAGAAGTTGTCAACATGGTATTTGATTTGTTTGTTGAGCTTAATGCAAATGATGAACAGCTTGATTTTCCCATTTTGTACGGAGTTGCAAAACAGGGAATTATTCAATATGAGCTGGATAAATCAAGCGACAGCATTGAGCCTTTGTTTGAAACAATTATTAACCATGTCCAGCCATATCCTGACAGAGACAACGATGATTTACAAATGCAGATTTCTTCTCTTGCATATGACGAATATATCGGAAGGCTTGGCATAGGAAGAGTTACCGCAGGAACAATTAAGGAAGGCCAGACTGTTTCAGTTGCAAAACATGATGGAACTGTCGAAAAGCAAAAGATAACAAATATATTTGTTTATCAGGGACTGAACAGAGTAAGCGTTAAGGAAGCATACAGCGGAGATATTGTGGTCGTTTCAGGTATTTCCAACATTTCCATAGGAGATACAATATGTACAGAAAATAAAGTTAATCCTATGGAAACCATAAAAATAGAAGAACCTACACTTTCAATGAACTTCCTGATTAATACATCACCATTTGTGGGCTTATCAGGAAAATACGTGACAACAAGACATCTTAAGGCAAGACTTGAAAAAGAGCTTGAGGTTAATGTTGGTTTGAAGGTTGAAGCGCTGGAAGATGCAATTGACGGCTACAAGGTATCAGGGAGAGGAGAGCTTCACCTTTCCATACTTCTCGAAAATATGAGAAGAGAAGGATATGAGGTTTCTGTTTCAAGGCCTGAAGTTATATTGAAAAGAATTGACGGCGTTGTGATGGAGCCTATTGAAAGAGTGTTCATAAATGTTCCCGAAATATATTCAGGTTCAGTAATTTCAAAGCTTAATGTAAGAAAAGGAATGATGTCTTCCATGACTCCGGATGGAAATTATGTAAAGATAGAATACATGGTACCGACAAGGGGTCTCCTCGGATACCGTACAGAGCTTATTAATGATACAAGGGGCGAGGGAACAATGGTCAGAAGCTTTGATCATTACGAAAAATACAAGGGTGAAATACCTCAAAGACTTAACGGTGTGTTAATTTCAAACGAAGAAGGAGAAGCAATTGCATATTCTCTGGGCAACCTTGAAAGCAGAGGAACATTGTTTATAAGCCCGGGAGAAAAGGTGTATGAAGGAATGATTATAGGCATGTGTGCAAGGGGAGAAGATATAACAGTAAATCCCTGCAAGGCTAAAAAACAGTCAAATACAAGATCTTCAGCTGCAGATGATGCAATTAAGCTGACACCGCCAAGAATTATGACTCTTGAAGCAGCTTTGGAATTTATAAATGATGATGAGCTTGTTGAAGTTACTCCGGACAATATAAGATTAAGGAAAAGATATCTTACTGAAATGGAACGTAGAAAACAAGGAAACAGACTGAAAACACAATAAAGAATAATATAAAAAATAAAAAGGGCATAAGCCCTTTTTTGTTCTGTTGCTCAGCAATTATTCCTGGTATCTGAGGTTTTCTTCCTTCAAATGCAACAGCACTTCATTATAAAATTTAGCCGCCTCATATTTAGCCATTGAAAGATTCATATCAAGATAGTTTCCGCAGGATCGTGCATCTGCTCCCGGAACATCACCCTTAAAGTTCATTATAAAATTGAACATTTCCTTTATGATATCCACAACATCATCAGATTTTAAATCACCTTTGAATATTACATAAAAACCTGTCCTGCATCCCATAGGACCGAAATATACTGTAAGCCGGTCATATATATGGTGATTTCTTAAAAAGGTTGCTCCCAGATGTTCAATTGTATGGAGCTCTGCGGTGTTCATTACCGGCTCATTGTTAGGTTCCTTCATTCTTATATCAAACGTTGTGATTGTACTGTCACCTGCAGCATCTTTTCTTGAAACATAAATTCCTCGTTTTAAAATTAAATGATTTACCTGAAAGCTTTCTATTTTTTTCATAACGACCTCCGTTTTACGACACGAGCATTACCCTGCTGATGCCCGTGCATATCTTCACCTCATTTGTAACATCAATAATATTCTACACTAAAGCAATTTAAAAGTAAACTTATAAGATTGTAAAAACCGCATTATTATGATATACTTAAATGTATGGGAGGAAGCAGAATGAAGGCGAAGGAATATTTATCTATAATGCAAAAAATTTTGCACAACATAGATGAAGGCGTGCACGTGCTGGATAAGAACGGCAACACTATAATATATAATGAAGCCATGTCAAAGCTGGAGAAAATGGAAACCAAAGAGGTTATGAGAAAGCCGTTTGGCGAAGTTTTCAAGAATTTAAACAATGAGAGCAGTACATTGCTTAAGGCTCTTAAGTCTCGTGTGAGTACATCCAATATGAAGCAGACATATTTAAATAAAGATGGCAAAGAAATAACAACAATAAACACCACACTGCCCATAATCATAAATGACGAAGTCATAGCTGTTGTTGAGGTTGCGAAAAACATTACCAAAATGACTGAAATGTCTCATACCATCTTGAAGCTTCAAAATGAAATAGGCAAACCGGAAACGGCCAAATCAAAAAAAATAAAAAAATACAATTTTAATAATATAGTGGGAAGCAGCAGTAATTTTGTTGATGTTATTGCAAGAGCAAAAAAAGCTTCTAAAAATTCAGCATCTGTATTTATATTCGGAGAAACAGGGACAGGCAAGGAGCTTATAGCTCAGAGCATACACTATGAAAGCTCAAGGAAAGACAAGCCTTTTATTGCACAGAACTGTGCTGCACTTCCGGAATCTCTTTTGGAAGGACTGCTGTTCGGCACATCAAAAGGAGGTTTCACGGGAGCTGTAGACAGAGCGGGACTTTTTGAGCAGGCAAACGGAGGAACGCTTCTGCTAGATGAAATTAACTCCATGCCTTATGAGCTTCAGGCGAAGCTTCTGAGAGTTCTTCAGGAAAATTACATAAGAAGGGTTGGGGGAACAAGTGACATCCCAATAGATGTAAGAATTATTTCCACAAGCAATGAATCCCCTGAAATGATTTTAAAGGAAGGCAAAATAAGAAAGGATTTATATTACAGATTAAATGTGATTCAATTGAATGTACCTCCACTGCGTTACAGAAAAGACGATATAATAATGCTTGTTAATATGTTCATTCATAAATATAATGACAGAATGAACAAGGAAATATTGTCCATATCAAGGGAGGCTCAGGATAAGCTGCTGAGTTATGACTACCCCGGTAATGTCAGAGAACTTGAAAATATTATTATGTCAGCAATAAGCATGGCAGATGACAACGAAAGAGTATTGAATGTAAAACATTTTATATCTCTTCACTCAGACAGGGAGCATGTAAACAGAGAGCATGAAATAGGCGGCAGAGGTATTGATGAATATTTGGAAAGTCTGGAGAAATGTATAATTGAAGAGGCATTGGAAAAATATGATTACAATATCACAAAATCTGCTGAAGCATTGAAGATTAAGCGTCAAACATTACAGCATAAAATAAAAAAATATAATATTAAATGAGAAAAGCTTAAAAGCATGGAATCTCAATGAGAATTAACCGTAAACAATAACAAAATTTTATTAATTGACAATAAAAATAGCAAATAAATTTGCATTTAACGCAAATTTATTTGCTATTTTTGAGGCTTTTTATTTTGAAAATAGTATTTTTATGTAAGGTTTCAATATGTATAAATAAGTAATTTCATGAAAACATAAATTGGAAATTGAAATTTGAACAGTTAAAAGTAATCAGAAATTATTTGATTTTTTTATGGTACAACTTGGCACATTTATTGCTTATATATTTACAAGTAAATTTTTAAAAACGTTAACCCATTATAAGACGGCAGTGCCGCAGACCTATTTTTAACTCATATAAAAATTAAAAGGAGGATTTTTTAAAATGCAAAATGTAAAAGTAATTATTTGGGGACTTGGAGCTATGGGGTCCGGAATGGCAAAGATGTTATTAAACAAAAAAGGTGTTGATATCGTAGGAGCCGTTGGAAGAGGTGCAAAAATCGGCAGGAGTATGTATGAAATAATAGGAGTTGAAAGAGGAGACAGACCTGAAGTATTAATAGGCTCTCCTGAGGATGTTGTTAAGGAAAAGGCAGCAGATGTAGTTTTATGCTGTACAGACTCTTATACAAAAGTAGCCTTTGACAGATTGAAATTTGTTTTAGAGAAAAAAATAAATGTAATTTCAAGTGCAGAAGAAATGTCTTATCCAAAGGCACAGTCACCTGAACATGCAAAACAACTGGATGAAATAGCCAAGGCGAACGGCGTATCAATACTTGGAACAGGAATTAACCCAGGCTTGATAATGGACTTGCTTGTTGTTGTAATGACAGGCTGCTGTGAATCGGTTGACCATATTGTTTCAAGAAGAGTTAACAGTCTTTCTCCATTCGGACCTACAGTAATGCAGGAACAGGGTATAGGCATTACTGTTGATGAATTCAAAAAAGGTGTTGAAACAGGACATCTGGCAGGCCATGTAGGATTCCAGGAATCAGTAAACATGATAGCTGATGCGATAGGCTGGAAAGTTGAGAAGGTTACAACATCAATGGATCCGATAGTTACAGATGTTGACAGAAAATCTCCTTATGGATTTGCTGCAGCAGGAAATGTAGCAGGTGTTGCCATGAAGGGCTACGGATATATTGATGGAGAATTAAAAATTGAAATGGATCATCCGCAGCAAATTGAACCTGAACAGGTTGGAGTACAAACAGGTGATTATGTTATCATTAAAGGAACTCCAAACATCAATATGGTTAACTCACCGGAAGTTCCGGGCGGAATCGGAACTATCGCTATGTGCGTAAACATGATTCCTCAGATTATCAACGCAAAACCGGGATTGAGAACTATGATTGATTTACCGGTTCCAAGAGCAATAATGGGAGACATGAGAGAATTAATAGACGAAGAATGCAAAATAGTTAAATAAAGAAGCCCTAACCCCATTTTTCAGAGTGTTTTTTCTGAAAAATGGCGGTAGGTCTTTCGCAACGAATTCCCAATTTATGCGACGAAAGGAGCAAATAAATTGGTGAATAAGACTGCGCGAAGCCCTAACCCCATTTTTCAGAGTGTTTTTTCTGAAAAATGGCGGTAGGTCTT
>DAMBZP010000006.1:175573-193077 GCA_032059885.1 Sedimentibacter sp.
TCGCAGCAGTCAGGTTAAAAATATAAAGGTAAGGAAGTGTAGAAATGATTAAAAAAGGTGAATGGGTACTAATACACAGAAATGTTTTAGAGCCATCTCAAAGAGCACCGCAGGTTCCGGACGACACAAAAAAGGTTCCTCTGGAAATGTGGATTAAAGGATATTTGCAGGAAGATGCAAATGTTGGTGATGAAGTAACAGTCTTGACAAGGACTAAACGTATAGAAAAGGGTACATTGCTGGAAGCAAATCCATACTACAAGCATGACTTCGGCACATTTGTTCCTGAGCTTATAAAAATCAGCGATCAAGTGAAAGAAATAGTATTCGGAGGTGCTGACAATGAGTAAAGATATGAGCTATGCAGGAGTAATGTCCAGAAGACCTGAGATAATGAAACAGGCAGCAGGATTGGATTTTTCAATATTCGAGAGCGGCTCAATCGCTTTTGATTACGAAAGAATGATGAGAGAAGCAGGCTTCACCATTGAAGAAATCCAAAAAATCCAATTAGAACACGGCGTTGGAAACACACCTATTCTTGAGCTTAGAAATCTTACGGCTCTTGCAAGAAAACTGGCTCCCGCAGGAAAAGGAGCAAGGATATTCATAAAGGATGAAGCAGCAAATGCATCAGGAAGTTTTAAGGCAAGAAGAGCATCAACGGCAGTATATCAGGCATATAGGCTTGGATATAAGGGAGTAGTAACAGCTACAAGCGGAAACTACGGAGCTGCTGTTGCATCTCAGGCAGCTATGTACGGTTTAAAATGCATAGTAGTTCAGGAATGCTACGACTCAAGAGGAGTAGGTCAGCCTGAAATAATAGAAAAAGCCAGAAAGTGTGAAGCATTGGGGGCAGAAGTAGTTCAATTATCTGTAGGACCGGAATTGTTTTATACATTTTTGACAATACTGGAGCAGACAGGATACTTTAACGCATCACTGTATACACCATTTGCAATAGCGGGAATTGAAACACTGGGATATGAAATAGCAATGCAGTTCAGAGAAAAACACGGCAAGGACCCTGATGTTGTAATGTGTACAAACGCAGGCGGCGGAAATCTGACCGGAACAGCAAGAGGTCTGAAAAAAGCAGGTGCAGAATCAAAAATAGTTGCAGCCAGCGTAGATTTATCCGGACTTCATATGGCATCTGATACACAATTCAATAAAAAATCATTTACCACAGGACATACGGGATTTGGAATGCCATTCTCAACATGGCCGGACAGATCAGACGTTCCTCGTTCTGCAGCAAGACCGCTGAGATACATGGAAAGATATCTGACAGTGCGCCAGGGAGAGGTCTTCTATATAACAGAAGCACTGGCAAGTCTTGAAGGATTGGAAAAGGGACCGGCAGGAAATACAGCTCTTACAGCTGCATTCTCTATGGCACAGGAAATGGATCAGGATCAGATGATAGTAGTTCAGGAAACAGAATATACAGGAGCAGGCAAGCATATACAGCCGCAGCTGTCATTTGCCAGATCAAACGGAATAGAAGTTAAATTCGGAGACCCAAAGGATGAGGTGCCTGGAAAGAATATAATTCTTCCGTCACATCCGTCATTAATCAAAGCACAGGATGCAAGCGTAGAAGGCATGAGAAAATCATTAATCAAAAATGCTCTGGCTAACTACAATGTTGTACCAAATGATGCGGATATTGAATTTCTGGCTGAAGAAACAAAGACAGATGCCGAATATGTAAAAAATGTTATAGCTTCATTATAAAATAAAAAATAAGGGCGTATGCAAATACGCCTGTTTACAAATTATAGAAGGAGTGTAAGAATGAAAAGAGCCGATGATTATGAACAAAGAAGAGCTCATTTAGCGAATCTTTCAGATGAAGAATTATATGAAAGATTTTGGGGCCTGGCAAATCAAATAGTGGATCCTTTATTAGAATTAGGAAGAAAAAATACAACTCCATCAGTTGAAAGAAGCGTTCTTTTAAGAATGGGATTTTCAAGCCTTGAAGTAAAACCCATAGTTGAAGGCGTTATGAATAAAGGGCTAATGGGCAAGGGAGCCGGAAACGTTGTGTGGAGATTGTCCAGGAAGCTTGGATGCTCAGTTCGTGAAGCGGGCTTAGAGCTTGCCGCCGGAAGACACTGGGAAGATGTAGATACATTATTTTAAGGAGGAAAAGCATGAAACTTGAACCTAATAAGAAGCTGGACATAAAAGAGCTTTTAAAGGATTTAGATAAATATGAACCCAGAAGACGCGGCTGGCACTGGAGAGAAGGTCAAAACGAAAACAGGACTGTAGGCGATTTTGAATATCATGAAACATCGGAAAGTTTGAAAAATTCTGTTCCGCTGCCGGGAAGCAGAGGATTTGGATATATTGATCCGCAGCCGGATTGTGTTATAACAACAGAAATTGCTTCGGGAAGATTTGAAGATGATATAAGAAGAATGCGTATGGCCGCATGGCACGGTGCCGACCATATTATGGTTATCAGGACTGCAGGACAGTCACACATAGACTCACTGCTTGAAGGAACCAATCAGGGTATCGGCGGTATCATGGTTACAAGAAAACAAGTGAGAGCCAGCAGAAAAGCATGTGATTTAATCGAAGATGAAGTAGGAAGGCCTATAAACTTCCATTCATATATTTCAGGTGTTGCAGGTCCGGACATAGCCGTTATGTTTGCGGAGGAAGGTGTTAACGGCGCTCATCAGGACCCTCAGTACAACGTATTGTACAGAAACGTAAACATGGTAAGAAGCTTTGTTGATGCTTGCGAGGCCAAGAAGGTAATGGCATGGGCTGGAATACTTCAGATAGATGGAGCTCACAACGCCAATGCTACAGCTATGAAAGCATGGAAGGTCAGACCTGAATTAATGGTTCAGCATGCTCTTAACTCGGCATTCTCCAGAAAAGTAGGAATAAAACCTGAGAATATTGCATTATCAACAGTTCCTCCAACAGCTCCTCCTGCTCCGTGTATGAGATTAGACTTACCATATGCTGTTGCTCTTCGTGATTTATTCAGAGAATATAAGATGAGAGCTCAGCAAAATACAAAATATATGGAATCAGATACCCGTGAAGCAGCTGTAACTCATACAATGAACATGATGATTTCAAGACTTACAAGTGCTGATATTCAGTCAACAATAACTCCTGACGAAGGAAGAAACGTGCCGTGGCACTATAACAATATTGCGGCATTAATGACAGCTAAGCAGTCTCTTACAGGAATGGACGGCTTGAGAGAAATGGTTAAGCTTGACAGAGAAGGACCTTTGGGCAAGGAAGTAAGAGAGCTTAAAGAAAGAGCAGTATTGTTCATGGAGGAAATTCTTGAGGTTGGAGGATACTTTAAAGCTGTCGAGCAGGGTTTCTTTGTAGACAGCGGAGAATATCCGGAAAGGAACGGAGACGGTATTGCCAGAGAAATTGAAGGTGGAATCGGATACGGTTTTGTTTACGAAAGAGATGAGGATTATTTTGCTCCTGTATCTGTTCACTACGGATACAACAATATTCCTGCAGAATTTGAAAAAGCAAGCGACGCCATAGGTGGAGACACCTTTGAAGACCGTTCAAAGATTATATATATTGATGAGCTGGACGAACACGACAACGTTAATGTCAGACTTGAGGATGCTAAAAAATATTATGAAACTAATCTTGTAAAACCTGAGGTTGAATGGAGAGCAGACGGAACAGTTCTTATGTCAATATTCCTTCCATTAGATGAAAGAACCGCAGAATTTGCTGCTATCAGATGCGGCGAGAAAATGGGACTTGAGGATGTTACGGTTGTTCACAAGCAGGTTATGCATCCGTCAGAAGGAACATACTGCGAAATTAAAGGCAAAGTAAACTTTGATATTGATGTTACAGAGCTTGTAATTCCCGAAAAACCTGAAGTAATGTCAGAAGAGGAAATAAGAGAAGACATTCAGGACAAACCTATGTTTGTGGTTGCTGCAACAGTCGGGGAAGATGAACATTCAGTTGGGCTGAAAGAAACTCTGGATATTAAGCATGGCGGCATCGAAAAATTTGGTATCAAGTATGAATATCTGGGGACTTCATGCCCTGTTGAAAAGCTTGTGGATGCTGCAATTGAAACAAATGCAAGCGCCATACTGCTGAGCACAATCATAACTCATGATGATGTACATGTTAAAAACATGAGAAAGGTTCATGATCTTTGTGTGGAAAAAGGTATAAGAGGCAAGATTATGATTATATGCGGAGGGACTCAGGTAACAAATGAAATAGCAGTTGAAGCAGGACTGGATGCAGGATTTGGAAGAGGAACCCATGGCATTGATGTTGCAAGTTTCTTAGTAAAACGAAGAAGGGAAATGAATTAAATTGAAAGTAGATGTACTGGTAGCTGAAATTGGCAGCACCACTACAGTAGTTAATGCATTCAATGGAATAGGCACCGACTGCCCTGCTTTTGTGGGGCAGGGTCAGGCGCCTACAACCGTTTTAGAGGGTGATGTAACAGTCGGGCTTAAGGGAGCTATTGATTCCTTAACAAAAAACCTGCAAGCGGATGAAATAACATGGAATGATATGTTAGCTACCAGCAGTGCTGCAGGCGGATTAAAAATGACTGTCCACGGTCTTGTTTATGATATGACTGTCAGAGCAGCAAAGGAAGCTGCTCTGGGTGCCGGAGGAATTATTAAAATGATTACCTCAGGCAGGATGAGAAGAACAGATTTGAAGAAAATACAGGAAATTAAACCTAATATAATTCTTATTGCCGGCGGTGTGGATTACGGAGAAAGAGACACGGCACTTTACAATCTGGAAATGATTCTTTCAATGGGACTGAATATTCCTGTAATTTATGCAGGAAATATTGAAAATCAGGAAGAAGTAAGATTGATGTGTGAAGAAGCAGGTAATCAATGTTATATAGTTGAAAATGTATATCCGAAAATAGATACTCTCGTCGTTGAACCTACAAGAAAAATTATTCAGGATGCCTTCGAGGAGCATATAATACATGCACCGGGAATGAGCAAGGTTCGCGAGCTTGTTAAAGGTCCGATTATTCCCACGCCTGGAGCAGTTATGGAGGCAGCTAAGGTTTTAAAAGATGAATTGGGAGACCTGGTTATATTTGATGTTGGCGGGGCAACAACCGATGTCCACTCAGTGACAAGGGGAACCGAAGAAATCAGTTCAATTTTAATAAGTCCTGAGCCTGAAGCAAAAAGAACAGTTGAGGGCGACCTTGGGGTTTATGTAAATGTAAGTCATGTTGTTGAAAAAATCGGAATAGACAACCTGAAAAAAGAGTTTCCCGATGCAGATGAAATTCTGGCAAGCTACAAACCCATACCTGAAACTGACAGAGAAAAGCAATTTGTGGAAAGACTGACTCAGGAGGCTGTCCTGACATCACTGGAAAGACATGCCGGACACTTGAGATATTTCTACACAGCATCAGGCAAGAAGACTGTGGCTGAAGGAAAGGACCTTACAGCTATAAAATATATAGTGGGAACAGGAGGGGCCCTTACAAGACTGCCGCGCAAAAAAGAAATACTGGAAAAAATAAAATATCACGGCAAGGAACAGGAGCTGTATCCTACCAAGGCCGCAAGTATTTTGATTGATGAAGATTATATATTATCCTCATTGGGAGTGCTTTCAAAAAGCTATCCCGATGATGCTCTGAAATTAATGAAAAAAAGCTTAAGAATAGGAGAATAATATGTATCCCAGATTAGTAATTGATTTAAAAAAGGTTAAAAATAACCTGGATAAAATAACAGCTATGGTAAAGGGATCAGGATGTTCCCTCATGATAGTAACAAAGGGATATTGCGCAGATATAGAGATTTATAAGCTGCTGGAGGAATCAAGCATTGATTACCTGGCAGACTCAAGAATCCAGAATCTGAAAAAATATGAAGGAACAAAAAAGGAAAGAGTTCTCTTAAGACTGCCTATGATGTCTGAAGCAGAGGATGTTGTGGCTCACGCTGATTTATCCTTAAACTCTGAAATTGAAACAATAAGAAGTTTGAATGAGGCCGCCGTAAATCAGAATAAAAAGCACAAGATACTTCTTATGATTGATTTGGGAGATTTAAGAGAAGGAATTTTCTTTGAAAACGAAGATGAAATTTACTATGCGGTTGAAGAAATACTTAAGCTTTCAAATATTGAGCTGCATGGACTGGGTGTGAACCTGACCTGTTACGGAGCGGTAATACCTAAAAGGGAGAATCTCTCTATCTTAGTTGAAATAGGAGCAAAAATAGAGAAAAGGTTCAATATTAAACTGAAAATGCTGTCAGGAGGAAACTCAAGCTCGGTTTATTTAATAGGCGAGAAGGAGCTTCCCGATGGAGTAAACAACCTGAGAGTCGGAGAAGCATTTCTGCTGGGGGATGAAACTGCTTACAGCAGGATGCTGGAAGGTTTCTATGATGATTTGTTCACATTGGAGGCTGAAATAATTGAATTAAAAGAAAAGCAATCTGTTCCGATCGGAGAAACGGGAGTAGATGCATTCGGCAACAGGCCTGTTTATGAAGACCTGGGAGTAATAAAAAGAGCCATAATAGCAGTAGGAAGACAGGATATAGATCCTGACAGCCTGCATCCTATAGACTCTGGAATATCCATATTAGGAGCAAGCTCTGACCATCTGATTTTAAATATGAACAATACTGTGAGAAATTACAAAGTCGGAGATATTGTAAAATTTAAATTAAGTTATTTAAGTCTGTTGAGGGCCACAACAAGCTCATATGTGGAGAAGGTATATTTGCGATAAAAAATAAAGGGTGATTTTCACCCTTTATTTTTATTATCATTTGTGCGTTTATGTTTTTGACCAGAATTTGTATAGAAAATCAGGTTTTTTATAACGGTTCTTTCCCTTTCAGCTTCTTCCTTACTCTTTAACTCCTTCAAGTCTCGTAGATTTTCAAGGTTATATTGCTTTGCTCTGTTTAAAACTTCTTTTAATTTTTTGTCGTTCATGATAAACCTGGCTATCCTCATTCGTTGGCTGAGGTTTGTATCACTTCTGTAAACCTCATTTCCTACAGCACATGCCGCCATAGCGATGTACCTTAAGTCAAGCCTGTTCCGTAAATATTCGTCTAGTTCAGCTTCTTTCAGGATTTCTTCAAGACTGTTATGTACATAAACATTGTCCTGCCACATTTTTTTATTGTAAGTGTGCAGGGATGAGGTTTTATTTATCATGTAATGATAATAATACCCGTGATCAATACATACCCTGTCACAATATATCAATGCCTGTACATTAAAAAGCAAATCCTCCATAATAGTAATTCCGGGTTTAAATCTTAAATTAAATTTATTTAAAAAATCCCTGCTGTAAAGGCACCTCCATACACAACCCATAACATTGTAGTATTTTGGGAATATATCATCGATACCAATCATATTAGCGATGAGGTCATTAATTATATCCAGCTTTTCCAATACATCCTTATTGACTTCAAGCGTTTTTAACGACTTTATAGTCTTTCTGTCCTTGGAATAGTTGCAGAATGCAATGCTGCAGTTGTGCCGCTCAATTGTACCGCATATATTTTCATACATAACAGGTTCTATCCAATCATCAGGGTCAACAAAACCTATGTATTTTCCGGTTGCAGCTTCAATTCCTGTATTTCTTGCTGCAGAAACACCTTCATTTATTTTATCTATCACTATAATCCTTGAGTCTTTTTTTTGATAATTTTTGCATATTTTAAGGCTGTTATCCTTTGAACCATCGTTTACCAGAATTATTTCAAGATTTTCATAAGTTTGATTAATAACCGAGTCCAGACACCTGGCTAAATATTTTTCTACATTATAAATTGGAATTATTATGCTAATTTTCATATTCAACCTCATTAGTCCATATTCTATTTAAATTATATCACCTGTATTTTTTTATTCAACAATTAAAGTGGAAAAGTTAAATAAAAAGGAAAAACCTTTATAGTTTTTCCCTGATATTAATGATTTTATATTGTTATACTTCCTCAATTGATTTAACAATGCTGTGCGTAATCGGCTTCCATTCAATTTTTCTGAATAATGCCACAATAGAAATTGGAACATATGTGAAAATGAATATAGGAAATGTAAACAAATATTTTATTTTATTCCATGATGTTGATTTAATTTGCTTCCATTCCGTAATGAGAGTAACTAATCCCAGTGCAAACAATACTGAATAAGAATTAACTACAGACATTATTATTGCTCCTGATGTTTCCTGTATTATCTCCGGATAAACATCTATGTTGATTAAGCCCACCGTTAAAAACAGCATGTTTACGCCAACGCTCAGCAATGACAGAAACAAAGCGGGGCATATGGTTACAAACATGTCATAACAGCAAAAACTTTTTTTGGTAAAGATGCTCTTAAATAATTCACTGCCATATTTAGAGAATACCTGATAAAATCCTTTAGCCCAACGAAGTCTCTGATTCCATGACTGCTCAAACAGATAAGGCTGTTCATCATATAGTACCGCTTTGCCGCAGTAACCTATCTGTATTCCCTGTATTGCATTGTCAATTGAAAATTCAATGTCTTCTGTAAGCAAGTGATGTTTCCAGCCATTGTTTTTCCTTATTATTTCATCACTTACCATAAATCCTGTGCCTGAAATTGCGCATCCCGTGTTTAATATCATTCGGGAATTATTTAAGTATCTGGCTTCTCTTAAGAACCACAATGAATATCCGGCTGACAACCAATTTGTATCATAATTTTTCGAATTTCTGTAGCTTGTTACTACCTTATATCCGTTGTCAAAAACCTTGTTCATTTCTGCTATATAGTTTTCATCCAGCAAATTATCAGCATCAAAAACAAAATATCCTTCATAATCAGAAGCGCTGTTCATTATTAATTTAAATGCATAATCCAGAGCATATCCCTTACCGACATACTGTCTGTTAAATCTTTCAAAAACAGTAGCTCCGGATTCTCTTGCAACTTCTGCCGTGTTATCGGTGCAATTGTCTGCAACAACATAAATATCTATAAGTGAAGAAGGATATTTTTGCCTTTTAATGCTGCTTATTAACTGCCCGATTACGGCACTTTCATTTCTTGCAGCAATTACAATCGCATATTTGTGATTTTTGCTTGCTATAAGTACTTTGCTTTTTCTGAACAATCCTACCAGTACATAGTAAAACTGGTAAGAATAAAATCCTGTAAATAATATAAATATAATTAAATTAAATATGCTAATAAAAGATAACAATTTACTACCTCCATATTTTTGTCTACCCTTTTGCTCTGTAAGTATAGCATTTTCATGTATTAAATCAATTAAGAATTCCTTAATTTTTGTTTAATTTTCAAGGAAAACGCTGTAAATATAATTATCTGCAATGTGAAGGTAACAATTATTATTTCTTTATTACAAATTTTTATGCTTTTTCAAATTGCCTAAATATGCCATAAGTATGCTGAAATCAGAAAATCAATTGACTATTTTTGATGTATATATTATACTATTTATATCTTATAACTAATTGGGAGTGATTTACAATAATGGACGATGACGGTATAAGTCAGGTCATAATATTAATTTTACTGATAATAATATCTGCATTTCTTTCTGCTGCAGAAACGGCATTTATTGATTTCAGCAGAGTGAGGATGAAAAATTTATCAGGATCAAACAGTAAAAAAATTGAATTGGTTTTGAAGTTAGACGATAATTATGACACAGTAATGTCGACAATTCTTATATTTAACAACATTGCCAATATAACGGCAACATCATTGGCAGTATTTATTTTTTCCAGGTATTACAATAATTACGGAATAGCTATTGCGACAATTACAGCAATTCTATTGATTTTAATCTTTGGAGAACTGCTGCCTAAAGGATTAGCTAAACTTGCACCTGAAAAATTTGCAAGATTTTCAGCTCCTGCAATAAGATTTTTGATTTTTATTTGTACACCTGTGAATTTTCTGCTTTCCTCATTTAATACAGCTTTTGGAAAGTCTTTTAAATCAGAAGCACTTCCTTCAATAACAGAAGATGAACTCAGGACCATGATTGATGAAGTAGAAAATGAAGGCGTTATAAATAAAAATGAAAGCGATTTGATTAGATCCGCAATAGAATTCAATGAAACTGTAGTGGAAGATATTTACACTCCAAGAATTGATATTGTGGGTATAGAAGAAAACGAAAGTTTAGAAGATATAAAGGAAAAATTCCTGGTCAGCGGTTATTCAAGGCTTCCTGTATTTCAGGGGGATATGGATAACATAGTGGGCGTCCTGCATGAAAAGGACTTCTATCATGCGTTGAGCAGAAAAGAAAAGGATATAAAAAAGCTTGTTGCAAAAATAGTATATGTTACACCTAATAAAAAGATTTCTGAGCTTTTAAAGGAGCTTCAGATTTCCAAGGCTCACATGGCCATAGTGATAGATGAATATGGCGGAACTGAAGGTCTGGTAACTATGGAGGACATTATAGAAGAGCTTGTGGGTGAAATTTGGGATGAGCATGATGAAGTAATCGAGTGGTTTAAGAAAATAGGGGAAGATAAATTCCTTATTTCCTGCAATGCAGATATAGATGATATGTTTGAATTGTTTGGACTTGAACCTGATGAGGAAATGGATGTTACAACAGTAAACGGATTTATAACTATGCTTTTCGAAGAAATCCCTGAGGAAGGCGGAAGAATTGTTTATAAAGACATAGATATAACCATAACTAAGGCCGAGGCTAAAAGAGTTTTGGAAATCCAGGCAGAAAAAATTAAAAACGAAGAAAATATTACAGTGTAATTATTAAGATATATTTATCATAAAACAAACATATTATTTAATATGTTTGTTTTATTTTGTGTACGCAGAATTAAGAAAAGACTGTGAATTTTTGTTGAAAGGATTTGTTATGAAGATAATTTGGGTTGTTCTAATAGGGCTGGGACTTGTTTTTTCGTTTTTAAACGGAAGACCTGATGCGGTTACGGATGTTTTATTTTTTGATCTTCAGAAATCCGTCGAACTGATTTTAAGTCTTCTGCCGATAATGGCTTTTTGGACCGGTTTAATGGCTATTGTGGAGAAATCAGGCATATTAAATAAGTTATCAGAGGCTATTAAGCCGGTTATTAAGTTCCTTTTCAAAGAGGTTCAGCACAACACAAAGGCTGTTAATGCCATTATCATGACAATTGCAGCCAATATGCTGGGTATCGGAAATTCTGCGACAGCCTTCGGAATAAAAGCAATGCATGAAATGCAGCTTACAAACAAGGATAAAAATACAGCCAACAATGCAATGTGTATGTTTCTGATTATTAATGTATCCTCAATTCAGCTTATTCCAATAAATATAATAAAATTAAGAGCAGATGCAGGAGCAGCCGTTCCGGGAGACATAATGATGCCTACAATTGCAGCCACAGCATTTTCAACTGCCGTGGCAATACTTGCAGCAAAGTACTATGAAAGGAAGGAAGAGTGATGAGTGCGTCGGACTTAATATTGCCTATAGTAATCGGAGCCATATTGTTTTACGGAATAGTCAAAAATGTTGATGTATATGGTGTGTTTGTTGAAGGAGCAATGGAAGGGGCAAAAACAGCGGTGAAAATATTTCCGTACATACTTGCTGTAATATTTGCAATTAATTTGTTTATAGGGTCAGGTGCTGAAAGTTTTATAGTAAAATTGCTTACTCCGGTTACATCATTAATTGGATTTCCTCCGGAGCTGCTGTCACTGTCAATTGTAAAGCCCTTGTCGGGAGGAGGATCTCTTGGAGTTTTCCAATCCATACTGGACAATTATGGACCGGATTCATTCATAGGAAGAAGTGCTTCTGTTCTGATGGGTTCATCAGAAACAATATTTTATACAACGGCGGTGTACTTTGGTGCCGTGGGAATAAAAAATATAAGATATACAGTGAAGGTAGGGCTTATTGCACATTGTGCCTCAATTTTTGCAGCCCTTATGGTAAGCAGATTTATGTTTTAATAATGCGGTTGCAGCATTGTTTGAAACTTAAGAAATATCATCGTCAGATAATTCCGATGATTCATCTATATCCTTACTGATTACTGATTCCTGCCAAACTACAAAGACTCCGGACAATAATAGTATGTCCCCTATACTGAGCGTTTTAGGAAATGGATATGGGTGAGGCAGTGTAAAGATGTCACACAGTATTTTAAATTTGGTATTCTCAGTCATAAGAGAATGTATTAAATCCTGACCTGTTTGAAGATAAATTATTTTTTCTTCGGGATTTGAAAATAATTCGGAAACAAGGACGGGCATTTTAAAATCGTTTGAAACGATGGCTATGAAGTTCAGTAACGTACCTATAAACAGAAGCTTCATGAATTTTTGCTTGAAATTTAAAATTGTAACAGTAAAAATTGCAAAATATATGAGCCAATGGAAGGACAAAACCCTGGATAAATTGTTGCCGCTGATATTTTTATATGCAAATTCAGCAGTAAGTTCTATTACTGCTGCTATTATCAGTATTTGATATCCTTTTATTTCTATTTTTATGTTTGAAATGCTGGGGCTTTTTTTTCTTATAAGCAGTATAATTATTGAAATTAAAGACAAAAGTACTATTTCCGGAATCATAATCCACCTATTCTGATAAACTATAATATGTTTTTCTTAATGCAATTATGGCATCATCAACAATGTCAGGGTTAAATTGAGTACCTGCGTTGATTTTAACTTCATTTAAAGCATCCTCCAGGCTCAGTGAATGTCTGTAGGGCCTGTTCGTTGTCATCGCGTCAAATGAGTCGGCTATTGTCAATATGGAAGTTTCCAACGGTATGTTTGCATAGCTGAGGCCATCCGGATAGCCCTTTCCATCATTTCTCTCGTGATGATGTCTTATAATATCAGCTATATTTGCCAAATAGCTTAAATCAGCAATTATGGCCGCTCCTATTTCAGGATGGGATTTAATTGTTTCAAATTCATCATTTTCCAATTTGCCTGTTTTGTTCAATATATTTTTATCTATTCCTATTTTTCCTATATCGTGGAGAAGTGCCGCACTTTTAATAGTATCAATCTTGCCTTGCGGAAGTCCCACCTGCTTGGCAATTGCTTCAGCATACGCGCTTACCCGGAGAGAATGACCGCTGGTATATGGATCATTTGCTTCAATTGCACGAACCAGCACATTCATTGTATCAAAATAATTTTTTCTCATGTCAAGATAAAGCTTAAATGTATATCTTGCCAGCAAAAGAGGTATGAAAAACAGAAGCAGTCCGCCAATTCCGTAACTGTTGTATGCAAAAGCAAGTATAATACCCAGCAATCCCACCAGGACTACATTTATCATCATAGAAAAGAAATTACTTTTCCATATATATAATAGCTTTTCGTTTAACAGCAGAGACATTAGTCCGGACATGCAAAATGTATTTAATAAAATATAAATTATCAGTGTAGCAGTTCCGGCTATAAGGTTAAAAAAATCAAACCATAAATGAACATGCTTGCTTAAAAGAACATATGCTATCCCGGCAGCTCCAGAACTTATTATATATTGGCTTGAATTAAAAATAGTTTTATATATGGGGTTATTAAATATATGTACTCTGCCTACACCGTCTTTATATGGAAATCTTAAAGCTACACCGATAGCGGATATAATACATGCTATTAAAGGGTTTGTTAATATTATTGCTGAATAAGTTAAAGCAAAGCTCACGGAAACCGCTCCTACTTTAGGTAATAATATATAAAAAGTTTCTGCTATAATTGACAATATTGAAAAAACTATAAGCAAGTTATGATTATCTATAGAATATGTTTTGAAAAGATATACCATAAAGACAGATGCGATAATAGCCAATAAAAAGATATATATAAATAAATCTTTGCTTATATGTTCTTTATTCTCTTTTTTATTTTCGGTGATATTTTTCATTTTCATCCTCTTTATAATGAAGGGCTGACATATTAGTTTTTATATTAAGCCCAGCTGAAGCCTGCGCCTGCAGCCAGTACTAATGCTACTATAGATACTATTATAGGCATTAATTTTTTCATGTGTGAAACCTCCTACAGATAATCTCTGCTCGGTTCGCTATTAGAACAGGAAGGTTTCGCTACGCTAATTTTGTTCTTTTAATCTTTTTTTGTTGTTAGTCAGCCCAATCATTCTTTTATAAATAAACAGATTTTTCTGTTTATAGCGTTAAGTGTTGCTTTTATGGCAGAATCAATTTTATTGTTATTTATTATAGAAGAGCCTACAAGTACACTTTCTCTGCCGTGGTCTATGTAAGTAATTGCAGACAGCATTACATCTTTTCCTGCCACACTGGCAGATTGTATGTCATCGACAATAAAGCAGTCAAGCTCAACAGCTTTTTTAATTGCATTAAGAGTTGATAATGCTGCAACCATAAGAGTGTTTTTTTCTGTTTTAATTCCTTCAGCTTCTCCAATATATACTTTTTCATCCCATGAAAGCTTGGTGCTGATTTTTATTCTTTCTGAATTTGTTTCGTTTGTATAACCCTCATATAGCAGCCTAAAGTCAGAATTAATGGAAATGTTCTTGTTAACCTGAGCTACACTTATGATTTTATAATCTACATCAATATTGAAATGAGACAGCAACGCAGTTCTTATGTCCCGCACTATCTGTTTTGAGTGTCTGCTGCTATCAGACAGGACATGTATTTCAGTTATATTATTATTTGAATCGGTAACTATTTTACAAGATAGAACAGATTTTATATTTGCCAGAAAATATTCTATTTCTTCGAAATCCATGGTAGTCCTCCAAACGTTATACTGTTTTGATTATAATATAAAATTCTTTAATTTTCAACAAAAAGTTAGTAATTAATATATTATTTTTAAGCATTTATCAAAATAATACAAAAAAATACATTCTTACCTTAATTAAGAATGTATTTTAATATTATTGAAATTCATTGAAATATTTCAATATGCCCGAATAAATTGCCCATGCCACCTTTTCCTGATAGTTATCAGATATCAGTTTTTTCTCTTCTTCGTTGTTTGATAAAAATCCACATTCTATTAATATAACAGGTACCTTGGTCTCATCCATTATTTTAATATCTTTTCTTACCTGAGGAACTCTCTTGTTATTCTTATCAAGAATATTTTTTAATGAATCCTGTAGTATTTCTGCCGCAGTTTTGCCTGTCATACTGTTTTTCTGGTAAAAAACATGTGCTCCGTAATACTGCTTTTGAGGAAATGAATTAAGATGTATGGAAACCGTCAGGTCTGCCTCAGTTTCATTTATTATTTTTACCCTGTTGGATAAATCTTCATTTTTCTTTTCTCTTATAGTTTTGGATTTTAATGTATAAAGGCCATCGTCACCATACCTTGTCATCTCCACATCAAATCCGCTTCCTTCTAAAAACTGCATCAATTTTTCGGATATGGCCAATGTAAGTGGAGCTTCACCGATGCCCATGTCACCGCTTGCCCCCTGATCCATGCCTCCGTGACCGGGGTCAATGAGCACCTTAAATTTTTTTACCTGCTCTTTACCTGTGGCGTCGATAGTTTCTGTTGATTTGTTTATGTTAGAAAATAAAGACAGCAGCAGTACGCATATTAATGCTATTGTAAACACTATATTTACTTTTTTAATAATGCCTTCCATTTATCCCTCCGGTTCTATTCTCTTATATAAGATTATGAGCCTTGGGACATAATAATTACAAAAATTATAATGTAGAATTGACATTCAAATTTTATTCAGATATACTTTTCTATTGTTAGGATGTGGTTAAAATAGAAATCAAGACAATAATTGCAGGCTATGTTCTGGACTCTGTTATCGGAGATCCGCAGGGATGGTTTCATCCTGTAAGGCTCATTGGAAACATGATATCCAATGTGGAGGAAAGTTTAAGAAAAAAATGCAGGACAAGCAGCGACGAAAGAAAGGCCGGAGCAGTTTTGTGGTTCACGGTGGTGATTACTTCATTTATAATTCCGTATGCAATTTTATTTGCAGCGGCAAAAATAAATTCAATTGCTTTCCTTATTATTGAAAGCATAATGTGTTACTACATACTTGCAGCTAAAAGCCTGAAGGATGAAAGCATGAAGGTATATACATCTTTAAAGGATAATAATATGCAGGAAGCAAGAAGAAATTTGTCTTTTATTGTGGGCAGGGATGTGGAGAATTTAAACGAAAGCTCTGTTGCTAAAGCTGCAGTTGAAACAGTTGCAGAAAATACATCTGACGGAGTAATTGCTCCGATGTTTTATATAATGCTTGGAGGGGCACCTCTGGGGTTTATGTACAAGGCGGTTAATACACTGGATTCAATGGTTGGATATAAAAATGAAAGATATATAAATATGGGCAGGTTTTCAGCACTTGCGGATGATGTGGCAAATTATATTCCCGCCAGGCTGTCTGCATATGCTATGATTGCCGCAGCTTTTATTCTTAAAATGAACTATAAAAATGCATATAAAATATACAAAAGAGACAGATATAATCATAAAAGTCCCAATTCGGCACATACAGAGTCCGTATGCGCCGGTGCGCTGGGCGTAATGCTTGGCGGAGACAATTACTACGGAGGAAAATTAGTTTCAAAACCTACTATAGGTGACAGTATAAGAGAAATTGAGATAGAGGACATTAAAAAATCAAATAATTTAATGTATGCAACATCATTGTTATTCCTGACTGCAGGAGTATTAATCATGTCAATTTTACGGTAATAAAGTATTATGCAGGAGTCTGAAATGATAAACGAAACACATGGAGCAGATATATATACGGCTGCGGAAAAATCAGGAACAGATAAAGACAAAATAATAGATTTTTCATCAAATATAAACCCTTTGGGGATGCCTGATCAGGTTAAAGAGGCCGCAATAAATTCAATTTCGCATTCGGACAGATACCCTGATATCAATTCCAGAGAACTTATAAGAAGCATTTCAAAAGAGGAAAATGTTCCTGAAAACTGGATTTTTACATCCAGCGGAGCAGCTGAAGCAATATTTCGTATTGCTTATTTTTTAAAACCTGAAAAGGGAATCGTAACAGCTCCTTCCTTCAGCGAATATGAAAGTGCCTTAAAATCATCCGGCTCTCAGGTAGTTTATTACAATTTAAAGGAAGAACGTGAGTTTAAAATAGAAGATGACATATTGAACTGTATAGACACAGGAATAAAAGTTATATTCATATGTAATCCAAACAATCCTACAGGTCAGTTGACAAGCAGAGAAACATTGGAGAAAATAATCATTCAGTGTAAAAATGTTGGAGCATTTGCTGCAGTTGATGAATGCTTTCTGGATTTTGTGGAGAATAAAGAACAATACAGTGTTGTAAATCTCATGAAAGAATATGACAACCTGATTGTGCTGAAGGCATTTACAAAGATATACGCAATACCGGGCATACGGCTTGGATATTGTATGTCATCGGATAATAAACTGATAGAGGG
>DAMBZP010000006.1:193087-215401 GCA_032059885.1 Sedimentibacter sp.
AAAATCATCAGGTCCGCCCTGGAGTGTTTCAACAATAGCGCAATCAGCAGGTATTGCTGCTCTGAAAGAAAAAGAATATGCAGCAAGGACCGTGGAATATATAAAAGAACAAAGAAAATATTTAATTTATGAATTGAATAAGCTTAATATAAAGACTTATAATTCATATGCCAATTATATACTGTTTAAAGTGCCCGATGGTATAGATTTAAAAGAAGAAATGTTAAAAAAGGGAATATTAATCAGGAGCTGCTCAAATTACAGAAATTTAGGCAGCAGCTACTACAGGATAGCTGTCAAATCGGACAGAGAAAACAGCATGCTCATAAAAGTGATGAAAGAAATAAAGGGCATGACATGAAGACAATATTGGTAATATTAGACGGATTGAGTGAAGAAAAAATAAATATATTAAACAATAAAACTCCTTTAGAATATGCCGTTACTCCAACATTGGACAAAATAATTAAAAACGGTACTCACAGCAAAAAGAAGTTTTATTCCGAAGGAAGAACACCGGACAGCCTAAGCTGTATTCTTTCGATTTTGGGTGTGCCTGAAAATAAAATTCCTGAAAACAGGGCATATTTAGAAGCAATTGCGGCAGAAATAAAGGTTTATGAAGATGAAGCCGCGTTAAGGTGCAATTTAATCAGTGTCAACAAAGGGCTGCTTGAATCTTTTAACGGCAAAGGACTCGAAAAAGAAGAAATGGATGAAATTGCAGGGAATATTAAGTCAACAAAAGACATCAGGTTTTATCACATGAGCGACTACAGAAATATTTTAGTTTTAAAGAAAAATCATGAACTACTTTCTTTAAGGACAATTCCTCCTCATGAGAATCAAGGGCTTAGTATGGTGAACCTTCTCTGCGGCTATAAAAAAGTTACGTCCTTGAATGGAATTTATAAGGGAGAATCAGTTTATTGTAAGGGGAAAGCAGTATATGTTTTATCCCTGGGGTTTGTCTGAAGCGGTAACACTCCCATCCTTCAGGAGTATTCACAATAAGGACTGCTCATGCGTATGCGGCACTGAAATTGTTAAGGGTATAGCCAAAGCAATGAAGATGGATGTTCCTGTTCTGAAGAACGCTACCGGGGATGTAGATACTGATTTAAAGGAAAAGGCAGACACCGTATTAAATGAAATTAAAACTCATGATGTGGTTGTGGCACATATTAACGGAGCAGATGAAGCTTCTCACAGGAAGGACTTAAAGGAAAAAATTAATTTCATTGAGAAAACAGACAGAGAATTTTTAAATGAAATATATAAGCAATCAAATGATATAAAACTGATTGTGCTGTCAGACCACCAAACAAGCAGTATCACCGGAAAGCATGAAAAAGGGTCAGTCGATTATATAACTAATATAGAGGAGAAATGAAGATGGCAAGGGTAATAATGGTGCAGGGGACAACGTCAAATGCGGGAAAAAGCCTGATAACGGCTGCTCTTTGCAGAATTTTTAAACAGGATGGTTATAAGACAACGCCTTTCAAGTCTCAGAATATGGCATTAAACTCTTATATAACACACGACGGTCTTGAGATGGGAAGGGCACAAGTTATGCAGGCTGAAGCAGCAGGAATCGAGCCTGATGTAAGAATGAATCCCATTTTGCTTAAACCCACCGGAGAAAAGGGATCTCAGATTGTATTAAACGGTAAGGTGTTCAAGGACATGACTGCCGGCGAATACTATACATACAAGCAGGATATGGTTCCGCATATTTTAAATGCATACAATTCTTTAGCAGAAGAATATGATGTTATAGTTATTGAAGGAGCAGGAAGCCCTGCGGAAATAAATCTCAAGGAACATGACATAGTTAATATGGGAATGGCCAAAATGGCTGATGCTCCTGTTATTATAGTGGGAGACATTGACAGAGGCGGTGTATTTGCTTCTCTGGCAGGTACCATGCTTTTATTTGATGAAGAGGAAAAAAAGAGGGTAAAGGGTTTTGTAATAAATAAATTCAGAGGGGAAATAGACCTTCTGACTCCGGGGCTTGAAATGCTTGAGAACATAACCGGAGTTCCTGTGCTTGGCGTAGTACCATATATGCGTATTGATGTGGATGATGAGGACAGCTTGTCTGAGAGATTAACCGGACATAATGCCGTAAGTTTTGTTGATATTGCTGTTATAAGGCTGCCAAGAATATCTAATTTTACCGATTTTAATGTGTTTTCATTAATAAAGGGTGTTTCATTAAGGTATGTATCTAATGTGAGGGAGCTTGGAGAGCCTGATATGATAATTATTCCGGGAACCAAGAATACCATTGATGATTTAAAATGGCTGAGACAATCAGGTCTTGAAACGAAAATTATAAGGCATTCCGCAAAAGGAAAAGCTGTATTTGGTGTTTGCGGAGGATATCAAATGCTGGGAGAAGCAATAAATGATCCTGAAAATGTGGAGGGCGGAGGAAGCATCAAGGGACTTGGTCTTTTAAAGACAGTTACAGACTTCTCAAGAGAAAAGACCACAGTCCAGTCCGCAGGAAAAATTAACAAAATAGAAGGATTTTATGAAAAACTTTCCGGACTGGAGATTAAAGGATATGAAATCCATATGGGAAATTCACATATAATTGAAGGCTCATCTATGAACACATTGGATTCGAAAGCGGATGGATGCGTAAACAGCAATGTGGCGGGAAGCTACCTGCACGGTATATTCGATAACAGCCGGGTTGCAGGTGCATTGGTGAAAATATTGGCTGACAGCAAGGGAATATCATTAGATGAAGCAGAGGAATTTGATTTCGTTAAATATAAGGAAAGCCAGTATGATTTGCTGGCAGAAACGGTAAGAAAAAGTATAGATATGAATGAAATTTATAAAATATTGGAGTTAAACAAATAATGAGTATTAAAAAAGGAGCGTCACTGTATGTGAACTGCTCCTTAATTTTTAAATTTATTAAATCAGTGCTTTTTCCAAATGGAGGGAGCAAATAATACCAATACAGGAATTATTTCAAGTCTTCCCAGTATCATGCATGCTGTCATAACAATTTTGCTTAAAGCTGAAAAGTTCGCAAAATTACCCATAGGTCCCACAACCTCAAAGCCGGGGCCAATATTGCTGACTGTGGCCAGTACGGCGGAAAATGAAGTCATGAAATCAAAATTATCCAATGAGACAATAATAACTGCAAAAATTATAATTATTATATAGGCAAAGAAGAAAAGTAATATACCTTTCAGGGTATCCGAATCAATCGTTTTTCCATCAACTTTAATGGTCTGAATTGAATTTGGATGAATTGTATGTCTGATTTCATTAAACAAAGATTTAAACAATACCATAATTCTGACAGATTTAACGCCTCCTGCGGTTGAACCGGCACAGGAACCGAAAAGCATGAGAGTTAAAAGTATTGATTTAGAAAACATTGGCCACAGGTTGTAATCAGTTGTTGCATAGCCGGTTGTTGAAACCAGTGTCGAAACCGTAAATGCCGAACGTCTCAATGCTTCGAATATGTTATAGTTAAACTTAGGCAATACATTTAAGAATACAAGCAGGATTCCCAACAGTACGTATCCGGTGTAAAATTTAAGTTCTTCATTCTTAATAACATTTTTCCAGTCGCCCTTTATTAACAATAGATAATACAAGGTGAAATTAATACCGAACAAAAACATTCCTATTGTAATTATCCAGTCAATCCATGGATTGTTGTAATACCCTATGCTTAATGCCTTGTTGGAAAAACCGCCTGTTCCGGCAGTCCCAAATGCATGTATGAATGAATCAAATACCGGCATACCGGCTATTATTAAAAGGACGATTATAACAACAGTCATTCCGGCATAAATAATATATAAAATCTTAGATGATTCAGAGAGCTTTGGAACCAGCTTTCCGAATGTAGGTCCGGGACTTTCCGCTCTCATAAGAAAAACAGAACGTCCTCCTATTAAAGGAACAAGAGCCATTGTGAATACAAGTATGCCCATACCTCCTATCCAGTGAGTAAAGCTTCTCCAAAACAAAAGACCTCTCGGCATGATTTCAATGTTGGGCACAATACTTGAACCGGTTGTTGTAAAACCTGAAACTGTTTCAAACAGTGCGTCAATATAATTGGGAATTGAACCGCTTATAAAAAAAGGAAGTGCACCTGCTGCGGACATAACCAGCCAGCAGATAGCAACTGATGCGTAACCTTCTCTTTTTCTCATCTCATTTTTATTTGTTTTGATTTTTTTTAATATTAATCCGGCTGTAAGACATAAAAGAATAGTAATAATGAAGGCTTTGATTTCATAGCTGTTGTCAAAAACTGATATCATCAGTGATGGAAGCATCAACAGTGATTCCCAAAAAAGCACTGTACCTAATATTTTAAGTACAATTTTAATATTCATTCTGTGTGACCTCCGCTAGTTTTCCAATATTTCGTTTAAATCACTTATAAAGCCTGTTTTTGTAACTACTATTACTTTGTCGCCTTCCTTTATGCAGTCGCTGCCATAAGGTATTATTATTTTTTTATTACGTACCAATGCTGCAATTAAAACATCCTTCTTTAAGTTTAAGTCCTTAAACTTTATATCTAATAAATCAGGGGAGTCTTTAGCGGTAAATTCTGCAACCTCAGCCTCATCATCCAAAATTTTATAAAGTTTTTCTACTGCGATTCCCTGGGAATTATCCAACGCCCTCACATATCTTAAAATATTGTTGGCAGTTGTTAACTTGGGGCTTATGATGCTGTCCAGACCAAGCTTTTTAACAATTGGAATGTAATTATGTCTGTTAATTTTTAAGATAACCTTAGGTACACCGCATTGATGAGCATACAATGAAGAAATCAAATTTTCCTCATCCATGTCAGTCAGGGCTATAGTTGCATCTGCTGCCTGAATATTTTCGTTGTCCAGTACCTCCTGGTCAGTGCCGTCACCGTGAATAATCAAAGCATTGGGAAGAATCTCGCTCAGAAGGAGGCATCTTTCCTTATTGAGCTCTATTATTTTAACATTCATATTGAGTTCTTCCAAAAGCCATGTTAAATATATGGCTATTCTGCTTCCCCCGATTATTGTAATATTTTTTGCTTTATGAGAGCTTCTGCCTAAGTGGCTGAAGAATTTATTTATCTCTTTTCTTTCTCCGATTACATACACTATATCGCCGGAACAAAATGTAAAATTACCTTTTGGAATTGTAATTTCATCATCTCTTCTAACTGTGCAGAACAAAATCCTCGAAGGAAGCTTTTTAGTAAGGTCCATTAACTTAATGTTAACTATGGGGTCTGATTCATGAACATGGAATTCTACCATTTCAATCATATTGTTTGCAAATGTCTCGATATTTGCAGCCAAAGGAAACTGAATCATTCTTGCCAATTCGTCTGCTGCATCCATTTCCGGATTTATAACCATGTTCAGCTCAAGTTCCTGCTTAAGCATTTTATACTCGTTGGAATAATCAGTATTCCTGATACGAGCGACAGTCTGCTTGGCGCCAAGTTTTTTTCCGATAACGCAGCATATCATATTTAATTCGTCGCCATCTGTTACAGCTATCAGCAAATCTGCATCACCGACATTTGCCTCATTCAATATTTTAACACTTGCTCCGTTTCCCCGGATACACATTATATCAAGTGTATCATCAGCGTGATTTAGAACATCTGCATTGCTGTCTATTAATGTTATATCATGTTCCTCGGTGGTAAGCTGCTGTGCCAAAGTGTAACCTACCTTACCTCCACCGACAATAATAATTTTCATTTGATTTTATTCTCCTCCAAAATCTTACACTAAAAAATTATCTAGTAAAATACAATGTATTATATCACAAAACCTATAATATGCAAGATAATTCCAATGACATTAATAATATCGTAATAATAATGCAACTGGATGGTTACAAAAAATGTAGTTCAGTTACAGCTGCAAAACAGCAGCAGTTTACAAATGTCATAAAATAGACATGTTAGATTTATGACACAATGTCAGTAAACTGACATTAAACTATACATTTTACTGATAGCATTTGCAAGTTGCCCCATTTAGTGAATAAAATCAGCAGTAAAAAACAATGACAACGTTGGCACACTTATTGCTTATTGCTTAACGTTAACTAAATTTAATGAGGGAGAAAAGATATGAGAATTGAAAATCATCCGATCCTTGTATTTCATAAAGACAAAAAGATTAACTTTACATTTAACGGAGAGACGGTTGAGGGATATGAGGGTGAAACAATAGCTGCTGCCCTTCATGCTGCCGGTGTGAAGGTGCTTGGCAAGAGTTTGTTTATGCACAGGCCGAGAGGGTTTTACTGCGCTATCGGAAATTGCTCATCCTGTTTAATGACAGTGAATGGAACAGCCAATGTGAAAACATGTGTGACGGACCTTGAGGAAGGCATGGTTGTTGAAACGCAGGAAGGCAAAGGAGTGATAGCATGAGAGAAGCAGAATTAGTTATAATAGGCGGCGGACCCGCGGGATTATGCGCTGCGATAAGTGCTGCTGAAAGCGGTGCAAAGGTTTGTATAATAGAAAGAAATAAAAGTCTCGGAGGACAGCTTGTAAAGCAGACTCATATGTTTTTTGGATCAGAAAAACAATATGCTTCGACCAGAGGAATTGATATATCAGGTATCTTACTTGAAAGACTGAACGATTACAGGGAAAATGTCGAAATATTAACTGAAACGACTGCTGTAGGAATGTTTGAGGACGGAGTGATAACAGTTCTTCACAAAGAGGATAATTATTATAAAATTAAACCAAAGGCTGTTATTGTTGCAACGGGTGCATTTGAAAAGGCACTTGCATTTCCTGACAACGATTTGCCCGGAATTTACGGGGCCGGAGCTGTTCAAACACTTATGAATGTTCATGGGGTTAAACCCGGGGACAGAGTTTTGATGGTAGGAGCGGGAAATATAGGGCTTATAGTAAGCTATCAATTGATGCAGGCAGGCGTTGAGGTTGCGGCGATATTGGATGCAGCACCCAGAATAGGCGGATACCTGGTACATGCTTCTAAAATCAGAAGAATGGGTGTTCCCATATTGACATCACACACTGTAAAAGAGGCAATAGGAAAGGAATTTGTGGAGAAAGCCGTAGTCTGTGAAGTTGATGAGAGGTTTCAAGCTATTGAAGGAACAGAGAAGGAATTTGATGTTGATGTAATCTGCATATCTGTTGGTTTGACACCTTTGAATGAGCTTCTAGCCATGAGGGGATGTCAGATGAAGTACATTCCGCAGCTAAGCGGATTTGTTCCCTTAAGGAATGAAAATTATGAAACTACAATAAAAAATGTATTTGCGGCAGGCGATGCAACCGGTGTTGAAGAAGCAAGTGCTGCAATGGTTGAAGGTTATCTGGCAGGGTTATGCTCAGCTTCTGAAATTGGATATACACCTGATAACTTTGAAGAAAGAAAGAATGATTATGTAAAGCAATTGGATGATTTGCGTTCAGGGCCGGTTGGTAAGCATATACTTGCAGGAATTGAGCAAATAGTTATATAGCAGGAGGCTGAAATGTTTGAAAAAACTGGAATACCAAGTAAAGAAATGGTGAAGGATAAATTCCCGGCCATAGAAAGAATTAACAAAGGTCCGGTAGCAGTTATAGAATGCTATAGGGAGATACCTTGTAATCCATGCCAGGATGCATGCAGGTTCAATGCAATAAATGTGGGTGAGGATATAAATAATATACCGGCGCTCAATTCGGATAATTGTACCGGATGCGCCATATGCTTAAGCAAATGTCCGGGGCTTGCTATAATGGTAGTTGACGGTTCCAGGTCTGATGAAACCGTATTGATAAAAATACCATATGAATTTCTGCCTCTCCCTGAAGCGGGTGACATTGTGAAGGGACTGGACAGAGAAGGCAGATATATTGCAGATGTAAAGGTTTTAAATGTGTTAAACCCAAAATCATTTGACAGGACTCCCGTTATTACAATAGAAGCTGACAGAAAATATTTGTATGAACTGAGAAATATTAAAGTGGAGGCATAAATGGACGAAAATACAATAATATGCAGATGCTCGGATGTTACATTAAAGCAGCTGAGAGATTTGATAAAAGAAGGCTATGTAACGTACGATGAGATAAAAAGAATAACGCGTATAGGAATGGGACCGTGTCAGGGTAAGACATGCGGGCAGCTTGTAATGAGAGAAATAGCCAGTGCAACGGGACAAAATATAAAGGATATTAAATTTCAAACTACAAGGCCTCCTGTGGTGGGAGTTAAATTGGGACTGATAGCTGAGGAGGGCAGAAGAAATGAAGAATAGTGCAGATGTTGTAATTATAGGTGCAGGAATATCCGGCTGTTCAACTGCTTATAACCTGGCTAGAAAAGGCGTAAAGAATATTGTGGTTCTGGAAAAAAACTATATATGCAGCGGTTCCACCGGAAGATGCGGTGCAGGTGTCAGAATGCAGTGGGGAACTGAAATGAACTGCATGGTTGCAAAAAAAAGCATAGAGTTTTATGAACATGCCAACGAAATACTTGAATACGACAAGGACGTTGATTTTAAGCAGAAAGGTTATCTGCTGATTGCGGATACCGATAAAGAAATTGAGCAGTTCAGAAAGAATATAGAAGTTCAGCATGCATGCGGAATTCCGTCCAGAATGGTTTCCCTGGAGGAAGCAAAAGAAATTGTTCCTCATTTAAATACAAGCGTTTTAAAGGGAGCTGCATACTGCGGAAAGGATGGCTTTTTAAACCCTTTTAAAACGACGGATGCTTATTACAAGGCAGCTAAACGCCTTGGAGTGGAATTTTACACATTTACGGAGGCAACAGGCATAAAGATAGAAAAGGGAAAAGTTGCGGGAGTTGAAACCAGCAAAGGATTTATATCGACAAATACGGTTGTGAACGCCGCCAACGGATATTCTAAAAATATATTTGATATGATAGGGCTTGATGTTCCCATATATTCAGAAAGACATCAGATACTTGTTACAGAGCCGGTAGAGCCCATGCAGGACCCGATGGTTATGGCCTTCGGGTTAAACCTTTATGTTCAGCAGTCACCTGAAGGCTCGTTTATAATGGGCAGAGGGGATGAGAATGAACCCAGGGATTTAAGAGTTACGTCCAGCTGGCATTTCATCGAAGAGATGGCAAAGACAGTTGATTTGATACTTCCGCCCATATCAAGGCTGAGAGTTGTGAGACAGTGGGCAGGTCTTTACAACATGACTCCTGATAAGCAGCCCATATATGATAAGGCTGAAAATGTTGAAGGTTTTTATTATTGTGTAGGATATAGCGGTCACGGATTTATGTTCGGACCGATTACAGGCATAGTTATGTCTGAAATGATATTGGGAGAAGAACCAACAATAGATGTAAGCATGCTTAATTTAAACAGATTCAAAACAGGTAATTTGCTGCTTGAGCCATCAGTGGTGTAGAAAACAATAGGTGTTGTAAGATTATTTGATTTTTATGATTTAAAGTAATATAATATTATTAAATAAAATAAGATAACATGAAATGACAATTGCAGCTGCTGTCCGGCAATTGCTCAGTATTGTTATCACGGAGGGATGCTATGAGAGAAAAATATTTAAACAGGCTTGTTAATATTTTAAAAGATAAAAATATGGATGCCATGTTGATTGCTCCATCTGAGGAAATGGAATTTATAATGGGCCATAACACGCATCTTTGTGAAAGGTTCCAGGCATTGATAATTAAAAACGACGGAACATACTTCTACATATGCAACTTGCTGACAGTAGATGAAGTACAGGCTGTTCTCGGACCGGACATAAAAGTATACGGCTGGTTTGACGGAGATATATTTACAGATACGGTTAAAAAAGCCTTTGAAGAAAATGGGCTTATAGGAAAGACTATAGGTGTAAACTCAACAGAAAGAGCATTCTTGATTCTTCAGATAATGGAAGCAATTGACGTTAAGTTTGTCAATGGTAAACCTCTGCTGGAAGAAATGAGAATCATCAAGGATGAAACAGAGCTTGAAAACCTCAGAATAGCTGCCAGAATAACAGATGAATCCTATGAAGAGCTTTTGAAGTTCATAAGACCGGGAATTAAAGAAGCAGACATATCAAGAAAAATGAATGAAATTTTTAAAGAAAAAGGTGCAGAAGAGGGCTTTACAATGGTTTGCTCAGGTCCTAATTCTTCTTATCCTCATTACAATTCAGATCAGAGAGTAATTCAGGAAAAGGATGTTATAGTCCTTGACTGGGGATGCAAGTACAATGACATGTGCGCAGATATGTCAAGAACAGTATTTGTAGGTGATATTACAGAGGAAGAAAGGCATGTTTATGAAATTGTGCTTGCCTCTCAGGAAGCAGGAGAAAAGGCGGCTGTAGAAGGAGCTTACATTCCCGATGTTGATAAGGCTGCAAGAGAGATAATTGAAAAAGCGGGCTATGGCGAGAACTTCCCGATAAGACTGGGTCATGGCATAGGATATTCCATACACGAAGCTCCGGACATAAAAGCAGTTAATAAGAGAAACCTGGAAAAGGGAATGGTCTTCAGTATTGAACCTGGAATTTATTTGGCAGGTAAATTCGGGATGAGAATTGAAGATATAGTTGCGGTTACCGAAAATGGAAATGAAGTGCTTAACAAAGCGTCAAAAGAAATTATGATAATTAAAAATTAGAGATTAGAATTAAGGGATTTGCGTGTGCAAATCCCTCTCGTTTTAATTTTTAATCAGATAAATTTCTTGTAAATTGTCTGCATATTAATTATAATGATTATAATATATTCAAAGGAGATTAAAATGAGTTTTAAAGATGCAGCTTTAAATTTGCATAAAAATAATGTTGTTGTAGATACTCATCTGGACTTGGCAGGTGAAATATACAACAGATATTTAGCAGGAGAAAAAGAAGTAATTAAAAACAGATACCTTGAAAATTTTAAAAAAGGTGGCTTTAATATAATTGTATCATCTTTGTATATAGATGATATCTTTCTGCCGGAAATGGGACTTAGAATAGCATTGGGGCAAATAAGCGTGTTGATGGAAGATATTGAAGCTTGCAACGGCGAGGTTGTCCTGATAAAAACAAGAGAGCAGCTTCAAAATGTCGTAAAAGAAAATAAAATAGGAATAATTTTGTCCTTTGAAGGTTTGGATCCAATAGGAAATGATATAAAGCTGCTGAAGATATTTTATGAATTAGGGGTTCGTGCTGCAGGACTTGTATGGAGCAGGAGAAACTATGCGGCAGACGGATGCAGCTTCAGTCCGGTGGAGGAAGGTCAAAGGGGCGGCCTTACAAAGTTTGGTGTTAAAGTGGTAAGAGAAATGGAAAAAATGAATATGCTGATTGATGTAAGCCACTTAAATGACGAGGGATTTTGGGATATAATGAAGTTTACTGACAGGCCTTTTATTGCATCCCACTCAGATTCCAGAAATATACATGACAGAATGCGTAATTTAACTGATGAACAGATTAAGGCTATTGCTGAAAGAAATGGTGTAATAGGGATCAATGCATATAAAAGTATTGCGGGAGCTAAAGAAGGAGAGGACCCTGTCAAAAAGCTTGCAGATCACATTGAGTACATGGTTAAGCTCGTGGGGCCGGCTCATGTTGGGTATGGATTTGATCTGTGCGACAGCTATTATGACAGTGAGCTGAAATTTAAATATGAATCTTACAAAAGTGACTGTATTGCTTCTCATGCCGAAGCGGTACTGATTACAGAGGAGCTTTTAAGAAGAGGCATGTCTGAAGATGATGCCGGGTTAATAGTAGGAGGAAACTTCTACAGAATATTTAATAATGTACTTCAATAATTAAAAAGGAATGGAATTTAAAAATATGAAACATCCTGAAAAAGCAACGGCTGAGAAAAATAATGATGCCATAACAAATGAAAACAATGATTTTAACGATGCTGAATTAAATAAAGAAAACGACATAGTTGAAAATAATGATGCCGTAACAAATGAAAGCAATGATGCTGCTGAAGGTCAACACAAGTATAGCGGCATGACATATATATTTAAAGAGTGGATTGTACCTGTTGCAATTGCTCTGGTAATTGTTTTATTTTTAAACAAATATATATTTATCCTTGTAACAGTGCCTACCGGTTCCATGGAAGATACAATAATTCCTGGTGACAGGCTTTATGTCAATGAGCTGTTTAACGTTAAGGATGCAAACAGGGGAGACATACTTGTTTTTAAATCAGATGAACTGGATGAAAAAAGGCTTGTTAAAAGGTTAATAGGTCTGCCCGGAGATACAGTCGAGGTAAAGACTGATGGAAGCGTATTTGTCAATGATGAAAAATTGGATGAACCATATGCTGCAGAAGCAGAAGGTGAAGCAAAGATGTTTAAGGTTCCTGAAGGATCATATTTGTTTTTTGGTGATAACAGGCCCATATCTTATGATGCGCGTTATTGGGAAAACCCATATATAAATGAAAGCAAAATAATAGGCAAGGCAGTTTTTCGTTTTTTTCCATTTAACAGAATAGGAGAAATACGCTAATTACAATATTTGAAGTTTGGAGAAAATATGAAATACATTATTAAAGAATGGGTTGTTCCGATATTTATAGCTTTGGCTATAGTGCTGGTGTTGAATAAATATATTTTCATCCTTGTAAAAGTCCCCAGCGGCTCGATGGAAAAAACAATTATGGTTGGAGACAGGTTGTACGTTGACAGGCTTTTTGATCCGGAGAAAGCAAAGAGAGGCGACATCTTAGTGTTTTATTCCGACGAGCTTGGTGAAAGACTTGTGAAAAGACTTATAGGGCTTCCCGGTGAAACTGTGGAGGTAGGTGAGGATGGAAGTATCTGTATAGACGGAGAAAAGCTTGATGAACCTTATGCCGCCGAAAGTAAAGGAGAGACTAAAATCTTCAGTGTTCCGGATAATTCGTATTTTTTTCTTGGTGACAACAGACCAGTATCAAGGGACGCCAGATTTTGGGAGAACCCGTATATAAGTGCGGATAAAATAATAGGTAGAATTGCATTCAGATTTTTTCCTATAAGCAGAATTGGTAAGGTTGAATAAAAAATTTAAATAATTAGCGGAGGTTATTATGACAAAGGTATTGGAAGGGCTGAAGCCGGAAAAGGTGTTTTATTATTTTGAAGAAATATCTCAAATCCCCAGAGGTTCGGGGAATGAAAAGGGAGTTTCTGATTATTTGCACAATCTGGCAAAATCAAAGGGCTGGGAAGTCATACAGGACGAATGGCTGAATATTATTATAAAAAAGCCCGCAACAAAAGGTTACGAAAATGCACCTGTCGTCATGCTACAAGGTCATATGGACATGGTGTGCGAAAAAAATGAAGGTGTTGATCATGACTTTGAGAAAGACCCTATTAAATTGAGAATAATAGGCGATGACATTTATGCAACAGAAACTACATTGGGAGCTGACAATGGCATTGCTGTGGCTTATGCTCTGGCAATACTGGATTCTGATGATGTGTCTCATCCTGCTCTGGAGGTTTTTATTACAACTGACGAAGAAAAAGGAATGACAGGTGCAGGAAAGGTTGACGGACGCATTTTTAAAAGTAAATACCTTTTGAATCTTGACAGTGAAGAGGAAGGAGTGTTTACATGCGGATGTGCGGGAGGCTGCGGAGTAAAATTCCAAATTCCTGTAAGATGCCAGGAGGCAAAAAAGCACGCTTACAAAATAATTGTAAAGGATCTTTTCGGAGGGCATTCCGGAGCTGATATTGAAAAGGAAAGAGGAAACGCCAATAAAATATTGGGAAGAATCTTGTATGATATGTATGATGATATTGATTTGATAAGCATTAAAGGCGGTTCCAAGGAAAACGCAATACCCAGGGAAGCACAGGCTGTAATTGCTGCAGATAATATGGAATCTGTAAGCATTAAGGTGTCGCAATGGAATGAAATACTGAAAAATGAGTATTCTTTCACAGACCCCGCTGTTACCGTAAGTATGGAAGATTTAAGCTGTGAATTTTCTCCTTTGGATAAAGATATATTTAAAAAGGTGGTAAGTGCAATTAATTTAATACCTAACGGAGCTTTGTCAAAGAGCACGGAAATTGACTTGGTTATAAGCTCAAACAATTTGGGAGTGATAGCACAGGACGAACAATTCATAACGTTGTCCAATCAGGTGAGAAGTTCAGTAAAAACATTGATGACGCACAATATAACCTTTGCCATGAAGCAGATTGCGGAGGCCTTAAATATCGAATGCAGCATCGGAGGATATTATCCGGGCTGGGAATATGCAAAGGATTCTAAAATCAGAGACATCTGCATTGAAACATATCGTGAAATGTATGGTAAAGAACCTGTTGTAGGGGCAATACATGCAGGGCTTGAATGCGGACTGCTGATGGAAAAAATACACGGCCTGGATGCCATATCCATGGGACCGGACACATATGACGTACATTCTCCCAACGAGCATGTAAGCATTAAGTCAACAGAGAATGTTTATAAACTGCTGTGCAGTATTTTAAAAAATATAAAATAAGCATTTTATATACATGAATAAAGTTGTTCTTGAATCATTTACAAAAATACAGTTTTGAATGCTGTGAAAATGCTTATTTTTCTTAATAAAACTGCCTTAAATGCATATAAATACAATAAAATAAATCTTTAACAAGTGAAATTACTCAAAATTACCAGTAAATTGAATTCGTTTGCTATATTGCAAAAAACGATTTCTTTAATAAATAAACATCTTTAGCATATAAATAAATATATTGAAATATGTAAATTATTGTGTTATAATAATCTACACATTTAGCTAAGAGAGGAGAAATAGAAAGTGGTAAAATATATAGTAAAAAGAATTATTTCATCAATAATTACTATATGGTTTATTTTGACTTTGACCTTTATTTTAATGAACAGCATTCCAGGCGACCCATTGTCGAAGGGAAAGGCTTTGCAGCCGGAGGTTGAAGCGGCAGTTAAGGCAAAGTATGGATTAGACAAACCGTTAACCGAGCAATATGTAACTTATTTAAAAAATTATATGAAAGGTGATTTCGGAGTATCATTCCAAAAAATAGGTTTGACTACAAATCGTATCATAGGCGACGGGTTTCCGTATTCTTTAAAAATAGGTTCATGGTCATCCCTGTTTATAATAGTGGCGGGTATTTCCTTCGGTATATTATCAGCGCTTCGGCAAAATAAAATTACCGACAGAGTGCTGATGATTGTATCAACACTGGGGTCCACTATTCCAAGCTTCGTTTTTGCAACACTGTTTCTTTATATATTTAACAGAAAGTTAGGATGGGTGCCTTCTTTCGGAGTCGGTACATGGAAGCATTATTTAGGTCCGGTTTTATGTATAGGTATGTTTTCGCTTGCATATGTGACAAGGCTGACAAGAACTTCAGTTCTGGACGTATTGCAGCAGGATTACATCAGAACCGCAAGAGCAAAAGGATTATCAGAGGGTGTTGTCATTATTAAGCATGCTCTCAGAAATGCTTTAATTCCAGTTGTGACCTATTTAGGACCCATGATAGCAGGTCTTATTACAGGTTCCTTCGTCGTTGAAAAGGTATTCGGTATCGCAGGTATCGGTTCTTTGTTTACCACCAGCATTACAAACAGGGACTATACGCTGATAATGGGTGTTACGGTGTTTTTCGGTATTTTTATAGTTATTGCAAATCTAATAGTGGACGTACTGTATGTGTTTATTGATCCGCGTATTAAATATGATTAGGAGGAATATAAATGGAAAACAATTTAAAAATGTCTCCTGACATGTGGACACCCTTGGAAAAATCAGAAAAGGATGCGGAGAAGGTATCAAGACAAAGTCTTACATTTTGGCAGGATGCAGTAAGAAGATTAAAACAAAACAAGGTTGCGATTGTATCGCTTATAGTGATAACGTTAATTATTATTGCCTGTGTATTTGTACCTATGTTTTATCCGCTTAAATTTGATGATCAGGTGCTTGATTTTGCAAATATAGGCTTGACAATGGATATATATGATCTGGACGGAAATTACTTCTATATGAATGGTGAATACTATCTCATTGATGTAAGCCATGACGGCACTTTGCTAAAAAAGCATCCTCTTGTTAAGGATGATACTGCCAATAAGATGTATATTTACGATTTTAACGGCAAGGAAGTTATTGTGGATTACAGCCCTTATTTTATTGCCAAGCAGGAATATATCAATCTGGAGAGACAAGCTAAAAAGGACCCTTCCATAGATCTTACGGAAGCTAAATTCAAGCTTGACAACGCAAAAAAGGTTGAAATAAGAGTAGAAGGCCAGGAAATCAAATCTTCCAGCAGAGTACGAAATAAAACCTATATTTTAGGAACGGACAATCTTGGACGAGATATGTTCATAAGAATATTGCAAGGCGGACGTATTTCATTGATTGTAGGGTTTGTTGCAGCATTTGTAAACTTTATAATAGGAGTTTTATACGGCGGTATTTCAGGATATATCGGCGGAAGAACAGACAATATAATGATGCGTATAGTCGATGTAATCAGTGCTATACCTACATTGCTTTATGTAATATTGTTAATGGTTGTTATGGGAAACGGAATGATGCCTATTATAGTTGCCCTGAGTATAACATACTGGTTATCTATGGCAAGACTTGTCAGAGGTCAGGTACTGGGTCTTAAGGAACAGGAATTTGTATTGGCAGCTCAGTCTCTGGGAGCAAAAACAAACAGGATAATGCTCAGACATTTAATTCCTAACATGATGGGACCTATAATGGTATCAGCAACAATGCAAATACCAAGTGCCATATTCACCGAAGCATTTTTAAGCTTCGTAGGATTGGGAGTATCAGCTCCGCAGGCATCATGGGGTTCACTTTGCAACGATGCATTGCTGACATATATGACGTATCCATATCAGTTGTTCCTGCCGGCTTTTGCAATATCAATAACAATATTGGCATTTAATTTATTCAGTGATGGTTTAAGAGATGCTCTTGACCCTAAACAAAGAAAGTAAAGTGAGGTGTAAAAAATGTCAGAAAAATTATTAGAAGTTAACAATCTGAGAACATCTTTTTTCACTCACTTAGGCGAAGTAAAAGCAATCAGAGGCATAAGTTTTGACGTTGAAAAAGGTGAATCTATAGGTATAGTCGGAGAATCCGGAAGCGGAAAGAGTGTAACCTCTCTGTCAATTATGAGACTTTTGTTGTATCCCGGCAAAATAGTTGACGGACAAATATTATTTAACGGCGAAGATTTAGTGAAAAAATCAAACAGAGAAATGATGGGCATACGTGGAAATGAAATTGCTATGATATTTCAGGACCCTATGACATCTTTGAACCCTGTTTATACAATAGGTGAACAAATTTCGGAAGCAATCATCAAGCACCAAAAATTATCAAAACGTGAGGCACATGAAAAAGCATTGGAAATGCTGAAACTGGTTAATATCCCTGACCCTGAGAAGAGAATCAAAAACTTCCCTCACGAATTTTCAGGCGGTATGAGACAAAGAGCCATGATAGCAATAGCTCTGTCATGTGAACCGGAATTATTAATAGCTGACGAACCTACTACGGCTCTTGACGTTACAATTCAGGCACAGATACTTGAATTGATGAAGAATCTGAATTCTAAATTAAATACATCTACAATGCTTATCACACACGATTTAGGTGTTGTAGCAGATGTATGTTCAAGAGTAGTTGTTATGTACGGAGGTCTTATTATGGAAAAAGGTTCTATAAGAGATATATATTATGAACCCAGACATCCATATACAATGGGATTGTTAAAATCAATACCAAAGGTATCCTCCGATGAAAAACAAAGGCTGATTCCTATCCCGGGAACACCTCCTGATTTGCTGAATCCGCCTACAGGATGTCCATTCTATGCAAGATGCGACTACGCAATGCGCATATGCAATCAGCAGCAGCCTCCGTTATTCAAGACAGGAAACGGACAGCATGAATCAATGTGCTGGTTACTTCACCCTGAAGCTCCTGAAAATGAAAGCTATGAACAACTGAAGGGAGGAGTTCGAATTGGCAAATAATGAAATATTAATAGAAGTTAAAAATTTAAAAAAATATTTTGTAAAAAATAAAGGCTTAATAAGAAAACAGCTGGAAATAACTAAGGCTGTAGATGATGTATCCTTTTATATCCGAAAAGGCGAAACGCTGGGCCTTGTAGGTGAATCAGGCTGCGGTAAATCGACTACAGGTCGTACAGTTTTAAGGTTGTATGAACCTACTGCCGGAGAAATATTGTACAGCGGCAAGGATATAGCAAAGCTGAACAGGGATCAGATGATGCCCTACAGGAAGAAGATGCAGATGATTTTCCAGGACCCATACGCATCTTTAAATGCCAGGATGACGGTTTCTGATATAATAGGCGAACCGATGGATATCCATAATTTAGCTTCCGGAAAAGAAAGACAGGAACGAATTTATGAACTTCTGGATACTGTTGGTTTAAACAAGGACCATGCGGCTCGTTATCCGCATGAGTTTTCCGGAGGACAAAGGCAGCGTATAGGAATTGCAAGATCATTGGCTGTTGACCCTGAGTTTATTATATGTGACGAACCAATATCCGCCCTTGACGTATCAATTCAGGCGCAGGTTGTAAACATGCTTGAGGACTTGCAGGAAGAACGAGGACTCACATATTTATTCATAGCCCATGACTTGTCAATGGTTAAGCATATATCTGACAGAGTCGGTGTTATGTATCTTGGAAGCCTTGTGGAAATTGCAAACAGCAAGGAATTGTATGCAAATCCTGTTCACCCGTATACACAGGCTCTGCTGTCATCAATTCCTATACCGGACCCTGATATAGCGGAAGCTTCAAAGCGTATTGTTCTTGAGGGAGATGTTCCCAGCCCTGTAAATCCGCCGTCAGGATGCAAGTTCAGAACGAGATGCAGATATGCAATGGATATATGCAAGGAAGTAACTCCCGCTTTTAAGGAAGTGGGAAAAGAACACTTCGCGGCATGTCATTTATTGGATAAATAATGGTATTTTCACCTTTCATGCAGTGTGTTAAAAGACTAACTCTTGACATATTGCATGAAAAAGGTGATAATATAAATGCAGTCAAAATTGACTGCAAATACATAGATATTTGGAGGGATTTTATGTTAAAGAGAGTACTGGCAATAGTAGTGGTACTAGCTATGGTATTTTCTATAGTTGGTTGTGCTAAGCAGGAAACTCCGGCACCAGCACCGGAAACACCAACAGAGGAAACACCAAAAACTGATACACCGGCAGCAACAGGTGAAGATGACTACTTGGTATGGAACATAGCAGTTGACCCACAGACCTGGGACCCAACTCTGAACAGTGCAAATGACGGTGGTCAGATTATTAATAACATGTTTGAAGGACTTACAAGAGAGACAAAAGAAGGTATTATACCTGGTGTAGCAGAAAACTGGGACATTTCTGAAGACGGAAAGACTTATACTTTCCATTTAAGAAAAGGCCTGAAATGGTCTGACGGACAGCCTTTAACAGCTAAGGATTTTGAATATTCATGGAAAAGAGCATGTGACCCTGCAGTTGCATCAGAATATTCTTTCATTGTAACACCGTATCTGGTTGGCGGAGAAGCATACTTTAACGGAACAGGTTCAAGAGATGACGTAGGAGTTAAAGCTCTTGATGACACTACCCTGGAAGTTAATTTGAACTTCCCTGTATCCTACTTCTTAAGCTTGACTTCATTCTATACTTATGCTCCTGTAAGACAGGACATGGTTGAAGCTAACGGCGAAGGCTGGGAAAAAGATCCTAAAACTTGTATTTCAAACGGCGCATTCAAATTGGCTGAATACAAAACAGGCGACCATTTAACAATGGTTAAAAATGAAAATTACTGGGATGCTGACAGCGTTAAACTGGCAGGCGTTAAAGGATTAATGATAGTTGAAGGTACAACAGCATTGAACGGATATGAGAACGGTGAAATCCAGGTTCTTGACAGTATTACTATAGAACAGATTCCAAGACTTCAGAAAGAAGATCCAAACTTTGTTATTACACCACATATAGGAACTTATTATGTAAACTTCAACGTTGATGATCCTGTATTCAAAGATGTAAGAGTTAGAAAAGCTTTCTCACTTGCTATTGACAGAAAGGCGTTTGTTGAACAAGTAACAAAAGGCGGACAGACACCTGCAACTGGATTCGTTCCATCAGGTTTGTCATTCTCTGATGGTACATCATTCAGACCTTTGGATGAAAACGGAATGCCTGCACCTGAATATGGCATAGACCCGACTAAGGCACTTCCTGATGAAGCAAAGAAACTTCTTGCTGATGCAGGATATCCTGACGGAAAGGGACTTCCAAAAATTACATTCCTGTACAATACAAATGAAAACAACAAGAAAGTTGCCGAAGCATTACAGGGTATGTGGAAACAAAACCTTGGAGTTGATGTAGAACTTATTAACCAGGACTGGGCAGTATTCCAGGATGAAAGAAGAGCCGGAAACTACATGATAGCCAGAGGCGGTTGGTTAGGTGACTACGGTGACCCAATGACTATGCTTGACCTGTTCACATGTAACTCAGGTAACAATGAACCTCAGTGGAGATACAAGGAAATGCCTGTAGCTGCTCCTCATGACAAGACATTGAACCCTGAACAGGAAGAATTTGAAAAAGCACTCAATGATTCAATGCTTGCATCAGGTAAGGAAAGAGATGCATTGTTGAAAAAAGCTGAAGATGTTCTTATGAACAACATGGTTGTTGCTCCTATTTACTATTATACATGGACTAACATCGTTGACCGTTCAAAGGTTGAAGGTGTTGAACTGACAATGACTAATAAATGGGACTTCACACACGCTGAATTGATAAAATAATTAAGGGTTAATTAAAATACGGCAGAGACTTCTGCCGTATTTTTATATCCCTAACCCCGTTTTTCAGAGTGATTTTCTCTGAAAAATGGCGGTAGGTCTTATGCAGCGCAATCCAATTTTATGTGAGCGTCAGCGAACAGATAAAATTGTGATGGAGCCTGCAAATGCCCTAAACAGTATTAGCTTGTATCTGCTTATATTTATATATGTACAAGTAGTATAATCAAGTGTATAATTGTTATGGGTGATATTATGAGCTATAAAATGATAGTTTTGGATTTAGATGGAACACTGCTTGATGATAAAAAGCAAATTAGTGAAAAGAATGTTGAAATATTAAAGAATCTCCATAAAAAAGATATAGAAATTGTGATTGCGACCGGCAGAAACTATTATATGGCAAAAGTGCTTACAGAGAAAATAAAGGCGGTAAGACCTGTCATATTGGCAAACAATGGTGCAATAATAAGATATTCGCACAATGATGAGCTTGTTGAACATAACTATCTGAATTCTATGGAATTTGAAAAGATATATAATGAAGGACTTAAATACAGTTTAAATCCTGTGCTTCACGTTGATGAATATGCAAACGGATATGATTTAATCTATGAAAGAGAAGACTATGAGGAAGCATACTCAGGATATATAAAAAAAGGCTATGAGAGGGCAAGACTGATGAAATTTGACCCTGAGAATATAAATAATATTTTATCTGTATGCTACTTTGGCGAATATAATAAGCTTTGCAGTTTTGCCAATGACATGGTGATTCAGAAAGAAGGAAGATATAATACTATATGTAACAGAAATATCGGCAAAAGAGCACTCCTTGAATTTCTGCATCCTGAAGGCTGCAAGTGGAGCGCTTTGAAAAAATATTCATCATACTTAAGCATACTTCCGGAAGAAATAATTGCCATAGGTGATGACAATAATGACATTGAGCTGTTAAAGAACTCGGGGCTCAGTATTGCAATGAAAAACGGAACAGAAGAGTCAATTGATGCAGCAAAAATAGTATCTCGTTATGATAATAACAATTCCGGCGTATATTATGCATTGTCTGAAATATTTCAAATTGCTTGAAAATATTCAGGCTTTGTACATATTTATGTTTCACCTCCAATATAATGTAATAATATTGTATTGTAGGAGGAATTATGAGAATAATAACTGCATTAGCTTCAATTCTTATTATCATTGGAGCTCTTAACTGGGGTTTGTACGGATTGGCAAAAATTGATATAGTAGATAACTTTTTCGGAGGATGGAAAAACAAAATCGGAAGGATTATTTATATATTAATAGGAATTGCCGGTCTCTATTCTTTGCTCTACGTAATATTTGCATAACACAGGGTGACAAGGGGACGGGGTTGTTGTCATCAGCTG
>DAMBZP010000007.1:0-213864 GCA_032059885.1 Sedimentibacter sp.
ATGACAACAACCCCGTCCCCTTGACACACCCCCTTGACACACCTTTGATACATTAACAAAATTTTATAAAAATTGTTTATTTTTTATTTGACTGCAAATAATAAATAAAACAAAAAAGAAAGGACTGAAAAGAAATGGACAGAAAACAACATTATGAAACCTCATTTGATACTGTTCAAACAGAGGCTAAATCAACAATGGACCAGATAATGGCAGAACCTGTTTCTTATGAAGATGAAGAAATTAAAGAATTTATAAAATTAGAAAGTAAAAAATATCAAAAACAGGATGATCTGAATTTACCGGAATCTGTATATCTGCAGGAGGGTTTTATAGGCAGAGTCTGATACATTACAAATTCACCCTTATTATATTAATGCATAATATAATTTGGGAGGGTTGTAAATGAGGACACCAAAATGCTTTGCCAATATTATCATGCGGGAAATAAACCGCACGTTCAGGCACAATAACATTAATATGCTGACACTTACTATTAAATATCCTATAGTAAATGTTCATAATAATCCGATAGCAGAAAGAAAAATAAACGGACAGATAAAAATGCAGGTTGATGACTATTTCAAATACGTTTCAACCACACTTTACAATCAGGCAATTGACACTTATAAAGATTCATTGGAAAATAATTTTCCTTTTCACAGCTATGAAGCTTATATGGAATACACCATAACTTATAATGACAATTGCTTTTTAAGTCTTTATACAGACAAATATGAATTTACGGGAGGAGCTCACGGAAATACTATAAGAACCTCCAATACCTGGGAGTTATGCACAGGTGAGAATATTTATCTATATTGTTTCTTTAAATCAGGAACTGATTACAAGCTTATGCTCACTGACGAAATGGGAAGACAGGCAGAAAAGAATTTAGCAGATAACCCTGATATTTATTTTGACGATTACAAAGAATTAATTGTAAAAAATTTCAATCAGGATAGTTTTTATATGTCTCCTAATGGGATAACAATTTACTATCAGCAGTATGATATAGCGCCATATTCAACAGGTATTGTTGAATTTACTATTCCATATTGCGTTATTGGATGGTATCCCGCATGCTAGTCGTATGTTCTCCGGATTTTAGCAGCTAAGATGCCCAGAGAGGATTGTCCCCTCTGGGCTTTTTTTATTCCTATAAAAGTCTGTAAATCTGATATCCTATATAATAAAATACTTCCCTTGACAAGAAGGCGAGCTTGCTCTTGACTGTTATATATCTTGTTGCAAAGGTAATACTTTAGCATAATAAAAAATAATTATTGACATATGTCATTAATAGTAGTATTGTTATATAAACAACATATGTCAATAATTATGTTAAATTATAATTTCTTATGGAGGTATATATGAAAATAGCATTACCATCCCGTCAAAATTTAATTGACAGCCATTTTGGTCATTGTGAATATTATACAATATTTACTGTTGACGATAACAGCAAAAAAATACTTAAGCAGGAAACTCTAACTTCACCTGAAGGCTGCGGATGTAAATCGAATATTGCACAAACTCTTTCTGAAATGGATGTAAAGATTATGCTTGCGGGAAATATGGGAGACGGCGCAGTAAATGTATTGAATGGAGCCGGTATAGAAGTTGTACGAGGCTGTTCCGGAAATGTCACTGAAGTTGCACAAAAATGGCTTGCAGGCTCCATTGTTGATTCAGGAGACTCATGTCATGAACACGAACACGGCTGTCATAATGAATAGCTGATATACTGCATTAAAAAGTCGGAGCATTTCCAATGCATCCGACTTTTTTATGTAATCTGTAATTTCAATCTTCTATGTTGATATCAACAAACCTGTTGCCTTTGCCCCAGACCGATATCATGGGCAATACTTTTACAAATGCAGACTGGTCGATATCCTTGATAAACTTCTGTATCATAATGGATTGAGCGGGTGAACATACAGATTCAATCTGAATCTTATCATCATTGGTATAACCTCCCTTTATCCTGGAAACTGTCACACCTCTTCCCAGCTCATACATAATATACCTGCTGATTTCTTCATACTTACCGCTGATTATTTCCAGCTTGTACAATTTTGTACCGAAGCCGACCATTATATAATCACAAACCTTTGTTACTATAAGCTGACTGATAATTGAATACAGTGCAATATTTCTGCCAAACGTAAAAGCTGACAGCAATATAACCATTCCATCCAAAACCAGCATTATATAACTGACATTAACAGAAGGAAACATCTTTTTATTTAATATTCTTGCAATCGTATCTGTTCCGCCATAAGAAAAACCTCTTCTGAGTATCATTCCTACTCCGATTCCATAAAATATCGAAAAATAAATCGAAGCAAGCAGCAAGTCATTTTCTATAAATTTAAACTCAAAATTCTGCATTACCAGCAATACCGTCGGATACAAAATTGAGAGAAATATAATTTTCATAATTTCTTTCCTGCCCATAAGCAGGTATGTCCCTATTAAAATGATAAATGTTATAAAATAATAAATATAAGAATAATTAATATTCAAATATCTTTCCAGAATAATTGACAGTCCTGTTATACCGCTAGTGATAAGACCGTTCGGTTTAAGGATGTAATTTACAGAAAAAGCTGTTATAACACATCCCAAAGTAAGATAACAAACGTTATTGACTAATTTATTCAAGCTGATTTTTTCCATATGCCCTCATACCAATACATGATTTCAATTATATTTTTGTCTTCCTAATTATACATTATTATTAAAAATGCAACAAGAAATATATTAGTGCTTTTTCTACATTTTTATTGCCTTAAGGCTATCTGTATGCTAATATTAATAGGCTTTGGGAATAATATAATTTTGGAGGAAAAATGAGCAACGAAAGACAATTTGAAACAATTGCCAATCCGTCTCCTTTAGGACTTTTAGGTTTTGGTATGACGACAATACTCCTTAACCTGCACAATGCCGGAATAATACCTCTTTCCATTGTTATTGTGGCAATGGGATTTGCATTGGGTGGTGCTGCGCAGATTATAGCAGGTATAATGGAGTTCAGAAAAAACAACACCTTTGGTGCTACGGCATTTACTGCCTATGGGTTTTTCTGGTGGTCACTGATTTTGATTTGGATTAATCCATTTGAGTCAATAGGAGCAGCAGATGAAACAAGCATGGGCTTCTATCTGCTGTTGTGGGGAATTTTCACACTTTTCATGTTCATAGGAACATTAAAGCACAACCGCGGATCTCAAGTGGTATTTTCATCTCTGACCATTCTGTTCTTTCTGCTGTCCATAGGTGATTTCACAGGTATACATGCCGTAAAAATCGCTGCAGGGTATGTAGGAATATTTTGCGGAACTTCAGCAGTTTATAACTCTATGGCGCAAATACTGAACAACGAATACAAGAAAAACGTCATGCCATTATAGTAAAATATTTCAGCACTACAAAAAACAGAAAGCATCTAATGAATCAAAAATTAGAATCTTTCTGTTTTTATATTATTTCAGAGATTATAAACTTCTTCTAAAATTATTATATGAGAGAGAATCCCATAATTAATATGACGGAATTTCAATCGTCGGACAGCATATTTTCAATGTAATTTACAATATCCTTTACTCGTTTAAATGTGCAGACATCTTCATCATGAATGGTTATTTTAAAACGCCTTTCACATTGAATTACAAGTTTTGCAACATTGAGAGCACCAATTCCCCACTCACCCGTTAACTCTGTTTCCTTCGTTATATCTTCATAATCCGCATCAATAATCTCAGCTAAAATTTTTGTTATTTTTTTATAAACCAATTATTCCCCTCCTAATAATGTTATTTTCCCGCAACAATTACTAAATTACAGAAGCGGACTTATTTCCCCCGTATAAAACAGGTTAAGTCTGTGAAGAGCCCTGGTAGACGCAATATACAAAAGTTTTTTATCATCTTCGGTATTATAATGCTTACTGTCGGCATCACAAATCAGGACTGCATCAAACTCAAGGCCCTTGGACAAATATATCGGCATTATCAACGTACCCTCCAGATTTGCCCTACCCTCACTCTCTATCAGCTGAATGTTAATTTTATCCTTCAATCGCTCATATAAGGAAACAGCGTCTTTTTCAGTTTTACAAATCAATGCGGCAGATTTATAATTCATTTTTCTGCAATTCATAATTTCATTTATGATACTGTCATCCAGAGCATTCAAGCTGTCGGAAGCATATGCCTGCGGTACATCTCCGTTTCTGCTGAAGCTCTTTATTTCGGAACCCCCGGGGAGAAACCTGGTGCTGTATTCCAATATCTGTGTTGTACATCGAAAGCTTTTATCCATTGTAATGAGCATGGACCTTTGCCTGCTCAGTATTTTGCCGAATTGGTCATACAGTGATAAATCTTCCTGTTTTCCAATAGTCTGATTAATATCTCCCAACACGGTAAAACGTGACTTAGGAAACAATGCGTTCAATATTTCAAAGTGTACAGGACAATAATCCTGTGCTTCATCAATTACAACCTGCATGATATCCTTATATTCGCTGCAGCCGTTCAGCTTTAAATATAAAAGGATAAGAGCCAGTGCATCATCATACTGCAGACATTCATTTTCAAGATTCTTGCATGTAAAGTCCAGGATATCATCTATACAATCCGGCAATTCCGTACCATTTGCAAGCTCGTAAAAATATTTTTTATCATTGAAGAGCATTCTGTAAAGAGCAGGAATATTCAGCTCTGTAAATTTTCTTATTTCTTTAATTAATGCCGTGCTTTCATAAATTGACAGCTTGCGTGCTGCTTCTTTTTCTTCGAACGAATGCCTTCCGGTCAGTAAAACAAAATTTTCTAATTTGTTTAAGCGGCTTTTTCGCTGTACGTGAACATTGTCTAATATAAATTGTTCAAGTTTTTTAAGCCGTAACCCCAACAGTATGTTTTTTTCCTTCAATACCCTGTTTTTCATAAACTGTCTGTTTACTAAATGTTTATTGTCATAGTACACATCTTTGAACTCTATCTGCCTGTCAGGCAAGTTATCTGTAAATCTGTTTAAAATTTCAATAAACTGTGCTGAGCCCTTGAATTCCATGCTGCTTTTTCTCACATTGTAATATTCCTCATTTTCAGACGACAGCAGGTCTTCGAGAAGTTGGTTTCTTGTTTGTATGTTTTCACTGCAAACAACTGTTTGTATTATATCTTCAAATTTTAATGAATTAATATTTTTTTCTCCCAAGTCCGGCAGAACATTCGAAATATATTGCTCAAATAAGGTATTAGGTGAGATAATCACAATATTATCAGAATATAATCTGTTTGAAAGCCCCTGATACATAAGGTATGCCGCTCTGTGCAGAGCAACTGAGGTCTTGCCGCTTCCGGCAGCTCCCTGCACCATGATTAAATCCATATCCATGTTTCGTATGATGATATCCTGATCCTTCTGTATTGTTTCAACTATTGTTTTCATCTTGGATGAAGCATTTTGAGATAAAAGTTTTCTTAAGAATTCATCAAGAATTTGAATATCCGCATCAAAAAAATATTCCAGCTTTCCATTTTTTATTTCATATTGACGTTTTAAACTCACCTCTCCTGTTATTTTCCCTGAAGGAGCATCATAGAATACCTTTCCTGTGCCAAAACGGTAAAAAACACTTGATATTGGAGACCTCCAGTCATAAATATAAATTTCATGCGATTTATCATCAATGAGAGATGAAAGTCCGATATATATCTTCTCAAATTCATCTTCATCATCAAACTTAAAATCTATTCGTGCAAAATATGGTGAATTAATCATCCTTTCCAATACCACTATCTTCCTGGCTTCCATTTCAGCCTCGGAAATTTTATCTGCGACAGAAGCTGTCAATTGACTCAGCTCCACAAGCTCGTGAAAGTTTTCCATTGACCAGAGGTTTCCTATATAATGTGAACTATCCTCCGGTATTTCTTTTTTGGAAAAGGTTATAGACTCTTTCTTTTCCTTATTACTCATTTTCAAAGAAGACAACTGTCCTTTTGCTATTGATATAATTTCATCCAATCGCTTATTCTCAAAATTCTGTTCAAACTGATTATCTCCCACATAAACACCCCCATGATTGTAATTAACATAAAGTACCTGCGAATATAAACAATACCTTAGTTATTAATAGTTATATAATATACACATGCCATATTTAATAAAAGACTGTTAATAAAAATTTTTATATGGTATAATATAAGTGGAGAGATATTTATCTTTTTATCTTACCCCTCACAAAAAAATCCCAATACTTATTAAAATCATTTATTTCGGTTCCAACATACATCTTACTTCTCCAATACAAACTATAATCTGCTTGATTGCCGGCTTTGTTATTATGCTTATGAAAAAGAATATCATTGACAATATAATGTAATAATGCTATGCTCTTTTTGATTAGTTGCGCGTGCAACTATTAATTGGAGGTAATTATGGAAGCAATAACAAAATACGTTAATAAAATCTCACGCTGTTCTATTTTGTACAGAAATGAAAAGCTTGAAAGTGAAGGCCTAAATGGATATCAGCACACATACATATTGGTAATCTGCAACAATCCCGGCATTTCTCAGGAGAATCTCACAAAAATGATTTATGTAAATAAAAGCAATGTTACAAGGCAGCTTGCTCTGCTGGAGCAAAACGGGTTTATAACCAGAAAGCCTTGTCAAAAAGATAAGCGCGCCATGGAGGTCTTCCCCACTCAAAAGGCTCTTGATATTTATCCCAAGGTAAAAGCATTTATATCTGAATGGAACTCATATCTCTGTGAAGACTTCACCCAGGAGGAATGCAACCTTCTTCTTTCCATGCTCACACATATAGCAGATAAGGCAGCATCTAAAATAGAAAAGATTTCAGGAAAGGAAGAAAATTCATGCGAAAAATATTGACATACTTAAAACCTTATTATTCTAAAATGGCATTGGGGCTTGTAATAAAGTTTATCGGAACAATAATGGATTTACTTCTCCCGTGGATACTGGCTTATTCAATTGATGAAGTTGTACCTAGGGGGAGTGTACCTCCGGTTTTGTTCTGGGGTGCTGTCATGATTGTTTGCGCTGTTACGGCTCTGGTCACAAATGTAATGGCAAACCGGATGGCATCCAGGGTAGCAAGAGATACAACAGAGGTTATGCGCCACGACCTGTTCTCAAAAATATCCCATCTGTCCGGCAGCCAGGTTGATGATTTTACTGTACCCTCACTGGAAGCAAGGCTCACAACAGACACTTACAATATTCAGCAAATGATAGGCATGATGCAGCGACTTGGAGTGCGTTCACCGATTCTTCTCATAGGAGGAATCATTGTTACGCTCATGCTGGACTATTCTTTATCCCTTGTTTTAATTTGCACATTGCCATTTACTGTAATATTGGTTTATATCATTTCAAAAAATGGCGTCCAGCTGTATACAAGACTGCAGCAGTCCATAGATTCACTGGTTCGCACAGTGCGGGAAAATATTGCCGGTATAAGGGTAATAAAAGCATTGTCCAGAACAGACTATGAAAAACAGCGTTTTTCCGGCGTTAATGACGATGTTGTAAAAAAGGAAAAAAGAGCTGGAATAATCATGTCTGTAACAAATCCAATGATGAGTTTGTTTTTAAATGCAGGGCTTACAATTGTAATACTGGTGGGTGCTTACCGTGTTAATGCAGGACTTACACAGCCCGGAAAAATCATTGCATTTCTCTCATACTTCACCATTATTTTAAATGCTATGCTTATGATTACACGACTGTTTGTCATTTACTCAAAGGGAATAGCGTCAGCAGAAAGAATACGCCAGGTACTTGATGCTCCGGATAGTTTAAGGCTGAAGCCTGATGACCGGAAACGCAGTCAATGCCATATTTCATTTGATAATGTATGTTTTTCTTATCATAAGGGTAAAGCCAACCTTAAAAATATAAGCTTTATTCTCAACAGGGGTGAAATACTTGGAATTATAGGGCCAACCGGTTCCGGAAAAAGCACGCTGGTTAATCTGTTAATGAGATTGTATGATGTCGAGAAGGGAGAAATACGAATTAACGGAAGAGATATCAGAAGTATTCCCTTTTCGGAGCTTCATTCCAAATTTGGTGTCGTGCTGCAAAATGACATTCTCTTTGCTGATACCATAGCATCAAACATTGATTTTGGAAGAGGCTTAACTCAAGAAGAAATTGAAGCTGCTGCAAAATTTGCACAGGCATCTGAATTTATTGATTCATTACCGGATGGCTTCCTGCATATGCTGACACAAAAAAGCACTAACCTCAGCGGGGGTCAGAAGCAAAGAATCATGATAGCACGTGCACTTGCTTCAAAACCGGAAATACTTGTTCTTGATGACAGTTCCAGTGCTTTGGATTACAAGACTGATTCAATGCTGCGTAAAGCTTTGGCACAAAACTTTACAGATACCACAACAATAATTATAGCTCAGCGAATCAGCTCTATACTTAATGCCGACCGAATACTCGTCATGGAGGATGGTGAAATCCTGGGCTCAGGCACGCACAATGAGCTTCTTCAAAGCTGTGAAGCCTATAAGGAAATATTCATGTCTCAGATGGGAGGTAATCAGATTGCATAGTACAAAGGAAACACTTATTCGTTTATGGAATTACATATATAAATACAAATGGAGCGCACTTGCGGCATTACTTCTGTCCCTTGCAGGCAACTTCCTTGCACTTGTGGGACCTATGCTGTGCGGCTATGCTATTGATGCTATTGCTCCCGGAAAAGGAAATGTGAGATTTGATGCGGTCTTCTTAAACTGTTTTCTTATGATTATATTTTATATTGTTTCATCTTTGTTTTCATATATATTGTCCGTACTTATGATTAATTTAAGCCAAAAGGTTATTTCTCGTATGAGAAGTGATATGTTCAACAAGCTTATGGATCTTCCTGTAAGTTATTTTGACACTCATCCGGCAGGTGAAATAATAAGCCGTATATCTTATGATATTGACACAGTTAATGCCTCTCTGTCAACGGATTTGCTGCAAATATTTACAAGCATAATTACAGTGTCGGTTTCACTTGGTATGATGATTTTTCTTTCACCTTCCCTTACGCTGGTATTTGTGGTTACAGTTCCCGTTTCCATACTGCTGACCAAGTATATGACATCCAGGGTCCGTCCCTTTTTCCACAAACGTTCAGTCCTGCTTGGAAGCCTGAACGGGTTTGTTGAAGAAATCATAACAGGACTCAAAACCATTAAAGTATACGACAGGGAAGAATATATGACTCAGCGTTTTGATGTCAGAAATGAAGAAGCCGTAAATGCCTACTATGAAGCAGATTATTACGGCAGCATGACAGGTCCCGGAGTAAATTTCATAAATAATATTTCTCTTGCGCTAATCAGTGTATTCGGCTCACTGCTGTATTTATTCGGAAACATTACGCTTGGGAATCTGTCATCATTTGTACTCTATTCCCGTAAGTTTTCGGGACCCATAAATGAAGCTGCAAATATACTCAGCGAGCTTCAGTCTACCTTTGCCGCAGCAAGACGAATCTTTGATCTGCTGGATGAAAATCCCGAACCCGAGGATGCAGAAAATGCAGTTGTTCTTGGTGACATTGATGGAAATGTAAAAATGAAGCATGTTAATTTCGGATATACTCCGGGCAATGACATTATTCATGATTTGAATCTGGATGCTGAAAAAGCCGCCATGATAGCGATTGTCGGACCCACAGGTGCTGGCAAATCCACTATAATAAACCTGCTTATGCGCTTCTATGACCCAAGCAGCGGAATTATTACAATAGATGATACCGATATACAAAATGTTACCAGAAGCAGTCTGCGACTTTCCTGCACCATGGTCTTACAAGACACATGGCTGTTTAACGGAACAGTTTTTGAGAACATTGCCTACGGAAGAGATGATGTTACAATGGACGAAGTTGTATCTGCCGCAAAGTCGGCAAGAATACACAGTTTTATCATGCAGCTTCCGGACGGCTACAATACCGTACTCAGCGACGGAATGAATATTTCGCAGGGTCAAAAGCAGCTTCTGACAATTGCACGAGCTATGCTTTCAAATTCTAAAATACTCATATTGGATGAAGCGACCTCAAATGTAGACACCAGGACTGAGCTTCTTATTCAACAGGCAATGCGCAAATTAATGCATGGCAAAACCAGCTTCATCATTGCCCACCGACTGTCCACTATCCAGAACGCAGATGTTATTTTGGTATTGAGTGACGGAAAAATAGCGGAGAAAGGCACTCACGAAGAGCTTCTGAAAAAAAACGGCATGTATTCAGAGCTGTACAAAGCACAGTTCCAATAATACACACCGTTTAATACAAAGATATTCTCCTGATAAGCCTAATTTTTCATGCCTTTAGCTTCGCTTATGTTTGCATCTGCCAATTTGCCATTAATAATGCCCCCGTGATTTAAGACCAAACATCACGGAGGCAACATCCTCTTCAAAGGCATAGCTCAGGAAGCAGAAGGATTCTGTTGTCAATTACTTGTTTTACTGTTTTTTATGGGAAGTATTGTAGCTATTACAAGAACTGCTAATAACAGAAATGCCATACCATTGGTTTCAGCGAAGCCACTTGGTGCAATTCCTTTTATAACACCGGATACTTGAAGTATTATCCCCACAAGACCTATTATGGAGCCACCCGCAACAAGACCGGAAGATAAACTTACACCATTTGAAACCTTAGCATCTTTTTCGCTTTCAGATTTTGAAGTTCTTTCTATCAGCAAGCGAATTAAAGCACCAATTAAAATTATAGAAGTAGTTGATATCGGCAAATAAAAACCTATGGCAATTGTCATTATAGGAAGATTTAATAAAAACAATACAATCCCCATAATAACGCCTACAATAATCATAACCCAAGGCAGCTCACCGGATATAATGCCGGCAGTTAAAGTTGCCATTAAGTTAGCTTGAGGCAAAGCAAACGTAACGTCATCACCGGTCTGTGAAAGTTGGCTTGAAAGTAATAGTATAGTACCAATAACTACTGCAACACCAACTATTGAAGCAATTGTAAAGTATTTTTGCATTTCATTTTTATCCCCGCCTAATATAAATGAAACTTTTTGTGATTGACAATAGCCGCCTGCAATAGCTATTGCAGTAACTATGAATGTACCAAATAAGAGTAAAGATTTATTATTTTCAGGACTTACCCATCCCAGTGCAACAAATAACAGAGTTACAAGAACTAAAGAAGCTATGGTCATCCCGGAAACAGGAAGATTTGAAGTTCCAATAGTACCTGTCAATCGGCCGGAAACAATGACAAATAGTAACGATAAAAACAAAGATAAAACGGAAGCAACTATTGCCATTAATATATTTCCGCCAGAAATTAAGAAACCTGCCAAAAATCCAATTATTATACCACTTAATAATATTAATGTTCCAGCAGATGAGCTATCACCATCATTTGTAGATTTAGCACTGAGGGTTTCTTTTATAGAAGAAATAATAGTCGGTATCAGTTTTATAGCTCCTATTAAACCGCCAGAAAGCATCATGCCTGCACCAATATATTTTACATAACTTCCGGATATATTAGAAACATTCATTGCATTAATAGCAATACCTGGGTCATTCCATACAAATGAATTGCTTTGACCAAGAGCGGTAAAATATCCTATTAAGGGTAAAATACCGAAGTTGGCTAATATGGAACCGGCAAACATAGTTAAAGAAACATCTAATCCAACTATAAAGCCTATACCTAATAATAAAGGATTAACTTCAATCTGAAATTTCCACTTATAGAAAGTTTCATTTACATAGCTTATAACATTGTTAGCCACATTTAAAAATGAACTGGTTACCACAGTTATAACGCCGCCTATTCCAAACCCTATCCCCATGTATTTTATTGATTCTCCGGCACCTTCAGAAGCAACAAGCGTTTCTGATATGGCCATTGATTCAGGGTACATCAATTGTCCATGTTCTTCTACAATTAAGTATTTATGAACCATAGAAGCCATTCCGATACCAAATAAAACTCCACCCGTGCCAACTACAAAACCTTCTATGAAAGTAACATCTGAACCTATTAAAAGAATTGCCGGCAATACGAATATAATGCCACTGGCAACGGATTCTCCGCCGCTTGACATACCTTGTATTAAATTTTTTCCAAGAATTCCCTTCCTTTTAGAAAATGCTGATACACATGCTGAACCTATGATAGAACCCGGTATACCTGCGGCAACCGTAAGACCTGATTTCATACCGGAATAGGCGGTAGATGCGGCAAATAAAATAGATAGGATAATACCTATTATTAAAACCGCACCGCTTCCGCCTAATTTGGAACCGGTAGAAACATAAGGCACATAGTTTTTGCCGGGTACATTACCATATGCATCTTTAGATAACTTTTTATCCATTAAATACCTCCGTTAATTTCACTTATCACAGCCTATTTTATATTTTTTAATATTTCTAATAAATATTTCCACGTCCTCTGAACTGAAGAAATACTCATACTTTCATTTGGAGTATGAACATCATATAAATTTGGTCCAAAAGAAATTGCATCTATTTCACCAAATTTTTCTGCAAACAGCCCGCATTCAAGCCCGGCATGTATTGCTGATATATGAGGCTTTTTTCCGTACATCTTTTCATATACATCTTCAAAAATTGTTCTTATTTTTGAATCAGGATTATATTCCCATTCAGGATAGTCGGATTCGCTGACTACATTTCCGCCATTAATTTTAGCAGTTACACATAATCTGTTATATAATTCATCTTTTAAGCTTCTGACAGAACTTCGAATTGAGCTTATGAATTCTATTGAATCTTTATAAGTTGTAACTACTCCGAGATTTAAGGAGCTTTCCACCAACCCCTTAATATCCATGCTCATTGAGGTAACTCCATTAATAATTAAGTATAAATAATTAACTATATTTTTAGTTGATTCTTTTGAAAGCATTTGTGAAGGAAGAGTTTGTAAAGCTTCAAATTCTACTCTGATATCAGGATCTGGAGTTCTCAATTCATTTTTAAATATTTTCTCACACTCCTGTATCTTTTTCTCGACTAAAGCACTATCTTCAGCCCTTACCAAAATAACCGAATCAGTCTCACGTGGAATTGCATTATGCTTAGATCCTCCATTTAATGAACTAAGCCTGATATCTGTTTCAGAAAAAATAGTCATAAGTACTCTTCCCATTAACTTATTGGAATTTCCTCTTCCCTTATCTATTTCCATTCCAGAGTGTCCGCCCTTAAGTCCTCTTATCTTAATTGAATATGGCACAATGTTTCCGTTTACCGGTTCAAACTTAACAGGAATTGATACTTTAGCTGTAACTCCGCCGGCACAACTAACTAATATGATCCCCTCTTCTTCTGAATCAATATTAATCAGAGTTCTGCCTGTTATGTTTTTAGGGTCTAAGGCAAAAGCTCCATCCATTCCCGTCTCTTCAGAAGTGGTTACAAGTAATTCTATTGCGGGATGTTGATATTCATTGGAAGCAAGAATTGCCAATCCCATTGCTACCGCAATTCCATTATCAGCTCCTAAAGTTGTGCCGGTTGCATATATCCTATCATCTATTATTCTTAACTTAAGCGGGTCCTTTGTAAAATCATGCACTACATCTGCATTTTTTTCACATACCATGTCCATATGTCCCTGCAAAACAACAGAAGGACTGTTTTCATACCCCTGTGACGCCTTCTTTCTAATAACAACATTTAATGCAGAGTCTTGAACATATTCCAGATTATTATCCTTAGCGAATGATACTAAATAATCGCTAACCTCTTTTTCATTTCCTGAACCTCTTGGAATCTGTGAAAGCCTTTCAAAATATTTAAATACCTCTGCAGGCTGTAAATCTTTAAGTACTTCTATCATAGATATTTCATCCTTTCATACTAAATTAACGTTTAAAAATTTAAATTCATATATATATTTACCATTAATCTAATTAATAACCATTTTAATATATTTTTTAAACATGTATAACTAATTATTATTATTTTGATCTTGTAATAAAAAGGCAGTGTAAAGCAGAAAATAATTTTTACAAAAATAATTGGGCTGCTGCAATAGTGATTTATTTAAATCACTTAGTGCAGCAGCCCAATTATTTTTTTCTTCAATTGTTTTTTAGTCGTCACTTTTCTCTTTGTCCGCCTTCAACATTTTTTCAAACGCCTCATAACGGGTTCTCAGCGCCTTCTCATGGCCTTCTTCGTCCATCCTCAACTGCTCAAAAAATTTCTTAACCTTTGGATCATCCGATTTTTCAGCAAGCATCTGATAATGCTTTTGTGCTCTGATTTCATCTTCAATTGCTTCTAAAATGCCTTCCAGTATTTGCTGCATAATTTTCCTCCTTTATATCTCTGTCTTTTCATGTCACTTGTATAAATTCAATTTTGTGGTAATTTTACTATAACTAATGTTATATCGTCATTGACTTTTTCATATTTTAGGAAATCATTAAAATCTTCCTTGACCTTTTCAATTATCTGAGAAGGCTGCAGACTGTAAATTTCAGCAAACAGTTTTTTCAGCCTGTCTTCATAAAATTTATTATTTGACCTTTGTTCAGGAAGGCCATCCGACATAAGGAACAATGTCATCGCCGGAGACATGCTGAGGGTATGATCCTCATATTTGTAAAGTTCAGCATCAAGGGCTGTTGAAATTGGAAATCCTCCCTTATTCAGCTCCGTTATATGTTCTTTATCTCTCACCAGCACAGGACACATATGAAAACCCGCATTACAGTAAATCAGCTCATTTGTCTTCAAGTCAAAGACGGCAAGGAAAATGCAGACCAGGTATTCAATGGGATAGCCTTCTTTTATGTATTGTTCCACAAAAAAATTCATAATTTCTTTTGGCGACAATACTTGTCCCGGTATGTGCTTAAGCCTGAAATAGCTCCTTATGGTATCCTTGACAAAAATTGCAAGCATGGCACTGTCTAATCCATGACCTGATACGTCAGATAAAAAACATACATACTGCTCAAAATAATCATCCAGCAATCCATTGTCTACTTTGAATATATCGAATAAATCTCCGCCAAGCTCTTCCGCCGGAATATATAAGGAAGCAAAAGAAATATTATCTGTCTTGGGAAGGCTTTCGGGAAGAGATCTTTTATGAATCTTAACAGCATTTGCAATTTCAATGTCTAGTTTTTTTCGTATCCTATCAAGCTCTGAATATTTTTCATTGCCATAAATATAAATCAGGCTGTCTCGTTGGAATATCCTCATATGAAGCTTTATCATACGGTTTTTGCCGTTAAATAAAAATTCCTCGCTGTCAGAAGGACTTTCTGACATCCTTTCGATAAAAGACTTTACATTTTTCATATGAATACCAGCAACTATATCTAAAAAGTTCTTTTGCCTTAACTCTGTATCATCATAACCTAAATACCGCTGCATTGCCTTATTGGAGAAAACAATCCTGCAATCAGGATTACAAACCAAAATATGGTCATCAATCATATCTGTTATTGTCTTATTTATCTTATATATATCAAGGCTGTCATCCATCAATATTGTCCTCCACTTACTATTTTGTCGTATTTTTATTTCTTTTGTAATTATATCACGTATGTCTTTTATTATCTACTTGAATAATTAAATTCTTAACAATTTTTTTGACGTATAACATTTATTTACAATAAAAAAGCATACACCATTAAGAGGTATATACTTTAAGTTATTATGCTGATGTCTGAAATTCTGTATTTAAATTGTTTTTCAATATAATCTTTTAACATTTATAAAATATTATCGTCTTTTAATTCTTTTATCGCATGCTTTATAGCTGTCTTAATTATAAAATACAGCACCAAAGCCGGAACAATAAAAACAAAAGGCAGCAAAATAAGCTCGGTAAAAGCAATTCTTCCCATAACATCTCCCTCCTTCACATAACATAAGCCTACCCGAATAAAAGCTTTATGTCAAGAACTATTAATGTTTATTGATTCTTCATGAGAGACCATCAGTCAATAAAAAATTCTTTAAATCGATTTTATTTCATTTCCAATTCTATATAAATGTCTGCTATAATAATATAATAAAATGTGTTAATATTATTTAAAAGTTCGTGTAATACTGCTTTATAATCATACGTTCAGTATTGCATTCAAAATATCCGGAGTGTTCAATGAATAAAAACAATAAAATAATTCAATCAGTGCTTTTATATGCCGTCCTGGCTTTCTATATTATTTTATTTTTATCAATAGTAGTTTTTAAATATGTTTCTCCATTGGAATTATTTAATGGAAACAGGATTATATTCAGAGGAATGAATTTGCTGCCTTTTCGGACTATTAAGGGCTATCTGACAGGGACCTTTTATGTTTCCCAATCGGTTGTTCTTAAAAATGTACTGGGTAATATTGTTTTATTTGTTCCTTTGGGAATTTACCTACAACTGTTTAAAAAAGATAAAAAAATACTTCCAAGTATTTTTTGGGTTTTTGGTATAAGTACATCCGTGGAAATTATACAGTTTGTACTTGCTATAGGCTCTGCTGATGTAGATGATATTTTGTTAAACTGCACAGGTGGAATAATCGGAATTTTATTTTATAAAATTCTGAATGCCATGATAAAAAATGATGACCGTATAAGAACCGCGATTACAATATTAAGCTTAATTATATGCATTTCTTTACTTCTCACTGCAACAATTTTGTCAATGCTTCACATGTGACTTTGACAACAGCCTCAATTATTTTTTAGGTCAATCATTGTTGTGATTGCCTTATCTTACAGCATTTGGTAAAATACAGATAACAATAATATATTAAATTTTTTCATAATCAATAATTTATTACACATAGATAAACATAATTTGAATGGAGGATAAAAGAATGAGAAGAAAAGACAGAGAAGTGACAGACAGCAGAAAAATAAATGAAATTATTTCCGGCTGTCATTGCTGCAGATTAGGTTTTTATGGTGAGGGAGAAGTTTATATTGTACCGCTGAACTTTGGATTTACTGAAGAAAACGGTAAGAGGACTTTTTATTTTCATGGTGCGAGGGAAGGCAGAAAAATTGATTTAATTTCAAAGACACACTCTGCAGGATTCGAATTAGACACGAATTATGAGCTTCACGAAGGAGAAACCGCGTGCCAGCATTCTGCAGCATTTTTAAGTGTTATAGGTACAGGACATGTTGAATTTGTTGAAGCTCCCGCAGAAAAGGAAGCTGCGCTGCAGGCAATTATGTTTCATAACACAGGAAAGAATAATTGGAGCTTTACGGAAGCAATGCTCAATTCAGTATGTATATTCAAACTGGAAGTAGAAAAAATATCCTGCAAAGAACATTTATAAATTTCAACATATTTAAAGGCAGCTCTTTCTGAATAGAGCTGCCTTTAATAATTAAGTTCATTACATGTTTTTTATAAATGATTCTCACTTTTATAATGTTTATTCTTCAATTCCATCGATATCATAGTAATTGCCACTGCTCCTGCAGTAAAATCTGCAATGGGGCCTGCATATAATATTCCGTCAATTCCGATAAACAGCGGTAGAATCAGTAAAAGAGGCAGCAGAAAAATAATCTGTCTGGTCAGTGACAGGAAAACACCTTTCTGAGGCTTTCCTATTGCCGTAAAGAAATTGGAGGTAATAGGCTGCAGAAAGTTTAAGAATGTAAATAATAAATATATTCTGAAATAGCTTTCCGCAAACTTAAAGTATTCATCTGAACCGTCTCCGAACAAAGAAATAATCTGGTGCGGCAGAAGTTGAAACATGAGAAATGCCATTAATGCTATTCCCAGTCCATAAGAAGCTGCACGCATGTACGCATTCTTCACACGCGAATACTTCTTTGCACCGTAATTAAAGCTGACAATAGGCTGCAATCCTTGTGATATACCTATTATAAAAGAGAAAAACACCTGATTGACCTTTGTGATAATTCCTGCACTTGCCAAAGGAATTGCTTCTCCATATACTGACATGGAGCCGTAATGTGTCAATGATTTATTCATTACAATCTGGACCACCATCATTGCAAGCTGATTGCTGCAGGGTGCTGAGCCAAGTGATATAATCCTTTTAATATATTTCCAGCGTACTCTTAGATGATCTCTTCTTATTACGGCTGTTTTATAATTGCGAAAATAATTGAATGCCATGAATCCGGATACTGCCTGGCCTATAACTGTTGCAACTGCTGCTCCTGCTATACCCTTGTTTAAGCCGAACACAAAAAATGCATCAAGGATTGTATTGATAATTGCTCCCGTAAGATTGCATATCATAGTAAATTTCGGACTGCCGTCCGCACGTATCAAATGCCCTCCTCCGGTTGCAAAAATTAAAAATGGAAATCCCAAAGCAGTTATACTGGTATAGCTCCTTGCATAGTCCAATACATTTGCAGGTGATCCAAAAAATTTAAGCATTGGTGTTAAAAAAGCTTCTGCTGTGACACATAACACTGCTCCGCAGACAAAAAGCATTACTGCGGCATTTCCTACATAATAGACAGCTTCCTCCCTATCCCCTTTTCCCATGGAAAGGTTAAATGACGATGCTCCTCCTATGCCAAACAGAAGCGCTATAGCTATACATGAAATAGAAAGAGGAAAAGCTACATTTGTTGCGGCATTTCCCAGCTCTCCCACACTCCTTCCAATAAAAAACTGATCCACTATATTGTACAATGCTCCTACAAGCATGGAAATTATACTGGGAACCGCAAATTGCCTCAATAAGCTGTTTATGGGTTTTGATCCCAGAGGGTTAATATTAACATTCTCTCCCATCATTTACCTCCTGTTTCGTCTTTATTTTCTGTCGGTTTACTCCATTATTGCTGCTGTTTGCATCTAAGTCTGTCATCCTGAGCGCAGCATGGAATCTCACATTTAAGTCAAAAGATTCTTCGGGCTCTGCTATCAGGATGACACGAGCTGAACCCTTAAATTTGACCATGAATAGTAACTCACTAATATATGTATTAAACATTTACCAAAATTAGTTGACAATGCAACTAATAAAGTATACTTTTTTTAAATTTCATTGTCAACTGCTGTTCGCATATAATTTATATCAAAAATATTTAATAAACACATACGGCAGGGAACCTGAAAATCGTCTATTTTCAGGTTCCCTGCCGCAATAAAATTTAAATTGCTATTCATTTGAACATATTAATTTATATTACTTACAGCTTTTTTGCCCTGGAATATATGTCAGATAATCTTTCCAGCGCCTTATTCAATGTTTCATCCTTCTTGGCAAAATGGAAGCGTATAAATTGATTTACATCATTTTGAAAAAAACTTGAACCTGGAACCGCTCCGACACCAACTTCTCTCGCAAGCCACTCACAAAACTTCAAATCATTATTGCAGCCAAATTCACTTATATCTACCAGGACGTAGTATGCCCCTTGAGGTTCTGTAAAGGTAAGTCCAATCTGATTTAATCCGTTTAAAAATAAATTTTTCATATGAGTATAATGTCTTTGCAGTTCCAAATAATATTCATCCTTAAAGTTCAAGCCCACGACTGATGCCTCCATAAGCGGTGCCGCAGCGCCCACTGTTAAAAAGTCATGGACCTTCTTAACTCTGTCAATAATTCTTTCGTCTGCAATTACATACCCTAAACGCCATCCCGTAATTGAATATGTCTTGGACAATGAACTGCATTCAATGGTTCTTTCCCTCATTCCCGGAAGTGATGCTAAATAAATATGATGATGCGGTTCATAAATTATATGTTCATACACCTCGTCTGTAATGACATAAGCATCATACTTGATTGCCAAATCCGCAATTACCTGCAGCTCATCCTTTGTAAACACCTTGCCGCAGGGATTTGAAGGATTACATAAAATCAATGCCTTTGCTCCCTGTCTGAATGCATCTTCAAGTACATTTGCATCAAAATCAAAGTTGGGAGGATTCAACGGTACATAAATCGGTTCTGCACCTGAGAGGATGGTGTCTGCACCGTAATTTTCATAAAAAGGCGAGAATATTACTACCTTATCTCCCGGATTTGTTACTGCCATCATGGCAGCCATCATTGCTTCTGTACTTCCGCATGTAACTACAATTTCTGTATCAGGGTTTATCTTCATTCCTGAAAAATGTTCCTGCTTCCTTGCAAGAGCTTCCCTGAAATTTTGTGCTCCCCATGTGGTTGCATATTGATGTGGTCCTTCCCATGCTGTCTGTGCCAGCCTTTGCATAATTTCAACAGGAGGCTCAAAATCAGGATATCCCTGTGACAGATTTATCGCATTATATTCATTTGAGATTCTGGTCATCCTGCGGATGACCGAATCTGTGAAAACTGCCGTACGGTTACTTAATTCCTTCATGCTTCTTCCTCATTTCCGCACTTTTATTCCCATGCAGGGATATATGCTCCTTTGAATGTTGTTTCATATATTTCCTTTACAGCTTCTGACTGGTATGCGTTCACGATTTTTTTATACACTTCATTATCTGCATCTTCTGTTCTCGCTGCAATAAGATTTACATAGCTCTTTCCTGAATAGAAACTCACATTATCCTGGAATATGGAATCCTCTCCCGGGTTCAAACCATTATCCAAAGCATAATTACAGTTAATTACTGCTGCCGCAACGTCCGGAAGAAGAGCATATACATTTCCCGCATCCACCTCTACAAATTCCAGATTTAACGGATTTGAAGTAATGTCCTTTGTTTCAGGGCTGTCTCCTGCAGCCTTGTCTATTTCAATGAGCTTTGCCGCCTCCAATACTTTAAGCGCACGTCCTTCATTGGTAGCATCATTAGGCACTGCAATTTTTGCTCCCTCGCCTATTTCTTTTACATCAGATACCTTATCAGAATAAATATTCATAGCTGATATGAATGTATCTCCTATGGCTGTAAGCTTATATCCATGATTTTCTATCTCACCGTTTAAATATGCGTAATGCTGAAATGCATTCAAATCTGTATCTCCATCTGACAATGCTTTATTTGGTGTACCATAGTCTGTGAAGCTGATTAATTCTATGTTAATTCCTTCTTTTTTCATTTCTTCTATTACCGGAACCCACATTTCATTTGCTTCTCCCACAACCCCTACTTTTACTGTTGTTTCTTCTTTTTTATCCGGTTCATCCGCTTTGTCCGCGCTTGTGTTTCCGCAAGCTGTAAATGCAGCTACGATTAATAATGACGCTAAAATTGATAATATTTTTTTTGATTTCATACTTTTATTCTCCTCTTTTTTTGTTGTTATAAAACTAAATAATTTAATTTTGTACATGCCTACAGGGTTAAAGACAATTCATAATTCTTTTTCATTTCTTCGCATGAGGCATCAAATTTTTCTTTTTCTTCCCTGGTCATATGGAGCTCTATAATTTCTTCTACGCCGTTAATTCCCAGCACAGCAGGTACAGAAGCATATACATTGTGCTGCCCGTACTCTCTGTTAAGCAGTACAGATACAGGAAGGACTCTTTTCTCATCAGCAAAGATTGCTCTGGTAACCTCTGCTATGGATGCACCTATTCCAAACTCGGTTGATCCCTTGCCTCTAAGCACATGCCAGCCTCCTGCTTTTCCTTCTTCAGCGAGTGCCTTCAAATCCAAATTCCCATATTTCTCCGGCTTTTCTTTAATCAGCTCCAGAATAGGCTTGCCTGCAATGGTTACAACAGACCACGGAACCATTTGGCTTTCTCCGTGCTCGCCCAGCGCGTAAGCGTAAATTGATTTTTGATCTATTCCAACAGCTTCTGATATGGCCCTCCTCAGTCTTGCAGAATCCAGAGTCGTACTTGTTGAAATAATTCTTTCAGCGGGATAGACTAACTGATTTTGAATATAGTGAGCAACCACATCTGCCGGATTTGAAATACTGATTATAATGCCTTGAAATCCGGACTTCTTGATATTTGCAACAACGTCCTTCAATATTGCAACCGTGTCAGCCAGAGTATCCATTCTGGTCTGATTTAAATCAGGCAGAGGTCCTGCCGCAATAATCATGAGATCAGCATCTGATGCATCCTCATAACTTCCTGCTTTTACATCCACATGGTGTGGAAGATAAACCGAAGCATCGTAAATATCAAGTGCCTGAGCCTTTGCTTTTTCCTCATCTGCATCAATGTATACAATCTGCTCTGCAAGTCCCTGTGACGCCAGCGCATATCCTGCATGTGACCCCACATGTCCTGCTCCGATAATAACAACCTTCCTTGGTGTTAATGCCATTTTGATTCCTCCTTATTTTAATGACTGTTTTTTTTGACTATAAAATTTCCTATAATTTGAATTATATTTACCATTATCACCAATACAATAACTGAGGCATAAGTAACATCAATCTGATTTCTCTGATATCCGAAGCGTATAGCGAAATCTCCAAGTCCCCCAGCACCGACTGCACCGGCCATGGCTGTAAGTCCTATAAGACTGATGGCTGTAATTGTTGTTCCTCTGATAATTCCGGGAATACATTCCTTGAGGTACACGCGGAATATAATCTCAATTGGCCCTGACCCCATAGACTGTGCAGCTTCAACCAATCCAGGGTCCATTTCTGCCAGTGCTGTTTCTATCTGTCTTGAAAAGAACGGAACCGTACCGAATATCAGCGGCACAATCGCTCCTTCAACTCCTATTGCAGTGCCTGAAATCAATCTCGTCAATGGAATCAAGCCTGCCAGCAATATAATAAACGGTATGGAGCGTAAGAAATTAATTACATTGTCTGTTATCTGAAAAAGTGCATTATTTTGAAGAATACCTCCTCTTTTTGTAACAATCAGGCTGATGCCTAATAATAATCCAAGAAAAAATGAAATTGAACCGGACCATCCCACCATGACAAGTGTTTCATAAATACTTTTATAAAAGCTCGGCAGCTTTGACATAACATTCGGGAAAATATTAATCAGGAATTCTTGCATCTAAAATCACCTCCACTCCGACATTCTTATCTCGTAAATAAGCAATTGCATCCGTAATATTCTCTGCGTCGCCGCTTACCACAGACACCAGACCGCCAATAGGATTTTCTCCGATAAGTTCAATATTTCCGAAAATTATATTGACATTTAAATTAAATTTCCTGGAAATCTGTGATACCAGTGCCTCAGAAGCATTACGCTCCAAGTAGGTAAACTTCAAAATACATTCTCCAGCCTTGAGCTTTGTGATTGATGCTTTTTCTCTAATCAGCTCATGTATCTTTGACAGGTTTGATGTACTGTCCACAAAATTCTTTGTAATTTGTTTCACAGGGTTGGCAAATACCTGAAAAACATCTCCCTGCTCAACTATTTTACCGTCCTCCATTACAACGACATTATCACATATTTCTTTTACAACCTGCATCTCATGAGTTATAACCACAATGGTTATACCAAGCTTTTCATTCAATTGTTTCAATAATGTTAATATGGATTTTGTTGTTTGAGGGTCCAAAGCACTTGTAGATTCGTCACTTAATAAAATCTTCGGGTCATTTGCCAGGGCCCTGGCAATTGCAACTCTCTGCTTCTGTCCTCCGCTCAATTGTGATGGATAGGCATTTTCTTTGTCCTTAAGCTCCACCAATTCCAGCAAATAATCAACTCTGTCCTGAATTTCTTTTTTATTCATCCCGCTGTGTTTCAGCGGATATGCAATATTTTGAAAAACATTTCTGGATGCGAATAAATTAAATTGCTGAAAAATCATTCCGATTTTTTTTCGTTCTTCTCTTAATTTTTTCTCAGAAAGCAACGTAATTTCTGTATCTCCTAAAATAACCTTTCCTTCTGTTGGTCTTTCCAGAAGATTGATACATCTGACCAATGTTGATTTTCCGGCTCCTGAAAATCCGATAATTCCATGAATCCTTCCTTCTTCCAGACGCAGATTAACGTTGCTTACCGCTTCAACAGTTTTTCCGTTTGCATGAAAGGTCTTGCTGACATTTTCAAATATAATCAATACTTTTTCCTCCATCTCCGGTATTGTTGCCCTGTCAGAGCTTTTTAGAAAAACTACTCTGAAAACAAGGTCAAGCATATAAAAAGCAGGTGCCGCGCACCTGCAAATATCATCTATATTTCTTAAAATAAGAATAGAAGCATCAGGTAACACAAGGCGCACAAAACAAAGACAATTTCCATTGCATCAGCATCTGCATGGTATAGCCTTCCATTGACATATACATTTCAGAATTAAATAATTTTGTACACATTTTGCTTTTTCCTTTCTTTTATATTTAACCTCTTCAGATTTTTATTTTTTCATTTCATTTTCTTTCATGAATTGTATTATACACATTTTTTCAAACCAGTGTTAATACGTAAAACCGACAACTCGTTATAGGAAAAAACTATAACACTCTTGCCTTACATTTCATCACTTCTTCAATATACTTCTTTCCCAGCTGGCTCATTGTGGTATTTTTCCTGCTGATATATCCGATAGTCATTGTCTCGTCCGAATCCAGAGGAATAGCCGCATAATCATCTCCGTTCAATTCCTGACATATAATTCCGGAGCATAGTGTGTATGCATTGAGCCCTACCATGAGATTAAGAAGAGTTGCCCTATCATTGGCCTTGATTATCTTTTTATATTCATTTGTGCTGAGCACTTCCTCTGCAAGATAAAATGAATTGTTCATTCCCTGGTCAAAGGAAAGACATGGGTATTCCTCGAGATCTTCCATAGTAATTAAATCTTTCTTTGCCAAAGGGTTGCCCTTCCATATAAAGACATACGTCTTGCATTCAAATAATTCAGTAAACTCCAGGTTATTTTCTTTCAATATTTTTGTTATAACCTGCCTGTTAAAATCATTCAGATACAAAATACCAAGCTCGCTTTTAAAATTTTTCACATTTTCAATTACTTCATATGTCTTTGTCTCATGGACTGCAAATTCGTATTCGTCCATACCAAACTGTTTTACCATTTCCACAAATGCTTTCACCGCAAACGTGTAGTGCTGTGTTGAAACGCTGAATTTCTTTTTTACATTGTTTTTTTCAATATATTTTTTATTAATAAGATCATATTGCTCTGCCACCTGCCTTGCATACCCCAGAAACTCCTCTCCCTCAGGTGTTATGGTAATTCCGCGGTTTGTGCGCTTATATATAGTAATTCCGATTTCATTTTCCAAATCCCTTATGGATGCAGATAAGCTGGGCTGTGAAATGAACAATGCCTGGGCAGCCTTGTTCATGGAATTGCAATCTGCTATTGTAATGGCATATCTTAATTGCTGCAGCGTCATAGTCTTCCTCCTATCAATTCCGGTCATTATTTATATTTTAAAAAATCCTCAAGCTATCAGTTGAGGATTTTATTATGCCTTCATGGTATTTAAAATATTTTACATTAAAATTATAATATTTTCAAAGGAAATTTATATTATGATACAAAAAAATTATCAATTGATAAATCTTAAAAATATCCAAAGTATCTTTTCTGAACCACTGCGTGTTCAATCCAGTTAATTAGAGTTATAAAATCAAATACCGGAAGGCCTGTCGCCCGTTGAATATCACTGGCATACGGTGGAAGGTCGCTGCACTCCAAAAGTATTGCACCTATATCCGGTCTTTCTTTAATAAGCCTTTGTGCGATTTCCGCCAGATCTATCGTCAGCCGTCCGTTATCCAGCTGTGTACGACCCCATCTAATGGGCGCAAAGCTTTCCAGATTACCTACATCCTGTATTACACAGTCATTTATATCAACACCCACCTTCTGAAGCAGTGCATCGTTTAAATTATCTCCGCTTGCAGCAAATACACCTATCTTCTGCGAAGGCTTAAGCCCAAGCTTAATCAGTGGTATCTGGCACAGGCTGGACAAAAACACAGGCACATTTACAGCCTCTGCCACCTGCTTTTGGAAATGTGCAAAATAGCCGCAGGCACCGATTATGGCGCGCACACCCTCTGCTTCCAGCTCCTTTGCAGCAGCAACTATCTCATCCTCTATTTCCTTTGCACCTGCAAACAGAAGCTCAATATCAAAATTTACTTTTTTATATAATACCGGAAAATCATAGGTAGCTGCATTTGCCACATTACCGGGCAGCTTTGGATATACAAGATCCACCGCAATAATTCCAATGGGATGTCCTGACGTATATGAGGCGGGAACCTCATGTATTTGATAAATATCTTCCGGTGTCTGTAATATTCCTTTCCAGTTCACAGCATTCCTCCTTATTTTTCTGTATAGAATCCTTCATTTAAATATGCCAGCAATTGCTCCTTTTCCAGGTGACCTATTCCTAGGTCATCCAAAGTCATACCCTCCTTGTAGTAATCATGTCCGGTCATTACAGACGCCAATGTAATCATGCTGTCTATAACCTTTGTTTCCACACCGTATTTCCTGCCGAGCTCATGGTAAATATGGCAGCCTACCGGAACATCTTCTGTAATATAGCGGTTATGAATAGAAAACGGGCCTGTACCATATGCTGTTTCATACTGTTCGTCAAAGGGAACAATACAGTCCTCTCCCATGTATTCAGGACCAAGAATGCTGGTACGGGATAAGAAATTCTTCTTTGGATATTCCTGAACGCTCACTCCTATTGCCTTTGCCAGTTCCAGTTCCTCCAGATAAAAGGAATACTGAACCTCTGCAATAGAAGGGCAGTAGGCATGACTGTAAATAGAATATGTGTACTTGTCATTGCCTCCGAATATCCTTCCCCAGTTTTCCATAACACCGACTCCAAGCAGAGTTCCCGGGCAGTGAAGAACCGGATTCACATTGCTGAATCCAATATCCAATACCGTATTGCCGCCGGAAGGTCCGTCTCCCTGCGTAATGGCATCAAAGCATCCCAGATACCTGGTGCTTTCCAGGAAATCAGCCTGATCTGTTGTGGGAAGCGACGCTCCTCTAAGAGTTATTGCACGATATACAAGGAAAATCTCAGAAGTCATAACCCCTCCCTCTGTAACTATGCGTGCACCATAAGGGGCACTTGACCAGCCTCCGATTATTACATTCTTTTTACAGCCTGCCTCTCTCATTTTCTTTCTTAATTTTAAAGAACCGTAGTTATCCGGAATGATATGAACAATCATACCATCCTCCAGTACCGGAACAAACTTTTCAAAAAACACGTCATGAGCCACAGAAGGAACAGCAACAATAATTATTTTTGCACCCTTCACACACTCAGCCACATCCGTCGTTATCATATCAAAATATGCTGTACCGGTACGCTTAAACCCGTATTTGTTTTTTTCATTTCCTTTTAGTGTAACGCCTGTCTTTTCAACATATGCAAGAGTACTGGACGCATACGGCTCCAAGTCGCAAATTCTTACCTTGTTGCCTCCTAATACACAGTCTGCTCCTACCGCCTTTCCTACAGCGCCGCCGCCTAGTATTGCCACGGGAACATTCTTTATTCCGCTAAAATCATACATTTAACTTATCCTCCATATTGAGATACACCTCTTACAGTAATATCCTTAATCTTGATTTATGTGTGATTGCTATTATATCAGCCGCTAAAATAAAGTATTAATATTAAAATATGATAGTCAGTTATAGACTCAGACTATAGCAATTAATATCATTATTCATAACTATTGCCTTCTTATAATAAGATAGCGTGCATTTTAGAATAAAAAAAGATGCCGGTTGCATTAAATAACCAGCATCATATTTGTATTGCGGATAATTATTCTTTAATATATGAACAGCAATAATCTGCAGGCTGATCTATAGCCATAGTAAATTTGCTGTTTGCAGGAACTTCAAAGCTTTGTCCTTCTTCATAAACTTCCCATTTGCTGCTTCCGGGCAGCAATACTTTAATTGCTCCGCCCAGAACTTCCATATGTTCTTTGTCGCCTGTTCCGAATTCATACTCGCCAGGCAGAAGAAATCCCAGTGTTTTTCTTGTACCATCTTCAAACAATATAGTACGGCTCGTAACCTTTCCATCAAAATATACATTAGCTTTCTTAATGGCAGTAACATTTTCAAATCTATCCATTATAAGTCCTCCGTTTGTTTTGTGATTTTTATGCGCCGCTTTCTGTCAGGCAAGATCTGCTTTCATTTGTATTCGGGCAGATACACTTCTGCAAACTGCGGAAGCAATAATATGTTTAATTATACTACATCCTGCGTTCATTTACAATATAAAGACGTTTTACCATTAATTTAATTTTTTCTCATTAGCAACAGGCTTCTGATTGTTTAATACCCGCGCTGCCCTTCAAGGGATTCATCATTATTAATCCAGTCATCAATATTAATAACACGGTAAGAATCCTTTGTATCTCTTATATAGATATTTTCAATTCCTGCATTAATAATCATTCTCTTGCACATTGAGCAGCTGCTTGCATTCTTTACATATTCATTCGTATCATTTTCAATACCTGTCAGATAAAGAGAGCTTCCTATCATCTGATCCCTGGAAGCACTTATAATCGCATTTGCCTCTGCATGTACACTTCTGCAGAGTTCATACCGCTCGCCTCTTGGAATATTCAATTCCTGCCTTATACACATTCCTAAATCAGTGCAGTTTTTTCTTCCTCTTGGAGCACCTGTGTACCCTGTGGCGATAACTTCATCATTTTTTACTATTACAGCACCAAATCTTCTTCTGAGGCATGTCCCTCTCTGAGAAACAACCTCCGCCAAATCCAGGTAATAATTAACCTTATCTCTTCTGTCCATATTCCTTACCTTCTATCTCTTTTTTAAAATTTAACATATAAAACACAAAAAATCAAATAAACAATTTTTAACATACCAAAAAAATAACTGAGGATATTTCAAAAAAAAGACACTGCAATTTCAGTGTCTCTAAAAATAATATTCAGGAGGAAAATGTCCTGCTATTTTTTGATATATAAGGATTCGGTTATCTTGATAATCTCTTCCCTGCTCACATAACCGCTCACCATGTGAACATATTTATCATCGTTGACAATTACTGTTGTCAGTCCGTTTTTTGAATATATTATTCCTTCCATTCCCTTAATCATTATTCTTTCTGTTGTTATACCTTCCGTATCAACAGCCATACTTACGCCCAGGGTATATTGATCTACAAATAGGGTCTGCTCGTTTTCATTTGTATATACAAAAAAATGCATTGAAACAAAATCTTCGCTTTCTTCTTCCAGCGTATACCCTTCCGGAATATATGCCGGAACGTATAAATCTTCTATCCTTGTGGGCGTTTCAATATCTTCTTCATTCTCAAACAATATTGAAGAAAATTCTGTATAAACTTTTTCTGATAGTCTTATTAAAGGAGTTCTGAATGCCTCAACACTCATAGATGCGGTGCATATGAATACCATTAGTGATGCTGCCACTACAATACTTTTTCTTATTTTGAACCTCTTTATATTTATATACTTAATTTTTGCCTTCTTTATGATAATGTCCATATTTTTTTCGAATTCAAGTGAAAAGCTGTGCGGCTCATTTGCGCTGTCATCCGGAAACATTGCTTCAAATTCTCTATCCATTGAAACCTTCAATGCTTCTCTTAATATTTCATCAGACATCATATCACCCCTCTAATATTTTCAGCCAGTTTTTTTCGCCCTCTTTGAAGCCTTTTCTTCACAGTCTCATTCGAAATACTTATCAGTCTCGATATTTCATTTGTATTTAAATCCTCAACATATGACAAATACAATACATCTTTATATATAACCGGTAAGTTTATAATTTGCTCAACGATAAAATCAAAAGAAATTTTAGACAGTACCTCATCTTCTAAAATCAGATCATCTGAAATATATTCTCCCATATCCTCAATATCCTCGGAAAGTTTTTGTTTTTTCAGCATATTCAGCGAAATATTTCTTACTATAATAACAACATACCTCTTTGTGCGGGGACTTACAGCATCAGTTACATTTCCCAGGCTTTTGGCAATGTTGATAAATGCATCATGAACAGCATCTTCTGAAAGAAAATCATCTTTTAAAATATTTTTAGCTATGTAAAACATAAGCTGCCTATAATGAATGTATATTAATTCAAATTTACTTTTTTCTTCCTGAGTGTCTAACAGGGTTAAATACATTAACATTGCATACCTCTACATACTGTTCTTTACTTGCAACATATTTTTCACTTCTCTCCGACCCAGCGACAATTCTGTGAGAAGCTCCCGCCTTGTGTAATTTTCTGCAGGTATGCCTTCTTCAATACGGAACCCTAAAACATCTTTCCATACAATCGCCGCTCTTCTGACAGGATTTAAACTCAACAAAGCTTGCTGAATATTATTTATATCCTCATTTGTATTATAGCATATATTTTGTGTATTAATAAAAATATTAACTAATTTAATCATAGTTGTTTTAAATATGTCTTCTGTTGCCTGATTATCCGTAATCAAATCTCCTACAGCATTGTCAATTGCCAATGAGGCAATTTCACATGCATTCTTTTCTTTGCCCGTCAGCATGTATGCCGCAGAATATACCTTTTTAAGAAACAATTCATTTTCCATAAGCCTCTCCCTGTTTATGTTATTGTTCGCCGATGTGCTCTTACCTATATAAACAATTGAGAAGACGTTTTGGGGACAAAAAATAAAAAAAATTTCAAAGAGGACCGAACCGTCCCCTTTGAAATTAGTTTGCCTTCTCTCCCGGAACCTTATTGTATTTATGAGCTGTAGCTTTTGTAACAAGAGGTATTATTATTAAAGCGGCCAGTATTCCAGGTAAAATTTCATGTATTATACCGCTTAAGCCTGCTGCATACCAAGCTGTTGATACAACTCCCCCTGTAATCATGCCTGCTATGGCTCCTTCTCTGTTGCATAATTTCGGTTTTGCCAGCATATATAGCTCCATTGGACCAAATGCGGATGCAGTGGCCGACCACGCATAATTTACAAGTCTGAATACTGAATCAACATTTAAAAGGGCAATTCCGGTAGATATTATTCCCATAACAATCATAGTAACCTGGCTTATTTTAACTAATTCCTTCTGAGTACGTTCTTTTTTGGAAAATGAATGAAGTAAGTCGCTGGATATAGCTTGTACTGCAACCATCAATTGAGATGAATATGTAGACGCTATAGCAGAAATTATGGCTGCTATAACTATTCCTACAAATATTGGATGTCCATAATGAACAACCATTGCAGGGAATATGAATTCCGGATCTGAAATGTCAGGCATCAATACACGTCCTATAAGTCCCAATAAATTTGACCCCTCCATGCCAATTATGTTCCATGCCAGCATAATATATGTTGCAGATTTTATTGTATTGTCATCCTTGGCGGTCAAGTATCTCTGCTGAATATGCGGCTGCCCTGCCTGCCCCACACCATAACAAATCCATCCGAAAATTAGTCCCGCTCCGGCTATACCAGTTGACCCAAATGCCGGAGTTGCAAGCAACGGATCGATTGCTATCAATTGCTGCCAGAATGATGTCCAGCCGCCAAGCAATCCAAATATCAACATTATAGGTGCGAATATGAACACTGCCATCATAATCAGGCCTTGTGTTAAATCGGTATAAATAACTGATTTATATCCACCAAAATAACAAAATCCAACAACAAATACAGCGCCGAAAATCAGGCCAACATTGTAATCAATGCTTACAATCGTTTGTATGGTTTTACCTGTTGAAGTAAGCTGTGCAGCCATATATGGAATAAAGAACAAAACTAGCAGGCATGCTGCAACAACACGAACAGAGTGAGACTCTTTACTTACTCCCCATTCAGTTTGAAGTCTTTTCTCCAAATAATCCGATACATTTAAGGCTCTTAATTTTTTACCCTGAGCTCTTAATCTTGGAGCCATAAAGAACATATCAATCATTGCTCCGAAAATAAATCCAACCATCATCCACATGCTGTATAAGCCAACCTGGAATGCCCAGCCACATGCTCCTATAAATATCCATCCGCTTGAATTTGTGGCACCAGCACTTATGGCTGTCGCCCAAGGTCCAAAGCCTTTATTACCTGTAAAATACGCTTCTTCTGACTCGCTTCCGCCTTTTCCCGTTTTAAGACCAATTGCAAACACTCCCACTAAGTATATTGCCAATATCAAGCCTGAAAATACATTCATTATTCATCACCTACTCTCGGAATTATTCTCATCATTATCCATGCTGCGATAAATGTAAGTATAGGTACTGCGATATACATAAAATTTACTATAAACGGAACCTTCATAATGCCACCTTGCATAGTAATAACTATACTATCCTTCTATGAAATTTTGATCTAAAAAACGTTTTTATAATGATTTTATAATTACTGAGAAGATATGCTCCTCTCAGTGATTATATATTAATAAAGCTTTTTTATATAATAGTATCAAGCACTTTTGCCCATCCATTTTCTTCGGTGGCGAAATATTCTCCGACTGTATATACTCCGCAGATTATTTCTCCGGATGCAAGCTCATCAAGAGCATCATTGGTAACAGGTCTTAAATTCATGCTTGCATTATAAACCTTTGATATTCTCTCTTTGAAGTCCGGACTCGTATCGCGCGACATAACTCTTTGAGAAAATATTCCCGGTTTGTCCCCATTGGGAACTGTATGAAGAAGTAAATGAGGCGCAAACCTGGAAGAAGGCTTTTGTGCATCACATATATCTTTCTTATCTAATTCTATCCTGATTATTTCAATTCCATCTTTTGCGGCGGTCCCAACTATTTTATCTGTATGCTCTACAAGGTTTATATCTGCATATTTTTTAGGATATCCCCAAAGCTCTCTTCCTGCTGCTATTGAATAGTCTACATCTTCATATTCATATAAGAAATATCCGCCATACACATCCTTATATTTTGCCGTACAAACAGCGCCGCAATCCCAGAAACCGCATCTGTCAGTGTTTGTAAAATCCTGAATGTATACCATAACTGTATTGTCGACATACTCAAATGGAGTATTTGCAAGATATTTTTTTATTACCTCCGGACTTACCTTTGTATAAACAAAAATTCCTCTGTTATTTTCACATTGATAAGGTACCATTGGCGAAGGAATCAAGGGAGAATGAACAGGTACATTATTACCGGCCTCCGGAATAAACGGTCTTTCAAATTTTTTCATAATAGCCTCCTAAAATATGTTTATGTTGTTGGCTATATATTTGCATTTCTTGTGCCAAATCTTTGGCTGCTTATAAACTTATTATATATATATGTTTATTCGGCTTTAAGCCTTGAATTTACAATGTTATTGATTTGACAGCTTTAATATTGACATATAAAAAAGCTGTCCTTTAAAATAAAAAGTCACAGCTTTTATTTCTATAACCTAAACTTCAACCCTAATCATCACCCGTTTTCGGGTTGCCTCAAATTGTGAACATATGCTCTCAGCTTATATTTGTCAATTTTATTATTAATTGTCTGCTGCGGTATATCAAGCTCCCTTGCTGCCTTTGAAGCATTTCCGGAAAACTTCAGCAGAGCATCCTTAATAATTTTCATTTCAATTTCCTGCATTGTTTCTTTGAGCTTTACTCTGTCACTTTTGTATGCATAAATATCTGTACGTTCATTTTTTGCTGTATCCACATCTCCTACACTGTAATATTCCGGCAGCTGAATTTCATCATATTTTACAATATTTCCTGCTGCCATATTCATTGACCTCTCAACCATATTTTTTAATTCTCGCACGTTTCCCATCCAGTAGTTCTTCATAAAAAACTCCATTGATTTATTATCAAATCCGGTTATATTTTTATTTAATTTAATATTAAATTCGTTGACAAAATAATCAACAAGCACAGGTACATCTTCTTTTCTTTTTCTGAGAGGAGGTATTTCAATATACAATATATTCAGTCTGAAAAATAAATCCTGCCTGAATTCTCCGCCGGAAAGTAATTCCTTAGGAGACACGTTTGTTGAGGATATAAGACGAAAATCAACATTAATTTCATCTTGCCCTCCTACACGCCTTATTTTTCCTTCTTGGAGCACACGCAATATTTTAGCTTGTAAAATCTTAGGCATTGAATTTATTTCATCTAAAAACAGCACCCCTCCGGAAGCAAGCTCAAACAGTCCCGGTCTTGTTTCCGCACCTGTAAATGCCCCTTTCACCGAACCGAACAATATTGTTTCCAGCAGTGTCTCCGGTATTGCCGCACAATTTTGTGCAATAAAAGGTTCTTTTTTTATATCATGACTCAGACTATAAACAGCTTGAGCAACAATTTCCTTTCCTGTTCCTGTTTCTCCATAAATCATCAGATTAGACGGGCTCTTTGAATAAATTATAATTTGCTGTTTCAACAGCTTCATTGCATCGCTTATACCTATAATTGAATCCAAATTATAAAAATTATTTTTATTTTTAAATTCAACCTTATTTGATTTATTGTTTCTTATTATTTCCGAAATAAGTTTTTCGGACATATTGCTGAGACCTGTTATATCTTCTCCTATTTCAAAAACAAACGCAACCTTTCCATCTCTTATAACCGGCAGCGTGGATGTTAAGGTCACTCTCCTTTTTCCGTCATTACATATAAATGTAGCTATTTTATTAATAATCGGCTCGCCAGTTTTGAATACGCTTGCAATCATGCTGTTATCCATTGTAAGCGAGGGAAACGCTTCAAAAATTGACTGATTTATTACGTCCCTTCCGCTAAATAACTTATCAGCAGCAATTTTATTTACATAAATAATTTTATATTTATCGTTTATAAAATAAACTTCTTCGTTAATATTAGCCAGAACTGCTTCAAACAAATCTTTTTCAAAGCTAAACATATATCCCTCCAAAGTATAGTTATTCTTTTTTATTTGCCATTATATCTAAAAAAGTCAGCATTATCAACATTATCAACAAGAACTGCTGCTTGTCATTTTGTTTGCAATTATTACTGCGGCGGCTCCTGTTATAAGCTTTGATATTATCATGGCGGATATTGTATTTTTATCGACCACAGCTACATATCCAAGATAATCACCAAACACAAATGAAGCTCCCACCGAAAATGCAACGCTTATGACTTTTCCTTTGTTATCCATGTCTTTAAGCATTCCCAGCATGGGAATATTATTTGCTAAGCAGGCTATCATACCTGCCGCAGCAGCTTCTCCTATCCCTAACATACTTCCTATCTTAATTAATGGATTTTTAAATATTTTAGTTATGAAGTGAACAAGCGGATACGCCCCTGCAAGAATTATCCCCACTGAACCTACAGCGTTTACTCCATCGCTCAATGGAGCCATTCCCGGTATGATTACTATTCCTGTAAGTGTTTCAATGATAATAGCGGCAAGCCCGATAAGAATAAGTGATGTAACGAATTTTCCAAAATATATAAATATTTTTATAAGTTTATTTTGCATAAATTTAAGTCCAGCGGCTATTAATAAAGAAAATACTATTATAGGAGTTAAATTTCTAATAGTTTCCACAACTGTAAGTCCGACAAGTATTCCTCCGGCGAATGCTCCTGCAGGTATTGCAATTAGGCCTGCTAAAATTCCTTTTGCAAGAAAAGTACGGTCTTCTTCTTTAATTATTTCTAAACTTACGGGTATCGTAAATACCACAGTTGACCCCATCATAGTCCCCAATATTATACCTGAAAATGGCACAAACCTTTGATTTTCAGCAAGTATTTCAGCAAGTGGATACCCTCCCATGTCGCTTGGCAGAAGAGCTCCTGCAAACACAGATGGATCTGCTCCTAACGATTTATATATGGGGATAATCACAGGATTTAATATATTTGAAAGTACCGGGGCCAGAGATATAGCACCAATCATTGATATTGCCAGGGTTCCCATCGCCAGTATACCTTCTTCAAATTTATCACCGTATCCAAATTTATTTCCGAATATTTTATCTGTTACTCCTACAACCATAAATACTGTCATTATGCGAATTATTATGTCATTCACACTCATGAGTTTTTCCAACTTTATATATTAAGATTAACTTTTAGGCCCTGCCCTGTAAATAAGCTAAGCATTTGTTAATATTATTATATTCGCATTCGGCGGCAAAGTCAATCAGCCTTCGCTTTGCTATAGCTTGCTTCTGTTTTATTAAGCACAATTCGGTTTTAATGAACATCTTTTTTAACAAAATAAAAAGATACCCTTTGAAAATCAAGACTTCACATAGTGTGATCTTTTGATTTAAGTGGTATCATCAACTTCTGCAAAATTAAATTTTAAGAGAACCCCGAAACCCTCTGGAGGTATAATAAGATTCTGCACCATTATGGTATACAAATACCGTGTCGTACCGGCGGTCGCAAAATAGAGCTCCTCCCAGCTTTCTTATGCTGTCGGGGGTTTTTATCCAGCTGGATGTCTTCATGTCGAAATCTCCGAGCTTCTGCAGTTTCCTGTATTCTTCTTCCGATAAAATCTCGATTCCCATGGCATCAGCCATATCAGCGGCGCTGTTTTCCGGCCTGTGTTCTTTCCTTGATTCCAGAGCTTCACGGTCATAACATATGCTTCTGCGGCCCTTGGGACTTTCCGGTGAACAGTCATAAAAAATATACTCATCCGTATTTTCATCATAATCAACAATATCCGGCTCCCCTCCGGTTATTTCCATTTCATTGAGCGACCAGAGTTTTTCAATATTCGCTTCAAGCTTCAATTGTACCTTATCCCATTCAACACCTTCGTGAAGACTTAAGTTTTTTTCAAAACGGTCTTTCAGCGTCCTGAGCAGTTTCTCCTGTTGATCCGGTGACATGCCTTTTTTTACACTGTATATATTTTCATATTTCATTGCAGTTTTTCCTTCCTATTATCTAAATGTATCAGTTAATTTACATTCATCAACTTATTATGATGGATTTTATTATACCAAAATATTCACAATTCAAACAAATTTAGAGCAGTTATTTTGTTATTAATTACTTTTTTTAATAACATCCCCCGATGCTTGATCCTAGGAACATCGCTGTATTCATAATAAAAAAGATGTCTCTATTTTACATTTAAATATTGAAACATCCTTAATATTTTGCATCTTATCTTAATTTCTTCAGAACCGCTCTAAAGAAAACTTAAATTTAATTTGTTATTTCACTTCTTATTTTTACAATTTATTCATTTTTCTTATTATTGTTGATTGATTTACACCTAATTGATCAGCAGTTTTTCGGCTCGATTTCTCCTTTTTATAAATCCTGCCAATAAGAAACTTTTCAAACAATTCCACTGCATCTTTCAATTTTTTACCTTCAATTTCATTGAGATCAAAATATTCATATGATTCAATGCTTTGTATGGGTGAGGTTATGAATTCATCTAAGGCAAAAGGTATATCTTCTATTTCTAAAACAGAATTTGAACTCATCAATATTATTCTTTCAATAAAATTTTTCAATTCTCTAACATTCCCCGGCCATTCATATTCTACTAATTTGTCATACATCTTTGCAGAAAATTTCTTTTCCCGCCCATATTTATTGCAATAGTATTTAATAAAATAATCCGCTAATGGAATTATGTCTTCTCTTCTTTCCCTTAGTGGAGGTATATTAATCGTAATTACATTCAATCTGTAGTAAAGATCCTTTCTGAATTTATTTTCATCTACAAGATCCTTCAAATTAGAATTAGTTGCAGCTATAAGCTTAAAGTCTATATATTTTTGTTTGGTGGAACCAACTCTTTTAACCATTTTAGTTTCCAAAATTCGAAGGAATTTTCCTTGAGTAGCTAGCGGCAATGAATTTATCTCATCTAAAAAAAGAATTCCACCTTCTGCTATTTCTATAAGACCTTCTTTTCCCGCATCCGATGCTCCTGTAAACGCACCTTTTACGTAACCAAATAACTCGGCTTCTAAAAGGGTTTCAGGCAAAGATGCACAATTAATACTAACCATCTCTTTTTCTTTTCTAGGACTCATTTCATGAATATAATTTGCTATAACCTCTTTACCAGTTCCGGATTCCCCTTGTAAAAGTACAGTAGTATCATAGCAATCTTTTCAGCTTCTATCAATAATTTCTTCATTTGATTGCTTTTATATATAATATTACTGGAAGCTTTTTTTAACGTATCTATATCATTATGCTTCATAACATAAACTTCATTTTCAATAATTGCATCCTGATACAATCTATTTATTTTATCTATATCTCTTAAATGCCCTACAATATTTTTAACATTACCTTTGCCATCAAAAATTGGCAATTGAGTAACAAGTAGTTTTTTTATTAAATTATCTTTTTTAGTGATATGCTGAATTACTGTTTTGCTTTTCTTTTCTTCGAAAACATCTAAATATAAGCACTTATCAATAATACCATCTGCATATAATTGCTTAGAATTAAAGTGCATAAAATCATTTTTGGTATATCCTGTAACATCTATGATTGCTTGATTTGCAAACAAAAAGTTCCCTTCACTATCTAAAATATATACTGGGTCTAATAATGAATCTATAATATCTTCATAAATTTTTAGTTCCATATTGTATCCCTTCATATGTTTTTCTATCATTATATAGTAATGATACTAATTTTTAAACAACAAATACAGATTATAGATATTAAATTGACCTTTTTAAATTATTTAGATTTTCATTAGGTAAAAAGGTCATTAGTACATTCAAATAATTTTGAATGTACTAATATAAATATAATATGGTATCCCGGGTCCACTCCCATTTATCGGTTCACAGACTAAAATACCTATATCTGTTATAGTATAATCGCTATAATTAGGGCTGCAAACAATGCTATCAGCCCTCCAAGCAATACAGTTACAAAGATATGACGATAAGCTTGTTTATGACTCAATCCAGTAAGCGCTAACAACGCAAGTACCGCACCGCTATGCGGCATAGCACTTAAGGGTCCTGAGGCCATTGAAGCTATACGATGTATTAGTTCAGGGTCAACTCCCTGATCTAAATACATTTTTGAAAAAGCTCCCATAATGATACCCAGACTTCCTGATGATGAACCTGTAACAACTGACATAAGACCTGTACTTACCGATAAACTAATTAATGGGCTTCCCGGTATGCTCAGAATCATCTCAGATATTATCTGAAATCCTGGAGCTGCTGCTATAACAATACCAAAGCCGACTGCTGCGGCTGTTAAAAATGTTGGTGATACCGCGCCTGAGGCTCCCGCATTTATCGTAGAGGTGTGTTTTGAAACATACTTATTAAAAACTATAGCAGCAATTATAATGGATATCAGCAATGCTATAAGTATTATATTTGGTATCTTCATAGCGCTGCCTAAAATAATTATAGTGATTAAAACAAACAAAGGAAGTACGCTTATTACTACTGAGGGTAAATTATCTGTTTTTACATTTTGGGAATCTGCCTCTGAAACTATATAATGTTCACCAGCTTTCTTGGCTTTTTTTAATTCAACGTTCATATACCATAAAGAAAATACAATTACTACCACTGATCCAATAATTCCAATTAATGGAGCCGCCATTAACGTAGTTCCCAAAGACGTGATGGGAATAGCATTTTGAATTGAAGGCGTTCCGGGAATCATGGTCATTGTGAATGTAGCCATGCCTGCAGTAAGTGGAATCATTATTAGATGCCATGGAATATCGAGTTCACGGAAAAGCGGTCTGGAAAGCGGAACTATTGCAAACATTGCCACATAAAGGCTGACACCACCATATGTCAGCAGACTTGAGATGATAAGAATCGCAACTAACACTTTATACGGTTCATCTGTACCCGTTAACTTCAGCATTCCGTTTGCAATCGAACGTGCAGCACCACTTTCTTCCATATACTTAGCCAGAATAGACCCCAATAAAAATATCAGAAAATAATTTTTGATGAACGATCCTACACCCTCCATATAGGAGCTTGGTCCCGTGATCAATGCCGAAAATACATCCATTTTATTTGTAATAATAACTAATAATGCACATATTGGGCCTATAATCAAAATGCTGTATCCCCGGAGAGCCAAAAAAATTATCAATACCAACGCGCCTAAAATTCCTGCAAGAAATATTATATTCACAATAAAAAACCTCCAAATTTTATTTTTAAAACGCTTTATGATTTAAACTATTTTGTTGGACCTAACCCAAATTTTCATTTTTTCGGCTTCTTTAATTAAATCTTCTCTAACAATAGGATCTGCCAAGCTTATTAACAGCTCAGCTCTTTGCCATGTTGATTTAGCTTTAAGATCTACAGCTCCATACTCCGTTACAACATAATTGCAAATAGACCGGGGTACCGTTACAATGCTGCCGCTTTTTAAATTAGGTACGATTTTAGATTTTATGTTTCCACTTTTATCGTCCAAATGTGATGCCATACAAATTATGCCTTTTCCGCCTTTAGATCTGAATGCAGCATAGATATAATCAAGTTGTCCACCTGTACCAGAAATTTGGCGCAGTCCATAAGATTCTGAAGAAACTTGTCCATATAAATCAACTTCGATGGCATTATTAATAGCTATTAGATTATCATGCTTTGATGCAATAAATGGATCATTAACATAATCTACCTGATAGCTTGCACAAGCAGGATTCATATTTACAAAATCGTATAGTTTTTTTGTTCCCATTGCAAATGTATATGCGATTTTTCCTTTGTCAAAGTTTTTATATTTTCCAGTCATAACACCGGATTCATACATATCGACATAGGCATCTACAAGCATTTCAGTGTGACCTCCAAGGTCTTTAAGATCAGACTTGGCAATTAATTTTCCAACTTCATTAGGCATGGCACCAATACCTAATTGTATAACCGACCTATCCCCAATTAATTTGAGAACATTCTCGGCTACCTTTATGTCAATTTCTTCAGGTATTGGACTTTTTACTTCAATCATCGGTTCATTATTTGTTTCAATTATAAAATCTACATCCGAGATATGAACTGATTCATCGTTTCCTCCAAGACAAACAGGAACATTAGAATTAACCTCTACAATAACCTTTTTTGCTTTCTTAATAACACTGGCATGCATAGAATTAGATATACTGAAATTAAAATATCCATGCTGGTCCATTGGAGCTACTTTAAGGGAAAATACATCTGGTTCTAAATAACGTTCATATAACTTTGGGCATTCATGATATGTAAGGGGTATATAATATCCCAAATTCTTATCATGCAGATTACGGCTCCCTCCGCTAAAATGCCAGTCATTGAAAATAAAGTGTTCTTTATCAGGATCACATTTTACTATTTCAGGAATCCCAGGGTAACATACCGCTACAACATTAACATTATTTAATTCTTCTTTTCTTTCAGCAAGATATTTATCAAAATAAGCCGGAGCCATCATAAAATTTCCGTAATGTATCCAATCCCCTGATTTTACAATCTTAACTGCCTCTTGGGGAGAAATTAGTTTGCTTTGATATTCTTGATAGTAATTCATTAACTCACAACCTCTCAATATGAAAATCTACTTTATTTCTGGAAATACAAATGACTCTAATGGGCATGCTTCTATTGGTATCTCTCGATTCTCTTTATTTTTTATCATCGATACAACTTGATCATTAACTGGTGTCGCAACACCGTATTTTCTTCCGAGGCTGCATACTACACCGTTAATTGCATCAATTTCAGTCTTTGCTTGTCCATTTCTTAAATCTTGAAGCATACTTGCTATCAATTTTCTATGCGGTCCATACAAAGCTTTAAACCTTTCAGCTATATCTTTAAAATCTTCTTTTTTGGCAAATCTGAATTGATATAGGTCAAACGTCCCAAAATACTCAACTTTTATACCGGCGGCATCTGCTACCTGCATACATTCGTTACCTATATGAATAATACATTTCATAGAAATTGGATTGTCGATTACATCTCCAAATGTTCCATTCATCACAGTTGACATTCCACTTCCTGTTGAATTGATAAATATCTTTGCCCATCTGATTCCCATTAAATTTTCTTCTATCGTTACCGGGCACATTAATTCAAGAATTGATTTTACAGCATGTAATCTTTCTGTAACTCCGCCTTTATATTCTCCCAGGTCAAAATGCAAGGCTTTTTCCTCTGTGGTTAGTTCCGATATTCCCGGTCCTTTGAAAGTAGCTCCCCAACCTACCGGAGCGCCTATCACTCTGTCTTCACCAATAACCCCAGCAATAGCCGGTTCGGGAACTCCGTTCTGGAATGTAACAACTACTCCATCAGGAGCTAAATGTTCTTTAACCTGTTGTAACGCTATATCATTAAAAGTTTGTTTTACTAAATAGAATATGATGTCATATAATCCTTCCATTTTATCTGGAGTTATTGCTTTTACCGGAACAGTAAAATTGCGAGTGCCTATTACTGTAGCACCTTTTTCATTTAAAGCATCTACATGTTCCTTATATGAATCTATTAATACAATATCTTGACCGCCTCTGGCTATATGTGCTCCTAAAATTGTGCCTAAAGAACCGGCTCCCATTAATGCTAATCTCATGATTATCTCCCTCTGAATATTTATTATATTATTAAAAACATTATTTTTTTAAATCTAAAATTTCTCTGGCTTCATCAGGTGTTGCTATGTCAAAATCAAATTCTTTCATTATTCTTGCCATCTTTTCAACTAATTGAGCATTGTTTTCCGCTATCTTACCTTTTCCTAACCATAAGTTGTCTTCCATACCAACTCTCACATGTCCGCCTAACAATAAGTTTTGCATACAAATTGGGTATTCTTGTTTCCCTGCACCAAATGCAGACCATTCATATTCGCCAACACCGAAAACCCTGTCAGCTGTATCCTTCATCGTTATTAAATCATATGGCGAAGCTCCTAATGCTCCATTTATTCCCAATACAAACTGTAGATATGGTTTACCTTTAATAAGACCGGCATCCTTCATAAATTTTACATTATAAATATGTCCGGCATCATAGCATTCAAATTCTGGTTTTGTACCATTTTCATTAAATATATTCAGCATTTTTTCCATATCAGCAAATGTATTGCTAAAAATGAACCCTTTTGTGTTTTCTAAGTATGGTTTTTCCCAGTCATTTTTCCATTCCTTAATTTTTGCTGCTGCAGGAAATAATCCCCAGTTAATTGAGCCGGCATTCATAGAAGCTAATTCCGGCTTGAATCTTGGAACTACAGAACTTCTTTGTTCAACTGTCATTCCTGCTCCACCACCTGTAGTTATGCAAATGATAACATCCTTATTTACTTGCCTGATTTTATCAATAATTTTTTGATAAATTTCTAAGTCAGCTGACGGTTGTCCATTTACTGGATTTCTAGCATGAATATGAACAGAAGCAGCACCTGCATTAGCTGCATCTATAGCATTTTGTGCTATTTCCTCCACCTTAACAGGTAAAAATCGCGACATTGATGGCGTATGGATAGAGCCAGTAATTGCACAGTTAATAATTCTTTTAGTCATTTTAAACCTCCATAATCTGTATTATTTTTTCACATAATACATACAGCAAAATCCATGCCACAGACATATTAGTGCTTAAATTTTTTATTTGTGTTGAATTTTCAAGATTTTATTCATGTCAATATAAAACATAAAAGATGCTGATTTGCATCAGATGTAAATTAGCATCTTTTATTAGAGTCAAAAGATGCAATTTCGCATTTTCATTGAAAGGAAATTTTATTTATATGATTTTCTGCTCATAGATAATATTATGGTTTGCCACCGCCGGCATAGCCGGAGGTTTATTATTGATACAATAAAATAACGGTGCAGATTCTGCATCGTTATTTTATGCGCTATAATAGCAAAGGCTGAATTTGTTTACCTAGTATTGCTGCTTCTATTGTTTCTTCAATCTTATCGAATTTAGCTACTAAGGAGTTTGGTTTATTTACTGCATCATCCTGGCCAAAAGGCACGAAGTAAATATTCTTTGTATTTAATAGCAAACCTATATTTTTAGCATTAGCTCCAAGTCCGTCATTAGTTGCTATAGCTAAAACTAATGGTCTTTGATTTCTTAAATGTGCTTTGCATGCCATAGTTACCGTCGTATCAGTTATTGAATTTGCAAGCTTTGCTGCTGTATTGCCCGTACATGGCGCAACTACAAGAACATCCAGTTTCAATTTTGGTCCCACAGGCTCAGCTTCAACTATAGTATTGATTAATTCCTTGCCGGTAATCTCTTTCAATTTATTTTTCCATTCCTCAGCTGTGCCAAATCTTGTATCAAAGTCATATGCCGCATGAGACATTATTGGATAAATATCTGCATCCTTCATGGCTAAGTCCTTGATTACCGGAAATACATTGCTGAAATTACAGGACGAGCCTGTCAATGCAAAACCTATTTTTAATCCTTCTATTGACATATTACACACCCAGCTCCTCTATAATATTATAAATTGTGTCCTTAATAATCATTGCGGCAGTTACAGGCGCTGCCTTTCCCGGAAGACCCAGGGCCCTTACGGTCTTTATTTTCATTTCTTCAGCAGCTTCTGAATCGACTCCGCCCGGTTCTGATGCTAAATCGATTATAATACAATTATTATTAATTCTTTTTAACAATTCCTCATTTAATATTATCTGGGGTACAGTATTGAAAATAACACTCATATCAGGAAGATATGTCTCCAGTTCTTTTTGGCAGACGGGAATATATCCACTGCTCTTTATCCATGCCAGGTCACTGTACTTTCTTGCCTCCACATATACATTTGCTCCAATGCCATACAGCATCCCTGATAACACCTTTCCTATTCTTCCATATCCAAGTACCATAACATTGGAGCCGTGAAGTGTAAAAGGTGTTTCGACCATTGCAATCTGAATTGCTCCTTCAGCTGTAGGTATAGCATTCAAGACCTGCATTTCTTCCCTTTTAAAATAATCATCCCATTTGAAGCTCTTATACTTCAGTTTTTTCTCATTCTCAGTACCCATTTTACCGCCAATAATAACCTGCTTTTCAGACATCAGGCTAAATACCTTGTCAATTTGAATTACTTCACTTGAAAACGGCGCATTCACATTTACATTATCTGTGGAAAAGGGCAATGGTCCTATAATGACATCTGCATGTTCAATTGCTTCGTTTAAATTTGCATTTTTGTGTTTATAAGGTTCCAGACGTTCAAATCCATAGATACAGACGTCATTTCCGTCTTTAATGAGTAAATTTCCAAGTTCCAGGCTTCTCTTATCTCCGCCTAATATGGTATATTTTAATCCCATATTACTCCTCCTTATAGGGTTTTTTCACACTGTTATATCTTATGTTAAAGCAGGATTTTAGTGAAAGCCGGACAAATAAAACATCAGCCCGGCACAGAAAAAAATCTGCACAGGGCTGGTGTTTACATAATTATTTAAGCATTGCGCTGTTATTTAAAATTTGTATGTTATATAAAAAGAGCACATCCTGGTCCTGCGAAAAATCTATATAGCTTTCCAATAAGTCCGTTGAGATATAACGCAAATCAATTAAGGTGACTTTTGAGTAACCCCCGAGCATCAGAGGAGCTATACTGCTTCCGAAGGAATCGCGGAATAAAAGAAGCTCCTTATTATTTTTACAGTCTTCATTATAAATGGTAATCAAAGGTTTAGCACCGGACAGAAACACATCATAGGGGTCCATTCCATTGAATAAATCTTCATCATAAACTTTTCCCGATGTATTTAGCTGATAATCATAAACCTCCGCATTTTCAATTGTGCTGTTGGTTAAATAAATCATGGAATCCGGCTCTGATTTAAGAGCCGATTGTCCGTAATATGAACCATAAAAGGGATACAGCTTATGCTCAGCATATTCAGAATCAGAAGCCTTTGCGCCGCTTCCCAGTTCCTTCAGCAGCAAGTCGGCGGTTTTAACGATTTTTTCCTGCCTCCAATGAATATCCGTCTTGTAGTAATCCTCTATGGTCAATGAACCAAACAGATTGATATACTTCATGTTTCGCGTTGTCTGCTTCATAATTTCTTCAATTCTGCCATAATCTATTGCCAGATAACCGTTTTGAGCAGCAATGAAATAGCTCTTGTCAGGAATTATTGAATAGTTTACATTTTTATCTTTAAGATACTTTTCGTATATTTCATTAAATTTCTCAGCCGCTTTGAGTATGGATTTTTCATTCAGCTTATATTGCATTTTCTCGATTATTCCATTTATTATATAAATATCGTTATTATCTTTTTGTCTGAACAGATTATATTTGCCTAAAGCCTTTAACCCTCTGAAACCATCCCTAAATACAAACTGATCTAAAGAATATTTTTCAAATTCTTTACCTAGCTCTCCTCTTAAAAGCTTATCTGCAGAAAAATGCGGTACTGAAATAAGCCTGCGCCTTTCGCTGCGGGAAAATTCATTGTCCGGCGTTACGGCATTTGCTAACATAAAACAACAAATTATAATAAGGAAGCTCAAAGACACCACTATATTTTTAATATTATTTTTCATATTAACCTCAACTAAAACCTGAAATATAAAAACGGATTAAAGGAACCATCAATCAAATACCCGGTAGTTAATAGAAGCAGTGATACAAGAACAACAGGCTCAAAGAAATTTAAAATATATTCGCCTTTTTTTATGCTTTTTATCTTAGCTATTGCTTTAACTGTCAATGGAGTTGATCCAAAAACAGCAATAATCAATGTAAATCCATAGCTGTTTAAGTAATAATTTGTTTCCGCATTTGAAAATGGTATATTCAAGATACCAAACATTCCTTTAATGTAATCAATACACTCCGTCATATTATTTGTATTAAATATTACAAAGCTGACTGCCACAAAAAACAAAGTATATATATGCGCTATGAAAGCCGGCAGCTTATTCAGAATTGAATTTAGAATAAACCGCTCCAAAATCAGAAAAACTCCAAAGTACAATCCCCAGATAATAAAGTTCCAATTTGCGCCGTGCCAGAAGCCGGTTAAAAACCATACGACAAAAATATTTCTTATCCATTTGACAGCACCTACGCGATTTCCGCCCATAGGTATATATAAATAATCTCTGAACCATGTACCGAGGGATATGTGCCACCTCCTCCAAAACTCAGAAATACTTTTGGATACATAAGGATAATTGAAGTTTTCAAGAAAGTGGAAGCCAAAGATACTCCCCAAGCCTATAGCCATATCGCTGTAGCCTGAAAAATCATAATAAATCTGAAGCATAAAGGCTATGGCAGCAATCCAGTAAAATAAAACCGTTCTTTCATCGGAATTTAAAAAGATTTGCCCCAGCTCTCCCAGTGTATTGGCAATCAACACTTTTTTAGCCAAGCCTGCAATGAATCTATTAACTCCATAAGAAAATCCTTCCACTGTATGCTTCCTTTGCGACAGTTCCTTTTCGACCGTTGTATATCTTACTATGGGCCCTGCTATGAGCTGCGGAAACAGCGACACATATGCAGCAAAGCTGAAAAAATTCTTATTTACCCTGGCATTGCCGGTATAAACATCTATAGTATAAGACAAAATCTGAAAGGTATAAAAACTGATTCCAATAGGCAGCACCATCCTTAAAGGATTTATTTTTAAATTAAATGATCTGTTTATATTTTCAATTAAAAAGTCTGTATACTTGAAATACAATAAAATACCCAGGCTAAAAATAATTGAGCAGATAAGCGGCAATTTCGCATATCTGCTCTTTCTTGCCTTGTCTATCCACAAGCCGTGAAGAAAGCCCGACAAAGATGATATTATCATCAAAATTGAGTATACGGGCTCTCCATAAAAATAGAAAAACAAGCTGGAAACCAAAAGAATAAAATTCTTAAATTTAAATGGCACCAAAAAGTACAGCATTAAGACTATGGGCAAAAAGTAGTAAATAAAGCTGATACTCGAGAATAACATTTTATTTTTCCTTTAATTGAAGGAACGCATCATGCAGAGCATTTCCATCATTATTGCTCATTATCAGAATTACTACATCGCCAATATTGTCAACTATGACATTCTCAGGATCTACCCCAACACATATCCACTTTCTTGGGTCTACATTTTCTTTAATATCTTTCTTTATCTTTTCAATATCTGCACCTTCCTTAGTTCTGACCAGACATAATGAATAAGCAGATGAAGACATCATCGGTTCAGAAGCAATTGCTTTTTCGAATTCGATATCTTCCTTGCCCAGAAAATAAGCTGCATCCTCTGATGTAATTTCTGTGGTTTGCAAGCCGCTTTTAATAAAATCCTTAAATGAATCATCTATATCAGCTGTCTCATATATCTTATCCAGGATACTCTCGAGGCTTTCTTCAAGATTCTTATTCTCAACCGGATTTGTATCCGCGTCCTTTGATTGACATGCAGTAACGCTAATTACCAGGATTAATGTCAACACTATCAAATGTAATTTTTTCATAAAATTCTCCTTTTTTATAATCATGCATGCATTTCATAATATATTAGACGGCAAAATACAAATAAGGTTCCCAGGTATTTTTTACAAAAATATTACAAAGATTAATATGATTATTTTATTGCTTATTTCATATCAATATTAATGCTAATAAAAACAGACCTTATTGGGCATAGCTTCCAATAAAGATTTTTTTATTTTATGTAACATTATAGTGCGGTCATTCGTTATTAATAGTGAAGGAGCTCCAAGAAAGAAGGTGGTTATTATGAGTGAAGATAAGTTAAAATCCATTGAAGATATATGTGAACAGACCTGGGAACCTTTATACCGCTATGTTTATTATAAGGTTCAAAACAGGGAAGAGGCTGAGGATATAACCCAGGAAACATACGCTAAATCATTATCATATTCTAAATTCAATAATGTTGAACGGTATATAGCCTTTTTTAAAACCGTGGCCATGAACATAATAAGAGACCGCTGGCGCCAAAATAAAACCAGAGGAACAAATATAGACATAGATTCTATAGCTTACGATGAAGCTTCAGTTGAGGATATATCAGATATTGCAAATCAGCGGCTGTTTATTGAAAATTCATTGGATAAATTAAATGAAGAGCAGCGCAGGGTTATAGAACTTAGAATTATAAAGGGATATTCAGTATCTGAAACCGCTGAATTATTGGATAAGAAATATGGTAATATCCGCGTATTACAATACAGAGCACTAAAAAATTTAATGGATATTATGAAAGAAGATAAATAGAGGAGGATTGCCATGAATGATAACGAGAAAAAGCTTTCGGATTTTATAGATAGTTTAAATAATGAAAAAAAACCTGATATTGAAACTAATTCTGAGGAATTGGACGGCTTATATAAGGTAGTGAGACAAGTCAAAAGCTTAAAGGAGCCCGCTATGCCTGATAAAGACTTTTCAGGCAGAATTGCTCAGTCTCTTAAAGCAAAAGAGAAAGCACCTGTAAAAACCAGGCAAAAATTCTGGATAGGAGGTATCGTCGGTATTGCAGCAGTATTGGTCATAGTCTTAATGATAAATTTTATTAATCCCGTTAATAACTCAAATATAGTTTATGCAATGGAACAAGCCTACAATAACATAAAAGCTTATCACGGCACTCTGGAAGTAATACTAAATAACGAAGCCGGAGAAGAGCAGATACAGTCTGTGCTTGATGTATGGGCTGACAAAAATAACAGCTATTATATTGAGGTTCTGGAGGGCTCATATAAGGGGGTAAAAACCATAAGCGACGGTGAAAAAGTATGGCAGCTTTCGGCTGATGAAAATAAAGAGAATATACTTCCCGTTTTTACCGAAACTTATGAATTCATATTTGAATTGGGAAATGAAATAGCTGACGTAAAAAATGCGGAATCTGTTAAGATTACCGGTGATGATAACATAGCTGGCAGAGCATCCTATATAATGGAAGTGACACCCAAAGGCGGCCTGACATATAAATTATGGGTTGATAAAGAAACCAAACTGCCGCTGCAAAAGCAAGGCGCAATGAACAAAGCAATACAATATACTACAAGATATACAGACATAGATTTTAAAGAATCTATACCTGAATATCTCATGGCAATTGACTTGAACAAGGGATTTAAAGAGGTGAATCCTGGTACAGATGAACATACAGATACAGATATAGCTGAAGATGAAAGTTCCGGGAAGCATGCTCCTGAAATTACAGTGGATGCGGATATGGAAATTGAACAGGCAGAACAGATAGCTGCTGATTCAGGTAGCTCACCATGGAAACTTGATCCGGTTTATACGGCACAGATATTTATCAGTCTGCAGATTTCGCCGGAAGGCATAGTCGGAGATTATCCGATAAACTATGATGATTTAATAATCGTTGAACAAAATGAAAAAAGTATAATGATTAATGTTAATAGTGAAAAAACAAATATTAAGACTGTTTACCTGGAAAGATTAATCAGACAGGATGACACCGGAATCTGGACAGTGACAGGATACGATAATAAATAATACAAATAAAGCGGCAGCCTGGCAAAGATATTTTTCTGCCAGGCTGCTCATGTTGATATATATTTTCTCTAATTAGCTCTTATTTCCAAAAGCTTATTTTTTAATTCCTGTTCAATTCTGCTCAGCTCTATTTCCGCTTCCTTCCTCTTCTGACGGCCTTCTGTCTGAATGCGCATTACTTCGTCAAGAGTTGAAATCAATGACTCATTCGTATTCTTGAGAGTCTCAATATCCACAATTCCGCGTTCCGATTCCTTAGCTGTATCTATGGTTGCGGTTTTAAGTATTTCCGCATTTTTTCTCAACAGTTCATTGGTCATATCCGTCACTTCTCTCTGAGCCTTTGCAGCCTGGCCTGAGTGTGTAACTCCAAGGGCTAAAACCATTTGACCCTTCCACAAAGGAATTGTGTTTACAATCGTTGACTGGATTTTCTCGGCCATGATTGTGTCATTTCCCTGAACCAGGCGTATCTGCGGCGCCATTTGAATTGATATCATCCTGGTAAGCTCAAGGTCATGAATTTTTTTCTCAAAGCGGTTACACATTGCTATCATATCGTTAACTGCCTGTGCATCCTCAGGCAGACCGCTGGCAGCGGATTTTTCCATAAGAGAAGGCAATTCTTCCTTCTGAACCTTATCCAGCTTCTTTTTGCCTGCAAGTATATACATAGAAAGCTCTTTGAAATATGTTTTATTAAGTTCATACATTTTATCGAGCATTGCTATGTCCTTTAGAAGCTGTATCTGATTTGCTTCCAGTGACTCGCAGATTTTATTTATATTCACTTCTGCCTTATCATATTTAGCCTTCATTGCGGTAAGCTTATTTGATGACTTTTTGAAAAAACCTAAAAAGCCTTTCTCTTCTTCATCCGTATCAAAGCTTTTCAATTCCGTTACAACGTTTGAAAGCATTTCTCCTATTTCGCCCAAATCCTTGGTTTTCACATTGTTCAGTGCAGATTCTGAAAAATCTGCTATTTTCTTTTGAGCTCCAACTCCATATTGAAGAATCTGATTGGACTTTGTCAAATCAATCTTACCTGCAAAATCATCAATCATCTTTTTTTCTTCCGGTGTGAGCGTGCTTTCATCAAATGCAGGTTTCTCAATCTGGGCATTGTCATTTTTTACTGTTTCCAATAATTCCCCTTTAGCTGATACTTCATCTCCAAAAGGTTCAAGTATTAATTCAGGTACTTCATCATTCATTGTTTTCTACCCCTATAATTTATTTTATATTCTTTTGCGATAATCCTTCCTGTGCAAGCATGGTCTGTAATACGGATATATCAGAGGATACATCCATTGCCGCGTGCTGGAACAAATCATCCAGCAGATTTTCAAATGCAAGATTAATTGTGTCCATAGTATCTTCTATCTCTTTCTTAGCAGCTGATATATTTTCTCCCTTCACAGGCTGGTAATCAAATTCTCTGTATGCATCCAGCAATTTTAATGTTGTAGGCAAAAAATATTCTGTAAATTTTTTAATTTCAGGAAATTTTTCAGGGTGAGACTCAACATAATCAAAAATTTTTCCTGTTACTTCTTCAAGTCTGTCTAATTTGCGAGAAATTTCTTCTCCAGGTATTTCAATATTTGCATATTTGATTTCCTGAACATACTGCCTGCCCTCATCGATTGCTTTCCTGACCTCCGGAGCCATTGCATCTTTCTCGTTAATTTTGTCCTTCTGCTCCTGATCCTCCATTTCCCTCATTCTCATATTTTCCTGAAGCCTGAGATACTGCTCATAGCTTTCATTATTCAGCATAAAACAGGTCTGCCTGTCATCAATATGTCCCTCGGGAAACATTCCTATATCAATCATTTTTTGCAAATCCTTTGCAATATACCTGATGCTTCTTCCTGTGGCTGCAGAAAAATCCTTAATCATAAAGTAGTTGAGGTCACGCATATGAGCCGTATATTTCCAGAATCTCTTTAATCTTTTTCGAATCCTGCCTCCGTTCAACAGCAGCGCCATACTCGCAATAAAACATGGCAGCAGAACAAAGGTTATGGTATCATACATCATACGGATTCCAAACTTATATCCTGTTATGGCTAATACACTTGAAGCAATCAGAAACATAATACTGCTTATTGATCCAAATACAGTGAACAGTATACCCGACAACTTTCCAACCGGAACTGCAAATTTATTATCTCTTGTATATAATTTATTTTTCTTATAACCCCTCTGATTATCATAATCAAAGCTCCATGGCTGTGAATATCTGCCATGGCTGTACTGATAATCACCTGTATTCCATGACTGATGATTGGTACGATTCACTGTAATTGATCTTCTTACCTCATCAAGAGCGCCATTTGCAATATTTCTTATGTCATAGCTCAGTCTGTTAAAATCTCTGCTGTTTATCGCATCCTGAACAACATTGCGAATTTCATCACCTAAATTTAAACCTCCACGGTTATTCATATCTGCCTCCAAACTTTTACCTTTTGAACAGGGTCTTCTCATTTATCTGATAAAATTTTCAATCAATTTCTGATTGAAAAAAATACATTTCTTTTATTTAATGAATTATAACATATATGTTTTTTGAAAGCAATATTATTGGAAGTTTTCTGTTCGAGTGTATTTTTTGTTGAAAAAAGCAAATGCTTTATAATGTAAAAAAAAGCAAAAAGTGGTTGACATCAAAACGAAGAAACGTTATATTTGTATGTACAAACGAAATGATGCTTTGAAAAGATAATTTAAAGCAAATGAACAATAACAAAGGAGAAAAAATGGATAATTACATTTTAACCTGCTGTTCTACCGCTGACATGACAAAGGAATTTTTTGAAAACAGAAATATACCTTATGTATGTTTTCATTACCTCATGGACGGTAAGGAATATCCCGATGATCTCGGGCAAAGCATGAGTTTCAAGGAATTTTACACCCGAATATCGAATGGAGCAATGCCTACAACTTCACAGGTAAATGTAAATGAATTTGTTGCATTCTTTGAACCATACCTTGCAAAAGGAATGGATATTTTACATGTGTCTCTGTCTACCGGACTTTCAGGAGCTTACAATTCTGCATGTATTGCAAAAGATGAACTTACAAAAAAATATCCAGAAAGAAAAATTATTATCGTTGACAGTCTCGGAGCGTCAAGCGGCTACGGCCTTTTAATGGACATGGCGGCAGATTTGAGAGATAACGGCACTTCGATAGATGATTTACATACATGGATTGAAGAAAACAAGCTAAACATTCATCACTGGTTTTTTTCTACCGACCTTTCTCATTACAGAAGAGGCGGCCGTATTTCTGCCGGTTCCGCTATAGTCGGCACAGTCTTAGGTATTTGTCCTCTGCTTAATATGAGTTATGACGGCAAACTTATACCAAGAGAAAAAATAAGAAGTAAAAAAAGAGTAATTACCGAAATTGTAAAAAGGATGCAGGAACATGCTTCCGGCGGTTTAAACTACAATGGGAAATGTTTCATTTCAAATTCTGATTGTTTCGAGGATGCACGCAGTGTGGCAGATCTTGTTGAAGCAACATTTCCGAATTTAAAGGCTCCTGTTATGATTAACAGTGTAGGAGCGGTAATCGGAAGCCATACAGGACCAGGTACAGTTGCATTATTCTTTTTTGGTGATAAACGAATTGACTGATTGACATTAAGTGCTGAAAAACCGGCATTCATCACAGTTTAGTGAATGAATGCCGGTTTTTGTCTGCACAGATTTCTCACTGCTAGATATTTAAATTAATTACAGTACGTCCTTTTAACTGACCTTTAAGCATCAAATCAATATTTTCACTTACTTCCTGCAAAGAAATTTCACGTGCATTATTGTCGATATTTTCCGGCTTCCACTGTCCTGCAAGCTTTTGCCATATCTCTGTGCGAAGCTGCATAGGGCATTCAACAGAATCAACTCCCAACAGTGAGACACCACGCAGAATAAACGGATAAACCGTAATAGACAGGGATGGAGATGCTGCATTTCCGCAGCAGGTTACACAACCCAGATATTTTGTGGACTTTATAGCTGCCTCCAGAATATTTCCGCCTACCGTGTCAATGACCCCGGCCCATTGTTCCTTAAGCAGAGCCTTGTGTGCATTTTCAAGCAGTGATTCTCTGGATATGATGTCTTTTGCCCCTGATTTTATCAGCATATCCTTTGCCTGTGCCTTTCCTGTTAATGCCGTAACGCTGTACCCAAGCTTATGAAGAATCGAAACAGCCATACTGCCGACACCTCCTGTAGCGCCTGTTACCAATATTGGACCGTCCTCCGTCCTGATGCCGTATTTAATAAGCTTGTGAACGGACAATGCCGCAGTAAATCCTGCCGTGCCGTAAATCATGCTTTCCTTCATTAAAAGCGCATCCGGAAGCTGTATAAGCCATTCGGCAGGTACTCTTATATATTCTCCGAATCCTCCATGAGTGTTCATACCTAAATCATGACCGGTAGCGATAACCTTCTGTCCGGGCTCGAACCGCCCTGACGTGTCACTCACTACAATCCCTGCTGCATCAATGCCAGGTGTATGAGGATATTTTCGTGTTACACCCCTGTTGCCTGTTGCAGAAAGAGCATCTTTATAATTCAAACTTGAATATTCTACCTTTATAATAACATCTCCATCAGGCAATGAAGAAGCTTCCAAATTTTCAATGTTTCTTTGAAAAGAGCCGTCACCCTGCTCTCTGACCACTATTGCATTAAATGTTTCTTTCATATTTAATTCCATACCTTTCCTCCGATTTTAAAAAGTTTGATATCAAACTAATTGTAACATTAATATTGTTTGATGTCAAACCATATTGTATTTTTAGATAAAATCATATATAATTTATTTATTGGAGGAATTAGAATGAATGATAAATATATAATATATTTTATAAGCAGAACACGAAAAAAGATGCTGAAATTCCTTGAACACAAGCTTGCGGAGCATGACATGAACGATATTATTACTTCACACGGAAACATTTTGACCGCACTGTATAATAACGACGGCAGGCTTGCTATGAACAAAATTGCCAGGCTGATAGGCAAGGATAAGTCAACCGTTACGCCTTTAATAAATAAATTATTGCAGCTTGGATATATTGAAAAAATTCAGGATGAGACGGATAAGCGAATTACTTATATTGTTTTATCAGAGCAGGGTCGTCAGCTGAAGCCCAAGTTTGATGCCATTTCATCCCAGATATATGAAACAGCATATAAAGGGTTTACGGAAGATGAAAAAGAAACATTTTTACGATTGCTGAAAAAACTTAATATGAATTTTACTGAAAATACGGGTGAATAAGCAATAATGCCCTTCACCCTCTTTGTTAATTTTTTTCAGTTTTTACCTTATGTACAATATCTAAAACTATTGAACATATAAGAGCCGGTACACTTGCAGATAATAAAAGCAAGCCCATTACAAATCTTCCCAATGCCTGAAAATTTTCAGTGGGAACACTGTACATAGTAATGAAATTATATAGCATAAACGGGAACATTACAATTACAGGAATATACTTAACATATCTTTTTTTCTTAAATATCTGATCTAAAATAAAAGTTGCCAAAACTGAAACTATCACTATAATAGCTATAACTGAAATTATTTCCATAAAAAGCCTCCTTTATGTCAAATTTACTCTTGCTTTCTCAAGCTTTTAATACTTATATTGTTATACTCTTATAATTATTATACCAAAACAATTACAATTCAAACAACTTTAATTTGATTATCATGCACCTGTTCCTACGAAATCCGAATAGAAGAAGTTTCAATTACAATGTTGCCATGGACCGTTTATTTTTGTATAATAAATGAAAATATTAAAATACAGGTGATTTTATGAATATAAAAAATGTTGCTTTAATAGGAATGGGAGCTATCGGAACGGTTTACGGCAGATTATTATATAATTGCTTTGGCGATGATTTTAAAGTTATAGCTGACAGTTCAAGAAAAGAAAAACTTCAGAAATCAGGATTTACCTTAAATAATGAAACATTTTATCCCAAGGTTATATCTGAAGGAGAATCAGAAGAACACTTTGATTTAATAATATTCTGTGTGAAAAATTATCAGCTTGAGGACGCTGTTGAAGATGTAAAAAGCTTTGTGAGTGAAAACACAATCCTTATAACATTTTTAAACGGTGTAACCGCAAGGGACAGAATACATAAGGCATTCCCGAACAACAAAACACTCTATGGCTTAGCCATGAGAATTGATGCTGAAAGAGCAAATAACGGTTTTATAAATACAGAGAATGGAGAAATTCATTTCGGAGAAGCAGATAACACGATCATCTCAGATGAAGTCAAAGCCGTGCAGGAATGCTTTAACAGAGCAGGAATTAAAAATATAGTATTTCCTGATATGATAAGAATGATTTGGAGAAAATTCATGCTCAATGTAGGAGTTAATCAGGTAACAGCAGTGACAAAGTCCCCATATGGCAAGGTTACTCACCTGGAAACAAACCTTGTATTATTTAAAGAAGCAATGAATGAAGTACTTGAAATAGCAAAGGCATCCCAAATTGACTTAAGGGAAGATGATATAAATGACTTTGTCGCATTGATGAACAGCTTTTCCCCTGTGGGCAGGACTTCTATGCTGCAGGATGTTGAAGCAAAACGAAAGACAGAAGTGGACTATTTCGCGGGAACGGTAATAGAAATGGGTAAAAACCTCAATATTCCCACCCCCGTAAATTTTGTTCTTTATAATATAATCAAATCTATTGAACAGCTGTATTAATTTCTTCATAAATATTTAATATTTCATCCTTACAACAATTTAATTTGTTTTGAGTTATGATAAGGTAATTATATCTCATTGACAATTTACTCTAACTATTGATATAATAATCGAATATTCGGCTCCTTTCGCCGGACATGCTGTCCTTTGACAACCAAATATTGTGTATATTTTTTTGAGTTTGCCTTGATTTTCAATATGATTCAGGCAATTAAATGGAATGGGGTGAAAGTCCCCGCTAACTGGTAACTGTGAAACCCGATTAAGGAACCACTATACGCTATGTGGACTAAGAGTGCTCTATGGGATAAGTCAGACACATGCTCAATTAAAATTTATATGTTGTTTCCAGATACAAAACAGGATATGAGAACGAAGGAATCATTCTGGATTAGAAATAGATAAAATGATAGGAGAAGTATAAGCTACAATAAGCTAAAAATAATCACACGGGATGAAAAGCCAGTCAAAATATAGAGTTGCAGGAGCAGCAATTTGTGAAAAAAGCATATTGTTAAAATCATGCAAAACTATTAGCTATACTAGAGATGCATGCTTGCCCAATTTTTTTGTTTGGGCTGTATGTATCTCTATTTTTTTGTTTACATCAACCAGATGATAGCGAAGGAGGTGATATAATAACATTTTGTATTAAAATTTAAAATTATCAGATTGGAGATGAAGAAAGAGTATGAAAATTATAAAAAATGCAAGAAGATCAATATCTTTACTTTTAGTCCTGGTAATTGTTATCGGTTTAATACCCCCGAATATATTTGCGGCAGATGAACTTGAAACAATAGACTATGGCTATAAAGCAGAAGCTCTTGATAATTCACTTACTGATCAAGAGGCATATGATTCAGATTTTGCCGCACTTACTATGGAAAGTATCCTCGGCGAAAATTCAGTACCGGATAATATCACAAAAGATATGTATTTTCCCTCGACAGGTAATAATGGAACTACTATTGAATGGGAAGACAGTCTATGGATATTTTGGCCCGATGGAAGGATTGATCTGGATTACCTCAGTGAAGAATATGGTGGTACCGCGGAAACAGTCATTACAGCTACATTAAAAAAGGGATCAGTTGAGGGTACAAAGGAATTTACTGTAACCGCACGTATTCCGTCTGATGAGAATGCACAAGAAGCATTTGATTCAGACTATGAGGCTCTGACACTTGAAAGAATTCTTGGACAAAATAAAAGTGCAGATAATGTTACAAAGAATATGGTTTTTCCGGAAACAGGTGAAAACGGAACAAAAATCACATGGGAAAATGACCCCTATATTTTTTGGGACTTTGGAAATAGAATTGGTCAGATCGACTTGGACGAACTTGAACGATATGGCGGAGAAACATTAGTAACTATTACGGCTACCCTAAAAAATGGAGCTTTTACGGGAACAAAGGAATTTATTGTTACAGCCCGCATGCCAGAGACAGAAGGCGAACTGACGAATCAGGAAGCATATGATCTGGACTTCTCAAATTTGACTTTGGACCGCATCCTTGGACAGAATACGGACCAATACAATGTCACTGAAGACCTGGTCTTCCCGGCAGCAGGTGAAAACGGAACTACATTTGAATGGGAAAACAACCCTTATATTTTTTGGAACTCGGGACTTAATAGCGGTCAGATCGACTTGGACGAACTAGAACAATATGGCGGAGAAACACTGGTAACAATTACGGCTTACCTTAAAAACGGCTCTGTCAAAGGAACAAAAACCTTCAAGGTAATCGCACGAATGCCTAACAATGAATACGACAGTTTGAACGAGGACGAAAAAGCTATAAATGTCGCAAAAGCTTACCTGAATAATAAGAGTGTGCTTGCCGGAAATGAAAGCATACATAACATATTTACAACTCTAAACCTGCCTGAAGTATCAGAAAACGGCTGCAGAATCACATGGAGCAGCAGCCCTGCAGGCTACATAGCAAGCGATGGAACCGTAACACGACCTCCAACAGGTTCTGATAATATACCTGTTTCTCTTACCGCAACAATATTCAAGGGTCAAATAACAGATACGTTATCATTCGAACTTACGATTCTTGCGAGAACAAAAGCACTCGACGAAGTTGAAAATGCTGCCGCACTTCTATCCCTGGGTGATACCTCAGGCTTAAAGACAGATTTAATCCTTCCATCAACTTTATCTGGTTATTTTGTTTTATGGGAATCAAGTGATTCCAGTGTAATCACCGATGCAGGTGTAATTTCCCGACCCGGTCTTGGCGAGGAATCACGCTCCGCTATATTGACAGCTACAATCGGAAGAAGAAGCGATATAGCAAAAAAGTCCTTCGATATTACTGTTTTGCCACTGACAGAGGAGGACATCTCAGCAAAAAATGCTGCCAGGGCACTAGCTGAGGAAAAAATTGCGCTAATTCCGAATGTCACATTCATTACATACGAGACGCTTAATACAACAACACCATTATTAAACGAAGCGCTGGAGGCAGTAGAAAACGCCAAGGCAGCTGGATGGTCGACAGCGGATATCGCTAAATTTGAGGGATATGCAACTATTAAACTTGCAACGGATGCCATAGCTCTGTTGCCTAGAGACATCACAGTTTCTGTTCTCGGAGCTGAGCTTGACAGAAGTGCATCCAAAGTAAATTATCTTGAGAAAGATTTTCTTTCTCCTATAAAGGTAAAGATTCCCGCTGATATGGATGTCCTTCAAGTGATGTGTCTGCTGCGAGAGCTTAACGGATTTCCTATGAATCCAAAAGATGAAAACTATAACTTTGGCGGCTTAAGCCGCTGGCCGGACTCAGGCGGAAATCTGCGCTGGATGTATTTCATAGACGGATCAGAGGAAGGTGAACAATGGAGTGATACCATTCTGTCTCACAACCAGGTCATCAAATGGGCATATACGTCCTTTGCAAATCCTATTAACAGCGGATTCCCCTCATCAAAGTCAGGATACGACACACCGCTTCCTATGGATAAACCAATTGACTACGATCTGACGGACCCCACACTATATGCTATTAATTGGCTTGATGGTGTATCAATCCTTGGTGACAACACCGATCTTGATCATATCAACTCAAATGTTCTGCTTCCGGATAAAGCTCCTAACAATGTGAAGATTGTTTGGGAAAGCAGCAATACTGCAGTAATTGACAACAACGGCAGACTTGTTAATTATTATCTGCAAAGCGGAGATAAAAATGTTACGCTTACGGCTACGGTAGCACTGGACGTATATATTAACGCCTATAAAAACCTCATTTATCCCGAATATTCGAAAACAATCAACATCAATGTCGTAGCCCCTGTTTTATCCAATGATGAAAAGGCTGTGGCTTTGGTTATGCAGGAGCTTTCACTCGGAGATACATCGCTGATAACAGAAAACTTAAGGTTACCGCTGTCAGGCTCTCTATCCACTAATATTTCATGGAGCTCTTCAAAGCCCGAATTGATTTCCAATAGTGGTGAGATTAACCGTCCGGCTTTCGGAACAGCAAACGGCACGGCAGAACTTACCGCTACAATCTCTAAAAACAATGCAAAGGCAACCAAGACATTTACCGTGACTGTTAAGTCTCAGGAAGCTGCAGGTCAGACTGCCGTAGATGCTGATTATGCTGAGCTGACTTTTGAACGAATTAAGGGTACTAATTCCGGAGAAATGTTCATTACAGACAACCTTGTGCTTCCGGTCAAAGGTTACCAGGGCTCTATAATTTCATGGTCCGCAACGCCTACCGGTGCTATTTCATCTGATGGTATCGTAACTCGCCCCCAACCAGGCGAACCTCCGCTTCCCGTTATACTAACGGCAACAGTTTCCAAGGATGGCGCTGCCGCAGAAAAGGTCTTTGAGCTGACTCTGATACCCATGAATGAAAAGGAAGCTGCAGTGACCGATGCAGAAAAGCTTTTTGCCCTTGTACCCTCAGCTGATGACATCACTGAGGCAAGCCGTGACGAGCTTCAGGCCCTTTCCAAGGTAAAAGTTGCTGAAAAAGCATATGATTCAGCAATTAAAGCCGGAGCTCTGACCACTGAACTTCCTGGTTACAGCAGGGTCCTGGAAGCAAAGAAAAAAATGAGTATGCTTCCGGCCTATGTTACAATCAGTATTATGGGAGTCACTGATTATGAGCAGGGTGATGGTTATAGAGTTGAAAAGGAATACGGATATTTTCATAAAAAGGTAAAGGTAAGAGTTCCACCTGGATGGTCATTGATGCAGCTGACAAAAGCTATTGCTGAAATGGATGGTTCTGAAGTTGTAATCACTTTCGGCGGCGGTTATCTGGATACGATGTATAATTGGGCAAAATGCTGGATGTACGGAGGAGTTGCTGATCGTCTGGGAGCATTTTCAGGAGCCGCCACAATTCCTGACCATGGAGATATGTATTGGTGGTACCAGGTTTATACCAAAAATTCAACGCTTGAAATGATGAAGGACACAGGATATGATATGCCCATTGAGGGACCCCCTACGCTGAACCTATGGAACGTTACGCCTGACAAATCTGCGTTGAATGCCCTTATTAAGCAGGCTGAGCAAATGAACAAAACCGACTATCGTGATTATGCCTCCTGGGCTAACTCCTGGACCACTCTTGTTGATGCAATGAACTACGCAAAGAAAGTCAATGCCAGTGATGCCATTCAGTACGATATTGACAAGGCGTATAACACTTTACTTATTGCAATTAACGGGATGGAACTTATTAATCCAGATATGTCCTCGCTTTTAATTTCAATCGCAAAGGCAGAATCATTGATCAAAGATGACTACAAAGAAGGATGGCCATCCTTCGAAAATGCTTTGAAGGTTGCCCATGAGGTAGCCGGATCAATATATTCAAGCAAAAAGGAAATCACAGATGCTGAAAAAAATCTGTCCGCAGCCATTGCATATTTGGTTCCAGCGGACAGCACAACTGATAAGTCTCAACTTAAGGATGCGATATCAAATGCAGAAAACTTATTAAAAGAAGATTTCACCGAAATCAGCTGGAAGAGATTAGAAGCTGCTCTTAACAATGCAAGGGCAATTGATGTGCTTGGCACCGCTTCACAAGAACAAGTTGAAGAAGCTCTTACAGCACTTCAAGGCGCCATGGATCAGCTTTTGCCGTCCATACCCTCCTCCATTAACAGTAAAATAGCTGTTTCGATAGAGACAATCGGAGAAAGGTTAATAGGCAGCGTGGAACCCTGGGAAGTCATGGATATGGCTTACGCAGACAGGGCTTCAGAAATCAACAAAGCGGACTTTCTCGCATCAGCCGTCAAAATCATAAATTCAGAATGGTCAACCTCCACTGATTTGCAGAGAACTGCTATTGCACTTACCTCTCTGGGTATAGATATCACTAAGATTGAGGATGGCAATGGTAAGGTATACAACCTTCTTGACAAAATTGTAAACGACAGCCGCGACTTACAGGTTAACGCTCTGGCTTTTGCGTTAATTGCTGTTGATTCTGGCAGCTACAAAATACCGGAAGGATCTAAGTGGACAAGAGCAAAGCTCGTTCAGGAGCTGCTGGACATGCAGCTTAGCGATAACAGCTGGAACTGGAGCAAGGAACTCAATACCGGAGATGTTGACATGACGGCAATGGTAATATCAGCTCTGGCACCCTATTACACTGGAACTGCTGCCGCATACGGCGAGAAAGTCCCAGGTGTCACAGCGTCTGTCGATAGTGCTCTGGCCTTTTTAAAATTAAAACAAAACTCAAACGGCAGCTTTGGCACAGGCAGCGACAATAGTCCGTCAACCGGAAATTCCAACTCAACATCAATGGTAATTCTGGCCGGAACAGCTTTAGGTAAAGATCCTTCGACAGAATTTTCTAAAGTGATAAGACCCAATCCTCCGGTTTTGAGGGTCAATATATTTAATGGTTTATTTACCTTTGCAACATCCAACTATTCCTTTGGATTTACAAGCAATACAATTGTTGACGGGATGTCTTCTGAACAAGCCTTCAGAGCACTGCTGGCATATCAGAAGTATCTTACAACCAAAACAGCTCAATCACCTTATCGTTTTGCAGCTCCGACCTCAGGCAGTATTGTTGATAAAACAGTACTTGGATCAAAGATTGCGGAGCTTGAGAAAATACAGCAGGGTGATTACAGTAATGAAAGCTGGGAAGTATTCCGGCATGCTCTGGCTAATGCTATAGCAGTTATGGCTGCCCCAACTGTAAATCAGACTCAAAAGACAATTGACGATTCATTTACAGCCTTGATGACAGCTTATAGAGCACTTAGCAATCTCAAAGATACTGATGCTCCTGTTATACACACAACAGCAAATAATCAGACCGTGAAAAACAGCCGTTATACCTTTGAAGCATACGCTGATGATATGATAGATGGCAGGCTTATGACTACTGTAACTGTAAACGGAGTATTAATTACGGGTAATAACAACCAGTTTGCAGCTGCATTGATTTCCGGACAGAACATCATTACTATAACAGCAACAGATTATTCAGGAAATACTGCAACTCTGACATTGTATGTGGTTTATTCTTCGGATCCTTCGCAGCCGTCAGGTGATATAACTGTCAGCTTTAAACTAAACGGCGCTAAGAAGGAGAAACTGCCATCACAACCATTGCATTCTGAAACGTGGGTTGCACAAACAACCGTTACGGTACCCGATGGTTCAAATGTATATGATGTCTTTAAAATGGTATTAGACGATAGAAAAATTGAATTTGTTGAAACAATGACAAACTATATCGGCAGAATTAAATCTCCGCTTACCGGAGAATGGCTCAGTGAGTTCACGAACGGGCCTCTAAGCGGATGGAAGTATATGGTCAATGATGTTTATCCAGGCGTAGGACTCCGTGACTACTATTTGAAAGATGGAGACAATATTGTTTGGGTTTACACAAATAATTACAAGAAGGATTCAGATTATAATCCAGATTGGGATATACCGAATGGTAATGGCGCAAGTGGTACAACTGTGATTGAAACTACTGCAGACTCAAACGGAAATGCAGTAGTTAATATTGACACATCTGCTATCAAAGAAACATTAGACGGAGCAATTGCTAAAAATAGTGCTGAGCCGGAAGTTAAAATTGTTCTAAATATCACAGGAAATGAAAAATCCGTTTCAATAAATTTAAAAACCGGAGCATTAATGGAAATATGTAAGGTTGCAAGTGCTAAGTTTACTATTGAAAGCGGTATTGGAACGCTTACTTTTGACGCTAAGACACTTGAGGCACTAATCGGTAACAACGGTGAAAACACCGATGTGACTATTTCTATTAACAAAATAGATAATAAGCAGTTAACTGAAGAACAGCAGGAAGTTGTCAGAGACGGAGCAATTTTTGACCTATCGATGTACGTAAATGGAAACAGTATTCATGACTTTGATAAAGCCGTTACGGTATTTTTACCGTTTGTACCGTCTGCTGATATTGATCCGGATTCACTTACAGTTTATTACTTGAGCGAAAATGGCGAAGCAGAACATATGAAAGACACTAAATATGATAAGGACCGAAAAGGATATGTATTAACAACAAATCATTTCTCTGTATTCTTCATAGCACCAAAAATGATATTTACGGACGTTACAGCAAATGACTGGTTCTATGACGCTGTTAAATATGTATTTGGAAACAATTTAATGCATGGTTCAGGTGATAACAAGTTTGCACCAAATTCTACAATTACAAGAGCCATGATTGTACAGATTTTGTATAACATTGAAAAAAATCCGGCAATTACAGGTCCAAGTGAATTTAATGACATTAAAGAAGATCAATGGTTCTATAAAGCTGTTCTCTGGGCTAAAAACAACAAAATAGTTACCGGCTATGGCAATGGACTTTTTGGACCAGATGATGCCATAACTCGTGAACAAATGATGATAATTCTATACAATTATGCAATTAAAAAGGAGCTTGATATTTCAAAAACTTCTGACTTAATGGACTTTACTGATGCAGCAAAAGTTAGCAACTGGGCTTCAAATGGTGTAAAATGGGCAGTCGGTTCTGGACTCGTAAATGGAAAAGGGAACAGCATTCTTGATCCCTCCGGAAAGGCAACGCGTGCAGAAACTGCTGTAATTATGAAACATTTTGCTGAAAATTTTATAAAATAAAGGTTACTTAAAAGGAGGCGATTTATATCGCCTCCTTTTAAGTAATAAAAGAAGAATATCATTAAGCATTTAATAAAATATCTGAAATTTCCTGAAAGCTTTCATCTGTTATGCCTAATTTTTTTACAAATATTTCATCATCTATTCTTGCAATAATTAATTTGTCAGGAGATATTTCTTTAATAATATTTTTTAATTTTTCAACTGACTCATCATCGTCGTTATATCCCTTTATGATTGTAATTTCTAATATGAATCTGCCTTTATACTGCTCTCTGAAAGCTTTCATATTTAAAACATGCTCTTCAAAGGTATATCCATCAATAGGCCGCTGAATTTTTTGGAAATCTTCATTTGAACTGACCTTTAACTCGCCAATAACTTCATCACACATATCGGCAATTTCTTTATATTCAGGTCTGTTTAAAATATAGCCGTTTGACAATAGCTTAACGGTCAGGCCCTTGCTTTTAACGGCATGAATAATATCGATAATTTTATCATTAACTAAAGCTTCACCCTTTGAGTTAATAAAAACCAGCTCTGCTTTTGTGCTTTCAATCATATTTTCCAGTTCAACCAATGAATTGTCCATTTTATCAAAAGACTTTTGAGTATCTGTTTTGTTGTAGGACCTACCTACGGGACAAAATATACAGTCAAAATTGCAGTGCTTCTCAGGTAATATATTAACTTCCAGCACCCTTCTTCCATCTTCAATATAAATATCCTTATAGCTGAAACTATTCATTTTTTTATCCTCCTGATATATAAATATTCTCATTAGTTTTTTGATATTAATTTTAACCCTATAATTCCAGTACATATAAATAAAATGCAAATCACACGCATTATATTAATCGGCTCTTTAAATAAAACAACACCTGCAATTACGGTACCAACAGTACCTATGCCTGTCCAGACTGCATATGCATTTCCAAGCGGCAGACTTTTCAAGGACAATGATAAAAAATAAAAACTCGCAATCATTCCTGCGACAGTAAAAATACTGGGAAATAATTTTGTAAATCCCTCTGAGTACTTTAACCCCATCGCCCAGCCTACTTCAAAAAAACCTGCGGTAACTAAATAAATCCATTCCATAAAAATTATCCTCCTTCAAATTAAAATCAGGCAATAACATCCTATGGCATATATAAATACAATAAAAAAAGCCATAAGAAATATTATTAATATCTCCCAGGCTTTTATCCTTCCGTGTACACTGTTAAAGTGTGTTTCCTCTCGGACCTGGCCAACCTAAGCTGCGGAACCCTAGAAAACTTAAGTATAAAATTTTTGTAATTTTACTTTAACATAGCAGCAAATTTATGTCAAATAATTTTTGAAAGGTCTGAATTCTTTCAACTTTAATTTTGCCTTGCGTAGAAAATAAGCATACTCAGCTGTGCTTCAACATCACCTGTATTCTTGTACTTATGCTGTACATCTGCTTTAAATCTGACTGAATCACCCCTGCAAAGGTTAAACACTTCACTGTCTGCTGTTATTTCAACATCTCCGTCAAATACGGTGATATATTCTTCTGTACCTGCCAGATGAGGACTTGCTTCAAGCTCTCCCATCGGCTCTATTACAATTCTATAGATTTCAAACAGACGATTTTCATCAAAATTAAATACCGGATAGTTTATGTATTTACCGTCATCCTCTATAATTGGACTTATATCCTCCAAACGAATTACAGATGAACTTTCCGGTGTCTTTTCAACTAAAGAAGTAAACGATACCTTGTAACCGTTAGCAATTTTCCACAATACCGATATAGTTGGATTTACATCCCCCTTTTCAATTTGCACAAGCATACTTCTTGAAACGCCGGTCACCGCAGCAGCCACATCTAAAGTAAGTTTTTTTGATTCTCTCGCCTTTTTTATATTATGAGAAACGGCAGCATTAATATCCATAAAAAATCTCCTCCGCTATGTTGACAATATATTGTACTAATAGTATAATATATTAAAATTATTTAATAGTATATTGTACTTTAATTACATTATATCATTTTAAAACTATGGAGGCAACAATGTTTAGTTGGATAAATTTTTTAACCTATGCAATAATTACTGCCGCAACACCCGGTCCAAACAATATTATGTCATTATCAAATGCCGGACGCCTGGGCTTCAATAATGCACTTCCCTTTAATTTCGGAATTTTAGCCGGCTTTAGTATTGTAATGTCAATATGCACGATTTTTCTCAGCATGCTTTCATCCGTTATCCCAAAGCTCCAGACCCCCATGCTGGTATCAGGTGCTGCATACATGCTGTATCTTGCATGGAAGACATTTAAAAGCTCTGACTCTATAGAAGAAAATTATTCCCGCGCCGGTTTTTGGCAAGGATTTACATTGCAATTTATTAATCCAAAAATTTATATTTATTGCATAATGTCAATGGAGGCATACATACTGCCTTATTACCACGGTCAGACGCTTCCCCTGTTTGGATTCGCCATGTTCTTAGCATTCATAGGTTTTGTTTTTACACTTTGCTGGTCAGCTTTCGGGTCAATCTTTAAGCTTTTGTTTTCCAAGCACGCAAAAATAACAAACACCATCATGGCACTGCTGTTGGTTTATTGTGCTGTATCCTTGTTTTTATAATTCAAAATTCACATATAATAAAAACCGCCCGATTGATGTATTTCATATAATCGGGCGGTAGTTAAGCATCTCAGTTATATCCGGACTACTGATGTTTTCTTAAATAATTAAGCACATCAGATGCATTTGTATCTGTCTTTACCTTTGGCATAGCCTCTTCTATAATTCCGTTTTCATCAATAACGTATGTTGTCCTTACGACACCCATGCTTGTCTTGCCGTAAAGCTTCTTTTCCTTCCATACATCATATGCCTTAATAACCGTAAGCTCCGGATCAGAAAGTAAAATAAACGGCAGATTATATTTTTCTGCAAACTTCTGATGGGATACCGAGCTGTCCTTGCTTACTCCTATAACGGCTACATCCATTTCAATGAATTCATCATACATACCTGCAAATCCGCATGCCTGCTTTGAACACCCGGGAGTATTATCCTTCGGGTAAAAATACAATACAACCTTTTTGCCGGCAAAATCTGATAAAGCTACTTCCTTTCCATCCTTATCCTTCAGCACAAATTCAGGTGCCTTTGTTCCCTTTTCCAACATATCATTTTCCTCCTTTAATAAAAACATATGTACAATCATCTGACAAATCATTACTATAAGAATATCCCAGTCTGTCAAATAATTTAATTTCTTCAACATTTTTAATTTGATTTTCAGCCATAAAGCGCACCATTTCTCCCCTCGCCATTTTTACCTGAGTTCCCTTTTCAACCACCTTTTTTTCTTTCATTTCTCCAAAGATACAGCTTATAAACCTTATATCTTTATCAGCATGCTCTGAAATACACCTGCTGTATTCCTTTGATGCAAGATTTACAATGCAGTCGCTTTGAGAAAATATCTTATCAGCTAATCTTTTACCCCAAAAATCATAAAGAGAATCAAATTTTTCTAACTTAAGCTTCGCCTGCATTTCAAGCCTGTAAGGTGTAACCCCGTCAAATGGTCTCAGCATCCCATAAAACCCTGACAGAATGCGCAGATGCTCCTCTATGTATTCAAGCTCTGTTTCTTTAAATACTCTAGGTCCCATGTACTGATACTGTATTCCTTCATAGGAAAATACAGCAGGAGTTAAATTCACATATAGATTCATTCTTTGTATTCTTTCATAATTCAGATTAGCAATACTGTCATTGCACTTCCATACTTCCTTTGCTTCTTCATAGCACAAACCTCTCAAGTACTCCAGAAGCACCTCTGTCTGCTTCATGAACTCAGGTATACCCAAATCCAGGGGAGAATCTGAACCTACATTCATCTTTTTTGCCGGTGAAATAATAATTCTCATAATCATGTCTCGCTTTTTGTTAATTGTTTTTTATTATGATAACAGAAAAGACAAGGAAAATCAATTGTACAAACTATTAAACCTCCTCAAGAAAGGAAAATGACGTTATGGTCTCGCCCTTGTACTGAAATTTTACAGAATGAGAGTAAACTCCAAAGTACTTCTGAATATTGGCATCGGTCATAACCTGCTCCGTACTTCCGGTGATATAGTCCTGATCACCCAGCAGGAAGCATTTGTCCGAAATGCGGAGTGCATGATTTGGATAATGAGTATTGATAACACAGGCCATGTTATTTTCGGAAACCACAGATTCTATGAGCTTTATCAGCCTGATCTGATTACGGAAATCAAGGTGAGATTCCGGCTCGTCCAAAACAAGTACCTTGGGTGAATTTATAAGAGCTCTGGCAATAAACACTAATTGAAGCTGTCCTCCGCTCAGTGCATTGCAGGGATAATTTCTAAGCTCATAAATTCCAACCTTTTCAAGCACCTCATCTGCCAGTGCATAATCCTGCCTGTTGGGTGAAGCAAGGTAGGAATTGTGTCCCATCCTTCCGAAAACCACCATATCCCTTATACTGTATGAAAAAGAAGCTTTATGTGCCTGAGGTACATATCCAATCTCACTGAGAGGCTTGTTTCTCCGACTCTGCCTGCCGTTTACAGTAGAGCACCCGCTTTTCCAGCTCAGGATACCCACTATACACTTAATCAGTGTGGTCTTGCCTATTCCGTTCCTGCCCATAACAGCCATCACCTGACCGGGCTCCAGAGAAAAGGAGATATTGTTCAATATCATATAATCCTGCGAATAGGCAAAACAGCCGTTGCTTACTTGTAAAACCGGATTCATTTCTATACCTCCCTCCTTCCTCTGTTATATATTATTGCAAAAAACGGTGCTCCGATAAGCGAGGTCAATATGCCCACAGGTATTTCCGCAGATGTGAGGTTTCTGGCCGCGGTATCAACCAGAATCATAAACACAGCACCAACGATGCTTGCGGCAGGCAAGAGATGTCCATGGTTGACACCAACCAGCTTTCTGCATATATGGGGTATAACAAGGCCCACCCATCCTATTACACCGGACACGGTCACGCTTCCTGCAGTTGTCAGAGTTGCAAATAAAATCACCAGCCAGCGTGTTGTATTGGGATTGATACCAAGGGTGAAGCAGTCATCGTCTCCCAGGGAAAGAAGATTGATTTTCCATCGCATCATATACAGACCCGCAATGCCTCCAATTATGGGAACGAACGCAATTCCGATGTCACGGTAGGTTGTATTTGCAAAGCTGCCCATCTGCCAGAAGGTTATGGCAGGCAGGGTTTCGGAGGAGTCTGCCACATATTTTATCAATGAAATCAATGCAGAAAATATGGATGACACTATGATGCCGCCCAGCACCACCGACAGTGTCCCCGTGCCATTTTTTGAGCCTGCCAGCAAAAATACCAGCAGCACGCTGGACAGTCCTAATACAAGAGAAAGTATCGGTGTAAACAAGCCCAGTCCTCCCGTGAGAAGAATACCCAGTGCAGCTCCAAAGCCTGCCCCTGAGCTTACTCCCAAAAGATCCGGACTTACCAGAGGATTTTGAAAGGTGCCCTGCAGGGCAGCTCCGGATATGGATAATCCGGCGCCCACCATTGCAGTCAGAATAATTCTCGGTATTCTCACATTAAATACCACAAATGCAGCCGTTTCCAGCGTACTGTCCGCACCTCCGTTCAGCTTTGCAGACAATATTGTCATAAAATCAGATAGGGAAATGCTGTATTTCCCGAGCAGCACCGCACCTATACCCGATATCAGCAGCAATAATGTACCGATGAGCATGGTTCTGCTGTAGCTTGCATTATGCTCCTTTTTCATATACCTGTTGCTTCCCTGTATCCCAGAATTGATTCAAGCTCCTGCTCCGTCAGCTCGACATTGTAATTACGCTGATAATATTCCCTGATTTCATTTCTGACCTCACCGTCACTCAAAAGCTCGGGATACGCTTTAGAAACCAGCCATAATGGAAACAACGGAGAATCGGCACAAGGTGTCACCCAGGCATAGGTTGTTCTCGGCACATCAAACACCTGCTTGTTCTTCCACGCTGTCAGCAGAGACCAGTCCTGTCCCTCGATGGAGTTCTCCAGAATATAGCTTGCGGGCACATCCTGAAAGCACATGATAAAATCCGGGTCCCACTGGTAAATCTGCTCCATGCTGACCTCTCCCGTACCTTCAACAGAGGTTGCAACATTTTCAATTCCACTCAAGGCAAAGAAGCTCTGTGCCCATCCGTCAAAGGAGTCGGCTCCCATAACCATGATGCTTCCTGCCTGATTGAGCTTGATGCAAAGGCCTCTTTTTTTCTGATCCCCTGCATCTTTTAACATACTTTCAAGCTTTGTATTGGTAGCATCCCATTCGGCCTGTATACCCACAGAGGTATCCGTTCCCAGAATCTCTCTGATTTGTGTATCCCAGGCTACAGACATTTTTTCCGGGCTGTTGACACCCTTCATCAGAAAATCCACCGCAGGGATATTGATACCCTCAATACCCTTCTTTTGAAAATCTCCGTAATAAAAGATAATGTCAGGCTCAAGGGAAAGCAGAGATTCTGTATTCACAGCAAAGTTTACATCAACAAAGGATGACTCCACAGACTGCCAGTCAGGAAATACCCTTTCCACAATCTGAGGGTTGGAGGTCAGAAACGAACGGGAGTTAATACCCACAATCATTTCCGTGTCCGGTACGGCACTCACAACAAAAGACATGACGGGCGGACTTAAAATAACTATTTTTTCAATTTCATCAGGTGCGGGTATTGTGACCTCATTTCCTCCCAAATCGATGATGGTTCTTGTACTGCTTGTTTCTTTTTCTGTTTCTGCTGCTTTTTCTGTTTCCTGTTTTGTTTCACCTTCGGATATTGCTGCATCAGAGTTATCCTGCGGCTGTGCTGTTTGTCCGCATGCGGCAAGCCACAGACATAATACAGCCATAATTACAACCAAAAATTTATTTTTCATTTATTTTCCTCTCCTATATATTTTTAAGATGATAAAAACGCAGTTCTAATAAAACAATAATGTTTTATCAGAACTGCGTCTTTGCGTCTTGTTCTGAAACTATTAATATTTTTTTATTTTTAACATTTACCAGGCTTTCCCGTTTGCACTTCGGACAAAACAGTGGAAAATTAATCAATATGGTATCCTGCCTGACCTGTATACGTGTTTTGTGCCCGCAGTAAGGGCAATATACCCACTCACGCATGATTTTTGATCAGGTTGATCGCATTATCCAGAAAGCCTTTAATTGCAGCGATTTTATCGCTTGATGTATCTGACAGATAATCGAAAAGTGCCTTGTCATTTTCATTATGATACTTTTCATGCTCAAAATATGCTGTTTGTCCCTTTTCCGTAAGATAAAGCAGGTATCTTTTTTTATCCTCCGGATCATCCTCCTTAATAACCAAGCCACGTTCACTGAGCTTTTGCAGAGTTTTATGAACGACAGGTCTCGTAATCCCGAATTTGCGGGCAAGCTCTGAGCTGTGAATCCCCGGGAAATCTCCTATCATCTTGATCATGTGTATCTCTCCGCGGTAGAAGCGCATATCCTCACTGCCAAAATCCAGTATATTCGTCCTGCTGTTTGCTATATGCTCCGTCAACTCTATAAACGAATGAATCACGTCCCCAGAGCTTACATCGGAAGTGCCTCCCTTTTTGTACAGATATCCTTCAAACATGGAATAATCTATATTATCGGCAATTGTAAGCCCTGCACCCTGCATCGCTTTTTCAATCTCCTGCATGCCGGGCGGAAGAGGTATACCCTCCAGAAATCCCGAAAGCCAGCCTAACATATTAGGAGGCGCGCTGTGTTCGTTGTCCCCGTACTTTCCTATAACCAGCAGATACCCGTCATCCTTTAATGCTCCCGATACCTTTTTAATGAAGTCGTCCAGATCCTCAACAAAATTCAGGATACCGGAGGCGATAATGAAATCATAGGGACCTCTCAATGAATCTGTATTGAAATTTCCGGACAAAACATCAATCTGCCCCTGCATGTTGTGTTGATTGATTATTTCTCCAGTTACCTCAGACACACTTTCTGTTTCAAAAATAGTAGCTCTGCTGTTTGGAAAATTCTTTGCAAATTCTATGGATAAAATACCCGTGCCGCCTCCTAAATCCAAAATATGTACAGGGCTGCCGGTATCAGGATACAGCTTAATCATTTCTTTTATAAATGTCTGCACTCTGCCGCTGTACATTTCAGGTGCCGTCACTCTTGCCATCTCAGCAAAATCATAAGCATTGCTGCCGGCAGAGCTTTCTCCCCTCACCTTTTGCTCAAGCTCCGACAGGGACGTCATTTTCTCACGAAAAAGCAATGCATCACCTAAAAACACCTGACTGCTCCGTGATAAAAAGTCCTTTGTTTCCGGTGTGTTGGCATAGAAAGCTCCCTGCTTGTTTATCAGACCACATGATGTCAGAGATAAAAGCAGCAGCTCAATCTGTCTTTTGTCACAATTCAATTCCTCCGCAATTTCACCGGCTGTTTTCGGTCTGTCCAGACAGGAAAAAATATTCAGTCTGATCGCAGCAAAAAACAGCTGAGCCTCCTGATAATTGTGCATTATCTTATAATAGCGGTTCGGGCTGTTTTCCATGTTGTACATATTTGACACCTCCTTGATTTATGAATTTTTACAAATCTTTTTGCAATTTGTTAGTTATCACTAACCGATTGTTAGTATAGCATACGATTTGTATAAATGTCAAGCATACACTTTGAAATAAAAAAGCAGTAAGGAATTATTTTTCCTTACCGCCGGATTACCTGATCTATTATACCGCAAAATACTTATTTACCTTATTGCAAATCTCTTCATCCAGATACCCGCTCCACTGTACCTCGCCATCCTGAATAAACACAATATATTCGCAGCAGCATTGCACCAGCTCCGGGTCATGAGTTATTACAAGCTGTGTGGCATTTTGGGTTTTTACCCATTTCAGGGTTTGTGCAACCTCCTGCATGTGCCGGCGGTCGAGACCGCTGGTGGGCTCGTCATAAATCAATATTTCCTTTCCGCTGGATACGGCACCTGCAATAGCTACTCTCTGTTTCTGTCCGCCGGACAGTGACTGTGGATGCCTTTCCTTTAATTCCAGCAAATTAAGCTTTGAAAGTATGTCGTCCACACACGCTAAAATATCCTGTTCATTTTTTGTTGTATCAACACCAATCAGTACTTCATCCAGAACACTTTCGGTAAAAAGCTGGTGATTCACATCCTGCATGACAATATAAGACAGCTCCAGCCTGTTTTTTCTGTTCAGGCTGCGTCCGTCCATGTTCAGCACTCCCCTTGCGTTTTTTTCAAGTCCGCACATGCAGCGTGCAAATGTTGTTTTACCCGCACCGTTATTTCCTAAGACCGCAACAATACTACCCTTTGGTATTTTCAAGCTTTCTATGTTCAGAACCTGTTTCTTTTCATGGGTGAGACTGAAGTCCTCAATTGTTATTTGCGGCAAAGATTCTGCTTCACCGACCGGAAAGCATTGAAGAGCAACAGACCGGAGCCCCATCTCTTTCAGATTATCCTCCGAAAGCTTCAAAAAGCTCTGCACAGGCATATCCTGCACAATACATCCCTTCTCCATATACAGCACTCTGTCGGCCAGATCCACAAGGTATCTGATCCGGTGTTCCGCAATAATAACAGTCTTACCCTCTGCCTTCCATTTTTTGATGAAGCCTCTCAGCTCCGAAATAGCGGCAACATCTAAATTGGAGGACGGCTCGTCCAGCACCAATATTTCAGGGCAGGGTGCCGCCACAGAGGCACAGGCAATTTTCTGCTTTTCTCCTCCCGACAGCCGGAAAAGATTGCGTTCCAGCAGATGACGGATTTTAAAATCATCTGCCACCTGCTTAACCCTGTGTGCAATTTTATCCGCAGGCCACTCAAGATTCTCACATCCGAAAGCCAGCTCACTGGCGGTATCCACCGTAAAAAACTGTGACCGGTGATTCTGAAAAATAGAACCTACCGTCTTAGCCGTTTCCTGTACAGGCTGATTTGTAATATCCTTTCCGTTTATAAAAACAGATCCGGACAATTCTCCGTTGAGATAATGCGGTATCAGACCGTTTATCAGACGGGTAACTGATGTTTTCCCGCAGCCTGACTCTCCGCAAACCAGCACTGTCTGACCTGACGGTATGGTAAGATTTATGTGCCGCAGACCCTCTCCCGTTTCCGAAGCGGAATATCGAAAGGAAACATCTCTCAGTTCAATCATGTGTCTCACCTCATAGAAATAATAAATACAGTCAGGACAGCCAGTGCCCCGCAGCACAGCACTGCGTCCAGTATATGAAAGTGCAGCCGGCACATATTCGTCCTTCTGCCTGTTCCTCCCAACGCTCTGGTAGCCGCAGCGGCAGATAAGTCATCACCGATTTTCACCACTGATATCATCAGCGGTACCATGCGGTATTCCAGCATGGCAACAAGACCCCTTTTTATGCTTATCCTCCTGATGCGCATGGCATCCTGTATGGCACGGTATTCCTCCGCAATTGTGGGAAAAAAGCGAAACATCACCACAAAGGGAATAATTATCTTCTGACTGATATGCAGGCTCTGCATTGCTGCGGTAAACTCGCTGACTTTGGTTGTTGAAACAGCGTACCATCCCATGACAACAGAAGGCATAAAGGAGTAAATAACAGCCATAATCAGTCTTATAATATCCCGTATAAATCCTGTGTGAGGAATAAAAAACAGCAGGCTTTCCCAATATGCCGCAAACAAATATATACAAGCAATTTTAAGCACTTCGTAAATTCTCCCGTTTAACGCAAGCAGTATAAACGGAACGGCAACAAGGTAAGGCTTTACCACAAGTATAAGCCCTTGATGCCCTATGGTGCATGCCGTGCCTATAACCAGCAGTAAAAGAAGCTTCGTCCTCGGGTCAAGTGTAATCAGTCCTCTTGAGCTTTGCTCCATTATACGATACCGGCCCTCATAAAATGTTTTTTAAGCACGGCCCTGCCCAGATATGCTCCGATAACCGCAGCAGCAGCCGTCAATACAATAATCCCCGGAATCAGCCATCCTGCAACGGCTTCAAAAACTGCTATACTTTCTGTTACATACACATCTCCCATGCTTTCACGAAATCCTTCAAAATACGCATTGCCCATTCTGACGATGGTTATCAGTGTACCTACCGGCCAAAGGCTGAGAGACACATAAGAAGCCAGCATGCATTTCCAGCTTTTCCATCTTCCCGCTTTTAGCAATACATCAGCAAGGAGACCGCAGATTACGGCAAAAATCAATGATATGGGTCCGCTGCCCATAACAAGTACTATAATTCCGAGAATTGTACACATAATTGTTACCATTCCGAATTTTTTCACTCTGGTTAAAAACAGAATTATAGGTATTCCCGCCAATATTGCCGATACAGTTGTAAATGCAAAAAGCATAACAGGAATATAAGATGTTGCTGCTGATAACGAAAAAATAATAAAATATACCGCTGTAAATATACCGATGTTGATTAAATCCTTTACGTCTAAACGTGAAGCTTCTTTTCCTTTTTGAGTCATATTTGTCCCTCCATATTTTTATATTTAATTTTCCACCCGATTTCCTTTTCCCTTCGGCTGATAAAATCTGCATAAATCCCTTTTTGTCCAATCAGTGTATCATGGTTCCCCCGCTGTACAATTCTCCCTTTGTCAAGAACTAAAATCTGATCAGCCCTGCGTACGGTTTTCAATCTGTGGGCAATCATGATAATAGTCTTATTTTCCATTAATGCTTCAATTGCCGTCTGAAGTCTGTCTTCATTTTCGGGGTCCACATTGGCTGTAGCCTCATCAAGTATAATTATGGGTGAATCCTTGAGTATTGCCCTTGCAATGCTGATTCGCTGCTTTTCACCGCCGGACAGCGATGCTCCGCCTTCCTCAAGTACAGTATCATAGCCCTCCGGCAGCCCGGTAATAAAATCGTGGCAGCAAGCCTTTTTAGCCGCAGCTATCACTTCATCACGGCTTGCCTCCGGACAACCGAACTTAATGTTATTTTCAATCGTATCGCTGAACAAATACACATTTTGAAATACCATGCTTATATTTTTCATCAGACTGTCCAGTGTATAGCTGCGCACATCCTGTCCTCCGATGCTTATTTCCCCTGCATCCACATCCCAGAATCGTGCAATAAGATTGCACAATGTTGTTTTTCCCGATCCGGACGGTCCGATAACGGCAGTGGTTGTTTTCTCCGGAACACTGAAGCTTACCCCTTGCAATATGGGCTTTTGTGCGTAGGCAAAGTCAACGTCCTTAAACACAATGTCTCTTCTCTCAGGCGTAAAGGCCTTACCGCCTTCATCCATCACAGGAACATTGTCAATTTCATTGGCCTTGTCAATGGATGCCTCCGTAACACGAAGGTTTGCCATGTTGCTTCCCGCACTCTTCATCTGCTCAAAAACCATAAAGGACAAAACCAGCATCATAAGTGTATTGGTAAGTGTTGTATGACCGTTGAAATACAACAGCACAGAAACCAGAATAATCACTGTTCCGAATATGTTCAGCACTATTTGCTGTAACGAGGTATATGGCGTAAGCATTTTTTCAATATTCAGATTTTTATTGCAGCTTTCTTCAATTGCAATATCCACCTTGTTTTTACCCATACCGTCAAGGTTAAAGCTTTTTACAACGAGCATGCCCTGGACTGTTTCCAACACCTTTTCCACAAGATACTCCTGAGCGCGCTGCCTCATGGGTGCACCCTCCTGAGACCTTTTCTCCTGCAGTGAGGATGTATATAAAAAGACCAGCATACCGCAGAATGTAACGATTCCGATCCTCCAGTCAAACAAGGCTATGGATGCAGTAAATACAAGAGAGTTTATAAATCCCCCCAGTATCGTAACCAATACTACGGGAGCGGAGTTTTCCACATCAGAAAGTGTGGTGGTCGTTATAGCCGTCATCTGTCCAAGATTATTTTTGTTAAAATACCCCATCGGTACAACCCGCAGCTTGTCGCCTATTTCGATGCGCTTGTCAGCCACCATGAAGTATCCGGCATGCACACGCTTAAGCTGAGAATGTGTCTGAGTAACAATTCTGCCGCAAAGACTCACCAGCATAACCGCCAGTGACATAAAGGCCGTCTGCAAATTCATGCGCCCCTCCACCAGAGCATCCAACACTATGTATATTGCTCCGAACTGGAACGAATGAAACACGGCGTTTAAAAATGCAAGCACAATTGATGATTTTATGTTCTTTTGTTCTGCTCCCGCAAAGTCCCATATTTTCTTAAATGCACCTATCATATCTTCCCTCCGTCCTTTGCTCCTATATGTGCCTGCCACATTTTCTTATACAGCTCCGATTCCTCCAGCAGACGGCTGTGCGTACCCACAGATGAAATTCTCCCTTTGTCCATCACAACTATCTGATCGGCATCAGTAATCGTTGAAAGACGATGCGCAATAACCAGCAGTGTTTTTCCGGATATAAGATTGGCCACCGCAGTCTGAATGACTGCTTCATTTTCCGGATCTATGTATGCCGTGGCCTCATCCAGTATAATAACCGGAGCATCCTTCAGCATTGCCCTGGCAATGGCAATTCGCTGCCTCTCTCCGCCGGAAAGATGTCCTCCCGCACTGCCTGCAACCGTGTCATATCCATTTTCCAAAGCCAGTATAAACTCCTCGCAGCCGGCATTTCTCGCAGCCTGTTCCACCTCCGCATCCGTTGCTCCCATTCTTCCCATCCGGATATTCTCACGTATGCTCACATCAAAAAGATAATTATCCTGAGAAACATATGCAATCTGTGCCGATAATTGCTTTAAAGGAATTGATTTTACATTATGCTCTCCCAGCATAACCGCACCGCTGTCTGCATCCCAGAAACCGGCTGTCAGCTTTGCAACAGTGGATTTGCCGCTGCCCGACGGGCCTACAAGTGCCGTTACCTTTCCTGCCGGAATCCTCAGGTTCACATTGCTTAGAGCATTATCCTGACTTCCTTTGTGATAGGAGAAGCTTACCTTATCAAATTGAATATCAAAGGAGTTCAGTCTTACGTCCTTATCCGGACGAACCAATTCCGGTGTCTCTGATATATCCTGTATCTGCCCTATTACAGTACTTACTCTCGCCAGATTGTCAACATAATTGCTGGCAGTAATCAACGGACCGATAACCCCGAGAGCCAATACCATAATCGTAATAAAATTTCCGGCAGTGAGACTGCCTCCCGCATAAAATATGCATCCTGCAGGCAGTATAAAGAGCAGCACCGAGGGAGTAATCGCAGTATAGCAGGACATGGGCCACTGAGCACCCTTCATCCAGTTATAGAAAAATGCGGCATTATCCTTTACTGCCTTTGAATACTTTTCATAAGATCGCGCGCTTTGACTAAACGCCTTGATTACTTCAATTCCTCCCATATATTCCACTATGGAATTTGTCATGCGTCCGCTTATCTCAACAGATTCGGCATATTTCTCACCATAACCCTTCATTGTTGATTTCATAATAATCAATCCAATGGGAAGAGTGATAAGAGTTATAAGCATCATGCGCCAGTCCAGAACGGCTATGTATATCAGAATCATTGCCGGAACTATAATATTGGCTGTCATTTCCGGAAGCAGATGTGCCAGCGTTGTTTCCATCCCCTCCACTCTGTCAACTATAACATCCTTGTAATACCCCGAGGGCGTATCCAGCAGCCTGCCCATGGGTACACGGGAAAGTTTTGAAACAAGCTTTGAACGCGTTTCCTTCATACAAAGAAATGTTGCCTTATGCGAAACCGCCGTGGAAATTCCGCAGCATACACCCTTTACTATATGACCTGCTGCTCCTATGGCACACCATACCAGGCAATACCTCAGATCTGCCTGAAAGCTGATCAGTCCCGAAATAATCCGCGCTGCCGCAAAATAAGGCAGTATGCCGCTCATCTCTCCGATAACGGCTAAAACCACAGAAAAAATGTATCTGCTCCTTTGTGGTCCCGCAAATTCCGCCAGAGATGCTATTGTTGTATTTTTTTTGCCCACTATGTACCTCCAATACAAAAGTCTATCCAGTTAGCATAAGCTAACCATAGTACCTATAAATACCGGAATCTGCACGCAGCAATAATTCCGGTTTGTGATTTAATATTATTTGCTGTTATTAAGAAGATTGTCCCAACCGCACTCATAAAACTCACGCAGCTGATAAAGATATTCCATAGCTTCTTCATAGGGCATGTCATGCCTTATGAACTCAAAAAAACCATGCATAAATGAGCTGCACAGCAAATGTACAAGCTGCGGCTTTGCCCGTCCCGATGAAAATATATCGTTTTTTGTGTGCTCTATGTACAAAAGAGTGTAGTGTTCATCCAATGCCACCATTTCATCAATGAATCCGGCAAATTCCGTCCCCTCACTGTGACATACAAGAAGCTTGAACGCATCATAATTTTCATAGATATGTCTAACCATGCTATGCATGTATCCTTCATATTCCTGCTCAAATTCCTCATCATGAAATAACTGCTGCTGCAAATCCAACGGCCTTTCATGATAAGACTCCTGTGTGGTTTTAAATATCTCAATCATTTTCCTCAGCGGTTCCTCTACCAATGCCGCAAAAAGTCCTTCCTTGCTGCCATATCGTGTGTAAACGGAGCGTGGAGTGGTACCTGCTTTCTCAGATATGGTACGCAGCGACGCATTTACATATCCGTTCATTATAAATTCCTGCATGGCACATTCCAGAATCTTTTCAGTTACACCCTCTACGCGGTTAGCCATAGTATCCTCCTTACATATGCAACAGTGTTGCGCAACACTGTTTTAAATATATCAGAATTATATTTCTCAGTCAAGTAAAAGTTTTTAATGCATCCTATTTATTCAAGTCTATTTCCTGCGTTTTTCTATATATTTTATTAAAAGTAATAAAACGGGAGAATGACTATGATATTTGTGAGGATTAAGAAAAAGAATATTTTTATTATATTATTTATTGCTCTGGTTGGTTTATCTTTGCTTAAGCTGTATTATAAAAGTCTTTCTTCCACAAGAATGGTCATGGGAGGCAGACTTTATACACAGGTCTTCGAAAATGAAGACTACAGAATTAACAATGAAAAACCAGATGTAGAAAAATATTTTCGTCCTTCCAGACTGCCTGTGCTTAACGATAAAGATCTAAATACAGTAATTTCAAATTCTTATGGAAAAGAACCCTCTGAAATCAATTTGCCGGATATATTATTTAGAAGCCCTGAACATACCATTTTAAATTATTTCAGTATATTAAGAGAGGCTGCTAATCCGCAAAAGGATAAATATGCCGGATGTGGAACCCTTGGTGAGGCGAAGCTGCCTTATCCTGCTGCATATAATTTCTTATCTCCTGATTATCAAAATAAACTATCATATAATAATTATTTAAAAACATTTGAAAATATACTCCACATAAATTTAATAAAGCTTAAAGAAATACCTGTATATAATGAAAATACAAATATCCTGCGATTCTTCGTAGAAATTGAAACTATTGAAGGTTCTGATAAGGATGCATCCTACTTTGCTTATTATTATGGATTTATTGATTTGGTTAAAGAAGAAAATAAATATTTAATATCTAATTTAGAGTTCTATGGTGAAAATTATCTGTGTGCTCCTTACCACGGATGGTCTTATGATGCTGAAACAAATGTAAAAATAAGGTATGGCGGCTGGTGTTCATTGATAAAGGAAATGTATCCAACTAAACAAGAGGATTTTGTAAAAAGGATTTCTTTTAAAGGTACTGACGGCAATGACTACCTTATAGTGTTTTTTCAATTGACAAATGATACTGATATAGAAATTGCTCAATATGTAAAAAGTGAAGATCGGGACTGGAGATTAACAACACTTGATCCTGAAAAATGTTTAAACAATTAGGAGTGTTGACAGAATAAAATTTAATTATAAAAAATAACCGCCCGAATAATGATATCTCCACAATCGGGCGGTTAGACATTTATAAAACTTATACTCAAATATTGATTTATAATTTTCTACATTTTTTATATAAGACACTTTTTCTTAAACCTGTTCTCAAATTCCTCTGACAACTCTTCTCTGAAATCAGGATGTGCTATTTTTATCAAAGCCTCAGCCCTCTGTTTCAGCGTCTTGCCCCTAAGATTTGCACTTCCGTATTCAGTGACAATGTATTGAACATCATTCCTTGACGTAGTAACCGCACTGCCGCATTCCAGAACAGGTACTATCCTTGACAGTGTTCCCTTTGATGCAGTTGAAGGCATAGCTATTATAGATATTCCATCATCCGACATAGCAGTTCCTCTTATATAGTCGACCTGTCCGCCAACACCGCTGAATTGCTTCAAACCTATAGATTCCGCGCAAACCTGTCCCGTAAGATCAACCTGAAGGCAGGAGTTTATTGATACCATCTTTTTATTTTTCATAACAACCATAGGGTTATTTACATAGTCAACAGGATACATCTCAACCTCAGGGTTATCATTGACAAATTTATATAGCTTTTTTGTACCCATTAAAAATGTAACCACCATTTTTCCCCTGTGTATCGATTTTTTACTGTTATTGATAACTCCCATGTTATAAAGATCTACCACTCCGTCAGAAAACATTTCTGAGTGGATCCCCAAATCTTTTTTATCCTTTAATGACATAAGAACTGCATCGGGTATTGCCCCTATTCCCAACTGAAGCGTGGAGCCATCCTCTATTAACTCAGCACAATTTTTCCCTATCGCCCTTTCCACCTCTCCGATTTTAGGAAGCTGAAGCTCCAGCAATGGCCGTGATACCTCAACAATATAATCTATATCCGACACGTGAATAAAATTGTCACCGAACGTCCTGGGCATCTGGTCATTCACCTGTGCTATTATCAATTTTGCACAATCTGCCGCAGGCTTTGTAAAATCACATGAAATCCCATAACTGCAGTATCCGTGCTTATCCGGTGATGAAACTTGGATCAATGCAACATCCACAGGCAATTCTGTCCTGAAAAGCTTTGGAACCTCATAAAAAAAGGTGGGAGAAAAATCTGCTCTTCCGTCATTTACAGCTTCTCTGGTTCCTCCGCCAACAAACAGCGCATTGTGCCTCAAATGACCCTCCATCTCAGGTCTGCAATATCCGCAGCTTCCCATAGCAACCATGTGAACAACTTCAACATTTTCATATTGCATATAATTATTTACCATAGCATCCACTACAACCGTAGGCTCTCCGGCGGCATGACCGGTAACTACCCTGCAGTTTGATGGTATATGCTTAACTGCTTCATCGGCTGTAGTAAGTCTCTGTTTATACAATTCCTTCCAATCCATAGCACCCACTCTTTTCATATATATTTTATATTACCCTTCCGTGCAGAAACGAATCCTGAGGATTCGTTTCTGCACATCTTCTTGATTTATTCTTTAATCCCAGCAATTTTCTTTGCAAGCTCTTTCTTGGACTCCAAACTTCCCTGTCTTGCTATCATAATTCTTTGGGCCTGAGGCGAGCCTGCTCCGTGCATTGACTCCGTTCTGTATCCTACTGCAGAAGAACCCAGACACATATTTTCTATGAATCTTAGTATTCTCATTCTGTTTTCGGTTGAAACGTCAGCTTTGCCGCGGAAATACTTATTGCAATATTCTCCGGTTTCAGGAGATTCAAAATCTGCCTGTGACGGCATGGTAACCATAAGTCCTCCGGCAATATCCTCAGCCAGTCTCACTATTTCATAAGGGAATCTGGTTACATTTTGTTTACATACATTTGCCAGCAGGTTGTCAATGTAGTAATTGCCTGCCAAAGTCCTGCTTCCTTCACATGAACATGCTATACCGCAGGAATAAAGGGTTTCGTTGAGGTGTGTCATCTCGATAAGCTTATCTTTTATATGAGATGCCTTTGCCGCGCCGTTATAATCTGCTGCCAGTGCAGCAGCACCAATAAGCACATCGCCTACTCCAACCTTGCATCCTCCATAGCTCTGTCTGTGATATCCGGCAAATCTTTCAACCATCATACCTGAAAAATCATATTCCTCACATAGAAAAACCTTATTCCACGGAATAAATACATTGTCAAACACAACAAGCGCTTCCTGTCCTCCGAAGTTTTTGTTTCCTAAATCAATGTCCGCATTCTTTTCAAGCTTTCTTGTATCACATGACTGTCTTCCATAAATCATAAATACTCCTTCTGCATCTGAAGGAACTGCAAATGATACGGCATATGCTTTATCTTCCGCCTTCATCGCCGAAGTAGGCATGATAAGATGCTCGTGAGAGTTTATAGCACCTGTCTGATGAGCCTTTGCTCCTCTGACAACTATTCCGTCTTCTCTTTTTTCAACTATATGCACATACATATCCGGATCCGCCTGCTGACTTGGAGATAATCCTCTGTCTCCTTTGGGATCTGTCATTGCTCCGTCAATAGTCAGGTCATTTTCCTGTACATACTCTAAATATTTTCTGAAGTTTTCATGGTATTTTGTACCGTGCTTCGCATCTGTTTCATACGTTGTTGACCAAATTGCATTAAACGCATCCATACCAACGCATCTTTGGAAACATGATGCTGTTTTTTGCCCCAGCAGTCTCTGCATCTTAACCTTTTTAACCAAATCATCTGTACTTTGATGCAAATGGCAGAAGCGGTTAATTTTCTTACCTGTTAAATTTGATGTTGCTGTCATAAGATCCTCGTGCTCCGGATCAAATGCCAGATCATAGGTCATTGCAACAGAGTTGATTGAAGGTCTCACCAACGGATGATCGACAAAATTTTCAACCCTTTCTCCCAAAATATACACTTTTGTTTTTAATTTCCTTAAACTTTCAATATATTCCTTACCTGTCATAAGTGCCATAATATAACTCCTTTTATTTTGAATTTTATAACCGATAGATTTTATTTCTTACAATCTTTTACCCTGTTTTATTATTGTTTGGTGTGTTGTTCAAATGCGGCAATTTTGCATATGGACGACATAATGTTATTCTTAAGCTAAATCAGAAATAATTTTATATATTTCCTTCAATGACATGATTACCTATACCTTTTAAATTGTTTGCACCTTTTCACACATTGTTCCATCATTAATAAATTTTTCATGCCAGGAAAGTGCTTCCTGCATTTTATGCGGAGTATGCTTTCCGTAAGAGCATCCGCATGATTCCTCAAAATATTGTCTAAGAACAGGCCTGAAATCAGGATGAGCACAATTTTCTATTATAACTTCTGCCCTCTCTCGCGGAGAAAGCCCTCTAAGGTCTGCAACCCCTTGCTCAGTAACAATTACCATGACATCGTGTTCTGTATGATCCACATGAGAAACCATGGGAACTATGGAGGATATTTTGCCTCCCTTTGCTACTGATGCTGTTGTAAAAATAGAAATATAAGCATTTCTGGTAAAGTCTCCCGAACCACCTATACCGTTCATCATTCTGCTTCCCATAATATGAGTGGAGTTTACATTTCCATATATATCTGCCTCAATCGCAGTATTCATGGATATGATTCCCAGCCTTCTTATTACTTCAGGATTATTGCTTATTTCTTCAGGTCTCAGTATGATTTTATCCTTGTATTTTGAAAAGTTCTCATAAAAGCTCTTCGATCTTTCCGGAGATATTGTAAGTGATGTAGCTGAAGCTATATTTACTTTTCCACAATCAATCAAATCAATTACAGAATCCTGAAGGACTTCAGAATATATATCCAAATTAGTAAAGTTTGACTTGCATAGTCCTCCTAATACAGCATTTGCAACGCTTCCTACTCCTGATTGCAAAGGAAGCAATTTTTCAGGCAGTCTTCCCAGCCTTACCTCCTCTTCAAGAAATGCTATAAGATTTCGTGCCATCTTTTCTGAAATTTCGTCGATAGGTGTAACCTTATTTGTCTTGTCCGGAATATTTGTATATACTATCGCTGCTATTTTTTCCGGATCGCATGGTATATAAGTGCTGCCTATCCTATCTTCAGCCTTTTTTATGGGAATTATATCTCTGTTCGGAGGATTGTCAGTTTTATATATATCATGAATCCCTTCAAGCTCGACAGGCTGTGCAGTATTTATTTCTACAATTACCTTTTCTGCACACTCTACAAAAGCCTGAGAATTACCTACTGATGTCGACGGAATTATTCCTCCCTGCTCGGTTATAGCAACAGCCTCCACGACTGCTATATCCATTTTACCTAAAAATCCGTATTTAAGATACTGGGTGGAATGGCTCAGATGCATATCACAGTACTTAACCTTATTTTCATTTATGGCATCTCTCAATATAGAATTTGTCTGATAAGGATACCTTCTTCTTATCATTCCTCTCTGTCCCAGCAACCCATCTATCTCAGGACCTACAGATGCTCCAGTGATAAGATCAATCTGTATTTTCTCTCCGTTGTCATGCCTTTTGGCAAGCTCCTCCGGTATAGCCTTGGGGTATCCTGCCGGAGTAAATCCCGACATTCCTATAAAGTAATCATCATGTATGAGCTTTGCTGCCTGCTCTGCACTCATGACCTTTTCTTCTAAAAACTTGCATCTCATTCTTTCCACAATAGTGCCTCCTATTAGCAATTTTATATCTTCATATGAATTTTTAAGGCTCGACACGGTTAAAGTTTACATAATACACAATGCACAATTATTCTTCATTTTTATATCAAATAAATATCTTGCATAAAAATTCTGCTGACAGAACTACCGTAATGAGAGCCACGGGATAAGCTGCAGCATATGATGCTGCCACATCATCAGTACCTGCCTCTGAAATGAGAGTCCCAAGTGCAGGCGTACTGGTCATACCTCCGCATATTGCTCCCAAAGAATTAAGCAGTGCCAGTTTAAATACTTTTCTGCTTAATATATAACCTACCAACATCGGAATAATAGTCATCAGCATACCTATAAAGAATAATAATATTCCGTATTGGGCAAGCACTTCAACAAACCCTTTTCCTGCATCCGTACCTGCTCCTATCAAAAACAGTATCAGACCAAGCTCTCTCAGCACTTCTGCTGTATGTTTCGGAACAGATAATGACAGTTTGCCTACATGTCCAAAATGCCCCATTAAAAGTCCTACCATAAGAGGCGCACCTGAAGTGCCTAAAGAAAAACTCGCTCCTCCCGGAAGAGGGATTTTAATTTTTGCTACTAACAACCCTGCGAGTATGGCTAACCCCAAAGGAAACAACCCTATGCTGTCAATACTTTTATATTTCTTTGCCTGGGATGCTTTCTCCTCATCAAGAATTCCTCTTATAAGGCTTCTTTCGTGGTCCATATCTACCTTCAATAATTTTGGTACAAGCTGTACAAAAAGTACCACGCCTATAACTCCAAAAGGATATGCTATGCCGTATCCCACAGAAGCCATTGTATCGCCAGCTGCCTCAATAGCGGCTGCCAAACCCGGAGTACTCGTAAGAGCTCCTGTCATCATGCCTACTGCCAGGCTTGTCGGTATATTTGCAATTTTAATTGCAGCTATGCAGCCAATTGCACCTGTTACAACTATAACAAATCCAAGCAGCACATAAGAAATTGCATTACTTTTAAAATTCTCGAAAAACACAGGTCCCGATATGAAGCCTATGGATGCTACAAACATAACCAGCCCTATATCCCTTACAATCGATGATACTGTAAGGCCATAGTGACCGCATATCAAAGCAACCAGCAATACTCCTGAACTTCCAAGCTTCAATCCGAAGATATTAATGCTTCCAACAACGTAACCCAGAGCAACAATCATAAAAACAATAATTAATTCACTCATTCAGCCTCCACAAAACGAAAATTATAATTTTTAAATCTTTAGAACCTCAATTCTTCTATTTGGATTCAATTAACTCCAGATTTCATCATCTGAAGGCGCTGATTTACCTTTAATTACTCTACCTATTCTTGAAACATTTATTAAGTGCTTATAGTCAAGATTTTCAGATATAATGTTATTTCCCCATGTACCACAGCCCAATGTTGTCGTCGGAGCAAATCCATTTACGAGAGAGCCTCCTGCAGTTGTTGATGAAGGCTCATTTACAACAAGTCTGCTTATTGTAAGATTTATGCCTGCATAATCAATATGCTCCGGATTGTTGGAATGAATTGCTGCAGTATGACCTTTTCCTTCAACGTTAAGATTTGCCTGAGCTATCTTTACGGCTTCCTCGAAAGTGTCATATTTAAACGTTGATAATACTGGACACATTTTCTCTTTACACAATACGTCTTCTTTGCCTATGCCTGCTGCCTTCAAGATTATTACCTTTACATCTGAAGGAACATTTACCCCTGCCAATTTTGCAATAGTTTGAACAGACTGACCTACAACATCCTTATTGATTATTCCATCAATAAACAGAGCTTTTCTGAATTTTTCCACTGTTTCGTCATCTTCTGCATAAAATGCTCCATTTTTAACAGCAGCAGCCATAACATCATCATATGCTTCCTTAGGAGCTATAATGGACTGTTCTCCTGAACATATGATACCATTGTCAAATTTTCTTCCCGCAATTATCTTAGCAGTCGCATCAACATAATCAATATCTCTGTCAACTATTACTTGTACATTTCCCGCCCCTACTCCATATGAAGGCTTACCGCTTGAATATGCAGCTTTTACCATGCCCATTCCTCCGGTGGCAAGAACAACATCAACACTCTTCATCAATTCGCCGGATACCTCTATTGACGGATCATCTATAACCTGTATCGCATTTTCCGGATACTTAACATTTTGTGCTTTTAAAGCCTTATTTATAAGCTCCACTGTGTATGCACTGCATTTCTTTGATCTTGGATGTGGTGCAATTATTATGGAGTTGCCGCCTTTAAGAGCAAACATAGAATTGCACATAGGCGTTACAATAGGGTTGGTAGTAGGCGTAATAGCTCCAACAACACCTATAGGCTTAGCAATAAGTGTAAGGCCTTTTTCTTCGTCTTTACCTATAATTCCAACTGATTTTTTTCCCTTAAGATTATTGTATATTGTTTTTGACTTACCTCTATTTTTAGCAACTTTATCTTCATATACACCCATGCCTGTCTCTTCAACAGCCATTTTCGCAAGTTCCTCAGCATTGTCATATACAGTCCTGGCAATAACCTTAACTATTGCATCCAGTTCCTCCTGTGTATATGTAGCTAATTCTTCTTGTGCTTTTCTTGCTTTTACAATTAATTCATTAACGCTCATAAATGTACTCCTTTTCGTTTTATTTTTAATATAATTTCGAATAAATATTTACCAAATCTTCTTCTGCGAACGGAACATAATTATTTTTGAGAAGTCTTTGCTGTGTTTCTATTACATTTTTTGCGAAACCTGAAACTTCTTCTTCCTTCATTCCATATTCCTTCAGCGGTTTAAGCATAAGCAGGTTATTAAGCATATTTCCAAGCTCATCAAAAGCATCTTTTTTAGAGCACCCCATTACAGAAGCTATAATTTCTTTAAGGTTCTGAATTTTCCCCTCAGGTTTTTTATTTTCATAGTACTTGAACACCTCAATAAAAAACTGATAGTTAGCTTCTCCGTGAGGAACATGATATACACCTCCCAAAGGATAGGACATTGCGTGCACAGCACCTACTCCAGTATTTCCGAATGCGATTCCGGCATAATTACTTGCAACAAGGAAGTCTTCTATTATTGTTCTGAAATGTTCCTGACCTTTATTTATAACCTCAGTGTATCCTTTGATTATCATCTCCATAGCCTTGATGCTGAACAATTCGGTATAACTATTTGTTCCCGGAGATACAAAGGATTCTGCAGCATGTATAAGTGCATCAACAGAGCTTGTTACAAAAACCTTGTATGGAAGATTAGCCAAAAGTTCAGGAATCAGCACAGCATAATCAGCAAACAATTCATCACCTGCAAGGCCCATTTTAGTCTTTTTATTTGTAAGTAAAGCTATGGATATATTAGTTACTTCGCTGCCTGTGCCACATGTCGTAGGTATTATTATCAGTTCCTTTTCCTTAACTATCGGAACCTCTCTCAAAAAGAGCATTTCAGATCTTTCCGCTTGTTTTAAAGCAAAAAGTTTGGCAATATCAACAATGCTTCCTCCTCCTATGGCTATAACGCGATTGAATTCGACATCCCGTATATCATTAAGTATTTTATCAATCATTTCATCAGTAGGTTCCCCCAAAGCATAATGTTCAGGAAAAATCACATTAAGTTTTTCTTTTCTGTCTTTCAAATAAGTGTTATACACGGGATCAATAGTAAGGATCAAATCTTTGTCACTTATTTTAAATTCATCATAAAACTCATTAAATGTATTAATCTTGTGTAACTGCGGTCTTATAACCAACTGTTTCATAATTACCTCCATATTATTTTTATCTTTGTTAATTTATTAGCAATTCTCATGCCAATTTCTATATCATTACAAACCGCTTAAATATCGGTAATTTTAATAAAAAAAAATAAGTTTAGTTGCATTTTTGCAAACAAACTTATTAAAAAATTTATTCCAGGCTTGCAATTTCAATGTTGACAAATTCCCTCTTTGTTGCATCAGAACAACAAATTAAATATACTTTTTCTTTTTCCTCACAAATGTTGAAGGATCTATTCCCAGCTCCGCTGCTGCTCTTCTCACATTTTGGTGTCTTTCATATGCATTGATTATCATTTCTTTCTCAATCCTCTCCACAGCATTAGCCAGAGTTCCACCCTCATGCAAAATACCTGAAAAGCTGTCCTCTAATATGTGGAACGGCAAATCTTTTGAAGTTATAACATCACCAGGGCTTGTAACAATCACCCTTTCCATGAGATTTTTCACTTCTCTTACGTTGCCGGGCCAGCTGTATTCATAAAGGTACTTAAAAGCATCTTTTGATATTTCCTTGTTCATGCCGTATTTTTTGTTAAAAACCTCAAGAAAATGTTTGGCTAAAGGAATTATGCTGCTCTTTCGTTCTCTTAAAGGAAGAACTTTTAAGGGTACAACATTGAGCCTGTAATATAAATCTTCTCTGAATGTTCCTTGTCTAACCATTTGCTCCAAATCTCTGTTTGTTGATGCTATTATTCTTACGTCAACCTTTATGGTATTGCTGCATCCTATTTTTTCTATCTCACCCTCCTGCAGTACTCTCAGAAGCTTCACCTGCATAGAAAGAGGAAGCTCTCCTATTTCATCCAGCAAAAGAGTACCCGTATTGGCTGATTCAAAAATACCGATTTTCCCTCCTTTTAATGCACCGGTAAATGATCCGTCTGTATATCCGAAAAATTCAGACTCCATAAGGTTTTCCGGTATAGCCCCGCAGTTTACCTTAATATACGGTTTGTTTTTTCTTAGGCTGTTATTATATATATATTTAGCCATTACCTCTTTTCCTGATCCCGTTTCTCCATATATCATTACCGTAGTATCTACCTTTGCAACTCTTTTTGCCAGAAGAAGAAGATTAAGCATTGTCTCATCCTCAGCAACTATGCACTCATTGCTTGTTATCTGCTTATTAAGCTCTTCAATCAAGACTTTATATTTTTGATTTTCATACTGGTTTTCAGAGATTTTTTCTCTCAGCCTCTGCAGATCAGTTATATCCCTTACATTTGTAACGACCATTTTTATATTTTTATCCTTATCAAAAAAAGGAGTACCTGTAACAAGTGCGCATTTTCCGGAATTAAATGTTTGCTGAATAGTAACAACCTTTCTTGCCTTAAGAACAGAAAGTGTTACGGACTCAGAAATAATACGGTTTTCAACAAGCTCAGACATATTTTTTCCAATGAGCACCTCGCGGCTCAACCCTGTTATTCTTTCATAGCTTTTATTAATCATTATTGTTTTTGCATTTCCGTCAGTAATGTAAATACCGTCATAAGATGTTTCTATGACATCTTTCAACATACTCATGTTATCTAATTCTGTGTCATTCATTTACATTCAATCCCCCATTGTTGTTTTTATATTGTATATATAATATATAATATAATCGGTGGAATTGTCAATAAAAATACAATCTACAGGTATTTATGTTTCATAAATTTGTTGTGTTTCGATGAATTTTGGCAGTACAGCAATATGCCATTAAGATTGTATTTTAGAACATATATTGTCAGTTTTACTTTCTCCGCACCCAACTTTGGCTATAGCTTAGATTACACTTATCACGATTATAAATGATATATTTTTAACATTTAATATGAACTTTAAGATTTAAACGACGAAATAAAGTATTTACCCTATGAATATTATGACATCATTACATTATCGGACGCATAAGATTCTTATGCTTTTTTCCTTTTAAACTATACGAATTGCAGATATTGATTATATGCATATTCTTATCTTCCGCATATTCCACTGTATATCCTGTTCCGCCGCAGCTTCCGTCGTAATAGCAAATTAATCTGCTGCTGTTGTCAACCATGTACCTGTTTCTTTCATGATAACACCCGCTTTGATAATGTTTATTCAAAGTAATCACCTCATCACATCTGGACAAAATATTAAAATACCTTTCTCTGTCCTTCTCCTTCCATTTTGCAGCCTGTTCTTCAAACGGCACTACAGCAATAATATTAATGTTAATAGGATCTGTAGGTAGTACTATTTGTTTTCGCATTAAAATCTGTTCTGCACAAATCATGTCAAATCCGTAACAGGCTCCAAACATAAATGTGTCATAACCGTCTGATATTGCTTTATCAATTTCACAAATTAAGCTTTGTATCATTAAATCAAATTCAGTTTTTCTTTTGGGTAATTTTTCAGTTTTGTGTCCGCTGAAACACGTAGTTTTTGCATTAATTATCATGACATCTCCTTTATATAAAGAATAATTATATTTATTATGGATAATATTTATACCAATTATAAATATTATCACTAAAATTGTCAATGAATATTGATATTATTTATATAGCAATTTTATATGGGGGTATCTCATGGAACGACTAAAAAAATTACGCGAATTAAAAAATATGACACAGGTTCGATTGGCTATTGAGCTCGGTGTGTCACAAGAAACGATTAGCGGGTATGAAATCGGAAAAGCTACTCCTCCGGCAGATATGCTCGTAAAACTTGCTGATATTTTAGATACTTCCGTCGATTATATCCTTAACCGGACGGATAATAGATATTTTAATAAACTTAATAAATCTGATTTGAATAATGAAGAACTTGAATTAATATCGATTTTTCGCAGACTGCCGCAAAATAAAAAGGAACGCGCTATTGGGTTTTTGATAGGGTTAGATGAATAGGCTCTTTTTTAAAATAATCTATTTATATTTCACCTGATTATTTGTTTAGTTAAATAATTGTCCAACTTGCTATTTAACGCTTTTATTGATGTGCTAAAACAACAATATTTCATTGCTCTTATCTTATAATATAATATGAAGCAAAGGTAATTATACTCCTCGGCATTATATCTTCTATAAACAGTCTATAAAAAACCTTCCAAAATCCTCTTGACAATCACACCTTTTCCGTGATATAACACCGTTATATAACAGCGTTATATTTTATTAAGGAGCGTCAAAATGGTTGATGAATCTACACAAAAGCGTATTTTAGATGCAGGGAAAGAAGAATTTCTGGTTAAGGGATTTAAAAATGCATCTCTGCGCAGCATTGCTCAGAAGGCAGGGGTTACTACAGGGGCCATATACGGATATTATCCGGACAAGGCTGCTTTGTTTGGGGCTCTGGTTTCAGGACCTGCTAACCATCTGAAGGAGTGGTATGCTTCAGTGCAGCGTAAGTTTGAGGAATTTCCTGCGGAATACAAGGAAAAACAGATGCATGAATATACGAGCAATGCTCTGGAGGAATTTATAAACTATATATACCTTAATTTTGACGCATTTAAATTAGTGGTATGCCACTCCGCCGGAACCGAATACGCATACTACATTGACAGCCTGCTTGAAATAGAAATAGAGCATACACAGAGGTTTATAGATGCTATGCGCAGCCTGGGACACAATATCCCTGTGGTTGATGATGATATGAATCACATTCTTTCAGGAGCCTTTTATTACGGCATATTTGAAACTGTGGCACATGATATGCCAAGGGAACGGGCTTTGGAGTACATTCGGATTTTAAATAAATTTTACAGTGCCGGCTGGAATACCATTTTAGGGCTAGAATAGTCCTAAATTTTTTAACATTAGGTTAGTTTATGCTAACCAAATACATTTTTAGGAGGAATTATAAATGAATCAAGACTCAAGAGGAATAGTATCGTGGCTGTGGGAATTTGCCTCTCCGCACAAGGGAGGATATATTGCTTCGCTGATATTTGCAACATTGGGTGTAGCGTGCGGAATGGTGCCGTATTTCTGCGTGGCACAAATCGTGCTTGCACTGCTGCGAGGTGAAACTGCCATAAGCTTCTACAGCTTTTACTGCATCATTGCTGCGGGTGCCTGGCTGCTGCGTTATCTGTTCCATGGAATTTCTACAACTCTGTCTCATAAAGCTACATTTGCAGTAATATCTGAGGTTAGACTGAGATTAACCAAAAAACTCACCAGGCTTCCTATGGGATATCTGCTGGACACTCCCTCGGGAAGATTGAAAAATATACTGGTGGAACGTGTGGACAGCATAGAGACTACTCTGGCTCATGTTGTACCTGAAATGGGAGGCAATATTTTAATATCCGCTGCCACCATGATATATCTTTTTGTTCTGGACTGGCGCATGGCATTGGCTGCTCTGGCTACTCTTCCCCTGGGCATAATCTGCTATTCGGGAATGATGAGAGGATATGAAAAGCGCTTTGCCAACTATGTTGAAAAAAACAAGCGTCTCAATGACATTGCAGTTGAATATATAGGCGGTATCGAGGTTATCAAGGCATTCAATCAATCTGCCTCCTCCTATGAAAAATTCACCACTGCCGCAAGGGAAGCGGCTGCTTCTGCCATAGACTGGATGCGTTCCACGCTTCCCTTTTTCTCTTCAGCCATGTCAGTATTTCCTGCGGTACTGGTAAGCGTCCTGCCTGTAGGAACGATGCTGTACATGAAAGGCACTCTGCCCGCCGACACCTTCCTTGTTGCTATTATTCTGTCTCTTGGAGTTATGGGACCTCTCATTACTACCATGAGCTACACTGATGATATAGGCAAGGTGCATACAATTGTAAACGAGATAACAAGCGTTCTTACACAGCCTGACCTTAAACGCCCTGCTGTAGCGGTAAAGATGAACGGATATGATATCAGTCTTGAAAATGTGAGCTTTGCTTACCATGAAAAGACTGTGCTGAACGGAATCAATCTCAAAATTCCCGCAGGCGGCGTAACCGCGCTGGTTGGTCCTTCAGGCGGAGGTAAATCCACCATTGCCAAGCTTATTGCTTCATTGTGGGATGCAGGAAGCGGCAAAATAACCATAGGAGGAAAAAATATAAAGGATATACCGCTTTCACAGCTTAACAGCATTGTAGCATACGTTGCTCAGGATAATTATCTCTTTGACGAAAGCATAAGAGAGAATATACGCATGGGCAAGCCCTCCGCAAGTGATGAAGAGGTGGAACAAGCAGCCCGTCAAAGCGGATGCCACGATTTTATCATGCAGCTTGAGCACGGATATGAAACCTGCGCAGGAGGTGCAGGAGGTCATTTATCCGGAGGAGAACGACAGCGTATAACCATTGCCCGTGCTATGCTCAAGAATGCACCAATTATAATTCTTGACGAAGCTACAGCATACACAGACCCGGAAAATGAAGCAGTTATTCAGACAGCTGTATCAAAGCTAGTTGAAGGCAAGACCCTGATAGTTATTGCCCACCGTCTTTCCACAATTACAGATTCTGATAATATTGTTGTAATAAATAACGGTCAGGTATCGGCACAGGGAACACACAGCCAGCTGCTGGAGTCTTCTGTACTTTATAAAAACATGTGGGACGCTCACAGTTCTGCTAAAGACAGCATTAATACAACAATGACAAAAGCTCAGGAGGTGCTTTCATGATAGGTATATTCAAAAAATTCTTTAAATTCAGCGGTAATCAGAGCCGCCTGTTTTATCAGGCCCTGGGTCTTTCACTGCTTCATGCTCTGTTTGAGGCTCTGCGCATTCCGGCAATAGCCATTGTACTTGATGCCATCATCCATGAAAATGTTAAAATTCAGACTGTTCTGGCATCTCTGGGGGTCATGCTCATAAGTATTGCAGGCTGTGCTCTCACACGCCGCAGCTATACCATGAAACAGACCGTCGGAGGATACACTGTAGCGACAAACAAGCGTGTTGAAATAGGTGAACGCTTAAAATATATGCCCATGGGATATTTCAATGACAACAGCATAGGTGACATAACCTCTATTACTACCAACACTGCTGAAAATCTGCAGGACGTTGCCACAAGAGTAATCATGCTTACTACTCAGGGCATACTGACCACAGCCATGTTCACCCTTGCAATTTTGTTCTACGACTGGCGAATAGGAATTCTGCTCCTGGTTGGCATCGCTGCATTCTTTGGTATCAATTCTCTGATGCAGAAAAAATCTCATAAGGTTTCTCCCTTAAAAACTGCATCTGACACACGTCTGGTAGCATCTGTTCTGGAATATGTGCAGGGTATCGGAGTAGTACGTTCCTACAACCTTGACAAGGAAGCAAACAAAACAGTTGACCTTGCAATCAAGGAAAACGAGGAAATAAATATAGGTCTGGAAAAGACATTTATACCGTACATGTGTCTCCAAAGCTTAGTGCTTAAGCTTTTCGGCATTGGAATGATTTTTCTTTCAGTAACATTTTATATTAATGGAACCATGGAATTAATGAGCTGCCTTCTGCTTGTGATTTCATCATTTATGGTATATGCACAGCTGGAATCTGCAGGCAACTACAGTTCACTTTTGAGGGTATTGGATCTGTCCATGGACAAAATAAACAAGGTGTTTGAAACTCCCGTCATGGATATAGACGGTAAATCAATCAGGCCTGAGTCGTGCTCTATAAAGGGAAAAAATGTGGACTTCAGCTATGAAAACAAAAGGGTAATAAATGATGTTTCCTTTGAAATTCCGGAGGGTACTACAACTGCCATCGTAGGACCGTCAGGAGGAGGCAAGACAACTCTTACAAGTCTCATGGCACGTTTCTGGGATGTGGGCAGCGGAAGCATCACTCTGGGAAATATGGATGTGCGTGAATACACGCTGGACAGCCTGCTTGCAAACTTCAGCATGGTGTTTCAGAATGTATACCTGTTTAATGACACTATCGCCAACAACATAAAATTCGGCAAGCCGGATGCAACTATGGAAGAGGTGGAGGAAGCAGCAAAAAAGGCATGCTGCCACGATTTTATCATTGCTCTGCCTCAAGGATACAACACTGTAGTCGGTGAGGGCGGTGCAACTATTTCAGGAGGAGAAAAGCAGCGTATATCAATTGCACGCGCTTTGCTTAAGGACGCTCCAATAATTATCCTTGACGAAGCAACTGCCAATGTGGACCCTGAAAATGAATCTCTGCTGCAGGACGCCATTGCTCAGCTAACCCGGGGCAAGACCATTATTATGATTGCTCACAGGCTTAAAACTGTACAGAGCGCTGACCAGATACTGGTGCTGGAGCAAGGTAAAATAATACAACGGGGCACATATCAGGAACTGATGAAATCAGGCGGTCTTTATTCAGATTTTGTAAGAATGCGTGAAAAATCTATTGGCTGGAAACTGGGTGCGTAGAAATAAAATTATTAAAGCATTAAAAGATGAGATTCTTCACTATCGCTCAGAATAATAAATCACACAAAATAATCATTGACAAGTTTTAAACATTCTGTTAAAGTGATAATTGAATTATCGATATTTCAATTATCACTTTTTCATGGAGGTTAAATAAATGTCCAAACCGGATCTCTCCATTGATCCTCGTATAATGGAGAGTGCAAAAAAAGAATTCCTTGCTCATGGATTTGAAAATGCTTCATTGAAAACAATATGCGAGGATGCAGGAGTTACAACAGGCGCACTGTACAAAAGATTTAAGGGAAAGGAAGAATTATTCTGTGCCGTAGTTGCGGATACGATAAAGGCCTTAAATGACTTTGTGGAAATGCGCAGCTCTGCGCAGGTATGTGATTTGACTGATGACACGCTCATTAATGCATGGGAAATGAATGAAAGTATGCTGCCATGGTTTGATTACCTTTATAGATATCACGACGGCTTTGTGCTTTTAATTTCATGTGCGGCAGGAACCAGATATTCCAATTTCCAGCACGACTTCGTAGAGTCAATGACAGTTAAAACCCATGAATATTTTATGGAGGCAAAAAGACGAGGTCTGACTCATGCGGATATTTCCATAGAAGAAATGCATATACTGCTTTCTGCATTCTGGACGACAGTCTATGAGCCTTTTATTCATGGCTATACATGGGAACAGATTGAAGCGCACTCTGAGATTATCTGCAATTTGTTCAACTGGAATAAAGTCCTCGGGTTCACGTCATCCTGAGGATTTGATTACCCATTTCCCCAACGGGGATTTTTATTTAACTCATGGTTAGTTATAACTAACGCGAAAGTGATATAGTAAAAAACTTCAATTTATAAAACAAGGAGGGTTATATTTTGTTCAAAACAGTATTGGAATATGCCGGTGAACACCGGAAAACCACTTATGCTGCCGTTGCGGCAATGCTTGCCGGAATGGTCATGCAGGTGCTGCCGTTCTGGTTTATCTACCAGATTATACGGCCGCTGCTGATGCATCAGACTGTCACATACGGGTATGTTATCTTTAACATTGCAGCAATTGCAATCTGCTCGGCAATGTATGCCGTTTTATACATATGGGGACTTTCCATGTCTCACAATGCGGCATACAACACTCTCAAAAACCTGCGTATATCTTTGCAGGGAAAGCTTGAAAAACTGCCCCTTGGCGTAATTCAGGAAAAAGGAATCGGTTCTGTGAAGAAAATGTTCATAGACGACATTGAAACCATTGAGCTGCCATTAGCTCACGCCATACCGGAGGGAATTGCAAACATTACAATTCCGGTGCTGGTATTCATCGGTATGCTTATTGCAGACTGGCGGCTTGCTTTACTGGCTTTGGCATCTTTACCTTTCGGCATGCTTTCAATGATGATTATGTACAAAGCGGGAACAAGCAAAATGGACAGCTATTACAAGTCGGCACAGAAGATGAATAAGACTATAGTAGAATACATAAACGGTATGGAAGTAGTCAAGGTATTCAACAGGGACGGTGAATCCTACAAACGCTATGAAAATGATATAAAAAATTATCGCGATTTCACACTGGCATGGTACAGAGTTTGCTGGCCGTGGATGGCAATTTATTACAGCATCGTGCCATGTGTTGCACTTTTCGTACTTCCGGTTGGATCATACTTTGTTCTGCAGGGATATTCGACACTGCCCAATCTGGCTCTCGTCCTGTGCATGTCTTTTGGCATCAGTGCTCCTCTTTTAAAGGTAATGAACTTTTTCCCCACTATGGTGCGTATTAACTATACAGTAGCCAACCTTGAACAGATGATGAGCGAGACGCCTGTACAGCAGTCAGATGCATCGTTTTCAGGTATAGATTACAGTATAAAATTTGAGGATGTGTGCTTTGCATATAAGGAAGCACAAGTTCTCCACGGAATTAACCTAAGCATTCCGGAGGGCAGCCTGACAGCCCTGGTTGGCGAATCGGGCAGCGGAAAAAGCACTCTTGCAAAGCTGTTGGTGCATTTCTACGATGTAACAAGCGGAGCTGTCAAAATAGGCGGGCAGGATATCCGCCACATGAGTCTTGAAGCACTTAATAATCAAATTTCATATGTGGCGCAGGAGCAGTTTCTATTCAATATAAGCCTTTTGGAAAATATTCGTCTCGGAAAACCTGATGCTGCGGACGCAGAAGTTATGGCAGCAGCTGAAAAGGCACAGTGCAATGAATTTTTAGCAAGGCTGGAGAATGGAATCCATACAATGGCAGGTGATGGAGGCAAGCAGCTTTCAGGCGGCGAACGGCAGCGTATATCTCTGGCCCGCGCTATCCTGAAAAATGCGCCTATCGTAGTGCTGGATGAAGCAACTGCATTTATGGACCCGGAGAATGAGGAAAAGATGAACGATGCCATTGCAGAGGTTATACAGGGCAAGACTGTAATTGTTATAGCTCACCGTCTTCATTCAATAGTAAATGCTGACCAGATTTGTGTTCTTGACGCAGGAAATTTAATTGCTGCCGGCACGCATGAAGAATTACTTGCAACCTGCCCCGCTTATCAAAAGCTTTGGCAGGCTGCTGAAAGCAGCGCCCAGTGGAAGGTAAGTGCCGAAGAGGAGGTGGAGTCTGTATGATAGCTTTAATGAATCGTATTTTTACAGCTTCAGGAAAATATAAGGGAAGGATTGCTCTGGCATTTGTGTTTTCTTTCTTAAAGGGTATCTTGAAAAACATGCCCATAGTCCTGGGATTTTTCGCCCTTGCAGCCTTTTATAAGGTTAGCGCATCCACAGAGCTTTGCATTCAGATAGGTATTGCTCTGATTGTAATTATACTTCTTCAGATTCTGTTTCAAAACATTGCAGACAGGCTGCAATCTGCTGCAGGCTACCTTCTTTTTGCCGATAAGCGCATGGAGCTTGGAGCACATTTGAGGAAAATGCCTATGGGATATTTTACAGAAGGCAACATCGGCAAAATCAGCTCGGTGCTGTCAACCGACATGGTATTCATCGAGGAAAACTGCATGACTGTTTTGGCTGATATGATGAACTATATCTTTTCACAGATTATTATGCTGGTATTTCTGTTTTTCTTCAACCCGTGGATTGGTATTGTGGGAGTAATCGTAACATTGATGATTACTTTGCTTGGAAAAGGGTTAAAGAAAGAGGCTGTTGAGGATTCCGCAATCCGGCAGGAACAGCTTGGAATGCTTACGGATGCCGTCCTGGATTTCACCGAGGGCATAGGCATAATCAAAAGCTACAACATGCTTGGAGAGAAATCCAAAACCCTTGCTGAAAGCTTTAAGGAGGTTTGCCGCACCAGCATAGAATTTGAAGAAAATCATACTCCCTGGCAGCGCGGACTTAACCTGATTTACAGTCTTGGCGTAACCGCTGTAATTGCACTTTCCACATTCCTGTATTTTAAAGGGACTATGGATGTAACATACCTGGTTGGCATAATGCTCTTTGTGTTTGACCTTTTCGGACCTCTCAAGGCATTATATGGCCAGAGCGCAAGGCTGACAGTAATGAACAGCTGCATGGACCGCATCGAGGAGGTTTTCGCACAGAAGGAGCTGCCGGACAACGGTGTACGCACCATTCCCGAAAACACCGCTGAGACGCAGATAAAATTTGAAAATGTCAGCTTTGCATATGGTGAAAAGAACGTTTTGAATAATATTTCCTTCAGCCTTGAAAAAAATCAGATGCTTGCTCTGGTAGGACCCTCCGGAGGTGGAAAATCCACAATTGCAAGTCTTCTGGCACGCTTCTGGGATGTGAAATCCGGAAGAATTCTGGTACGAGGTCAGGATGTGCGGGATGTCCCCCTCAGCAATCTGATGGATCATATAAGCATGGTTTTCCAACGTGTATATCTGTTCCAGGACACCATATACAACAACATCATCATGGGCAGACCCAGCGCCAGCCGTAAAGAGGTTATTGAAGCTGCAAAAAAGGCACGCTGCTACGATTTTATTATGGCACTGCCTGACGGTTTTGAAACAGTTGTCGGTGAAGGCGGAGCAAGTCTTTCCGGCGGTGAGCAGCAGCGTATTTCAATTGCACGCTGCATACTGAAGGATGCACCAATAGTAATTTTGGATGAAGCTACCGCCAGTGTGGATGCGGATAATGAAAGCTACATACAGCAGGCCATAAGCGAGCTTTGCAAGGGCAAGACACTGCTTGTTATAGCGCACAGACTGAATACCATCCGCCATGCCGACAAAATACTGGTCATAGCTGACGGAGGAATTGCAGAGCAAGGTACCCACGAGGAGCTGATGCAGTCAGGCGGCATCTACAAACACTTCGTAACTGCAAGAGAAAACAGCAAGGGATGGAGCAGAAACAGAAGCGGTAAAGCTGCCATGAACACGGAAGCAGTTTAGTAATTTAAAGAAAAAAATTGTTTCAGTGGGAGTTAATCTCTCACTGAAACAATTTAAGAAATGTTTTTCAAACGGTCCTGATTTTTTACATAAAAACCAATTAAATAATATCTTTTCTCTGCAGAATGTTTCCCGAACGCAGACTGTTTCTCGCTGACTGCATGATATTATCTATCCGCCCCAGTTCCTTCAGCAGTTCTTTTTCCTCAGGACTGGTTTGCAGTATAGCATTAATACCTCCGTTGCGAATTACAATACGTCTGTCTGCCATTAGTGCCAAAAGAGGGTCATGTGTTGCCATCAGTACAATTTTGTCCTGAGAAACCAGCAGCTCCAAAGCTTTCTGACGATCAATTCCCGCATTTTCAATTTCATCAATCAGCACAATGGGCGATTTGCTTAAAATGGCTGTATCAGCAATCATCAGTGCACGTGACTGCCCTCCGCTTAAGCTTGTGACCGGTGTGGATTCTAAAAAGCTTTCTCCTGCCAGATAGTTTGCCGACTCAAGAATTCTTTCAGCAATTTCATCCGGATTTTCCACCATACGGCTTTCGGCGTGTAGCCTGACAAATTCTCCCGCGCTTAAATCCATTACAAAATTCATGTTCTGTGAAAGCTGAGCAACAAGCTTATTGTTGGGAGAATATCTCCATTTAAGATCCGGAGGCTGGTTGTTGATTAATATACTTCGCTTTGTGGGTGTATCTCCCTGCGCAGCCCATTCGATATCTGCCAATAGCCTGCTTTTTCCTGAACCTGTAGGTCCCACGATCGACACTATATGGGAAGGAAGAATTTCTAATTTATCAAAATTTTCAGTCTCTCCGCTTTTATTTTGACCTGGAAGAATAGTCAGCGATTGTACAATGTTATCTTTTTCCAGGCCTAAAAATTCCATCATCTGCTCAATGTAGCTGTTGAGCTCTTCAGGCAGACTTTGCACATCTATTGCTCTTTCCTCCAGCTCGTCCTCGTCCATCCGCGCAAGATATTCCTCAAAGGTTAGATTTTCAAAGCCCTGAATTTCAAGCCTGTTTTGCTGTAAGAAATCTAAAACAAAGGGATATTGCTCCAGAAGCTGTGATAATGTCATTTCTTTTATCATTTCTCTTCCTCCCATGACATCTTTTTGGTGTTTCCTAATTGATAGCTTTCTCCTATACGGGTTTCGCCTAAACAGTAGGAACACATGGCAGAAGGCATAGGAAAGCGCAGCTTCATACCTTGTACTGATTTCAGATTTTGCGCATCATTGCGCAGCAGGGTGCTCAGCTCATATGCTCCCTGTCCGCTAAGTCCGTTTACATGCAATACCATCGCTTTGGGATTTACGGCACTTACACGTGAAGCAAATACCTCACGCTCTGCCTGAGAGACAATATCTCCCTTGGTAATCACCACAATGCCCGCAGATTTAAGCATGGGACCGATTTTTTTCGGTGTGTTTATACCTGACAGATTATCAATTACACACACTCCCTTTACGTCAACCAGGTATGGTGAGCATCTGTTGCACAGACCTGCGGATTCGGTAATCAGCAGGTCAAAACCTTCCTTGTTTCCCCAGCTGACTACGTCTTCAATATTGGAAGCAAAAAAGTGGTCCGGGCACAAAGCACCTGACAATCCCTTTTTTACAGGTATACCTGCCTTTTCGTACAATATGTCATCATCCGTGTGGAGACAATCAAATTTTACTACTCCGACTGAAATACCCTGCTCCTTCAGTGAGCTGATGGTTTTTAAAATTACAGAGGTCTTACCTGAAGAAGGAGGACCTGAAAAAATAGTCAGATTCATGCCTTACCTCCTGCCGTATCAAAGAAGATTGCCTCAGTTTCCTTTAACAATGCTCCGATGTCATTGTTATTGATGAAATCCCAGCCCGGCCACATGAATGTCTGATCTTTTGAAAGTCCGTTATCGACCTCAGGATGTGTGGAAGGGAATTTACCGCTGGCAGAAAGAATATCTCCCATTTCCCTGGAGAACAGAAAATCTACAAGTGGTTGAGATTTCTCCCTGGAGGCTGCTTTTGTTATAAGGAAAATCGGGCTGATGATAGCACCATCCTTAGGCCATACAGGACGCATAGGACTGTTTTCTCTTGTCATCTTCGTAAAGAAATACGGCATTACAGTAATCACAGGAGCATTGCTTTGCTGCCTCTTAGCACCGGTTTTAACCATTTGTGCAGGATGCATGCTAAGCAGGAGACTTTTGCCTAATTTCCTCAAGCCATCTGCTCCGTATTCCTTATAAATGCTCAGAAGAACTGCATTGAACAAATCTAAATCCTGCATAGGAAGAGCAACCGTATCCTCAAACTCAGGCTTCAGCAAATCTGCCCAGCTTTCCGGAAAAGGACGGTCGCCCAAAAGTTCTGTATTTACCATAAAAACAGCAGGCACCACACCTATAATTGTATATTGTCCCTTTGGGTCCTTTAAATCTATAGAATCATTGTCAAAGCAGGGGTTAAAGCGTTTTGCGCCTGTTAAATCTGTAAACACACCATTTTTCAGATGCTCTCCCATTACACTTCTGTCAAAAAACAAACTGAATCCCGCTGAAAGATATATATCAGCCAATGCATCTGCACCTCCGGACATTTGCTCCCTGATCCAGTCAAGGCCCATGCTTGCGGCCTGCAGCTGGTAGTCAACCTCTGTATCCTGATTGCTCAGCCAATTATCCAGCTTTTCCAAAAGCTGAACCCTGATAGGGCACGGCAGAACTCCAGCCAGCTTCAGCTCTCCATTGAGATTTTCCTTGCGTGTATCAGCAAGGCCTGTGGACAGTTCCGGATTGTTTTGTTCAATAACATCCACCATTTTTTGTTCAAATACCTGAATATCAAAGTGCTTGCTTTTTAGTGCAGCCTCAACAGAAATGGATTTACCTACTGTTTTACGCATAGCTTCATTTTTCAGGTTTTCAAAACCATTGGCAGCAAGTAAATCAATCAACTCAGGATGACGTTCCGTTACATCATATATTTTATCTGAAAGAGAAAAATATTTATTCATTAAAGTTACCTCCTTGGTATATGTTTGTTCTGACTAACTGTGCAGGACCTTTCCGGCACCATTATTTTAATATTAACAGTATTGTATTGTTAATGCAATAATATGTATGTAACATATGTTACCAAACTAATTGACAGCCTCATAAAATAATTACAAGCACATTGCGGCATCAAATAACGTGCTTTTTTTAAATTACATAAAATAATCTTTTCTATAATTTTAAAAAATAAACCCTCCTGTAAAGATGTCTGCATACATCCATAGAGGAGGGTGTTTCAATATTTATATTTAGATGCATTAACTTTAAATATTCTCCCTGCCGGGTAAGTATTCAAGCTCCATTCCCTGCAGTCCGCTGCCTTCGCATACCTCCAGAATTTCATCATCGCACATCTCATTTATGAGAGGAAAAAGCTCACGCCTTGCTCCAAAGGTAACGTGTTTGATTTTTACAGCTCCGTTAGGATGTACAAAGTTCCTGGGCTTCGGATCTATGTTGAAATATGTCATGAAAAACGGAATTTGAATATCATCCGGGTATCCTGCCTTGAATCTAAGCTTACGCCCTTTTGTATCATTACGCATTGAATTCATCTGAACACATCCATATCCATATTTTTTGAGAATTTCACATTCATCCTCCAATTCGGTTCTATAGTTTTCCAAAGCTAAACCGCAAGGACCGCCTGCATGGTTATCCCAGAAATCCAGCCTGTCAGCCAGCTTGCCCTTACCTGACAGCCTCAAAACCTTTTTAATAATTGAAGGCATTCCTGTTCTTCCCAAAAGCTCTAAATACGGACCCTCAGAAAAATATATCAAGGCGTTATAGGGGTTTTTATCTTTGCCATATTCAACCGCAAAACCTTTTGAACGAAACTCCTCAACGCCTTTATGCAAATCCTGAACCTTATATATTATGTGACTCACCTTCATAATTTACTTCTCCTCATTACACGGTCCGGCTTGAGAATTTCGATATTCTCCTCATGCCTGACGGAAATTTTTAACAGCCTTCTAAACTACCTGCTCATGCACGGTATAACTTCTTGTAATACCGGTAAAGTAATCAAGCATTTTTTTAACTCCGGAGCCATCAAGCGGCTCGTTAACAGATACCTTTCCTTTTTCCAGATGAAGAATGTGAGTGCAGCAGGAAAGAATAAATTCCGGGTCATGTGTGATGACAAAGATTGTTTTTCCCATAGCCGCCAGCTTTCGCAGATTATCCGCAACTTCTTTCATATGCCTTAAATCAAGTCCGCTGGTAGGCTCATCAAATATAACAATTTCCCGTTCACTTGCTATTGCACTGGCTATTGCGACACGCTGCTTCTGCCCTCCTGAAAGAGACATGGGATGAAGTTCTTTCAAATGCAGAAGGTCGAGACCTTCCAATATTAATTCTGCTTTGTCCTCATCCTCTTCTTCCATGCTTAAAAGCACTTCATCCAGAACACTTTCGGTAAAAAGCTGATGGTTAACATCCTGCATAACCATAAAGCACTTTTTAAGACGCTGTCTGCAGTCTATCTTTGTTTTATGAAAATTAATTTCTCCTTCAGCTCTTTTTTCCAATCCGCACAAGCATCTTGCAAAAGTTGTCTTACCTGCTCCGTTGCTCCCTATTACCGCAATTATTTCCCCCTGTGGTATACTCAGCTGTTCCATGTTTATTGCCCGTACATTTGAGCCCCTGTAGCAGAAGGTAAGTCCGGATAAATCTAAAAAGGTATCTTTTCTTACTGTTTTGCTTTTCTCTTTTGTTAATTCTTCCGGATATAAGGGACGCAGACCCATTTGCTCAAGCTTCAGATTACTCAGGCACTTGAATTCACAGGCACTGTAAATTCCGCTGATACAGCCGTCCTGCATATATATGGCACGATCTATAAGCTCACGCAAAAAATACAATCTGTGTTCCGCCACTATGACTGTTTTTCCCTTGCTCTTCCATATCTGCATCAGACTCCGCAATTCTTCTATTGCCCCATCATCCAAATTAGATGTAGGTTCATCCAGTACAATAACGTCAGGATCACTTACCGATACAGAGGCGCAGGCAATTTTTTGCTTTTCTCCTCCTGAAAGCTGAAAAATATTTCTGCCAAGTAATTTTTCTATTTGGAGCTCCCGGGACACCCTATGCAGACGCTGCTGAATCTCTGCAACAGGCAGTCCCATGTTTTCAGCTCCAAAAGCCAGCTCACTGGTTGTATCTACATTGAAAAACTGGGACCGCGGGTTCTGGAATACAGAGCCCACTATCTTTGCAGTTTCATATAATTGCAGCTTTGAAACATTTTTACCGTCTATAAGGACTTCCCCATGCAATTCTCCCTCGTAGTAATGAGGTATAAGACCGTTTATCAATCTTGTCACCGTAGTTTTCCCGCAGCCTGACTCACCGCAAAGCAGCACCACCTCTCCATCACCGATAGTTAGGTTAATATTATTAAGGCTGTTTCTTTTCTCTCCTGAAGCATATGAGAAGGAAACTCCCTTTAACTCAATCATATCACACCTCCTACAACACCAGCATGCAGGCAGCAGCCAGCAATGCCACAGCTGCAAGCACCATATCATGCATGCCGAACCCTATTTCACATATATTTGTACGTTTTGCAGGTCCCCCAAGTCCGCGGGTCAAAGCAGCAGCAGAAAGCTCTTCTCCAATTTTAACAACACAGGCTATCATGGGAACCACGCGGTACTCCAACGATTCAATCGGATTCTTGATAATTGAACTCCCTCCGATTCCCCGCATTTTCATAGAATCGGAAATAGCAAGAGCTTCTTCTATTACAGTTGGAAAAAAACGAAACATCACCGACAAAGGAATTATGATTTTAGGCGTAATATGCATGCGTTCCATAGAAGCTGTAAATTCGCTTACCGTGGTTGTAGTTACAACATAATATCCCATGACAATGCATGGCATAAAGCGCGTTACTATGCTGGAAACAATAATTGCAAGCAAATTTGCAAGTCCTGTGGTATGAGGAACCACGCAGGCTTCAATGAAGGATGCCGAAGCAAACAAAGGAAAATATATACCTGCAGCTTTAATTTTTCCTTCCGACAGAAGAAGTATAAATGGAATAAATGCTAAAACAGGTCTGACAACAACTGCTGTTCCATCAATTGCGCCGCCCATCATAATCACATTGATTATAAAAAGCAATAAAAGCTTAGTTCTGGGATCAATCCAGAAGCGCCTCACTGCTGTCCCTGCCATTAACGGATTATTCATTAAACTATCCCCGCCCTCTTAAAATGCTTTTTAAGAACAGATCTGCCCAGGTATGCCCCTGCTGTTGCTCCCACAACAATCATCACAATCATGGCTGCAAAAACCCAGGAAGGTGTGAGAGCCATCACCGTATCAGCATAGGTATCCCCATATCCTGATCTCATTTCTGCAAAGTAGATGTCACGCATAAAAAACAACGGTATCATGGCGCCAATAATCCATTCACTAAAAACTACATAACCAATAACCGATGTTTTCCAGCCCTTGTATCCTCCTGACTTCAAAATCAAGTCTCCCGCCAATCCGCAAAGTGCTCCTAAAACAAGAATAGTCCAGGTATGTCCTGAAATAAACATCAACAGGCCTAATATAGTTCCCATAATTGTTACCATACCAAAAGTTTTCACCTTAGTTAAAAAGAGCATAAAAGGTATTCCGGTAATAAAAGGGCAAAGCAATGGCAAAAATATAAGCATAACAGGAATGTAACCAATCATCCCTGTTGCAAAAAATAAAACAAAATAAATAGCTGTAAAGATACCTATATTAATAAGGTCCTTTGCATTAAGTTTGTTTCCCATATGTAACCTCCTGTTTTTCCGGCAGCGGCCGGAGAAAGATATTTGATTAGCTATAACTAACCTACGTGTAAAAATACACGCACATAAAAATATGCCAAGGTTAGTTTTAACTAACTCTGAGAATTAACATTATTATAGTTTAAAGAATTTATCATGTCAAGCGTATTTTCTTGTATTTAGAAATGCGCTTTCTGAAATTTTGCAGATGCATTAAAACAGCTTATTGGCAGGCTGACCTTTATTAATTTTCCTTATGAAATACCTGTCCTCTCACACCGTAAGGAAGACATACGGGCACATTCAGAACAGGGTGCCTTATTACCTCGGCCTCCACATCAAAAACCTCCAGCAGCGTTTTAGATGTAATCACTTCCTCAGGTGAGCCGGAGCTGTATTTTCTTCCGTCCTTTATGGATATGAGATAATCGGAAAACATAACCGCATGATTCAAATCATGAAGGACCATGACAATGGTGACGCCCTGCTCAAGATTTAATTTTCTCAACAGCTGAAGTATCTCAAGCTGATGAGAAATGTCAAGATAAGTTGTTGGCTCGTCTAAAAACAATATGCCTGTTTTCTGCGCCAAGGCCATGGCTATCCAGCCTCGCTGCCTTTGCCCTCCTGAAAGCTGATCCATCTCCCGGTGGGCAAGCTCTGTCATATTCGTACTGGACAGAGCCCAGCATATTATTTCCCTGTCCTTTGATGTAAGACCCGACAGTCTGGTACGATACGGAAACCTTCCATATTCTATTAAATCTTCCACTGTAATACCGTTCGGTGTTTGCGCGCTTTGAGGCAATAGAGCCAATTTTTGCGCAACAATATTTGTAGGCATGCTGTGAATGGACTTGCCTTCCAGATAGACCGCTCCCTCGGAGGGCACTATTAAACGTGACATTGTTTTAAGAATAGTGGATTTCCCGGAACCGTTGGAGCCAATCAACGTTGTGATTTTCCCTTTTGGAATTTCCATATCAATGTCATGAAAAACCGGAATGCCATTATATCCGGCAGATAATTTACTAACTGTTATACAAGACTGCACAATAAATTCCTCCTCCTATATTTGCTTTCTAAGCAGGTATAAAAAATATGGCGCCGCCAAAATTGAAATGACTATTCCAACGGGTATTTCAACAGGCTGAAACATTGACCGCCCAATTGTATCCGCCAGAAGCAGAAGCAATCCTCCAATGAGCATGGAAGCAGGCATCAGCACACGATGGCGAACACCTGCAAGCTTCTTTGCCATATGCGGAGCAACCAGACCAATAAAGCCGATTCCACCGCTGACGGAAATACAGCTTGCAGCCAATGCAACCGCAGCAATCAGAAGAATTCTCCTTTCCTTCTCCACCCGTACACCCAACGCCATAGATGCTTCTTCACCAAGGAGAAGCAAATCAAGAATCTCAGCCTTCGTAAGAAGAAAAGGAATAAGCAGAATCAGATAAGGAACAAGCACCTTTACCTGATACCAGCTGCTACCCCAGATATTTCCCGCCAGCCACCTTGCCACCAGCTGGTAGCTGCTGTTTTCCATATCAGAGGCCATAATCAGCATGATTGAAGAAAATCCGGCAGAAACACCTATTCCGCCCAATAAAAGATAGGAAGGTCTGATTTTACCGTTTCTTTTAGAAAAACCATATAGAATTCCCGCAGCCAAAAGCCCACCTGCCAGGGCGAAAATAGGCTGATACGCCATAGTGCTGATATGAAGGGAGGGGAAAAGTGTTAAAAAAAGCATAACTGCGAAACCGGCCCCTGCATTGATTCCCAGAATTCCGGGGTCAGCCAGAGGATTTTCTGTAACCGCCTGAAGTGTACAGCCCGACAGTGCCAGACCCATTCCGCACAATACAGCAAGGATAATGCGCGGTAAGCGTATTTGCAAAAGAATGGCGGATGAATACGGCCCGCCTGGATGCATAAGACTTTTGAGAACATCCATGTATGGTATTTGCGAATAACCGCTGTTTATGGACAGCATCACAACACCCAGAAGAGCAAATAAAATAATCAATAGTACAAACCTTCGTTTACTTTGTTTTTTCACAAGACATCCCCCTTTTTCTTATACGTTAATGCCAGAAAAACAGGAACGCCTATTGCTGATACCAAAGCTCCCACAGGTGTATCAAAGGGAGCGTTGATCGTCCTGGCAGCTACATCGGCCAATACTAAAAGGATGGCACCAAGAAGCGCAGATATGGGCAAAAGCCTTCGATAATCCTCTCCAAAAACAAACCGGACTGAATGCGGTACAATAAGTCCTATGAAAGAAATTCCTCCGACAAGCGAAACACTTACCCCTGCCATAACCAGGACAGCAGCAATCCCTGTCAGACGTACCCTCCACACATTCACTCCGAGGCCTGCGGCACTTTCCTCCCCTAAGGAAAGCACCGACAGCTGTTCCGAAAGAATCAGGCTTATAAGGCCTGCACATATAATCCACGGTATAGTGAATATAAGGTTCTGCCATGTAATTCCTGATAGACTGCCCGCAGTCCAGAATGAAAGTGACTTGGAAAGTCCGAACGAAAGTGATATGCCTTGACTCAATGCCGTCAAAAATGCAGAAACAGCAGACCCAGCCAAAATTAACCGGATGGTTCCTGTCTTATGCTTCCCCATGCCCAGTCCATATACCATCAGCACCGCAATTGCAGCACCTGAAAATGCGGAAAGTGTCATACCAAAAGCTGATACGGACGGCAAAAGGACTGCAGTCAGCGCAACCAAAAACCCAGCACCGGCATTAATCCCCAAAAGTCCTGCATCAGCAAGAGGATTCCCTGTAACTCCCTGCATCACACCGCCTGCAAGAGAAAAGGCCGCACCTGTAAAGCAAGCGGCCAATGCTCTTGGCATACGCATTTCCAGCATGACTCTTCCAATTTCAGAAGGTATCACCGGATAAACGAGCGTATGTATAAGAATTCTGATATTCCCTCCCGCAACACCTATACTGGCGGAAAACAGGATGGACAGCATCAAAACCAGGACCATAACAAGGAGGGAAAATACATATCCCCTCTTTGTGCGAAGCCAAAGCCATTTTGTCTGATGAATTAATTTCTTTGCTGTATTCTTCTTTTCTTTTTTATTACTCAACATCTGTATGATTAATGACAGCATTTACTAACTTCTCCATGTAAATCAGCTTGCCGTCAGGAGTATATGCCATGTTATACTGCTCCTCATTCACACCGCAGTATACATTCCCGTTCTTTACAGCCTTCAGGTTCTGCCATGTAGGGATGTTTGCAGTATCTCCGATTTTCCCGTCATCGCTGAAAAAGAAAATATGGTCCGCATCAATTTTAGAGAAATACTCCGCATCAACAACCTCACCCCAAACGCCTTCAGGAACACCTTCAGAAGCCGGGAGTCCCATAGCCCCAAAAATCAGATCTCCGGGTCCTCCTGTACGATATACATAGTACGAACCGAAATGAACGGAATTTGCCTCAAGCACGGCAAATGTATCATCCCCTGTTTTTTCCTTCACCTTTGCTGCAAGCTCTGCAGCCTTCGCTTCATAATCCTTAATCCAATTTGTTACGATATCTTCCTTGCCGAACCATTTACCCAGCTGTTGGAAACGCCCCTTCCAGTCTACAAAGTTAATATCATCGCTGAGCATGACAGTAGGTGCAATAGCCTTAAGCTGTTCATATACCTTGTCGTGCCGGATATTCATAATTATGAGATCAGGTTTAAGCTCAGCAATTTTCTCAAGATTTAAATCTCCTGATGCACCTGAATAATTTCCCACAACTTCTACGTTATTTTTAGTAAAATATTCCCTTAAATAGTCCGGTACTGTTACACCGTCAAACATACTGGTGTTGGCAGAGGCTATGAACGGTACTCCCAAAGCAATCAGCTCGTCTGCCGAGCCTGAAACGTCTGCGATACGCTGTGGATTTGCAGGAATCTCAACAGTTCCCTTCATATCCTCAATCTTGATAGTATCACTTTCTTGATTTGAAGGTAAAGCATCCTGCGCTGAAGGCGAAGCATCCTGCCCGGCGGGCGAAGCGCTTTGTGCAGGAGAGCATGCCGTCATCACGATTGACAGCATCAGACAAATTGATATAATATATTTCTTCATTTTATTCCTCCCGGATATTAATACAATTTAGGTTAGATGTCACTAACCTAAATCAGTATACACAAAACCAGTCCCCTCTTCTGCCCCGGGACGGACTTTATTTGCTCCTGAACGGAGCTCAGCCTTAACAAAATATATTGACAGGTTAGCTGTCGCTAACTATAATAAAGAAAAAAGGATTTTTGTTCTTTTACCAATTTTCTGCTCAAGAACAAAAATAATCAGGTGCATATAAATGTCATATTTACCATTAAAATTTGAGCCTTCAGGCATATTTCCAAAAGAACTTGTATCCGTGCGCCCGGATGTACATATTATGCTTTCCTGCGGCACATTGTCAGATAAAATGAACAGAAAATCCGAGACAACAGCTCCTGTATTTGAATTGGGCTACAGTCAAAAAAGTCCTGTCTGCGGGGAAATAAACAACATACCCATAGAGCTGCGGCCCGGATATTCTTCATTGGGATTTTTAGGACAAACAACAAGTTACTCTGAATATAACAGCGGAAATGAGGTCCGGCTTTATTCAATATGGGTCAGCCCCTCAGCCTTTGACAGCTTCTGTGAAGCTGTAAGCGGAGAAAACAATATAGGATTTGATTCATTCCGTAAGAGTACGCACTATTATTGTAATTTTAAAACTGACGCCCGTGAGGAAAGTATAATTCAAAAATTAAACTCATGCTTTTCGGGAACAGATAAATTAAACAAGCTTATGCTGGAAAGCCATGTTTTAGAATTGTTGTCTATTAATATTGAAAGACTGCTCTGCCGGAATTGTTCTGAAAAAAAATTTAATAGTCTGTCCAAAACTGATATGGAGCGTTTACTATATGCCCGTGAGATTCTGTTAAACCGGCTGACATCTCCTCCAGCCCTGCTTGAGCTGTCCCGTATGATTCAAATGAATGACTGCAAACTAAAGCGTTCCTTTAAACAATATTTCGGTAAAACCGTCTATGAATACGTCCGGGAACAGCGTCTGGAAAAAGCCTTCTCACTTTTGCAGCAGGAGGACTATAACGTAAGTCAGACAGCCTTTGCCGTGGGATACACAAATGTAAGCCATTTTTCAGAAGCATTTAAAAACAAATTTGGAATTTCTCCGCGAGACCTGCGTAAATAGCAAGTAAAGTAATTTCATTACTATTGAATAGAATAGAATGATATGCTAAAATTGATAAAATGAAAATACTGTGGTTGATTATGTAAAAAAGCATAAAGGAAGTTTGGATTCAGGGATGCAGGGTTTTATAAAAAGTATTATTTTAGAATTATTTCATATAAGCAGGGCATTCAATCCATTTACATGAATTAAATGCCCCGTTATACTCTATATTATTCTTCAAACAACGGCAGCTTTTCCAGAAAAATTATATCGTCTCTTTCTGCTGCGGAGCCTTCTGCCAATATGGCTGCTTTTGCGGCCACTATTCCTCCGACAGATTCCACAAGTCTTTCTATGCCTTGTATAGATTCTCCCGTACTTATTACGTCATCTATTATTGCAACTCTTTTTCCTTTTATGTCCTCGGCGTCCTGCTCATCCAAAACCAAAATCTGTTTTTTCTGAGTGGTTATTGACACAACTTCGTCAACAATCGGTGAATCCATGTACGGTTTAATGCTTTTTCTTGCAACAATATATTTCTTCATATTTAAAAGTCTGGATATTTCAAACACCAGCGGAATACCCTTAGCCTCCGCCGTAATTAAAATATCAACCTGAGGCAGCTTCTTTACAATTTCCTTTGCACTTTCACAGACTATCTCAGTATCACCCAAAATTACAAAGCTTGCAATACTTAAATTATCATTTAATTTTATAATAGGCAGTTCTCTTTTTACTCCTGCCACTTCTAACGAATATGTCTTCATTTTTCCTCCTACATTCCTGCCATTCCGGCTATTACTCTGAATACAACTCCCGACAGCATTCCGAAGAAAGGATCGCTTATAGCCGTTACTGTCATAGTAATACCGCCTACTACAGCTCCTCCGGGCACTCCCGATACGCTTAATGCTGCAAGAGCACTGCTTGGCGCTGTTACAACAGCTCCCAGAACAAATAAAAATCCCGCAATCGATTCACTTGGTATGTATTTTCCTATTTTGGGAAGCAGTCCCGCAAAAAGAATTGCCGCCATTATCATCATCATCAAGGCTGCTGAAAATAATGGATGTGGTGCGCTTCCTGTTGCTGAAATTATTGATTCAACCGGGCCGCCGCCAAATAATGCAGATGCCAGGTCAGCCAGGCTGCTTACGATTGTCAAATGATCTATATTTACATTTGTATTTGCTATGCTTCCGGTAATACGCCCAAAAGCAATATTAGCTCCGATATTCAGGCACATTAATGCCAGCGCCCCGCGAATAACTTTAAAGTTCAATACAGGCTTTTGGAAGATAATCTTTTCTCTTTCTGATATTACAATATCCGATTTTTGTTTCAGCAGCATTGCCAGTATACTTGAACCAATTACCGAAAATGTAATTGTGTAAACAAGATCCTTAGTAGCCATATAGGTTATAAAGCTTATAGCTATTGAGGAAAATCCTATGCTCTTGTTTTTCTTCGCCATTTGAAGTGAGACATTTGCGAGCATAATTCCAACTCCTGCCATCATACCGTTGGTAATTTCAGGACCAATAAATGCTACTATCTTCTCAAGCAGACCAAACAAGCCTATGATTGTCATACCTATGGCCTCATAAATTATCATAGATATTCTATCTTGCATGTTGTCGCCCATTGTACCTGCCAAGGTAATGGTCTCTGCCTGAAATGAAACAGGAGCAACCACCCCGAGGGCCAGACATCCTGCTGCTCCAACAACAAACGCAAAAGCAGTCGGCACAGATGCAAACCCAAATGATAAAGCTAACAGTCCTTGCGGCAGACCATTAAGTATAACGCTTAATGCTGCCAGTAAATCTTTAATATCCATCTTTGTTCCTCCTTTGTTGCTCCCCGAGCTCCAAAAAATAAATCTGGAACCCCGATTCATGAGAAGGAATTCCAGATTTCAAAACAAAAACAAAGATAGCTGCTTCACACTTCACTACCATATTATTGCAAATTTCTGTAATCCTGCTCATAGTTAAATAATTTAAGGTTATTTAGTAGAAACTTCCGAACCATATTATCGGAATTATATGAGAGCATAATATATTAAAAAATATACTAGACTTTTCGACAATTTGCAATAAAATTTTTATATTTCAATTTCAATTATTAATTAAAATGCCATTTATGGTCACTATGATATGGTCCTTCAAGGCCGCTATGCTGTGATGTTCTTGTTATTCTTTATCTTATAGAAAGCGGCATCTCAATATGATATAATGGGATTATTATAGGAGTACAATGGAATTTACGGAGGTATACAATGAAATATCGTAAACTTGGTAACACAGGTCTGATGGTGAGTGAAGCGGGAATGGGCTGTGAAGGCTTTGCGGAGGATAATGGTGCGTTTGTTCAGGAAATGATTGATATTGCTGAGAAATCAGGAGTAAATTATATAGATCTTTATGCATCAGATCCAAATGTGAGAAGCTCATTAGGTCAGGCCCTCACAGGACGCCGGGAAAAATTTATAATCCAGGGACACGTATGTTCAGTCTGGAAAAACAGTCAATATAAAAGAACCAGAAATATAAAAGAAGTAGAAAAAAGTTTTGAAGATTTATTAAGATTATTGAAAACTGACTATATAGATGTTGGAATGATCCACTATGTAGATTCTATGGATGATTGGAATGAAATCGTCAATGGACCTGTTGCTCAATATGTGAAAAAACTAAAATCAGAGGGAATTATACATCACATAGGTATGAGCAGCCACAATCCAATTGTGGCATTAGAAGCTGTAAGGTCAGGGCTTATCGAGGGTCTCATGTTCAGTGTGAATCCCTGCTATGACCTGCAGCCGGGTGATGAAGACATAGAGAAGCTGTGGGCGGATGAAAGTTACGAAGATAGCCTTGTAAACATGGACCCTGACAGACAAAGACTATATGAGGAATGTGACAGACTGGGTGTAGGCATTACTGTAATGAAAGCTTTCGGAGGAGGAGACTTGCTGAACGATGCTCTTTCACCTGCAGGAAAAGCTCTTACTGTTTACCAGTGCATGCATTATGCATTGACAAGACCTGCAGTTGCAACTGTACTGGCAGGAAGCAGGACTATTGAAGAATTGAAGAACTGTATAGGTTATTCTGATGCTCCTGATGAAGAAAAGGATTATGTAACAGCTTTTACAACATTTCCGAAAATAAGCTGGAATGGACACTGCATGTACTGCAATCACTGTCTGCCATGTCCTAAGAGCATTGATATCGCCGCTGTTACGAAGTTTCTAAATCTTGCAAAAGCACAAGGCTCTGTTCCTGAAACTGTCAGAGAGCATTATGATGTATTACCGCACAAAGCCGGAGAATGCATAGTCTGCGGCTCATGTGAGCCTCGCTGTCCTTTTGAAGTGAAAATTATGGATAATATGAAACAAGCTGTAATTATGTTTGGAAAATAGTATCTAAATAAGTTAAGCCGCTGTAATTTATGTTGCAGCGGCTTTTATACTGTCTGTCTAAACAACTCTTACCGCAAAGCTTGGACATGAAGCTACACAGTATCCGCATTGAATGCATTTGGACTGGTCTATAAATGCCTTTTTGTTTTCCTTAAGGCTTATCGCATCGTTGTGGCATGCTCTCACGCATGAGCCGCAGCCTATACAGACTCCCTCAAACACCTTTACTTCCTTCCTGTTTTTTATGGTAATTATCCCTTCTAAATCCTTCTCGCCGTTGAAATATTTAACATTGTACAGAACTTCTTCCTTGCTCACCATTCCCACGGCGACAGCATAATTGCTGCTCAGACTCCTTGCGAAGCTCATACTGCTGTCATATTCATCTATGAGGGTTCCACCGCCCAGTGCCTTCATTAAATAAATGCCCTTGCCGGCTTTTTCACATGCAGCTATTGCATTTTTCATATCCTGCACGGAGCCGTCTATTATTCCTCTGCCAACCTTGTTAATCAGGGGAAACACTATGTCAATATCATCTCTTTGGGCCGACAGCTTAACAAGGTTCACGTTGTGGGCAGATATTCCTACAGCTTTTATTACTCCCTGTTCCTTATATTTTTTCAGGCAGTCCAGGGCACCCTTTTTCAATTCATAGGCATCTGTTCCGCTTCTGGCTGAATGAAGAAGAAAAATATCTATATAATCAACTCCCATTCTTTCCAAGGCCTCATTTACAGCTATATCAGCATCCTCATAGCTGAGCGCGGTGGTCTTGGACGCTATTATGGGCCTGTCCTTCCTGTTCTTCAAAGCAATTTTAATCGGCTCATATGTTTTATACATCTGTGCGGTATCAACAAAATTAATTCCCAAATCCAAAGCATATGACAAAATTTCCGCGCATTCTTCAGGCCTGAGATTTTTCTGCAAAGGGCCAAAGGGCAAGGCTCCAAAGCACAGCTCGGTAACCTCCATTCCTGTTTTCCCCAAAATAATCTTTTTCATTCTTTTCCTCCACTGGCAGTACAACTAATAATCTTATGACAATATACTACCACATGGTCAGAAAAATTTCCACCTGCAAGTAAAAAATACAATGAATGAATATTATATTATTATACATAAGCATTTTACATTTCACATACAAAAGGTTATAATATTAACATAATCAGATGTGTTATTCATGTGCATAAATGAATGAGCATGCTGTCAATCGTTCGGAACGTTTGATTGATATGTAAAAATTTTAAGGAGGGCGGTATGATGTATTCATTTCTGAATACATCATGCAGGATTATAATGAACGATAAAAAAATATTAGTATCCTTTTTTTCTGCAAGCGGCGAAACCGCACGGCTGGCAAAAACTCTGGCAGAGGTTGTAAATGGAGACATTTACGAGATTAAGCCGAAAAAAGAATATGTTTCAGCTGATCTCAACTGGAATAACAAGCACAGCCGCAGCACAACTGAAATGAAGGATGTTTCTTCTCGTCCGGACATTATGGACAAAGTGGAAAAAATGGATCAGTACGACACCGTATTTGTAGGATTCCCAATTTGGTGGTATGAAGCCCCAAGAATTATTCAAGCATTCCTTGAAAGCTACGACTTTTCGGGAAAGACCGTTATTCCATTTGCTACTTCCGGCGGGAGCGGAATGGGCAAGACAGACAGTATTCTTGAAAAATCATGCTCTGCTGAAACAAACTGGCGTACAGGAAAGAAACTTAGCAGCAAAGCAAATAAAGAGACTGTAAAGGCATGGACAGATAGCCTGTCACTGTAAATCAGAGACATTCTTTCCGGAGATGGGGCTTAAAATGACATTTAATAATTCATTTCAAGGTCCCATCCCAAGAAAGGTATTTCATGGATATTCGACATTTACTGTTGAAGTAAATACATTATTATGATATATTTTTATTATTATTCATGTAAAGGAGAAACAATAATGATGAAAAAACTATCGGCAATTCTGATTGCTATTATATTATTTACAGGAATAAATCCAGTCGCTGCAAATGCTTCAACTCTGTTTCAATTGGAGGTTAACCATGAGGCGCATGAATTTAATGATGAGCCTATCCTGTTGGATGGCAGTATTTTCTTGCCATTAAGAGAAATTTCCGAAGAATTAGGATATGAAGTTAAATGGAATGATGACAGAAGTATTGATTTAATTAAGGATGATGAAAGCTTAAAAATACATGCAGACTCAAAGGATGTTGTTTTAAACGGAAACAGCGGTTCTCTGATTCATGCTCCTGTAATCAGAAATGACAGAACCTATGCAAGTATAGATTTCTTTTCTGATTATTTAGACACTATTGCAGCATTAAGCAACGGAAATACAAATATATCCATTGACAGCAAGAGGGATGTTTCAGAGGATATCTTCTCAGAATCAAAGGACGAAGTGCTTAAAAATAAATTAAAAGAATTTATGAAAGTATATACAGAAAACCAAAATTTCCAGGGCAGTGTTCTTGTAGCCAGAGGAAATGAAATTTTGTTGGATGAAGGATTCGGATACAGCAATGCAGAGTTAGGGATAAAGAATGACAGCCAGACCAAGTTTGCAATAGGCTCCATAACCAAGCAGTTTGTATCAACGGGTATAGTGCAGCTTGAAGAAAAAGGGCTTTTAAAGTTTGATGATGCAGTCGGTAAGTATGTAGACGGATTGAAATATGGAAATGACATTACAATTCATAATTTACTGACTCACACATCCGGCTTGGTGAATGCTACAGACTTACCTGAATTTTATAACCTTACAGATGGTTCTTCCATGGATGTTATAAATTTAATCAAAGACAGTGATTTAATCTTCAATCCCGGAGAACAATTTTCATACAGCAATACAAACTATATTTTATTGGGTATGATTTTAGAAAAAGTATCCGGCGAGCCAATGGAAGATTATTTTCAGAACCATTTCTTCATTCCGTCGGGAATGAAGGATACAGGAATCACTTACGGCAAAAATCCAGCCAATATAGCAACACCTTATCAGGGGTATATAGATATATATGAGGTGGATGATAAACCATTGATAGCTAATGCTTATGGTGCCGGCAGCGTACATTCCACAGTTGAGGATATGTACCGTTGGAACAAGGCATTAGAGGAGGAAGAAGTTTTATCAAAAGAAGCCAAAGAGAAGCTGTTTAAGGGCTATGTAAATATGGGCGGAGCCATAGACTACGCCTATGGCTGGATGACAGGCGAAGATGAAAACGGAAAATACTATATGCATGACGGCTCAACCTTGGGTTTTGCCTCTCTTTCTTACAAAAATATAACTAGTGATACAACAATAATTATATTGTCCAACAGGAGAATGCAGGACGTATATGGAATACGCACATATCTGGAATCTATTTTATCCGGAAATGATATAGAATACAGCCAGGTGCCCAGGCTACCTAAAGAAACGGAGATGAATAAGGAAGATTTTGAAAAATATACAGGCAGATATATAGTATACAACCCTCTGACTATGTCGGATATGGTAATGGATGTATTTGCGGAGGAAGGAAGCTTCTTCTTGCAGGTAGAAGGGCAGGAAAAAATTCAGATATATCCCGAAGGAAATGATAAATTCTTCATGAAACAGCTGGATGCACACATGGTATTCGGATTAAATGAGGAAGGAATACCGGAAAAAATAACATTTACGCAAATGGGTATGGATTTCAAGGGATACAAGGAAGGTCACGAGCCTGAAAAAGTTGTTACAGATGAAGATACATTGAGCAAGTATACAGGTATTTATGAGCTTCAGGAAGGATTTGATTTAAACATTACTCTCGAAAACGGTAATTTGTATGTAACTCCTACCGGACAGATAAAAATAGGATTACAGCCTGTTTCAGAAACAAAATTTGAGCTTATGGCTGTGGATGCAAGCTTAGAATTTAATGTTGAAGAAAATGGAGAAATACACAGCTTAAATTATAAGCAAGGTGAGTATGAAGCAGTAGCAAAGAAAAAATAACTCAGCGCTAGCTGTGTTTTATACAGTTATTGGGTGGTCAAAATTGATCACCCAATTTTTTAGTCTATTCTACCCTGCGTATTGCTGCCTTTTCATATTGCCCCTGTCAAGTATCCGCTTGAACACTCTATTACAGGATAATATTGCAATACTTTTAGTATACCTATTTATACAAGCCTCAAATAGTATCTTAATTTAATGCTCTATCCATCAGATTTGATAAGTTGTGTTATAAATTCCTCGGGAAAATTAAATCTTTCATTATTAAATATAAAATCAATCAGTTCGTTATCAAATTCATCTTCTTTATATCTGTTGATTTTTCTATTGATATTTTCCATTTTTTCATCTAACTGTGAAACTGAATCTGATGCTTCCTTAAGTTCCCGAATTAACTGCATCGGAATATCCTTATTATATTTATAATATATTTTATGCTCAAGGCTTGCCCAAAAATCCATAGCAATTGTCCTGATTTGAATTTCTACATATACATCTTCCGCCCTGTCTGACATAAAAACAGGAATCTGCAATATCAGATGCAGGCTTTTATATCCGTTAGGTTTTGGATTTTTAATGTAATCCTTGCACTCAATTACCGTTATATCTTTCTGATTTTGCAGCATCTCGCTTATCTGATAAATATCGGAAATAAAGGAACAGGTAATACGAATACCTGCAATATCACGAATATTTTCTCTTATTGAAGGCAGCGACAGCTCATAGCCTTTTCTGTAAAGCTTTTTTATTATACTTTCGGGTGTCTTTATACGGGATTTCACATGCTCGATAGGATTATAATCATGAATATGCTGAAATTCCTGAATTAAAATATTAATCTTTGTATTCATTTCATCCAATGCAAATTTATAAGACATCATAAATCGAGTAAGCTCTTTTTTAATTTGCTTTATATCCACAGCTTGTTTTGATTCCATATATACTCCTTTTATTCAATAAATTCTGCTCATGAACGGAATTATATTATACACTTATTACCTTAATTTTACCATAAGTACAATAAAAAGAATATAAAATGACAGTGAATTTAGTACCTGTCCGGCAGGGATTTATCAGAACATAAATTCAAAGGCTGGATTGCCGGATTGCATCAGTAACACCTATTTTCAAAATATAAATTAAAGAGGCCGGTGCTTTTGTAATTTCAAACTACATTGACAACAGCCTCTTCATTTTATTTTAAAAAAATTATTTGCCGCAAATATCTAAAGCCAGATTCGCAAATACTTTGATTCCGTATTCTAAAGAATTCTCATCAATGTTGAGAACAGAGCTGTGCAGAGTTCCTGTTTCGCAATTTGGATTTTTACATCCCAGCATGAACATAACACCCGGTATCTCCTCCTGATAATATGCAAAATCCTCTGAGCCAAGGTGCGGTCTTTCAATCAGAATAACGTCTGATTCACTTTTCAAGGATTTTTGAGCTGCATCGATGACCTTTTTCGTCAAGGCAGAATCGTTATTTACGGATGGAAAGCCCTCTATAAATTCTACCTCTGCTTTCCCTCCAAAGCCCTTTGCAACACTTTCGGAAATTGATACCATTTTTTCCTCTATAATATGCTTGTTTTTCTTTTCAACACACCTGATCATCCCGATCATTTCTGCATAATCAGGAATAACATTTATGGCGTCTCCTCCTGAAATTTTGCATATGGAAAAGGTTGCAATATCATAAGGGCTTATATTGCTTCCCAATACCGCCATAAGTGAATTCACAATCTGAGAAGCAATTACTATTGCATTTACGCCTGTCTGCGGCTCGGAAGAATGAGCACCTGCACCATGAACCTTAATGTAAAATTCATCGTCTGTAGCAGAAAGATATCCGCTTTTAACTGCTATGCAGCCTGCAGGTATATCAGGCATCATGTGTAATGCAAATATACCTTCAACATCGGGGTTTTTTAATGCTCCGTCATTTATGATGCATTTGGCTCCCCCGTTGGCTTCCTCGCCGGGCTGAAAGATAAACTTTATACTTCCCCTGAGCTTATCTCTTATTTCAGAAAGAAGCAGTGCCAGACCAAGCACCACAGACATATGTCCGTCATGTCCGCATGCGTGCATTACACCAACCCTCCTTGATTCAAAAGGCAGTCCCGTTTCTTCAAGTATCGGCAATGCATCCATGTCGGCGCGAAATGCTATGACAGGTCCTTCCGTGCCCGTTTCCAGCACAGCAACTACCCCTGTGCCTCCAACCTTGGTTTTTACCTTGTATCCCATTTCGGTCAATTTTTCAGCTATATATTCTGAGGTTTCGAATTCCTCAAAGCTCAGCTCCGGATATGCGTGAAAGTGTCTTCTGTATTCTATGACTCTATCCATGTTTTTCTTTATTATTTCGTCAAGCATTGTATCTCCATTTTTTTTATAATTCTTCTAAACGTTTCAGCAATTCGTCTGTGGTTTCTGAATTTGCATATATTTTCTGTATTCCCTGCATTGCTTTTTCATGCCTTTCCTGACTCATTGCAGTCACTGCATCTTCGATCATATCAACCTCATAGCCAAGATCGGACAAATCTCTTACTGATGTGCTTATGCATTGGTCGGAGTAAAATCCTGCAACAATTACTTTTTTGATGTTCAAGTTTCTTAAAATCCTGTCAATGGGTGTTCCCACATGAATTCCCGAGCAGGTTTTCTTCAGTACGATTTCACTTTCAAGAGGCATTACTTCCTGGCAAAATTCGGCTGCAGAGCTTCCGGGCGGATAATACATGCCTGCGCTTGAATGCAGCCTGCCTGTATCCCTGGCATCAGGTAAATATGATTCAATTTTTACATGAATGGGTCTTATACCTGTTTCTCTGCATTTATTCAGTATCTTTTCAATATTTGCAAGTGCCTTGTCGGTATTTTCCCCAAGCTGATTAAGAGCAGGCATTAATGGCTCCACATCAATTCCCATAGCCTTATAGCCTTCAACAAAGTATTCTTTCTTTACACACTTTTGTGCATCGATTATCACCAATGCAGTATCTTCCGCACTTATGGCTACTGGGCTGCCATATACGGATGTGCCCAATGTTCCGTAATAGCTCCTTACAAATTCATCCAATATTCTGTTATTATCCATCCTTTACCTCCGTTATTTATGATTTAAGTATAATATAGCAAGTATCGTACCAATTAAAAAGATTTGGCAAGTAAGCTTAATCATTGAAAACAGAGCATTTTATTTATTCAGATATATTGAACGTCTCATTTTTGCAATTACTTGCAGCATATTTTTGCACATTTGCGTTTTATTGCAACTATATGTTTAGCTTTTTACATTTATAATACAGTGTTCTTAAGGGTATTCCCAGCATTACGGCAGCTTTGTTTTTATCACCGCCGCTTTCGATCAGTGCCCTTTGAATACAGCTTCGCTCCGTAATTTCTACTGCCATATTAATATCTAAAGGCATTTCTTCCATATATTTCTTTTTGTGATCCTTTTTCTTTATTTCCTCGCCTCCGAGAGCAATCCTCACATCCTCTGCCATAAGCATCTCTTCTTCCGCTCCCTGATTGATAAGTGCCCTCGCTAAAACATTTTCCAGTTCTCTGACATTGCCTGTCCATTGGTTATCCTTCAGCAGTTCAACTGCCTCGGCTTCAATTTGTTTTACATTTCTGTCATAAATTTCATTGTACTTGTTTATCAAATACATGGAAATTTCTTCGATATCTTCTTTTCTGTCTCGTAAAGGAGGAATAATAAGGGGAAATACATTTAACCGATAATATAAATCTTCTCTGAATTCACCATTTTCAACCATACGCTCCAACGGCTTGTTGGTGGCGCATATAATTCTCACATCCACCGGTATCGATTCTATGGAACCCACAGGCATAATCTCCTTTTCCTGCAGGGTTCTTAACAATTTGACCTGCATCCGTGGCGATACATCACCTATTTCATCCATAAACAGTGTGCCTCGGTCCGCCTCCTGAAATAATCCGCGCTTCCCGCCGCGCTGAGCTCCGGTAAAGGCTCCCTCTTTGTATCCGAAAAGCTCACTTTCAATTAATTCGTCAGAAAAGGAAGCGCAATTTATTTTCACAAATTTTTCATTTCTCCTGGGACTTGCATTATGTATTGCATTTGCAAATATCTCCTTTCCTGTACCGCTTTCTCCTCTTATCAATATAGTTGCCGGTGTTGCCGCCGCAATCCTTGCAGTATTAATAACCTTTTGCAGATATGGATTTTTGCCTATAATATCCTTAAATGTTATCTTAGTCTCTGCCTTCCTGAGCTTTTGATTCAGCCTTTCAAGCTCACGCCTCAGTCTGTTTATTTCAGAAATGTCATGATATACCACAACATATCCGATTTTTGTTCCGTCAGTGTATATACACTTCACATCCGAAACAATTTCAACATTCTTTCTTTTTACCATTATTTCGTAAAGCGGGTTTTCATAAACCTTTTGGTTATCCTTATCCATTATACAAACAGCTACTGATGCAGCCTGCAATACAGGTTTAATTTCTTCTATAATATTAATTAATTCCTTTGACATATTATCCTCTGTGCAATTTCTTGCGGCATTATTTTGCATATAATTTATTTTGCTCTATAAGGTTGTATTTGTCAAGACTTAGAAATCTACATACTTTTTGTTTTTACTAGGGTGCGATAAGGATATTTCTGGTATTCTTATATTTTATATATTGCTTTTCCATAAGACATTTAAAAGGCGGTCTGAAGGAAAAGGCATCCTCGGAAATCATAACAATTATGACAAATAAATTATTCTAAATAAAATATAGGGGGTGGAAGCACCCTATAAACTTTTCCGAAAAAAATCCGAAGAATTTGTTGATATATTATACTTTCCGCACAGGTCTGATATACTTCCAAAACCGTGTGCAATCATGATAGAAATAAAACACTCTGCCAGGAGTGGTATCGAGACAATAACCAGTATCGGAATAATCAAATTCTTTCATTGCCTTTTCTATTTTTTCCTCCACACCGCTGTTTTCTGTCTATCTCATCAACAATTTTTTGAACATTCTTGTACCACTCGTACATCATTGCACCTCCTTTCAACTGCCATGTAATAATTATAAAGAATTGGAAAATAGATTGCTTGATTTCACTTGCGAAAGATAACCAATAATTTATCAAAATACACCTCAGTACAGTTGCTACAATTAGCGTGTTATTAAAAACACACCTTGTGGAAAGCATAGGGTACATTAAAATTTAACTTTGATTGGTTTATCCATTCTGCCATATCTTTATCTGATACTATATCAGAGGTACCATCTTGTCTGATGCATTTCTCAATCTCTACCACGGCTGGCATGGCAGCATATATCCTATTTCTTCTGTTGTGTAATACTGTTTTGCTTAATGTGTTCAATACCCCATGCACTCATAGAATCCAATATTGGTTTCAATGAGTGTCCAAGTTCAGTCAGTGAGTATTCTACCCTTGGTGGCATTTCTGGATAGACCTTTCTAATAACTATTCCGTCTGACTCCAGCTGCCTAAGTTGCTGTGTCAGCATTTTCTGGCTTATTCCACTAATTCCTTTACTTAGTTCAGAAAATCTTTGGGTTCCGTTGTTAACCAGATTTCTTATTATTAAGACTTTCCATTTATGCCCTATTAAATTTACAGTATGTTCAATCGGACATGATTTATCACATGGCATTATGTTTCCTCCATTTCATATTTATTTAATACTTACTATTTGGTTGGTATTTAACTAAAAAGTGCCTTCTTGCAAAAATAAAGTAACTATACTATGATAATTTTACAGTAATTCATTTATAAATTCAAGCGCTTGTATTTTATTCATTGTTATTGCTGCATACTAAAATGAATGAAGGAGAATTTGTTATGAAAAAAAATAATATTGAAAATATTTTAGACTTTACAGTTCACAAAAGTGCCCGCAAAGAAATATTCAAAGAAGGTCAGACAGATATAGGTCTTTTACTTTACGCTCCTGGACAAACAACACCTGAGCATAAACATATGGATATTGACGAAGTCTTTTATGTAGTTTCTGGTCAAGGCACAATTACTATAAACAACGAACCAATGTTTACAAAAGAAAAGGATATCATTTTTTCTCCTCATGGTGAAATACATGGATTCCAAAATACGACTTCATCCAACTGGGTCGTATTGCAGATTAAAATAACATTACCAAAGGAAAACTGAATGTAGGGCTAAACCAATAAATAATGAACCAGGAGGTATTAATAAATGTTTACACACATTGATCATATTGCAATTTCTGTAAAAGACAGAAAAAGGTCAATTGAATTTTACGAAAAAAACTTTGGATTTAAAAAATATTTTGAACATGATGTTCCTGGTATACCCGAAATTGAAAAAGTTGTCTATCTTCAATTAGGTGATACCGTATTAGAACTTGAAAATTGGACAAATAAAAAATTGAATTCCGGATACCACTTTTGCCTTATTAGCAATGACTTCGACGCAGATTATGATAGACTTATAAAAGCGGGTGTGCCTGTTATTACCAAGCCACATATCCCCGATCCCAGAACCCCTCAAGAAAAAGGTTGGAAAAGGGTAGTCTTTAAAGGTCCAGACGACGAACATATTGAATTTAGAGGTTAAATCAAGTTAAAACTTTACGCAAAGGTTCTGAAACAATCATTTTGGCGTTACCCCATCCACTTTAGGATTCCAGTAACGCCAAATAGATTTTATTAACACGCAATCATAATCTCAGAATACATCTCTCAATCCCATATAAATTCAAGGTTTCTTCGACAGAAGGCACATTGTTCCACGTGCCTTCATATTAAAATAAGCTTATAATGGATAATTCTTTTGAACATATCAGATCCTAATAGTAGATTGTTATGAAAACAACTATATCATATGCTCATATCTTTTATCGCATTGAAGAAACCATTACTTATCTTGAATTAATGCATTATTCAGAAGAACACATAGACGCATTAAAACAAGCTAAGAACGCCATTCGATCTTTAGAATTATTAAATTTATCCAAAATAGAATTTAGCACTAAATAAATATCTGATTATATAGTGGTTGTATTTCTGCGGGAATGTCACTAATTGCCTTGTGAATACGTTCCTTAATAATTTTTAAATAAAAGTGCCATTTTACGGACACTTTTCTCTACTCTATTTTAACCTATTTTCCTTTTACTTTGTTCGCTGCATAATGGATAAATTCTTCTACTGTAGGTACTTCCCCTTTGCGTGGTACCTTGTCCTGATATGCTTTTATCACATGGTTATTTTTAGAATCACTGTATGCCTCGTTAATGGCAGATTGCATATCACGTTTTACTTCTTCCACAGTAACACCATTCTGCCACTAAAATAAAGAAATCAGCTATCCTTTAAAAGAAATAGCAGAAGTGCCAGTATAGAACAAGAGTCAAGATAAGCTGCTTTGCCGCCCCTGTTCTATGCTGGCATTTCTATAAACTGGAATTTGTCAACATGTTGGCTCTAATGCTGGCAAAGGTCAATCACATAATTCATGTATTTTATTATAGCCTTACGTCTACCGGCTCTTGATGAATAGAGCTTTTGCCCATTTCCCAATCTGATAGCTTGTGCCTCCTTCAAAACCTTTTGATATTCGTCTGGTGATTTATTTAGCATATATTCCAACGCCCCACTCTTTGAGGTGATGTCTTTTTCCTGCAACGTGTAATACATACGAGAAAGACCGCATACGCACCATTCAACAGCCCAATCTGTAAAGGAGACGATACCTTTTATCGAGAATATTTTTGCAGCAGAGGCAGCCCAAGTCGCCCAATATGTATTTACATTCTCATAAACATAGGAAGATAATTCGTCTTTGGTAGTTTTAATATTTAGTTCATCAACAGACGTGCCACATATAACTACGCCATACTTTTGAAGAGAATACCAAGTAACTGGATTAAAATTAAAGTATGACATATTATGCTTTTTGTCATGATAAGCTAAAATTGGTTTAACCTCTTCCTTGCATTTTCCTAATATCGAAATAGGAATATATAGTATTTCAAGCTTCACGTTCGAGTATTTAGCTTCCAACGGTTTAATCTGCTTTTCCAGTGAAGTAATGTTTGCTTTTGATATTGAGTTATTAATAACGACAATGAAATCAATATCGGACTTTCCATAATGCCAGTCGTTTAAAACTGCTGAACCAGTCAGATAGACACCGATTACATTTGATTTTAATACCAGTTGTATCGCATTTGTCACTTGTTCAGAAATGTGCTTTAGCATTTGTAAATCATTGTTTTTAAGCCCCATATAAATTACCTCCCCATCGTTGTCATGTAACTTTATATCTCTAATTCTTATTCCCACGTTCAACTATAAATTCCTGTTTATTCATATATCACTGCTATTATAACCTATCTGAAATCAAAAATAAACAAACAAATCTCAAATATAATTTGACTGTTTATGATTTTTCCTGTCCTTTACATTCAAATCCCAATGAACAGCAAGATATTCCATATATGTGCTTTAGGCATTTTTCGTCTCTACAGCACTATATATGTAGTCAAACTCTATTTTTTCCTCTATTCCACAATTATGCAGCAGAATTATACAATCCGCATTTATGGCTTATTTTCTAAAGAAACAAGCTGTAACAACTGATGTATTGAAGAATACAATAATAGTAATACTATACAGGAGTTGTGTTCATGCTGAAAATATTGTTGTACGGCAGTGCACGGGAGCGTAAAATACTGGAAGAAGCATTGCAGAAGCCACTTAAGGAAAACAAAATTTCCTTTAGTTTTCGTTATTTGTCAAATCTGCAGGAGTTCATGGAAAATTGTCTGTTCAACAGACATTACCGGCTTATTGTGGCGTGCCTGGACGGCAGTACTGCTTATGTAATTAAAGGTGACGGCAGCAAGCACGACTATTATATTGCCAAAGGTACTATGGGCTTTCCCCCAACGCCTGAGGAAATAGACAATGAGCTCATGAGAAACCCGGAGCTGGCAAGCTTTTACTCCTCCGGAGAATATACCGTAACTCACCGCGGTTTCACACGTAAAATCCCCTACATGGAAATAGATTACATCCAGAGTGATAATAAAAAAACTATAATGCACCTGGCAAACGGAGACAGGGAAGTTATTTCAAAGAATATAGGAAAGATAAACGACAAAATCAACAGAAAGTATTTTGTAAAATGCTGCATAGGAGTTATTGTAAATACACGTAATATCCATAAAATACACCGTTCGGAAAAAAGCAGCAGGGTTATAGAGTTTAAATCAGGCGCCAAGGTTCTGATGACAGAAGGATATTTTAAAAAGTTTGCAGAAACATATTCAATGTCGGTTTCGAGGCTGGCAGACCTTAAAACTCTTGACGATTAGGATGCTGTATATACATTCAAAATGAGGTTGTATTTTTTCGAACTTTACTTCGTGAACTGCATCTTCATTTCGTAATAGCTTGAATTTACGTTGAAATAATCACATTTTCCAAATGTAAACATATACGTATCAAATGTATATAAATGCAGCGCCTTATTAACCAAAATAGAAGGATTGGATCGGCTATAATAAACTGGACAGATATTTTAAGGTCATGTACAATCAAAATATAATAAAAAAGGAGCATGACCATGCCAGAAATAAACAGAAAACAACGCCGTACTTTTACAGCTGAAATTAAAAGCCAAATATTGCTGTCATATCAAAACGGTAAAAGAAAATGCGATATAATAACCGAATATGATATAGCACCTTCTTTGCTTGACAAGTGGATTAAGCAAGCAGAATCAACCGGTTCATTTAAAGAAAAAGATAACCTTACTCCAGAACAGCTGGAATTAATAGAACTTCGCAAACGAAATAAACAGCTTGAAATGCAGAATGATATTTTAAAACAAGCAGCGCTGATCTTAGGACAAAAGTAAAAGTGATAAAAAACAATATTCACAAATACTCTGTGTCAGCAATGTGTAAAGTCCTTCAAATTTCAAGAAGCACATATTATTATGAATCAAAGCAAAAAACAGATAAAAGTAATCTTGTAACAAATATTATTGATATATTCAAATCAAGCCGCAATAACTATGGAACCCGAAAGATTAAGGTAGAACTAGCCAAATGTGGTTACAAGGTTTCAAGGCGACGCATAGACCGAATAATGAAAGAAAACGGCTTAGTTTCTAAATATACAGTTGCAAAGTTTAAACCACATGTTGACAAATGTAATGAATCTAAAATTGCTAATTTAGTCAACCGTAAATTCAATAATCAGCAGCACTTAAATGTTGTTGTAAGCGATTTAACATATGTTAGAGTCGGTAAAAGCTGGAACTTGTCGACCTTTTTAATCGTGAAATAATCGGTTACAGTGCTGGTCGAAATAAAGGTGCAGATTTAGTTGCAAAAGCTTTTGCTACAGTTAAAGCAAATCTTAAAAGCATACAGGTTTTTCATACTGATAGAGGAAATGAATTTAAAAATCAATTAATTGATGAAACTCTAAAAACATTCAATATTAGCCGTTCTTTAAGTATAAAAGGCTGCCCCTATGATAATGCTGTTGCTGAAGCAACTTTTAAAATTATCAAAACAGAATTTGTATATGGTCAATACTTTGAGACGCTTAACGATTTAAAATATCAATTATCTGATTATGTTAATTGGTTTAACAATCATAGGATTCATTCGTCTTTGGGATATTTAACACCATATCAATATAAAATCAATACCCTTAAAAAAGTTGTTTAGTTTACTGTTGACAATCCAAAGTGATCAGTGTTAAATTTAATAATGGATGGTGCAATCATATCGATAAATGATTTAATTTTTTCATCTTCTATAGTATGTATTTTGTTTTTTATCATTTATATCTTCTTCCTCTCTTTCTTTTTCTGCACTAAAAAAGCCCTACACTTTTTGTGCAAAGCTAAGATATATTTTTATTTATTATATTACAAATTAGAATTTATCAGCTTCGTATTATAAACCAAAAAGCTACATCCGTCTCCAAGAAAATAATATCTAAACGCTTATTTTCTATTTAACTGCATTTTTACCGAATTCTATATTTAAAAGATAACTATTGAAAATGCAATCAAAAAGACAAGTGAAATATGCTATGTCTTTCTCCCTTTTATTAAATCTTGCATTTATTTTATCATACAGTCAAGCTTAATATTTTTTCTGTAATTTTCACACATCCTGACGTCCCCGCATCTTCCGCGTCTTAACCGCATCTTATTACTAAACCTCATAATTATAGATGTTTTTTTTATTTAACTGCATTTGAAACAAAATAGTATCCTAACATATAAACTAAAAACAAACATATTAATATTAACGCAATATAAATTACAAACCTAATACGTTTCAGTTTAAGATTACGAAAATTGTTACCATTGAAAATAGCATATGAAATTACTGGTATAAAAAGAATAATAAGTATTATTGCCTTTGGTTTATAATCGCCGCCATCTAGAAACTGTAACCATTTTATTATAATTGTTATGGGTAATACGACATATAGTAAAGAATACAAATATAAATCAAGTAAGTTGTCCGTTATTTTTGTGCGATGATATAGTTTTTTACCTTCATATATATTTTTTTTATTTTTGTAAAGCCAATAGGGATTTTTCCCAAAAATTGGAACAAAAATAATAAAAATTATTATTGGAATAACTATTTTCATAAAATTATTACTGATATATATTTTAGTAAACTTATGGTCATAAACGTTAATCAAATATAAAAATAGAGCTATTAGTATACTTAAGGTTTTTTTAAATTTATTTCGGTTCCAAACACTTTTTACCATTTCATACTGTTGTCTATCATTATCATTATACACTATATCTTCAGTAATTTTTTTACAAAACACAATTATTTTATCATTTTTCAACACATACTTCCAACCCCTTTTTTTCATATCTTTAATATATTTTTCTCTATCTCCATAAATCGATAAATCAAATTCATTAAATATAATGACCTCAAAATTGAGTTCTATCGGATTAACTATGTCAAAAATATAATTACCAGCGTATATATAACTAATCATATAGCCCTTGCCAGCCATTTCTTTAAAATAACTTGCTAAATTTTTGTATGATGACACCGAACCATATCTAACAATTTTTTTCATAATAGAACTCCCTCGTATTTAACATAATAGTGTATAAATCTATCATTAATATGACTATATTTTTCCTCACTAAAAAGGTGAAGAGCTTTAATTCTCCCTCACCTTTTTAATAAAATCTCTTGGTAAATCATATTCTGATAAAAAAACAGTTCATAACCATACACATTAAATATGATTTTATTTTATATGTATGAATTTTTTTTATTATTTCTATTTTTTCAATAATTTTAAGAAACGTTGTAGAGAATACATCATTTGCTATATCATAGTTTTTTGACAGTATATATGCGTATTTCCACATGGCTTTACCATACTTTTCATATAATACAGTTGCGTAGTCGTAATTATTTACATCAACATCATTTACTGTTAATAAAAAAACATATATTATCTCCATTCATGCAGTAATGTAACTATATCATAACAGTTACTCAATATTATATATAGCATAATTTCCTAATTTGGATAAAATAATGTTAATTTTCTATTTTTATCGTTTATATAGTATAGGGTAAGAAAACAGATAATTATAAAATGTGCATTTTATAACGATATATACAGAAGCTTATATCACAAATCTACAAGCAACAAAAAACCTTGAAAAATATTCTGTTCTCGTTCAAAGGGACAGATTGTGAACCGGGGTTCATATGCAAGGCGGATGGCGCAAGCTGTCCGCCTTATGCTGTCTTATGCAATGTTTTCATGTTCTATATCATCTGCATTTTCTGTGGAAATTGGTTCTACGCTGTCCATAATGCCTACATCCCGATAGACAATTCGGATTGCCTGCTCAGCTGTGCGTGAATATTTGGTGCTCTTTTACCCTACCTCAATCCTTGAAATAAAGAGTCTCAGGATTTCGGGAGTCAGCTCAGTTATTTCCGTATACCGCTTAGCCTTTTCAATGAAAGCATCCACATTGGAGGCAGAGTCCATCAGCTTCTGCAATCGGATTTCCTTCACAGGAATGGAATCTTTTACTTCCTTCTGCTCAGCATTGTAATCAGCTGATAGCATACGAAACTGCTCATTGCTTACCCTCCCAAGAACATTATCCTCATAGAGACGCTTAAACAATGCAGTCAGTTCTGCCTCCCTGCGTTTTGCCATATCCAATTCCCTTTGCAGACTGTTAATTTCTTTTCTCAGTTCAATAGAGTTTTTACGGTTAATGTATTCTGCAAAGAGACTTTCCTTTTGTCTTGCAAAGTGGGTCACTCTGCGAAGGTCATCAAGGATAATATGGATTAAATCCTGCTCTCTGATGTAATGGGAGGAGCAAACCTCCTTACCCTTTTTCTTGTAGGTATAGCACATAAAGTTGTTCTTAACCGCATCCATGGTATGTGCCCTGTGCAGGACAAGGGGCTTTTCACAGTCCATGCAGAACACCAAACCAGAAAATAAATTATGTTCATCCATCTGCTTGGGTGTACGCTTTTTCCGCTGACGAAGCTCCTGCACCATGTCCCACTGCTCTTGTGTAATCAGTGCCTCATGGGTGTTCTTTACCAGAATCTGCTCGGAGGCATCATGGTAAACAGCTTTCTTGTTCTTGTAGGACAGGGTAGTTGTTCTCAGTCCCGGCATATGTCCCAGATAGGTTCTGTTATCCAAAATAGCGGTCACTGTACTGGAAGTCCAGCGATAAGGCATGGTGGTATCCAGTGCTCTGTGCTTTGCTCCTGTCCTGCGGTAATAGTAATTGGTGGGATTGAGAATCTGCTCCTTTGTGAGGATTCGAGCAATTTGGTTGGGTCCTTTCCCGCCTGCACACAGGCTGAAAATCCGTTGTACGATGGGTGCGGTGTCCTCATCGGGAACCATTCCCTTGCGGACGGTTTCATCCTTGCGGTAACCGTAGGGCGGTCTGCCTCCGAGAATTTCTCCACGCTCTGCCTGTATCCGTTTGACTGCACGCACCTTTTTACTGGAATCCTTGGCATGAAGCTCGTTAAACCAGTTCCTCATAGGAGTGAAGTCATTGCTGCTTTCATACAGGGAATCCACACCATCGTTGACCGCAATAAATCGGATACTCTTCTGCGGAAAGAAAATTTCCGTATAGTATCCGACCTGCAAATATTCTCTGCCCAGTCTTGATAAGTCCTTTACTATCAAGGTTTCTACTTGGTCATTTTCAATCAGTCCAAGCAGTTTATTCCATGAAGGACGATTGAAATTGGTGCCGGAGTAGCCGTCATCATAGAGGAAATTTACATTGGTAAAGCCGTTTTCTTTTGCATATTTTTCAAGGAGCAGACGCTGATTCTGAATGCTGTTGGAATCCCCTTTCAGATCATCTTCCTGACTGAGCCTGCCGTATAAAATCGTATATTTTTCTTGGTTTGCCATTATCAAATTCTCCTTTCTTGGGGCAAACCGGTACGGTATCACACATCATACCGCAATAGCTGCCGCAAGTCTACTGAAAGTAAGCTGCTTTAAAGCTCTTTTTTCAGCTCGGTATCAATCAATTCCAGCAGCCTGTCCGTAGGAGTACAGTCAGCCTGAGGCGGAAACACAGAGCAGATGAAAAAACGGCGGCCTTCTATGACCATCCTCCGCTGTGCAGTAGTTTAAACTTTGTCAAAGAACAACAGAACATCCTCAAAGCAGGGAGCATATTTTCCCTTTTCTGCTTCTTCATAGACAATTTCATCGGCTTCATAGGCACCGAGGATGCCTGTCTGTAAATAATGCTTTCTGATTTTTTCTTCTCTGTCCATAGAATATCTCTCCTTTTTTGTATTCCCCAGCTATGCACCGGGATATGTACTGCCGCGGTCGAATGGGCGGCAATTCAGAAGAAAATATGTGCAATAAGCTCATGTGTACCTGTAAGAGCACCTTGAAAAGGGCTTAATACTGGGGTTTTGGGGATGCTACAGCACCGCAGACAGCACAAAAGCCCATTTACAGCACCCTATGCCATTCCTGGAAACGCCTGCACTGCGGGTGTTTGTGAGAGGAAGTGGCCCATTTAGGGCACCTTCCTTTATCCTGCTCTTTTTTCGACCTTGAAGAATGCAGCATATTCCTATGCTTTTTCAAAATACCATTATTCCGGTATTTCGGTACAAAGCCCTCACAAAGCCCCTGTGTCGGCACAGATGTTTTCTTTGGTGTTACAGCCCTGTCCTATGGTAATCTTCCCGCACAGGGGCAGACAGGGGGCAGCATCGGGCAAAAGCTTCTGCTTAGTGCCGACAGGGTCAACAGGGTCGATATTTTTCATAACGGATCGGTGTCCTGTTTATCGGCACTGTCGTCACTATCGTCACGGTCAGATATCCTGTGCAGGTAAATCATTCGCTTTCCATTGCTCCTGCGGACTTCAAAACGGATACCGCAATCTATCAGATCTTCTGTATGCTGCAGGAGCAGCCGGGAAACCATGCGGTCGCTGATTCTTTTTTCTTTTCTACTGATTCCTTCTGCCAGCTCACCGGGTGTTCCGCTATATTCAGTTTTGTTCTTCATAAAGTCAAAAACAAGAACAACAATATCGGGGAGAAGCATTTCTGGACATTCCCTGCTGTCTGCAACCAATTCCCATACATTATTTTCATTGCGTTGTAGCGCAATCTCCCGGTACTCAATATCCCGCCCGATACAAGAAAGTGTAGCCTTACCGCTGCCCCGATGTTTTTCCACCAGGGTGAAGCTGGCATCTACTGCACCGGACAAACCTGTGGTGCCAGAAATGCGGTTGAAGGGATCATCGTCTTTTTGCTTTCTGAGATGGTGAATCAGAAGAATGGTAATCTCATTTTTATCGGCTATTCTTTTCAATGAAGTCAGGTCTGTATAATCATTGGCATAGGAATTATCCATAGTTGGTCTGCGTATCATCTGCAGGGTATCAATGATAATTAGTACTGTATCGGGATGCTCAAGGACAAACCGTTCAATGCGTTCCTCCAATTCTTCGCCCAAGCGGCAGCTTTCCTCACAGAAATGCACATTGGGCGATGCATCCTCCGTGATATCAAAAAGACGGTTCTGGATACGCATCCTGCTGTCCTCAAAGCAGAGATATAAGGTAGTTCCTTGCTGTACTTGATTTCCCCAGACATCCTCCCCCTTAGCAACAGTCACCGCCAGCCATAAAGCCAGCCAGCTCTTTCCCGACTTAGGCGCACCGGCTAACAGCTGCAGTCCATTCGAAAACAGGCCGTCTACTGCAAAGCGGATTGGTTTCAGTGGCTGATCCATTAGGGTTTCGCCGTCAATGGTGCAAAAGCATTTTATCATGTGTGTTGACCTCCTTTGATTTATTTTTGTGATTTGATTTAAAAAAGTCCTCTTATCTATTAATCCGATCTCAGACCTGGGTTGAGCGATTAAATTTTGAAAAATTAAAATAGCCCCTCACTATATATCCGATTTCAGAACACTGCTGCACGGATAAATTTTCAGTCAGAAAAATATCCCCTACTATTAATCCGATCTCAGAGGGCGGTTGGACGAAATTATTTTTATAAATTACAAAATACTTCTCACTACTAATCCGGTTTCACAAGGGTATCTACAAAAACAAAATGCAAAAATGCCGGCTAATTTTCATAGGCGGCATTTTTGCATAGACTCAGGACATAAAAAATGGATGGGATTCTCATGCTCGAATCGCACCCAATTCTCTGAGCAGGAAAACACAGTCATTGACTCCCTGCAAGTACAAGTATTCAATTTGATGACCGGATAGAATATCCATCGTGCTGTGGTATTCCTCCAAGGTGTCCTGTGTTTCTTTGCTGAGGCAAGAGGTACACTCCTGCACCTTCCGGCTGAGTTCAATCCTTCTGCAGGTCAACTCGTCAACCTCAGGATTTTCCCTGCGAAGCTGTTTAAGGTATCGTTCAATCAGTTCGATAATATCTGTTTTCATTATTTCATCGTATTGCATAGCCGACTCCTTCTGTTTTATTTGAGAAACTACGGTTCTCAGCAACACAACATACCACAACGCTCAGACGAAAGCTATTGTTAAATGTTTAGAGAAACTTTTTTTACTCAAAAATATATGGTTCAGCCACTAACAGTCAGAAAACCGCCAATGCCTTAAGAACTCAAGCTTGGCGGCAACTAAGTTGGTCAAAGTGGCAATCTTCTTATTGATATTACGCAGTAAATATGTTATAATATAAAAAATTACGGTTAGGAGGTATTACTTTTGCAATTAGAGAGCAATCTTTCAACATTAATGGGTAAGCATCGGTATACAATACAAGATGTACATGAAAAAACCGGACTTTCCCGAAATACAATATCAAGTCTTTATAATGATAAAGCTACTCGGATAGATTATTCAACTATTGTAAAGCTGTGTCAGCTATTTGAATGCGGAATTGAGCAATTGTTTATTTTAAACAATATAGCTGGTCAAAAACCACCAACCATTAAGGAGGCAGTGCGATGACTGATAATAATGTCACCGTTAAACCACGAATTGTATCCATCTTTTCGGGATGCGGAGGTCTTGACCTTGGTTTTCATTTAGAAGGTTACGAGACTGTTTGGGCGAACGACTTTTCCGAGTGGGCTTGTGCTTCTTTCAAAAAAAAATTTGGAGATGTCATTATAGAGGGGGATATTACAAAAATTGACCCTTATACAGATACAACCATCCCTGATTGTGATCTCATTCTCGGAGGATTTCCATGTCAAGATTTTTCAGTAATATGGAAACAACCTGGTCTTGAAGGGAAACGAGGCGGACTGTACAGGCACTTTTTAGAATTTGTAGATGCCAAGAAACCTGTTGCTTTTGTTGCTGAAAATGTAAAGGGTTTACTTACCGCAAATAAGGGTAAAGCCATCGAAACAATTATACAAGATTTTCAAAATATAACACCTGGATATGTGATTTTACCTCACCTTTATAATTTTGCTGATTACGGTGTCCCTCAGTTTCGGGAAAGAGTACTTATCGTTGGTATACGGATTGATACTGGATTCGACTTCAGACACCCACTTCCCACACATGGTGAGGGAAGACCAAAACCTTATAAAACAGCGGGGGAAGCGATTGACGGTGCACTTGAGGTTGCATTCAATAATGAGCGCATCAACTGTGCTGATAAAACCAAGCGTATGCTTGATTTAATTCCTGAAGGCGGTAATTTTACAGATATTCCGAAAGATAATCCTCTATATGTTAAAGGCATGATTAGTCATGTTTACCGTAGGATTCATCGAAGCGAACCCGCAAAGACTATTATCGCTGCAGGCGGTGGTGGAACATGGGGATATCATTATCCCGAAACACGTCCATTGACAAACCGTGAGCGAGCACGACTTCAATCTTTCCCTGATGATTTTGAATTTGCGGGGAACATTACAGAAGTTCGCCGGCAAATTGGAAATGCTGTACCTCCTGACGGTGTAAGAGAAACAGCTAAAAGATTAATGCCGTTGTTTTCCGGTGATTATAATAAAATTGATTTACATTCACTTTTTGATAAACTATCAAAAATGTCTGTGAAAGAGCGACTGGAATATGTAAAACAGCAAATGAGGTAAGGAGGATTTCTGAATGGAATTTTTGTACTCAAATTTACCGCCGGTTAAAACGAGTAATCCGTCATTCTCAAAAATGTTCTATTCACTTATTACAGAAGCAACGCGTATGGACATTGCGGTCGGATATATTACGGCGGATTCTCTTGCAGAACTTAAACAAACTGCAGCATATAATCCTAAAATCGAAACACTTAATCTCATCATAGGAATGCATCGATGGGATAAGTTTACTCAAGTTGAATACAACGCTGCGGTTGGACTTAATGAATTCCTGCGAAAAGAAAACAGAGGCGAAGTTCGTTTGGTGACACCGTTCCGTTTTCATGGCAAACTATACTCTTATTCAAATGCTGATGGCGCATTTGCAGGAATTATAGGCTCAAACAACCTTGGAAGTATTGTCGATAGCCGTACACGTACATACGAAGTTTCAACCCTAATTAAAGAACAACCTTATGTTGCTGAAATGAGAGAATTTATTGAACGTTTATCAACGGATGCAACAGAAAATCTTTCTGATGTCGGAATTACAGATTTTAAAAAGCATAATCCTCTCTTAGAAAACCACGAAAATGTGGATTCAGTTGACTCTGCAAAGCTTGCAGATGTAGTATCATCTCTGACCTCCACCTCATTTGAAATACCACTTGTAAAAAATGGTGATGTTCCGCAAAAAAGCAATCTGAACGCTTATTTTGGGAAAGGCAGATTTGTTGCCAATAAAGGAGTAATACAGCCAAGACATTGGTATGAGGCGGAGCTCATAGTGCCAAGCAGTATAACCCAGCAGTCAGGTTATCCTCAAAAGGATACTGAGAGTGCGGTTTTTAATGTGGTAACCGACGATGGTTGGGAATTTTCCTGTAAAGTAAGCGGAGATTACAGTAAAAATCTGCGTTCTGAGGATGATTTAAAAATCCTCGGCAAATGGATTAAAGGCAGATTGGAAATCACCGGAGCATTAGAAATAGGTCAGCCTGTCACTGCTGAGACTTTTAAACGCTATGGCAGAGACAGTTTTACATTAACTAAAACGGCAACACCAAATTTATGGTATCTTAATTTCGGGGTGTAGATATGAGCTATCTTGAAAACTATCTCGGACGAATCCGAGGCAAAGGAAATGTTTATCTTGCTGATGCTGTTAAGGCAACATCAGATAAGATAACTCCTGAATACATAACAAAATTTTCTTACAAGGAACACGTTGTTAGTTTGCTTTTAGGCAATGTTCAAAGCGGAAAAACCAGTCATTTATTTGGATTGATTTGTTCTGCCGCGGATGAAGGATTCAATATTTTTCTTATCCTTACCACAGACAATACACTTCTCCAACAGCAGACCCTTGCACGCGTACAAAAAGATCTGCCGGATTTTTGTGTTTGTGGAGAAACCGACGAAAGTGCATTTACAGCAAATAATATGCGAAAACCGGTTATTATCGTTTTAAAGAAAAACGGAAGTGTGCTTAAACGTTGGAAAAACAATCTTTCTTCCTCTCATTATTGTGAAGGCAATGCATTGTTTATCGTTGATGACGAGGCTGATGCTGCAAGTTTAAACACTCTTGTTAACAGAAAAAAGCAAAGTTCGGTTTATTCCAAACTCGGGGATATAGAAAAAACATCCTCCAGCAGTATATACCTTCAGGTAACTGGTACACCGCAAGCCTTACTCCTGCAATCAAGGCAAAGCGGACGCAGACCATACTTTACGCATTATTTTACACCGGGAACAGGATATATCGGAGGAAATATTCTGTTCACAGAGGATCAATCTCCATATATTATATTGACTGATAATGATGAATTAACGGAATTATCAAATGATGATGAACTTGCTGAAAATGGACTTCTTAGTGCATTATTGTATCATTTGGTTGCATCTGCCGATATTTTTTTAAATGGCGGGACTGTAAGTAATTTTCTTATTCATCCAAGTATGAATACTTCTCAGCACAGTTTGTTTTCTTCAAAAATAGCTTCATATTTGAATGAAATTTCAGGTTCAATTGACGATCCAGAAGCAAATGATGCGTTCCTGTCTGTTTATGAAAATTTGAAGCAAACTAAACCAAACATACACGCGTTTGAAGAAATTATTGAGTTTATAGGAAAAATCTTAGAGGATGATATGATAAAAATGATTATTCTGAACTCTAAGGCCCAATTTACCGCCACCAATGAGTATGAGAGCGGTATAAATGTTATTGTCGGAGGAAATAGCCTTGGCAGAGGTATAACTTTTCCAATGCTGCAGACCACATATTACTGCCGTGTGTCAAAAAATCCTCAAGCCGACACGATGTGGCAGCACACTCGTATGTTTGGATATGATAGAGACGTTGGTTTGATGCGTGTTTTTATGCCTCCTATGTTGTACAAGTTATTCTCTGATATCAATGCAACTAACAACAGTATTATATCTCAAATTGAGCGCAGGAAACCTGAAGATGTTAACATCCACTACCCTGAAAAACTGAAACCAACGCGAAAAAATGTACTTGATAACGATGTTGTTTTGACATTCACAGGCGGAGTGGATTACTTCCCATTTGCGCCTGACAATACGAGTATTGAAGAACTCGACAAATTGCTGTCTCATTTCGGGGAGCATACCTATTCGGTCAACCTCAATATGTTCATCAATATTCTTTCATATATTGTGTCCGAGACAAATGACTGGAAACCGAATAACTTTATTGGAGTGCTTCAAACGATGTTGGCAGAAAAACCAGGTGCTCAAGGGAAATTAATAGTCAGGAGAGGAAGAGACATCGGAAGAGGGACTGGAACTTTGCTTTCTCCAAACGATAGAAAAATTGGTAAAGAAATTACAGATGTTCCCGTTTTGACGATGTATAAAGTTACAGGCAGTAAGGGCTGGAATGGCAGACAGATTTGGATTCCGAATATTAAATTACCAGGTTCAGATGTGTATTACTGCATTTAACAGTGAAGCGGGGGGATTATAAATGGCTGACAACCATACTCCGCAGGTTCGGAGCTATAATATGTCCCGTATAAAAAGCGGAAACACTAAGCCAGAGGATATTGTTCGGAAATATTTATTCTCACGAGGGCTTAGGTATAGAAAAAATGACAAAAGATATGCAGGAAAACCAGATGTGGTGTTACCGAAATATAAAACTGTTATTTTTGTAAACGGTTGTTTTTGGCATTGCCATGAAGGCTGCTCCGGATTTGTAATGCCAAAATCACATCTTGAATATTGGCAGCCAAAGCTTGAACGGAACAAACAGCGTGATGCAGAGAATATTGCTGCACTTCAATCTGATGGTTGGCATGTAATAACAGTATGGGAATGTGAACTTAAGAAGGCAGTGCGCAGTGAGCGACTGCAGCAATTATACGAGCAAGTTTTATCGTCGATACATAAAATTTGACTAAGATATTCTGTTTTTATGAAATAAATGGGCACTGCACAGGATAATTTTCTGTGCAGTGCCCATTTCCGTACCTGTTTGCCATAGGGGTTCACATCATGTCCCTATAAAGGTCATCCCTTTATTTTTCAAGGTTTTCCACAAAGAAAACATTTCTCTATGCAGTAAAAATATATACTATTTAATCTGTTCAACGATGTTTTATATGAACAAAATATCAAAATGATATTAACTCAAAACAACCAAACCATTAAGTTGAATAATGTTACTTTTTACACGTTTTAATTTTTCTTATATGGTAAATTGTTAGAATTAGCAATGCTGTATTTATTCCTGCTACTATTGGTGAACAATCTCTACTTTCAAAAAACATCTGTCTGCCAGATAAAAACAACATATACAATTCAGAAACTAAAAGTAATTTTAGAAATATTTTTATATCATTATAAGCATTTTTATTTTCTCCAATATCATTTTTGCTTTCTTTATCGCTTTCATTGTTCATAATAAATTCATCACCTTTTATTATATTATAGTGTATATTATGATATTAATCGTATTCTGTTATTCTATAAGAAATTGTATTTTTTGTACTTCCTGTATAACCTGTTCCAGCATACCATTTAGTAACATATTTTCTATAAATAGTATTAAGATACAGACCATCTTTATGATTATAAACAGTTGCCTTATATGATAAACCCATTGTTTCTTCATCACCAAGACCAGTAATAATTTCGGTAGCTATTGCATATGATATACTTGCCAAAAACGCTGTTCCAGAAATACCAGCCAGCAGTATACTTAAACCTGTAGCAGTATATAAAGATAGTTTTTTGGTTAGTATAATATTACTATTATTTTCAGTACCAAAATAATCAGTATAGTCAGAAGGGCTACCCCTTGGGCAATCCATTGTATTGTATGAAACGCTCATTGGCTGGATATCTTGTACAGTTACTCTATCAGTTTCAACACCTTCTACTTTAATTTCAATTCCGTCACTAAAAACCTTTCCATCGGATGTAATAATAACTTCGTCTATTTTTCCGTTTTCAATAATATTAAAAACCATATCTCCATTATTTTCTTCCTTTATGTCTATAACAGATTCAACCCCGTTGTCCATTATATATGTATAAACAATTGAATCTTCTTTAATTTTTATATCTTGTAAGTTTGATACATCGATGCCAGCATTCTCTAAGAAATGGACTTCGTCTATAATCTTCATATAAGTATTATTATCTAAAGAAGTCGCTGTTAATTGTTCAATAGTACTTTGAGTTAGAGAAAGTTCATTTTTTAATTCAAAATTATCTTGTGCAAAAACAGGAATACTTGTTGATAAAATCATTGTAACACATAAAATAAAAGATACAAACTTTTTCATAAATTTTCCTCCTTAAATTTAAATTTCATAATTATAAACAGATGTTTCAAATATATCCCAATGGAATCATCTCCCTTCTCTTTATTTTTTACCCCTTTACTATATAGACGATTTAACATATAAAAACGTAACATTTTTTATTAAATTTTTTTATTTTATAAAAATACCCATATACACAAAATAACCTATGGTCATTTTGTGCTTCTATAAAAAGGGTATTGGGAATAATTTTGGTTACCGTGGAGAATAACCTTTCTTATTACATCAATATTATGGTTTAATACAAGTAATACATCTCAAGCAAACTACATGAAAGATATATCCCGGTTTAACTTTTTAAATTAACTTATATCAAATTTTTAATGTAATAGATATAAGTTTTAGAATAAGGACCGTACTATAGAAATCTTATTAATGTTTCTCAATTATAAAAGCAAGAATACAAACACTGCCTAGTAAAGATCCAATGTACAGAATATTCCCTACTTAAAAAGGTTGAAAAAGAAATCTGTTAATAAGCTCCAAAATTTTATTGTGAACAACATCAGAACAAATTAGACAAAATCTTAAAGCATTAAATATTTTTATCACAAAAATGTCACAACATTCTTTTTGAATATCAGAACGTTCCATATTATACATCCGCCAAGTAGCATTATTACTGCATCTGGAAAAACTAATCCATAAAAATTCTGAACGAAATCAATGGAAAGACCACCTTCTTTGTAGCATGGTCAAACACTCATTTCCCCTAGCCGTAATGCTATGGTTACTTTTTAGTCTTTTTTCTCTGCCTGATGGTAATAAGGTTTCACCTTGCATTTGTAAAAATTCATCAAGGTTAACACTATTTGCTCTTTCTTTTTGTTCATTTATAAAATGAATATATATACCTATTTGCTACCTCCTTATTGTTTTCTATTCCCAATACGATGAAATGTAGTTCTTTTGATAGGGCAGCATTTCATACATGGTTTAATAGCCTGTTTTAAATTATATAAACTCTTTTTTTTATTAAAGCTTTTCTTCATTATGATTACCCTCACTTTTTGTATTTAGATATAAAAAACAACCTTTCATTAATAGAATCAAAAGACTGCTTTTATTTAGAAATTTATAGGTTATTTTTATTAAAGAGTCATCCTCTCTTCATGATCATCTCTCTTATGTCCTTAAGCTATTTTCTTTGTTTTAAGTTTACGAAGAAGCTTACTATCAATTTTTAATCCTAGCTTAGATTTATTAAGCTGTATATTATCCTCAAATATTTTACTCATATGATGAAGCATTCAAGATGCACATAAACCCACTGATGGTTCTCGAAACTTATCCATGTTATCAAGAAAAAACTTTGCATACTCATTTCCTTGCTCTGCCGATAGTGTAAAAAATTTTACTGCTTTTTCCTTATTCTTTGGAACACCCTTTCCAATCAGATATAATTTTCCTAGAACATACTGAGCAAATTGATTTCCTTGTTCCGATGACTTAGTAAGATATTCAATCGCTTTTTCGATGTCTTTAGGAATATCTTTGCCAGTCAAAAACAATTTACCAAGCTGATAACTTGCCCATTCATTATTTTTTTCAGCTGATTGCGTTAGAAATGCAATTATATCTCTTGAAACTACTTCATCTTTTAAATAAATCATGCCCAGATTATATGCTGCAAACTCATTATCTTGTTCAGCCGATAAAGTTAATAATGTTATTGCTTTATTAATATCCTTCGCGGTATATTTATCCTCCAGATAAATTCTACCGAGAGAATATTGTGCGAACTTATTCCCACAGTTTGAAGCTATATACATATAATCAATTGCTTTTTTCACTTCCTCATCAGTTGGATTATCTTCTTCAAGTATTATCTTAGCTAAGGAATAACAGGCAAAAATGTTTCCAAATTTTGCAGACTTACCAAAATACTCTTTTGCTTTCGCAATATCTCTATTTGTACCAATTCCATTTTGGAGTATCCATCCCAATCTGTACTGTATCTTATCATCACAACCTTGCCTTTCTAATTTTTCAAAACCTACAAAGGCTTTTTCAAAATACTGATTACTTTCTTTTGCATCTTTATTAATACCAATACCGTCACGATACATTTTGGCAACTTCAAACTCGGCATAAGGAAACCCTTGTTTTGCTGATTTTAAATACAATTTAAAGGCTGACCTCTCTTTCAGTTTTTGGGTATAAAAAAAGAGACTTTAGTTTAGGTCATTTAAGTTGACTAAACTAAAGCTTCTTTTATATTGATTTTATATAAACCCTAACTAAAATCGTGAATTTTTTTAAATTTTGACTATGTCATCTATATTTTTGCCCTTTTTTTGGGGTTAAAAATCGATGTTTTTTGTCCGTTTTTTTGCTCGAATTTTGCTCTCAAACCACAACATATTGTGGTCAAAACCTAATTTTCACCCTCAAAACCACAATACGTCATCAGAATTATCGTTTCTACATGCCTTGTTGTTGTAATTCTGATGACCATCACACATAGTACCTCCTTGGTGTCAGGTTATTTTTCAGTAATGTCATTAATCGGTCAGTTAGAACCGTCCCCTCTGACTTTCTTATCTCATCTTTTTAGAATATTCCCACGCACCATCTTATTTTTACGCTTTAATTTTAATCAGTTATTCATCGTATTTTTCTTGTTGAATAGCACACTCACCCGGATTGTTTAGATATAAAATTAAATCTTCTAACAAAATCATATCTGCAACAATTTCATTATTAGATATATCTAGCAATCTATGTGTCACTCCATGATATTGACGTAATTGTATATTGTCTTCAGATAATAAAGATTCTATATAAAAACTCTTCTTATATAATTGTCCTGCATTCCAAGCAATAATTAATCCTATATCATTTGAATTCTTCAGTCCACTTTCCAAATCTTCGATTAACCCATCTAACGAATATTTATATTCCAATACTTTCGGATAAGAAGAAAAACCTTTTGGAGATTTATCAAAGATATCTACAACATTTTCTTCTGATACCCCTAACGGATTAGCATTCTTATTATATATATGATTTTTAGTAGGCTCTTCTATCACGATCTTATACAATCCATCATAAATAAATCTTTCATTAGTGGACATTATCCTAATACCTCTAATTACTCCACCTGCTATTAGCTGATTAAATAATGCAATTACATCTTGTTCTCTTGTTGGAATTGACGTAATTGAAATCTGCTTTAGAGGAATAAAAAAATTTTCATTTGTTAATTCTAGAGGACATTCTTTTTCGTGTTCAAGCATTATAGTTTTCCACTCATCTAGTTTCTGTTCTCTCATTAAATCTGGAGCTGTACCAGTATTTTTTCTAAAACATTTTTTCATCTTTAAAAGTGGGCCATCCAAAATCTTTCTAGAAATCTCTTTAGCTAAATCCATTATTTCTTTTTGAAAACCCTTTCTCCCCAAATCTGCACTGCAATTTTCAAAATGAACTACAATATGTGCTTGATTTTGCCTCCCAATGTTACGCGTCAATGGTATTTGAATTAACTCACCTTGAGGCATATTATTAGCAGCAAGCTGTATTCCACCATAAAGAGCATTAACACCAGATCTAAGATTAAGAACGGAATTAATTTTATCCCAAATCTGAACAGAATATACATAGCAAAAATATATTGTTGGTTTATATTTACTAATCAACACTTTTTGATCATCATCAAGAGATATTTCTTCTAAAACTCTATTATAATTCCACATATCAAATATTGAATCTAAGTTACAATATTTTGAAGGTATTCTGTATTCTGCTCCATACTCTTTATATAATTTATCAAATTTAACTTTAATATCGGTATATCTCATTGATTTTTTTACGAACTCATCAATTGATAAATATCTTATTCCTTTAATTTCTGCTGATGTTTCTTTCCCTTGTTTAGATATCACTTTTACACTTATCTCCACTTTAGGATTTTCAATTATAGCACCTAATCCCGTCTTCGCTCTTAAAAGCTTCAACCAATTATTTGCATCATCTACTTTTATCCATGATAAATCTTTTGGGTAAGTATTAGTATCATATTTTACACATACTGACACACCTTGATCTATTGTATTAAAAAAATCATCTTTAGTTTTTTTAGTATCTGGAACTACTCTAGGATTACCCGCTGGATTTTCATCATCCAACCAATTACGTGCATTATTCATTACTCCACGTGCATTAAAGTTCCCGTTTTTAGTTGATATTTGAATATAATTAAATCCATAAGCTAAATATGTTGAACCAACGCCTTTATGACCTCTTGTTTGACCACTCTTAAATGAAAAGTTTGGTGCTAAAAATTTTATGTATTGTTCCTCTGAAAAACCAATTCCATTATCAGTTACCGCCACATAATTATCTATTATATTAATTAAAATATTAATTCTAGGAATATAATTTTTATCTGCATTTTTTTGTCTTTCTTCAACAGAGTCAAGTGCATTTTGAATTAATTCACAAAAAGTATCAAACCATCCAACATAAGAACTCAAAATGTTTTTTATTTCCCTTTTTAAAGACTTAATTACGACTTCTTCGGTTCCTGTGTATTTTATACTTAATGGATCAAAATTTTGATTGTACATCTTATTCCTCCGTATTTTAATTATTCACATATACTATATTACAGTTTTCAAAAAGTATCAATATTTATTATGCCATATTATATTTCGGCCTAAATCAAAGGAAAAATCAGTCGTCTTTCACTAATTTTTAGCTTTAAAATAACAATATCTTTCAATCTAGTCCCTATTTTTCTTATCCAAACTACAATATGTTATCGGAATTATGCACTCAGTATGCCTTGAGGAGATAAAAAGATGCCAATTGGAAGCTGATAGACCTTGGCGGTATCCAATATGGTACTTTGATATTATTGGATAGTAAGAAACTCACGCTTAAAGTCTTCATAGATGCAAAATGTCTCTGCCAGTATTTCCTTTAAATCAGGATAATTATGAAATGTAGATTTCTTGCAATGTTGAGTTGGTATTTATCAAACTATAATCGTCTATATAACAAATGAGAGTATCATTTGAAGAGTTCATAATTAAATCATATACAATTGCAGTCTTTCCAGTGCCACGATTTCCAGACATTATAATAGTTCGGTGATCTTTGTAACCATCCTTTATTAGTGTGTAATCAACTGGTTCTACAAAAAGTTCATTAGCCTTGGCCTCATCTTCTGTAGTAAATGTATTAAAAGGGTATTCGTTTAATCCACATTGTTGGTAAAATTCTTTAAAATCCATATTTGTACTCCTTTTCGATTTTTATGCAAATGGTTATTGATAAAAAATTTGAATATTAGCTCGCTTAAGTAACACAATCAACAATGGAAACTGAAACAATGAAATTATTCCTCAAATTCTACACATATCAACATTACTTTTTATTATATCACATAAAAAGCCAAAATTCACCAACAACTTTTGAACAAAAAATTGCAGGAGCATCAGCCAGCACAAGGGGCGAGATAAACAGCTTTTATACCGCGATTGTACTATGCTGACACTCCTGTTTTGTATCAACTAAACTGGAAAACCCTCTTATCAATTCTTTAGACAAATGCTTTAATGTTTATTCTCCATAATCAACTCCGATACCGTCATTACAAACATGCGTTTTATACATTTATGTCTATGAACCACTATATGTTGTGGTCAAACTCTATTTTTTGCCCTCTATACCACAATTCTGCATCAGAATCACGCACTCAACATGCCTTGAGAGTACAATTCTGATGTTGTAAGTATCTAGTACCCCCTTGGTGAAAAGCTATGTTTCGAAATTTCTACCACTTCTTCCCTGGATTTTTCAAATTTTCTTTATCTAATATTATACTGCTTGCTGCATCTAGACAATAATTATCTTGATTATTTGATACTTGATTATTGCTAATATATTCAATACTTTTCGTATCAAAATTGCAAGCAACAAAACCCTCAAATGATTCTTCATTTGAAGGCTTTGTTCATCACAATTTAAAGGTGTTATCTTAACAATAAGAAATCTTTGATTGATACTTATTAATTAACTCCATGTCAATTTTTCAAGTGCAATATGACTGCGATACCAATCATCATTTTCTAAAAGCACTTCAGGAGAACCAGCATTTTTAACTCTTTCATTTTCTTATAACCACAGTGTTGCTGGAAACCATAGATGATAAACGGTGAGATATGGACAATATTGTATGGTCCTTACTTGCCTTTTAAAGTACAGAAACTATTTTCTCTTCCGTTATAGAATCAAGGTTAGCTGTAATTTCATCCAGCAGAAGTACAGGAGGCTTTGTTACAATAGCTCTGGCTATGGCCAAAAGTTGTTTTTGCCCTTGTAAAAAAAGAGTATCACTGGTTACTTTAGTATCCAATCCGTTTTCCAAACATCCACATTTAAATTACGATACCTATAAGCTTAAAGCAGTCAACCATCATTCCGATAATACCATTTGTAAACAGTGAATTGATTGCATCAACATCATTTGTAAACCTTGAAACTACTGTTCCTGAACCATTGATGAAAAAACATTACATTTATCCTTTCAAGCTTTTCCATCATTTCAATTCTTATTTCCTTCGTAATCTTTTGCCCTAAAACTGTAATAACAGCTTCTTTGACAAAATCAAATACTCCAATTAACAATAACACCCCAATAAGCAATTGCTAGAACAAGTAATCTGTCGGAGCTTTTTGTTACAAGGTTATGGCCAATTATACATTTTAAAATCTAACTCTTGTCATGAGGTTTCCCATATTTTCATTATCCAGCTCAAAAGTGCTTTTATTCATTATATTATTGTATATCATAAGTCTCATAGTTGAATTGTTCTGTAATCTATGTTTTATAAGCTTAACCAAAATTTTGAAATAATTAGCGCAAACAATGGAATTATATTACCCCAAAACAATTGTGATGTAGTATGACGTTTCGTTTTTATTGATGCCCAATACACCATCATTAGAACAACTACACTGACAAGGGCTTTTATACCTATAAAATTTTCAAAAATTAAAATTGGGCCTGCTACTCCACAAGCATGCCCGCTTGCACGGATTTTAAATATCTTATTAAAAAACAGAATTCCAATGCCTGATAGAAAATAAATTAAATAAATCACTAGTAATTCTTTAGTAGCATGAGAACACAGTGCGAAAACAATACCAAACAAGTATCCCAAAACCCCCATCATAAGAGCGAGATTGCGCTGCCCTTCTCTACCTTTGTTACGGTACTTTGGTAAAACCGGTTGTAATGGATAAGCCGATAGTGGTAATACTGAAAGAAATACAATTGATAAAATATATTGGGATGTTCCCTGAAAAATATTTGGGTGTAACTCATAAAGAATACTCAGCATGATTAATGCCATAACTGGCACTACCTTAACCACACGAATTATTTTCGCAAACCTACTTACCGTATTCATTAATTTCACCTGCAATACAATTTAAATTTAAAATCAATTAATCTTCTCTCTTGTCACCTATAAAGAAAAGCGCCACAGTCCCAGGACCGGTATGAGAACCAATTACGGTACCAACACTATTTATCATTACACGCCCATTGAGCAAAGGGAATCTTTCCTCAACTAAATCAGCCACCTTGCGTGCATCCTCATAACACGCTGAATTAGAGATAAAGCACTTCCCCGAGTATTCTATTCCATCCTTTGCATGTATCTCCATCATATGCACAATCTCCTTTATTACACGATTTTTACTGCGAATATTTTTGCGAGGAGTAAGTTTTCCATCATAATTCATATTTAACAGCGGACAAATTCCAAGCAAAGTCCCTACAGCTGCGGATGTAGCTGATATACGGCCTCCGCGTTTATAATGGGAAAGATCCGTAGAGAAAAACCAATGATGTACTTTAAGCTTGTTTTCCTGAAGCCAGTCATATACTTCTTCAAGTTCTACTCCAGTATCCCGCATATCCGCCGCCAAGTCTGTTAACAATCCATAGCCTGATGATGCGCCCAGAGAATCGACAATTAAGATTTTCCTATCTGGGAACCTTGATAAAAGTTCTTCCCTTGCAATAGTTGCAGAATTATAAGCTCCTGATAAACCAGAAGAAAAGGAAATGTGAAGAATATCCTTTCCCTCTTTTAAAAATGGTTCAAGGAAATCTATATACTGCCCCACACTTACCTGCGAGGTTGTAGGCATTGCTCCCGACGCGATTCTACTATAAAATTCTTCAAAAGAGATGGTTTGTCCTAAATCATCCAGATAGTCCTCTCCATCCAAAATATAATGAAAACATAGAAACGGAATATTCCTTTTTTTAAAGTAGTTATAGGTCATATCTGCTGTGGAACAACAAGTTAAAACATAATTAAGCATATTAAATCCTCCATATACAATTAATTAGAATCTAAGGTGTAAGGGCTGAACATCTGACACCTTCATAAAGAAATGAAACCAAAAGTAGTTTATTTTTATGATTTAAAAAAGTTGATTTTTTGTATAATATTTACTACACTAATAGGGATGTTATAATTGTAACACCGCATATGTTTTTTTTCAATGCAAATCCAAAGGGATGCTACAAAAGGAGTTCTTATGTCACTTACTTCAAACCTATAAATTAAAAAAATAACAAAAGAAAGTATTCAAACCGCATTAATACTACTTCTAAAAGAAAAAAATGGGAAGACATTACAATCAATAATATTGTAGAAAAAGCCGGCGTCTCACGTATGGCTTATTACCGTAATTACAAGTCTAAAGATGATATACTAACGGATATTTTTGATGATTTTATGACAAAGCTCACTGAAATATCTCTCCCTTATATGCAGACAAAACAGTGGTATGATTATTGGAAAGTTCTATTTGATTTTTTTCTGAGCATATAGAAAGTATCCGGCTATTATTCGCCTGTAACTATAAGTTATTCATCCTGAATTATTTAAATAATTTTTACATTAATAGCATAAAAACACCTTCACTCCCAGACCGTTATCGCATTTACGGCCGAGTTGGCTTGTTCTTTAATATGCTTGTTGAATGGATTGAAAACGATATGCCAATTAGTTCTGAAGAATTAGCTAAGGTGTGCTTTGAGTCAATTAATTTTTAACGTTTTTTCTCAAGGCATATATTTTTACCTTATCCATTAACGACTCAAAACCACGCACTTGCCGGATTTTTTCCAGTTCTCCCAGGCTAGATCTTATGCGAACTCACCTTTCAGTGATTATCAAAAGCAGACTGCATATTTTTCCCTACTGCTTTTAGCAGTTCTTTAGGTAGCCTTTCTATCTGTTCGCCGATCATTACTCCATGGGGCTCTCTGTAGCCTTCATTCCATACGAAATTAAAGATTTTTTCATTTGTATTGTTGCTTTTTCCCATTTGGAACGCATAGATTTCTACATTTTTAGATAGTAATTCTTGCACAGCTTCTTTTGCTGCTCCCGGAAAACTTGATGCACCATCTGTAATTTCAAAGACTATCTTTATTAGTTTTCCTTTTTTAAGTTCGCTTTCCTGCATGGACGTAATTCTATCAGATATTTCTCTAAGGCAACTTGCATCATCTGTCGCTCCATCTGTTGCATCTAACTTTACAATTGAGCGAATTATGTCGCTTTTTTCTTTTTCTTTCACATTTTTATCGTTAAATTCTTTAACATTATAAAACTTACTGCCAAAAAACCACGTTTCGCTTAAAACTTCAACTTTTTGATTCAGTTGTTCTGCATTGCTTTTTAAATATCGATTAAAATCATCAATTGACAACAATGTCACTGCCAAAGCTTTTCTTGCTGCTTCAATTTTTGACGCATTCATTGAGCCTGAATTGTCTATCACAAATGAAATCTCTATTCTTTCAGGCAAAATATCTGTTTGAGGCTCTAATAAGTACCTATTAAAAATTGGGAGATTTTTGTAATTTCCATTTTTTTCAGCTTCTATAAAATCCGGATAAGTGTTAATAAAGCTATCGACATCCAGTTTCCCTTTTATTTGGTCATCTTTTTTTACACTTACTTCTTTTTTTGCACTTCCTATTAATTTTTCCCAAAGTTGCCGCATTTGTTCTCTTTCCGATTTCATTTTATTTGAATAAAACCGGAACAATTGTTGATCTGTCTGGCTGATCCCATAGCGCTCTAAATCAACCTTGCCTTGTATTGTGTCTTGTATGTTTGAGGTTATTTGGTCCTGTTGCTCCAACATTTCTTCCAAAATCTTTTTTTCTTCTTCCTGGGTAGATTCCAATGAATCTGCTATCTCATATGCTTTAGATTGCTCAAAAGGATTTTCACTTCCATTTACCTGCTCTTTTGTTTGTCCTTCTGATTTATAAAATTTCATTTCATTAATTTCTTTTTTCCACAATTGCTCAAAAATCGGAAATATAAAGGAACGAATGAATGGATCTCTTTCTATAATTCCTTGATTACTATTTATCTGTCTAACTAATTGATAATGAATAAAATCAAAAAAAGGTTGATTGAAAATTTTTATGTCAAAAGGATTCTCAATACATTCTTCGATTTCAGGCTTTATTTTATATAATTCAATAATCAAGAAACTATTCGCAAAAGCTCTATGTTTAGGCATTTCAGAAATTGATTCAATAGTTTTACCTGTTTGTTTCATATATGATACAATTTTCTCGAAATTTTCTTTATCCCTGTATATAGGGCACATCTGTAAAACCCTTAGAAATGATGTCAGCTTATCCAATAGATATAACAAGTCAAGAATTTCTTTTTTAACATAACTAGAAATAATTTTGGGTTGATAAGCTATGTCTTTTTCCAAACCTTCTTTTTTTATCCTGTTTAAAATATAGCTTGTCATGTGATCAATTTCTTTTTGCCAATCTTTTTTTCTGTTCAAATATTTTTTAGTTTGCTTTTTCCAATCAGGGTATAGGGCTAACTCATAGTAAATATGCCACATAATTTGGTTGTCATCTAATTTTTCATCTAAAAAGCTTTGAAGGGGCAAGTATAATACTCCCTTGGAAGGATCTAACAGAAATCTTTCCAATTTTGGATCAGGAATATACATCAAACCAAGATCTCCTGTAAATGTGGCTAATGATCGTTGTTCATTTTGCAAAAATACTTCACAATGTTTTTTAGATTCTTCAATTAGAGTTTGCTCATTAAAGTCAAACATTTCATCCCTCCTACTGATGAAGTGGCAGTTCCCACAAGTCTTTTGGTGTATCAATCCTATCGATATATAATAGATTTAATTTACCTTCTATATCCATTAACAAATATTTTGAAATATCTAATTTCAGGATATTTGTAAAAAATACATCCTTAAGCACTGCTTCATCATTTAGATACCAATTACCAAAATTCTCTTCAAATAAGTATACAATTCCATCTTCACTTAAAACTACAGCTGTGCCATTTTTAGATTGAACGTCAAACAAATTGCCTTTTAAATCATTCAATTCTATTTTTATGGTTTTTGAGTCTCCATATAAAGAAAAAATTTTAAGATACCCATTATTGCCTGTCACTACAAGGGAACTCTTGCTGCCATTTTCATCCTGGAGGCATCTAATTACTCTTATTTCATCACTAAAACATTTTATTTTTTCAGTAATATTTAGTTGATTATTCTCGTATTTGATAAAATATAATTCCCCCATTTTTGTACCAACTGCAAAGTAATTGTCACTTATTTTTCCCAATGCAGACCAATTTGGAATAGTGCAATAAATATCTTTATGAAAAACAAGACGATATCCATCTTTTCCTTTTACCGTTTCTAATAAATTCAACTTTTTGTCTCCATTTTCCACTGCAAATAAACCATCATTAATTGCTAAACATCTTCCAAATTCATTAATACCATGCTCTGTTTCAATCTTTTTAACTTTAATCTGTCCGTCAATATCAGGCATTTGGTCAAAATTATCGCTTGAAAGCAGATAGCATCCCCCTCTTACTCCTAAAAGCAAAATTTCTTTATCATTCAATTTATATATAAACGAAACTCCCTCTTTTATTTCTTTTATAGGGTGACTCCACTCGACCTGGATTTGAATTTGATTAGAAAAATCGTCTTCAATATCTATATAAAAAAATTGAACTTTTCCATCTATACCACTTGTAATAAAAAGACTATCATTAATTCTCAATGTGGTTTGTAAAAAACTGTCAAATTCAAAAGCTCCCAATTGTTTTATCGGATTTATTTGCATTGAAGTCTTTGTAATATTATCTACATAAACTCGGTAATACGGAATTAAGTCAGACAATAACTCTTCTTCTATTTGTGAGAGTTTATCTAATTGTTCTTCAAAATCCTCATCTAAAATTCCATTTGTCAGGCATTCATTCAGCTTTGTTCTTAGATCTTTAACTTGGTCCTTGAAATCTTTTCCATGTACTGACAAATTCATATTCACTTTTCTCCTTCATTATCTTCCAAGTATTCAAGTAGTTCCTTTGAATGTTCCAAATGAGATAATTGTTGGTCTAATTTTTGATACTTTTTCACATCAATTCGCGATGAATCAGCAATATCAGCTTCAAAAATTTCTTTTAGTTCTTTTGGCAAAGTCTTTCTTGGGGTTCCTTTCCCAAATATTAGATGAACTACATCTAAATAGCTTAACGTTTCTATTGATGGGCGAACATAGTGATATGGGCGAGTACGAATTTCCTCGTATGTTGTTGTTGCTTCTCCTATGCCTTTTGCCTCAACATTCCAACCTTCCCCTGCAGGAAAAAAACCAAAACGTACTGCTTGTGAGAGGATATAATTTTGGTCATCGGGATAAGTTATTGAACTAATAAAACCATCCCACAAAGCTTTACTTAAGTCTTTTTCTTCGCCTTGATTCCAATTATCTAAAATGTGCAAAATATTACGGATTGATAATACAGATTCTTTAAGCTCCGGTTCATCCATTCCAGTATCTTTTTGGGCTTCATTATCCTTCCACTTACCCATGAAAACATTCTGAGTTACTCTGCACAACTGAGAAAAGCGAAATAATTCTTCTAATGTTCTTTTGGAATCAGGAATATGAATATTTCCATTTTTGTCAGCTAATTGTGCTATTATTATTCTGAAAAGTTCGTTTTCTTCTGTAACCTCTTGTTCTTCCAATGAACCTGTTATCTTTTGTGGTACATAATTATATTCAATAGTTACGAAACGTGATTTAAAAGCTGGATTTAGTTCATTTGTTCCTTCATAATTGACCATATGAGATGATAGGTTTCCTGTGCCGATAAATCCAAAGCCAGGTTTAATCAAAACAGGACCAACTCCTGTAATGTAAGCCGTACTTCCTGCGTGACGCTGCAATATATCATTCAAAGCAATTAAATTTTGCATGGCAATTGTATTTAATTCGTCTATTATTACAGGACGGCCTTCTTTTACTGCAATTAAAATTTCTCTTTCTATTTTTTTGATTGTAGTACCAAAGCTGCTATTACTTGCTACCAATAAATCAGAAAAGCTCTTCCATATCTGAATCTTAAGCTGTAGCTGCTCTTCATCAGTCATCTGCTCTAATCTTGCTTTATGCTCATCCATCCACACATAAAAATCTCCTATAATCATATTCAGATAATCCGCATAAGAGCCTTGGGAGAAGCTGTGTTCGAGAGACAAAGTTTTCTCCACAAACATATCTTCGTAAGTTAAATTATGTGAACCTGAAATAAATAGCGGTTGTAAAGATTCTATTTCCTCTTTACTACCATTAGTTAATATATTTTTATAGTGGAGCTTTCTTTCTTCATTAAATTTTTTAAATTTTTGAATAACGTCTTTCTCTGTTGCATTTGGATTTGAAGAATACCAGTTTTCCATTTTATTTTCTAATTCACTTTGTATTTTATTTTGAATAGTAAAATCCATGGCTGCTTCAGTTGCTAATTGTGTTTTCCCGCTTCCTAAATGTCCTACAATATATACAGGGACACCTAAATTCAACGAATCTATTACTTTTTGCTTTGCATTAACTACATAGGGGACAGCTACCAAACGTTGCTCGTGCTGGGTTTCTATATCGCTTATCAATTGACGTTTATAATAAAATTCCCATGCTTCAGGAGAGCTTTCCAGGATCTTCTTCAATTCCTTTTCCAATCCTCTTATGCAGTCAACGCGATATCTTGTAGCTGAATTACTACCAAAGTGGCTGTAATTATTAGTCTCGCTGCTTATCCTCCTTTCAAAGCGAAGAAAAAACCTTTCATATTCAATTAAATTCTCAATTTCCTGTATCTTTTTACCCTGGTTTGCTGTTTCCTCTTCTACATAAGCTTTATATTTTTCGTAAAAAACATTATCTTCTTTAGAATAGACAGGAATTTTATCATCTCTTTCTTCAAATTTTCGAAAAGCTTTAAAAAATGATTCTTGTCCTTCTATCTCTCTATTATATTCATATTCCAATGACCTTGAGGCTTCCCTGCGCAAATCATCTTCATACCGGCTTTGCATTTCTTCTATGGCAGGAATATAAGCTTGCTTAATGTTTTTTTGTTCTTTCACAGAAGTCTCCTCCATTTTATGATGTTTATTTAATAAGGGCTTTGCCCATCATTATAATAATTGAATATAAATTAAAATCCCGTTTTTTTAAATTCGGGATTTTAATCAAATTATCAATTCAAAATGTCACTAAAGAATGCCATATTCTTTAAATAACTTTTCAATTTCTGTTCCTGCTACTTGTTTCATAATTTTACGTCTAACCAGTGGTGGTAAATTTATTTCTGGTTTTTCTCCATCTAATAAGTTCACCCCTGCATCTAACAAATAGCGGATATCATATCTGGAAGCAAATACCTCAGGAACTCCTTTTTCAACTCCAGTCAGTACATATACTGCTTCCATAGCTGTACGTCCTGAGTATTCAATAGTAAATACAGTATCACGTCCTGGATCATCCAATGTTTCAGCATATTGTCCAAGGAAAGCAAAGTTTACTGCATTCTTTGGTACAACATAAGGACGATCTCCAAATTCACGAGGCATAAATTGAGATGTGATAAATGGCATCATAACAGGAACTGCAGTACAACTTTCTGCTAATTCCTCTATTTCATCTGCAGGAACACCTATATGATATAACCATTCTTTTGTAATTTCCCTACCAGTGCAATCTCTCATAGGTTTTTTAATGTAGTCCCCAGGAACATCGGAAAACAAACCATATACCCAAACAACAACATCTTTTTCAGGTTGTCCGTAATATTGCTCCTGACGGTTTATTGTCCAGCTCATCAACCATGAAGAGTCAAGGGCAGTAACTATGCCGCCTGTTACAGTGCGTCCGCCATATGGGGAACGTTTTGTAATCTTTTCAATGTACTTGGGAACTCGTTCATCATGACAAGTTACTGTGCAAGACTCCCAATTGGATTTTTCCGGATCTGTACAGAATTTATCAGGATTTCCAAATTCATCAGACTGAGCTGCGATATTTCTCCACAGCTTCCAACATCCTCCCAATTCCTTGTTAAATGGAGCTGGAGTATTGTCATCTCCATATCCGGAACCTTCAGTCATAGAACCATTGGTGATAAATATCAGGTCGTTTTCCGTTAAGCTGATAGAAATATCATTTCCATTTCTATCTCTTGCAGCTATCCTCTTTGCAACCTTTTTATCATCTGAAATTGAGAACTCAACGTTATCGACAGTGACTCCATATTCAAATTTAGCGCCATGATCTTCTAAATATTTAACCATGGGTTTTACAAATGAAGTATATTGATCATGTCGTGAAAATTGTAAAGCTGAAAGATCCGGCAGACCCCCAACATGATGTATGAAGCGGTTCATATACAATTTCATCTCTAAAGCACTATGCCAGTTCTCAAAAGCGAACATTGTTCTCCAGTATGTCCAGAAATCAGAATTTAAAAGTTCCTCAGAAAAAATATCTTCAATAGATTTGTTTTGAAGTTCTTCATCTGTCATCATTGTAAAAGCAGCTATTTCTTTTGCCAAATCTTGACCTAAATTAAATTTTCCATTGTCATAGCGTTCGCCTTGGTTATTTGTAATACGACAATTGCTAAAATTTGGATCGTCATGATTTGTATAATAAAAATGGTCTAACACAGTCATATTAGGATCTTCTGTAGATGGTAAGGAACTAAACAAATCCCATAAAACCTCAAAATGATGTCCCTGTTCACGTCCACCACGCGCCACATAACCAATATTTTGACGAACTTGGCCGTCCAAACTTCCTCCAGCAATATCTAATTGTTCTAAAAAAGTAATCTTACTTCCATCCATGTGAGCATCACGAATCAAAAAGCAGCCGGCAGCTAAAGCACCAATTCCTGTACCAATTAAATAGGCCTTCTTATCATCAATTCCTTTAGGCTTTCTTGCATTCACTAAAGAATGATAGTTCCCATTTGTAAGTGTAAGCCTGTCATCATGTGTTTTTAATTTCATTTTATCTCCTTCTTTCTTAATAGTCTTCTAAATCCTACTATTATGTTTAGAGTTCTTTTATGTGAACTCTACTAGCACTCCACATTTTGAGGGGTAATAAATAACAACACCTCCTTTAACTTTGTGAATACTTGTTATCTGTAGGATTTGTTTATACTTATAATATCGCTTTTTTATGTCTTTTACATTAGGCAAACAAACTGCGGTGTTCGAATTTCGAACACTGCAGTTTATTTGCCTAATTTTTTGGCATTGAGATTAGAATGCCTTACAAAAAAAGATTTTGTTATTGTTTTTTATTAGAGTCATTTAAACCAGCACTTCGCTTAAGGGATAGGGCAATGTGTCCATCGAAGAGCCGCCCGATTCGTCTGATGATAGTATCAGGGTCTTCCTTCATTCCAGAAGCAATCCAGCGTAGTACCATTTCAGTAAGAGCACACTGATAAAAGGAAGCAATCAGTTTTTTATCCCCCGAAGAAGCTGAGATACCGTCGCTTACTTTTTCAACATACCGGTTCATGACATGTCCTGATACATTGTATATATAATCCTCTAATTCTTCTCTCTGCATGGAGTTATATACATGATTAATGGCTATTTTGTTTTCTAAAGCAACCTTAGTAGCTACAATAAAACTCTCCTCCCAGGAAAATGTATCATTATATTCATCAATTACTGTCTGGAGTTCTGTTTGAAAGAGCTCTGACAGAAGTGCATATACATCTGTGTAGTAATAATAAAAAGTATTTCTATTGATCTCACATGCTGAAGCAATATCCTTAACTGTGATTTTATTAAGTGGGCGCTCATTCAGTATCTTTATGAATTCTTCTCGAATCTTTTTTTTCGTATATTGCTGTGCCAAGCTGTTACCTCCTTAATGCTTTAGCCTTGAGAGTACAATAATGATTGATTGTTTCTCCCTTCAAATTCTTATTTATATATAAGCTCTAATTATTGAAATTTATGAGAGACTTAGCCTTTGAAATTAAAAAATCTCATTATATGAAAGATCTATTCTTTCATCTTTAAATTTCTAAACTCTCCTTCTATATTATAAACGTTTTTTACATATTTTACAATCTTTGCAAAGTAATCTTTTCTCATTTTATTTGATCTCCTATTCTCAAAATAGTTAATCATAAAAGCAAGAGTATTTCTCCGAATTTGCTATATTTTTATATGTATCCATAATTCTATTAAAATTAACGGTTTGCGCGATTTAAAGCTAAACCTCTTAGTTCATAGCCTATCATATGCTGTCGCTTTTGTCATTGGCGTCATGCACATGGCCATAAAGCATATATGTCTTCGGACTTCCATCTTCATCCAACTTATACTGAACTTTTAATTATTTCGATTTTTTGCTCCCCACTTACACAACTCTTCCAAGACGGGTAATAGAGTTTCTGCTTTATCTGACAGACTATACTCTACTTTAGGCGGGATTTGAGGATACTCTTTCCGCTTCATCAAACCATCCGCTTCCAATTCTTTTAATTGAGAACTCAATATTTTAAAAGTAATAGTTCCTATTTGTCTTTTCAATTCATTAAATCGAACTGGTTGGTTTTCTGCTAAAAGGTAAATAATAACCATTTTCCATTTACCACCAATCACTGAGATTGTATAACCAAAAGGTGTATCTTGAATATTTTTAACTTTACCATTAAAATCAGCCATACCCATACTTACACTATTCTTTCGAATAGTACCTATCAATAAAGTGCGTACTATTTTTATATTTGAGCTTAGTATATACTAAGATTACATTAAACTAGGAGTGATAATAATGGCTAATATTAAAACCTACAATCACGGTCTTCCATGGGAAGACGAACATGGCATTGCCCAAGGCTACTGTGTTAACGGCACCATATACATTTCGGGTCAATTCTCCCATGATATCCAGGGCACATTTGTTGGTGAGGGTGATATCGAAGTGCAAACCAGACAAACGCTAGAGAATCTCGATCGAGTACTGGCGGGATTTGGTGCTACGAGGTCGAACATTGCTGAGATGGAGATTTTTCTGTCAAACCCACAAGAATTGAAAAATGCATCAGTATTTTCAAGGAGTATGTGGGCGACCATCGACCAGCCGGTGCCCTCGTTGGTGTGTCGGGTATGGCATTTCCTGATCAGCTGATTGAAATTCATGCTGTAGCACATATTAACTAACTCATTCAAAGTGGTGAGCGAGTTGTCAGAAGATCAAGCATCGAAAAGGCCCGTTTGTTATTAGTGTAAAGCAAAAAAGATGTTGCCAAGAATGTATAACTTTTATTATAAAACGAACCCCTCCCTCATTATTTGGCAGGGAGCAGTTCTTTTTATAGATATTATGCATCCGGCCGATCAGATGCAATTTTTATTAAATAATCTTTATGTTTTTCTATTTGAACAATATCTTTAAAGTGAAGAATGCTCAGTCATTCTCCTTCCACATTAAAGGAGAATCAATATCGCTTTTTTCTCTCGCAGCGTGAATGATATTCTTCCAAATGTTTAATTGAATCTCTTTAGACTCTTGCAATCTTTCCTGAAAATCTGGAAAAAGTTTTATGGCATCAAAATCAAAGAAAAATAATTAAAACTGAGGGCACTAATAGTTTACAAGCATGATGGAGGTGCATCTCGCATATAGTGTGAGGTATATATGATTTTGGGCATTATAGATTCCTCTTTGACTTTCGGGTAAAAGAAAAGGGTGACCGTTAGATCACCCATAAGACTATTTTCTTTATTCTGTTGTGCTCTAATTTTGTGTTCTTGAATATATTGATGATTTGGTGGCATTAATAGGCTAGTATCTCATAGCCATCATTAGTGACTAATACCATAACTTCCCATTGGGCAGATGGCAATCCATCTGTCGTATAAACTGTCCAGCCATCATTATCATCTACAAAAATTTCTTCAGTTCCCATATTCACTATTGGCTCAATCGTAAATACCATACCTGGGACTAAAAGCATTTCTGTTCTTTTTTTTGAAACATGGCTTATCCACGGTTCCTCATGAAATTGCAAACCAATACCGTGTCCGCCTATTTCTTGTACAACTGTATATCCATTACTCATGGCATGTTCATTCACAGCTTGCCCCATATCACCTAAAAATCCCCACGGCTTTATTTGTGCTAATCCTAATTCAATGCATTCTTTAACCACATCCACCAGTTTCTTTTTTTCAGGACTTACATTTCCGATACAAAACATTCTTGATGAATCCGAAAAAAATCCATTGTATATTGTAGAAACATCAATATTTATAATATCTCCGTCTTTCAGCAAAACATCACTGGATGGTATTCCATGGCATACTTGATCATTGATTGATGTGCATACACTTTTAGGAAAACCTTCAAAATTTAATGTCGCTGGGATTCCACCCAAAGCCACCGTTTTTTCATAAATCAAATGATCAATTTGCTCTGTTGTCATTCCTATATGTAGCTGTTCAGATATAAAATCTAAAACTGCTGTATTGATTTTTCCACTTTTTCTAATCTCAATAATTTGTTCTTGGTTTTTTATAATTTTTCTGGGTGGAATAATACATCCTTGAGTTTTGTACCATAATAGCTTTTCGTCAAAAGACTCATGACATTTTTTATACTTAATTTTGCTTCCACACCAACATAAATCATTTCGTCCAATTTCTTTTAACATTAAAACACTCCTTACATTTACTGAGGAGTGTTCAAATGTCTATTTGAGCTTTATCAAATGTTAAGACTTTCGGCAATAATTTACGATATTGAAAGGGTGTATAGCCATAAACACGCACAAAAGCTCTTGTAAATGCTTCATGCGATGAAAATCCATATTGTATAGCAATGTCAATAATACGATTCTTCGTTTTCTGTAATGCCATAGCGGCCATACTTAGTTGCCGTTTCTGAATATAATCTTTAAATGAAACACCGACATATTCATGGAACTTAGTAGAGCAATAACAAGGTGAATACCCGACGAAATCGGACATTTCTCCTAATGTTGGACATTCTTCTAAATTTTCTTCAACCCAATTTATCATATTTTCAATTGTTTTAACTGACAATCTTGTTCACTCCCTGCTGGTATATTATAACTTCTTTTATATTTCAAAACTTGATTACAGTTTCAATTTTATACATTATTTAAATTACACTTATTTGTCTTTAAATTCTGTTTGCATAGATTATAATTTTTATAATATTATATCACTCACCATTCAGTAAGTCACCCAGAAACTATGACTTTGAATAAACCGCCTCACAGCAAAGGCTTCCACTAACCATGTGACATATACAACGCACCTAACCTTTTCAGCAACTCTACACAATCCTTTGCGTCTTGCACATAGATGAATGCACCCTCATGATCTGCTATCATATTTGTCTTTTCAAAGTAGTCAATCAGTATTTTTTGTTTTTCCTCCGACAGACCCTTTACGATGTCACGAACGTGTGAGCTTAATGTACCCTCGAATAGAATTCCTGGGCATCAACATCATGAGAATAGGCAATGACATGAGCAGATTGGAAATTCTCCACTGCACGTTTGAAATCCATTCGTGCAATACGATTTTCTGTATATCTGTATGTGCTGGTAAAGGCAGAGGATAATGTCTGCAATAAATAATTCTCAACCATTTGTGACGTTATATATCCGGAATAAAATTTGAGTTCCTCCCAAATGATAAAGAAAACAGCATAAAAGCCGCACAAACTGCACGGCTTAACTTAATATTTTTATAATTAGAATCATAGTGTTCTGAATTTCGTGTCTATAATATTGGCATAGGTCCAAACATCAAATACTTATACACAATTTCTGTTTTTGCATAAATACTATACTCTCTTGATCTTACTAAACAAGTCTTTACTGTTTAGTATAACATGTGTCTATATTAATCCATTCCTTTATTCCTGCTAAATATACATGAATTCCCCTGAACATCTATGCATTTGCCACAAGATATACATTTTGCCTTGCTATTATCTTCTCCACCCCATCTATTTATTAAATCGAATTCGCGCAAAAATGGTCTAGATAGTGAGAAATATTGAATTTTAGTATTATCCAGTATATCATTCATTAAGGTAAGTGATCTATTACCACCAACTAAAATGACAGGCACATTTACTTCTTCCGCTATCTCTGCAGCATATTTTCTAAAATATGATTCATTTTCTAAATATTTAAGTCCCTTTTCTTTTACGCTTCTATCTTCTGTTTTAGCTCCTACAACCCCGCTGATTTCTATAGCATCAATGCCAAGCTCTTCTAATCTTTTGCATACATATTTGCAGTCTTCAAAAGAAAAGCCATCTTCTATAAAATCAGAGCAATTAAGTTTAATTAACACAGGGAAACCTGTTCCGACCTTTTCTCTCACAGCTGCCAGGGTTTCGAAGATAATTCTTGCTCTGTTTTCAATATTTCCACCATACTCATCAGTTCTTTTATTGTAGTGAGGGCTTAGAAACTGACTGTAAATATATCCATGAGCAGCATGAAATTGCACTCCATCAAATCCTGATTTTTTAGCTCTAAGAGAAGCATCCGCAAAACTTTCAACAAGACCTCTTATCTCTTCCTTTGTAGCTTCCTTAGGAGTAACACCATATATACTATGGGCTACAGCTGACGGTCCTAATATGATTCTCTCACCTACATTAAAGTTAGTTTGAGAACCACCATATGCAATTTGCAATATTATGTTTGTATCAAACTTATGGATCCTATCAGTAAATGCTTTGTATTCTTCAATAAATGAATCATTATAAATCCCCATCATTCTAGGATTGGGCTGTTCATCTTCTGTAACATAAGCATAACCAGTTATTATTGTACCTACTCCACCTTTAGCAAGATTTTCATATACATTATATAGTTTCTCTGTCATATGCCCTTTGTTATCCGCCATAGCTTCCCATGTAGCAGATCTAAAAAATCTATTTTTTAGATTCATATTACTTAATGTTGTATTATCAAATAACCTTTTCATAGTACCTCCATAAAAACTCATATTTTTAATTGTTAATGCTTATAAACTTTTTGGTCATCATTTCTAAATAAATTAGATTGTTTGAATTACCAATTCATTTAATTCCAGTCTTGGTCTTTGGGGAGGATTTTGATCAGGATATCCTATCGGTAATAATGCTACTACATCATATCTCTCATCAAGTTCAAGAATCTTTTTTGCCTTTTCACGATCAAACATCATTATCCAACAACTTCCAAGCCCTAAGTCAACTGCTCTTAATGCGATATGCTCCAAAGCTATTGCCGCATTTAAACTTAAATATGATTTTAGGCTTTCTTCATCCATCTCTCGTCTTCTTTTGTTATAAGTCTCGGAATCTCTATTCATATTAGCAAGTGGAGTATCGGCAAAAGCATTTGATTGCATTAATTCCTTTGACCTTTTCTCAGCTGTATCTAAAACTTTTTTGTTTATGCAGCACGCTATAATCAATGGTGCTTGTGTTACAAAAGGTAATGGAGTACATTCAGCGAATTTAGCTCTCGCTTCTGCACTCTTTATGATTACGTAACGAGTAGATTGCAAGTTGCTGCCTGATGGCGCCAGCCTTCCTGCTTCAATTAGCTCACTGATATAATTTTCCGGAATAGGATCAGTTTTAAATTTTCTGATACTTCTTCTGGATTGAATCGCTTCATTTAATTCCATAATTACGCCCCTAATATTCAATTTTTTTGATGCAAGTCTCAAACTCTAAGTTCTGATTATTTTCTTTAAAATATTAATTCAAACTTTTAATCGCATTTTCCGCCCACTTGGAATCTTTGTATATCGCTCTGCCAACGCCAATAAGATCGGCTTTTCCCTCGGAAAGAAGTTTTTCAGCCGCGTTTACATCAGTAATTCCACCAGTCAAGATAACTGGAATCGACACAACTTTCTTTATAGATTCAGTCAATGATGAAAAATACCCTTGGTCAGTAAGCCCAGCAACAATAAACCCACAAAATCCGCCAGATATATCAAGAATATCTACTCCTGCTTTTTCAAACTCTAATGCTGCAATTTTGCTATCTTCAATTGTACTACCGCCCTCCATATAGTCAGAAGCACCCAATCTCAGTAGAATTGGGAAGTCATCACCCACAGCATCACGTACTGCCTTAATGACTTCTAAATGAATTTTAATTCTGCCTAGCACATCTCCACCATATTCATCAGATCTCTTGTTAGTAAGAGGAGAGAAAAATTGATTTAGAAGATATCCATGTGCAGAATGAATTTCCACACCATCAAAACCAGCTTTCTTTACACGCAATGCAGCGTCTTTAAATTCACCAATTATATCTTTAATTTCTTTTTTAGTAAGTTCCTTTGGAACATTACCTATACGTGGATTTGCTATAGCACAAGGTCCAACCGGCTCATGTCCTGTAACAGCTAAACTGGCTGCACTCCCAGCATGATTAATTTGCATTACTGTTTTGGAGCCATTTTTATGAATAATATTTGATAATTTCTTCAAATCCTCAACACGGCTATCATCCGCCACAGAAAGCTGACCTTCACTTGCCTTTCCTTGTTGTGTGATAAAGCTATGTTCTATAATAATCAATGATATATAACCACCCTGTGACTTTTCATCGTAATAATCTAATATATTTTTGCCTATTCTTCCATCCTTTTCAGATTTCGAAGTAGCCATAGGCGGCATAACCAATCTATTCTTTAAAGTTAACTTGCCCTTGTCTAAGGGTTTAAGTAAATATGACATTTTTAACCTCCTTACATTTCGAAATTTAAACAGATAAACTCTACATCCGTATAATTAGCCGATGTAGAGTATCTAGTTATCTTATAAATTGATACCTTTACTAAAATTCAACTTTTTCTCCAAACTCATAAGCCTTTTTTAAAGCGTCTAAGTTTTTACTAACTTCAACTTCGCCAGTGCAAACACCTAATACTCCTGCCACACCTACATTCAGATATGCACATACTTCTTTAAAAAGTTTCTCTACAGTCTCAGGACCAGAATTAGGCAGCTCACCTTCGTAGGTCATAAGGAGCATAACTTTTTTATTATGAAAATCAAAACTGCTATCTGTAAAATTCAATGCGTATAATCTATCAATTAAAAGCTTCATTTGAGCGGTAACACTCCACCAATATATAGGCGTTGCTAATATTATCAGATCTGATTTTTTTATTTTCGGAACTATGTCCTTCATATCATCATTAATGACACATGTTTTATCTTCATTGTTTTTGCAAGAATTACACCCCATACATGGCTTTATATTACTATTCTGTAAAAAAACAATCTCACTTTGTGCATCATTTTTACTCAAGATACCATCTAAAACTTTATCTAAAAGTAATGATGTGTTACCATTTTTTCTAGGACTCCCCAAAAAAGAAACTATATTCATTTAAATCACCCCTTATTATAAAGCTGCTCTATATATATTAAGCACATCTTGTGCTTCTAAAGGCTTGAAATTTCCAAGTTTTCCTCTTACAGTAGCTTGCTTCGCCATTTCTTCTAATTTCTCTTCCTCAATTCCTACTTCTCTTAATGAAGAAGGTAATCCTAAGGATACAAAATATTCTTTTGTCTTTTTGATAGCATTATGAGCAATTTCATATTTATCACCAATAGAATCAATTCCCCAAACATTAACTCCATACTCAACAAATTTATCTACCGTATTATCATTTAAAACATATTCCATCCAATGTGGTGTTAAAATTGCAAGACCAACTCCATGAGTAATGTCATAGAATGCACTTAACTCATGCTCCATAGGATGAACACTCCACTCTGCATCTTTTCCATAGCTTAAAAGACCATTAATAGCAAGGCTGGAAGTCCACATTAAATTTGCTCTAGCTTCATAATTTCCAGGCTCTTCCATAGCTTTTGCACCATAATGTATGCAAGTTTTAAGAAGTGCTTCTGCCATTCTATTTTGCAAGTATGCCTCTTTCGTGTTGTTAAAGTATACTTCGAAAATATGACTCATTATATCTGCTGTACCCGCTGCTGTTTGATTTTTAGGTACTGAAAATGTATAGGTTGGGTCTAATATTGAGAATTTTGGAGCCATATCTTTGTGGCCTGTACCAAGCTTTTCACTTGTTTCTAAATTTGTAATTACTGCTCCAGCATCCATTTCAGAGCCTGTTGCAGCTAATGTCAGTATGCTTGCAATTGGAAGGACATTATCTATTTTTCTTGGATCAACAACAATATCCCATGCATCTCCATCATAGTAATACCCTGCTGCTATAACCTTTGCGCAGTCAATTGTGCTTCCACCGCCTACAGCAAGTATAAGCTCTATTTTATTATCTCTGCATATTTCAATTCCTTTTCTTACGCTTGATATTCTTGGGTTAGGTTCTACTCCTGGCAACTCCCAAAATCGTATATTGTTTTTATTGAAAATATCTGTGATTTTCTCGTATATTCCATTTCTTTTTATACTTCCTCCACCATATACAAGCAATACATTAGATCCGTAATTCTTGACCTGTTCAGCAAGTACTTCTATTTTATTTCTTCCAAAAAATATTTTTGTTGGTATTGAATAATTAAAATTTAGCATAATTTCTCCTTCGATTCAAAATTATATATTATCTTATATAATTGATAACTTCCCTATTTCTTTTTGATGGTCCTAAAACACTATCATTTTCTTTATAACCGACTGCTACAGCATAAAACGGTTCATATCCATCAGGTAATTTTAATTTTTTAATCTCATCACTAAGTGTAAAGAAGAACCTACTGAGTCCTACACATACAGTTCCTAAACCTATACTTTCGGCGGCTATCAGCATATTTTCAATTGCTGCTGAACAATCAACCGAGTATGAACTAACCTCTTTTTTGCCTGATACGATTATTAAAGTAGGTGCATTATAAAATATATTTACAGCGTTTTTCCCAATATTTACTATGTTTTCATTATCACTTTTGAGCATCACTTCTTTTGACTTATCACTAATAAAGTTAATCATATCTCTATCTTGTATTACTGTAAAATGCCACGATTGTGAGTTGTTTGCACTGGGAGCTTGTATACCAGCATCTAATAATGTTTGCAATTCTTCTTCACTGATTTGTTTATCTTTATACTTTCTTGTACTTCTTCTATTTCTTATTGCTTTAATTACCTCGTTTTCCATTCCTATAAACTCCTTCATTAATTATTAAATTTTGTCTAATATCTTATTTTACATCAAAACTTCATAAATTCTTAAAGTACTTTTTTGCAAATATTCAGTTCAGGCTTTTGATCCATATATTCATTCATTTTCGGAACAATTTTTTTAAAATGCTCTGAAGACATATGATTATTTAGGTCTTCCATTGTTTCCCACTCTTCTATCATGATCAAGATACTTGGATTCTTCTCATCCTGATACATTTCATACTTTATACAGCCATCTTCTTTTACCGTTGTTTCTACTAATTCCTTTGCTAACTCTAAAACATTCTCAATTTTAGCTTTTTTAGCAAAATTTTTTGCTATAACATTTATCATACAATTCCACTCCTTTTTATAGTTTATATTTTTATGCTAAACTCCTATAACTTCTTTAACTCCAGGTACTTCTTCCTTTAAAACTTGTTCAATAAACATTTTAATGGTCATTAATGCGCCCGGACAATTGCCGCACGCCCCCTGAAGCTGAACCCTAACAACTCCTTCATCGTTAACATCAACAAATTTTACATCTCCACCGTCTCTTTGTAATGCTGGGCGAATCTTTTCCAATGCTTTTAATATCATATTTTCCATTTGTAAACCTCCTATGATTAATCATTTATTTCCAATTTTCATAATGAATTCTTGTTGCATCAAATCTATCTACAAATTCATTTTTCTGACCATCTGGATATCCTACTGGTATTAATGCAAAAGGTTCAATACTTTCGGGCAAACTAAATAGGTCCTTTATATAATTCATTCTTTCTTGAACAGGTGCAATTCCAAGCCAAACTGCCCCAAGTCCTAACTGTACTGCTTCTAAAAGAAGATTTTCTGCAGCAGCCCCCATATCTTGTGGTATACAAGGGGGGAATTTCACTCCCTCTTTTCTTGATAAAAGAACAACTGTAACTGGTGAATTTGCAACCATTTTTGAATATGGACTTGCCTCAGATAACTTTTTTAACACCTCCTTATCTTCAACGATTATAAACTCCCAAGGCTGTTGGTTTCCTGCTGATGGTGCCTGCATTGCTGCTCTTAAAAGTTTTTCCATTTTTTCCTTTTCAACTGGTTTATCCACATATTTTCTTATGCTTCTTCTGTTAAAAATCACTTCCATTTATACGACCTCCTTATAAAAAAACTTTAAATTTTCAGCTTGTTTATTTTGAAACATTTTTATCACCAAATAAGTAATATTGTTTTTTTATATACTGTATGTTATGATTATACTACAACAATCCCAAATCACAAGTACGCACTTTTTTGTCACATAGTATATAAAACGATACCATGTTATTTTAAAAATACGGAGGTTACAAAATGTCAGATTTAAAGAATAAATACAGTTGCTCAATGGAACTAACTATGGATTTAATCGGTGGTAAATGGAAAATTAGAATTCTTTGGTATCTAAATATGGGTACAAAAAGATTTTCTGAGGTTAAAAGATTAATTCCTGATATTACCCCAAAAATGCTTACAACTCAGCTCCGAGAGATGGAACGTGATAATTTAATAACAAGGAAAGTATATCCAGAAGTGCCACCAAAGGTTGAATATTCTATAACGGAATATGGAAGAAACTTACAAGTTACGCTTGAGGAAATGTGCAAATGGGGTAATAAGTATGCTATTGATCATGATATTAAATTATAGTATCTAAATTAAATGGACCTTAACTATAATCTACAAATAAAATTTTAAAAAAGATAGAAGCAGTTTAATAAAACTAATCCACAATAATCAAAAGCAGGGGACTGTCTCACCCTCCTGCTTTCACAATGTACAAATTTATAATTTATGGTGATTTGCTTGCAACATATGAGCAGGTAAGCAAAGCAATCTTCTATATACCAAACTTGTTGTATTGTCGGAATCAATATACGCTGTGTATTCTGCTATTAAAGCGGAAAAGACTATTGGCTAGTTTCACTGGTAACTATTATTTGGATAATTTACAGATTACTAGAATAAAAAGGCATTTATTTCTGCGTATATTCAAAACATTTGAGATTAAAACTAAGTTCAAATGTTAACGGTTGTATCTTGAAAAGTCAATTATCTGTAGATTCATAAAAAAATCCTCTTCACTTTATAGACAACTTATCTATGGGGCATAATTGCTACCGATAAATCCCTCTAAGCACTGTATATCAAATAGAAAGTTATACACAAATCAAAGAGCAATATCTTCTGTTGCAAGTAGCAATCTGTTAAGACTAAAACCCTCAGTTTCTCTGAGGACTTTAGTCTTAACAGATTCCCCTTTCTTCAAGAGCAGTAACTTACCATTATCCTTGTCACTGCCCCTGCCATTCCTATTCATAATGATCTATCGTATGTTCCATGACGATGCCTGATTCAAACTGTATCTCCAGTCTCTCTCCCTTATTCACCTTAATGGTGTTTATTAATCTTCTGACTAAGTCTTCATCAAACTCTCTTACCTGTGGTCTTACAGTCTTTAGGGTACTGTCCATTTCCGTTAGTTTCTGCTTATAGTTCTCAGCCTGTTTCTTTTCCCTTACAAGCTTAAGTTTTGCCTGTTTAAGCTCATTTATCTGTTCAGATATCCTTTTGTACTCATTATCAAAATCCTCTGCTACAGCTCCTTGTTTTGCGTTTTCTTCGATTAAGGTTAGTATCTCTTTTTGCAGAGATTCGATCTGCTCATCATATTCTGTTGGGATATCTTTAGTAGAGTATCCACCGATAACCCTGATGACATTTTCTCTGAAAGCCCCTATAAAATCTCCATTGTTTTCTACTACCTTATTAATAGCAGTCATAATGGCATTATGTAGAGGTTCTTCTTTTAAGGTAGGTGAGTGCTTGCAAGATGCCTTTGTTCCATTCTTTAGCCTGTTCTCACATCTCCATACTGCACTTTTTTGTCCGTATTTTGACCATGTCTGTCTGCGGTATGGATGTCCACATTCGGCACATACTAAGATTTCTGTTAGTGCATATTTGGAGCTAAATTTGCTTTTTTCCTTTTTTAGCTTATTTGCTTTTCTTGTAACTGCAGCCTTATTCAGACTGGCTCTCCTAGCCTTCTCTTCCTGTACTTTATAAAATAATTCCTTGGGTATAATCGCCTCATGGTTATCTTCGATATAGTACTGTGGTACAATGCCGTTATTCTTCACTCGTTTCTTTGTTAGGAAGTCTACGGTATAGGTCTTCTGCATCAGGGCATCTCCCATATATTTTTCATTGACTAACATTTTTTCTATTACACCAGGATGCCATATTTCCTTTCCTGTGACTGTTTTAGTTTTATCTGCCTCTAGAGCTTTTATAATCTCTCCTATACTACTTCCTTCTAAATACATTCTAAAAATTCGTCTCACTATATCTGCTTGTTCAGGTACTATAACCAGTTCCCCAGTTTTTTTATCTTTGGTGTAGCCCATAAATTTCTTATGATTAACCGTGATGATTCCATTTTCATATTTTCTTACAATTCCCCATTTTGTATTTTCACTTAGGTTTCTGCTTTCTTCCTGTGCTTGACTGCTTAAGATAGTAATCAGTAATTCTCCTGTGCTTTCTAGGGTATTTACACCCTCTTTTTCAAAAAATATGGCGATATTCTTTTCTTTGAGTTTTCTTATGGTCTGAAGCGAGTCTACTGTATTTCTTGCAAATCTACTGACTGATTTTGTTATGACCATGTCTATTTTCCCAGCCATACAGTCATCAATCATAGCATTAAAATCATCACGCTTTTTTGTATTAGTGGCTGACTTTCCATCATCTGCATAAATGCCTGCACTCTTCCAATTAGGATTACTTTTTATCTTGTCTGTATAGTAGGATATTTGAGCCTCATAACTGCCTTCCTGTTGTTCTAAGGTAGTACTAACTCTACAGTAAGCTGCTACTCTTAGGGTTTTTAGCTCCACCCTTACATTCCTGTCATATATGGTTTGTGCCGGTATAAATGCTACATTCTTTTTTGCTACTGCTACTGCCATTGTCATTCATCCTTTCTTATTTTCTCATGTTCTTCATCCATAGTTATGCCATTGATAAATTCTACTAGGATTCTTCCATCTTTATAAATAACTATCTGCTTTATTATGTTTATAAATATATCTTCATCAAACTCTGTTAGCTGTTCTTTCTCAGCCAGTAATTGTTTTATTTTTTCAGTGTTGTAATCATAATCATCTATTTTAGCGATGCCATAATAAGCCTTTGCCCTTTTAAAGATTAGCTCTGATAGTTCCTTAGACGAGAAATGTTCTTCTTCCTCTAGCTCTTTTATTCGTTCTTCCAACTTTCTAATTTCTAAGGTGATCCTTGGAGGTTCTTTTTTCTTACCTTTATCTAGCATCCATTTTCTTGATAATATTTTATTGGTTGCTGATATAAATGCAGTTTCTATATCTTTTTCAGTTAAAAATAAATTTCTGCAGTGTACTCTATTTTGGTAGATGTATCTCTTACACTTCCAGTTGCTCTTCTCAGATGGTCTACCAGCATGTTCAATGTATTTGCGATAAACATCACCACATTCTCCACATATTAATTTACTACTAAATAAACTTTGATTTTTCATACTATTTGGTTGTAGGGTTCTTCCTAGTGCTTGTTCCTTTTTCTTTCTTCTTTTCTGTACAGATTCAAAGGTTTCCTTATCTATCATCTGAGGATAAAAGTCATTCCCTACGTACTTAATATTTTGAAGTATCTTTCCTACCGAGCCATGATTCCAATTAGGTTTGTTATTAGCATTTAAAAATCCTACATTTGTAAGTTCTTTTGCTATGGCATGTAGGGAGGAACCTTTACGGTAATCCTCAAATATCTTTTTAATCACATCTTCCTTTTCTTCATCAATTATTACTTTTCCATCTACTATCTTATAGCCAAGTGGCATATGTCTTTGCATCTTCTACCTCACCTCACTTTCCATAATGCTCTGTCAGTTCTAGGTTGTTAATTAGCTTAAATGTAATCTCATGATTTTCTCCAACAATGAGATTTTCCACCGTATGGAGAAATAGGTTTTCGTCATACTCTTCTATAATCTCTGGGTTATACCTTATGATTTCTAGCAGTCTTACTGTTCCTACGATTTCTTTTTCATAACCGTTATCATCAAGGCATTGATTCCTCATTTTCTTAATGGCTTCAAGTTCTACAGTCAGAGCATTTTGTCTTTCTATAAAAATAGCAGAGTCAATATACCCTTTCGATACGACTCTACTAAGGATATGACTCTGCTCTGTTAATTCCATAATTCTACTATTTAGTTTTTTAATTTTCTCTTCCTGCTCATGATCTGTTCTTAAATTCTTTAATGATTCAAGTAGGGGATAAAGGATATTTGTATGATTGCTTACCAGCTTATTCCACATAGTTAGGAAGGTTTCTTTTATAATATCTTCCCTTACCGCTTTCATACTGCATTTACTTATATCCCTTATATGCTGGACACAGCACCACTGAATTTTTTCATATGGTTTACCGATATAAATCTTTTGTCTCCTAAAGGTGCTACCACATTCCTTGCAGATGATTTTGCTGCTAAATTCATATCTGTTTTGGTATTTTCCACTATCATCTACTCCCATTTGATTTCTTCGATATTCATAAATTTCTCTGACCATCTGCCCTTCTTTTCTTGTAATAATGGGTTCGTGATTGTTTTCAATAAAATACTGAGGCAGTTCCCCTTTATTTGATTTTCTTTCAAAGGGAAGTACCTCAGTTGTATATGTCTTTTGTAATAATAAGTCTCCCTCGTAGATGGAATTTTGTAAGATTTCTTTTACTACACTGTCCTGCCATTCTTCTGCTGAGCGTATGGTTGGGACATTATCGTCATTTAAATACCTTGCTATTACATATGAGCCTTTTCCATTTAGATATTCATGAAAAATCCTACGAACAATCTTTGCTTCATCTTCTTTTATTATGAGATTTCCATCTTCATCCTTGGTATATCCATAAGCAGGATCACTAAGCTTAAATGTTCCATCTTGAAATCTCTTTTTAACTGCCCATTTGTTATTAGTGGAGATGCTTTCTGCCTCTCCTTGTGCAAGGGAGCTTAGTATGGTAATCATCTGCTCACTTTTTTCTGATAGGGTATTAATATGTTCTTTCTCAAAATATACCCCGATACCAAGTGCTTTTAGCTTTCTGATAGCCTCAATACTGTCTACTGTATTTCTAGCAAACCTTGTAACGGATTTTGTAATAATCATATCAATTTTGCCGTCTTCACAGTCTTTCATCATTCGCAAAAATTCATCACGTCTTTTTACTTGTGTTCCACTTTTGGCTTCATCAGCATAAATTCCTGTGTATTCCCAGTCATCCTTTTTTCCGATAAAAGTCTTGTAATATTCTACTTGTGCAGAAAAGGAATTCTGTTGTTCTCTTGAATCAGTACTTACTCTGCAGTAAGCACAAACTCGTTTTTTAGGTTGTAATTCTAAGATAACCTTTTGCATTACAGGCTCTATTTTCCTTACTTTCTTTGCCATAGTCTTCCTCCTTTCTTTTAGAACTTTAGTTCCTGTTAGCAACACACATTATCACAAGAATTAAAATATAGCTAGTGTTATTACACATATACTTTTGAAAGTTCTGGAGAAAAGGTCTGACGGTTTAATTCATCAATTTCTGCATATTCTTCATCCGTTATAATTCCTCTACAAAGTAAGATCTTTAGCAGTTTTAAAGCCATTTTATATTCTACTTCTTTCGCTGTTTGCTCTTTGGTCATCACCATTCCTCCATTCATATAAATTTTATTATTGTTTATGTAAGTATTTTTCATCTGCTTAATATCACAAAAATAGGGACCGCCATTTTAAATAAAAAACTTATAAATAGACTCTCGTCTATTTCAAGCGATCCCCATTGCTTCTAATATTAAGAATTTGTGTTGTACTTAGACACTACTATCCCCAACACACAAAGTCTTGCAAGCAAGACTTATAGGGCGATTACATAAACTGCAATTGGTTTTAACTGCTTTTAACAGTTATTGCATCATAGGACTCTCACCTCCACCGGGATCTCCGCTGGCTGCCCCCATTGCGATGTCTGTGGCTGGGCAGAAGTATCATTATAGGCTGATGAGGTTGTTGCGAACAATCTACCATGGATTGTTTCTTGGAACGGATGGGTATCGCTTTGCACCTTATTTTGCCGACTTTGATAAAAACAGAAATTAAAACATCTGCTCTTACAGGTGGTCTTGGCGCATCCTCCAATGTCGCTTCTCCATTTCTGGCTCATCAACTAACGTATTTATGTAACCGGATATTTAGTTTTCAAAGTACAAGACAGGGAATAAAAAAGATCCCCTCAATGTGTAGGCAACGAGAAGACCTTTTTGACAACCATTTTTGAAAAATATTTTATTTTTCTTTTAAAATTCTTTTTATTTTGATTAATCTTTTGGATATAGCATTTTGTGAACAGTGCATTTTTCTTGCAATTTCACGCTGAGTATAACCTTCTAAAGCCAATAAAGTTAAAAGCTCTAATTCATAATCACTTAAATCTCTTAGTTTTCTTGAAAGTGCATCATCAGAAATAGTATCTATCCAAGCGTATCTTCCTGAAAGCTCCATTACATCAAAACTTGTGTATAGTGATGTAAACCTTTGAAACAGATTGGAGCGTGTTTCAGCATTCTGCTCATCTATCTCTTCTTCCGGCATAGCTTGTACACGATTTTCGTAGTTTCTTCTCATACGAAACCAGCTCCAATCAAAATCATATAGCTCCTGTATTGCTTCATCATTCATTCCTGCTTTTTTGTATTGTCCACGTAACTTTTCCCATTCTCTATCAAATATCAACTTTTCTCTACTATAATTAAAACCCATTCTAATTCCTCCGTTTTCTGATTTTTTAAAAATGAATGTAATCATCAGAAAAAGGAGGAGAACGGCATTTTGTATGTAAGCTAGACTTTGGCTGTTCCATGTTTCCCCCTGTTTTTGGGTAAAGAAAAAGCCCAGAACAACATTAATTTGTTATTCCAGGCTTCTCCATCACCATATATTTGGAGAAATGGGCATAAAAATAACCCCGACATAAATGCCGAGGCTCTTGATTGTTATTTTATTTTAGGCCATTACTTCCCCATAATACAGAGTATAGGCTATTGACAATTCAAAGTCAGTACGTAGATAGTTCGTATCTAGTTCAACTTTAGTTCAACTTTAGTTCAACTTTAGTTCACACTTAGTACGCATTTTGCTTTTCTTCAAAGAAATATAGTAACTCATTTTCTTCTATAGTACTTGTCCCATTAAATATAGCTTGATATTTGGGAAGGGAATATCCCCAAAGTGCAATTCCAAATAGTTTTATTGCCTCTTTCTTTTTTGTATAGAAACTTGTCCGCTCTATAGAAAGATATTCCAGTATTTCTGTTTCTGTCATTGGATATGCTGTAATATAGCATTTTGACAATATTTCATGATACAGCTTTCCATTTGTATGATAATTATAAATTTTAATCATTGCTGTATCTACAAGATCTATCATCCATTTAGTCTCAAAAATACAGGAAACTTTATCACTAAACTTGTCCTTCTTTTCAGTAGGTGCAAAATCATTTAAATATGTTAAAGCTGTAGCAAGCTCATTGCTATAATATGACTCACATGCTTCCCTTACATAATTAGCTTCTTGAATGGTTCTCCATACTACATCCCTGTATATAGCAAGAACAAGTTTTGATTTATGAAAAACCTGTTCCTCATCAAGGTTCATACCATCATACATCTTTGAAATATTCTTCATGTTTCTTGTAAGTCTCATCCCATACCTCCGTTGTTTTAGGGGTATTTAATTTACATGTTATATTCCCCACCCCATATTTTTATTGACTATTGACAAAATGTGAAGATTTATGTACTATAGTATGTGTAGTTATTCTTCACATTTATATTATATGAAGATAACCATCATATGTCAATAGCAAAATACATTTTATGAAATATAACTTCATATTCAAGGAGGATATTATGAGATTTGGAGAAAAACTTAGAGACTTACGGAAAGGGAAAGATATGACCCAGACTGACTTGGCAAAAGAAATTGGTGTTTCACTACGTACAATTATTAGCTACGAAAATAGTAACAGCTATCCAAAGAAACGAGAAGTTTATTCCAAATTAGCTACACTTTTTAATGTCGATATTAATTATCTTTTAACCGAAGATGAAGAATTTATCACAAAGGCAAAAACTAAATATGGCAATCGTGGTGCAAGACAAGCTGAAGATTTAGTTGCTGAAATTGGTGGATTATTTGCAGGTGGTGAATTATCAGAAGCAGATAAGGATGCTGTTATGCGCTCCTTACAACAAGCTTATTGGGATGCTAAAGAGGAAAACAAAAAGTACACTCCTAAAAAATATAGATTAGATGACGATAATAATAAATAAGTCCAACTTTTTTATTATTATAACCGGGGAATAGTAGATTCTATACAGGGGGTGCTGCTTTGATTGACTCTTTCAGAATATATAAGAAAGCGAATGCTCTTGTCAACCGTATAGGGACAAGGGATACCAGACAGATTGCCAATGAACTTGGTATTAAGATTTATTATGAGAGTTACGATGACCTATTGGGCATGTATACCTATCGTTGGAAGCAACGTATAATCTTTATTAATAATAATTTAGATGACCACATGCGCCAGATGGTATTAGCACATGAAATCGGTCATGATATTTTTCATAGAAATTTAGCCAGTAATGGTCTTAAGGAATTTGAGCTTTTCGATATGAAAAATACTACCGAATACGAAGCCAATATCTTTGGTTCTCATCTATTAATTGACAATGATGAGGTGTTAGCTCTAGCTCGAGATGGTTATGATATAGTGCAGATTTCAAGTATGTTAAATTCACATATTAATCTACTGCTGATAAAAATGCAGGAAATGAATAAAATGGGGTATGATTTTAATGTACCTTATCGCCCTGAAAGTGATTTCTTGAAGAAGATAAAAGTATAAAGCTCTGTCCATGATTTTATTAGGCAGAGCTTGTTTTTATTTCAAAAGAAATTCATTTATTTTATTTACACAGATGCTTACAAAACTATCAAATTGCTCTTTATTAAACAATTTCAAATAATACTCATCTACATTTCTAAAATCTGGTGCTGCATCATAATTATCATCTGGCAATAACTCATAATATGCCCACCAGTTATCAATTACAGGTTTATTTATCCATCTTATATGATTCATGATTTCACTTTCAGATAAACACTGTTCTCCTGACTTTAGACGATTAGCAACACAATAACCAACGAATATTAAGTCATCAATTTCTATTCTGACCCATATATCTATATTAGGTTTTACAGCCGATTTATACAAATAACTGATTCCTGGGTATGTAGAAGACTTGCGGCTATAAAATTTATTTACTTTTTCTCCTTCATTGGCTGAGTAATCATATTCATTTTGAAGTTTTTTTCTACCAACCTTTTCTTCAATTGCTTTAAACAGTTTTTCCATTAGATCTATTTTACACTCTGTAACACTACTTTCTATCGCAATAGCACTCCTCATATTTTCTGGAGATTTCGTAATTACATCTTTAATTTCCATTTCCTTTTCATCCTCCATTTGATTAGTAAAGCTACGGATAGCCGACATATACTGCAATATAACTTCTCTGATGGGTGCGATTTTTATTGTTTCCTTTTGCTCCAAACACTTCCCAAGCCAGTTCAAAATATCATCAGAAAATGATATAGCTGTAACCTGCTTGTCCGTCAATCCGTTAGCACTATAATCTGAAGGGAAATCTCCATGTCTAGTTAGATAGAACAAATTTGAATTTATTGCTTTTTGATAATAATCATAACACTGGTTCTCCTGATCCTCTGCATATACCTTTACTTCTATTGGTACCAATCTTTCTTTTGTACGAATAACTATATCAATTCTACGATTTTCATCTATAGAGTATTCTCGATAAACCGCTGCAGATGCAAGCTCCGATTCAGACATTTCTATTTTCAATACTTTCTCCACAAATAGTTTTAAATATGTAATTCCTTGATAATGACTACCTGTTGGAGAAAGTAATTCGTATAGCACCCGGCAGATTGTAACCTCATCAGAAGCAATATTAGCAATTTTAAAAATATTAAAGTATCCGCCAGTTTTTTGATTAATTAAATCATACTTTTTTGATATAGCAGATACCTCTTGCAATAATAGTTCAATATTCATATCTAATACCCTCGATATTAGTATTTTCTATATCATCATCTTATTACCATTTGTTCTTAACGTAATTCCTGCATTTTTAGCATATGGACGAAATATATTGATAAGCTCTCTCCAGTATACTGGATAAGCATTGGAACCATAATAATTCAATTGTCTCTTTCCTGTTAGTTGTATTTCCAACCCCCACTGCTCTCCATCCAGAATATCAGAATTATTATATTTCTTCTTCCAAGACAATAAAAATATCTTATTATATATTTTATTGATAAGCTTATTCCATTCTTCAATAGATAGTTCTTGCTTACCAGTTCTATTGTTCTCAAAATTGTATTCATCTATTGCTAAACCGGGTTTAACTTCATAATGGCAGTCACTCTCGCCTTTTTCAAAGCATGTATTTATGTATCCTCCAAAGAAACCACCCACATAAAAACTTATTTTTCGGGTTTCAATAGCATAATCAAATAATGAGCCATCTTTATTCATTTTAATTGGTGGTCCTCCAAAATCTTTCTTACAATTATTGCAATGATATTTGGGATCAGATTCCGTAATCATGCATCCACCAAGCACAACATGCCCTGCTTCAAGTTCTTCTTCTAATTGCTCTGTAAAAGCAGACATACCCCAAAGATATTCTGCTACATTTCTATTTCCGCATTTCGGACACTTTACTTTAGCCATTGCTTTCTCCTTACTCCAATAATTTATATTTTCTCTTTCCCAGCATCCTCATTCTGTATAGCAGCGTTAATCAAACGATTCAGTGCTCTTTTCCTTGCTATAAATATTTTTTAAAGTTTTCAGCTTGTTCTAGCACTTCCTTATATACATCATCCATAGTAACAGGGGGATAACCATGTTCATCAAGCAAGATTATCAAATCAACCTTCAGTTCTGCTTTTATGTCATCACGAGTTGCCCAATCCGTATATTTGGCCTTATCGTCAACAACTTTTTTTACTTCTTTGGAGAGATTTATCAATTTGCTATCCGGATATTCAAAATCATACTTTTTGGCTACAGCTTTTAATATGTCATAAAAGGCTTTCTATTCAAAATCAATCCCCATTCCCATAAACGAGTTTTTTTCATTTTTTAATTCTTCAAGTAGTTTAGCAAGTTGTTCCGCTACATCATCAAGAATTTCAGTTGCATATGATTCATCTTTTCTGCGGTTATTGTAATCATCAACAACCTTTTTCAATCTATCAGCAAATTCAACACCTTTTATTTTGTTAACCTTTTTAAATTCGTCTGTTGCTTGAGACAACAATTTTTGGAGAATTTTTATTTTTGTGTTTGGCAACTTAATTTTAGCAATTTTATTAAGGTATTCTTCACTAAAAATATCTACTGTTATTTTCTCTACATCTGAATCAATACTAAAAATTTCTTCAAAACCATCAGTAATAATAGCTTCTTCTATGAGTTTTCTCACTCTGGCATTCATCTGTGAAATGTCGGGAGCAGTACCCTTTGTTAGCTTAAATAAAATAGAACGTACAGCAATATAAAAATGAATATAATCTTTATCATTGTCCGTTAACTCAACGCTACTACTACAAAGATTAAAAGCTTGCTTCATCCTTTTAACAGCAGCCATAAATCTAAGTTCAAGTTCTTCTGTAAGTTGTACATATTCAACAGCTCTATTTAAGCAGTCAAGTTGCTCTTTTGGAGTGCCATTAAAGAAATCATTAGAATTGAAGTTATGAAACATCTGTGCCAATACTTCAAGCTGGTCTTTTACAATTGTTACGGATTGTCCTATTTCCTCAAATTCTTCTGATTCAAAATTCGTATATTTAGCAAGAGCACTATTCATATTGTTTTTTATACCAATGTAGTCAACGATTAATCCTTTATCCTTACCTTCATAAACACGATTTACCCGTGATATTGTTTGAATAAGAGTATGTTGCTGTATCGGCTTATCTATGTAAATTGTATCAAGGCATGGAACATCAAAGCCTGTTAACCACATATCCACTAATATTGCAATTTTAAAATTAGATTTAACCTGCTTGAATTGGCAATCAATCTCTTTTCTGTCTTCTTTTGTTCCAAGCATATCATATAAATCTTTTAAATCGTCTTTATTTCGAGTCATAACCATTTTTATCTTTTCAATAGGTTTTAGCTCTTTTTTTTCCTTTTCAGAAAGTTCAATACCTTCCTCACATTGTTTTTTCTCTGCCCATTCTGGGCGTAATTCAATTATAAATTTATAGAGTGCATATGCTATATCACGGTTGGCACAGAACATTGTCTTCCCTGCCACCGTAGCTCCTTCTGTCACTATATTTTCATAGTGTTTTATAAAATCATGTGCCACTGCACTAAGTCTGTCTGGAACTCCTATAATAACATCTAGATGAGCTACAGCTTTTTGACTTTCCTCTATTTGATATTCATTAGCACCTTCACGTACACAATTACCATAGTATTCTTCAATTTCTTTGACTTTATCTTGGTCAAGATTTACTTTTGCTGCTCTGCCTTCGTAAACAAGATTTACAGTTATTCCATCCTTAACAGATTCTGTCATAGTATACGAATCTACCACCTTACCAAAAACTTCAATAGTGGCATCAATAGATGTTCCTGTAAATCCAACATAAGTTGCATTTGGAAGAGAATCATGGAGATATTTTGCAAAACCATATTTTCGCTCTACCTCATCTTCAGTAAGTTTAAGCTGTTGGTCTAAGTTAACCTGTGATCTATGTGCTTCATCCGAAATGCAAATGACATTATTTCTTTCAGTAAGCAATTCTGCATCCTCTGCAAACTTTTGAATTGTGGTTAAATAAACCCCTCCACTTTCTCTGCCTTGAAGTTCTGCTCGAAGTTTTTCTCTTGAATCAATACTTATAATAGTGTTATCCCCAATATATTCTTTAGAAGTCCCAAAGAGTTTTGAAAGCTGATCATCAGGTCTGTTCTATCTGTAATTACTACAATTGTAGGACTTGCGAAGTGGGTACTTCGCATTAAAATACGAGACAAAAACACCATTGTATAGCTTTTACCACAACCCGTTGCTCCAAAGTAAGTACCACCCTTACCATCTCCATGTGGGCGCATATGTAGTTTAATATTTTCAAAAAGTTTCGTTGCTGCAAAATATTGCGGATAGCGACAAAAGACCTTTACATCTTTATCCGAATTATATGGAAAATAAACAAAGTTTTTGATAACAGCAAGTAGTCTTTCCTTTCTAAATAGTCCTTTACCATTGTAATAAGAGAATTGATTCCATCTACTTCTTTATCATATTCATCAATTTTTCTCCATGCATAGAAAAAATCATAAGTGGCAAACAATGAACCGTATTTATTATTTACACCATCACTTATTACAATAAAAGCAAATAAAGGCGATTAGTTTCGATGGTTCTGATAAAACTTTTTTTGTTACTTTAATTTATATTAAAAATTCTCGTGTGTTCCAAGGTGGATTTTTAGTATATTTACATGCACATATATTCGGTTCTATCTTTATCAGCAGTAAATTTTATTAAAAATAGGTACCGTCATGTGATCCATCACAGAAAGTTTTTAGAACTTTTACCACATGTTCGATAAAAATATGCTTTACCTTTTTAAATTCTACAGGAATAGGTGACTTTTGTGTACTTTGTTTTTCAAGTTTTTAATTATCAGATATATAAATAACCATTATTTAATGATTTACAAAATAAATCAACTAAAGATTTTTTACATTTAACGCTCTAAATGAATTTAAAACCGCAATGATAGTTACAACAACTTTATCTCCAGGCAACAATTCAGCATATACCTTATCAAGTCCAAGTTCTTTAGCAACTTTTGCACCTACACTTTTAGCATCACCTGTTAACATAACTGTTTGCCTAATGTTGGCAGCTTTCAATTCTTTAATTGCTTGTGCTGAATCTTCCTTTACTTCCTCTGCTATAACAATATATCCGGAATATTTGTTATCAACTGCAACATGTACAACTGTTCCAACTAATTCAAATTCAAAGTGAGGGATATTATATTTTTTCATTAATTTAATGTTCCCAGCCAAAATATTTTTCCCATCAACTACTGCATTAACACCATGACCAGATATCTCTTCTACATTTGAAATTCTTCCATTATCAATTTCCTTACCATAAGCACGTTTTAAAGATAAGGATATTGGATGATTTGAATAACTTTCATCATATGCAGTTAATTCCAATAATTCTTCTTTAGATATCCCTTCCGGCTGAATTTCTTGCACATTAAATACTCCCTTTGTTAATGTACCTGTTTTATCAAAAACAACAATTTCTGTTCGTGCTAATGCTTCAAGATAATTACTACCTTTAACTAAAATTCCCTTTCTTGAAGCTCCGCCTATTCCGCCAAAGAAACACCAGGAGCGTGGCGAAAGCCTGCATCTGATACCCCAAAAACATCCGTCAAAAGCCACAAATGTGCAAAAGCCTGCCCTTGAAAAAAGGGCAGGCTATGCGTGACTTCCGGCAGCCAGGCTATCATAACGCTTTTTGAAGCGTCTTAGTTCCTATGGCTTTGCGTCCCCACCTTTAGGTGGGTTTGCCCTTGGCTTTGATATTCTATTTTTTAGTTATACTCACAATCCTTACTTAATGATTGATGCTGATATCCCTCTCTATCTTAATACATATGATGTACCCCTTGATTTGCTTAATGGTAGGACAAAACAAGGGGTAGTTTCTGTAAGCAAAAGGACGAATCAAAGTCTGGTTTGCATTATATTGAAAAGTAATGACATTTCATATTTTTTTCACATTCAATGCTCTGAAAGCATTTAATACCGCGATGATAGTCACGCCTACATCAGCGAATACTGCCTCCCACAAGGTAGCTAATCCCAAGGCACTCAAGACAAGAACAACTGCTTTTACGGAAAGAGAAAATCCAATGTTTTGATGTGCAATTTTCAGTGTCTTTTGTGAAATCTTTATTGCTGTAGCAATTTTAGAAGGCTCATCGGTCATAATGACAATGTCCGCAGCTTCAATGGCTGCATCAGAGCCCAAACCGCCCATTGCTATTCCGATGTCTGCACGGGCTAAAACAGGGGCATCATTGATTCCATCACCTACAAAAGCAAGCTTGCCTTTTGCTGATTTTTGTGAAAACAGTTCTTCCAGTTTTTCAACCTTATCTCCCGGTAACAATTCAGCATAAACTTTATCAAGTCCTAGATCCCTGGCAACTTTTGTACCAACGTTTTTGGTGTCGCCTGTCAACATAACTGTCTGTTTAATGTTAGCTTCCTTAAGATCTCTGATTGCCTGTGCCGAATCTGCTTTTACCTCATCGGCTATAATAATATAACCGGCATATACGTTATCAACTGCAACATGTACAACCGTACCAATCAGTTCACCTTTGTAATATGGGATATCCATCTTTTCCATGAGCCTGAAATTACCTGCTGAAACCTTCTTGCCATCTATTATTGCATTAACACCATGACCCGATATTTCTTCTACATCCGAAATGTGCCCATTGTCGATATCTTTGTCATAAGCACGTTTCAATGACAGAGAAATTGGATGATTGGAGTAGCTTTCTGCATAAGCAGTTAATTCCAACAACTCTTCTTTTGAAATTCCCTCTGCATGTACTTCCTGTACATTAAATACACCTTTTGTTAAGGTACCGGTTTTATCGAAAACAACAATTTCCGTCTGCGCCAACGCTTCCAGATAGTTGCTGCCTTTGACCAAGATCCCGCTTCTTGAAGCTCCGCCTATTCCACCGAAGAAACTTAATGGTATGGAGACAACAAGCGCACACGGGCAGGAAACCACAAGAAATGCTAATGCTCTGTATACCCAGTCGCTAAAAGTCGCACCCTCTATAACAAGAGGCGGCACAATAGCTAAAATAGCAGCGATGATTACCACAACGGGAGTATAATATCTCGCAAACTTCGTAATAAATTGTTCCGAATTGGATTTTTTACTGCTGGCATTCTCGACTAAATCAAGAATCTTGCTGACGGTAGATTCTCCAAATTCCTTGGTAACTTCTGCCGTAATTACTCCGTTAATATTGATGCATCCGCTTAATATGTCACTACCAGCAGTTATTTCACGCGGTACAGACTCACCGGTAAGTGCCGAAGTATCGACCATAGAGTTTCCTTCTATAACCTTGCCGTCAAGAGGGATTTTCTCTCCGGCTTTAATTACGATAATATCACCAATCTTTACTTCATCCGGGTCTGTTTTGACGAGTTCATCACCGCGTTTCACGTTCGCATAATCCGGGCGAATGTCCATCAAGCTTGCAATTGACTTTCTTGACTTATCAACAGCATAGCTTTGGAATGTTTCACCAACCAGATAAAATAACATAACTGCAACGCCTTCTGGATATTCGCCGATAAAGAATGCACCGATTGTAGCAACGCTCATAAGGAAGTTCTCGTCGAAGACCTTACCCTTGAGAATGTTTTTTATAGCCTTTAAAACCACATCTCCGCCAACAATAATATAACTGATAAGATATAACGCAAGCTCTAACAGCTCATTGTTTGTTTTTAAAATCATTGTAGCGGCGAAAATTATGCCGCCTGCAATAATTCGTTTTAACCGATTGTTCATAGCACTGCCTCCTCGTTAAGCCTTTTTCATCACCACGTCAGGCTCCGTTTTTTTAACAATTGCTTTTGCAGCTTCGATAATTTCAGCCATCTTATCGTCATCTGCCTCGATAACAAGTTTGGTAGTCATAAAATTAACAGTGGCGTTGCTCACGCCGTCAAGATTATTGATTGCCTTTTCCATTTTTGCAGCGCAGTTAGCACAGTCTAAGCCCTCTAATTTAAATGTTTTTTTCATGATAAAATCCTCCTATTATTTTTAATTATTCTACAATATGTTCTAAGCCTTTTTCGAAGATGTCTTTCACATGTTTATCTGCGAGAGAATAAAAGACAAATTTACCCTCTTTCCTAAACTTAACAAGATTCGCTTGTCTTAGCGATTGCAGCTGATGAGAAATGGCAGATTTAGTCATATTAAGGAGCACTGCCAAATCACAGACACACATTTCATTTGAGTCAAGCACCCACAAAATTTTAACTCTCGTGCTATCTCCAAGAACTTTGAAAAAATCAGCCAAATCATAAAGCTGGGATTCTTCAGGCATCTTTGATTTTACTATTTCCACAATATCCGAATGAATAACGCTACAATCGCATACACCTATCTTATCTATCTTCTTATCTATAGAAATACCTCCCTCTATTCAAATTCAATTGAGCATTCGCTCAACTATGTTTACAGTATAGTTGAATATATGTTCAACTATCAAGGTCTTTTTAAAAATTTAACTCAAATAAATAAATATCTGAGTTAAACATTTTTTTGTATCGATTTATAATGGCTCTGAGCGGTACCATACAGGTGGTAATTCTTTGTATACCCTATGGCATATCCGCAAGTACTTTTGCTGTTTTTGATATAGGCTTTCAGAAATGCTCTCATATTTATTCTGTAACATGGGTTAAGCATTGACTAAACATTGCTTTGATATGTTCATCATCTAATGAATAGTAAGCAATTTTGCCGTCACGCCTATATTTAATCAAACGAGTTTGTCGCAACGATTTTAGATGATGAGAAATAGCAGGCGAAGACATATTTAAAAGAGCTGAAATATCACACACACACATTTCTGAAAGCATTAGTACATTTATAATCTTTAAACGTGTAGGGTCGCTTAAAACCTTAAACTCCGCTGCCATATCAAATAAGATTTCATCATCTGTTATTTCCTGTTTTACTTTTTCTAATATATCCTCATGAATAATGGTAGTGCTACATACTGCATTTTCATTCTTCTTGTTTGACATAGTTACTCCTTTCATGTAATCAATTAAACAATGGCTTAATTGTTATAATACCATTTTCTTATTATGCTGGCAATAAAGAAAATAATAAATGTAAACTTAAGTAGCTTTTCAACCATTCAAGTTATCGATATACTTTTACTTATTTATGTTTCTTTTCTGTTGTTAAATATATTCTTATGCGAGAAATTCGCTGCACATTTCATCATTAACCATCTCATAACACAGTGATAGGACAGATTCAGGGCTTAAATATTTGTAATTTAATTCTCAACACTAATGTATTTATATTTTAGCTCCTTTAAACAAAACAAAATATGAGAGCACTACAACTCCTAAAACTACAAATACATCTGCAAAATTAAATATGGGATAATTGATTAGCGTAAAATCGAGAAAATCAGTCACATAGTTCAATCTAATTCTATCAATAAGATTCCCTAAAGCTCCACCAATAATAAACGTCAAGGCTAGCTTCAAAGTTGCTTCTCCTGTCTTTAATATTTTTATCAAGTAACATATTAATGCTACAACAACTATGGCCGTTACTAATATTAAAAACACCTGTTTATCCCTCAATATACTAAAAGCTGCTCCTGTATTCCTTGCATAAGTCAAATGAAATATATCTTGAACTAGGGGTATAGTATTTATTGGCTTTAATTGTGTTTCTGCAAGATACTTAGTCCACTGATCAATTCCTGTCACTAATGCAATAATAAAAATATAAAACATTTCTCTCCTCCAAAAATATGCATGAATAGCAATTGAAATTAATACTCTACACGAATAGTTAAACACTTGCTTATATGTTTTATTATATTGATAGCAATAATTATAGTCAATACATTTATATAAACATTTGCTCACATTTTATAATATTACCATTTAGTGTCATCTAAATAAAGTTATAAACACTAAATTTCTTTGATAACAACATTGCTTTTACCTGTTGATGTATTAATAGGTATGGTATTCACCTGCTTTATCCGATAGTTTAGGTATAGCAACTTTTTTTCTTTTAAGATATTATCCATTTGTTTGCGTAGCTGATTTTGAGTAGTATTAAAATCAGCACCTTGCCTTAACTCTACCCTTATCTCAAACATTCTATTTGAACGCTGAACAAACTGGTATCCGATTATTCCCTCTGCCTCTAATGTATTGATAATCAAAGGGTGCAGAAAATCCTTCTCTCCCTTATCATTTATAAACCACATGATTTCCTCATTTCTCCCCATAATCTCTTTTATTTTGCTAAATGGGAGTGCTTCATTTTCTAATCTTTCTGCACTCATCAGTTTATCAGTAAGTTTATAGCGAATAAGAGGCTGCGAGTAGTTATACAATGGCGTAATAAAAGTATGTTCTTCTTCTACTTCAAGATAATTTATATCATCAAATATATAAAATCCTTGATATGTATCTCTTTCTAGACCCATTATTATTGACTCAGACGCTCCGTAAATATTAAATATATCTGTATGCAAAACAGATTGAAAATACCTTCTTTGTTCCCTAGTTGTCGGTTCGCCACCAGTAATTACTCTAAAAACATTTATTTTAATCTTATTGTCTGAAATCAAATCACAAAGAATTTTAATTGCAGATGGATAGCCAATGATTACATCCGGATTGAATCTATTAATTTTATCTATCCAGAGTTCCAGTGATAGATTGATATTCAACAACAGAGGACGAAATCCAAAACCCTTGATACCGGAATTTGCTGCCATAGCTCCTCCAAATCTTCCTTCTGTTGCAGCTACATACAATACTCTAAGCCCTCTTAAACTTTTTGAGATAGCTTCCTTCAGCCCTACTTCTCCCTTACATGCCCTGAATCCGGCAGCAAGTATTGTTTCCCACGAATTACGATCGTAAATGAAGCATGTTGGCTTACCTGTACTTCCTGACGAGTGAACAATTGCATATTCGTCCAAATACTTTTTATCCCTGCTCTTCTCCTTCATGAGAAAACGTTCTATATGTTGCAAATTTACTCGTTTGTCAGTCACTATTCTGTTAAAATTCTCTACAAATATCTTTTTATCGATACTAGGAATCTTATTTATTGGAATTTCCCTAATATCCCCGTCACGAATACCATAACTAGAATAATACTCATGATAAAACTCAGAATTGTAATAAGCATGCTTAAGTAATTCTCTGACCTTTTGCTCACGTTTATCAAGTATCTCACTTCTACTCTTTTGAAAATTGTGGTTTAACTTATTGGTCTTAGTCATTAGACCTATATATCCCATTTTCGTTCTCCTAAACCATATTTTAACCATCTCATTTTGATATTTTTTATATGATATTCTATAATAATAAAATTTTCTTCTGCTTATATATTACTTCATCTAGAAATATTTTTTTGCCTTATCCTTATTTATACATATATTCCCTTGTCCAAGGCAATTCGTTATTTACACCTTTTGTAAACAAGAATTGATGAATGTCTATATTCCCGCTATTAAAAGATGCAGCACAGGCATTTAAGTATAATCGCCACATCCGAATAAAGGTTTCGTCCTTACTCTTCATGATTTCAGGCAATGCATTTTCAAAGTTTTTTGCCCAATGCTCTAAAGTTCTTCCGTAGTGTCTTCTAAGACTTTCTGCATCTATTAAATGAAAATCCTCATCTGACATATGTGATATTAATTCTTTGACTGTTGGTATATATCCTCCGGGGAAAATATACTTATTTATCCACGTATTTGTTCCTGCTCCATTAATGCCAGTTATACAATGAAGCAGAGAGACTCCCTCTTCCACTAATAGTTTGTTTACTGTGGAAAAGTATTCATGAAGATAGTCCTTGCCTACATGCTCTATCATACCAACACTTATTACTCTGTCGAATTTTCTGTTTTTCAGCTCTCTATAATCGAGCAGTTGCACTTCTACGAGTTCTTCCAGCATTTCACTTTTGATTCTTTCCTTGATTTTGGCAAATTGCTCGGAGCTTAAAGTTATTCCCATGGTCTTTGCTCTATATTCTTTAGCTGCCGTTATAATCAATTCTCCCCAACCGCAGCCAATATCAAGCAATGTTTGTCCTTCATTAAGATTTAATTTTCTTAAGATATGAGCTACCTTATTTTTTTGAGCACCGTTTAAAGTATCATCAGGAGATTGAAAATATCCACAAGAATAGGTCATAGAATCTTCTAACCATAACCTATAAAAATCATTGCCTATATCATAATGATGTTGAACGTTATCCTTGCTTTTTTTAATATTATTACTCAATTTTTTATTTATAATAGTACTATGCAAAAAGCTCTTACTATTATTATATAGAGATTCGATAACCTTTTGTAAATCGCCATCTATATCAATCTTATTAGTCATGTAAGCCTCACCTAAAGCCATAGTTGGATCACTTTTTATATCAGCTACTGGTATAGGGCTATTAATAATTAACGTAAATTTACTCTCTCCTTCCCCATATTTTACTGCCTCTCCATCCCAGAACTTTATCTGAAAAGGCACAAAAAATACATCTTTCAAAAAAGTTTTGTAAAATATTTTGTTTAAATCCATAGTATTCATTCCTTTCTTCCATTACTTTTAAATTTTGTTCAATCCTGTCTGTTTAATACTCCTTAATCCATAAACCGGTATCTCTCATGCTTCCTTGGTACAAGCGAAAATCATGATCGACAGCTAAGCCAATTCTCCATAAATTATGCAGAGTACGAGTATTCCAGTTGTTTCAGAACTCTAATGATTCTTGGCCTGTTATATCTCTGGATAATTATATACGGCAAATTTAGAATTACAGCAATTACTGTCATGATTACTGCTGTCAAAGAGCTATTCCATAAAGAAAATAAAGATGATGATATAATTATATTCTAGTGTGTAAGTTCAGCCCTGCAGGACTCTATCATATAGTTTGAAAGATACACCAAGTTATAATTTTTTATATATTTTTTAGGGAATATAGATTTTATAAAATCACTCAACTCGGACATAAACTTTTTCCATGTCTTTACTTTGAATATTATGTTGGTATACCTCACCGCTGTTTTCCCATGTTCGTTCTCTAAAAATCCATCTGTTGTAGTAGAATACTCTTTTGGGAATTATAGCAAAAATATACAACTATTACTGATAAAAGCATAAAAACAGTTAGATTTTCTGGCTAAACTTACATCAAATAGGTTCAAAGATACAAATCCTCAATTATCTTCTTAAGCGCCTTCCCATATCTTCGCTACAATTATTGCTGCGGTCAAAGCACAACAAATTTTGGGTTCCTCTGGCATAAGTACTGAGTTTCCAAGCTTTTCTTCTATCATACAGACGGAACCTATATCTTGGCCACACCACTTCCTACAGTCCCCTTGAATTTTTAAAAATCCTGTTTATTTATGAATGCTCCTCTTTTCATTAATTCACCGATTTCATTCATAATCTCTATTTGGTAAATTCAACTACTGCATAAGATTCGCCTTTATCATTGCATAAGTTAACAACAATGGAATTATCATTAATACAATAAATATATGGCATTAAGATATCCTTATACTTTGCAGGGGTTTTGTATTCAATCCGTATTCTTTTTGCTTTAAAATTCTCTGGTAGATATTCCTCTGCTATTGATACATATTTTGCGTTATTAACATGTTTGTTGTAATCCAAATGATATTTTGAAACTGTCGTAAGATTTGCCATTACTGCTTCGTTATTTGGAATTATAATTTTTCTTGAATGATATTCCATTGGAAATTTATCATACAACGGAATACTTTTAATAATGTCATCAGGCATGCAAAATGGCTTTTCCGTTAATAGATTGATAAAGGCACCAATCGCATAACTGGTAATACACGGACAGCCGTCTTCATCGTAGACTATAGTATTACGGCATCCATACACCCTCTTACATTCATATATCCATGTTCGAATAGTTAGATTCTCCCCGTACACCGGTGTCCTGGCAATATTTATTTGACGCGAAGCTAAATACATTCCAATGGAGTGTTCATCAAAAAACTTTGCCAAAGCTTTTGACGAGTTTAGTTGAAACATACTGCAGTCTTGCATAAAATCGATTGCCGAATCAAGGGTAAGTTCGCCATCCACTCCAACATTACTATAACCAACAGTTCTTTTCACCTCAAACATCCTTTGTATCCTCCTCAAAAAATCTGTTGTTACAATAATTGACCTCCAACATTTTGGAACTCTTTATTTATATTCTGCATTTCAATGTCTATTTTCGCGATAGCATCTGCACACTCTTTCAGCTTGTTACAAAGAATATCAGAAACATCTTTACAGGTTTTATAATGAATTTGATGTTCAAGACTTGCCCATAAGTCCATAGCGATAGTGCGTATCTGAACCTCCACTGGAACAAACTTCTTTGCTTTAGTCAGAAAAACAGGCACCAAGACGACAATGTGCAAACTGCGATAACCGTTGGGTTTTGGACTTTTAACATAATCTGCGGTTCTAATTAAAGAAATATCATCCTGCGAACAAAGTAAATCAGCAATCATGTAAATATCATCAATATAATTACAAATTACCCGAACTCCCGCTATATCGGTAATGTTCTCTCTTGCCGCTTGGACACTGGGCTCAAGACCTTTTCTTATCAGCTTGTCAAATATACTTATAGGAGTTTTTAATCTACATTCCATATGATGAATTGGATTTCGTTTAAATCGAATTTGAAATTCATCATCCAGTACTTCAATCTTTGTGCTAATTTCGCGAATTGCAGATTTATATAAATTTTGTAGTTCCAGAAAGTCTTCGGCCTCCTTTAGAATCTGTCCCTGCAGCTCGTTTTGGGGATCAATATCATTTAACACGCTATAGTTCATTTTCCTTTCTATCATCATTGTGGTATACCTCATTTACATTTTCTAGCTACCTCTGTATGAAATCACTACATCAACGGCGCAAAGATTCTCAATATCTCCTGGATAAATCGCATGAATGCATTGTGCCCACAGTCTTTCATTGTAATTTCCTGGCAAGCATTTATTGTATTAAGATAATCTTTTTTAATTTCCATAACTGAACGGTTCTTATAAAGCAAAACACCGCACTCAAAATGGAGATATAAACTTCGAAAGTCCAGATTGGTAGTCCCTACTGTTGCCACCTTATCATCAGAAACAAAGGTTTTAGAATGCATAAAGCCTCTTGAATATTCATAAATCTTAACACCAGCGCGAAGTAGCTCTCGGTAATAAGAGCGAGTTGTCATATGAACAAATCGCTTATCCCAGCGATGTGGTGTCACAATTCTTACATCCACACCACTTTTTGCCGCTAACTTCAGCGCAGATACCATAGCATCATCGATTATAAGATATGGTGTATTTATATATACATATTTTTTAGCATTATTAATGATTTTTAAATAAACATGCTCACCTACATTCTCGTTATCTATAGGGCTGTCTGCATATGGCTGTACATATCCGTCAGACAATACTGGACAAGTTTCGGTTTGCCGCGGGCGGTATTTATTGTAGTTTTCGATTGTATTTTTACAAAGGCTCCACATCTGTAGGAACATTAGCGTAAAACTCCATGCTGCATCACCATGCACCATGATAGAAGCGTCTTTCCAATATCCATGTTTATCAATAGCGTTTATATATTCATCCGCTAAATTTATGCCGCCAGTAAAGGCTGTTTTCCCGTCAATAACTGCTATTTTACGGTGATCGCGGTTATTCTGTATGGTAGACATTATAGGTTGGAACGCATTAAAAACAAAGCAGTGAATTCCCATACTCTCCAAAGTTTTTTGATAATCTTTAGGTAATAAGAAAAAGCATCCCATATCATCATAAATTACGCGAACATCGACACCTTGTTTTGCTTTTTCTTTTAGAATTTCAAGCACAGTATTCCACATGATTCCTTCCTGAATAATAAAATATTCTAGAAAAATATAGCGTTCTGCTTTTTTTAACTCCTCGGTTAATCTTTCAAACATTAGCTCTCCAGGCGTTAAATACTCGGTTTGCGTATTTTGATAAACAGGGAAACCAGCGCATCCCTGTAAGTATTTTACAAGTGGAAAAACCTCCTCATTTTCATTAGCAATTTTTGTCAAAATATTTTCCTTAGGCACAAACAAAGACTGACTTTCAAACTTTATCTTTTCAATTGTTTTTCTCACTTTTGTGGTGGATGACTGAAAATTAAACAAAAGATAGAATAAGCCTCCAAATACAGGAAATACAAGAATTAGAATTACCCATGTTAACTTATAAGAAGATTTATCATTTTTACTGATTATATATATAACAACAAAATAACTTGTTATTGTTGATATTCGATTGATAAGATCGATTTTTTGACTAGAAGTAGAAACCACAAAAACCAATATACCAATTTGAAGCGCAAGCAAAAAAGTTACCATGATTCGACGTCTAAATAATATTCTCAACCACCTTTGACTCATTGGTTTCATCTCCTCTTACTCATGCTCTTATCCTTTTCTTACGATCAAAAGGGTGGCAAAACGTGAGCATAGATTAACCATATGGTTATTAAATCCCCCCCAAACCGATCTTTTATTTTACGGCAGAACGATTTTTTATTGTCTTCTTTGAAACATCGCTCTAAACCATTTTTTATGCGTATAAAAAACATCACATAAATCATCTTACCTTATTGATGATAACAAGTCTTAAGTTCTGTATATTAGGAAACAACATATATAATACGCAGGACACGTGATCAGTTCATCTTAAAAATGTATATGACTTTTCATCCTTTACTTTGTAGTAATAGAAATAATGTTTAACTATACTATCCCAATTATTAAGGCAACTACACCGGCTGCAATTGCGACCCAGTTTAATTTTTTCTGAGGAGAGAACAATCCTACAATACCTGCAACAATTGCTATTGCTCCCATCCATATAGGTTGCCAGAAGAACCCGACTACAGCTACTATTATTCCGATCCAACCTAACCATCTGCCAACATTTTCACTCATTTTGATATTCTCCCTTTTATATGATTTTCAGAAAAATTTTAATTTATTGTTGTGCCCTGCATATTATATATGTTGTTTCCAAAAAAAGGTATAATCTTATATTGAGTTTATTTTTCAGTACCAAAGAAAAATAAAGCAATCGTACCTGGTCCTGAGTGAGTACCTATAATTGGTCCTATATTGTTGATTATGACATCTTTCACTTGAAACTTATCTCGAACTAAGCTTTCGAGAAGTACTGCATCATTTGAGCTATCTCCATGTCCTATGAAAATTATTTGTTCTTCTGGATCGATGCAACTTTTAAGCATATGATCAACCAATGCTTTTAGCGACCTTTTACGCCCTCTTACCCTGAATACAGGTATTAGATGTCCTTCATCGTCAACATGCAGAATAGGCTTTATATCCAATGCAGTGCCTACTGCTGCTGTCATAGTTGTTACTCTTCCCCCTCGCTTAAGATGATTTAAATCATCTACAGTAAACCAATGGCATAAATGGCAGCGGTTATTTATAATCCACTCATTAAGCTCTTCTAATTCAAATCCTTCTTCTTTTTTCTTTGCTGCGCTGTATACTAAAAGTCCTTCACCTAAAGAAGCGGCCTTGGAATCTACACAAATAATCTTACGTTTTGGATATTTCTTCTTCAATTCTTCTGCTGCAAGTAATGATGAATTATACGTACCGCTTAATCCTGATGAAAATGATATGTATATAATGTCATTTCCGGACTTTATGATAGTTTCGAAGTATTCCATATATGTTTTAATGTTTATCTGCGTTGTGGTGGATTTTTCACCAAGACGTAGTCTTTCATAAAATTTATGAATTTCTAGCTCTCTTCCATCAGGATAATGTATATAATTATCATCACCTAAGTTAAACGGCATCGGTATGACCGCAATACCAAACTCATTAATAATATCTGTCGGAAGGTCTGATGTCGAATCAGTTATAATCACATAATCTTTCATAGCTTCACCTCACTTTTATATTTCTAACTATTTAGCTTTAAGTTTATTTGTCTTCTATAAAATATATCTTTTTGGTGCAGGGATGAATTGCTATAAATTGTATGTTGTATTATAATCAACTTTTTCCCAGGGCAAATCCAAATCACTTCTACCAAAATGTCCGTAGGATGCAGTTTGCAAATAAATCGGGCGGCGGAGCTGGAATCTTTCTATAATTGCTGCGGGGCGCATATCATATGTCTTCAAAATCCATTTGCAAAGCTTTTCATCAGAGACAACACCAGTTCCAAAAGTATCTACAAATAGGGAAACCGGTTTAGCCACGCCAATCGCATAGCTAATTTGTATTTCACACCGTTTGGCAATTTCCGTAGCAACAATGTTTTTGGCAATATAGCGTGCCATATAGGCAGCGCTTCTGTCAACTTTCGTTGGGTCTTTCCCAGAGAATGAGCCGCCGCCATGTTTTGCATAGCCACCATAAGTGTCCACTATTATTTTTCGTCCTGTCAAACCAGAATCACAGGCGGGGCCGCCAAAAACAAATCGACCTGTCGGGTTAATAAGCATTCTGGTATTGCCATCTAAAAGTTTTGAAGGAATTGTTTTTTGAATAACCTGTGTTACAATATCTTTTTGTAACTTTTCAAATGTTACTTCAGTTGTATGCTGAGTTGATATAACAATTGCGTCTAGTCTTATGGGTGAGCCATTCTGATATTCCACAGTTACCTGCGCTTTTCCATCAGGACGTAAATACGGAAGCACTTTTTCTTTTCTTGCTTGTGCCAGCTTTTTAGTCAACTCATGTGCCAATGTAATAGGCATTGGCATCATTTCAGAGGTTTCGTTACAGGCGTATCCAAACATCATGCCCTGATCTCCTGCCCCCAGTTCCGAATCGACAGCACAAGCCTGTTTGCTTTCTAAAGATTGATTTACGCCGAGGGCGATATCCGGGGATTGAGTGTGGAGACTACAAGTTATCAGGCAGGTATCCGCATCAAACCCTGTTGCAGGTTCAGTATATCCAATCCTGCGAATAATCTGCCGTGCAACCTGTTTGTAGTCAACCTTTGCAGAGGATGTAATTTCACCCATTATGTGAACAGCGTCCGTTTCTGCAGTAACCTCACAGGCTACGCGAGAAAATGGATCCTTTTTTAAAAATTCATCCAGTATGCCATCAGCAATTTGGTCGCATGCCTTATCCGGATGCCCTTCTGTAACAGATTCTGAAGTAAAAAAAGTATGCTTCATGTTTTTCATCTCTTTCTATTTAGATTGTATCTTAAATTTTTTTCTAATGACTTCATATCTGCTGTACTCTTGCATCCTTCACATCCATGAGATTCTTTCCAAAGCCTGTTGGCTGTGGTCTCCCAATTATCAGCTGCAGTCTTGCATTTAGCACACAAAGCATGTACATCCTCAGGGTGTTGCATGTCTGTTGATTTTGCTCCGGACTTGTCCACCATTTCAGCCAACCGTCCTTTATTGTCAAGTAGTGGGCAAGGACGCAGATAATTTTCGCTAAAAGGTTGATTTTCCTTGTATTGCATGAACAATGGGGACTTATACGCTTCAATCAAGGTCTTTTCTTTAATGTTTGAGTCGGAGTAATGAATAAAAGCACAAGGTTCTATATCACCATTTGCATTGATATGAAGATAGCATTTTCCTCCAGCAATACATCCCTTAACATATTCGCCATCATTCCAAAAATCCATCGTAAACAATGGTTTAGTTTCTCTAAATTTTCTGATTTGATGATACATATATTCTCTTTGTTCCGGATTTACCATGAGATCAGGTACCGCATCAATTCCAACTGGCATATAAGTAAAGAACCAGGCAAATTTTGCACCATTTGCAATCATATCGTCAAAGTATTTTTCGCTTCCTATGACATCGGTATTCTTACTTGTGTAACAACAGGATATACCGAATGGAAGTTTTTTCTTTTTTAATATTTCCATCGCATTTAAGACCGACTGATATGTACCTTCGCCTCGTCTGAAATCAGTATCCTCTTTAAACCCTTCTACACTTATTGCAGGAACAAAGTTTTTTACTCTAAGCATCTCATCAGCGAATGCCTCATCTATTAACGTAGCATTTGTAAATGCCAAGAAGGCACAGTCGTTATGTTTCTCGCAAAGCTTGATAATATCATGTTTACGCATTAATGGTTCACCGCCAGAGTAGATATACATGTAGGTACCGAGTTTTTTACCCTGTTCTATAATACTATCCAAAGTTTCATAACTCATAGAAAGCTTATTGCCGTAATCTGCTGCCCAGCAGCCGGTGCAATGCAGATTGCATGCAGAGGTTGGATCCATGAGTATTGCCCATGGAATATTACAGTTATTTTCTTCTTTTGACTTTTTTTGTCGTTGTCCTCCTATTACTGTTGCATTAACTAGAAAATTCTCAAATAAAGTTTTTCTTACACTATCATCAATATCAGTATACAAACTTTTAACAAGCTGATACCAGTTTCCGTCTTTATCTGCAATTGCAGATTTTACAGCACTAAGCTGACGAGATATTGTTCCTTCCTTATCGAACTTTTCAGCCCAATCTATTATTTTAGGAATATTTTTGTCCGGATCAGAATCTAAATAGGAAATTACTTTTTTTAGTCCGAAAGACTGAACTTGTTCTTTAATATTATTAGTTGACATATCAATTTCTCCCTTCACAAAATACTTAATCCATAAATAACTCGAAATTTATTGATTCTTAATCTTATATTTTTTGTTTTTGCAGATCCTCCCTTGATTTGATTCAATCTTTGAAGATACAAACCAAGGGGTGAATCGTGCTAGTAGATTTATAAGTTTTTCGTATTCATTACTCGCATTGCATTTAAAATTGCAATTATAGCGACTCCCATGTCTGCAAACACAGCCTCCCATAATGAAGCCACTCCAGTTGCACCTAATACAAGGAATATGGATTTTACACCTAATGCAAGAACAATATTTTGCACTACAATATTCCTTGTTCTTTTTGCAACCTTGATAGCGGTGGCTATCTTGGATGGCTCATCGGTCATGATTACGATATCTGCAGCTTCAATCGCTGCATCGGAACCCAAGCCACCCATGGCCATTCCAATATCGGCTCTTGCGAGTACAGGCGCATCGTTGATACCATCGCCAACAAATACAAGTTTTCCTTTAGGGGATTTTTTACTATCCAGCAATTCGAGTTTGTCAACCTTGTCAGCAGGCAGCAATTCTGAATAAACTTCATCCAAACCTAGCTGCTTTCCAATTTTGTCACCTACCGTCTTTAAATCTCCAGTAAGCATTACCGTTTTTTTGATGCCGAGAGATTTAAGCTCTTTAATTGCATGTGCTGAGTCTTCTTTCACTTCATCTGAAATAACGATATTACCCGCATATTTGTTATTTATTGCAACATGTACTACAGTTCCTAAAGTCTCAACATCATTGTATTTAATATTTTCACTGACCATTAATCTGGTATTGCCAGCAAGGACTTCTTTGCCGTTGACATCTACCTTGATCCCATGTCCCGCAATTTCTTGGTAGTTTTCAATTCTGTTCTTATCTATTTCGGTATTGTAGGCACTCATAATTGAAAGTGCAATCGGGTGATTTGAATAACTTTCAGCATATGCTGCATACTCTATTAGTTCTTCCTCTGTATAATCATTTTGAGGATTTGTTTCTGTAACTTTGAATACCCCTTTGGTTAAAGTCCCTGTCTTATCAAAAATAACTATTTCCACATTGTTTAAGGCTTCAAGGTAGTTGCTGCCTTTTACCAATATACCTCTCTTTGATGCTCCTCCAATACCGCCGAAGAATCCCAAGGGTATTGAAATCACTAGTGCACATGGGCAGGATATCACTAAAAATACCAAGGCTCTATAAATCCATTGAGAGAAGGTAGCTCCGGGAATCACTAAAGGAGGTATAATTGCAAGTGCTAAGGCGCCAAACACTACCACTGGAGTATAATATCTTGCAAACTTTGTTATAAACTGTTCAGTTGGAGCTTTCCTGCTGCTGGCATTTTGAACTAAATCCAAAATCTTAGACACAGTCGATTCGCTGTAATCTTTTGTTACTTCGACTGTTAGGACACCATTCTTATTAATAAATCCGCTTAAAGCATCATTTCCTGGCTCCAATTCGCGTGGAACAGATTCACCTGTTAATGCAGATGTGTCAACCATTGAAGTTCCTTCTATTACCTTGCCATCCAGTGGAATTTTTTCTCCCGGCTTTACAACAATAATATCTCCAATACTTACATCTTCAGGAGATACTTTTTTCAGTTCATTTCCTACTTTCAGATTTGCATAGTCAGGTCTTATATCCATTAATGAACTTATTGATTTTCTGGAATGATCTATAGCCATATCCTGGAACAGTTCACCAACTAGATAGAACATCATAACAGCTACACCTTCTGGATATTCTCCAATGAAGAAGGCACCAATTGTAGCGACACTCATAAGGAAGTGCTCACTAAATACCTGCCCTCGAGTGATACCTTTTATTGCTCGTAAAACAACACTTCCGCCAACTATAATATAGCTTATTAAAAATATAGTAAGTTCCAGCCAATCCTGGAAATTAAAAATAATACCTGCCGCAAATATTGCGCCACCAATCACAAGCTTTACTATTTCTTTTTTGTGGTTGTCTTTATCTTCGTCGATATCATTTTCTTTTGTTTTAGACTTGAAGGTATTCCCCTCAAAAGTAACCTTAACATCCGGCTCTATTTTCTTTACTATACCTTCTATCTTTTCACTTAACTTGGAAATGCTAATGCTATCATCAGTTTCCAACGTAAGTTTCTTTGAAACAAAATCTACTGAAGCAAACTTAACTCCTTCTAAATTTTTAACTTCCGTTTCTATTTTTGCGGCACAATTTGCGCAGCCAAGTCCTTCAAGCATTATTATGCTTTTATTGCCCTTATTTTTATCTGCATCGACTACCTTAACATCCGGCTCAATTTTTTTTACGATGGCCGTTACCTCTCCGAGAATTCTATTAAATTCCTTCTTATCAGCAACTTCTATTGTCAGTTTTTTAGAAACAAAGTCAACTGTTGCATTGTTGACTCCCTCAAGGCTTTTGGTCTGTGTTTCAATCTTAGCTGCACAATTAGCACAGTCTAGGCCTTCAAGTATTAATACTTTCTTAGCTCCTTTGTTAACTGTTTTTTCTTTTACTGAAACATCAGGTTCATGTTTACGCACTATGGACTTAACTTGTTCTAGTGCGCTCACGTAATCAGAATCTGATTCAGTTTCTAAAGTTAATGTCTTGTTCATGAAATTCATATATGCTTGGACTCCATTTAGTTCATTAACTTCATGTTCAATCTTGGCTGCGCAATTGGCACAATCTAAGCCTTCTAATATTAATTCCTTCTTTAACATCGTTGATCCTCCTATTCATATAAATGATTAAGCAATTGCTTAATCATTATATTATCACTATCACAATTTATTGTCAATACATAAAACAAAAACCAGCAAAAAAAATTTGATCAAATGACATTAACAAAGGAAATCAATAAGAGTAAAATATTTTGCCTAATTTCATTAGCGCTCCAAGCAATTACTGCAATATTCCCATTTGTATGAGAATCTACTTTGTTAATCCATACGATTTCATTGTTGCCTTTATGAATAGCATTGCATTGGTAGTGCTTGTAAGTACAGCGAAGACACTGCCAAATCGCAGACACTCATTTCATTTGAATTAAGTGCTCACATGATTATGATCGGGCGGAACCGGTTTGAAATCCTCGACCATCTCCAGCAGGAGCATGCACGCCAGAATACCTAAGCCACCTTGCTACACTGCCGACAAGCAGGCAGAACATCCTTGTTTCGAGCTAGGTGCTCACCATGAGTAAGGCAAGGGTATTTACCACTGCGAGTTCGAGGTTATCGACATACGGTATTACACCCTCGTATTAATATTTATTTATCTTCATATAGTGTTTCATCCTGCGTATATGGTATACCGAGATTTAAGGCCGTTTCCGCTTTAGCAAGTTCCCTACCAAGATAGACGGCATGGTCAAGACGGGATAGTAACCCACGCTTTATAATTGTATTTGCAATATCTTCGGCACTTACTCCTTTAATCACTTCGCTGATAACACCATCTTCTATATAGTGTTCGCAGATAATGCTTTTAGCATCCCTATCTAAAAGAAGCAGGAAAAAGCCTTCGGGGTCGTGAGTCCATTCTCGGTTACTACGAGGCACCGCCTCAACCACTTTTGGCATTTGCACTTTAGGCGGAAGAATTGGAGTCACCCCTTTTGGTTTATCCATATATGCTTTAACAACTTCGGTAAGCCTTGAAGTATCCTGAGTACCAATTTCGTTTATCACGGTTATATGCTTGCGGAATGCTTCTATTTCGCCAGCAGTAATATTTTTAAGTACCGGTCGAGGCCCTTTCGCACCAATAATACGATTATCTTGATCCACTCCGTTATCCTTAAGAGACAAAATGGCCTGACCTGCCCGGTGTCCGCGAGAATCCTTTCCGCAGAGGATAAGGTACCCGATATTCGGATTTGCTGTTAAATTCCTTATCACGCGCTCAACGCCTAAGTTTTCAGTAGAGAGTGTGCCAATAATGGCGGTATGCTCTAATAAGTCTACTGCCTTTAATTCATTCGGAAGGTCTGTGTCTGCCAATGTACAGATAGCCATCGAAGCTTCAGTATTTCCTACAATATATTCACCTTCAACGATAGGCCATTTCTTTATTGCCTTAGGCTGCGGGGTGAGTGGCTTGCACGCACCCCCACAGCCGCAGGAGTTTGTTTCTATTGTTTCAGCATTATATGCTTTGGATGTACCGTCACCCTTTAGGCTGGCACTAAATCGGTTATATGGATTTATGGGAAGACATTCTTCGCACCCATAACAACTGTGACGTTCCTTGTTTCCTTCTGATAACCAACGCTTTATATCCTCCTGCGCTGACTTAGACTCTTGTGTATCAATTTTTTCAAGGTCTCCTTTTATCCCTTCTATAACGTCAATGAAACATTCGCATGCGGTACATTTTTTTACCTGCCTTACATTATCTAATTCTTGATGAATCTCTTTAATCATTTCATTAAAATCTTCCATTTACATAACCTACTTTCATAAGCTAAGGATAAAGCAGGTATACATTACTAAATATCAAATATACCTACCCGCATTTTTCCTTAGATTATAAATTGCCTTTTACTCTTCATCGCAGCATGTCTTTGGCTTTGTAAGACATGTGCCTCCACAAGCGCAAGGAGTTGGAACTAATCTGACTTTTAATGGTGTCTTTTCGCTTCTATCCTTTTCGCTACGTACTTCTTTACTAAATTCTTCATATGGTTTAAGGGGTGGACAAATTTTACATTTAAGACATGAATACTTGCCTTTATATCCCTCATCTAACCATTGAACAATATCACTAAATATCGGCTCCCCTTTATCAACGCCCATATCGGTAAGGTCTCCCTGTACTGCCTCTAACACATTTAAAAAACACTCACAGTTTTTACACTTTTCTATTTGTTGAACCTCATTCAGTTCTTTATGGATCTTATTAATCACTTTGTTGTATGCTTCCATTTTATCTTGCTCCTTTACTAAATTTTGGTTTTAGCTTTGCTTTATCTTTAATAGACGCACTCCGTTTGCTATAATTACAAGGGCACTTGCCTCATTGATTATTAGTCCTGTAGTTAGTGGCATCCAGCCAAATAATGCAGAAATGACCAAGAATGCTACTAATGCTAATGAGAATGCAATGTTTTGTTTTATTACAGAAACTGTCTTTCTACTAATTTTAACCATATATACAAGCTGGTCTAGGTCATCTGCCATTAATGCGATATCGGCTGTTTCTAATGCTACATCGGTACCAGCAATTCCCATTGATACACCTACATCTGCCTGAGCAAGTGCTGGAGCGTCATTTACTCCATCGCCAACCATGGCAACAGTACTATGACCTTGTTGCAATGCTTTAATCGCACTTATCTTATCCTCTGGCAGAAGTTCTGCTCTTACTTCATCAACACCTAGTCTACGGCCTATAGACTCTCCTGTGACCTTATTGTCGCCGGTAAGCATAACAATCTTTTTTATACCAAGTTTTTTTAACTTAGAAATTGCCTTTCTTGCATTTTCCTTAGGCTGGTCAGATACTGCAATCATACCAAGAATCTGCTTTGAATTGCCTACTAAAATTACAGTTTTACCTTCGTCTTGAAGGCGTTCAATTTGTTTTATATGACCCTCTACTGGAACACCAATTTCCTTAAATAGACGAGGATTGCCAATATAGTATTGTTCTCCATCTATCATTCCTTTAGCCCCGCGGCCCGTAATTGACATAAACTCGTCAATTGTTTCAAGCTCTAATCCTTTCTCTGATATTAATTTAAGGATTGCATCAGCCAAAGGATGCTCAGAACGTACTTCAAGTGTTCCAGCTATCTTTAAAAGTTTTTCATCAGATAAACTTTCTAAAGCTACTACATCGGTTACAGTCGGCTTTCCTGTAGTTAAAGTACCAGTCTTATCAAAAGCAACCACTTGAACCTTCCCGGCAGTTTCCATGTGAATACCGCCCTTAACTAAAACACCATTCTTTGCAGCATTACCAACCCCTGCTACAATGGCAATTGGTACTGAAAGAACCAGAGAGCATGAACATGAAACAACCAATACCACTAAAGCTCTATATAACCATGCATCAAAGGGCTGCCCGAAGAAAACCGGTGGTACCACAGCCATTATTATTGCAAGTACAAACATAAATGGTGTATAAATTGCGCCAAATCTCTCGCTGAAATTTTGTGCGTTACCTTTCTTCATCTGTGCATTTTCTACAAGTTCTACAATTTTTGAAAGAGTTGAATCCTCTGCAAGCTTTGTCACTTTTATTTCAAGTGCCCCTCTGCCATTTAAGGTTGATGCATAAACTTCATCACCTGCATGCTTTTCAACAGGAATTGACTCACCTGTAATAGAAGACTGGTCAATAGCTGATGTTCCGGAAACTACAACTCCATCAACTGAAACTTTCTCACCTGGTTTTACTAAAACTATTTCATCAATATTGACCTGTTCTATAGGGACACGTAGTTCCTTCCCATTTCGAAGAACTGTTGCTTCCTGTGGGGCTAATGAGATCAATGCTTGAATAGAGCCACGTGCCTTATCTACTGCATAAGACTCAAGCACTTCCCCTAGTGAAAATATAACTACAAGCAGAGAAGCTTCTTCCCAAAGTCCTAAATAAATTGCACCAATTGCACCAACAACCAGTAAAGTATTAATTGTTAAGCGGCCATGCTTGAGAGACGACAAGCCTTTTTTTGCTGGGAAAATGCCACCAATTATAACTGCTGCACCATAAAGCACCTTTGCCCAAGTTTCAGGTAATCCTATGTGCGTCCATTCAGCAATTAAAGTTAAAACTGTAATCACAGCAGATATTGCAAGTAAAACATTTTTAGTCTCCTTCCACCACGGAGTTATCGAAGGAGCTACTTTTGCATTCTTTGCATACTCTGAAGGAGCCTCTACATTTTCTGAAGGAACTGCCTTTGCATTCTCTACATTCTCTGTTTTCACTGATGTTACTGGATGACCAATCTTACTTAAAATATTGCTAATCTGCTCTAATGATGTCTCGTTGCTATTATAAACAACCTTCAACTTTTGAGCATTGAAATTGACTTCTGTACTTTGTACGCCTGGCATAGATGAAACTGCCTTTTTAACATCCTTAGCAGAATCAGGACAACACAATTCACTAACTTTTAATGTGCTGGTTATGATTTGTGGGCTGCTGGTTTTATTAGATCCTTTATTTTCACTTAATACTGTTGCTGGGTGACCGTTCTTGCTTAAAGCCTTACTAATCTCTTCTATCGATGCCTCGTTGTTGTTATGAACAACTTTCAATTTTTGAGCACCAAAGTTAACTTCTGCACTTTGTACACCAGGCATAGAAGAAACTGCCTTCTGAACATCCTTAGCACAATCCGGGCAGTCCAATCCACTAACTTTTAATATGCTAGTTATAATTGACGAATCGTTAATTGTTTTACTCATAATATCCCTCCTAGAATATTTATTTTATAGTTGATATATATCAACTTTTTTTGATATAGCATTTAAAAGGTCAAATACGGCTATTAGATTTGCTGCTTAGCCATCTCTATAACCTATATATCAATTTTTTTTGATATTAAGTTTAAAAATTTTTAAATCATCATATGTTCAAGTTTTTCCAAAATATCTTTATCAATCATACTATAGTGTCTCCAGTTAGCAATTACTTCTCTTTTAATCAATCCAGCATCAAGTAATATTTTGAGGTGATATGAAACCTTCGATTGGCTTAAATCCAATAACTCTTGAAACTCACAGGTACAAATATCCTCATGCTGTTTTAAAAGATAAAGAATTTGGAGCCGGATAGGGTCGCTTAAAGCATTGGCTAAACTTGACATAATACTTAATTTATCAGAACTTAAAAGGTCAACATCTTTTTTAAATATTCTTGGCTGTTCTGAAATACATTCTTTTTGTGCCATTTTCTTTCCTCCTAACCTATATCAATATTTTTTGATATAGATAAAATTATATTATATCAATTATTTCGATTTGTCAACGAAATTATTTATAAAATTTAAATAAATTAAATCATTAAACTCACAACTATAAAACAGTGAATTGCCTATTTTTCTTGTTAGTTATGATAATAAATATGATTAATATTATACATACAATTGACTTTAGTGTATTGTTCTTTTTCTGATGTTAAATATATTCTTAAAGTGAGTCCTTCTGGTAGGTTCACTATGAACCTCACCTCAGTCCACAAAAAACACGTAGTTTCCCCTTGGTGGAAACTACGTGTTTTTATATTCCAATCATATTATTTGAAAAATTACTCTATGATTAAAAAGTATCGATTAGAGGAATTACTACCATTCTCCCTATAACGTGATTCCTTTCTAAGTAAGCCATAACTGATTAAATCAGCTATGGCCCTCTTCACTGTACTTCTTGACAATGATGTGTCTTTTGCAATTGTATTAATGGCTGGCCAGCATTCACCTTTTGCATCACATCTATCTTTTAAATACATATACACACATTTAGCACGAGATGGAAGTTCCTCTGCATAAATTCTCCCAAAAAAACTCAACAAAACACCCCCTATGTCCTGAGTATTGATTTACGTTTTGAATCTCCTTTACTTTCGTCAGTTTGTTCATGTACAGGAGTATGAAGTTTGCCTCCTTGTCTCTTTATTGTAGATTCGGTAGTTCCTTCTTCGTCTATTACATCAGACATATACTGACAAATAACATTTTCTTCTAAGGTCTGCTTGTCGGCATAGCATACCTTACGATGGGACTTTTCTTCCATCTCATAGGGTTTATCGAAAGTAATGCCCCAATCTAAAAACAAATGAAGCTTCGTCTGCATGGGATGTACTCCTGTTTTCATGATAACAAAGTTTCCTTTAGGTAAAGATTTTAATTCATCTGCTGTAAGTAGTGGCCGCTCTATCATCTGCAAACTTTGAGAAGGATCATTTTTACCTCTGTTGATACTTCCACTCATAACAGTTCTACTACCCAGTGCTTTTGATAGAACCTGAGCGGTTTCTGAATTTGGTGCAAACCCTCCAAACATAGTAAGCTGGCAGTTATCTGTTATAATCTCACTACCTTCTTTCCCATAATTCTTATCAAGCTGTGCAAAGGATTGAATGATTGGTACTATGGAAATTCTTCTGGAACGTCCTGCACTAAGCATCATTTCAAAGGATTCTATCTTTGGAATTGTACCTATTTCATCTGCGTAAATCATCACACGATTAGGAAGTTTACCACCATTTTCATCTGCTACTGTTAACATCTCACGATAAAACTGTTGCAAAAATAGACTGACCATAAAATATTTTGTGTTATCTTCCTCCGGAAGAATAAGAAATATTGCAGACTTTTCGTAACAGAAAGTTTCTGCATCAATCGTTGTATCAAAACACAATATCTGTTCCATTTCAGAATCAAGAAAGGCATTGAGCCTTGATAGTACTGTAGAAAGAACAGAAGCCATTGCTTGCTCTGCTGAATTAAGTGCTGCACCTGCAAACCATCTTGCTTTATGGTCAGGAGGAAGTTTATCCATCAATAATTGAAACTGGCTTTTCCCTTTCACCTTGCTTGGTGCCATTAAATCCTGAACCAATTTAAACACACTTATGATATGTCTTGTATCTATTACATGTCCATCTTCCTCAGTAGGTGGGAGATATTCTGCTACAAGCAAAATAACTGCTGTCAGAAGTCCTTCTGCAGCATCATAAAAGAATGCATTTTGTCCATAAGCTGAACTGTCACCACCCGAATTTATGATTGTCTTTGAAATTATCTTTGCATATTTTTCTGCTTTGGCTCTTGCAGATAGATTATTGTTGTTTTTTCGATAAGCATCCATATATTTATTAACTAAATGCAGAAGATTATTTCCATCACTACGTGTGGGATTTCTTAAATCAATAACTGCAACTTTATATCCATAATTCTCTTTTGCTATCGTTCCATAGTTTCTAGCTAAATCTCCCTTTGTATCAGTGGTTATAAAACTCATCCCACTCGCACATGCATATTCTAGGTTTGGATATAGAAAAAAGGCTGTTTTACCAACTCCTGCTGCACCAATCATAAGACAGTGAACATCTCCTGTATCTACAAGTCCTACAATATCTCCTTTATTTCCTTTACATCCAACCACTAATCCCTGTATCAAATTACCACTCTCATCACGTGGAAGATTCTTACCCTTTCTCCATTGTGATACTTTAAAAGGAATATGCTCATATGTTTTAATAATTTCCTTTTGCGTAGCAAAGCGAGCAACTCCATGTTGGCCATCACCTACTGTTTTTGATTTGATTCCATTTAAGGTATAGTAATTGGCAAGTAAAGACAACCCACCAATAACTAAAAACATTATGGAACCAACTCCTATTAATAAAAATACCTGTGATTGCATTACATTAACCTCCATTTCTAAAATGTCTTAAGTAAATTAAAACTGTCCAATAGATTTTATGACATCATCATTAACTGTTTTTGCTCTTGCTTTTGTTGCTGCATTACAATAGTAATAATTGTTTTTAAGCAATGTCCAGCAATAGTTTCATATCTTCTGGCAATATCTTTCTTATCATTTTCGCAAATAACACCCTGCTGTTTTCCAACTTGCTCAAGTTCTTTTTGAATATCTAATAAACGATTATTAAGTTTGCTACGATTTTCATATGCCTTGAATCCGTCATGTAATCCTGTAAGCAATTTGTCCGTTTCTGAAGGTGTATATGATAGACTAAAATTGACCCCACAGTTTAATTGAATATTGACCCCCTA
>DAMBZP010000008.1:0-10160 GCA_032059885.1 Sedimentibacter sp.
CAGCTATGCTGATGACAACAACCCCGTCCCCTTGACACATTATTTAAATATAGGGAGAACTTTCCCTTCAGCACCATCCATCTCAACACCGGCCAGCTTAGCTAAAGTTGGACAAATGTCGATAATTTCTCCGCTTTCCATTTCTCTGCCTTCAGCTATATCAGGTCCAAAGCTAATAAACGGGGGTTTTATTCCCTTGCCTGGATGATGTCCGTGCATAGCTCTATATGCTTTATATTCCTCAGATCCAAAGGGAACAACAACTGAAGCATTGATATCATTTCCTAATAGTGTTCCTTTTGTACCCTCTATAACGAAAGAAAATTCTCCTGACAACTTTTCTTCTTCTAATGCTTCCTGAGCAGTATAGATACGTTCAATATATTGAGGATATTTTTTTTGGATATCTATTAATTTATTATATATTTTTTCTTTTAAATCATTATTTTGCTTGTCTTTCAAAATTATATGAGAGGAAAATCCTGCTGAGAAACTGTATGCCTCGTATCCCGAAGGGATATTATTTATATCTGTCATAATTAATCCGGCATTTTTTAATTCTACGTTCAAATTAAATACTGTATCAATATCAATCTGACCATGGTCCCCTAAAATCACAAAATTTGTATCCTCAAATATACCTGCCTCCTTAGCAGTATTTATAAATCGTCCTGCAATAATATCCAAATCTCTTAGGCATCTGTCAGCCATATCTCCATGATCTCCATATACATGCCTTATATGATCCAGGTGAACTACATGACAAAGGAGTAAATCCGGCTTTTGATTTTTCAGTATATCCAAAGCGATTTCAACTCCGTAATATGCCATATCTTCGTTGTCAGACCAATTGTAGCGGGAAACATATTTATTATAGTATTCATCCATAACTTTATCTGATGACGCATTTTCATAAACATCAAACGAGGCTTCATTTTTTACCTTTACAGGCCATATTTCCGGAAAATTATATCCTCTCTTATCTCCGGCAGTAACCGGCCAAAGTACGGATGCAACGGTTCTTCCATTTTCCCATAAAGCATCTTGCAATGTAGGTACTTTAATGTTCTCCTTGTACCAATACCAATCCGAACCCATTACACTAAAATCCGGAGCATCGGGAGATATAGAAGGTTTTTGATTATGAAATATGCCATGTTTATCAGGATACACACCTGTAACTATTGTTGTGTGGATAGGATATGTCAATGTGGGATATATCTCACGCATATTTTTAACTACCGATGCAGATTTAATTATCTCTGAAAAGTTTGGAAGTGTTGAAAGCAGCTCCAAATCATCTGATTGCAGAGCATCATATGATAATACAACTAATTTTTTTGTCATAAATTCCTCCGTTAATTATATCTTTATGTTTATATTTTATCGTATTGTTATCATTGGTAATAACGGAAGCATATTACGCTTCCATTATATATTAGTTTTTCAGCATCTTATTAATTTTAGGCTCTGCATCTTTCAGTACAGAATCTATATCCGCATCATTAACCCATATTGCATCCATTATAGCTACAATCTCCTTTGATGCTTCAGTATATCCCGGATTCATAGGACGACCGTATCCATATTCCTCAAGCTGGTCCAATGCAACCTTGAATTGAGGGGTTGTTTTGTAAAGGTTTTGTATTTTGTCTGTTAATGTAGCACTCTTTCTGCTTGTAACATATCCTGTATATTCACTGGCATAAGCAGTCTGCTCAGTAGAAGTCATCCATTTAATAAATTCCCATGAAGCTTCCTTGTTCTCATCCGGTATTTTAGTAGTCATAATTAAATTACATCCTCCGGTAGGTACTCCGTACTGCTTCTGTTTTGGAATATAGCAGGTATTTACTTCGAATCCGTTTTCATCTGCCACACTTATTGCATGACTTAAATTCGCTGTAGAATTAAACCACATAGCGGTGTTCTGATTCATAATATCTGCATCTATTTTACTTGAATCTGCACCTGCAACACATCTTATATAACCTTTATCCTCAAGATCCTTAAAATATTTCAACACATTTTTTCCTGCTTCGGAATTTATATTTGTTATTGTCTCATCTTCACTTAGTAAAGATGTTCCATTTTCAAGCATGAAAGCTTCAAATGTCCATATATAAGAATACATTGAAATACCATATGCTCCGGTTTTTTCTTTTATAGTCTTGCAGTATTGAGCGAGCTCGTCCCATGTCTTAGGGCCCGAAGGATCCAATCCTGCCTTTTCAAGTATAGCAGTATTCATATACAAAATAGGTGTGCTTCTCAAATATGGCAGTCCATACCACGTACCATCCACCTGACAATTACCCAAAAGCCCTTGATAAAAATCTTCCATATCCACCTTGTCTCTTTCAATATAAGGAGATAACGGCTCTAAAACACCATTTTCCGCAAAAGTCCTTATAGATCCTATTTCCATAACTGTCACATCAGGAGTGGTCCCTGATACATATGATGCCTGAAGCTTTTGATGAAGATCATCATATGTTCCCTGGTATTCTGCCGTAACATGTATTCCCTTTTCCTTGCCTACAGTATTATTAAATTGTTCTACAAGATTAATATTATTTTCTTGAATTTTATCTGTCCATGAGTACCAATATGTTAATTCTATAATTTTTCCATGAGAATCTAAAGCTGTTTTCCCATTGTTTTCTTCTGCTCCGCTTCCGGTCTCTTTGCTGCATCCTGCAGTGGATAAAATCATTATTACAGCCATTATCATTGATATTATTCTTTTCATGTGTTTCCTCCATTTTAAATTTATATTGCTGTTGTCATAGTTAACATCTATTTGATCGCCGATTCAAAATTAAGTGACGTTATTTTTCACCTGTATAGGTAAATGCTTTGATTATTTGCTTTTGTGCTATAAAAAAAACTATTATAGTAGGTATTACAAGCATCACATTTCCCGCCATAAGAATATGATAATTTATACCTCCCTCTGCCATTTTTAAGGCAGCTACTCCTACAGGAAGTGTTCGCACAGTGTTGTTTGTTGTCATAACCAAGGGCCAGAAATAATCATTCCACACATTTATAAATGTTATCATAGCCAGTGTTACAATTGTTGGTCTTGCTATTGGCATCATTATTTTATACATAATTTTAAACTCTCCCGCATTATCCAATATTGCAGCCTCCAAAACCTCCTCCGGAACCTGTTTGAATGTCTGACGCAGCATAAATATAGCAAAAGAACTACTGGCAAAGGGGAGTATCAGTGATGCGTAGCTATTTATCATGTTCATCCTGCTAAACATGAGAAACACCGGCAGAAAAACAAGCTGGGAAGGAATCATCATAGTCGCAAGTATTAATCCGAACAAAAACCTGCTTCCTTTAAAATTAAATCTTGCGAATGCATATGCCGCAGGCACCACCGTAATACATTGACAAACAAGTATTGAGCAAACAACTATAATGCTGTTCTTAACCATTGACAGAACAGGAATTGCATTTAAAACATCTTTGAAGTTTCCCCACTGAGGGTTCCCTACCCAGAACACAGGGGGCATCTTGAGAGTTTGGCCTAATGTTTTGATTGAAGTGAGAACCATCCAATAAAAAGGAATGAAAAATATTAAAAGTATTATAACTCCCATAAATAAATTTAATATTTTTTCGCCTGTTGATTTCATTGATCTATTCATAAAATCCTCCTGGCTATCTGTAATGTACTTTTTTACTTAAAATCTTAAAGTATGCCAATGTACATAAGCCTATAATTATCATCAGAACGACACCTATTGCGGATGCATATCCTATTTTATAAAATTGGAAGGCATATTCATAAATACTATATACCAGTGTATTTGTTGAATTCATAGGTCCGCCCTGTGTCATTACACTAACTGTTTCAAACACCTTAAACGATGCTATCATATTCATAAGAACAATAAAAAATAATGTTGGAGAAATCATTGGTATAGTAATTCTAAAAAACACAGTGCCTTTTCCTGCCCTGTCCAGTTCTGCAGCTTCATATAAAAACCTGGGAATTGTCTGCATTGCCGACAAAATAACTATGGTATTGTACCCTACGCTTTTCCATATTGACACCATGGCCAGTGATATAAGCGCAACTTTCGGATCTCCCAGCCAATCCACTGATGAAAATCCCAGTATATTTAATATATAATTCAAGAGCCCGTAATCCGAATCCATAAGCCATACCCAGATAAAGGCCACCGATATAAGCGAAACCACATAAGGTGAAAAAACCACACTTTGCAGGAAGCTGCTCACCACGCCTTTCTTGTTTAAATACAAGGCTAAAGGCAAGGCCAGCAATACTGATAAAAATACAGTCAGAAACATATAAGTGAAAGAATTGTTCATTGCCTGCCAAAAAGTATCACTGGAATACATTTCAATAAAGTTATTTAAAAATATAAATTTTTTATCTCCAATAAGATTCCATTCAAAAAAGCTTAAATATATCATATATACAATAGGATAAAATACAAAGAGCGCAAATGTAACTAAAGAAGGTGAAATCATTGCATAAGGAAGAAGTTTATGCCACTTCTTAAATTTTGCCCTGAAGCTATTGTTTAATTTCTCAACACTTCTACGTGACCATGGGAAGTAATTCCTTTTTAAAAATATCTCATTATTTTCCATTATATTGTTCCTTCCTTTAAATCTATCCTTTGCTCCAGTGTATCAAAAAAGAAAATGTGATCATTCTTTAATTCAATTGTGCACTTTCCATATTCCATAGGAATTAATTCAAAACTTTTGATATAAACTGCTCCGCAGGATGTTTGCACCTTGTATAAAATTTGATCTCCCAACATTTCTCTTGCCAGTATTTCGCCTTCCAATAATATTTCTCCATGAAATTTTTCCTTATTTGACCATATATTTGCCTTTTCCGGTCTGAAGCCTATATACTCCGCTCCTTCAGATGTCCAATAGCCTAATTTTCTATAATCCGCGGCATTAAGAATATTCATAGGAGGTGAGCCAATAAACTTTGCTGTAAAAATGTTATCAGGCTTTTCGTATATCTCTGATGGACTTCCCATTTGCTTAATTTCCCCTTTATCAAGAAGTATAATCTCCGTTCCCATGGACATAGCTTCAACTTGGTCATGAGTAACATATACAAATGTTGCCTTTAGCTTTCTGTAAAGCTCGATTAAATCTGTACGGATTTGATTTCTCAGCTTAGCATCAAGGTTTGACAATGGCTCATCCATTAAAAATACCGAAGGCTTTTTTACTATCGCTCTGGCTAATGCAACCCTTTGTCTTTGACCTCCTGAAAGGTTCTGAGGTTTTCGCCCTAAGAATTCCTCAATGCCCACCATACTCGAAATTTCATGAATCCTTTTTTCTCTCTCTGATTTTGGTACCTTTATATTCTTTAGTCCAAATTCAATATTTTCCCTAACTGTCATGTTTGGGTAAAGAGCATAGTTTTGAAATACCATAGCAATATTCCTTGCGCCGGGCTCAGCATCTTTTACGCTTTTTCCGTCAATGTAAGCATCTCCGCAGTTCATATCTTCCAAACCGGCAATCAGACGCAAAATTGTTGACTTACCGCACCCCGAAGGTCCCAGAAGAACAGTAAAACTACCTTCCTTTATATTCAAATCAAGATTTTCTATCACCGGGGGACTTTTATCATATGCTTTGGTAATATTTTTAAGTTCTATCTTATTCATTCTTTCCTCCAATCACCAACTAAGAAGATATGCTTATTCTACTAAATATAATTATGGTTCACTATCTTATTTCTGTACAATCTATGTAATTCTATAGTAAAAAGCAATATTGTTCATAGCTTCTCAAATTTTACCTTTATTGCTATAATTGCTGCCAATCACTTTCTTGTGCAGTAACATTATTTTTCCTTTAAAAACAAAAAGGTAAAGCATAGATCATAAATTGATCTGTCTTTACCTTTTACATATATTTAATCTGCAGCATGGATACGGTGACATTTTTATGCACACGGCTCCCTTCATTTTATCATACGACCCATATGTATAAGCAGGGCATAAAAAAAGCAGCTCCTTTTTCAGAAACTACTCTTTCATTGAATTCAATGCGGATGACAGGACTTGAACCTGCATGAAATTGCTCTCACACGGACCTGAACCGTGCGCGTCTGCCAATTCCGCCACATCCGCATAACCTGTGACTAGAATATGTTATCACATTTTATATGACTTTTCAACATATTTTTTTAAAATTTTCAACTTTTTTTACAGAGCGGCGGTATGCCGCTCCATATATCTATTCTAATATTTCAATGCTGTACTTATTGCTTAACTCTGTTTTCTTGTCTGAAAATATCTTATCCTGTTTTTCCATGAAGCATGCATCCTTAACTTCCTGATACACATCATCCAGATTTGCATCTCTCTTAGGTGTATGGTCAGTCAATTTTATAATGTGATATCCGAATTGCGTCTTGACAGGTTCGCTTATTTCTCCTACCTGCATTGCGAATACCGCATCCTCAAACTCCTTAACCATTTGACCTTTTCCGAATTGACCCAGAGCTCCACCTTCCTGCTTTGAAGGGCAGCTTGAATACTGTGCCGCAGCATCTTCAAAGGGCAAACCATCTGTTATATCTTCCAATACTTCATTTGCCTTTTCTTCCGAATCTACAAGAATATGGCTGGCTTTTACCATCTCTTCAGTTACAAATTTTTCTTTGTGCTTTTCATAATAATTTTGTATATCTTCATCTGTAACTGTTATTTCATTAAACATTTTTCTAAGGCTGTATTGTTGAAGCATTGATTTTTTCATATTGTCCATAACGGCAATAAATTCTTCGTCATTTTCCAGATTTCTTTCTAATGCGTCTGAATACATCAATTCATGCATTACAAGCTCGTCAAGAAGTTTTTTTCTTCCATCGGAGCCCTGAAAATATGCTGCATTCTGACCTAAATTTTTCATTAGATAACTTAAGTCTGACTCTTTTATTTCTCTTCCATCTACTTTAGCCAATACTTTATTTTCCATTTAATCTCCCTTTTTATAATATCCGCAGGTTAATTGCAGTCCATATATTCCTCTCACAGGCAACAAATGAGAGGGCACAAGGCCCTCCCTTTCTATCCTTTTTATTCTTCTTCTTCCATGAACTCTAATAAATTAGATAATTCAGCAATACATTTGTCTTCATCTGAACCTTTAGTGATAATTATAAGTTCGTCGCCTTTCATTGCACCTAACGCCATAATGCTGATTATACTTTTGCCGTTAGCTTCCTGAATGCCCTTCTTTATAATAATCTCACTATCAAAATTTCTGGCTTTTTTAACAAATATAGCAGCTGGTCTTGCATGCAGCCCTATCTTATTCTTTAGTATTACTTTTTGTGATCTCATTATTTACACCTCTTTTCTTATTGCTCTAAATCTTTTGCGATTTCTTCAATTTTCCTTAATCTATGATTCACACCTGATTTCCCTAGGGGTGGATTTAACATTTCGCCCAATTCCTTTAAGCTCGCGTTAGTATGTTTAAGTCTTAAATATGCAAGCTCTTTTAAGTGGTCAGGAAGCTTATCAATAGCCTTATACTTTTTTAACACCTTAATGCTGTTAATTTGCCTCATAGATGTATCAACAATTTTGTCAAGGTTTGCAGTCTCGCAGTTTATAACTCTGTTAATTTGATTTCTTGTTTCTTTAACCGCTCTCACGTTTTCAAATTCAAGCACTGCGTTATTAGCCCCCATCAATGCAAGCAAGTCTGATATCTGCTCGCTTTCCTTGATGTACGTAACATAATAATTTTTTCGGAATATGGTTTTGCCGTTTATGCCAAATCCCTCCAGCAATCTGCATATTCCCTTGCTGTGTTCCTCTCTGTTGTTAACAAACTCAGCATGATAGGACTTTTCCGGGTCGCTTATGGAACCGCACCCCATAAATGCTCCCTTTATATAGGCCCGTTTGCATGCGTCGCTTTTAACCAGCTCACTTGGAACACCAAAGTCGAATGTCATAATATTAATAGTTTCCTTATCGGCAATTTTTATTTCCTGCAAAAAGTCCTTAGATAGATGATCATTTATTTTTATTATATAATTATTATGTTTTTTTAGTCTGTTGGTTTTTTCAACGCTGACTTGAGTTGAAATTTCAAAGGCTGTTTTAAGCAGCTTGAAAGTACGTCTTGCTACTGCAGCATTTTCTGTTGAAAATTCAATTTCTATTTTATTAAGTCCTTTAAGTGTAACATAGCCCATAGTTCTTGTCAGAGCTGCTGTTTCAGCCTTTGCGCTGAATATATCAGTTATTTCTGTTCTCGACAGCTCATCTTTAATTTTTGAAGAAAACGTCATATTATCACCTTACTTATAACAATGAAATTTTATATCTTCAACAGCTTTTTTAATAATTTTCCTTTCATCATCATAACGTGCAATTATCAATGATCTTTCAAAAGGAAGAAACTTTGCTTCCACAAAGCCTTCATTTTTTAATGCAGTACAATTCATATTTCGTGCCATCATTAAATACCAGTGGACTTCTTTATTAATATGAATTCTGTCCATGTAGCAGGTTCGATTGAATTCATAGTTTATTTTTCCCAGATATTTAATTGTCGTAACTTTTGCCTTTGTTTCCTCGTAGACCTCACGTAAAGCAGTTTCTTTCAGTGACTCGTTTTCTTCAACCCTTCCCTTTGGAAGAACCCAATCTCCGTTAAATTTCTTTAACATCAATATGTTGTTCCTGAAAAAAACAATTCCTCCAGCACTTACTTCAATCATATCTGCCTCAACTCTCAATATTGTAGTTTATATAATAACACAATATTAGAAAAAATAAAACATATATTTACAGTGTACAATAAAAATGATTTCATTTCAACTTTTTTATAATAAAAATCAAATGAATATTTAATCGTTGCTGCGAACCGGTCTTTCACCAAAAAACTGATAATAATCAACCCTGACATCCCCGTTGAAAAGCTTTCTTTTCCTGTCAGCCTTCCTGCCGAAATCTCTTTCAAGAGTTTCAACTGATGTTATTAAATATACAGACCATGTTTTATCCCGCCCGAATATCTGTCCTAATTTTTTATGAAGCTTTTGAATATCAGCAGCTTCACCTATTCTTTCGCCATATGGTGGATTTGATATTAAAACACCGTTCGGGCACATGGGTTCTCTTATGTTCATAACATCCTTGACAAAAAATTCAATGCAGTCGTCAACTCCCGCCTCAATTGCATTTTGCTTTGCAATCTCTATGGCCTTTCTGCTGATATCTGACGCATAAATTTTAATATCGGAATTCAGGTCTATTTTTCTTCTTGCCTCTGTCTTTGCATTTTTCCAATATTCCTCCCTGACTGCAGGCCAGCTCTGCGATGCAAATGTGCGGTTAAGTCCGGGAGCTATGTTTCTTCCTATCATAGCGGCTTCTATGGCAATTGTACCTGAGCCGCACATCGGATCATAAAGCACTCTGTCCTTGTTCCAGAAGCTAAGCTTCACAAGAGCTGCCGCCATAGTTTCCTTCAAAGGTGCTTCAGTTGATTTTTCTCTGTAGCCTCGCTTAAACAATCCTTCTCTTGCTCCGGTGGTATCTATCGAAAGAGTCGCAACATCTTTGTGTATTGAAATCTGCACTGTAAATTCGGCTCCTGTTTCAGGCATCCACTCAACATCATATTCTTCGCACAGTTTTTTTGAAATTGCTTTTTTAACAATCGACTGGCAGTCCGGTGTTGAATATAGCTTCGATTTAACACTCTTGCCTTTGACCGTGAATCTTCCGTCCCTGGTAATCCACCTTTCCCATGGAAGCTCATATGTTTTGTCAAACAGCTCCTCAAAGCTGTAAACCTCAAACTGTCCCATCACAAGCATAACTCTGTCCGCACACCTTAAATTTATATTTGCCTTAGGAATATCTTCCGCCTCAGCGTCAAAATACATCCAGCCATTGTCTGTAACTACATCTTCGTATCCAAGCTCATTTAATTCTCTTTTGACTATTGCCTCCAAACCAAAGGCAGATATTGCAGCTAATCTGATTTTCTCCATATTCATCCTTCCATGTAAACGACAGCAGCTATCGTTAATCTATCTCGCAGTCTCATTCACAAAAATATCTGCTCCTTTCCGTCGCATATTTTTGGAATTCGTTGCGAAT
>DAMBZP010000008.1:10260-124180 GCA_032059885.1 Sedimentibacter sp.
GACCTACCGCCATTTTTCAGAAAAAACACTCTGAAAAATGGGGTTAGGGCATCTTGCAGTCTCATTCACAAAAATATCTGCTCCCTTTCGTCGCATATTTTTGGAATTCGTTGCGAATGACCTACCGCCATTTTTCAGAAAAAACACTCTGAAAAATGGGGTTAGGGCATCTTTATATTGTACTTTTCTATTTTATAATACAGTGTTGCTCTGGGGATTTTTAAACGCTTTGCTGCTTCTGACTTATTGAATTTTAATTCCTCCAGAGTTTTTTGTATTATTCTTTTTTCTATCTTTTCCATATATTCTTCCAGACCTGTTTCATATCGCTTAATTTCATCTACATCGATAAATTTATTAATTTCATCTACCTTAATATTCTGCATATAAGAAGGAAGAAATTCTTTTTCTATTTTATCTTTTCCACTTTGGGATGCATATATTACTGATCTTTGAATTACATTTCTCAGTTCACGGACATTTCCTTCCCAGTTGTATTCAGAAAATATATTTAAAATTTCGTTCGGCAGTTCTATAATATTTATACCCTGCTCCATGCAGAATTCCTGAACAAATTTATTGGCTAAAAGAACTATGTCTCCCTTTCTTTCCCTTAAGGGAGGAATGTTAACCTGAAAAACATCAAGGCGGTAATACAAGTCTCTTCGAAATTTGTCTTCATTGATTAAAACCCTTATATCCTTGTTGGTAGCAGAAATTATTCTGACATCTATTTTTATGGGCTTGTTTCCGCCTATTCTTGTAACGACGCCTTCCTCCAATATTCTTAAAAGTTTTGGCTGAAGCTCCATAGGCATATCACCTATTTCATCAAGAAACAGGGTTCCCCCTTCGGCTTCTTCAAACTTTCCCTTTTTACCTTCATTTTTAGCTCCGGTGAACGCTCCCGATTCATAGCCGAAAAGCTCACTTTCAAACAGCTCTCTGGGAATGGCACTGCAATTTATGGGAATAAACTTTCCCTTTCTGCCGCTTTCATAATGAATTGCCTTTGCAAACAACTCCTTTCCCGTGCCGCTTTCTCCTTTAAGCAATACATTGAGCGGTGAACGTGAAATATTTTTGCAAAGGTTTATGATTTGTATAAAATTAGAGTTATTGCTTATAATTTTAGAAAAATATGCTTCCCCTGAAGAAGCAATCTTCGAATATTCCTTTTCAAGCTGCAAAAGATTCGTCTGTGTCTTGTTCAGCAGCTCACTCAATTTTACTATTTCTGTAATATCGCGGTCTCTGGCAAGCGCGCCTATTATGTTGCTGTTCTTATCCTTAAGGAGTACGGCGCTGCACACCACAAAACTGTTTTCTCTTGGGCTGTTGTAAATATTGTGATATGATGTCTTATGTTCAAGCGCTCTGGGCAGCAGTGCATTGGGAAAAAAGTCCTTTATGTCCTTGCCGATTATGTCATTTCGTGATACATCAAAATATTCTTCTGCAGTTGAATTGAAATAAATTACCTTTCCGTCCTTATCAACAATAGTGACAGAATCAGGTATGTTGTCCAATATGTATTCAAATATTTCTATATCATGCTTGTTGAGATTGTATTCAGAGCCCATGAAAACCCCCTTGAACGATGTTATGCACCGTTCATCTATTGTTCATCATAATATTTTTCTATAAATAAATCGTTAAGACTCCAGAATTTCTTGAAATCTTCATATTCTTTTTCAGCCTTTTTATTGTCCTTATTTGTTCTAACAGCTCTTATAAGAATGTTCTTGGGAGTATGCTCCATTGAAATAAACTCCATCAGCTGAACCTTGTATCCCTTCGTTTCCAGAAACAGGCTCCTCAATGAATCTGTCACAAGCGAAGAAACCCTTTCCTTTATCAACCCATGCTTCAGCATTGGTTCCAAATGGGAATTTTTTATCTTATCATAAAACTCGTGCTGACAGCATGGAACAGACAATATAATTTCAGTGCTCCATTTTACTGCTTTGACCAACGCGGCATCTGTTGCCGTATCGCAGGCATGAAGAGTCACAATCATGTCCACATTGGATTTATATTCAAAATTTTGTATGTCGCCATAAATGAATTCAAGATTTTCATATTCGAGTTTTTTTGCGGTTTCATTACAAAATTCTATTACCTCATCTTTTAAATCAAGTCCGATAATTCTTACTTTGATTTTTCTTATAAAATAAAAATAATAATATAAGGCAAATGTAAGATATGCCTTGCCGCAGCCAAAATCTATAATCATAAAATCATCCTTAAGCGTCCTGCCTTTTAAGGAATCATCAACTATCTCCAAAAATTTATTTATTTGCTTAAATTTATCATACTTCCTGGCATATACTGCACCATCCTTGTTCATAACTCCAAGGAGTGTTAAAAAATCGCACGGTTCATTTTCTTCAATAATATACTGCTTCTTTTTGTTATGGTCCTCTATCTTCTGCTGTCTGGTAGGTTCCTTTTCAATAACTTTAACTGCTCCTTTTTTACTTATCATTAACTGATAATCCGCATCCTCTGTAAAGATGTTTATGTTTCTGTATCCGTTCATAATCAAATTCATGATTTCATCAGCTGCCGTATCATTCGTATAATTATCGTGGAAGGCTTGTTTCTCTGTGAATTTTTCAAATTGAATAACATTTTCATTTTTAACAAAAATCGGTCTTGCAGTTATCTTCTTGTAAGGATTTTCCGACTTGTTTCTGGGAGTCGTAAATACACCGTATAAAAACTTGTTTTCGGCCAGACTGATTTTAATTATCTCTTGTATGTTCAAAAATATAACCTCTTTATCAATTAAGATTGTTACACCACCGGATGAGCGCAGTCTCATTCACAAAAATATTTGCTCCCTCTGGTCGCATATTTCTGGAATTCGTTGCGAATGACCTACCGCCATTTTTCAGAAAAAAGCACTTCTGAAAAATGGGGTTAGGGCATCTTACTTATAGCTGCTTTTCAACTGTACTATTCTGTTGAATACCAGCTGGTTTTCTGTAGTGTCACGGTCAATTATAAAATATCCGTGTCTCAGGAATTGGAATCTGTCTTCAACCTTGTAACTGCTCATGTCAGGCTCAACCTTACAATTCTTAAGAACTATCTTGGAATTAGGATTTAATTTTTCCAGAAAGTTTGTTTTGTCGTAATCCTGATCTTCCATCATGTAGTCATACAGCCTGACTTCAGCATCAATTGAATGTCTTGCTGAAACCCAATGAATCGTTCCCTTTACCTTTCTTCCCGTAAAGCCTGAACCGCTTTTTGTTTCAGGGTCATATGTGCAATGAACCTCAATTACGTTACCGTCCTCATCCTTTATAAAGTCTTCGCATTTTACGAAATATGCATTTCTGAGTCTAACTTCATTGCCGGGGAAAAGCCTGTAATATTTCTTAGGAGGTTCCTCCATGAAATCATCTTGTTCAATGTACAATTCTCTGCAGAACGGCACCATTCTTGTACCCATGTCAGGATTGTCAGGGTTGTTTTCTGATTCCATATATTCAATCTTATCCTCAGGGTAATTGGTAATTATCAGCTTTATAGGGTCTAATACAGCCATTGTCCTCGGAGCCTTTAAGCTTAAGTCATCTCTTACCGCATGTTCAAGCATTGCTATATCTACAACACTTTGTGCCTTTGAAACACCTATCGCCTCGCAGAAATTCTGTATTGCCTCAGGTGTATAGCCTCTCCTGCGAAGTGCTGCTACCGTCGGCATACGCGGGTCATCCCAACCGTCCACATATTCTTCTTCAACCATTCTCTTCAAATATCTTTTACCCATCATTGTCTTGCTTAAAAACAATTTAGCAAATTCTATCTGCTTCGTAGGAGCGGCCTTAAAATCATCCAGATTGCTTAACAGCCAGTCATAGAACGGTCTGTGGTCCTCAAACTCAAGAGTGCATACCGAATGTGTTATTCCTTCTATTGCGTCCTCAATGGGATGAGCATAGTCATACATCGGATAGATACACCACCTGTCGCCTGTATTGTGGTGTGATTCGTGAAGAATTCTGTAGATAACAGGGTCTCTCATATTGATGTTAGGGCTTGCCATATCGATTTTTGCTCTCAGAACCTTTTCACCGTTTTCATATTCACCATTTCGCATTTTAGTGAATAATTCCATATTTTCTTCAACTGTTCTGTTTCTGTACGGGCTTTCCTTTCCCGGTTCGGTCAATGTACCTCTGTAATCTCTGATTTCATCCGCAGATAAATCATCTACATAAGCCAGACCTTTTTTGATTAACTCAACGGCGTATTCGTACATTTGCTCAAAATAATTGGAGGCAAAAAATATTCGTTCTTCCCAGTCCGGGCACAGCCATTTAACATCTTTTATTATGGATTCCACAAAGGAATCATCTTCCTTTGTAGGGTTAGTGTCATCAAATCTTAAGTTAAAAATACCGTTATTTTTCTTTGCAAGACTGTAATTCAGACAGATTGACTTAGCATGCCCCACATGAAGATAACCGTTCGGCTCCGGAGGAAATCTTGTATGCACCCTATTTCCGTATGTTCCTTTGGCAAGGTCTTCATTAATTATCTTCTGAATAAAATTAACCGATTCCCTGTTTTCAGTATTATTTTCGCTCATTTCTTTCCTCCTTGATTTTTTATCAGTATATTCATTTACAGCAAAATATGTAATACAATTTCACTTTATTATACTTAATGGAAATGCTTATTTCAAGCTAAAAATTCCAATATATTTATTATATCCCAAATCACACAAATAATTTTACTTAAATTCAAAGCATATAAAAAGAACGGTTAAGTACCGTCCTCATTACATTATATCAAATTTCAATTCTAAACCTACGCTTATTTGCTGTAATCGTAGAAGCCCTTGCCTGTTTTTCTTCCAAGCATATTTGCTCTTACCATTTTTCTCAAAAGTGGATGCGGTCTGTATTTTGGATCTCCGAATTCATTATACAGAACCTCCATAATTGCAAGGCAAACATCAAGACCAATTAAATCTCCCAATTCTAATGGTCCCATAGGATGATTTGCACCAAGCTTCATAGCAGTGTCTATTTCTTCTTTTGTAGCAACTCCATCTGCAAGTATTCCGATACCTTCGTTAACTAAAGGAACAAGTATTCTGTTTACAACAAATCCAGGAGCTTCCTCAACACTTACAGGAGTCTTGCCTATTTTTTGTGACAATTCAAATATTGCTTTATGTACTTCTTCTGAAGTCAGCTTGCCTTTAATAATTTCTATCAGCTTCATTACAGGAACCGGATTGAAGAAGTGCATTCCTATGACATTTTCAGGTTTTTCAACTCTGGAAGCTATTTCTGTTATTGATAATGAAGATGTATTTGTTGTTAATATTGCATTTTCTTTAGCAACTGCTTCGATTTCTTTAAATATCTGATGCTTTGTTTCCATGTCTTCTGCTATTGCTTCAATGAATAAATCAGCATCACTGCAGTCTGCATATTCAGTAGCCTTAGTGATATTAGCCAGTGTTGCATCCATTGCAGATTGTTCCATCTTTCCTTTAGCAACTAATTTTGCAAGACCCTTGCCTATTGTATCTTCAAGAGTATCATAAGTCTTTCCGAGTCTGCCTTTAACAACTACAGGGAAACCTGCCTGAGCAAAGGTCTGAATAATACCTTTTGCCATTGTTCCTGTTCCTATAATACATATTTTTTTTATTTCCATTTGAACCTCCTATTTATTTAGATATGTCCTTTTTTCTCCTACGCTAATTATAGCATCACAAAATATTATAATCAAGTTTTTTAAATTAAATGATAAATATTTAACAATTATGCAATTGTAAATATATTGATTATTTTTTGCTTATACTATAATATTATATATAATAATCATATTGGAAAAACCACGAACAGAGGCGGAAATGATTAAAAAAATAATTGTATTTATAATAAAACTCATATCAAAAATTAAAAATGATAACATAATGCAATTCAGCGCCCAATTTTCCTATTATATAATATTAGGCATATTTCCTTTTTTAATTCTGGCAATTTCATTGTTATGCAGCTACAGCAGCTACATTTTTTACATCTTAAATTCTGCGGAGAAAATAATTCCTCCTGATGTGTTCAGCATAGTTTCGGATGTAGTTTACAGCTCTTTAAAAAGCTGCAGCAAATCCCATTTTTCAGCCAGCCTGCTCATTATCTTGTGGTCCGCCACCGCGGGAAGCGCAACAATAATTAACGGAATCAACAGAGCTTACGGTTTTACTGTAAGAAAAAATTATTTATTTATGAGAATAGAAGGAATAATTTTTTCTCTGGCAATAATGCTTATAATGCAGCTTGTTTTTGCACTTATAGTCTTAGGAAATGAAATAGTTTTATTTTTGCAGAAAATTGAGCTTTTTACTGACATCACTTATTCAATTATTCATATTTTCAGATATGCACTGCCGTTTTTGCTTTTATTCCTGATATTTTCAGCAGCATATAAATTTCTGACCTATGAAAAGGTAAGCTTCTCCTTTGTATTTCCAGGAGCAGTTTTTTCGACTCTGGGGTTCATTGCCGGCTCCATGCTGTTTTCAAACTACATCAGCACAAAAGCAAAATATTACAATACGATTTACGGAAACTTATCAGGAGTGATTGTCTTTTTAATCTGGATATTTATATTGTCGGCAATATTCCTGACAGGAGCAGAAATAAACTACTTTACAGGAAAATACAATGAGAAAAAGAACGGGTATTAAAATATTGAGATTTTTCAGCAGAATCTCAGAATAACACCGCTCTGAACATACATTATCACTAATCTGAACTCACTGTAGTTTTTCTGCTCTGAATACAAAGTAACCTGATTTTTTATCCGATATCTCACAATTTCCGAAAAGACTTTCCAGTTTAGTCCTGGTGCTTGGAGCACCCTGCTTTTTTTGTACTACAACATAGAGCTTACCACCCTTTTTCAGGTGCTCATAAGCTCCCTCGTAAAAAGAAAAAACCACATCCTTTCCTGCCCTTATTGGTGGATTAGTAACTATCATATCAAAGCTTTCGCTGATATTTTCAAATGCCTGTGATTTTATAACACTCACTCTGTTTTCTGTTTTGTTTTCCTTCGCATTCATAAAGCAAAGCTCAAGAGCTCTTTCATTAACATCTGACATTTTAACTGATGATTTTTTTAAGAATTTAGCAAGAATAACACCTATAGGCCCGTATCCACATCCTAAATCCAATATGCTGCCTTCAAAAGTTCCATTTTCTTTTATAACTGTCTCAACAAGGAGCATGGAGCCGAAGTCCATTCCACTTTTTGAAAAAACGCTGTTGCTTGTATAGAAATAAAACCTTTCTGTCCCTATGTTCCAATCAAATTTATATATTTCCTTTTCAGTTGTCGGTTTTTGTGTAAAATATTGTTCCATTATTCCTCCGGATATATGTAATAAACTCATTATAACTTTATTTTAACCAATTATCAAATGATTGTTGCTATTTTATAATGAATCTAAATGAAATGTTGTTAGTATTTGCATCTGTAAGACTGTCATTCATGCATCAGCTGCGAATTCCTCAGGATAACATAATATAACAATTAATCATAATTAATATTTTTAATAATATAATTAATATTTTTAATATCAGCATTAATTTATTTAATATTTCTATTGACATTTTATAAAAACAGGTATATTATTCCTATATAAGGATGGTGAAAAAATGAAATATAAAGCACCGAGCAAATGTCCGGTATGCGGAGAAAAATTGTCTGTTACTAAACTAGGATGCCACAAGTGCTCCACATCCATTGAGGGTAGTTTTGAGCCCTGTGAATTTTGCAGCCTGCCGGAAGAAGATCTTAATTTTTTAAAGATATTTATAAAATGCAGAGGAAGCATAAAGGATGTGGAAAGAGAAATGGGAATATCCTATCCCACTGTCAGAGGCAAGCTGGATGCCTTAATTAAAAGCCTTGGATTGGAAGCACCATCAAAAGAAACTGAAATGAGTAACACAGAAAAAGAGGCAATCCGCAATGAAATTCTTGATAAACTTTCAAATGGTGAGCTCACACCTAAGGAAGCAACTGAAAAAATAAAAAATTTATAATCTGCAGGAGGTAAGTATGAACGAGCAAATAAAGATACTTGAAATGGTTGAAAAAGGTCAGCTCACAGCTTCTGAAGCAATGGAGCTCCTAAATGCACTAAATGAGAGTTCCGGCTCAGAACAGGAAGTTAATCATGTAATTGTTCCCGGAGCAGCTAAGGTACATTACAAATTTCTGAAAATAAGAGTAACCTCAGACAACAATACAGTAAATGTGAATGTCAACATTCCTATACGGCTTCTCAGGGTAATCGGAGGTGTGGCAACCAAAATGACTTCAGTTATACCCAAGGATGCCAGAGCAGAAATGGAAAATAAGGGTGTTGATATAACAAGCATTGATTTTGAAGAAATTGTAGATGAATTATTGAGCGGAACACTGGACGACCCAAGCATAGTAGATGTTGAGGCATGGGATGAAGAGCATAACACGACAATAAAGGTTAAAATTTATGCGGAATAAAACAAAGGGACAGAGTTAAATTTAACTCCGTCCCTTTGTTACATTATTATTTATTATTAAATCCAACCGGGAGTCAATTTATGCGTCCTTGGTTTTTACTCAGAATCAGCGGCTGTGAAGCTAAGAAGGTCACAGACCGGGTATTCTGCAGGATTTATTTGTTATTTATTAATTGTTATTTTACATTGATGCAGTTTTCTTTCAAATTTCTCAAAAATGCTTTTTCTACCGTATCATATACTTCGTATTCTTTTTCTTTTCCTTCAAATGTCGGAATGTAAAGAGATGTTTCACAGCCTTGTTCATCACATGGAACACATTTTGCATTCAACAATTCAGCAAGCTTTTCAAACATCTGATAATTTGATATTCCTGTAAGCGGCTTAATTGCCTGAGCAACTGTTCTTTCAGTTCCGTCAGCGCTTGTTATTGTTCCTGTGCTTTCTGCAAGACTGCAAAGTGGAAGAACATACTCGGCTGATTTTGTAGTGTCATTTTCCATTATATCGAATGCTGCAAAGAATTTAAGATTGTCTGCTGCTTTTTTAAGCTCAGGATCATCTCCGAATATATCTTCGCCTATTACAACAAGCCCCTTTATTTTGCCGTCAAGAAGTGCATTTTTAACAGCGTCCTTAGATGTTCTGAATCCCACGTTCCATGCTCCCTGGCTGTTTGATTTAGCTTTAAGAACTATTAATCCTCTGTGAGGTTTATTCTTATTGCCCATCAATAGTGTAATGTCAGCCAATACCTTTAGTCCTTTGCTGCCTACTGTATTTTCATCAGCAATTATTATTGGTTTTTTAGCTTTCTTAATGCTTTCAGCGACTTCGTCCGCAGACTTTGACACTTCAAGCTTATCAAGAGCACTCAGCAGTTCATTCCCACCTGCGCAGCTGCTTACAGCGTCCTTCTTTACAACGCCTTTTTCTGTTAATGCCTTAAGAACTTCCGCAAAGAATTTTTCATAATCAGTTATATCCGCTTTCTTAGCCCAGTTTTCTGTCTTGGTCTTTTGTGTTGAAGCTGAAATGATTGTTCTTGTATCAGACAATCTTCTGAGCTTCATACCTGCTGCAGGATGATGTTCATACAATTGTCCCGCAGAAATTATTAAATCGGAAGCATCTAATTCTTCAGCGCTTATTGTAGATTTATTTTCACCTAAAACCACTTCTATTCCAGGTTCATTATCAATTGTAAATGAGCCTTTATAAGCAGTGTTCAATTCATGTGCAATTGAATTGATCTTCATCAGTTCTTCATTTGTAAGCTTCGGAGAAACCACAAATGCAACTTGATCTTCACCGTACATACTTTGTATGCTTCTCAATCTCTTCGAAATTTCATAGAGTGCAGCATCCATAGTTACAGGAATGAAGCTGCCCTTAACTTTAACCCTTGGTTCAAGAAGTCTGTTTTTATTATTAATGTGCTCAATACCGAATTTTCCTTTTCCACACATTGGTATTTCATTTTCCTTCGGACTTGAAGCCTTGTATATTACATTGTCCTTATGCTCATAAACCACTTCACACCCTACTGAGCAGTAGCTGCAAACTGATTTTGTTTCTTTTAAGTCAAGAGGAATTTCTTTTATGTTATTTCTTCTGTCAAGCCATGCTCCCGTTGGGCATACATCTATACATTGTCCGCATGAAATGCAGCTTGTAAGCTTTAATTCCTGTTCAAATGCAGGTGCAACGAATGTTGCATTTCCTCTTTCAACAAAGCCTAAAGCAGATGCTCCTACAACCTCGCTGCATGTTCTTACGCAAAGTCCGCACAATACACACTTGTCAACATTTTGAGAAATGAACGGATGGTCTGTTGATTTTTGCCTTTTTTCATTTTCGGCATGGTACTTAACTGTGTCAACTTCATATTTCTTAATATAATCAACCAACTGACATTCAAAGTAATCCTTGCAGCCGCACTCCAGACATCTCTGGCCTTCTCTTACGGCTTCTTCTTCAGTCATAGTCGGAAGAATAGGCTGGAAGTTCACCTTCCTCAGCTCAGGAGCAACAGTTCTGTGCTGAACTCTCGGAACAACTTCTCTGTCCTTAAAGTCATCCTTAGTTACTTCGGTATAAACTAAAGGCATTTTCTTGTATGGAATTACCTTGCCGTTTAAATAGCCGTTTATTATCTCACATGCATGCAATGCCTGTGCGATTGCTTCAATAGCTATTTTAGGGCCTGTCGCAGCATCTCCGCCGGCAAATACTCCTTTAAGATTTGTTTCAAATGTTGATTCATTAATTTGAATATTTTTCTTCTTTCCTTGAGCAACATTTATTTTTCCGCAGTCAACCTCTTGTCCGATTGCTGCTATTATTGTATCAGCTTCAAATGTTACAAATTCACCTGTAGGCTCCGGTTTTTGTCTGCCTGATGCATCCTTTTCACCAAGAACCATTTTCTCACATTTTAAGCCTGTAACCTTGTCGCCGCCTTCTACCAATACGGGAGCTGACAGGAATGAGAATAATACTCCTTCTTCCTTTGCTTCATGTATTTCTATTTTTTCAGCAGGCATTTCGCTTTCAGTTCTTCTGTATACGACTCTTACTTCCTCTGCTCCGAGACGGACAGCTGTTCTTGCAACGTCCATTGCAGTGTTTCCGCCTCCCACTACTATGACTTTTCTGCCAATTTTTACGGGTTTGTTTTCTGCAACATTTATTAAGAAGTCAATTCCGCCCAGCACCCCTGGAGTATTTTCTCCTTCGCATCTCATAGGTGAGCTTTTCCATGCGCCGATTCCTAAAAATACAGCATCATAACTATTTTGTAAATATTCAAGAGACATATCCTCTCCTATTTTTACTCCATAATTAATCTTAGCTCCCATTTCTTCAATTATTGCGACTTCTGCATCAACTACATTTTTAGGCAGACGGTATTCAGGAATTCCGTATCTCAGCATTCCGCCCGGTTTGGGCATTGCCTCGAATATATCTACTTTATGACCCTCGCGAAGAAGGAAGTATGCTGCTGAAAGCCCTGCAGGCCCGGCTCCTACCACTGCAACTTTTTTTCCTGTAGCAGGTTTTAAACTTGGTATATACTGCTTTTCAGAATTTAAATCATAATCCGCAGCATATGTTTTTATACAAGCTATGGAAACTGATTCTTCAACATTTTGTCTCCTGCATGCCTTTTCGCATGGATGAGGACAAACCCTTCCTATACTTGCCGGCAGAGGCAGTCTTTGTTTAATTAATTTTAAAGATTCAAGCGGTTGTTTATTTGCAACCAATCCAACATATCCCTGTACATCTGTTTCTGCGGGGCAGTTTAATGTACATGGCGGCTTGCAGTCACCTATATGCTGTGAAACCAATAAATTCAATGCGGAATTTCTTGCTTCCACGACTTTTTTAGTGTCGCTTCTAACGATCAATCCATTTGATACAGGTGTTGCACATGCTCTTGCAGTCTTAGGCTGTCCTTCGATTTCAATCAAGCACAGACCGCAGCCCGCATATACTTCAAGTCTTTCATCAAAACACAGGTGCGGAATTTCTATATTGTTTTCTAAAGCTGCCTGAAGCACTGTCTTGCCGGCTTCAGCCATTACTTCCTGTCCGTTTATATTTAATTTAACTATAGCCATGTTCTCCTCCCTCTTAATTCTTTTCTACGGCGCCGAATCTGCACACGCTGAAGCAATTGCCGCATTTTATACACAGTTCCTGATTGATGACATGAGGATTCTTAACAGTGCCATCGATGCATTGTACAGGACATTTTCTTGCACACAGAGTACATCCGGTACATTTATCCTTATTTATTTCATAGGTCAATAAAGCTTTGCAATGTTTAGCAGGACATTTTTTATCTACAACATGTGCAATATATTCATCTCTGAATAATTTCAGCGTTGACAATACAGGATTGGGAGCTGTCTGTCCAAGTCCGCAGAGTGATGAATCCTTAACGCTGTTTGCCAGGCTCTCCAGTTCATCCAAATCTTCCATTGTTCCCTTGCCCGAAGTTATTTTGTCCAAAATTTCCAGCATTCTTTTTGTTCCAACCCTGCAGGGAGTGCATTTTCCGCATGATTCATCAACTATGAAATCAAGAAAGAATCTTGCTATATCAACCATGCAGTTGTCTTCATCCATTACTATCATTCCGCCTGAACCCATCATGGAGCCTGCAGCCATAAGAGTTTCATATTCTATCGGAGTATCTAAATGGTCTTTAGTCAAGCAGCCTCCTGACGGTCCTCCTGTCTGCACAGCCTTAAACTCTTTTCCGTTTGGACATCCGCCGCCAATATCATAAATAACTTCTCTCAATGTTGTACCCATTGGGACTTCCACAAGACCTGTGTTTTTAATTTTACCGCCCAATGCGAAAACCTTGGTCCCGGGAGATTTTTCAGTGCCGAAGCTTCTGAACCATTCATATCCGTTGTTAATTATCTGAGGTATGTTTGCCAGTGTTTCAACATTGTTTATAACTGTTGGTTTTCCCCAAAGTCCTTTGTTGGCAGGGAATGGAGGCTTAACTCTTGACATTCCTCTTTTCCCTTCAATTGACTGCATAAGTGCTGTTTCCTCACCGCATACGAACGCACCAGCTCCAAGTCTTGTTTCTATATCAAAATCAAAACCTGAACCGAAAATATTCTTACCCAGAAGTCCAAGCTCTCTTGCCTGTTCGATTGCAATTTGTAATCTCTTTACAGCAACGGGATATTCGGCTCTGACATAAATAAAGCCCTTGGTTGCGCCGATTGCATATCCGGCAATAGCCATTGCTTCAAGTACCGCATGAGGGTCTCCTTCAAGAACGCTTCTGTCCATAAATGCACCCGGGTCTCCCTCATCTGCATTGCATATGATATATTTCTGGTCTGCTTTGTTAGGTGCGGCAAAGCTTAATTTCATGCCTGTCGGAAAGCCTGCGCCGCCTCTTCCTCTGAGTCCCGAATTTTTCAGTAATGTTATAACTTCATCAGGAGTCATTGCAAGTGCTTTTCCTAAAGCTGTGTATCCGTCTTTTGCAATATATTCATTAATATCTTCAGGATTTATAATTCCGCAGTTTCTCAGAGCAACTCTTTTTTGTTTTTTGTAAAATTCGCTTTCCATTAAGGACGTTTTTTCTAATGAGTCATCTGATATATTTTTTATAACTTCTTCAACTATTTTTTTAGCCTTATCCGGATTTACATGTGTATATGTTATTTTTTCCTCATTTGGAACATATACTTCAACAATGGGTTCGTAGGTACACATTCCTATGCAGCCCGTCTGTACAACCTTCACATTGTTTAAATTTTTTTCTTTAACCTCATTTACAAGAGTATCTAAAACCGGTTTCGCTCCGGCAGAAATACCGCAGGTAGCCATTCCAACAAGAATTCTTACTTCATCATCAGAGCTGTTATCTGAATTTTCAGCAAATTTAGCTCTTAATTTTTTTAAATCTTCTGAATTTCTCACTATACTTCTCAAGTCTACACCTCCTGATTCCTATACTTTGCAATTATTTCAGGAACTTTTTTAGGGTCCATGTTGCCATAAACATCTTCATCCACAGTCATAACAGGAGCTAATCCACAGCATCCCAAACACCTTGTGGCTTCGACAGTAAACAATTTATCATCAGTGGTTTGTCCGACCTTTATTTTAAGTTCATCAGTCAGCTTGTCCATAACCTCCTGTGAACCTCTTACATAACAGGCCGTACCAAGACATACACCAACTCTGTGCCTGCCTTTTTCTTCAATGGTAAATTGAGTGTAGAATGTAGCAACCCCATAGATGTCAGCTAGCGGTATATTTGTTTCTTCAGAAATAAATTTCTGCACTTCCAAAGGCAGGTAGCCAAATATATCTTGAGCTTTTTGGAGTGTTTGCATTAATATACCTTGTGAATTTTTTACCGAATCAATATATTTTTTCAGTTCCGCAAATTCATTTTTCTTTGATTGTACAAATTCATTCTGCAATTTATTGACCTCCATAATTATTTAATAAACACATACATTATATAGTCTTGCAAATGAAAAGTCAATGAATAACCATTATGATAAATTATTTAGTATAAATTTGATAAATTTTTAATTTTTATGTAAACGATTGCCAATATATGCGGATTTCTGCGCCCTGCATACTGAGCGTCTTTCAAAAAAAAGTCCCCTGCCCGGGGACTTTTTTACTGACAAAATATAGTCTATTTAAAATCATTATAGAATGTTTTATACGCTTTGTACGTCATATATAAATCGGTTTTTGATATTATCTCATATGGTGCATGCATGCTTAACACAGGAACTCCTATATCAACAACATCCATGTTATAGTTTGCCAGTATATAAGCGATTGTTCCTCCTCCGCCCTGGTCAACCCTTCCTAATTCTGCAGGCTGCCATATTACTCCGTTGTTATTGAACATTCTTCTAAGTCGTCCTATATATTCTGCATTTGCATCATTGGCTCCTGATTTGCCTTTGCTTCCTGTATATTTTACCATTGCCACACCCTGCCCCATTATGGGTGCATTCTGCAGCTCTGTTACCTGAGGATATGTAGGGTCCACACCCGCAGAAACATCTGATGAAAGCATGCTGCTGTTTGCAAGGGCTCTTTTCAAGGAAAGCTCGCAGTAATTGCCGTTGTTCTGCAATGAAATCATTTCTGCAACCATATTGTTGAAAAATACAGAATGCATGCCCGTACTTCCGTTGCTCCCCACTTCTTCTTTATCTGAGAACAACGCTATTGCAGTTTTATCGGTATCTTTCAACTCAACAATTGCCTGCAGAGATGTATATGCGCACACTCTGTCATCATGTCCGTATGCCATTATCATACCTCTGTCAATACCAACATCTCTGGCTTTACCCGCAGGAACAATTTCAAGCTCTGCTGTCTGAAAATCTTCTTCTGTCATTCCATATTTCTCATTAAGAATCTTTAATACATTAAGTTTAAATTTTTTATCGTCTTTCTTGTCCTTATCTTCGTCGTCACCTTCATAAGCTGCAGGAAGACTTCCTATTATAACATTAAGGACTTCACCTTCAAATGCTTCTGAAAGCTTTTTATCGTTTTGATTCTTAGCAAGGTGAGGAAGTAAATCTGTTATGTAAAATACGGGGTCGTTTTCATCATCACCTATTGCCACATCTACAATATCGCCGTTTGCTTTAACAACTGTACCATACATAGCTAATGGAATAGTAACCCACTGATATTTTCTGATTCCGCCGTAGTAATGTGTCTTTAACAGTGAAACTCCGTGCTTTTCATACAGCGGATTTTGTTTTATATCAATTCTGGGTGAATCAATGTGGCTTCCTACAATATTCATTCCCTTTTCAATGCTTTCTTTACCTATAATCACTAATACAGCATTTTTTTCCTTATTGACATAATAAATTCTGTCACCGGGCTTTAAATCCCTTTTGCTCTCAAAGCTTACAAAACCATTTGCTTCTGCTCTTTTAACAATTTCTTTTACAGAAAGTCTCTCTGTTTTGGATGCATCAATAAACTTTCTGTAATCATCAGCTAATTTAAAAACATCATTTCTTTCATCATCATTTAATTTTTCCCAAATAAAATGTTTTTTGTAAAATAGTTTATCGTTATTCATTTAAAAAAATCTCCTAATTAAACTTCATTTTTATAATTTAATTATACCCCTTATTGATAAATATTAATCGTTTAATATGACTAATGATGTGAGATACATTTGTCCTTCTGCCTCACTGCATTTAATGTTATAGTTTCTGACCATGTTAAATTCACCATCATATCCACTCATGAGCCAGTTTAAATCCACATTGATACAAAGCTCACCCTCTGTGCGCTCCAGGCTGCAAATTTTATCAACCTTAACACTCATAGCCAGTTCATAATCTGTGGGATTGTCAATTACCTTGCTTAATATTCCAATATCGTTTTCCAGAAGCTTCCCCGCTTCAATATCATTCAGCTTATCTTCCAGAGAATCCATGTCCTTATAACCGTAAAGGAACTCATTCATTATTTTAATACGTTCATTCAGTAAATATTCTATATCGCTTATTTCTTCGTGATACTCATACGCACTTATTGAATTATAGCTAAAAAGCAGCAAAACCAGCATTATTAATATAAATCTTTTTTTCATTTGCAGTCCCCCCTAATACTATTCTCTATATTATAGAGGGACGCAAAGGATTAAAATATCATTATTTGTCACCAGGGAAAAAAATTTTTGATTATTATTCTATAGTTTTGACGCTCTTTCTCTTCTCCAGTGTAAACGGAAGCTCCATTAACCCCTGCTGGGTTTTGTCGCCTTTTATCATCTTTATAAGCATTCTCATGCCTACCGCACCAACATCATAGTATGGTTCTCCTATGGTTGTAAGCTCAGGTCTGACAAATTTGCCTTCTCTAATATTTCCGAATCCGACTATGGAAACATCCTCAGGAACCTTAATTCCATTGTCTATGAAGCTGTCCATAATGCCTATGGCTATCTCATCACTGCTGCAGACAACCGCCGTGAATTCACCGGAATTATTAGCAAGAGTTTTTCCCAATTCATATGCCTTGTTGTGCTTGTTTCCTCCTGCAACAACTATATTTGAAAAGCCTAGTTCATTATCCTCAACCGCTTTTAAATATCCTGCTATCTTGTCATTTTCAACAGACGTCCTGTCTTCAAAGTCAGATGCATATATTATTTTCTTATGGCCCTCCTGAACAAGATACTTTGTCATTTCATAGATTGCTGAGTTGCAGTCGATTGAAATATGATTCATGTTTTCATGAACATCTCTTGTAAAATAAATGCATGGTTTGTTCAGACTTTTTGCCAATTCGATTATTTCGTTGTCAAACTTGCTTCCTACAAGGAACAATCCCTCCGCTTGCTTTCTGTCAAGCAATTGCAGATATTTTTCCTGAGTTTCCTTGCTTGAATAACTGCTGCAGAGAAGAATGTCGTAGCCGTACATCTTTCCTATTTCTTCAATTCCTCTTACTACATCGGCAACATAACTCTGTGCAAGATTGTTTATTATAACGCCGATTAAATAAGATCTTCTTGTAACAAGACTCCTTGCAACATCATTTGGTTTATAACCTGTTTCCTCAATAACTTTTAAGACTTTTCTTCTGACTTCAGGACTTACAGGCTTCGAATCATTAATGACTCTGGAAACTGTAGAAATAGAAACTTCTGCAAGCCGCGCGACATCTTTTATGGTTATCATATTTTCCTCCTTTGAGTGTATCTGTGCTTTATTTCCTTTTTATATTTATATTATATATGCAATTTCAAAAATAGCAATCGTTTTTTCCTGATTTTCCTGAAAATAAAAAAAATTTTCCTAAATAAAAAAATTCTGACATTTTATGCGTCAGAACCTTGATAATGCTGTAATAAAAAACCCGCAAGAGCCGCAAACCATTAATTCATACCCGCATCCAAGCAGGTGGGATTTCTGTTAAGTGATTCTGGCTTCCCGTCTGAGCGGGCATGTCATAGGCACTTAAACACGAATTCCCTTTTACAATATGTCGGTTGAATTAAAAGATTTCCGAACACCGCAGGCCTTTTTAATAATGAAATTATAACATATTTCTTATATATTTACAACTGTATTTTACAGTCACCATATTCAATTTTTACTATTTTACCCTGAATTTTTAACATATATTCGCAAAAATTTTTATATAATACTGCTTAGCTCTTCCTCGTTGATTATTTCCTTCTCCATAAGCAGCCCGGCAATTTTTTCAACCTTATCCTTGTTGTCTTCAACTATTTGCACTACCTCACTATATATTTCTACAGCAAGATTCTTTACTGATTTTTCAACAGAAGTCAAAGGTATGTTTAACTTCTCGGCAAGCACTCCAAGATTCACAAATGCCGAATCTTCATCCATGCCGTACTTTGCAATATAATCAACTGCAAGTGAAGTTGCTCTTTCTATATCATTTTGCGCACCTATAGTAATATTATCCCTGCCAAAAAATATTTCTTCCGCAACTCGTCCCGCCATCAATACGGCAAGCTGACTTTTTATGCGTTTTTTTGTAACCACTTCGGCGCTGTCAGGAGTGCTCAGTGTATAACCGCCCGCTCCTTTGCTCGTGGGAATTACAGACACCCTTATTATTTTATTTTCAGGCATCAGATACTTAGATACAAAAGCATGTCCTGCTTCATGATAGGATGTAACCGTTTTTTGCTTGTTATTTTCCTCAGGATTCTTTTTTTCTGTACCGGCCAGAACCTCAAGATACGCTTTTTTGATATGCTCCTCATTTATTTCTTCCGCATCTTCCTTAACCGCCAAAAGAGCAGCTTCATTAATGAGATTTTCAATCATGGCTCCGCTGAAATATACAGTCATATCAGCTATATCATCCAATTTTATATTTTCTTTTACTTTCTTTCTGGAAAGATACAGTCTTATTATGTCCTTCCTTGCATTTCTGTCCGGAAGCATTATTTCTATCTGCCTGTCAAATCTCCCGGGTCTTAATAAGGCAGAATCCAAAGTGTCAATTCTGTTTGTCGCCGCTACAACCACTGTTCCTGAATCATCGGAAAATCCAGACATTTCGGTAAGAAGGGCGTTCAATGTTCTGTCTCCTTCATCGCTGCCACGCATATTTCCATTCATTCTTTTTTTGCCTATGGCATCTATTTCATCAATAAAAATTACGCTTTTTCCTGACTTTTTTGCTTTTTTAAAAAGATTCCTTATTCTTCCCGCTCCAAGTCCGGCATACACCTGTACAAAGTCTGAGCCAGATACAGCATAAAATGGTACTCCTGCTTCTCCGGCCAAAGCTTTTGCCATTAAGGTCTTGCCTGTTCCGGGAGAACCGTACAAAAGAATTCCCTTTGGCATTCTGACATTGAATTTGCTGTATTTTTCAGGATTCTTTATAAAATCAACTATTTCTGCCAGGCTTTCTTTAGCCTCATAATTTCCTGCCACATCATCAAATTTCATGTTTGATGAGCTTACAAATTCAACTTCATTTAAATTATTTATTTCCTTCTGGGCTGATTTTTTATTTCTGAAAACAAAGAAAATAAAAATCAAGACACCGATAACTGCAAGTATCTGATAATCTTCCATTGCATACCCCCTGGAACGAACGATTGGTAAACAACAGCTGAACCAATGGTGAACGATAGATAATCTATTGTTATATGTGCCGAAAGTACATATAACCGCAATTGTTCAGCTATTGCTCTGCTATCGTTATTTTACCACAGGTATATACAATGAGATATACTTAATATATAGCTTTATTTCAATGTTTTTCCTTATCTTCCAAAAGGCATACCGCCTGAGATGCTATGCCCTCTCCCCTTCCCTCAAAACCTAAATGTTCTGTTGTGGTGGCTTTAATATTAATATTTGCTGCATCAGTTTCCAAGTCCTCAGCTATATTTATCACCATCTGTTCAATATATGGACTCATTTTTGGTTTTTGAGCTATTATTACAGCATCCAGATTTCCAAGCTTAAGGTTTTTATCTTTCATAATCCGGTTGACCCGTCTTAATAAAACTCTGCTGTCCACATCTTTGTACTGTGCATCCGTATCAGGAAACAATTTTCCTATATCTCCGCATCCCATTGCACCCAGCAGACTGTCCATTATGGCATGTACCAGTACATCGGCATCTGAGTGGCCGTCCAGACCCTTTTCATAAGGTATACGAACCCCTCCTATAATTAATTTTCTGTCTTCCTTCAAAGCATGAACATCATAACCTATACCAATTTTCATAGCAGCTCCTTAGTAAATACTTGCAAATATTTCAGCAATTCTTAAATCAAGAGGTGTCGTAATTTTTATATTTCTAGGCAGTCCCTCAATAGTTCTGACCTTATGTCCGTAAAATTCAACTATGGACGCATCATCGGTAAATGATGCTCCATCCATTACCGCCCTGAAATAGCACTCTCTTATAAGCTCGCAGTCAAAGGCCTGCGGAGTCTGAACCGATCTTAATCTTGATCTGTCTAAGGTATCCCGGACAACATCGTCCTCTGACACTTCTTTAATTGTATCAACAATATCTGTCACAGGAATGCATGCTCCAAAATCATATGCACCTTCAACGCAGCTTGAAATTAAATTATATGAAACAAAAGGTCTCACACCGTCATGTATGAGCACTATGCCGCATTCACTGCTCAATGCCTTAATACCTTCGAACACTGACTCGGTGCGCGTGGCCCCTCCAGCTTTAACTACTGTAATTTTATCATAGTTTACTGCAATTTCTGTGTTGACAAATTCCAGGTCATCTTTGTTCACAATCAATATTATTTCGTCCACCTCATTGCTTCTGTCAAACTTGTACAAAGTAGTATCAAGTATGGTCTTTCCGGCAATATTCATGAACTGCTTTGGCATTTCGGAACCCATTCTTGTTCCTCTGCCGGCCGCAACAATAATTGCAGTAACTTTTTTTTCTTTAAACATATATGTCCCCTTTTTCTAGTAAAGTGAGTCTTCATTGACTCTTGTGTAAAACATTTTTTTAACTTCTTCATAATCCTTCGTTTGAGCCATAATCCACATCAACTTTGTAACAGCCGCTTCAATAGTCATGTCGTAGGCTTGAAGCACGTTGTATTTTTTCAGAGCTTTAACTCCCACTTCATATATGCCCATATCACTGCCTTCAAACATAACCTGCGTGGCAATTACTATTATCTTACCATTCTCCGTCAATGTACCGAGTTTTTCCAGAAAGTTTCTTTTGTCCTGGAATGGAAGACCTCCTACCCCATAGCTTTCAATAACAACTCCCTCATATTTTTCACCGATGTAGTCCAGAACATCCGGCTCCATTCCCGGAGCAAGTTTTAATAAAAAAATTGATGGAAATATGTTTTTATAAAATTTCACATCTCCGGAAAGCTTTTCATTTCTTATATATTTCGTAATTCTATTGTCATCTATTATTGCGGCCACCGGAAAATTAATTGATTCAAAAGCGCTGTAGCTCTTTGACTTAATTTTCCTCGCCCTTGTTCCAACTATGGCTTTCCCGTCAAACACCAGGTATACTCCGCTCACATCCTTTTCTGACGCAAAGCGGAAGCTGTCCAATAAATTTTTCTTTGCATCTGTAATATCTGCGTTGATAGGCTTCTGTGATCCTGTAATTATAACAGGCTTATCCAAATTCTGAATAAGGTACGAAAGAGCGGCAGACGTGTAGGACATGGTGTCAGTTCCATGGGATATAACGAATCCATCATAGCTGTCATAATTCTTTTCTATTGCTTCAGTCATTAAAACCCAATATTCAGGCTGAATATTGGTGCTGTCGATGTTTAACAGCTGTAATGAGGTAACATTGCAATATTCCTTTATTTCAGGCACATAACCGATAAGCTCGTCTGAAGTAATTTGGGGTGCCAGTCCTTCTTCAGTTCTTTTGGAAGCAATGGTGCCTCCGGTAGCAATAAACAATATGTTCTTTTTCATGCTTTTATCTCCCTTTGAGCAATTGCTGAACCATTGTTCAACTACTGTTCAGCTATGATTTTTTTCATATCCTCAGGCAGTGGGCTTTTGACTGTTATTTCCCCGCCTGTAAGAGGCTGTGTAAATCTCATTTCACAGCAGTGAAGCGCCTGCCTTCCTATTAGTTCACTTTCACTTCCGTACAAGGTGTCTCCCAGTACAGGGTGACCTATATGCTTCATATGTACCCTTATTTGGTGAGTTCGACCTGTTTCAAGCTTTAGCTTTACAAGTGTCATGTTGTTAAATCTTTTTTCAACCGTATAGCGTGTTATACACTCCTTGCCTGAAGGATGAACAACTCTTATTATATCCTCCGGGTTCAATCTTGCAATGGGTTCATTTATAATTCCAACGTCTTCTTTTATGATGCCTTCTACTATTGCATAATAATATTTGTCAACCTCATTTGATTTCATTTGGTTGGAAAGTTCATTGTGAGCATACGGATGCTTTGCTATTATCACAATACCTGATGTGTTCATGTCAAGCCTGTTTACAAGTCTTACTTTTCTTTTTATGCCCTTCTGTTTAAAATAATAGGCAACTCCGTTGGCGACAGTATTATTTTGATGTGATTTGGTTGGATGTACTACAATGTAGGCCCTCTTATTTACAGCAAGTAAATCATTATCCTCATAAATAATTTCGATGGGAATGTCAATTGCATCATACTCATCTTCATCTTCGTCAAATTCAATAGATAAGATGTCTCCGCTGAAAACACTTTTGTTGAGTCTTGTAACCTTTCCGTTTACATATAATTTATCTGACAGCTCAAGTTTTTTCGAAAGGCGTTTGGAAAAATTTAAGCTTTCAATCATTATGCCCTTTACAGTTTTGCCATTTTCCTGTATTGTATAATTAAGAGTATTGTCGTTATTCATTAATAAGCTCCTGAAATTTCATCAATATTAATATAATATAAATCGCATTTAATGTAAAGGGGATAAAATCATGAAGTCCAAGATTATAAACATTGCTTCGAACCGTGATGATTATACACTTGAAATAAAAGAAAGATTGATTAATATATTAAAGTGCCGCGGCTATGACTTCCACGACGGGTTCAGCAGCAAGGGAGAGCTGAATATTACCATTGGAGGAGATGGTGCTTTTTTAAGAAGTGTAAGAGAAAGCAACTTTTCAACTATACCTTTCATAGGAATAAATACTGGTACACTGGGCTTTTATCCTGAAATAACTACCGATAACCTGGAAAGCTTCGTGTCGGATTACGAAGCAGGCAATTATACAATAACCAATGTAAATTTAATAGAAAGCGAAATATTATCATGCGGGAAATCAGAAAAAATATATGCCGTTAATGATGTTATTATCAAAAGAAAAGATATGAAAACTATACATATGGATGTCTACATTGCATCAAATCATTTGGAAAAAATAAGCGGTGACGGTCTGATTATATCATCTCCTCTTGGCAGCTCAGCATACAATAAATCCGCAGGTGGAAGCATTGTGTACCCTTCTTTAAAAACGCTGCAGATAACGCCTCTGTCACCTATTATATCAAATGCATACAGATGCCTGGAATGCAGCATCATAGTTCCGCCTGAATTTGAAATATCCATTTACCCGGAAAGAAAAGAAGACTATTATGTAACGCTCCTGCCGGATGGTGAAGCAATCGAATATGATGAACTGGAATGTGTTCATTTCAGAACATCAAAAAAAGTAATCAAAAGGCTGTCGACAGGATCTTTTAACTACTGGAATGTTATAAAAGATAAATTTTTATAGAAATATCATAAACTTTCTGCATTATTTGACGGATATAAGCAGCATTCAGATATTCTTGAAAGAATTGAAAAGGAAGTATCGAAACACGAAGAAATCATTCTTCGCAGAGTACAATAGGATTAAATATACTGCTTGAAGGTTGGCTTAAATGGTTGGTATACTAAAAAACTACCACCCTTCACGAGGGTGGTAGTTGACATCTTCATAATTTATCAGAACTTACAGCTATTTCAAGGGGTTATTACATTTTCAAGGTGAACTTGCTTCCCACATTGACTTCGCTCTCTACGGTCAGAGAGAATCTGTGGATATCCGCAATCCATTTGGCAATGCTCAGCCCCAGACCCGTTCCGCCTTCCCTGTGCCTTGCCTTATCTGCTCTGTAGAAACGGTCAAATATTCTGTCCAGGTCTTTTTTGGCTATACCTATGCCCGTATCCTCCACCGTAAACACCTTTTTCTTATTTTTATCAGTAAAAAGGCTTACTGTGACGCTTCCTTCTTCTGTGTACTTAACAGCATTATCAACCAATATTACAATCAATCTTCTTATTTTGTCGTAATCACCTTTTATTTTTAAATCGTCTTCCAGATTCAGCTTAAAATCAAGATTTTTATTCTTAGCTATAATCTCCATGTTCTGACATACATTTTCAACAACCTCTGAAAGTGAAAATTCACAAACATCCAGCTTTTCCTCATTGGCATCCGCCTTTGCCAATATTAACAACTGGTCAATCAGCTTTGCCATTACGCGAGTCTCAGAATACGCATTGTCCAGCCACATTTCATTTTCCTGGACTGTTCCTTCGTCATCACTCAGCACTACATCCAGATTTGTTTGTATTACCGTCAAGGGAGTTCTCAGCTCATGAGATGCATCCGCAACGAATTCCTTCTGCCTCATCCATGTTTCGGTAACAGGTTTAAGTGCCTTACCCGTGAATACAAAGCTTATCAAAAGCAAAACAGCAGTTCCGCTGAGCCCGGTAACATAAAGAACGGTTTTTAAAAATGACCAAAGTATATCTTCATTTACAGTGTTCTGATAAATCTGCACCACATTCTGACCGTTTATACCTTCAAAATACCTGGTATATACCCTGTAATTAAACCGACCGACTCTTTTACGCACATACGAATCCTTTTTTTCTTCAAATGCCTTGAGTGCAAGAGAACGGATGTCATCCGAAATATTTGCTTCATCTTTCTCCGAATAAACAAGCTCTTTATCGCCGTTATATACCACATAGCATGCATCGAGCCTGGGGTTTTCCATTAAAGCAATTGAAGGCCCTATCCTCATGTATGTTGTATCCATTTTGCTTCTGAAGTCAAGTATGGTTGAATTTCTGTAAGTGTATATCCTTAAAGCTTCGGATTTCATAAGTTCTCTATTGCCATCTTCAAAAATAATACGAGTAAAATTATAAATTCCCGTAGCAATAAAAAACATAAATGCAATCAGAATTATTCCCATGTATACAGTTAGTCTGATATGAAGCTTTCTAAACATATTATTTCTCCTTAAGCATATACCCCACGCCTCTTACAGTTTCTATTTTTGCATTTGTATTTTCCAACCTTTTTCTTAAATGATGGACATATATTTCTATGTTGCTTTCCAGTATGTCAGCCTCAAGGCCCCATATTCTGTCAATTATCTGTTCTCTGGTAAAAACCTGTCTGGGCTTTTTTATGAACATTTCCATCAGCATAGCTTCTTTCAGCGGTATTTTATATTCGCTGCCCTCAACATATAACATATAATTTTTCACATCATACTTTATGTCTTCAAATTCATAAATTTCTCCGACATATTCTGTACTTTTTCTTCTGGCCAAAGCTTTTACCCTTGCAATTAATTCCTTGGTTGCAAATGGCTTTACAAGGTAATCGTCAGCCCCGGTTTCCAATCCAAAGACACGGTCATCAACAGTATCTTTGGCAGTCAGCATTATAACAGGTGTCTTCAGACCGTTTTTTCTGATTGACTTCAATATTTGAATTCCGTCAACTCCGGGAAGCATTATATCAAGAACAATTACGTCATATATATCCTTGCCGGAGAGTATAAGGCCCTCTTCACCATCATTTGCAATGTCAACATCAATTTTTTGTTTTTCAAACAAATAACTTAGCGCCTGTGTAATTTTAACTTCATCCTCAACGATTAATATTCTCAAAACTATTCCTCCCCGTTGCTATTCATATTTAGTATAACTATTATTAACTAATATATTGTTTCAAGCTTAAATCTACATTAATATTTTCTAAAGTTGTATTTTAATTTATCTCATTATATATCAAGCATGGCTTTCTGGCAATTTTAAATTATAAAAGGACCGGTTATACCGGTCCAGATTGTCTACAAATTATTTTCCCTTATATATGCCGCTACCTTTTTGTCTTCTGATTTAATGTGAGAAATCAGCCAGCCTGCCATTGATGAATTAACTTTTGCAACAAGCTGTATGCTTGCACCGCTTTTATTAAATTCTTCAACAATTTCATTTACAGTCTTTTTGAATGCCTCATGCTTCGCTCTGTGTGCATTGTAATCAGGATAATTTGATTTTAGCTGAAGTCTTTCCTCATCGTTGAAGTGCTTCACCACATAATCCTGAAGAAACTTAAGTGTATTTTCAACCTCGCTGCGGCCTTTTCCCTGGCTGCATGCCTCTAAAAGCCTATTGATTGAATCAATTATTGATTTATGCTGCTCATCAATTTCTGCATTTCCTGTTTCCAATGATTTGTCCCAAATATATGCCATAATAACACCTCTATTCTAAATTACTAAATTATAATAATTGACTATTCCCTTTTTTATTAATTCTTCATATTCATCCATAGGCTTTGGTTTTGCAAATATAAAACCCTGTGCCATATCACAGCCTATATCTTTCAAAAAATTAACCTGAGTACTTGTTTCCACACCTTCTGACACAACATTAAGATTCAGATTTTTAGCCATATTCACTATATTGCTGACAATAATCTGCGAATTATCTTCTTCTATGTTATTTAAAAACAACCTGTCCAGCTTCAATGTATCAATTGGCATCTCTTTCAATAATCCAAGGCATGAATAGCCTGATCCGAAATCATCCATAGATATTTCAAAACCATCATCTCTGAATTTCCTCATAACAGTAAATACCTCTTCCTCACTGCCGCTGCAGCAAACAACCGATTCAGTTATTTCAATTTCCACAAGTTCTTTGGAAATCCCGTACTTTTCCCTTATCCTTCTGTAATCAGAAACAAAGTTGCTGTTTAAGAAATGAACCCTTGATACATTTACTGATACAGGAACAACCTCAAAACCCAAGTTAAGCCATTTCCTTATATTTAAACACACCTCTTCAAAAACAAACCTGTCAAGCTCAACAATGAATCCATCTTTTTCAAATATGGGAATAAATTTGTCCGGATTCAATAACCCCAGCTCCGGATGCTCCCATCTGACCAGCGCTTCAGCTCCCGCCATGCTTCCGGTCTTTAAATTAACCTTAGGCTGCATGTATACTTTGAATTCTTTTTCCTTCAATGCCCTATGCATATCGTTTTCAAGCTTCTTAGCCTCAAGCAGGCTGTTTCCGATTTCAGCCTCATATATTGCATAATTGCTTTTATAGCTGTTTTTCAGAACACTCTTTGCAAAAAATGCGCGGTCTATTGATACCCTCACATCCGGATTCTGCTTATCGATAAAGCATATTCCTGTCTTTACAACCGGTTTGATGCTTAATCTGTTCCATATATCCATATTCTCAATTTTTTCAGATATTTCACAAGCCCTTTTGATTAAATCATCCTGACGTTCATATTCAAACAGAACAAAAAATTTATCTCCATCAGTCTTACCTATAATTTCTTCTTTTAAGTTTTTTCTCAATGTTTTACCGATTTGTTGAAGTACTTCATCGCCGTTTTTGTATCCCACGATGTTATTTATAAGCGTAAACTTGCATAAATCATAGTGGACAAGCGCATAATCAGCCTCCGGGCTGCTGCTTATTATGGCCTCTGCCTCTTTAATAAATTTAAACTTGTTGTTTACTTCCAATATAAGGTCTATATCTTCCGCACCCTTATATCTGTTTAATTTTCGTATATGTCCTTTTACAAACCTGTAATCTTTTTTAACAATAGAATATAATCCAAAAATAATTGCAAGAAAAACCAGATTAAAAATAACCCACAATTTTTCATTCCAAATAACTTCCCAACCGGCAAATATACCAATGGTTTCAAGCAGTATAAAAATCCCGCCAAAAGCAGATACTGCAATGAAATACTTTACAAATATCCGAAATCTCGAAACGATATTACTCTTATTAATAATTTAACTCGCCTCCCTCACACACTATCCTATCGACTGATTTTCAAAAAGATTTATGATATTTTGGATTTTTTTAATATTATAATTACAAAATGACAAAGGGTGCAGTAAACTGCACCCTCATGCTATTTAAAATATTAGCTGTTTGTTGATTATTGTAATAACTGTAATACACCTTGTGGCTGTTGATTAGCCTGAGCAAGCATAGCCTGAGCAGCCTGAGTAAGAATGTTATTCTTAGTATACTGCATCATTTCTTTAGCCATGTCTACGTCTCTTATACGAGATTCAGCAGCTGTCAAGTTTTCTGAAGTTACGTTCAAGTTGTTGATAGTGTGTTCAAGTCTGTTCTGAACAGCACCCATGTTAGCACGTTGACTTGAAACATAAGCTATCGCACCATCAATATCAACTATTGCTCCGCTAGCACCGCCTCTTGTACTTATATCAATACTAGCTACACCGTTAGTAGCACCCGTTCCACCCGATGCTCCATCAAGTTTTAAAGCTGCAGCTTGCATATCACCAAATTGTACATCTAATGTTTGACCAGCATTTGCTCCTATTTGAAGAGTGAATTTACCACTAGCAGTAGTTTTATCAAGTAATTTTTGAGTATTGAATTCAGTGTTCTGTGCAATTCTGTCTATTTCTTCAATAAGAGCTGCATTTTCTTTTTGCAATTCAGCTCTGTCAGCTTCAGTATTAGTATCACTTGCGGACTGAACAGCAAGCTCTCTCATTCTTTGAAGAATAGCATGAGTCTCATTTAAAGCGCCTTCTCCTGTCTGAATCATTGAAATTCCGTCGTCAGCATTTTTAGCAGCCATGTCAAGACCTCTTATCTGGCTTCTCATTTTTTCTGAAATAGCCAATCCAGCGGCATCATCACCGGCTCTGTTGATTTTGTAGCCTGATGATAATTTTTCTATGTTCTTTCCTGTGTTAGTGTTGTTCATTCCCAATTGTCTCAAGGAATTTAATGCGTTAATGTTGTGTTGAATTCTCATTTTCTACCTCCGTGTATTTTATCGGGATCCTTCCCTCAATTTTATTGAATATATCTAAGACATCGGGCCCTGATGCCTAAAATATTTTCTTACAAAAGATATATCGAAACTTTTAGAAAAAAGTTTAGTATTTTTTATATTTTATTTTTTTACACTTTCATTCATTATCTTTCGTTTTATCAAAGTAAATTATAGCACCAATTTTTAACCGCATTATAATATTCAAGGCTTTCTTTATATATATTTAAATTTACATTTTCGTAATTATTTCTTATAGTATCTATGTTAGAAAATGTATTTTCAACTTTATCTACAATAAGTTTTTCAAATCCAATTTTATTAACTTCTACAACCCTGTCATTTAAATTAATTTCTTTATACAAATCAAATATTTTCTTATAACTGCATAGTGCAACTGTAGGAATATTTTGAGATATTGCACAAACATTACTGTGAAATCTCATTCCCATTATTAAATCACACTCCTTGTACAAGCTAAAAATATAATCTTCAGATCCTTCTCCTGTAAGACATGGAGCAACAACAATACGAATTCTTCTGTACTTGTCCTCCATTTTCTCAAGTATGTGATTTATAGCATTTAAATCACTGTAAATATGAGGAAAGAAAATAATTTGATGGTCTCCATATTTTTGTAGCAATTCATTCAATATTATGGAAAAGCCATTGATAAAATCATCATAAGAAACAGAGTTGTTCACTTCACTATTAAATCGTATTTCTTGCATATCAGAAACCACATTTATTCCTATAGATTTATATCCACTCTTAACTTCAGGAAAGTAAAATTTTTTAGGTTTCATAAAAAAAGCTCCATCCGGCACCTTGTGGATTTTCTTATCAAATGAATCTCCATATAACCTTTTTATTGTATCATACGAGCCATCATTTCTAACACTAACCAGGATATTTTTATCGTTTGTAACTCTTTCTAAAAACATCCTGAATTTTTCTACCGAATTTTGGCTTACACCTTTTGCAACATCGCACCCTAATCCATTAAACAATAAGGGTGTCTTAATTTGATCAAGTGTATGTTCATTAATATCAATTGTGGTTCCAGTATGTGAATAGTCCCATTTTAATTCAAAAAAATTTCCACCACCGATAATAACCAAATCATGATTATTACATAAATTAATAAATTCATCACTATTGAAACTTCTTAGATTCCACAACTGATAAAATTCCCTTATTTCAAGGTTAGTAAAAATAATTTCCCTTTCAAGCGCCTCTGTTAATCTTTCCCTGAACCCGTTATGATTTGCATTATCTCCTATATTCCCGTTAAAGCTGGCAACATGCAGTACTTTTAGCTTCTCCATAATAATTTTCTCCTTGAGTATCAGTATGAATTTAAACTAAGCTTCATTTTTAGAACTTCTAAATCAAATGGTTCATCAATATCTAAATCATATTCTTTATCCATTATGTAGGGATAAAGATTATCATTCAAGCTTGTATATTCATTAAAATCATCATCAATTCTATTTATATATATTGCTCCGTTTACTTTATAATAGACTGGAAAGTCCTGCCTCCTAACAGTACTGCTTACATGAATCAAATTTTCCATCCTTCCATTATTATCAATAGTTCTCACTAATATAGGATTGTCTTTTACTAGGCTTACGCTTGCCAAAGATTTATAGTCATTGTCAATTACTAATTTAATTGCTTCGTTTATATGAAAAGCCTTTCTTAGTGGCTGTGTCGGTTGAAGCAATACTATATAATCAAAATTATTATCCTTAATAGAAAGTTGTTTAATTAAATTAATTAAAACATCTATTGTTTTTGATTGATCTCCCGCTAAGCTTTTAGGACGCAGGAAAGGAACTTCTGCCCCACACTTTGTTGCAATTTCAGCAATTTTTTCGGAATCGGTGCTTGTAATTACTCTATCTAAATATTTTGATTCTAATGCTTCCGATATAGTATAATCAATTAATGGTCTGCCGTTAATTTCCACAATATTCTTTTCTGGTATGCCTTTGCTTCCTCCTCTTGCAGGAATAACAGCTAAGATCTTCTTATTTTTATACATAATATTTAACCTCAATTTATATCAAAAAAACTTTTTTGAATTTCAGATTCCCATATACTTTTATCTTCCATCACTTCAATAAATAACTGATCACTATTACCATCACCAAAAAATGATTTTGGTTCACATTGAATTTTTTTAACTTGCTCAATAGTTCTAATTATTTCATCTGTATCTTCAGCAGAATTAACAATATTACATTCATAGTCTTTGTCTATTCTTCCCTGTTGCCTTCTTCCTATATTAATACTTGTTACCCCATAAACACTAGCTTCCCTAATTCCAGCACTGGAATTTCCAATAATAAAATTTGAATATCTTAATAACGTAAGGAAATACTCAAATCTAATTGAAGGGTAAATTTTAAAATTATTGCTTTTATACAGTCTTTCATATTCTTCCAATATAATCTCAGAACCAATATCATTATTCGGATATATTACAACATAATATAAATTTGACGAAATAACCGCGTCGACTAATTTTCTTATATTATCCTTTAAGACATTTATCTCTGTAGTAACAGGGTGATATATCAAAATAGCATAATCAGGAAAAGTTATTTCATAACGATTTTTAACTTCTTCAATTGACGGAAGATTGCTAGAACGCATAATATCTATATCAGGTGAACCAATAACATAGATGGATTCTTTATTCTCACCCAGTTGTATAATGCGATTTTTTGCTTCTTCATTTGCAACAAAATGAAAGTGAGAAAACTTAGTTATAGCATGCCTAATTGATTCATCAATTGTTCCAGAAACTTCTCCGCCCTCTATATGAGCAACCTTTATATTATTAAATGCTCCAACAATAGCTCCAGCAAGAGCCTCAAGTCTATCTCCGTGAATAACTATTAAGTCGGGTTTGAGTTCTGCAACATAATTGCTAAGTCCAAGTATTGTATTGCTTAATGCAATATCCATATTTGTATTAGGGCCCTGATTAATAAACTTATATAATCTTTTAAAGCCATCCTTTTCTATTTCATTAAACGTAGAACCGTATTTAGAAAGCATGTGCATACCAGTCACAAATGTATAAAGAATAAAATTATTACTAGAATCAATCTTTTTCATCAATGACTTTAATTTTCCATAGTCCGCTCTTGTACTTGTCAAGAATAAAATTTTCTTCTTCATCTTAGCAGTCCTATTCCACATCAGCCCATGATATATGTTCATCCTCACATACATCTCTTGAAGCCTTTTTGCCAATTATATTATAATAGTTTTCAGCTTTTATTTCTCCAACTCCTGGTCTTTTAACCCAGACATTATCTTTTGTGTATACTTCGCCTTTCAAGACAGGCTTAATTGTTACTACTGTAGCAAAAGCAAAATCAATTGTTACTTTCTCTTCTTTTGCAGCTTCTTTCTTTCCACCACGCATTTTTGCAATCTCTGCTGAACTGCAAATTAAGTCTTTTAGCTCTTCTGGAGTCATTGAACAAACTATGTCAGGCCCTGGCCTTTCTGGTTTATCTGTAAAATGTCTTTCGATAATTGAGGCGCCTAAAGCAACAGCTGCTAAACATGCATTATTATTTACTGTATGATCCGATAATCCAATGATTGCATTTGGAAATTCTCTTTGTAATTCCTGCATTGCCCCTAATCTTACTAATTCAGGTGGTGTAGGATAAAGATTAGTTGTATGAAGCAGCGCATATTCAACACCCTGCCTTTCCAGTATTTCAACAGTTTTTTTTACGCTTTCTATATTATTCATACCAGTCGATACAATCATTGGCTTGCCAAAAGATGCAATATGTTCTATCAAGGGATAATTATTCATTTCTCCTGATCCAATCTTATAAGCAGGTACATTCATCCTTTCTAACCGATCAGCAGCTGCTCTTGAGAAAGGAGTACTAATAAACACCATTCCCTTCGATTCAACATATCTCATTAACTTTATTTCATCTTCTTCAGACAAGGCACATCTAGACATTATTTCATAAATTGAAATGTTTGCATTACCAGGTATAACATTTTTTGCTTCCTTGCTCATTTCATCTTCTACCACATGAGTTTGATGCTTTATTATCCTTGCGCCAGAATCATATGCTGCGTCTACCATTTCAAGGGCTGTACTTAGTTTTCCTTCATGATTAATTCCAATTTCTACAATAACTATCGGAGCATATTCTTTACCAATCTTTACATTCCCAATTGTCATATAATTTTTCATTTAAGGTCCTCCAAAAATTGTAATATACAATATCTCTATATTACATATTAAATATAACAGTAACATATTATGTTTAGTGTTCGTACTTATATTACAAAAAGGTGTAATCTTTAACACATTGCCTATTTAAAGTGTATATTCGTTAATGCTTTCCTTCATTTCATTATAAATTGGTTCAAGCATCTTTATGTCATTAGTGCATATATCAATAAAATTTTCAAAACATTCTATAACCTTTTTGCCTTGTTCTCTCGGATTTTTTTCTTCATTTAGGTTCTCAATGCTATCAGCCAATATTTTATACTGAACTCTGTTCATAGGAAGAATAAAAATCTTATAAAAATCATTGTTTTCTATCCTCTTAAGTTCATCATCAAGTTTTATATATAAATTTTGTGCTTGAGCATATTTTCTATTTAATATAGCTTTTTTAATTTTATTTAATACAGACCTATATTCTTCATTAATTTTTAATGCAATGTTATAAGACTTGTCCATATTTTGTGACTGCAATAAAATATATTTCTTATTGTAGTTTGTTTTATTTTTTTCTACTCCATTCAAGCCGTATTCATCTACTATTTTTTCTTTTAAACTACATTCAATTATTTCTTTCAATTCTACAAATTCCGTTCCTTTGATTTTTGCACCTCCTTTAGTGGAATTTATCACATTTACATTTGGAATTTGTTTAATATAAACTTCAATTTGCTTTCTCATTGTATTAAATGTATTTGTTGTTAATATTTCATTACCATAAACATCCTCTACCCAAACAGCTTTTTCTAATTCTTCATCTGTTAATTCAATATTGTGATAAAATATTCCTTCGGAATATCGTTTTTTATCGCGATATCCCAAGTTCTGACCAACTAATATTATTTTGTCAAACCCTAGTATATACAACAACTGCAATGTTGCAGCCGCTACCGTAGGAGCATCATAAACTTTATTTATTTCATCCTCATCATCATTTTTCAAAAAATATGACGCAATTGAATCCTGGGTTGTTATCATATGATATTTTCTTCCTGGATAATTTTCTAGAGTTCTATATCCGGCAGATGAACCAAAAATTATAGGAATATCACTTATTTTATCATTTTTTATCATTTCAAAAACCACTTGATTCTTAGCGCTAGGATCAATCGCAGATGTAGCGTGGGGATGTATTTTATTATAAACAAGCGTGTTGACAGCTGAGCCTACACTAAATATGTATGCTAACCCATTATCTTTTATATATCTAAGATTTTCTATTTCTTCGTTTAAAGATGGACCTGCCGCCACCAATATAGCTGTTTTATTATTAAAGGCTCCTTGTTTTTCTGTTACTATATTTGGAGTAGATAATATTTCTTTTAAATTTTTCATGCAGTTTATTATCCAGTTTTTTTGATGAGCATAATTTGTATGTAAATCAATTCTTTTACTCTTGATCAATTCATTGAACTTACTGAAAAAGTAGTTATATTTTTCTCTAAATACATTTTCATAAATAGGCAAATCAAATACAATCAATTTTTTATTTGTTTTATTGAGAATTTTGGATAAAAAATCATCTACTATATCAGTATCAAATTCACACTGTATATTTTTTAAATTTTCAACATAACATTTTTTAAAATTAAACTTATCTAAAAAATATTGAAAAACTTCAACTGATGGCTCATAAATGGAAAAGGAGGTGCTTGGGTATTTCTGAATAAATAAGCCAATGTGATAGCCCAGCCCTGCTCCATAAAAAACCACATGCGAATTTTCATCAATATTTTCTTTTTCTTCAAATTTTTTTATGATTGTTTCTGCTTCTCTCAATGGGTCATACTTACTGTGAAGGTATACATATCCTTCGCCACTTTTTACCTTTATGGTTTCTTGATTATTCTTTGTTTGCTCTATGGTAAAATTATCGTCGAAATTTTCAGCCTTTGTTTTCTCTGTTTTTTCATATAATTCCGGATAATTTTTTTTCAAAAAAACAATATTGTCTTCCAGCATTTTAATTTACCGCCTCTGATATTAATATCTCCAGTTTCTTCATAATGGTTTCAAATATCGGAATCAGTTCATATAAAAGCATATCTCCTACTAATATGTCATCTTTATTAATAATCGCATTCTCAATTTCTGGAATTATATTATTCAACTTGTACACCTCTTGAACATATTCATCCCATTCACATGTGTTTATAATATCATCCAAACCTTCTATTGAAGTTATTTGCATAAGAGATTGAATAATCCACTGAAGTCCTTCAAATAAATTGGTCAACTGAATCCATGCATTTTCGCTTGGTTTTTGATAAAATTCATCTGACAATTTAGTTATTATTGGAATTGCATTTTTTGCATATTGCTCTGTTGAAATCATAGTTTCATTGGCCATTTCATTAACAGACATAGCAACAACTTGAACCTTTTTTATATTTTTAATATTTTCAAATATATAACTGTCAAAATTATCATATATTTCTTCTTCATCAATAATCAGATGAGAAAATTGTAAATTTTTCTCATTAAGATATTCATTAATATCCTTAAACATCTGTTCCATAATTTCAGGTTCATTTTTATAGCACATTTCTTTATTTTGTATGTATATATTCATAATTTGCCTTCTTTCTATCTTTTATACAATATTGTATAATTTCCTTGTCCTAATTAAATACAAATAATAAAGTATCTTTTATAGGTATCGGCTTAAAAATAAAAATATTTATAGATAAATAAACAAACAGTCATTTAAATGTATTTTTATGTTAGTATTAAAAATTAAACATAAAGTATATGGATGGATACTATTTATCTTTTTTCAACATTTAAAATAGGAATTGCATTGCTGTAATCTATATAGTAACTATTTTTTGCTGTTTCATAAAATATTGACTCATATCCTTTAACAGTTCTATTTTTAAAATGATATTTATTAATAGATAAATTGAAAAGCTCTAAATAATCAGCGCCTAACCCATGTGTGTTTGACTTAAATACCTTATTATCAACTTTAGTTTCATCCACCTCACAATAATTAAAACAATTCACTATCTTTTTCAAAACTTTCTTTTCTTTCATTATTTATTCCATTACCTGATTCAGAAAAATAAAAATTTAATTTTCTTTTTCTATTTGCTATCATACTTGGTTGTCCTAAAATCTCATATGAATATTCTATTGCCACAAAACTCCTCCTATAAAATCTATTTTTATCATTCCAAGAGATTGCTTACTTTCCAATTATTATATCATCCTAAGGAATGATACGCAATCCGCTTGTGTCTATATTTATCGAATTTTGTTATGGAAAAGCTTGATTATATTTATAAATAGTAATAGCAGCAGGTGCGATTAGATTCCTGCTGCCATGAGGTCATATTCATAATGCATGTATTTTCAATAATCTTTTCTGTAAATTTTATCCAAAATCATTTATGGTTTTATTTCTATATCACCTATTTTTATTTTTTCTATTTCGTTTGTATCTATCGGACGCTTAAACATCAGGTTTACGGATGAGGACAGGGCGTTTGTGCCGGAACCTCCGCTTGAAAGCTCAGCTGTTGTGCCGTCCTTCATAATAACTGATGCCGCATCAGTTAAGTTATGTGCAGGATCCTTTAATGTTTCTGCCAGATTGTTTTTCATTTCTATATTTACAGCTATAGGTGAAATTTTTACATTTTTAACTGTATACTTTTTGCCGTTTATTTCTGCCTCTTCATTTAACTTTATAGTTCTTGTCGTATTTTTGTAATTAGCCTTGAATTTTACCTCCCATTCTCCCTCTGTTGTACTTAATTTTTTTGAAATCTCATATTTCAGATTATAGTTTTTTAATTCCTCCATATTTTTTATATCGAATATATAGTAAGCGCAATTAACACCGTCTTTTTCGTCTGTAAGCATAAGCTCATTGTGCATGACGTCTTTTTCATTGTTTTTATTTACAAAATATATATCTCCAAGCTTGTTTTCTTCCTCATTCATGAAGGCAAATCTTATGCACAGCTTATCTTCAACAAATCCAATGTTGTCAATATATATATCCTGGAAATTCTTTTCGACAGAAATATCGGAATATTTCCAGGGCAATACATAATTCGGCGTAAGTCTATATATTTCGTTCATTTTATTTATTGCTTCATCAGGCATATTCTCGTTGCTTTCTTGTGAAGGAACAAATTTTCCGGATGATTTTTGTGTGTTTTCTATAGGCTTTTGATTAAAATATTCATCATGGTTTAATAAAAAATTGTAGGCATCAAATCCTTCGGACGGATTTTTAATGCTATACTCGGTGAAACTCTTAATATACAGACTTAATTTATCTCCTGTTATTTTCTTCTTTGTATTTCCGGCTAAAATAAATGTAGCCTTATTATCATTGGAATCATCATCCTCAACCTGATACCATGTGTAACCTCCGGAGGTTTTAAAATTAAGTCGTAATGATTCAAATTCTATATAATCGGAATCCTTGAAGCTTTCTCCGTTTTCCTTAATGAGTTCAAATATAATATAGAAAGAATGCTCATCCCCAAGCATATTTGCAACATTCAGAGTAATATTTTCTGATGATGTTCCTTCTTTTCCAAATTTATTAGCTAAATTATAAACGGTTCCGTTTGATGTGTATTTTTCATCAATAGGCGTCCCCATTTCATTGACGTATCTTATATTTTCTCCAAACAGTCTGTAATAAATACTGTTAAAGCCTCCCTGTGCAAATACCACAGCAAAGGAAAGTATAATTGTCATTGATGCCGCCAGAACCAGCACAAGTTTTTTATTGAAGCTTTTTTTATTTTTCATGTTCAATTTACTTAATGTCAGCTCTGATATTCTTATTTTTTCTTCCCTTGACATATCTTCTTCGCTTATTTCTATATTTCCCTTTTCTACATCAATATCATCTATAAGCTCATGCATATTTTTCAATTTAATCACCCTTTCATTATAAAATTATCCCTTTATCTATCAATGCTGTTTTAAGTCTTGACTTCCCTCTGTAAAGCTTGTTCTCAACCATTTTAGGATTTAATTTCAGAGATAAAGCAATATCTTTCACAGATTCGAACAAATAATAGCGTCTGATAAATATGTCCTTATCAGGCTGGGGCAAATTTTCTATAGTTTCTTTTATAATAGTTTTATTTATTGTTTTGCTTACCTCATTTTCTATGTCTAAATCTAATTCAATATCCTCTTCTTCCAAAGGAATCAGTTCATGTTTTATTATTTTGCGCCTGTATGAGTTTATTCCAAGATGACGTGCTATGGATATGATATAATTTTTGAGACTACCTTTTTCAAAATTAAAGTTGTCCGCAGATTTCCACAGCTCAACAAAGACGTCTGAAACCGATTCTTCAACATCCTGCTGATTTTCATATCCTATTATTCTGACAATTATGGTTTTGACCAGCGCTCCATATTGCTCTATTGCGGCTGATATCCCTTTTGAGGGATGGTTTCTTATAAGTTTAATTAATTTTTCATCATTCATTGTGCTCTCCTGCTAAGAAGCTTCTCAATTATATATTCACATTATAATATAATTTCACTCAATATTTTATAAAAAAATTAGTATTACATAAAAACAGGATTGTTATCTCCAGCATAGCTGATGATAACAATCCTTTCCGTGTTATACTCCTGTTACAAACTTATTTTAGTTTTTTAGCATATTCGCCTATTTTTTTGTCTGCTGAGGAAATGTGTTTTGTTAGCCAGTCCAGAATAAACTGGTTGGCATTGATTATTACTGTTATATTGGCTCCGGCATCCTCGTATTGCTTCCTAAGTTCTGACAGTTTTTTAATGAAATCTTCATGCATTTGTTTTTGTGAAATTAATTCGGGGTAATTAATACTTTGCATATATTTTTCTTCATCTCTGAAATGAGTCTTAGTATATTCGTCCAGAAAATCAAACATCTGAATTATATATTCCTTTGACTTTCCGTTTTTGCCTGCTTCGAACAGCTGGTCTGCCTTTTCAAACCATTTTTTATGCTGCTCATCAATCAGTCTTACTCCCACCTCAAGGTTTTTAGTCCATAGCAATGACATAATATCTCCTTTACTGCGCTTCTTCTGAAGCTTCTATTTTAAATTTATTTACCAAATCGTTTAGTATTTGTACCTGTCCCGAAAGCTCCTCGCTGTTTGCCGCACTAGCTTCTGCTGTCGCAGCATTTTCCTGAACAACTGATGATATTTGCTCTATACCGCTTCTTATCTGATTTACTGAAACGGTCTGCTGTGATGTTGCTTTTACAACCTCATTGATTAATTCACTTGTTTCGTTAGTTTTATTTACAATACCTGCAAGAGATTTTCCTGCCTCGTCTGCCAGCGTGGTTCCCTTGTTAATTGCTCTGATAGAATTTTCTATCAGTGCTGTTGTCTGTTTTGCAGCTTCCGCAGACTTTTGTGCAAGGTTTCTAACTTCGTCGGCTACAACAGCAAAACCCTTTCCGGCTGAGCCTGCTCTTGCCGCTTCAACTGCTGCGTTGAGGGCAAGTATATTTGTCTGGAATGCTATATCATCAATTACTTTTATAATTTTACCAATTTCACTTGATGAGTTGCTTATTTCATCCATGGCTGAAAACATGTCTCTCATTTGAGCATTTCCCTTTTCAACCTCTCCGGATGCCTCCAGTGCCTTTTTACCCGCATTTTCCGCATACTCCGCATTATTGGATATTGTTGTGTATATTTCATTTATTTCTGCTGATAATTCTTCTATTGCGCTTGCCTGCTCTGTTGTTCCCTGTGCCAGGACCTGCGCGCCTGTTGAAACATGTTCTGCATTCATGTTGATTGAATCAGCCGACCCCTTGATTTTACTGATTGTTTCTTTCAAAGTTCCTGACACATGCAGCAGAGCATTTTTCAATTTTGCAAACTCCCCTGCATATTCATGTTTAAGCTCCATATTCAAATTGCCTTCTGCAAGCTCGTCCAGCACATTAACACTTTCATCAATGTACAATATATATGATTTCAGACGCTTTGTCAGGCTTTCAATTGATCCTGCCAATGCTCCTATTTCATCTCCGCTTTTTACGTCAATACTTACATCTAACTGTCCCTCTGCCAGTTTGTTGGTTATTTCAGTTACCTTCTTGATAGGCTTCGTAATTATTCCTAAAATTACAAACATTACAACAGATAATATTATAATGGTAAAAATATAAATCAGAATTATAGTCTTGACAAGAGCTATAGTGTTTGATGTAAATTCATCCTTAGGCATTGCAGATATGATCTTCCAGCCTGTGCTGCCCACATTGGTGCTGCTTCCCATAAATCTTTCGCCGCCATATTTATATTCTTTAACTTCATAGTTATCATTTTTAATAGAATCAATAATATTTTGGCTCATACCTGTTTCATCTATAGATTTTAGTATATTATCTGCATCCCTGTGCGATGCAATTATATTATCTGCAGTCAGCAAAGAAAAATATCCGTTGTCTCCAAGCTTTGAATCGCCCACAACCCTGGATAGTGCATCTATTGTAATGTCTATGCCTGTAAGACCTTCAATTTTACCGTTTACATAGACAGGTGCCGTAATGGTTATAACCATACTGCCGGTTGCGACATCAACATATGGTTCAGTTATGTTAACAATCCCATCGGTGATAGTAACATAATATTCTCTTGTGCTGAGGTCAAAAGACGTATCAGAAATCCCGCTTAAATCGTCAACATAGTATGATGGATTTGCCTCTGCAATATATGCTGAAAGCATTACATCACTGTTAGCTTTTTGAGTATCTATCAAAGTATTTCTTAATATATTGAACTTTTCATTCGTTAAAACATCATCCCTTTGTTTTACACTTACTAAAAAATCCTGAATATTTTTATCCTGTGCCATTTGCTGGGCAATTGTCACATAACGTTCAAAAAACAACTCCGCTTCCTTGCTTACACCCTGAGCTGTCTCATAAAGTATGCTTTTTTCATTCTCTGTAAACCTGGTATTAACTGTTGTACTTATTATTACTCCCGTAATTGACAGGAGCACTGTGCATAAAATAAACAGAACCAGCATTAGCTTGCTTTTAATACTTCCTGTTTTATCTCTCCCTTTGAAAATTTCTTTCCTCTTATTTTTTTCCCTCTTATTTTTCTTCATTTTTTGCCTCCGTTCCCTAATGTTTAGCTTATATTAAATATCAGTTGACTGTGGCTTCATCCATATAATCCTTAAGCTTTATTTCTTCAATCAGTTCTTTAAGAATCTGAGCCTGACCGCTCAGCTCCTCGCTTGCTGCCGCACTTTCTTCTGCTGTTGCAGAATTTGTCTGCACTATTGCAGATATTTGCTCGATTCCCGCCAAAACTTGTGAGACGGACTCTGCCTGCTGCAAAGACGCCTTTGATATTTCCTCAACCATTTCAGCGGCAACGCCTGACTTAGAAACAGCCGAATCAAGAACTTCCTCTGTTTGTCTGGAGACTCTTGTCCCTCTTCCAACCGCCTTCATTGAATTTTCAATAAGTGATGTTGTTGTCTTAGCTGCTTCGGCACTTTTTGACGCAAGATTTCTCACTTCATCCGCAACCACCGCAAATCCCTTGCCCGCAGAACCTGCTCTTGCTGCTTCAACTGCTGCATTTAATGCAAGGATATTGGTCTGGAAAGCAATATCATCAATGACCTTGATTATTTTTGCAATTTCTTTTGAAGTCCTTTCTATGTCGAGCATTGCTTCATTCATTTCTTTAACATAATTATTCCCGATTGTAACCTGTTTTGAAGATTCCATTGATACTTCATTAGCTTTGTTTGCATTGGAAGCATTGTTGTTAATCTGTTCTGATATTTCACTCAATGTTGCGGAAAGCTCTTCGACGGAGCTTGCCTGTTCGGTTGCTCCCTGAGAAAGCGCCTGAGAACCGCCTGCAACCTGATCAGCACCGCTTGCAACCTGTTCAGCACTTTCGCCAACCTGTCTTACAACGGAGTTCAAAAAGCTGCTTATTTTTTTAATTGATAATACTATTGAATTAAAATCACCTTTGTATTCCCTGTCCATATCTTGTGAAAAATCTCCCTCTGAAATGGCACCAAGCTGGAAAGAAATATCATTGATTATTACATTCATGTCCTTGATTGTACTGCCTAGTGATTTCACCAACAGACCAATCTCATCATTTCTGTCTGTTTCTGCCACCTCAGTATGCAAATCTCCCTCGGACAGCATCCTGAGTCTTTCAGCGCATTCAATAACAGGGTTTGCAATTTTATCCGAAATATTTTTCACAACAATATATGCAGCAGCTAATGACAATATAGAAAAAATAAGTGTCATTAAAATACTTCTGTTTGTAGAGCTTAAATATTCTGATTCAGGTGCGTTTACGAAGAAGCCCCAATTGTTGCTTCCCTCAATTGTAGAATATGCAATAAGATTAGTTTTGTTATTTATGGAATAGCTTCCAAAATTGGTTTCACCGTTCAGCAGTCTTTTTTCTGTTACAGCCATGGATTCGTTACTTCCTTCTGCCTCATATGTACCTATTATATTTTCACCTGACAGAACCTTTTCGTAATCAGGATGTCCTATTGTCACTCCTTCATGGTTTAATATAAAACCATATCCGCCCTCTCCTATTTTTACTGATGCAGCAACATCCGATAATACCTTGCCCTCCAGCTCTATTACAGCAACTCCGCTTACAAATGAACCGTAAATTCCGTTCCTCCAGACAGGAGCAGCAACAATAAATGTAACCTTATTCAACTTCTTATTTAATGCCGGCTCCGTTATAAATACGTTCCCTTCCATTGCAGGTACAAAAAAATCCCTGTCGTTCATTATATACATTTCTCCTGTAATAGAAGATTGCCCCACACCTGAAGCATTTGCAGTATATGCGTCAACCAGACCATACATATCAGCAATCTGCTTCATGATCCTATCCTTGTCCTGCTTCTTAGCCTCCAGGTCTGACAACACAGGATTTAACCCAAGATCTGCCGCTATAGACTTATACACTTCAAGTTTACTTGAAATAACATCTGAAGACACATACGCCAAATTAATCATTGTCTGCTCCAAGGTATTAAAAGTTACTTTGTAATTTTGGTATATTGACAGACCTACCAGCAAAATAATGACCGCCAGCATTAAAGCAACAAAGTTCACAAGCATTTTCGTCTTCATGCTTTTTATATTGACGGCTGTGTTTTTCTTATTATTCCTTGATTTAAATTTTACTTTTTTCTCCTTGTCCCTCAATTTAAGCTTTATCTTTTTCACAATTCCCTCCAATCATCCTAATACATATACTTTTAATAATTATATCGGCAGAATATTTCAAAATATTACATAATATAAGTAAAAAAGCTGAAGATTATCGTAATGAATCTCCAGCTTGATCCACTTAATTATACATTTTCTGCATATGAATTTACATTGAAGCGGCTGACTAAATCATTTAGTATCTGTGACTGTCCTGAAAGTTCTTCACTGTTTGCCGCGCTGGCTTCCGCTGTCGCCGCATTTTCCTGCACTACTGAAGATATTTGCTCAATTCCGCTCCTTATTTGATTTACAGAAACCGTCTGCTGTGATGATGCCTTTGCAATTTCATTTATCAGCTCATTTGTTTCACCTGTCTTGCTCACTATACCTGACAAAGATTTTCCTGCCTCATCTGCCAGAAGAGTACCTTTTCTGATTGCGTTAATTGAATTTTCTATCAGAGTGGTTGTCTGCTTTGCTGCCTCAGCAGATTTATGAGCAAGGTTTCTTACTTCATCTGCCACCACAGCAAATCCCTTGCCCGCAGAACCTGCTCTGGCAGCTTCAACTGCCGCATTTAAAGCAAGTATATTTGTCTGAAACGCTATGTCATCAATGACCTTTATAACCTTCCCTATTTCACTTGATGTATTTCCAATTTCATCCATGGCCGAAAGCATTTCTTTCATCTGAAGGTTCCCTTTTTCCACCTCTCTGGATGCTTCTAATGCTTTGTTCCCTGCATCTTCTGCATACTCCGCATTATTTACTATTGTAGTGTATATTTCATTTATTTCAGCTGACAGCTCTTCTATTGCACTTGCCTGCTCCGTTGTTCCCTGTGCCAAGGTCTGTGCTCCTGTGGAAACCTGTTCTGCATTCATGTTTATTGATTCAGAAGAATCTTTAATTTTACCTATGGTTTCTTTCAGCGTATTCGAAACATGGTGCAATGCATCCTTTAACCTGTTAAATTCTCCGGCATAGTCGTTTTTTAAATTCATTACTAAATTTCCTTCGGCTATTTCGTTTAATACATTTACGCTTTCGTCTATGTATTTTATATAAGATTTCAGCCTTAATGTCAAGCTTTCAATTGATTTAGCCAAATCACCTATTTCATCATTGCTTTTAACATCTATACTTACATCAAGCTCTCCCTGTGCAAGCTTATCAGTTATACCCGTTATGTTCTTGATAGGTTTTGTCATTCTGCTTATCAATACTGCTAAAACAACCAGAAGAGAAACCAAAACAAATATGAATACCGTTATGATTGCCATTATGAGCTGCCTTGTATCAGCTGTAAATTCAGTCTTAGGCAGAGATGACATAATACTCCAGCCTGTATCTCCTATTTGTATGCTGTTTCCTAAACAAGTTTCACCGTTAAATTTATATTCAGCCACATTTTCATCATTGTTGGTCACAGACTGCACCATATCAGAACTTATGTCTGTATCACCGATTGGTTTCAGCAGCATATCTTCATTCTTGTTCGCAGCTACAACATTATTTTTTGTAAGCAATGTAAAATAACCATCACTTCCCAGTTCATACCCATTAACCATATCAGTCAGTTTTTCAATGGATATATCAACCGCAGCAAGTCCCACTATTTTTCCGTTTGCAGATACAGGAGCCGAAATTGTAATTACTACGCCTCCTGTAATTGCATCAACATATGGGTCTGTAATACATATTCTGTTTTCGGTAACAGCCTTATAGTATTCCTTGGAACTGACATCATAGTTAGATTTTGATATTACGGTGGGAGACACAATGTAGTAGTCACTCTCTGCTATATAGGCAGAAAGTATTACCTCTGGGTCAGCCTTTTGTATATCCTCGGTTGTTTTAGCTGCCCTTGCAAAGCCCTCTGTCTGGAGCAATGTGCTGTAGCCGTCGGCTTTTATCATAAAATCCTGAAGGTTTTTATCCTGAGCCATCTGTTCCACAACTGAAATATACCTTTCAAAAAAAGCTTCCGCTTTATTGCTAACGCTCTGAGTTGTTTCGTATAATATTGTTTTCTCATTCTCGGTAAACCGTCTATTGATGGTTGTACCTATTATTATTCCTGTAACAAGCAAGGCTATGAAGCAAATTACAAACAATGTTAACGTTATCTTACTGGTTATACTCTTTATTCCTTTTTTCTTTTTTACAGTATTGTTCATAATTTTTTCTCTCTTTCATTATTATAATTTATTATAATTTTTGTTGTTTATAGCGGACCCGTCAGGGCCCGCTTATTATGCCTTTATATTCACCAGTCTTGCAGGGTCTTGCATTATGTCTAAATTTCCTTTTATGCTTTCCATTTCACTGCTTATATTTTTGCGGATTATGTTGTCCATTTTGTAAATTTCATTAAATACTTCTCTTATTTCTTTTTTTAAACCCTTTGATACATCTGTTTCTTCGAAACTGCCTGTGAGTTCTTCAGACTTGTTTATTTCTTCATTTATTTTATTAATTCTTTCTATATGACGCTGTCTGTTTCCAATCATCAAATTGGCTGTATTATATTCTATTTTAAGTGACAACTTCATTATCTCGTTTGTAAAGTTCCTTAACTCCAAAGCGGCTTCCAATTTATTTCTTAGCAATTCTTCCATACTTCACCGCTAATTCTTAGAAGCTCTGACTATTTTGTCGGCTTCCGCCCAAGTGTCTCTGAGCTCCTTTATCATTGGCAGTATATTATCTATATGCTCTTCAGATTTCAGTAAAGATGCTTTGACAATTTCACAGTTAAAAAACATATACATATCTGCAAGTTCCTGTGACATATCATATTTATCATCTAAGGTTAAGATGAGATGATTAAATATCTTTTTTGTCTTTTCAAGGATTATCTTGGAATTTTCAAAATCACCGTTTTCCATTAAAAGCTTACTTTGGTTGAGTTTTTTAATTGCTTCATCAAACAGAAGGAGAAGGAGCTCAGCCTTTGTCATCGTATTTACTGATGTTTTTTTGTATTGCTCAAATTGATTCAACATTTTTTATCCTCCGGCTTAATTTCCCATCATGTTGGTGAGCCATGAGCTTTGAGCGTTTAACTGGCTCAAGCTTTGCTCCAGAGCTGAAAATTGCTTCCAGTATCTTTCTTTTTCATTCTTGAGGGCTTTTTTCAGCTCATCCATTTTTTTATCATAATCCTTTATTTTTTCCGAAATGTAGTTTTTATCTGCTGTCAACCCATTGTTCATTCCCGCTTCTTCTACGAGTAAACCCGAAGTTCCTGACATTCCAACATTTTTTATCAATATATCCCTGAGCTGTGAAGCAATACCGGGTGTCCCTCCTTCACTGCTGACTGCTCCGGAAAATAAATTAGCAACTTCCTCAGGGTTTTCAACCAGCTTTTGCTTAAATTTGTTTTCATCCAGCACAAGCTTTCCTGAAGTATCCATATATGCCGGAGAAATTCCTATTTGTGACAGAGTAAGAGTGCTGGTGCTGGTGGTTCCTCCCATTGCACCCCTTAATTCAGAAAGAACTCTCATCATTTTGGGATCACTGTACAACGAGCCTTTTTTTGCCTCCGTAGCCCAATCCTTTATCTCATCGTCCTTCATCTCGTCCATTTGGTCAGGAGTAAGCGGCTGGTAACTTCTGTTAGGTCTTTGTGTCGTACCGTTACCTATGAGTGTAATTATCTCGTTGTATTCATTAATAAAATTCTTAACTCTTTCAACAACCTCGTTAACATTGTTGGTAACGTCGAAGGTAACAGGAGTTTTATCAGCATCAGTACCTAAACCCTGGGCATTTTTATTCAGTTCAAGACTTATATCATCAATTGTAAAGTTGGCTGTACTTCTTTTTATTGTTGTTTGAACACCGTTGAGAGTATAAGTCATTTCTGTGTCCTGACCGTTGTTTACATAATAACCTTTTTCACCATTTATAAAATATTCTTTCGTATTTTTGTTATATGTAACAGTCTTATCGGCAACCTTACCCTCTTTGTCATATACTTCATAAGTAATTATGCCATCTTCCTCTTCAGCATTGTTTAAATATTCTCCCTCGCTTAGAACATTTTTACTAAATAAGGCTTCAGCCAAATTTCCTCTGCCATCTTTTATATCTACTCTTTGATTCTCACCTGTATCTTTTGACACTGCACTGAATGTATCTGTTGTTGAAGAATATGTTACAGTAACGTCAGTTTCACTGTTGATTTTTTTAATAATGTCGTTAAGTGAAGAACCTTCTTTAATTTTCACCGATGTACCATTTACTAATATTTCATACCCTTTAAATTCTTCCCCATTTTCATCAGTAAATGTCTGGCTTGTAAGTTTTAAACCCAGTCCTGCTCCTTCAATGGCAGCATCTTTTTTAACTCTGTTCATATCACCGGATTTAAGACCTGTTAACTTTCCTAAATCTCTGCTAATTGAATTTATTTTTAAAATATTGTTATCTTCAGAAGTTGAAAAGGAAATTTTCTTAGGGTCATTTTCAGCGTAATTTACCACTACCTTTCCTTTTCCAAATTCTTTATCTAATTGTTCCTGCAGATGTTGACCTAATTCTTTAATATTACTTATTCCCAAACCTAATCCGATTTTCTTAACAGAACCGTTATAATTAAATGTTATATATTCTTCATTTTTAGCATTATTTAATATGCTTGCCTGACTCCTTACCAAATCAGTTTCTGATATAGTATCTGTAGAAACTTTTCCTTTTTCCTCTCCGGTTTCCATTTTAAGCACATCTTTAAATTCAGTGCTTGCAGCAGATAGATATGCTCCACCGGATAAAGCAAGCTTACCGCTTTCTTCACCAAATTTAACCGTATCAGGTATTATAGGTGTTCCATCTTTGTCTTTAATAGATCCAAGCTGATTGTTAAGTTCTGCTATGACATTGGAAAGATTTTGCTCCTTATCTTTAAACTCCTTGCTTATTGACAAACTATATGTCTTACCCTCATATGTAATGCTGAATGTCTCTCCTGCAAGACGTGATATCTCACTGGGTATTTCATCAGATGTACTGAATTCAGAGCTTGATACCTTTTTACTGGAAGCAAAGCTTGCTGCTGATGCAACAGTTTTTATGCTGTCTATTTGAAAATTTTTTATGCTGTTGGCATTTCCTGTTATATTTACATAGCTTGATGAAGGTGTATATGTGTACGCATCAAAAAAGCTTGAACTCAGGATGTTTGTTTTTGAACCTGTTGAATATGACAGATATTTGTTGCTGAATGCCAGAAGCTTTGTGCTGACTTCCCTGTAGGCTTCCTGCCTGTATAATAATTTTTGTTTTGCCTGATATTGTCTGTTTATTTTGTTCTTTGTAGCGGCCGCCATTTGTTCTACCAGTTCGTCTGTGTCCAGACCTGACAGCAGTCCTCCTACTCCCTTTCCGGTTGAGGAACCGTATATACTGTTTGAAAGTATTGACATTGTATTATCTCCTTTCCTGTTTAAAATTTTAAAATATAATTTAGCTGTTTATTGCTATTGTTACAGTGACATAGCTGTAATTTCGAAGATTCTTCATACTGTGCATTCAGAATGACAACATGCTGAAACTCTCATTTTGCAACGTTAATTGTTTGAACATCATTTGTAACTATTTATTATTTAAATGCCTGATTAATATATCGGCAATATTTTCTATTGACGCCTGTACTTCTACAGCTCCTATGTTGTATGCAACCATTGGCATTCCATAAACCACAGAGGATTTTTCATCCTGACCGATGGTATATGCTCCTGATTTCTTCATATTCATTAGCCCCTGAGCTCCATCCTTACCCATTCCCGTAAGAATAATTCCTACGGAATTTTTACCTGCTGCTTCGGCAACCGAATTGAAGAGCACATCCACCGACGGACAGTGTCCGCTTACCTTGTCACCCGCTCTGCACGTTACATAGTAGCCTTTTTCATCCTTTGAGAGCATCATATGCTTGTCTCCTGCCGCTATTAGTGCGAGACCGTTTTCGACTCTGTCTCCGTCACGCGCCTCCCTTACTTCTATGGCGCATATTTTGTTCAGCCTGTCTGCATACATCTTTGTAAATCCTGCAGGCATATGTTGAGTCACTAGTATCCCCGGAGAATCCTCAGGCATGTCCTTCAATATTTTGAGAGTTGCCTCAGTCCCTCCTGTAGATGCTCCGATTGCTATAATTTTTCTTGAGGATGCTTTAATCAGCATTCTTGGGCTTTTCCCAGCCTCTTTTCTGGCTGCTTCCTCCCTTGACATTTCTTCTTTTTTTACACTTTTATATGTTACAAGTTTCGCAATTGATGCTATTTTTATTTTTGTTTTCAACTCTCTTATAAATGACGGCATATCATTTCCTAAAGACATATCAGGCTTTCTGACAAAATCCACCGCGCCTGCCTGCAGAGCATCGAATACACTGATGTTCAGAGAACTTACCAGAACCACCTTTATGGGAGTTTCCGACATAAGCTTTTTTAAAAATATGATGCCGTTCATTTTAGGCATTTCAACATCCAGGGTAATTATATCAGGTTTCAGTAATTTTATTTGCTCCATGGCATCCATCGGATCAACAGCCGTACCTACTACATTTATATATGAATCATTGCTTAATTCACTTTTTAATATATTCCTGAACAACAGTGAATCATCAATGATTAACAGCTTAATTTTATCTATCATGTTACTCCTTTTTATAGATTGCCGGATTTACGTAAAGATACTTTGACTTATCTCTTTGTATTGTTTCTGCATGTCCAATCATCAGATAACCTCCCGGTTTTGTTGCTTCATAGAATTTGCTTACTATGTTTGCCTTGGTTTCTGAGTTAAAATAAATCATGACATTTCTGCAGAATATAACATCATATTTATTTTTGATAATTACCGGATCCATTAAATTAAATACTTTAAATGTAATGTGCTTTTTTATATCCGGAACTACATGGTACTTATCATTGACTTTTTCAAAATATCTTTTTTTAAATGATTCAGGAAGATTTTTAATGGCATCTTCGGAATAAATTCCCTCACGGGCCTTTGTCAATACATTTTCGGATATATCCGTAGCAAATATTTGAATTTTCCATTGATTTGCCGCAAATTTAAAATAATCATCAATTACCATTGCCAAAGTGTAGGGTTCTTCTCCGGAAGAGCAGCCTGCGCTCCATATATTCAATATTTTTGTTCTGTTGTTTTTTTCTTCAAACGGAAGAAATATCTCCCTCAAGAATTTAAAGTGATTTTCTTCCCTGTAAAAATATGTATAGTTTGTGGTCAGCTTATTTATCAGCGTTATTATTTCATCCTTATTATTTCTTTTTACACTGTCAAGATACTGTCCAAAACTGCTCATACCTTTCTTTTCTATTAAATTTGACAGCCGCCCTTCAATCAAAATCTTCTTTTTTGAAAGATCAATACCGTAATTCTTCTGCATATATCCAACAAATTCTAAAAATTCCTCATCTGTTAATTTTACCATGACTACATACTTTCTATCAGATTTCCTATATCAAGGATTAAATTAATGCTTCCGTCTCCAAGTATGGAGCATCCGGAAATGCCTGCTTCTTTCAGATTATATTTGTTTAACATTGTAGGAAGCGGTTTTACAACTACCTGCTGCTCTCCTACAATCCTGTCTACAAACAAACAGATGCTGTTATCGCCCGATTCAACAAGTATCAATATTCCATCTTCAATATTTTTGACATCAGTCTTTATATTTAAATATTTATGGATTCTTACTATCGGATAACATTTTTCCCTGATTAAAATCATTTCACTTCCGTCAGTATTGTGTATAATTTCTTTTTCAGTCGTTTTAAATGACTGCTGTATGTTTTTAATTGGAATAATGAATTCAGAATCTCCGACAACCACCTGCATACCCGACACTATAGTAAGTGTGAGCGGAATTTTGAAGGTTATTGATGTTCCGGTTCCTTCGCTGCTTTCTAACACCACACTTCCGCCGACCTTCTCAACGTTTGATTTAACAACATCCATACCAACACCCCTGCCGGAGTATTCTGTTATTTTTTCATTGGTCGAAAATCCCGGAAGCATGAGAAATTGATATATTTCTTTTGATGTATATTCGGCTTCGGGTTTTGTAAGCAGGTTCTTGGTTTTTGCTTTTTCAAGAATCTTTTTGGCTTCAAATCCCCTGCCGTCATCCTCCACAGTTATATGGATTTCTCCTCCTGTATTTGAGGCTGATAATCTAATGGTTCCCTTTCTGTCTTTTCCTGATTTAACTCTTTCTTCTTCTGTTTCTATTCCGTGATCCATTGCATTTCTTACGAGATGCATGATAGGGTCTGATATCCCATCAACAATAGTCTTGTCAATTTCCGTGTCTTCCCCTACAAGTATCAGCTCAACGTCCTTGTTTAATTCCTTGCCCATATCCCTGACTATTCTTTTCATCTTCTGGAATATACCGGACACAGGAACCATTCTGAGAGACATAACTATGTCCTGAAGCTCGTCAGTAAGCTTTCTCATCTGTCTGGTGGACTTTGTAAAGCTTTCTGAATTCAATTTTTTTATTTCGGCATCGGATGCAACCATAGATTCTGATATTACAAGCTCTCCAACAATATTTACAAGCTTGTCAAGCTTGGAAAGGTTGACCGTTATAAGGTTTTGCTTGCTGTGCTTTGAGCTTGTATCAATCCTGGTAATTTTTGCTCCCTGGGTGTTCATATCACCTGAGCTTACATCTGCTTTTGCATTTATTGTTTTATCCGGTTCTGTCTGCGTCTGTTCTCCGTTATATTCTATAACGACATAATTTTTAACATTGAGCGCCTCCCTTACAACCCCCACGGCGGCATTCAATGATTCCTTGTCCTCAACGTACACATAAAATCCTTCCTTAATGATTTCCTGCGCTGTTTCTCTGATGCTTTCCACATTCTCCGGTCTGTATGAAAAGTCAATACCTGTTTCATTCAGCTGATTGACTAACATGTATGCTCTTAAGTTCTCCATGCCAATGTTATCGTCAAAAATAATCTTAATTGCATATTTATTTTTAAATTCCTGAATATCTTCTTCTGCTTCGGCACAGCTTTCCAGTACTGCTGCAGCCTGTGTAAGTGCTGCCTCCTCGTACGCGCCCTCCTGCTTCTTGCCTGATATTTCATTTAAAAAATCCAGTATTTCCTTTTCAAAAGGTTCAAGATTTTCCTCCAGATCCTGCCCTTCTTCTATCTTAGTGATTTCAGCTTTAATGAAATCAGTAAACTTGAACACCAGATTTACAAGCTGTTCGTTATATGAACGATTTATTCCGTTTTCTCTTATATAATAAAACAAATCTTCAACCTTGTGGGAAATAGTCATAATGCTGTTAAACTGCATCATAGCAGATGAACCCTTAATCGTATGCATAATCCTGAATATTTCATCTATGCAATCTTTGTCAAAAGCCTGCTCGCTTTCAGCCTTTAATAAAATATCATCTAATTGTTCCAACAGTGAATTCGCTTCAAAAAGATACATGTCAAGTACCGAATCTAAATTATTATCCATATAAATCTCCTTATTCAAGTTCAAGCCTTTATTACAGTCTATATCGGCAGTTTTTATAAATTGTTAAGCAGTAGGGAGAATTTTTTTATTTTTTCTCATTTAATACTTAATTTAAATCATAATTTTGCCGATATAATAACTGAATAGGTTTAATTATCTTAATTTTTATGGTATAATTAATATCATACTTGCAGGAGCTACTATGTTTGATAACAATATAAACGTTACAACCAATAAACCCGTTAATGATAACGTACTTAACAAACCAAAAGTAAAGCCCGAACAGGTTTTACCCTTTGATGCCGTCGACCCCACCAGGGTAACGAAGGCTCCAAAGCAGGACCCAAGCAATCAAACGGGACAGAATCTTTTCAATTATAATCCCGATTCAGTCTTTGAAAAATTTATAAAGTCGCTGCAAAGCTCTCCTGTTTTGTCCGAAGGAGCCAAGAAGCTGCTTCTGAGCAACCAGTTTATCAATAACAATATTAACAGTGATCCGATACTTAAGGGACTGTTCGAATCATTTATAAAAAGCATAGAAATGAATGATGAAGAAATTATAGACTTTCTTAAATTTCAGCAGGGAACGTATACAAAATTTCACGGTGAGTTTTTCAATGCTTTAAGAGCGTTACTGAAAACAAATCCTGACAATAAGGATTTTAAGTCTATACTGAAAAATTTTCTAAGAAGCTATGACTGCTTCGTGTCGGTTGAAGAAACAAGCAAATCAATTGCTGCAGCACTTAAAAATATTGAAAGAAACCTGCCGGAAATGCTGAAAAAACCCTTTAATGAGCTGACAGATAAATTAGTTTTCGACAATTCAAAGGGCACTGACCCGGATCTGGATTTATTAAAAAATGAAATAATTCCCTTTATAGGCAGATATATTTCTAAAATGAATGACTTTGGTCCTGTCAGAGACTATGTCTCCGTACTGATTCATAACACGGTAAGGCTGGAAGCTTCATCAATGAACAGATTCTACGATGACCTGGAAAATCTTCTGGAATACGTAAGATATAATTTCGATGTTGACGAAAAATACATAGACTCTCTGAAAATGTCATTATTAAGCACATATGAGGAAGCCTCAAACGTTAAAAACAATTCCATAGAATCATTTTTAAAGCTGTTGGAAACAGGCTCACAAAAAAGCGAAAACCTGACCAGCAAGGGTGTGATGGATGACATGACGGAATCTTTATTGTTCAGTCAAAATGTCCACATACCGCTGACGCATATGTTCCTTCCTCTTAATTACGAGGGTATGTTTATGTTTTCCGAGCTGTGGATAGGCAAGGAATATGAAGAACTTCCAAATAAGAAGAAAAACCCCGAATACAGCATGTCATACAAGGTCTTCGTAACTTTTGACATTCAAAATATCGGATATTTTGAAACAACACTTGTATTAAAAGAATCCGGGCTGTCCCTGGACATTTATGTTCCCGGCAGCTTGTACGAACATATAGAAAAAATTAAAAGTGATTTAAATTCATTGTTGAGCAAAAATAATCTGAACGTAACTAATATGACTGTGCAGGAAAGCGTCAGAAGAAGGAAGTTCAACGAGGTGTTTTCAAATCTGACTGAAAGGAAAAGCGGCGTAGATGTCACAATATAAAGATAAATCCAAACATGCTGTTGCGTTGAAATATGACGCAGGCAAAAGCGGCGCACCTGTGGTAATTGCTTCCGGATCCGGATATATTGCCGACAAGGTTGTAGAGATAGCAGAAGAAAGCGGTGTGCCTGTTTACAGGGATGATTCGCTGTCGGTTCTTTTGTCTCAGCTGGATATTGGCAGCGAGATACCCGAGGAGCTTTTCAGCTCAATAGTTGATATTTATATTTATTTTCTGAACTTTAAGATTCCGAATTGAGGTTTAATATGAATGATTTAATTTTCGCTCTGGATATCGGAACCCGTTCTGTTGTGGGAGTTGTGTGTGAAAACTCAGATAACGTTCTGAAGGTGAATGAAATCAAAAGTTATTTTCATAAGCAGCGTTCCATGATTGACGGACAGATAGAGGATATCAAAGAAGTAAGCAGAGTTGTAGGCATAGTAAAAAATGAGCTTGAAAAAAGTCTCAATATAAAGCTTGAAAAAGTATGCATAGCCGCTGCAGGAAGAGCACTTAAAACAGAACGAATACTGCTGGAAAAGGAATCTGATTCAAGGATTCCTGTCTCTAATGATTTTATAAAGGCAATGGAGATGGAAGCATTGCAGCTGGCTCAGGATGTCTTTTCAGAAAACGGCCGTACTGATGATTTGTTTTATTGCGTAGGCTATAGCGTACTTGGTTACACTCTTGACGGAAGAAGCATGTCAAAGGTAGAAGGTCACAGGGGAAACAAGCTGTCCGTTGAAATAATTGCCGCCTTTCTGCCTCATACTGTAATCGAGGGTCTTTATTCCTGCATGGACAACAATGGTCTGGATGTGTGCAATCTGACATTGGAGCCTATAGCCGCGATGGATTTGATCATTCCCAAGGACCTTAGACTTTTAAATCTTGCGTTGGTTGATATTGGTGCAGGAACTTCTGATATTGCTATCTCAAAGGATGGAAGTATAGTAGGCTATGATATGGCAACTGTTGCCGGAGATGAAATAACGGAATGCCTGATGAAAAATTATCTGATTGATTTTAACACTGCCGAGGAAATAAAATCCGCATTGAGTGATGGCAATGATTATGTGTCAATAACAAATATTTTGGGAATTGCAATGGATGTTCCTGCAAATGAAATACTTGAGTCGATTAAGCCTGCAGTTTATGATTTGTGTGCGGATATTTCATCCAAAATATTAAAAATGAACAACGAGGCTCCTGCAGCAATATTTTTGGCAGGCGGCGGAAGCAGAACTCCTTTTTTAAGAGAATTTTTATCTGAGTTTTTAAATATTAATGTATCACGAATTGCACTGACTGATAAGAAAAGCCTGAAAAATGTTGACGCTTCATCATTGGAATATTATGGTCCTGAACTCATAACACCTCTTGGAATAGCATATTCAGTCATCTTAAATAAAAATTATGATTTTTTCAGTGTTACTGTCAATGATAAAAAAATAAGGCTGTACGGAATAAGGCAGATGAAGGTTATGGATGCAATATTGATGTCCGGATTTGACCCCAAAAAGCTGATAGGATTTTCCGGAAAGAGCCTCAGGTTCCTGTTTAACGGTCAGCAGCATTATTATGCCGGCGAATTTTCAATACCGGCTCAGATATATGTAAATTCACGTGCCGCAACCATAGAAACCTTTATACGACCGGGAGATAATATACTGGTAGTTCCTGCAAAGGATGGAACGACTCCATTAGTTAAAATTTCTGATATAACTTCCGGCGGCAAAGAAGGTGTCGTTTATTTCAACGGCATCAAGACAGAACTAAACCCCAGATATTTTGCAAATAACGTCGCAGTTAACGAAGATTATATAATAGGCAGCTCCGATTTCATAGAGGTAGTACAATTAAAAACAATCTGTGATTTATACAATCTGTATAATATGGATGAAACACTTTGTACAAGCTTTATAGACGGTGCTGCGGCAGATGTGGATTTTGAGCTGTATGACGGGTGCAAAATAGATGTGCTGAAAACATCGGAGCTGCCGGGTAAAAAACAGCTCAGTGAAAAGGTATTGGCTGAATCTGAAAATGTTACATGCAGCGAAGAAGAACCCTCTATAACGGTTATAGTAAACAACCGATCTATAAGCCTTCCGGGGCGAAAAAACAATATGCCGTATATATTTGCAGACATGTTGAATTACACGGATATAGACCCTTCTAACCCCAAAGGAAACATAATTCTTCTTCACAATGGCAAGGAAGCTTCTTATCTGAATTCCATATCAGATAATGATGAAATAATAATCAAATGGGATTCAGAACATTATTAATATTCGGGGAGGATACATGGAAAATACTGATAAACTGGTTAAAATATATGATAGAGGATATAAGCTCTTGGGAAGCGGTTATCTTTTAGGCATGAGTATAAGTACAATTAAGATTAAGGGTAAGAATTTACCTATACTGGATTCAAATGCCGAAATTATTGTAGAAATTTACGGTGAACTTTCAGGAATAATGCCCTATGTCTGCAGAGTCAGTCTTGCATCAAGGAATCAGCTTAATGCAACAATATTAAAATCAGAACAAATGGTTGAAAGAAGAAGCTCGCTGAAAATGCGAACAGATTTATACTTCCATGTAGATCATATTGTTAGAAACGGTGAAGATATATCGAAAAATGTACCCAGCTTGAAAATCAATGTTCTGAATTTAAGCATAGGCGGCATGTTAATTTCTTCAAATTATGAGTTAATGAAAGATGATATCTTATCCTTTTGCTTTCAGTGCAGCAAGGACCAGATTGTCCCTTTGAAAGCTACGGTTATCAGAATTGACAAAATATACGATACCCATACTAAGGAACTGTCCTCTATAAACTATGGATGTAAATTTGAAAAAATGCCTCACTATGATGAGGCAATAATTGCCAGGTATTTATATGACAGACAATTGCAATTATATAAAAACAGATAGGAGTTCTTATGAAAAAATTTACGATTTCAACACTGATACTTATCTTGCTTATCAGCTCATTCAACATTTGCTACGGTGCTGAAAGTAATAAAATAAAAGCGCGTTTTACCCAAAGTGACGTATCCGGCACAAATTTTAAAGAGATAAAAATTACCCCCTACGGTCACGATGAAGACGATAAGGATTACAGCTACTATATTTATCTTCCATCAGGGTACTTTGTGGAAGGCACAAGTGCCACATATGTTGTTGACAAAAACGGTACGTACCCTTTTACGGTTTACGACGGCAGCAATTGGAGAACTTTCACTTACAAGGTAACCACTGTTGAAAAGTCCGAGGATGATGAAAAAGAGAAGAAAAAGAAGGAAGATGAAATAAGCGCCGACTTTGACCTGATGTATGATTATGAGAAAAAACAGATTTTATTGAATATGAAACTGGATAAGGTAAGAAATATAGCTGCTCCCGGCAAGACTCTTTTATCTAATGAAGTAAACTATTACATAGGCAGCATTGTTAACGGACAAATGGTTGATTTTACAATAACTGCGGATGAAAAACCATATAATTTCAAGGTCATCAAGCAGGGAGAGTTTTATCTGCTGATATATATTTCGCAGGTAAATTACAATGATTACAGCACTGTGGTGGAGTATCACGGGTACAACTTTGCTGGAAACGGTAAATATGAGGCCTTTCCTTCAAAAACTATTTATGATGACAACGGAAGATATGAAGTGCTTGTTAAGGGTGAAGGTTCGCAGCAGATTTTTAATTTCAATATAACAGATATTGATTACCGCAGACCGTCAGTGAAAGTGGATATTGTCAATAAATTGACCTTTGAGCTGGAAGCTGATGATGATTTCGGTCTTGCCTACATTATAACATATGATGGAAAATACATACCTATAAGCGGTGCAGCCACTACGTCCTTCACATACAATCATCCTGAAGAAATAGTATTTAACGGTGATTATCTGTTTACAGTAGTTGATAAAAAAGGAAACCGAACGGTGGCGGATGTAAAGGTTAAAGACAAAAGAAAACCTACAACCTGGAGACCTGCAATAAGCTTGGATGTACATAATTTCAAAAATACCGGGGATTTGTTTGAAAATATCGGACTGCCATATGAAAAAGACACTGAGAAGAGAGAATATTTTGAAAATGCTCTTCCTGGATATATGAACGGAAAGGACTCTTATAGCTTTGGTCCCGATTTACCAATATCAAGAGCTGAAATAGTAACAATATTTTGCAGGTTAAATAATCTTCCCTATGATTCAAGTGCCTATTTAAAAACAAAATTCACCGACATAGGAGATCACTGGGCAAGAGATTACATAGCAATGGGAAGCAGCAAAAAATATGTTTCCGGATACAAGGACAAGACCTTCAAGCCGGATAACAGCGTAACAAGAGCTGAATTTTGCCAAATGCTGACCAAAATAAGCTCTTATAAAACATTGCTTAATGCTCTTCCTGCTTCAAGCAATTACGAATATGCCGACATACACAAGCACTGGGCAGAGTCAGAGATAATAAAAATATCCTCAAGAAATCTGGTTACAGGACAAGGAAATTACTTCCGTCCAGATGAACCGATAACAAGAGCCGAGGTAGTTCATGCAATAAACAAGCTTTACGGCTGCAGCCCTTCATACAAGGAGTTGGGATATATAAGCTCATTGTACAACGAGTATTACAATTTTAAGGATATCAATAATAATATATATTATGAAGATATAATTATTTCATTGGTAGGTATGTTCAGAGAAAAAATAAATTAATAAGGGGGATTTATATGGTATGGAACTACATGGAGGAAATCGTAAGAAATTGCGTCAACAACATTTTACACACCAATGCTGAATATGCAGACATTTGTAAATGCGAGCAATGTATTGACGATATTATGGCAAAGGCTTTAAACAATCTTGCTCCGTACTACATTACAACAAAAAAAGGTGAAGTGTTTGCCGAATATTCCTCGCTTGAAACCCAACACCAGGCAGAAGTAATCAAGGAAGTAATAAAAGCCATGGAGTTTGTATCTCACGACTCCGAACATAAACAATAAACCAGCTTACGCTGGTTTATTGTTTATATTACCTTTAAATTTTTACCGAAAGACTTTATGGTCAAGTTTCCTGTGGCACTGTCAAAAATTATTGTCCGCCCATAGTTTTCTCCCACATCCTCCGAAAAAAGCCTTATTCTTAGCTTTTGCAATGTTTCCCTGGCAGCTTCAATATTTCTTTCACCTATATTTCCTATAGCTGAGTTCCCTTTGATTTCAAACATTCTGGCTCCGCCGGCTATTTTTGCAATCATCCTCGTCCTAATTCCGCCTAAATGCTCCATTTGTTTAATCATTTCCGGTATTCCCGTATCTGCGTATTTAAAAACATTCGTTTTGTCAGCATTGTTGTTATACGGCAGCATTATATGAACCATCCCTGCTATCTGCGCTGTCTTGTCTACCACACAAATGCCCACACAGGAACCCAATGCGTATGAAATCAGTCCTTCAGGGACATTCACGATTTTCATATCTGAAATTCCGACATTTACTTCACAACTCATATATCTATTCCGAACCTCTTTAAAAGAATCTTCAGGGATGTCATGCTCGGCAGCAAAAGCATGTGGCTGTAAACTGTTTCATCTTGACAAAAATATTTTTCCTTAATGAAAATAACTTTGTCTGCTACTTCCGAAAATCCAGCGGTAACAGCATCTAACAAAGCGCCGGACATATCAATGTTTAATGATGGAACGGATATATCAATTTTCATATTTGTCAGAGAAGATATAGTATTTACATAGGATGAGACCATAATATTACCTATTTCTGACAATGCAGACATTTCCATTTCAGATATTTCTTCAAAGCTGTGAAGCTCTGTTCCAAGCAGTGAATTCAATATTAAGTGCACAAATTCCCTTCTTAATAAAAACAGCATTACGCCATCTATATCTCCTTCAAAGCTGACCAAAATACCCACCACAACATTCTCAGCACCTCCTATGGACTCTATTATATCATTGTAATTCAGGAGACTGACTTCCGGTACATTCATATCAATCCGCTTGGAAAGCATCTGAGAGAGAGAGGTTGCAGCATTGCCTGCTCCTATATTTCCTATTTCTTTCAAAACGTCTATTTGAGTTTCATTTAATTCCAAACTTTTACACCTCGTATTTCATTTATATAGGTCCTTCATACGTGGAAATGCCCTAAATATCCATATCTGCCGAATTTAGCTGCACTATTGAAATGTCATTTCCATCGTTATAAAGCTTGCTGCAGCTTATATCCTGTCTTACTCTGTACCTCATCCACCCTATTGTCACTCTTGTATTGGAATACATTACACCTTTGCATATAATCTTGTGATCGGCAATATTGTCTGAGGGCACTATTTCCTGCAGCTGTCTTTTCAATTCATATATATCGTTATTTATTCTTATCTTCATATACAGCAGTTGCTTTTGTACAGAGCTTTTATTTTCATTATCCAGAGAAGAACTCATAATCAACTGCATCTTTTCCTCTACTTCCTTAAGCTCAGTGTTCTTATCATTCAATTCTTTTTGAAGCTTTGTATTCAACTTTTGCTTCTGGGACAATAATTTCTGTTCTTCCTGGTATCTCGTGAGATTTATAATAACATTAGTTTCGGGATTTGTTTTACTCCCTATGGTTCTGGCATAAATTATGTTTTCTGCCTGGCTTACACCGCCTATTATTGCTGCTGTGGAACCACGCAAAATTATGGATTCTCCTGCTTTTACGCTGCTGTTTATAAGCGCCTCGGCATATATTGTTTTATCAGATTCAATGGTAGCATTTTCTATATACTTGCTTGTCACATTTCCCTTTGCATGGATGCTTCCCTTGCCCATCCCATTCATACCCTTGCTTATTACTACTTCACCATCAGATTTTATATAAGCGCCTTCCACCATACCGTGGATTTTTATATCTCCCTTTGCAGTTACAGAAAATCCCGCCTTCACGTCACCATTAATCATTACACTTCCGATAAAATCAATATTTCCGGTAGAATTATCCACATTATCTACTCTATAGACATTCTCTACAAAAACCTTTCCCTTTTTATATTCAACACATCCGTCGGTACTTGCCAGAAGCTTAAGTCCGTCCTCTGAAATATATGTATTGCTTCCAAAGTTAAATGAAATGTTTTTTCCGGGTGTATAACTTACAGTTTCCCCGTATACATTGATTCCATCCTTTCCCTCCTGTGCGGGGATTATATGGCACAGTACAGTATCTTTTTTTACATTTGTCACATTATTAAGATTTCTGAAATCAATGGTTCCATCTTCACTTTCATAAAACTTTTTTTCATCTGATATATCAAAATCATAAATAATCTCAGCATCCTTGCCGCTTATGGGGTCCATGCCTTGTGCTGCTACAAGTTCTTTTGAATACTCCTTGTTCTTACAATAATTTACAATATCTGCTTCTTTTATACCATATATAACTCCATGCTCAGATAAATAATTCATTATATCTTCGCATTTTATTTCTGCCTGGTTATCAAGAAGTTCAATTCTGATATACACTCTTAATCTGTTTGCCGAAACAAGATGACTTATATTATACTTCTGAGCTGGCAAATCCACGGTAATATCTGAATCATAATCAATATTATCTAAATTATCCATAGCCGACTCCCTTTTTTATTTTTTTATCACAGCCCTATAGCTTCGGTTTCTGTTGTTATCCTTTGAGGGTATTAATGGTCTGCTCTATTTCATCAGCTGTTTTTACTATGCTTGAATTAAGCTGAAATGCTCTTTGAAGCTGAATAAGTTTTATCATTTCGGTAGAGACTTCCACATTTGATGCTTCGAGCCATCCCTTCATTACCTTAGGATTTTCAAGGGTCTCATATTCAGCGTCCTCATTTGCTATCCTGTATAAATTGTCTCCTGTCTGTTCAAGATCCATGTTATTGGCAAAGGTGACAACACCGGGTTGTATATTGTTTATATCATCAGCATTTTCCAAAATTATAGGCTCCTCCTCATTGTTTAAAACATATCCCCCTTGATATGTAAGATAATTTTCATCATCAATATTGGTGATTTCAAAACTTCCGCCTCTTGTATAGAAATTTTCGTCTTCAAACTGAACCATAAAGAACCCATCACCCTGAATTGCAAAATCTGTGGGAACTCCCGTCTGATAAAGAGTACCCTGGTCAAATACAACATCAACCTTGTTAATTTTTGAGCCGCTTCCTGCTTTCAGCTCTGTATTTGCACCCTGAACACCTCTTATGTTAGTGTACATCAAATCAGCAAATTCCGGCTTTGATCTTTTAAAGCCATCCGTCTGTATATTTGCCATATTGTTCGATATTACATCAAGATAATTCTGACTGCTCATGGCGCCATTTGTTGCGGTATAATATGCATTAATCATATAGTCTCCCTATCCTTCCTATCCTATTTTCCCTATTTCACTTACGGCCTTATCATTAACCATATCGTAAACTTTTAATGCCTGTGCTGCTGTCTGCAGTGCTCTCTGAGAAGAAAGAATTCCCGTTAGTTCTTCTGTCAGATTCACATTGGATCTTTCAATGGTTTTGTGAGCTATTACAGGATAATCAATTAAATCTGGTTCCGTATCCGAAATAAACATTCCTTCCCTGAACTTGTTCAGGCTGTTATAATCAGGAAAATCATAAACGGCAATGTTATCAACTACTTCATCATCAACAATTATGCTTCCGTCTTCAGCAAAGTTGAATTTATCAGTTCCTATATAGATATCACCGAATTCTCCCTGCACTCTTCCCACTCCTTCAAGAGCAAGATACCCCTCCTCATCTATATTAAAGCTTCCGTTTCTGGTATACACTATCTGTCCGTCATTATCTACTGCGAAAAATCCCGATCCCTTAATAGCAAAATCAGTCATGTTACCTGTTTCCTCCAATGTACCCTGTGAATGCAGTGTATTGTTTTCTTCCATTGTCCTTATGATTGAAACATTGTTGATAGGTGTCGCTTCCTCATAAATACCATTTTGCTTATACTTATTTATCAGCAGACTGCCAAAATTCGTAGTTACCGCCTGCTCTTTTTTATAACCGGCAGTATTGATATTTGCAATATTATTACTTGAAATATCAATCTTTCTTTGCTGTGTAAGCATACCTGATGTTAAAGTGTAAATTCCCCTTGACATATCATCACCTCTTATTTTTTTCAGTATTATCGTTTAAGTAATTTTTAACGCATTTGCCCATTTTCTGCAATGCTGATGAGTGTATCTGTGAAACTCTTGAGTTGCTTATATTTAAAATACTTGCTATTTCTTTAAGCTTCAACTCTTCCTTGTAGTAAAGTGAGACGACCATCTTCTCTTTTTCATTCAGCTTGTCCATGCTGTCAATCAACACACTGTACAGTTCCTTAGTCTCTATTTCATTTTCCGGCAGTTCATATCCTGCTAACGCTTCGGTTTCTCTCAGGTTTGCTTCTCCCAACAGTTCCTCGAATGAAAGTATGCTGGAGCCGTATGCATTGTTAACTATGGTATTATATTCCTTAATGTCTATCTTTAGGTGTTCCGCCACTTCATATTCGCTGGGGGCCCTTCCCAGTGTGTCTGTCAGCTTATCCTCTGCTTCCTTCACATTTTTATAATCGCTTTTAACCTTTCGGGGTATCCAGTCCTGCTTTCTCACATAGTCTATTATGGCTCCCTTTACACGTATTGAAGCATATGTTTCGAATTTTACGTTTTTGGATATATCATACTTCTCAATGACTTCCATTAAGGCAATTATTCCTTCGTTGACGATATCCTCCACATCTCCGTAATGCTGATATACGCCTCTGAGCTTATATGCTATTATCTTGACTATGTAGCTGTATCGTTCTATTATCTGGTTTCTCACATGGATGTCCTTTGTGGCATAATACTGTTCCCACAAATCATATTCATCAATTTTCACATGGCTTTTTTCAGTTAAAATCATACGCATCACACTTTCATTAGATTGCTATATTGCCTAATGCTTGTATCTGTACAGAATTATCAATTTCATTGAATGACAGAACAACTGCTTTGTGATAAAACTGATCCATCAGTTTTCTGAAATATACCCTTACAAATGGAGATGTCAGAACAATCGGTACACTCATTTCTCCTTTGAGCTTGTTAATCTGCTCTATAAGCTGGCCCACAAGCTTCTGCATCATTTCAGGGTTAATGGAAAGATATGAACCCTTATCATTTTTATTTATTGCATTTATTATAAGCTTCTCAACATCTGTACTCAAGGTAATAACCTTGATCTGACCGCCTTCTGACCATTTACGTGTTATTGTCCTCTTCAGTGCCTGTCTCACATATTCTGTCAGCATCTCAGTATCCTTAACGGATGTTCCATAATCACCGATAGTTTCAAGGATTGTTTCCATATCCTTTATGGGTATTCCTTCTCTAAGAAGGTTGCCCAATATTTTTTGCAGATTTCCTTGAGATACAATCCCCGGAACAACTTCTTCAACAAGCAGTTCATTTGTTTTCTTAACATTGTTCAAAAGCTGGTTAAGATCCTGTCTCGATAATAATTCATGGGCATGCTCTTTTATAACCTCTGACAGATGTGTTATCAAAACCGACAAGGGATCTATAACCGTATATCCGTAAATTTCAGCCAGCTCTTTTTTATCCTTTGTAATCCATCTGCTTGGTATCCCATAAGCAGGCTCTATTGTTTCAATACCGTCTACCTCTCCGGTTAATCCTCCCGGGTCGAGGGCCAGATAATATTCAACAAGGATTTCTCCCTTTGCAACTTCTTCACCCTTGAGCTTAATAACATACTCGTTTGGATTCAGGTATCCATTGTCTCTCAGCCTCACCGACGGAACCACCATTCCGATTTCCTGTGCAAACTGCCTCCTGAACATTACAACCCTGTCTATGAAATTTCCGCCGCTGGATTCATCAACCAGTGGAATTAAGCTGTACCCGATTTCCATTTCAACAGGGTCAACCTGAATAAGTTCGTATATATTGTCAATATTTCTGAAATATTCTTCTTCGGATGCAGGCTCATTTTGAAGTTCAGTTTCAAGCTGCTCACTTTCCTTGATTGCATGGAATGTGTTGGATTTCAGAAGCCAGCTTCCCAATGATATGAGCACTGCCGCCATAGCAATTACCTGGGGTTTTGGAAATCCAGGTATTGTAGCCATAAGAAGGATTACAACTCCGGATATAATCAGAACAACAGGCTGTGACTTAATCTGATTTGTTAAATCAACATTAAGACTGGATTCCGATGCCGCTCTTGTTACAATCATACTTGTGGCCGTGGATATAAGCAGTGCAGGGAGCTGTGAAACCAATCCGTCACCTACGGTTGCTATGGAGTATGTCTGCAATACCTCTGTAAATGTAACCCCTCCCTGAACCATACCGATTATAACCCCTCCCACAAAATTTATGGCAGTTATTATAATGGACATTATTGCATCGCCTTTTACGAACTTTGTGGCTCCATCCATTGACCCGTAAAAGTCTGCTTCTCTCTGGATATTGCTTCGCCTTCTTTTAGCTTCATTTTCCGTTATTATACCTGAACTTAAATCAGCATCTATGGCCATTTGCTTTCCGGGCATGGCATCAAGGGTGAATCTTGCCGTAACCTCGGCAACTCTTTCGGCTCCTTTGGTAATTACAATAAATTGTACAAGGACTATTATCAAAAATATTATGAATCCAACAACTGCATTTCCTTGAAGTACAAAATTACCGAAGGTTGCGATTACCGCACCTGCATTTCCCCCTTTTGTCAATATCAACCTTGTGGAGGACACATTTAATGACAGCCTGAACAGCGTCGTAATTAAAAGAAGTGATGGAAATACTGAAAACTCCAATGCTTCTTTTATATACATTGTTGTGAATAATATAAGTATTGACAGTGCAATATTGATAATAAACATTAAATCCAGCATAAAGGGAGGTAATGGTATTATTATCATAAGTATTACTGCTATTATGAATAAAGAAATAGAATTATTTAATATGCTTTTCATTTAATGTTTTTCCTTTTCCCTGATTCTGTATACCCAAGCAAGTATCTCCGCAACCGGTTCGTAAAATTCCAACGGTATTTCATGATTTATTTCTGAATTTGCATACAGCCCTCTTGCCAACGGTACATTCTCAACAATATTGATTTTATACTCCTGACCTTTTTCGACTATCCTCATGGCTATATTGTCTTTTCCTTTTGCCAGCACTATAGGAGCATTATCTTTTTCAATGTCATATTTTACAGCCACAGCATAATGGGTAGGGTTCCTTATAATAACATCTGCCTTCGGAACCTGCTGTATCATCCTTCTCATTGACACTGCCCTTTGGCGTTCTTTTATTTTCCCTTTTACCTGAGGATCTCCTTCCATCTGCTTATACTCTTCCTTGACCTCCTGCTTTGTCATCTTTATATTTTTTTCATATTCCCACCAGGAATAAAAAAAGTCAAAAGCAGAGATTGCCGCAAATGCAATAATTACACTTTTTACAATGGACATTACGGATGTTCTCATAAAATTAACGCTTGATGACGGAGCCACAGAAACAAGCCGTGGAACCTTTTGAAGATTTCCGTAAATAGAAGAATAAATCAATTGTGCAAGAATAGCTATCTTTATTAAGTTTTTCAGCACTTCCACAATAGCACGAAGAGAGAACATTTTTTTAATACCGGAAAGTGGATTTAATTTAGAAAATTTAAATTTTATATTTTCTCCGGAAATTAAAAATCTTGTCTGTGCTCCCGTAAATATGACTGCCGCCAACATTGATGCAACCATCAGCAGGCCTGAGGATGCAAAAATGGTAAACGTAATATCCTTGAACACCTGCACCAGAAAAGTGCCGTTTAAGTCGTGGGTCTTGTCCATCAATGAAACATATTTATAAAATGCATCTGCAGTATATCTATAAATACGCGGCGCCCATAAATTCAATATTATAAATGATATTGCTATGGAACCGACAGTAACTACATCCTTACTTTGAAAAACATTACCTTTTTTTCTCTCATCCCGCCTTTTTTTGGGGGAGGCTTTTTCGGTTTTATCTTCGCCTGCCATAACTACCTTCCATTACCTAAGTAATCAATACACTTAAGCTGTTTCTTATAGTGTCAAACATCAATGTTACCAAATTATCTATAAATGTTGAAAATGTGGGTACAAGCATAATTATGAGCAGAAGCCCCGCCAGAAGCTTGAGCTGGACATTTACTGAGAAAACCTGTATCTGGGGTATTGCCTTCATTAAAATTCCTATTCCGGATTCCAGTATTATTTCAATTGCCATAACAGGCATTGAAAGCTTTAATGCAAGTATCAATATTTGCTGGAATAGTTCAACCATGTTTATAAACATTTCCTTTGGTATTGAAAAACTTCCCACTTCTATCAGCTTGCATGAGGTTATAAATATCTGTATCATTGTTATGTGCCCGTTTGCACAGAAAAATATAAAAATAAGTATTACATTTAAAAAGCTTCCTGTAAGACCCATTGACACATTACTGCTCGGGTCATATATTTTCGACATTGACATTCCCGCCTGCATGTCCATTATTTCTCCGCTTATTACAACTATTCCAAAAAACAGGCTTATAATATAACCAATCAAATAACCGATAAATATTTCTTTTACTATCAACAGTGTGTATACAATAACAGACCCAATGACTATGTCTCCGGCAGGCGGAATAATTCCGTATACCGTTATTGCCAGGAATAAGCTTAATGATATCCTTAAAAGAACCGGAAGATTACCTCTGCCCAATACCTGGTTGAAAAAAACGCATCCGCTCATTCGTGCCAATATTAATAAAAAATATGTGAAATCACCTGAAAATGTCATATCATTCCTCTTTAATAAACCTTGAGCATCAGGTCAAAAACATAATAGGTAAAATCGGACATTACTTCCATCATCCACGGTCCCAGCGCTATAAGCAGTATTGCGGTAATTAAAAGCTTAGGAACAAATGTCAGTGTCTGCTCATGAATTTGTGTGGCGGCCTGAAAAACTGCTATTATCAACCCTATTATTAAGCTTACAATCAATATAGGAGCACCTATCTTTATGGCAGCTCCGGCGGCTGACTGCATAATTCCCATAACCAACGAAATACTCATTATTTACTCCTGTACTAAAAGTTAAATGTTGTAACCAATGTTTTAAATAACAAAGACCATCCGTCCACAACAACGAACAGCAATATCTTAAAAGGCATTGAAATCATAACCGGAGGAAGCATCATCATTCCCATTGACATGAGAACACTTGAAACTATCATATCTATTATTAAAAACGGTATATAAAGTAAAAATCCTATTATGAATGCCCTTTTTAATTCGCTTGTGATAAATGAAGGAATAACTACTGTAATGGGAATATTCTCAATGCTTTCAGCACTTGAAATTTCCTCATTATGAGCCATATCCACAAACATCTTAAGCTCGTTTTTACCCGTCTGCTTGAGCATCCATACCTTCAACGGCTGGGATGCTCTTTCGTAGAATTCTTCCTGTGATATCTCTTCATTCTTATAGGGCTCATAAGCCTCTGTATTTATTTCGTCTATTACAGGAGACATGATGAACAGTGTCAGAAACAGTGCTATGCCGATTAATACCTGATTAGGCGGTGTCTGCTGCAGTCCCAGTGCGTTTTTCAAGAATGACAGAACTATTATTACCCTCGTAAACGCCGTCATCATTATTAATATTGACGGCAGTAGTGTCAAGACGGTTAACAGAACAAGTATTTCGACTGTTTCTGCGGCGTTTCCGTTTATGTCCATATTGATTACTCCGCCATATGCCGTCTTAATATTCATAAACATTATCAAAATCAATGATATTGGTATCTTATATCTTGGTATGTATTTTTTAGCCATTGTTGCCTCTTTCGTGAGACATCGCTGCTGAATTGCTGCAGCAAGTCTGACGCTACTATGATTTCTTAATGAACTTACTTATTATTTTATCAAACTCAACATTCTTCTCCGGTTTTTCCTCACTCAGCGGCAGGAAATCATCCAGCTCTTTAAGCATATTTATATTTTTTTCAGTAATGCCGAGCAAATAATATTTATTGTTTATTTCTGCAATTGCCAGGAACTTATTTTGTCCTAACATTATTCTGTCTGTAACGTTTATGTATTTCGACTTTAACCCGATACTGGATTTTGTTGAAATCCATTTTGTGCTGTAATAGGTCAGCAGCAGAACCAGAATGATTCCAATAATTGAAAATATCAACAATAATACATCCTTAATTGCAATCAACCCCTACCCCAGTATACCCTGAACAGTTTTTAGAACTCTTTCTGCTTTAAACGGTTTTACTATAAAGTCTCTCGCACCGCTTCTAATGGCCTCTACAACCATGGACTCCTGTCCCATAGCAGAACACATTACAATTTTTGCGTTTGGATCTATTTGTCTTATTTCCTTCAATGCCTCAAGACCGTTTTTATTTGGCATAGTTATGTCCAATATAACCAAATCCGGCATTTCAGCCTTATATGTCTGTACTGCGATCTCACCATCAGATGCTTCCATCAAATTTTCATAGCCGTTCTTTTTCAAAGTATCCTTTATCATCATTCTCATGAATGCAGCATCATCCACTATCAATATTTTATTATCCATTTTTTCCTCCGTAAAATATCAATTATAATGTTAACTTAATTAATTCGTCTTTTTTTATTATTTCAACAACTCTAACACCGAAATTATCATTTACAACCACAACTTCTCCCTTGGCAATCAGTTGTCCGTTTACAATAATATCAACTGATGCTCCTGCCTGCTTGTCAAGCTCAACTATTGTTCCCTGGGAAAATTCAAGTATATCTTTAATCTGTCTTTTTGCCTTACCAATTTCCACACTGATTTCAAGCGGTACAGACATAATCAGTTCCAGGTTGGAGAGCTGCTCTTCAGACAGAGCCTCCTGTTCGTCATCAAACGAATCAAGTGTCATAGGTTTAACAGTAACCGGCGGCTGTTGTTTCTGAACCTTTTTCTTAGGAGCGCTTCTTTTTACAGGCTCTGTATAAGTATAACCATTGCTTTCTTCTTCGTATTCCCTGATGTCATCTTGATACTCATCCTCCGCATCATCTGTTTCAGCTTCATTGTTAACCGACAACTCAGTAATATCAGGCATGACTTCTTCACTCCTTTCCTCATCTTCCGAGCCCTTCATAAAACTATGAATAATTTCCCTTGACAGCGGAACCGGCATTACATTTATAAACTGGCTTTGCACACTTCCTTCAATGTACAGCTCAAAGCTTACCGCGACTATTATATCTTCCTCTGAAAAATATTTGTTTTTAAATTCTGTTTTATCATCAATTTCATAGGCAACAGGTGTGGAAATATTAATAGGCTTACCTAAAAAATCTGAGAGTGCCGTAGCAGCAGACCCCATCATCTGATTCATAACTTCACAAATGGCGCTTGTGTTTATTTCATCCATTTCGAATTCTTCATCAGGTATTTTATTGCCCAGCAATATTTCTATGATAGTCTTTGCGTCTATCCTTTTCCATATCATTAAGTTGACGCCGTCCAGGCCCTCAACATAATTTATTTCAACCCCTATAGCAGGCTCAAGATTTTCATAGCTGAAATCTCTGGCAGTGATTACATTAACCGTCGGAACAGTTATTTCTACTCTTTTGCCCAGCAGTGTGGAAAGAGAAGTAGCAGAAGAGCCAAGACTGATATTCATTACTTCTCCTATTACATCCCTTTCCATATCTGAAAAAATATTTTCATTTAACATATTTAGCTCCTCATTAATGTATAATTTTATTTATCTTTATTACACCTTTGTTTTTTCTTGCTCCCCATTTTCCTTCAAACCATTTTATGTTGTCCACATTTACGTCTACATCAGAATTAATATTCTTATCCAGTATTATCAAATCTCCTACCTGCATATTCACAACATCGTAGAGCGTAGCATCGGCCTTGCCAAGTATACCGGTTATTGTAAGTTTTGAAGATTTTATTGAACTCATTATTGCATTCTTCTGCTGTTCAACACTTTGATCTGACTTCCTGCCACTGTTTCTGGATAAAGCATTTCCTTTTTTGAATATTTCATCTAAAACGCTTGAAGGTAAACATAAGGTAATTTTGCCGACAGACTGATTCAATGTTACATTTAACACTATTACAACCACCGTATCATTGTAGTTGATGGACTGCACAAATCTTGAATTGGTTTCAATTTTTGTAAGCTCCGTTTCAATTTCCAGAGTGCTTTCCCATGTTGAACCCATTAGCTTCACAAGATTTCTGAGTATATTGTTCAGCAGCGACAATTCAATATCGGTATAATCCCTTATATGTTCATATTCCTTGCCTTCACCACCCAACAGCCTGTCAATAATCACAAATGACAAAGGTTTTGATATCTCCATTAAAATCTGGCTGTCGGAGGTTGTTTCATCGGGATATTTTACATCAATAAGCCCCATTAACACATAATCATCCAATGCATTGTTGTATTCGTGAAATATACTTTCTTCCACCTGCTCAACGGTCACATCACACATCAGTCTCAAAATTGATGTCAATTGTGAAGTGAGCATCCTACAGTAATTTTCATAAATACCTTTTAGCAATTTTATGGTTTCTTTTGTTATTTTCTTAGGACTTCTGAAGTCATATTCCTTAATTTTCTTCTCGTTTGCTTCCAGTTCTTGTATATTTACATCACCGCTGCTTAAATTGTTGAGCAGCTCGTCTATCTGGCTCTGTGATAATATCTCCGCCATATCTTGCCCTCATTCCATAATTTTTGCTAATTAATGTATGTATTTTTCTTATATTCTATATCATTATTGCTCGATTCTGATTTCTTGTCTTTATTTATTGTTTCCTGTATCTTTTTGGTATAGCTCAGAGGATAACCAGCTCTGCTTATATATATTTCAACTCTTCTGTTTTTAGCTCTTCCTTCCGGAGTATTATTATCAGCTATGGGACTGTACAATCCGTAGCCTATAGCCAGATATTTTGCCGGATCAATTACATTTTTATTCTCCAGATATCTTAGTACCACATTTGCCCTGTCTGTTGACAGCGAGCGGTCTATGTCTGTTTTGTCATACTCAACCTTTGCAGTGTGTCCGGCTATAATAACCTCTTCAACATATTCATCAACCAATGTCAAGCCATCCGCAAGAACATCAAGAATGTTTTTTCCGCTTTGCTCCAATATGTCACTGTAGCCTTTGAAGGTTACGGCATCGGAAAATCTGATGAACACATACTCCTGTGTTTTGCTCAGCTCCACCTGCTCGTTCAGGTTGTTTTCATCAATATATTGCTTCAGCAGAGTATACAGTGCGTCCATATTATCTGATTCTTCTTCATCCTCAAGCTCAGGCATTTCTTTCTGACCAACCTCATCGGAAGGCGACCCCTGAGAGTAAAAAACCTCAGGATTCATCTGCTTCGAAAAGGATGCCACTATTGCGGCATATTTTGCGGCATCTATGGTTGACATGGCATAAAGCATTATGAAGAATGTTAAAAGCAATGTTACCATGTCGCTGTATGTTTCCATCCAGCTTGCCCCTACGCCAGATTCCTTTTTTTTATTTCTAGCCATAATAATCCCTACCTATTTTAATTTTACACATTGGCTTCCTTTTTCCTTCTCCTGCCTTTTCTGCCGTCTTTCTGCGCATCTTCCGGTGCTGCCACTACCGCTCCTCTTTCTTCATATGTTATATATGAATTGAGCTTTTCTCTTATGTATTTTGGATTTTCTCCGGACTGTATGGAAAGCACTCCCTCCATTATCATTTCCTTAGCAATCATTTCTTCCTCATGCTTTGCCTTTAAGCGGTTGGATATCGGAGCGCAAATCATGTTTGTGAGAACTGAGCCGTAAAATGTTGTAACAAGAGCAACAGACATTCCCTGTCCCAAAGAATCCGCTCCGCCGCTTACATTCATGTTTGCAAGCATATTTATAAGTCCTATTAATGTACCGAGCATTCCGAACGCAGGTCCGAAGCCCCCAAGTGTGTCAAACACCTTCCATGCGGACGCATGCCGGGTTTCAATGCAGTCTATTTCATTTTCTATTTGTGCTCTTACCTTTGTAGGCTCAATAGCATCTACTATGAGCATTACACAGTATTTCAAAAATTCATCCTGCACTGCCGTCGTATTTACTTTTTCCTCAAGAACGAGAAGACCTTTCAGCCTGGCTTCCTTTGCAAGCTCTTCAATTGCATCTATGTATGAATTGAGGTCTATCTTTTCTCTCTTCATAAGTACCTTCATATTTTTAGGTATGTCCTTGAGATATTTGACAGGAACCGACATAATTGTTGCTGAAATGGCCCCTCCGAATGTTATAAGCATGCTGGATACGTCTATAAAGCTGTTAATAACCTGGCTCACACTTGAGCCGCTTCCCATGATTCCGTAAATAACCAGAATGAAACCTGCCAGCAAACCTATTATAAATGATATATTCATGTTGCACCTCTTTATTATTCGGCAGTTACGCCCCTTATGATTTTTTGGTTGTATTTTATGATTTTATTTATGATTTCATCTTTTGAATCCTTAACCAAGTAATATCTACCGGTTGTCAAAGTTATTTTTGTTTCCGGGATAAATTCTATTTTTTCTATCAGAGCCGCATTAACTAAAAAAACTTCCCCATTGATTCCGACAACTTCTACCATAACTCCTCCTATGTTTTTATAAAATCATTAATCATACCCATAACTCTATTTTATGGGCATGATCAATATTTTTATTTTTAGCTGCCGCCATATGGCGGCAGCATTGCATTATCTCTTAAGGTTTACAAGTTCTTCAAGCATCTGGTCAACTACGGAAATTATTTTGGTGTTTGCCTGGAATCCTCTTTGCGTCATAATCATATCGGAAAATTCATTTGCCAAATCAACGTTTGACATTTCAAGAGCGCCTGTAATAAGTGTACCTGTCCCCTTAAGCCCTGCTTCATGATAGGTAATGGTTCCTGTATTATTACTTTTTACATAGTATGAATTCCCTTCAAGCACTAAAGCGTCCTGATTGGGTACATTTGCTATTGCTATCTGTCCAAGTTCAACAATTTGATCTTCGTCAGCTGTACCTTTTAATCCCAAACCTGTAATTGTTCCATCCTGATTAATTGTTATATTTGTATATTTTGACAAATCTACCTTTACGGCTTCCAGTGCAGATTCCGGAATATCACCGTCTGCGCCCACCTTAGATAAATCATTTACTCCCATAACAAGTGAACCGCTTGAATCTACCAGGTTGCCCGCCGAGTCAAAATTGAATGCTCCATAACGGGTATAAAACTTTTCTCCGCTGGCATTTTGAACCATAAAATATCCTTCACCGTTTATGAACACATCAGTAGGCTTGTTTGTAGGCGCCCATCCGGAAATTGTATGGATTGTATCCACAGAACCCACCTGTGCTCCGTAACCTACCTGAGAAGCATTGGTACCTCCTCTGAGTGTTGGAGAATCATCCGGTTTTGTAGGATTTTTTATCTGCTGATAATATACATCTCTGAACGTTACTCTCTGTGATTTGTATCCGTAAGTATTTACATTTGCTATATTGTTACCTATTACATCCATCTTTGTCTGATGGCTTCTCATTCCGGAAACACCGGAATAAAGTGCTTTCATCATAATATTTATTCTCCTTTTCTTTTTTGTGACATTGCCTGACCCTTCAAGAAATCCAGGTCTTAGCCTCCTGAAAAGGACCGGCTATTTTATAACGGCTCCGTCTATATTGGTAAATATATTTTCTTTTAAGTCATCACTGTTCAATGCTGTTACAACCTTGTTGTTTCGTGTGTTTATTATGAATGCCTGATTGTCAATCATAACAAGCACATTCTTCAGACCCTTGTCTTTTGCCTGCTCTGCCGCCTGGTTAAGCCTGTCCGTCACATCTGCATCTACATCAATATTTCTTTCCCGTATTCTTTCACTTGCATGTTTTGAGAATACCACTTCATTTTCAGTGCTGTTCTTTAGCTTTTCATTGAGCAGCTCCTTAAATGCTGAATTAATACTTTCACTATTCTTCACTGCAGGGGTGTACTGGACATTATTATCAAGACTGCTGAGCTTTTTTATAAAATTTATGTCTGTCATTTTTTCACCTTGCTAATCTTCTTCAGTCTTGGATCCTTCATCATTTGAATCATCTTCGGGAGGTTTTTCAACCGGTGGAGTTTCCTCTGTATTCTTTACTTCCTTAACTTCCATTATGTTTCCGTAGCCATATTCGTTGCCATTTATATACACGCCTACCGATCCGTTGTAAAAAATGACTTTTTCTACAATACCTTCATCCGTTATAATATGCCCCTTGCTGTCATAATCTGCAACCACGACATTTTTACCGATGAAGTTTGATGCCTGCGACTGTAATGTAATTTCTTTCAAATCATTCATCGCCTGCAGTGATGAAAATTGTGCCATCTGTGATATGAACTCTGTGTTTTCCATCGGGTTCATAGGGTCCTGATTTGTCATCTGAACCATCAACAGATTCAGAAAATCCTGCATGTCCAGGCCTTCATTTGATTTCATGCCATATGTGCCGTCAGTGCTGCTTGTCCGGCTGGTGGAGCTATATGCGTTTATCTGCAAAGTCTGCCTCCTATGTGTTTATTTTTATATTTCTTAAATTAATCATCTGTGAAAATATTCCGTCTTCATCTTTATCAGAATCTTCACTGTGGTAATGGTAGCTTTCTCTGTTTCTCCCCTGCTGATTTGCATCATCGCTGTTCTGATGGCTGCTGTGCTGTTCCTGCTGGCCGCTGTCATGATTTTGAATGACATTGCGGTTTTCATATTGGCTGTCATTGACCTTTATAACAACATCGGCAGGTGTCTTAGAAGCTTTGTTCAAAATATCCGCAAGCTCTTGTGCATTGGATTGCAGTATCTTTTGTGTCTCCTTATTTGCAGCTTTAATTTCAACTGTTATTTTATCGCCTTCAAAAGCCATCTTTATGTCTACCTTCCCCAAACTATGAGGCTGAAGCTCCATAGTAACATATTTAACTCCAACGTCCGAATCCGGTTTATCTTCTGCCATAAAGACTATTTTTTCCTTGACCTGAGACAATACCTGCGGTTTTATTTCGGATGCTTCATCACTTACGGTAATGATTGTTTCTTCTTTGGACCTGTTATTCACAGAAAGAAGATTTGCTTTGAAATCAATCTCATTTTTGAGCTTGCTTCTGCTTTCTTCAATTTTTGTAATGAGTTTCTCTGCTGAAAAACTGTGTACATCTGTACCGGCTTTTATGGAAACTCCTGAATTATCCTGTGCTTTCATAACTGTTGACGTCTGTTGTCCGTTGTAAATTTCGCCCTGCCCATTATTCTGTGGCTGCTGATATGAAGTCAATCCTGTATATGGCTGTAAATATCCTGATACCGGCATATTATAAATCATGTTTTCCATAGGGGCCTGGGGATTTATTACATTTGAATCAACAGGATTTAACAATGCTGCAATACCATATAAATCAACCGGCAATTTATCTGTTATATTTTTCTTATCAGATTCAACCGTACCAGTATTAACTTTTTCGTCTGCTGCAATCTGATACACATTGTCAGTATCATTTCTGTTTACCATACCGTTTGCTGCCAAAAGCATTAACATTTCAGTGTTTATCCCAGTATTTTCTGACTGGGAAAGCTGAGCCGGATTTTCATTTTCAAGCATCATCATTTTTAGCATTTTCAAAAAATCATTTTTATTAATTCCAGCCTGTTGATTATTACTTATGGCTGAATATCCCTGAAGCTGTCCCGCAAGAACATTATTGAGATTCATGTTCATATTTGTATTCACATTCATTTTCTCACCTCCTTTCAATGTATATTATTTAAACTGCATACCTTTTTGTCATGCTGATGTTTGAAACAAACTCTTCAATGAAAATTTCTTCACTTTTTTCAACTGCCTTGCTGTGTTTCTCCAATTCTTTTTCCTTAAGCTTTTCAAGACTGGAAATCTCTTTATTCAAACTTACTATTTCCTGCCTTTTGCTTTCTATTTTTTTTATAATATTTTGTTTTTCTTCTTCTTTAATTTCTATTTGCTTAAAAATATCTTCCATAAGCATCTTATAATATGTCATTTCTCCTACAGATATAGATACACATGACTTTTTAACAAACTCTTCATTTATATTTCTGAACTGGTACTTCAGGTTATCAATAGCTGCTTCTGTATTTTTCAAATCATTGTTTAAGCTGCTTAGCTCAACCTTAAGGTTTTCTAATATTTGTTCCTTAATTTCCAAAACCTTCTGTAATGAAAAACTGAACTTTTTCAAATCGCGCCTCCTGTTTCAATATCCTTATAAATACAGCCGAGAATTATATCTCTTTTATCAGCTGAAGTGTTTCTTCAAATGAATATTTTTCATTTACTGCCTGAGTAAGAAAGCCATTAACCTTGTCAATCTTGCTTATTGCTTCATCAAGCTTTGGATTTGTTCCTTTTTTGTATGCTCCTATAGAAATTAAATCGTAATTTGCATAATATACAGATAAAATATCTCTTATTTTTTTTGCACTGTCGCTGTGCTCTTTAGCGACTATATCATCCATTAATCTTGATATACTTGCATTTATGTCAATTGCCGGATAGTGATTGGAATTTGCGAGCTTTCGTGTCAAAACTATGTGTCCGTCAACAATTCCTCTGACTGTATCCGATATTGGCTCGTTAGTATCGTCTCCCTCTACGAGAACCGTATATATCCCTGTTATGGAACCGCCGTTGAAGTTGCCGCTTCTTTCCAAAAGCTTCGGCAGCTCCGCATATATGGAAGGTGTATATCCTCTTGAGACCGGAGGCTCTCCCGTTGCAAGTCCTATCTCTCTCTGAGCCATTGCAAATCTTGTCAGTGAATCCATCATCAAGAGCACATCCTTGCCCTTATCTTTGAAATATTCCGCTATAGTTGTGGCAACCAAAGCACATTTCACTCTCAGCATTGCCGGCTGGTCAGAGGTTGCTATTACCAGGACTGAGCGTCTCAACCCTTCCTCCCCCAAATCCTTGTCTATAAACTCTCTTACTTCTCTGCCTCTTTCGCCCACCAGCGCAATAACATTAATATCGGCCTTTACATTTTTGGCTACCATTCCCATAAGTGTACTTTTACCTACGCCGCTGCCTGCAAATATTCCCATACGCTGCCCCTTGCCAATTGTGAGCAGACCATCTATTGCTTTTACTCCAAAGCTCAGGCTTGAGTCAATCCTGGGTCTTGATAAAGGGTTTATGTATTCATTGTCCACATAGCAGTATTCATCGCTTACAAACTGCTTGTCTTCATCTATTGGCTGTCCTGTGGCATCAACTATTCTCCCTATGAGAAAATCTCCGACCGGAATCTTGAGCTTGTTTTTAGTTGATTTGACCATACTTCCGGGCCCTATGCCCTTAATATCCTCATAAGGCATCAGCAGCACTCTTCCATCATTAAATCCCACAACCTCGGCTCGTACCGTCTTTCCGTCAGTATCTGTGTTTATTTCGCAAACCTCGCCTATCTTGTACTTGCTTCCGGTTGCCTCGATCATCATTCCCGATATTCTTTTTACCTTACCTATATTGGTAGAAAGATCTTCTTTAATCAATATTTCCTGAATATTTTTAAATCTGTCGCTAGACCGCATTTTTATTTAGCACCATCTCTTTAAGATTTTTAAGCTGAGTGTTTATGCCTGCATCTACTATTCCATCCTGAGTTTCCACTATTGCGCTGCCTTCTTCCAGTTCTTCTGAAGCTTCTATCTTTACGTCATCTGATATTTTGTTTAACTCATTGATCAGCTTTTTGTCAGCCTGAACAGCAATAGCATCCTGTCCTGAAATGTACACCTTAATCCATTCCGCATTTCTGTAATCCTTGATTACATTTTCAATTATGGCTGCAACAGCACCATCCTCCGAATGAATTTTATGCCTTATGATTTTTTCGGCTATGTCAATGGCAAGCTTTGTCAGGTCTTTTTCATATTGTGAAATTATATCTTTCTTTTCTGTCTCTATTTTTTGCAGCATATGAGCAATCTCATTGACCGCAGCCTCATTTTGTTTTTTAAGAACCTCTGTAACTTCTGTTTTTCCGGATTCATAACCTTCAGTATAGCCTTGACTTTTTCCTGTTTCCATTCCGGAATTATATCCTTCTTTGTAGCCTGTTTCCTTGCAACGGGCTATTTCATCCTGAGCATTCTTTTTTGCATCGCTGATTATTTTTGATGCCTCATTGCTTGCCTCTTTTAAAATAATTTCTTTTTGATTATATATTTCATATAAATCTTCTCGGATAGTACACATAGCTTCGGCATTATGCTCTTCCTCTGGTGCGCCGGAATTCGACCGGTTATGGCAGTCATAAATCACATATTCGGCTTTGATTATATCAGACAATAATATCATCCTTTCCGCTCTTTGCTATAACAAGCTCGCCTTCTTCCTCAAGACGCCTGATAACAGATACAATTCTTTGCTGAGCTTCTTCCACGTCTCTCAAACGTACATTGTGAGTATATTCCAATTCAGATTTGATTGTTTCTCCCATCTTTGTGGACATATTATTGAATAACATATCTGCAACTTCTTTGTTTGAGCCCTTGATAGCATATACAAGATCCTTGCTGTCAACTTCACGCAGAAACCTTTGTATGCTCATTGAATCCATAGTGACAATGTCCTCAAATACGAACATTCTCATCCTGATTTCATCTGAAAGTTTTGCATCCTTCTTGTTAAGTTCATCAAATATGTATTTTTCGTTGCCTCTGTCCATATTGTTCATAATATCGGCAACATAGTTTATTCCGCCTATTTCTGTAAAGTCTACGGACACTATTGAATTGAATTTCTTTTCCAGCTCCTGTTCCACATACCTTATAATTTCAGGAGAAGTTCGATCCATCTTTGCAATTCTTTCAACCACATCTATTCGTTTTTCTTTAGGCAAATCCGCTATTACCGCTGATGCCTGATCCGCTCTGGCATAGGACAGTATGAGAGCAATGGTCTGCGGATGCTCATTCTGAATGATTGCCAGCAGGTTTTTATAATCAGATTTTCTAACAAATTCAAAGGACTTGGTCCTCATTGTCTTTGTAACTCTTTCTAAAAGACTTGCTGCAATTTGTGACCCAAAGGCTTTTTCAAGAACATTTCTTGCATATTCAAAACCACCCTCGGTTATTACCTTTTGTGTCAGACACAAATCATAAAAATCCTTTAGAGTATTTTCCATTATCTGCGGACTTAGATGCTCCAGCCTGGATATTTCATATGTAAGCTGCTCAATTTCATCTTCCTTAAGAAATTTGTATATTTTGGATGCATCATCTGCACCAAGAGAAATAATAATAGCCGCAGCTTTTTGTTTGCCTGATAATCTACTCTCTGCCATATTATTCATCCTCTCCCTTTAACCATGTCCTGATAAGCTGAGCAGCTATTTCCGGATTTGACGCTGTAAACTCCTTCAACTGCTTTTTAATAACTTGTTCCTGTGTTTCCTGAACCTTTATTTCATCTTGTATGTCTGCCCATGTGAAATCATCTGTAACTGCTGCTTCTGCATTTGCCGCAGCTGCTTCTGCATTTTTCTTCTTTCTTCTCTTGCTGAGTATCATGCTTATTATAAATATAATTACAGCTATTACCGCCAGCGCTATTCCGCCGTATATCAGTATATCTCTCATCTGTATTCCCGGTACTTGTACATTTGGGCTGTCAGCCGGCACAGCCGGTGCATCCGGATCATAGAAAAGCAAATTATGCAGTGCAACATTCTCAGTCTTAATTCCTGAGGAAAAAGCGATAAGCTCTTTCACTTCCTGCAGTTCCTCATCTCTCATGCTTGCTTTATTTATTACAGCAGCCACGGTGAGATCCTCTATTTCACCCGGATTATGCTCTATCTGTTCCTTGAGCTGGCTTACCAGATATTTAATTGAGTTGGAATCTCTGAAATATATGTCATCCCCTTCAATAACAACACCCGGATAAGTTGGAACCTCAGAATTTGTTTCTGTTCCGGCTACTCCGCCTACGGTTTCACCCGGACCTGTTATCTCTCTTTCATTCTTTGTTTCGCTGGGAACGCCCTTTTTTGTTTCCTCATCGGGCATGTATTGTAACATCTCGCTTATTTTTTTATCAAAATTAATAGTGCATTTTGCAGAAACCTTAATATTTTCCGGTCCATAAATTTTTGCCAAAAATTCCGTTACTTCTCCTACAGTTTCTTTTTCAAATTCTTTTTCAACTTCCAGCTTCAGTTTAATTGTATTTGTCTGTTTCAATTCGTCACTTACAATAAGATTATTTCCATCCGTGTCAATAATAGCGACATTTTCTTCCTTTAAACCCTCGACGCTTTTAACCACCAGCTGCATAATTCCGTTTATTTGTGTCTGAGACAATGAATATCCGTTTGTGAGGTTTATCTTTACCGATGCAGAAGATTCATCCTTGCCTGATTCCCATGCAAAATTTTTCTTATCCGGAACATTTATTGTTACAATAGCTTCCTTAACGCCGTTAATCGTCTTTATTGAATCCTGAAGTCTTTCCTGCAGCTGAAATATTTCATATTGCCTCTTCTCATAATCCGTTGTCATAAAATCAATGTTCTGAGTAAACACATCGTAATTTGTTCCGGTACGCGGGTGTCCTGATTGTGCAAGCTTCATTCTTAAAGAGCTTTCCTGATCTTCAGGTATCAATATTGTTCCATCGCTTTCATATTTATAATCAACATTATTTTCCTGAAGTACCTTCATTACCTCTGATGTTTCTTTTTCATCAATTCCGCTGAAAAGAGCAACATATCCTTTATTATTCAATATGATTGTCAAAATTACTGCGAATATTAATATAGCAGATGCCGCTCCTATTGCAAGCTTTTTTGCTCTGCTGCTTAATTTTCCCCAAAATTCTGTTATACTTTTCCAAATATTTTTAAATTGCTCTGCCATTTATAGCTCCTAAATTATGTACGTGAAATTTTTTAAACTCCCATACGCATTATTTCATTATAAGCATCTAAAGCTTTATTTCTAAGCTGTATAACCAAATCCAGAGACATCTCAGCTTTTTGTGCATTTATCATTAAATTATGCAAATCATCACTTTGCCCTGTGGAAAGCTCATAAATATCTTGGTCAACCTTAGCCTCAGACTCCAGATAGTTATTAAATGCATCATCAAATATAGATTTGAACAAAAACTTATTCTTGCTTTCTCCTGTAGTCTTAACTGCCTCATTGGACTGATTTATTCCTTTTATTGGCTGAATAGGTTCAATAAACATTCTTACCTCCCGATTTCCAGCGCTTTCAACGCCATTTGCTTAGTCGTGTTCAGTGCTGTTATATTTGCCTGATAAGCCCTGTAGGCCTCCATCATATCAACTGTTTCCTTAAGTGTGTCTACATTGGGCATATTTACATATCCGTTTTCATCCGCATCAGGATGCTCAGGATTGTACACAAGCTTGAATTCGCTCTCATCTTCCACTATTCCTGAAACCTCAACTCCTCCGGCTTCGTATCCGCTGATGTTTTTCATCATCATGTTTTTAAAATTTCCTGAGGTTGACGACAGCACAACCATTTTCCTTCTGTATGCTCCTCCGTTTTCAGTCCTCGTTGTATCCTGATTTGCAATATTCTCTGATATTACATCCATTCTGAATCTCTGGGCGGTAAGACCTGAACCGCTTATATTAAGTGATTGTAAAAAAGACATTTTATCCCTCCCTGATTATTTTTTCCCTTCGGAAATTACTGATTTAAGTTTGGAAAAATAAGAATTAACTTCTGTTACAGTATACATGTATTGAAATTGTGTCTTTGCCAGCTGTAGGTTTTCTTTTTCGAAGTCAACATTATTTCCATCAAGTCTTAAAGATTGGTTTTCATTTTCCTTGACGAGAATATTGCTGGAATCAATTTGCTGATTTATTTCTGATTTGGTGTTTGCGGAGTTATTCAAATTTGCTTTGAGAAGATTTTCGAATTCAACAAATTTGCTTTTATACCCTGGTGTAGAATAGTTTGCTATGTTTTCCATGTTTACTTGCTGCCTGAGCCATAGCCCGTTCAGACTCTTGTTAAGCAGATTAAGATTTGTGCTTTCAATAATTTTCATTTTATCCCCCTGACAAAAAATTGGAAAAAAAATATATAATTCATTATAGTCGCCATACGCATAATAAATTATATACTTAAATATATAAGCTTATCGTTGGCAACTGGCTACCGTAGTTTCCCTTAGGCCCTATAGTTTTGTGTCACTGCCTTTCGACAGTTTTACCTTTTTCAATTGATGGGTATTTATTAATATTTCTTTAACACAAGTGTATTATAATTGAAAATATTACAAAATGCAAGACTTTTTGACAAATTCCGATATATTTTTTTAAGATAATAAATCCCATTATATGTATATTTAATCATTGATTTTAAAGATATTTTAAGCATTTTACAATGTATTTGTTAAAATCAGTTATGCATAAATTTACAAACCTATTTTTTGAGCCTATAAATTCTTAAAAAAAAAGTAAAATAATCTTAAAATTATTTTACTTTTCTGAGCTTTTTAATTTGCTTTTTATATTATTCAGGCTGTTCTTATCTATTTTTTCGGAAGCAGTAATATTAAATTCACATGTCTCTGCCAGTTCTTTTCTTGTTATTTTTATTTCTTTAGGAGCATTGATTGCTATCTTTACCTTGTCCTGAGAAATCTCTGAAATAATAATCTCAATGTCATCGCCGATCATTATGGATTCTGATACCTTTCTTTTTATAACAAGCATCTTTTATCCTCCTCATCGGAGAGGATATTGTGTCTCAGCGGATAAGCGTTCTGCAGTATGACCTGCTTTGCTTCCTTGGTTTCAGGATTAATGGCAACAGGACTCTTTAAATTGACCACCGATTCCTTGACGTCCTCTCTTATTATGGCAATAACAAGATATTTTAAATCTGCTTCGTTTTTTACACCAAGCTCATCCAGATCTTCTTCATTCAAAGCCGGCTCATAATTTCTTAATATTGTGTATGGGTCAATAAGCACAAATGATAAATCGGTATTATCAAGTGATTGAAGAAACATTACATCATCTTCAGGACTATCCTTTAATATCACATAGCTTTTATAATCGTCAAACCCGTACATGCCGCTTGTAAAGCTTATGACATCCTCGGGCCTGACTGTTATTTCTCCAAAATCCCTGGTCTTTATATTTAATTCTTTATCAGGCAAATGTATCTATCTCCTTATATTCAGGATCGGCACTCGGTGGAATATAAATAGGCTTACCTATATAATTCACTTCAATCCTGGGGTATTCCTTTATGATGAGCTCTATGCTCCCGGGAGTGAACTCTATGCGTGGTCTTTCAATATTCCAGTCAAAATCAAGTCTGTCCATTTCAAAATTCATTGATATTCCTCCGATATCCCAGGAAATATCAGGTCCGACACCGGGAGCAAACCCGAGATTGAAGTCAACATCACTAAAAAACTTCCTCATTGCTATTTCAGGAATTGGATTATCCATAAAGTCAACATCAAGCATGAGGTTGCCTTCTCTGGCGTATGATGCTGTAGCTTCATATGCAGCCTGCACTCCCTTTTGTGCAATATCAGAAACAGAACGCATAGCGCTTTTTATTCCTGCAGAATATCTGGCCTCTATTGTGTCTATATTTAATCTGGTAGGCCTCATCTGCATCTGGAGACCACCCTTGTCTCTCTTAAGTTCAAATGTTGCATCAGTTGTCGCTAATTCATAGCGCGCATTATTAATTTTAAGTTCAAAGGACATAGGAACGGTTTTTATCTCTAAAAGCGGTTCTATCATGGCTGTCTCCTCCTATTTCATAAAATCTATAAAGCTGTTTTCAAGTATTCTGTTGCCCATGGACAGAGCAGCATTGTAAGCATAACGCTGCATGCTGAAATCAAGTATTGCTTCTGCTGAATCCACGTATTCAACATCAAGTATTTTTTCATTTAAATTGTCCTGATTGCTTATATTTCGTGTGTTTAAAAACTCCAGATAATTTGTCTTCGCCCCTATGTCTGTTGCATTTACAAGAACCTGTTTTTTCTGTTCTTCATATTTTTCTATATAAGGAGATATTTCATCTAAAGAGAAATCAGAGTCTCTCAATTTTTCTTTTATTTTCCCTATCAAGGAATAAAGGTCATTGGGAATTTCATCTCCTGATGGTGAAGTGGCGGTATCCTTTCCGTAGCCCATAAATTTTATACCAGCCATAGACATATTGAAAACTGTATCTTGATTCACTTCACCGGTAGTCGGGTCAAATTTCATTCCAAGCCCCAAGTCAACATTTATTGTTTGTTCGGAAAGTTCCTTAAAAGTAGTATCGTCCATATCCTTTACAGATATTCCCTTATAACATAAATTTCCGTTGCTGTCCAAGGTGAACGGGATTTCATCCCTGTTGGTTCCTCCAAAGACATACTTATCCTCAAACTTTGCATTAAGACATGTAAGCACAGACTGCTGAAGGTTGTCAAGCTCCTTTGCACATGCCTCTCTGGCCTCGGAATCCATTGTTCCGGTAATTCCCCTGAGATAAGTGGTGTATATTTTATCCATGTTGTTGCTTATTTCCATAAGATTTGTTTCCGCCGAAGTATAAAAGGACTCAACATCTCCTATGCTGGAATCATACATTTCAGTCAGTCTGTATTCTCTCCTGAGCTTGTACGCCTTTATAGCACCAACCGGATCCTCTGAACCGGTGAAAAATTTTCTTCCGGTGCTTACCCTGTCATGGAGATAGTACAGCTCTTCGGCTGATTTTCCTAAGTTTCTGACATATTTGTTTGACATCATTCCTGTTGTTACTCTCATATTATCACCTCTATACTGCCATTTTGTTAATTAAGGTATCAAGCATGTCATCCAGCACGGTCATAAGCCTGGCGGCCGCATTGTAGGACTTGCTGTATTGAAGCAGGTTGACTCCCTCTTCGTTTAAATCCACCGACGACATGCTGCTTCTTGCATAATCCAGCTGAAACTGCGCTTCTGAATATGTGTCGTATGAAGTTTGTACATCCGCTTTTTGCAAATTCAGTGTTGTTATTGTATTAGTAAGAAATTGCTGAAAATTTCCTTTAAACAGGGATTTGCCATCCTGAGTCTTAAATTCATGATCAATATTAAACAAATTTATCATTCTGAGTATATTATCCGTTGCTCCGGTCGTATCATCCTCAGCTCCTGACTTTTCAACTGTCGTGTTGGTTATGTATGAATCCACAGACTCTGCCCAGTCATCTGAAATCTTAATGTTTCCGGCTGTTATAGCCGGATCGCCTCCTCTTGCCTCGAAAAGAGGTTTATCTGTCCAAATTACTTCTCCTGCTGCGTCTACTTTATGCTTTCCCGTTAACGGGTCAATTTCAGGAGCTTTATTCAATTTGTTCATCTCTTCTGCAAACTTATTTGCAAGTGTGTCCAGCATACTCTTATAGTATAAAACACCTTGAGATTTTTCAAAGCTGTCAGCTCCGGCGGCAGCAAAATCACCTTTTCCGTTTAAAAATTTCAGATAGCCTTCTATCTGACCTCCGGCTATTTTTGAATTGAAGTCAGAACTTGTATTTCCTTTCGCATCCGTAAACTCCAATACAACTTTGTCTTCGGTTGTAAGAGTTTTATTTATATCAAGCTTTCCCTTCTTGTCATTATCAACAAGCTTGATTTTATTTCCATCCACATCTGTCTGTCCTCTCAATACAATGGACAGCTCGTCAATAGTCCTGCCTCCGCCAATAGATACAGGAGTAGTAACAACTTCTATATCCATATAATCAGCAAGCTTGTCTATAAGCAGATTTCTCTGGTCATTCAGCTCCAAAGCCGGATTACCGCTTAGGTTGTCCTCTCTTATCTGCTTGTTCAGCTTCGCTATGTTGTCCATAAGCTGATTAACTTCTACTATGGCTCCGTCCTCCAGATAATCCATCTGCTGATCTCTTACTGTATCTATCTGGTTGGAGTAATTGTTGAACATCTGTGTAAGCATTTGAGCCGAGGTACGGACAACACCTTCAAATACCGGGTCTGATGGATTCGACATTAATGAACGAATCTGCTCAAGCAAATGAGAAAACTGCTCGTTAATTTTATCTGTATTAATCTCATCCATTATTTTTTCCAGGTCACCCAACGCCTCCGACTGCACCTGTTCGCTGCCTGACTTGGCAGCTTGTGTTCTGTATCTAAGGTCAAGAAACGCATCTCTGTATTGGCTTGTTCCGTTTGCCTGAACACCCTGTCCTATAACTACGCCTGTCGGTCCAAATTTTATTCTGCTTGTATTGAAGCCCAGAGAGGTTGTATCAAGCCTCTGCCTTGTATAACCCTCTGTATTAATATTTGCCATGTTCTGCCCTATAACATCCATCACACTTTGGTTTACTTTCAATCCGCTGCTTGCGGTTCTGAATCCTAAAAAAGTCGGTCTAAGCATATTCTTCTCCTTACAATTTCGATATATTTTCTTACTATATTTTCTTGGAAATCATCAGGCTTTTAGCACTGCCGTTTTTATGTTCCGTATCCGTATATGTGTTTTCCTTTTCTCCCAGTTCATTAAGAGCATTATCAACTCTTCGAAGCCTTACTTCAATCAAAGTCCTGCACATTCCGTTTATTTTTTTTACTTCCTTTAATAATTCATTAAGTTCATTATAGGCATCATTCAGCATAGTTTTTTCTTCGCCTTGAGACATGTCTATTATTTCACGAAGAGTCTTTCCTTCGAGGCCCTTTTTTTCCAGCATTTTTTCTCTTTTTTGCTCATTGCCCCTCATTTTCATGTAATAGGCCTGTTCCTTTGCGACTATATCATCCAATGTTTTAATGTCAGCTTTAATAACCGCGTCATACTTTTCATATTCCAAGTCTAAAAGATTACTGTACAGTTGAGTGCCTTCTTTGAGAAAATCATACAATAAGTTCATATGCCACCTCTTAACTAAGCATTTTTCGGGCAATTTCTTCCACATCTATACTATAGCATTCATTATCAATACTATTTTTGATTTTCATCAGCTTATCTGTCCTTGTTTCTTTGTTAATATCAGAAACAATATTTCTTTTTACAGATGCAATGTCTGACCCGGCTTCACCCTCGGTCTTGCTTTTGATATCTATTACATCATATTTTTTTGATTTCACAGCCTCTCCGTTCTTAATTGACTTTGAGCTGTGATTATACCCCATATAGTTGTTAATATTATGGATTTTCATAAAAATTACCCCTGTTCATATATTCTATAGTAATATTCGTCATTAATTTAAAAAAATTCAGTCCGATTTGTTATGACATATTCATTATTCTTTCTTCATCCAAAATCAGAAGCACCTCGCTGCTTTTCTGACCCTTTGCCACACCTCTTACAAAGCTGTTTTTATACAGCTTTCGTATTTCTTCAGTTTCCTCAAAAACAGTTATATTTTCCACTGATAAAACCTCATCTACGATAAAACCTGCAAAGGTATTATCTTTTTCCAATACAATAACCATTTTCTTTTCTTCATCCGCTGCGGACTCATCTCTTTCAGTTCCGGTTTCAATTCCAAACAGCACTTTAAGGTTTATAAGCGGAACAACATTTCCTCTCAAATGTATGAGCCCGGACATATAGTCTGCAACATTGGGAACAAAAGTAACCACTTCCGGCATTATAACTATTGAGGTTATCAGCTTGCTGTTCACCGTATACATATTGTCGTTCAGCTTGAATATTAACCACGGAAAATCAATTTCTTCCATAACTTCATCTACATCATAGCTCATTTCAACCACTCCTTATATAAAAGCATTTTCTGCCTTCAATTCAAATTGTTCAACTAATTCCTTCAACATGCTGGACTGACCGCTGAGTTCCTCACTGGCTGCAGCACTTTCCTCCGCCGTAGCGGAATTTGATTGAACAACTGATGATATTTGTTCAATCCCCTGTGTTATCTGAATTATGGATTGAGATTGTTCATTGGACGCTTCAGAAATCTCATCCACCATTTTCACAGACTGCCTGATATCTTCAACCATTACTTCAATGGAGCGTCTTGTTTCGTCTGCAATTTTAGTTCCCTTATCCACAGATTTAATGGAGTTTTCAATTAAAAATGCTGTACTTTTAGCTGCTTCTGCACTTTTCGAAGCAAGGTTCCTCACTTCATCTGCTACAACAGCAAATCCCTTGCCTGCAGAACCGGCTCTGGCTGCCTCTACAGCCGCATTTAAAGCCAGTATATTTGTCTGGAATGCTATATCGTCAATTGCTTTAATTATTTTTGATATTTCATTTGTGGCTTTCTTTATGTCATACATGGCTTCGTTCATCAGTTGAACCTGCTTGCTGTTTTCCTCAACACCTCTTGCAGCATCCTGCGTTATTTTGCTTACATCCTTTGATCTTTCCGCATTTGTTTTAATTTGCTCTGAAATTTCATTTATGGTTGCGGACAGCTCTTCAATTGAGCTTGCCTGTTCCGTAGTACCCTGGGACAACACCATAGCGCCGCCTGAAACCTGATTTGCTCCGGCTGAAACCTGTTCAGCTGCTTCATTTATATCTTTAAGTGTTCTGTTAAATGATGATATTATTTTCTCAACAGAACTTTTTATTGGAGCAAATCCTCCTATAAACTCTATATCTATTGAAGAGGTTAAGTTCCCTCCGGCCATCTCACTTAATATCCTGTCTATTTCTCCTACATAAAGCTTCAGTGTTACGATTGTGCTGCTTATTGTTCTAGCTGCTACACCTAATTCGTCATTTGATGAATAACTTATATTGTAGTCTAGATTACCGCTGCCTATGGCATCTGCCGCATCCGTTATTTCCTTTATAGGCTTTTTCAACCCCCTGACAACAGCTGTCACCAATGCTGTTGATACTATAAGGCTCAGTATAAGCATAACTGAAAGAACAATTACCATATTCTCACTTGTTCTATTTGAGTTTTTAACAAAGTTTTGAGCAGTAATTTCCAAGTTTCTGCTTATTTCATCAAGTGTCTTATTAATGGAATCCATGGCAGGTGTCAGTTCCTTATCCAGGACACTCAGTGTCTGCGTATTTTGTCCTTTATCCGAGAATATAAAAAGTACAGAAAGCTTGTCACTTACCCCTGATGCAATTTTGAAATCTGCATCCAGCTGCTCTATGACAGTTGGAAATGCACCCAAGTATTTCTTCATCTGCTCTATGGATTCATTGGCAGCTTTGAAATTTCCGGTTATTTCCGTGGTATATTCCTTAACCTCCGGGCTGCCTGCTGCCACTGCTGATTTATAAATTGATTTTTCAATATTGCTTAACGCAAGCTTCGTCTTCCAGGACAACACTTCAACTTCATAGCACTCATCATAAAAACGGTTGACATTTGATGCTATATCGGCAATATTGAAAAGCGCAATTCCCATGGATATGGCGAATATAATCAGGATTGTCGTAAAACATATTATTAATCTTGGTGCTATCTTAACATTTGAAATTTTAAACCTTTTTTCTGCGTTGGCAGTTTTAGCTTTTCTTCCCGTTTTTTTTATCTTAAGTTTTTTTTCTTTAACTTCTGATTTTCTTTTCTTTTTGAAAATTTTCACTTTGTCCTCCTATGCTGCTCTGTAGCCCTATATTTGTGTAATAAGTCCAAGCTCCTGCTCATTGAGAATTTTTTTCAAATCCATCAGCAGTACAATATTGTTGTTTACCTTGGCAATTCCTATAATATAAGTATTGACATAGTCATTGCCCATTTGAGGAGGATTTGATATGTTGTCCTTGTATATATTTATTACCTCATTTACAGAATCAACAATAAAACCTATATAAGCTCCGTTTATATTGGTAACTATAATACAGGTTCTTTCGTTATATCCTATTTCTTCCTTTTTAAGTCTTAATCTTACATCAATAATCGGGATTATTGTTCCGCGTAGATTTATTACTCCCTTTGCATATGAAGGGAATTCGGGAACAGCTGTGATATCCTGCATTCCTACTATTTGTACAACATCTGATATTGAAATTCCAAATAGCTGTTTATCTGTATAAAAGGTAAGGTACTTGTCCCTTAATGTATCTTCATCCAAATCATTATATAACACATTAATCTTATCCTGCACAAAAATCACCTCATAATATATTTGATATTTATACTATCGGCATGTTTGGATAAAATTTTAGTAAATTATTAAATTAAATATCAGTGCCTTGGATTTTTCCTGACAATGAGGACCGCTTTAATAACTTCTGTTGTTGCCTCTTTTCCCATTTCCTTTAATTCATGAATCTTTTCTTTCACTTCATCATCCGTTGCAACTATGTACATCGGCTTAAGATTGTTCATTGCAATAGCTGTTATGTCCATCCTGCAGCGCTGGCACTTGCAGCAGTTCACCTTTTTAAGCGTAACATCAAGCTTGCTGAGAACAAGCTTTTCAGTTATATTATACAATGATGACTCAATCTTATTGTTCTGAATTATGTTTGATTCCCTGTCCTGAAATACCGGTGCTTCTTTTGAGAAATTATTACCGCTGGCATTTACAGCGGATTCGTTTGTTCCGCTTCTCGCTTCTTCAGTTTCTTTTTTTAAGCTTGCTGGCATTATTTTTTGATACATTAATTCTCTGTCAAATGTCTTTTTTATCTTTGCCATTTTACAGCCCTCTTTCAATAAATTCTTCGACTAAGCTCATATAATCCTGCATTGCCGCATTTTTAGGAGAATAGCTGTAAATATCCTGCTGATTTGTTTGTGCCTCCATAACAGCTACACTTGACCGTATTGTTGAATTAAATATTCTTGTATCGAGCTGGTCAGCTATTAATTCCGCAGTACCTTTGATTTCCCTGCCTAAAACAGTTCTCTTATTGTACTTGGTAAGCACTATTCCCTCAACCTTCAAATAAGGATTGCAGTATTTTTTTACCCTGTCAATGGTTTCGGAAAGCTGTGCGATTCCCTGCAGGCTGAATATGTCGGCAAGCATTGGAATAACTATATGGCCGGAAGCTGTAAATGCATTGACTGTCAATATGCTCAGAGCCGGAGGCGTATCAATAAATATGTAATCATATTTGTCCATAACAGGCGTCAATGCTTCCTTAAGCAAAAATTCCCTTCCTGTCTGTGTAAACTCCAGTTCTATACCGCTTAATAAAATATTGGACGCAATAATATCAAATGAAGGCATTTTTTGAATTGAAAATGCAGTTTCAGCCTCTCCCTTTAATATTTCATAAATTGTTGGACAATCTTCTGTTTCAGCTCCCGAGCTGAAGCTTAAATTTGACTGCGGGTCCAGGTCTATGCATAAAACCCTGTATCCCTTTAATTTATAGCCCGCCGCAACTGCACTTGTGGTAGTGGTCTTGCCTACACCGCCCTTTTGATTTGATATGGAAATTACTTTAGCCATTTATTAGAACTCCTTAAAATACATTTTTCGACAATTTTATTTGATTGTAACAAAAAAGTTTTATTTTAACAATATAAAAAGATTAAAAATCTTTATGAATTTTTAATCTTTTCCATCTCTATTAGTACTGCTTCCAATACAGCACCGCCAATTGCCCGCGCTTTATCTGAAATTGTGTAACAATTCTTCAACTGATCAATCCGAGGATCGATATCGCCTATTTTAAAACCCTTTGTAACATAGGTTCCTTCTCTTATTAACCCTCTTACTAATCCATCAATTTCGGAATTGATAATCTGCCCGTCTACATGGGCGATTACGTCACCGCTTTTCACCGTATCTCCGATACTGTGCTCCAATGTAATTGTCCCATTACACGGGGATCTTAAAACCCTTTCTGTGGTATATCCTCCTATATTTCCCGGCATACCGGTATTTGACTCTGCAGAACCTTCAAATATCAGTCTCCCTAAATTATGCCCCCTGTTGCTTTCAATCACTACATCACAGTCTCTGCCTGCCGTAAATCCGGGCCCGACACATACCGTAACCGGGGCAATGTTCTTGTGCATTCCTGTATTTCTTTTCGCTATAATTGCATCCACAACTGCAGCAGGTTTGAATTTTTCTATATATTCTCCCCTTGGATCAACTATGACAGGAACATAATCATCAGCCCACGCGTGATATATTTCAACAATATTTTTTACCAAAACCGAAGTTATTCCTTCAAGCTCCATTTTTCCTTCATATACAGCTTCCGAAAAGCATACAGTTCTTCTTATAGATGTTGGGTTTTCAATTTCCAGTACAAGTACCCTGAAGCCGGTTCTGTGAAGCTTTTGTATTACACCTGATGCAATATCTCCGCCTCCTCTGACTATTACAGCTTCCCCTTTCACCTGTTCACCTTCTTTAAAGCTATGTCATAATCCTCCGCAGTATCTATGTCCATAAGCTCATCCTCAGACTGTATCTGCACATTAATAACTTTATCCATGTTTTCTTTCATTACTGCCTTGCCTCCCGTATCTCCTTCTAATTTCAACAGCTGTTCCTTGAACACTTCGGAAAAAATAACAGGATTTCCGGCAATGGTATCATTACATGCCCTCACAATGTTGTGTGGACTTTTTTCAAATACATTTAACATTTTTATAATTGTACCTTCTTTTATAAAGGGCTGGTCGGCAACAAAAAACATGTATCCATCAGATTCTTTAGAATTTTTAATCCCAAGTTTTACGGAAGCACTTTGACCAAAATGTGACATTTCATTTCTCACAGTCTTAAACCCTCTGCCGCAAGCTGATTTTAGAATTTCATCATCCTTTGCAACAACAATGATTTCATTGAAACAACCGCTGCAGTTTTCAATTGTTTCAAATATGTATTCATATAAATATTTTTCTTTAATTTTCATTTGAAGCTTATTTTGATTCATCCTCTTTGATAATCCCGAAGCCATTATTATTGCGCTAACATTCATAATACACCTCTTTTTCCAAAGAGCCAAAAGAAATTTTAAAATTAAATGGTTTATTTACTGACAATTCCTTAAGATATATTGACAATTCCTTGGAAATCAAAATTTCTTCATCTGTATCAGCCTTGTTTAGAAACAAATATAAGCTTCCCTTCGAATTCTTGAATATTCCGTTTTTATCAGAGCATATTTTTTTTATTGCTTCAAAATCAATATATTCACTTGTGTCTGTCAATATGTTAAATTCATCAAATCCATAAATAAACGACATGTCTGCCTTTTTGTTTATTAAATTTACAGGTATAATCCCCACTGTCTTATTCGTTTTTTTTAACACGGGAGGCTCGTGACTTTTCCAGCCTTTAATGGGAAGGTTGCGAGAACCGTCGGCTTCTATAAGTATCACATCAAAATCGTTTATCAAAACTTCCAGGTCATTATCGTCTATACCAATTAGTTTTTTTGATTCCTTATCTATGCTTTTTGAGATAACTGTTATAGTATTTTTTTTGCTTGCGCTTCGATTCCCAACATAACTTTCTATATCTGTATATAAATAATCATATTCCTCCGTTGAAGGCTCCGCTATCTTGGTGCTTGTGCTCACCAGTACACTGTATTCATCTTTTAAACACTCAGCCAGCCGAAAAAGCATTGTTGTTTTGCCTCCGCTGCCTACAATTGATACAATACTGCCCTTTTTTATATTAAATAATTCAGTTATTTTTTTCATACAATCACCAAAGCTTCATATTATCAGGCATAAATATCATCCATGAAGATTGATATTTATGCCTGTTATTACTGCCGCCTATTTTTTGTAAGCTGTATTTTCCAGAGGCAATTTATATCTGAATCTGCCATCTTTTTTATAATAAGCATTTTGCAATGCAGGAGCTCCGGGAATAACAACAATTTCTCCAAGCCCTTTAGCACCGAAGGCAACGCCATTGCGTTCATTCTTTTCTATTAGATGAACCTCCACAGGAGGCATTTGTGTGGACCTGAATAACCCCAGTGTACCAAATTTAACCTGCGGCACACCATCCTTAAGCGGAAAATCTTCTGTAAGTCCATATCCAAGAGCCATAGCCACCCCGCCTTCAATCTGCCCTCTTGCGGATACAGGGTTAATTGCCCTTCCCACATCATGGGCAGCTACAACCTTTACAAGCTTGCCTTCCTTGTCAATTATAACAAGCTGAGTTGCATAGCCATAAGCAATGTGGCTTACAGGATTTGGTTTTGGTGAACCTAGTGGATCTGTTTTAAAATCAAATTCACCCTTATATAATTTCCCTTCCAATTCCTCCAGAGTCTTACCGCTGTCCAAATCATCCTTTAGCTCAAGTGAAGCCACATGCGCCGCTTCACCTGTAAATACGGTCTGCCTTGATGCTGTGGTAGTTCCGGCGTTGGGAGAATACTTTGTATCGGGATGCTCCACAATTACCTTATCTCTCGGCAATCCTGTTGTTTCGCATACAACCTGAAATATAACCGTCTGTACTCCCTGGCCTATTGCCCCGGCAGATGAACGTGCATGAACCTTGCCTCCGGTAACATACAGATTACAGCGTCCGGGGTCAGGTACGGCAACACCAAGTCCGGCATTTTTCATAGCTGAAGCAATACCCACATAATAATCGGAGTCATTTTCATATTTATCAAAGGTATCCTTCAATACTTCCAATGTTTCTGCCATTCCTGTTCCCTCGTCTGCAATCTGACCGTTAGGAAGTGACTGACCTGGTCTGATAGCATTTTTGTATCTTATTTCCCATCCGTTCATACCCATTTCCTCAGCAAGCTGATTAATCAGGCATTCAATAACAAATGCTGATTGGGTAACTCCAAATCCTCTGAATGCTCCTGCAGGAGGATTGTTTGTATAATAAGCGTTTCCTTCTATATCAACATTCTGATAGTTGTAAGGTCCTCCGGCATGTGTACATGCTCTCTGAAGAACAGGCCCTCCAAGAGAACCATATGCTCCGGTATCAGCGGTAAGCCTTGCCTGCATGCCTTGAAGAATACCATTTTCATCACAGCCTATTTTACAATAAATTTTCATTGCATGCCTCTTCGGATGATAGTTAATGCTCTCCTGCCTGCTGAAGTTTACCTTTACCGGACGTTTCAGAAGATATGCGCAAAGTGCAGCCTGGTGCTGGACGCTCATATCCTCCTTGCCTCCGAAACCGCCTCCCACAACTGCGCTTCTTATTCTTACCTTTTCCTTCGGTATTCCAAGATAAAGAGCCAATTCCTCATATTCGTCATATATGCCCTGTCCTCCTGTAATGACCGTCACACCGTCTCCATCAGGCACACCAACCGCAGTTTCGGGCTCCAGGAATGCATGTTCTGTAGGTGGAACTTCAAATGTTCCTTCCACCACATATTTTGAATTTTGCAACGCTTTTTCGGCATCTCCCCTTTTTACTTCCTGATGTGAAAATAAATTGTTTTGGGGAACGGTATGCTTTCCGAACTGCATGAATCCTTCTTCGTGGATTTGATGCGCACCGGGTGCCGCCGCCTGGTCAGTGGTAACTATGGGCTCTAATTCTTCATATTCAACTTTAACAGCTTTCACAGCGGCTTCAGCCTGTTCCCTGCTTTCAGCCACAACCATTGCAACCGTATCACCTATACACTTGGTCTGTTCTCCTATATCAATCATACCAGGCCAGTCATGTGCCAAATGACCTATATATCTTTCCCCCGGGATGTCCTTAGCTGTAAATACGGCAACGACTCCAGGCATCTTTACGGCTTCTGATACATCAATTGATAAAACCAATGCGCGTGCGTAACGGCTGAATACATTTTTACCGTGAAGCATTCCTTCAAATTTATAGTCATCAGCATATTTTGCTATTCCCAATGCCTTATCTCTGGCATCAATTCTCAGAATTTCCTGACCTATCCTAACATTTGCTTCTTCTTCAGGAATTACATCCTTTTCTCTGAATATTTTAGCTGCAAGCAAAATAGCTTCTTCTATTTTTGCATAACCCGTACATCTGCAAATATTTCCTCTTATTGCTTTTTTAACATCATCACGAGAAGGATCATTGTTTTGATCAATGAGTGCTTTAGCGCTGATTACCATACCAGGTATGCAAAATCCGCACTGCACAGCTCCGGCTTTGGCAAATGCATAGCTGTAAACCTCTTTTTCCCTGTCAGACATCCCTTCTACCGTTACTATGCTTTTTTCTGCAAACCTGGATACCTTCATTACGCATGACTTAACAACCTTTCCGTCCGCAAGCACAGAACATGCTCCGCAAGCCCCCTCATTGCAGCCATTTTTTACGGCTGTCAAATTTAAATCATCTCTTAAAAAATCCATAAGACTTTTATCTTGTTCTGTTTCATAAACCTTTCCGTTTACAATTAAAGAATACATATTAGTCTTCCTTTCCTTTTTTACCTTTTCTTTTTACAAATTCACCGTCTCCCTTGTCAGCCTTCAGTTTGCCGTCCTCAACAAGTATGCTGCCTCTTTGAACAACAGTTTCAACAGCATATCCTGACTCAAATCCCTCATATACTGTATAATCTGATCTACTGTGCCTGTTTTTCTGCTCAATTATTTTATTTTCTTTTTTAACAATAATTATATCAGCGTCAGACCCTATTTGAATAGTACCCTTTTTAGGATACAGTCCAAAAACCTTAGAAGGATTTACAGACAATTTTTGAACCAGCCTGTTAATATCTATGCCTCTTTTTATTCCTTCAGTTAAAATAATCTCTATTCTTTCTTCAACTCCGGCTACTCCTCCGGGGGCAATTCTGAAATCATTTCTGCCATCCAGCTTCTGATTAAGGAAAAAGGGACAATGGTCTGTTGCAATTACATTAACCTCATCATCTTCAATTCCCTTCCATAAAGCTTCAACATCCTCGCTTCTTCTCAAAGGAGGTGCCATAATATATCTTAAACCTTCATAATTTTCTTTTTTATAATATTCTTCAGTCAATGTTAAATATTGTGTACAAGTTTCGCAATATATGTTTCTTACTCCTCTTTTCCTTGCAGATATTATTTCATTCAAGCCCTTTTTTGTGGATACATGAACAAAATAAAGATGAGGATATCCTGCAATTTCACTTAAGTATATCATCCTGTTTATGGCCTCTGCCTCTGTTGAATCCGGTCTTGTAACAGCATGATATATAGGTTCGGTCTTTCCGTTGTCTCCGTAATGTTTTCTTAAATATTGTATTGCACCGTTATTTTCCGCATGTACCGCAATAACAGCACCTGCTTCTTTTGCTTTTATCAATACACCTAATATTTCTTCATCATTTAACATGTTATCATATGTCATATAAACCTTGAAGCTTTGAATTCCTTCGTCAACCAACTCATTCATTTCATTTAAAATATTTTCATCAACATGCTGAATCACTCCGTGAAAGCTGTAATCAATAACAGCTTTTCCGTCAGCGAGTTCATGATATTCATTTATTTGATGGTGCAGGCCGCACCCTTCCGGTCCGAAAGCAATGTGATCTACAATTGTTGTGGTTCCTCCGCAGACAGCTGCAACCGTTCCTGTATAGAAATCATCTATCGCTCTGTATTTACCTAAATCCAAATCCATATGTGTATGCACATCAACGCCCCCCGGAAGAACCAGCCTTCCGTCAGCATCAATTGCAGGATAATCTTTTCCGTTGCCTAATCTTTCACCTATTTCTTTTATCTTTCCGCCTTCAATCAATATATCGGCGTTGTAGCTTCCTTTTCCATCGTTTATTAATCCATTTTTTATTAATAAATTCACAGCACCCTCCTTGATAAAATATAAATTTTACCAAATAAATAAAAAGAAGATATGGTCAATCTTATATCCATAAGATTGACCTATATCCGAATTAGTTTTTATCCATTGATTCTCGTTCTGCTTTTTCTTCCGCAATAGTTTTCTTCGGCAGAATTATATTCAGCAAAAATACAACAACTGTTGCAAGTACAACCGGTGAGCTTGCAAATACCATTGTGAACCAGCTCGGCAGATATTGCAGTCCTTCCTTTGGTATCTGGGTAATTCCCATACCTAAAGCAATACCAAGACCTACAATAGTTGTATTTCTTACGGACATTTCATCCTGAACAATTAATCTCATACCCGTCATGGTAATTTGTGCAAATACAGAAATAGTTGCACCTCCGATTACACATTGCGGAATGGTAGTCATAACAGCGCCAAATTTGGGTATGAAGCCTGCAATTAATACCAGCAGGGCAGTAACTCTGAATACTTTTAAGCTTACAACCTTTGTCATTGCAACTATACCTACGTTCTGACTGTAAGTTGCTGTAGGTAAAGCGCCGATTAAGGAACCTATAACACTTACAATACCATTGGCCTTGATACCGCCGGAAAGTTCTTCATCTGTAGCTTCTCTGTCCATTCCTCCTACTGTTGTGCTTGATAAATCCCCGACCGCCTGTACTGAATTTACAATAAACATAACAGCCATACTTATCACAGCCGCAATCGGAAACTCCATTTTATACGGCATTATAGCAGGAAAGTTGAACCAAGATGCAGTCTTTATTGAATCAAAACTGATAATATGTGCGAACAAACTCGCAACATAACCGACTGCAATTCCTATTAATATTGCAGCAAGCTTTACATATCCCTTGCCGAACATATTGCACAATAGAACCACAGCCAATGTCAGAATTGCAATTCCCCAATAAATAAGCCCGCCGTATCTGGGATCAGTTGACTGAAATCCTCCTGCCATATAATTAACAGCAACCCTGTAAAGAGACAGCCCTATAGTAAATACAACGGTTCCTGCCACCATTGGAGGAAAAAATTTTCTGATTTTTTTAATAAATATTCCAACGATAAATGCAGTTATACCGCCAACCAGCTGAGCACCTAGTATAGCACCTATGCCATATTCTCCCCCGATTGCCAAAATAGTTGGAATATACGCAAAACTTACACCTATTATAACAGGAAGCCTTGATCCGACACCAAATATAGGTGATGCCTGAAGAAATGTTCCTATTGCTGCAATGAACATACTTGCCTGAACAAGCTGAATCTGTTGATTCGGATTAAACCCTATTGCACCCGATAAGACTAATGCAGGCAGTATGTTCCCGACAATCATTGCAAGCAAGTGCTGTAATGACATGGGCATTACCGTACCTAGTCCAGGATTGCCTTCAAGGCTAAAGAGCGAGCTGCTTGCAGTTGTAGTATTTTTGTTCTTCATAATTGTTTCTCCTTCATTTTAGATTGACATGTACGCTTTCAAACAATAAAAAGTATACGGCCGCATATCAGACCTCATACATGTATAAATTATCCTTAAAAGAATAACTGATATGCTTTCTACATTGACGGCCAGATTTCTCCTGCCCTTTCTCTCGATCTGCACATTATTTCTCTTGTGTCTGCTGTCAGTATTTCCCTGTCTTTCATAATAAATTTTCCATTTATAACTGTATCATTCACCAGCCTGCCGGTCATTCCAAACAGTGCATGGCCAAACCAGTTATTTTCATTCATGGGTGTCATAGGGTCATAATCAAGTGTTATAATATCAGCATAAGCACCCTTTGCCAATATTCCTACGTCTTTCTTAAAATACTTCCCAAGTATCTTTGGATTATTCTCAAACTGCATCCTTTTAGTTTCCATAAATCCTGCGGTTGGGTCGCATAAATGATGGCTCTGCAGAATATTAGCTACCTTCATTGACTCAAACATATCGTTTGTGTATGCATCTGTTCCGAGACCTACTCTCAAGCCTTGTTTAAGCATTGATACTACCGGAGGACACCCTACTGCGTTATTCATATTTGATTCAGGGTTATGGACAACGCTTGTATCTGTATCCTTTAAAATTTCTATTTCCCTCTGGTTTGTGTGAACACCATGAACTGCAATGGTATGCTCCCCTAATATACCAAAATCATGCAGTCTTTCAACAACTCTTCTTCCATATTTCTTTAATGAATCATACTGATCCTCTATACCTTCTGCCACATGGATGTGATATCCGTCATACAAGCCTTCCATGGCCTCTTTTACTTTGTACATGGTTTCGTTCGACAATGTAAAGGACGCATGAAGCCCAAACAAGGCCTTTATCATGTCATCGTCGTTTTTCTGGCAATGACTTATGAAGCTGATATTTTCCTCTATTTCTTTAGCAGCGGCATCTTTTCCGTCTCTGTCAGATACTTCATAGCACAGTGATGTTCTGACACCCAGTTCCTTTGCTGCATCTGCTATGGCAAAAAGACTTCCTGTTGCGGAATTAGGTCCTGAATGATGATCTATCAAGGTTGTGACACCGTTTTGAATTGATTCTATATAGGTAGTCAGTGCATTCAGCCTTACATCCTCCAAAGTAAGCTTTCTGTCAAGACTCCACCATAAATTTTCAAGCACTGTGAAGAAGTCTACCGTGGGCTTAGAAACAGACATACCTCTGGCATAAGCGCTGTATATATGGCTGTGGGCACATATCATGCCTGGCATTATTACTCTGCCTTTAACATCTGTCAATTTCTCATCAGGATATTTATTTTTTATATCTGCAAAGCTGCCTATATCTTCTATAACATTATCCTTAACGTAAATTGCTCCATTTTCAATAAAAGTGTTAAATGAATCATTAGTAATAATCTTACCGTTGCCTATAATCATTATCTGCTCCTTTTTATGAATGTATCCAGGTTCCTGTTTTTCCTGCCAATCCGTCTGCTGCTTTTTCCAAGGAAGTAATCAACGCTTTTCTGCCCGGTTTTGAAGTGGCAAATGACATTGCAGCCTTAACCTTAGGAAGCATTGAACCCTCCGCAAATTCCTTGTCGGCAATGTATTTTTCAGCTTCTTCAATTGACAAATCTGATAACCATTTCTGGTCGGGCTTGCCAAATTTTATTGCAACCTTTTCAACTGCTGTAAGTACAACAAAGCTGTCAGCGTCAAGCTTTTCTGCCAGAAGTGAACTTGCAAAGTCTTTGTCTATAACCGCTCCTGCTCCTTTCAGATGATTCCCTTCTCTTATTACAGGAATTCCTCCTCCTCCGCATGCAATAACAATTTCACCGGCTTTTATTAATGCTTCAACTGTTTCAATCTCGACTATATCCTGTGGTTTTGGGGACGCAACCACTCTTCTGTAGCCTCTCCCTGAATCTTCAACTACAACCATGCCTCTCTCACGTGCAGCTTCAGCCTCCTGTTCTGTCATAAACGGACCTATAGGTTTTGTAGGTCTTTCAAATGCGGGGTCTTTTTCGTCAACAATAACCTGTGTGATAATAGAAGTAACCGACTTTTTAATTCCTCTGTTCAGTAATTCTTCGCGAAGTGCATTCTGCAAATCATACCCGATATATGCCTGACTCATTGCAACACACATTGACAGAGGCATGAACGGAAACTTAGGATCTACCTTTCCGTATTCCGTAAATGCATTGTTAATCATACCTACCTGAGGTCCGTTTCCATGAGCAACAATAACATCATATCCTGCTTCTATTAAATCGGCTATTGCCTTGGAAGTATATTTGACAGCCTCCATCTGTTCAGCCAGCGTATTGCCAAGAGCATTTCCGCCCAATGCTATAACTATTTTCTTGTTCATTTTTCCTCCTGTTGGAATAAATACGGATATTCCCGTACTATGGTTTCAAGTATTTTTTCAATTGATTTTTTATTTTCACCTGATTCATTTAAATCATAGACATATTCATTTTTGTCTTCATCTCGCAATCGGAATTTGTTTTCTTCCAGCTTCAGTATCCCGGCATTATGAGAATTTTCAAACTCTTCTCTGTCCGCAAACAGTGTTACTTTTTTCAAATAAGGGCATCCGCCTCGCGTGCAGAAGGTGTGGCAATTATCACATTCATTGCATCTGTTTTCAATATGGACAATTTGATATGCGGAATCAAATCTATCATCATAGACCCTCATGTTTGCACGGTTCGGACATACGTCAACACATATTCCGCAGTTAACCTTGAAGCAGTCATATGTGGGAAGTGTGTCCTCCAGGTACCTTCCATCACCCTTGTTCTTATAATTTGTATCTTTTTTTGCGCTTTCTGCAAGCACTCTGACTGCATCTACATTAAGTTTGTGGAATTCAATATTCTCTGCAGTAATTTTATCCATTATTGATTTGAGGTTTTTATATCCGCCCGGCTTTAATAAAAGGGTTGACACCGTAAGCGGAGCTATTCCTGTCTTGAGCACATCAGAAACATTGTTTTTGTCTATTCCTCCTGACAGCGATATATGGATATCTCCGTCAAGTGCCTCCGCAAACATTCTAGAAACACCCATAGCTATAGGATACAGCGGTTTGCCTGACATATACATGCTTTCACCTGGAAGAATATTTCTCGAGTTATATACAGGAAGCGTATTTGTCAATTTTATTCCGACAAACACCCCGTTTTCTTTTCCGAGTTTTTTCAATTCTTTTACTATATCAACAGCCATATCAAATTTTAAATCATGATTGAAATCTTCTTTTCTGATAACTATGTCATTGTATCCTAAATTGTCTAAAATCTCTCTTACGTTTTCATATCCTAACAGTGTAGGATTGCACTTTATAAATGTGTTTATATTTTTATTTGTAATAAGATGTCTTGCTATATCAAGAATTTCTTCCGCTTTAGCTCCGTGCATAGTAGAAAGTGTCACCGTATTTGTAATTCGGGAAGAAATCTTATCTATGTCTTCAAGTTTAAAACGTTTAAACTTATTTATGTTATTCTTCAATACCTTAATGCACTCTTTAAATATGCATGTATCCTTTGTTTCTTTCAAGACGCCTATAAAATCAGATATTTTCCTGGACTGTATTCCCTCAAGATTATAACCGACACTAATATTGAACACGAAATCCTTTACATCAGACAAGCCTAATTCTACAGCCATTACCTGCAGCAATACCGACCCCTTAATATATTCATCTGCAGCTTCTTCTACGGTTAATTCCGTAGACCATTCGACATTGTATCCTGCATTTTTGACGTCAATACACGGCTTTTCAATCATAGAACGCATTTTCTCGCCGTCAATAATTTGAACTGTCTTGAGCTCGAAAAATCTTGCTCCCGTCAGATACGCACTAAGCAGGTTCTGAGCCAGCTGAGTGTGCGGTCCTGCAGCAGGTCCCACGGGATATCTTAAATATTCGTTGTTGAAGCTCATTTTAAGATTATCGTTTACATTTACGAAAAAATCTTTTTTGTCAATTTCAAGAATTTTCCCTTTTGTATAGTAATCCTGCAAGCAGTCATCAATAAGATATTCAAATGGTAATGCTTTCATTAAATCGCTCATATTTCGCCTTTCTTTACAAACAGGACCGGGGACGGAAAACCCGTCCCTGTCCAAATTTATTTAGTTATTTATTTTCAGTATATATTGTGGGAAGTGCTGCATAAACAGCAGCGCATTTTACCAGGTCGGCTTTCCATGTCTTTTCGTTTGGAGCGTGGGCCTGAGCCTCGGCGCCCGGTCCGAATCCAATTACCGGAATACCGTTACGTCCCATAATGGAAACTCCGTTTGTTGAGAATGTCCATTTGTCTGTAAGAGGACGGGTTCTTCTCACTTCATCAGTTTCCCTGGAACCGCTGCGTGTTGTTCCGTAAAGTCCCTTGTATGCTTCTTCCATTGCTTTTGTTACAACATGATCCTCAGGAATTACCCATGTCGGGAAGTAGCATTCAATCGGATATACCAATCCTGTATAGCTTGGTCTGTCATAGTCATACATACTTACAGTTGCACTGTATTTCTTTACGGCAGGAAGCGCGCGGATTTCATCCAGGCAGCTTTCCCATGTTTCTCCGGCTGTCATACGGCGGTCAAGCGAAATTGAGCATGAGTCTGCAACCGCACATCGGCTTGGTGAAGTAAAGAATATCTGAGATGTGGTTACGGTGCCGCGTCCCAGAAACTGTGCTTCCTTGTACTGCGGATTGTATTTTTCATCCAGCATCTTGACAAGACCTTTTATTTCTCTGTTATCTGCAGCGTTATTTTCATTAAGGTCACGAATATCCATCAATATTTCAGCCATTTTGTAAATTGCATTATCTCCTCTTTCCGGAGCTGAACCGTGGCATGAAACACCCTGAACATCAACACGTATTTCCATACGTCCTCTTTGCCCTCTATAAATTCCCCCATCTGTAGGCTCTGTGGAAACAACAAATTCAGGTCTTACCTTATCTTCTTTAATTATATATTGCCAGCATAATCCGTCACAATCTTCTTCCTGTACTGAGCCTACAACCAGCACTTTGTATTTATCATTTAAAAGCCCTAAATCTTTCATTACCTTTGCACCGTAAACTGAAGACACGATTCCGCCTAATTGGTCGGATGTACCACGTCCTCCTATTTCAGTTTCCGATTCAAAGCCTTCATATGGGTCAAATGACCAGTTAGCTCTGTTCCCAATGCCAACCGTATCAATATGAGCATCAAAACCTATCAGGGTTTCTCCTGTTCCCATGTATCCCATAACATTACCCTGGGGATCTATTTCAACCTTATCGAAGCCAACTGTTCTCATTTCTTCTGCTATACGGTCCACTACACCTTTTTCTTCAGAAGACTCGCCAGGTATACGAACTATATCTCTTAAGAATTTAGTCATTTCTTTTTCATAGCCTTGCGCCGCTTCTTTAATTTTATTAAAATCTAAATTTGCCATTTACTTTTCCTCCAAGTTATCTTTCTAATCTTGCTTTGTTTCTGTCAACCATATTTTGTAATGTTTCTACCGGATTTTTAATTTTCTGTAAGAAAATCATTGATGCTATAATATATGGTTTGTAGCTTGCTTCCTTGTAGAGAGGAATTCTGTATCTGTCAAATACTGAAGCATCAACCTCACCTGTCTTGCAGCTTACACCTGTAATGTCAGCAGGCAGGCAGTGCAGATACAAAGCTTTGCCATCCTTTGTGGTTTTCATTAATTCTTCTGTACAAGCCCAGTCTGTATGCTCTGCGTTTTGTTTCAGCAGTTCTTTTTCCAATGTTTTTATTTCATCAAATTTGCCTTCTCCGTAAAGGTTTGTTCTCTTTTCCATTGCGGCAAACGGAGCCCAGCTCTTTGGATATACTATATCCGCATCCTTAAATGCCTCTGCCATGGAATTTGTTTTCGTAAATGATCCACCGTATTGTTCAGCATTCTTTCTTGCAACCTCTTCAACCTCAGGCATTACTTCATATCCCTCCGGATGAGCAAGAACAACATCCATTCCGAATCTTGTAAGCAGGCCTATTATTCCTTGAGGAACTGACAGTGGTTTCCCGTATGATGGTGAATATGCCCAGGTCATAGCAATTTTTTTGCCTTTAAGATTTTCAATTCCGCCAAACTCATTAATTAGATGCAGCGTATCAGCCATTGTCTGAGTAGGATGGTCGATATCGCACTGCAGGTTGACAATTGTAGGTCTTTGTTCTAAAACACCGTCATTAAATCCTTCCTCAACATATTCGGCAACAGACTTCTGATAAGTGTGTCCCTTACCGATATACATATCATCACGTATACCTATAACATCAGCCATGAAGGAAATCATATTGGCTGTTTCTTTCACAGTTTCACCGTGAGCTATCTGTGATTTTTCTTCATCCAAATCCTGAACTTCCAATCCTAATAAATTGCAGGCAGAGGCAAATGAGAATCTTGTTCTTGTTGAGTTATCTCTGAATACTGAAATTCCCAATCCTGAATCAAATATTTTGGGGCTGATGTTATTTTCTCTTAAGTATCTGAGAGTTTCGGCTACTGTGAATATTGCTTCCAATTCTTCCTGAGTTTTATCCCATGTCAGAAAAAAGTCATTGTGATAAAGATCCTTGTAGTCTAAATTTTTTAATTTTCCTAATAATTCATTAAAATTCTTGTTCATGTTTTCTCCTTGTTATTAATTTTTTATTTGAAGTTTCTTTATTTATTTGGATATAATCCATTCCAGACAATATCCCTGTACCCCTCAAAGTAAGTATCACCTTCTGTGCTGAACAGCAATACTACTGAATTTTCATCAAGCTTCAGTGCTTCTTTTATGTTTTTCAATTCTTCCAGTTTCATTATCTGTGAAACAGCTCCCATCGTTGCCGCTCCGCTTTCTCCGGAAATTACTCTTTCATCACCTTTGAGAGGATTTCCCAGAACTCTCATTCCATGAGCTGCTGCTTCTTCAGGTATTGTTATAAAGTTTTCGGCATTGGCATTGAGAACAGGCCATCCTATTGTAATAGGTTCACCGCATGCAAGTCCGGCCATTATGGTATTCATTTCGCCTGTTACAGGGTGAAGCTTGCCATCATCGGCTTTTGCAGTCTTGTACAAGCAAGCGGCCTTCTCAGGCTCCACTATTGTAATTATTGGTTTATTATCGCTGTACACTGATGAGAAAAATCCGCATATTCCTGATGCCATTGAACCCACGCCCGCCTGCAGAAATATATGTGTAGGTCTCTTATTTGCTTTCTTCAATTTCAAATAAGCTTCATATGCCATTGTCATATAACCCTGCATAATCCACTTTGGCAGCTCTTCATATCCGGGCCATGACGTGTCCTGAACCATTATATAACCGTTTTTTTCAGCAAGTTCATTGCAGTATCTTACTGTATCATCATAGTTCCATTCGGTTATTTCACATGTGGCACCATGTGCTCTGATTCTGTCACGTCTTTCAATGGCACTTCCTTTTGGCATGTAGACAATTGCTTTTTGCTTTAACTGCTCTGCTGTCCAGGCAATTCCTCTTCCGTGGTTTCCGTCAGTTGCAGTAATAAATGTTAAATCACCAAGTTTCTTTTTAACTTCATCGGAAATCAATGATTTATAAGGAAGTTCTGCTATATCTTTTCCTAACTTTTTAGCTATATACTGACCTATTGTATAGCTGCCGCCCAATACCTTAAAAGCATTGAGACCAAACCTGTGAGATTCATCCTTAATGAAGATATCATTTAATCCTAAATATTTGGAAAGTTCCTTCAATTCAACTAATGGAGTTTCCGTATACTGATCAAAACTCGAATGATATTTCAAAACCTTTTTTGCTACATCTTCATTCAAGAAACTTAAATCGGCTTTTTCTCTTTTATAGATATCATTTTGAACTAAATCATATTTAACCGTCATTTTTCTTTGCCTTTCTATATAATAATTTATACAACAATCCTTGCAAAACTCATGCCAATTCTTTTTGGCGTTTTAATTTCATTTTATTAGTTTTGTTAAAATTTTAAAATTTATTCCTTGAAATTTCAATATGGTCAAGCTTAATCATTTTGGTAACATTTTAATGAGTTTTTATATATATACATGATTTTTACATCATTTTTATCAAAAAGATAATTTTTATCAATTTGATAATCAATGATTTTTATATCCTATTTTTTTATAAAATTCTTAAAGATCCCCTTTGCTTGAGATTTTTAATGTTTGATAGTCCATAAACAATAAATGGCAGTAAAATATCTGCTGATTTGCATCCCAATTATTATCATTTTGATAAATTCTTAGTTGGTATCTGAGCGGAAGATTATTTTGATTAGTTTTATGAAAAGTTTTTTGATTCTTAAGCTTTTAATATATACACCTGAAAATATGGGACCAAACATTCTTTGCATTAAAAAAACTCTATATCGGCACTGATTTTCCAATATGAGTTTTTTGTTCTTACTGTAATTTCCTGTACAATGTTGCAATGCCAATACCTAATGCATTGGCTGCTTCTATTTTTCCTTCTGTTGTGTTACCATAATAATCAACTGCCCTTTGAATTTCTTCCTGTTCGATTTCCTTCAGCGTTCTTATTTTATTATTTTTTACACCTTTTTTATGCTCATTCTTTTTAATATTAATAGGCAGTGCATTATCATTGATTATTCCATTTTCCATCATGTTGACCATAAATTCAACCGTATTCTCCAATTCTCTCACATTCCCGTACCATGGATAATCCAGAAGCTTTTTCATTGTATCATCTTCTATTTTATCAAAGTTCTTGCCAAACATCTTTCTGTAATAATGTATGAAATGGTATATCAAATCCTTTATATCTTCTTTTCTCTCTCTCAGCGGCGGTATTTCTATAGGTATGACATTCAGCCTGTAATAAAGGTCTTCACGGAATTTGTTCTCATTAATCATTTGTCTAAGGTCCTTGTTAGTTGCGGCAATTATTCTTACATCAAGAGGAATAACCTGGTTTGAACCGATCCTTATTACTTTTTTGTCCTGTATTACTCTCAGCAGTTTTGACTGAAGATAAATGGGCATATCGCCTATTTCATCCAAAAAAATAACTCCATTGTTAGCCAGTTCAAATTTTCCTATTTTACCGTTTGGATCTGCTCCTGTAAATGCTCCCTTTACATATCCGAACAATTCACTCTCTAAGAGCGGTTCAGGTATTGCGGCACAATTTATTGCCACAAACCGGCTGTTTCTTCTATCCGAATTCTGCCAAATTGCTGTGGCTACAACTTCCTTTCCGCTTCCGCTTTCCCCGGTAATCAAAACCGTAGAAAATGAATTTGCCACCTTCTTGATTTCCTCTTTTAGTTCAACAGTTTTTTTGCTGCTGCCGATAATTTTATCTGTGTTGACCGCATTGACTGTTGATGTCATGGCATAAATATTTGACTGTACCTTATTCAAGTCCCTGAAAAGCATCACCTGCTTAAACATTGGATTTTCAGGCACTTCATATATATCGCCTATTACCGTATTGACATTCTCCCCTATGCGTACCCTGTATTCCTTGCTGTTGTTTACCGTGTCTCCGGTTGCTTCTATATATATTTTTTCATTATTTATTATTCTTGAAATTCCAAGCTGCTTCTTGGCACTGACATTGATGGTATCCACATTTCCTTCATTGTTGATTATTATGGCGCCTTCATCCATGCTTCTTGTAATAAGCTTGAGCATGTTTATAACCGACATCTTGCTTTTAGCTTCTTCGTCCTCATATGCCTTGGTTGCTATAAAGTCCGCAATTTGTATCAAAAACTCCTGATAGCTGTCCAGATTGTCCAATATTATTTTTTTTGATTCATCACTATCACATGCCATGCCTATAACTCCTATAATTTCGCCTTTCATGTTTATGGGCATAGAAATTTCAAAGGTTTCATGGCATTCACTCTTAATACGGCAATTTCTGCATCTCTCATCTTTTCCAGGCTCATATACTATTTGTCTTTTACCTGTTGCAATGGCATTTTTATATACATGAGAATTTTCAGATACATCAGCGTTTATACAATCGCTGAATATACCTGTGCCTGCTACTCTTATTAATTTTGAGTCAACTACCTCCACATCAACCTTAGCTATTTCAGCAGTTATTTTTGCATACTTCTGAACAGTATCTGCAATGTTGGACAAATTGTACATTTATTTCACCTATTATCCTGATTTTGCTTTATTTATATAATTATATCACAGAAATCGCTTAAAGAAAATAATAAATTGGAGTAAGTGCATACAAAAAGAAGCTTTTCAAAATTTTATCAATTAATGAAAAGCTTCTTCCATCAGCAGCATATTAATAGCACTGCCTCATTTATTTCAAGGGCATGTGAATTACATCATGCCGCCCATTCCACCCATGCCGGGGTTCATCGCCGGTTCATCCTTCTTTGGTTCATCGGCAACTGCTGCTTCTGTTGTCAGCAGCATTGATGCAACGCTTGATGCATTTTGAAGTGCTGATCTTACTACCTTAGTCGGGTCAACTATACCTGCTTCTATCATATTTACATATTTTTCATTTAATGCGTCAAAGCCTATTCCTTTATCGCTGTTTTTAACTTTTTCAACGATAACTGAGCCTTCAAGTCCTGCATTTGTTGCTATTTGTCTAACAGGTTCTTCCAATGCTTTTTCAATTATTTTTGCACCTGTCTTAGCATCTCCTGTCAAAGATTCAGCTACCTTGACAACAACATTTGTTGTTGACAGCAGTGCAACACCGCCGCCTGATACCAATCCTTCTTCAACAGCTGCTCTTGTTGCATTTAAAGCATCTTCAATTCTTAATTTCTTTTCCTTCATTTCAGTTTCTGTAGCTGCACCAACGTTGATTACTGCAACTCCGCCTGTTAATTTAGCAAGTCTTTCCTGAAGTTTTTCTTTGTCAAATTCTGAAGTTGTATCTTCATATTGAGCTCTTATTTGTTTTACTCTGTTTGAAATTTCTTCCGGAGAACCTGCTCCGTTAACTATAATTGTATTTTCTTTGTCTATTTTAACTGTTCCAGCATTACCAAGCATATCTATTGAAGCTTCTTTTAAATCATAGCCCAGTTCTTCTGTTATTACCTGTCCGCCTGTTAAAATTGCTATATCTTTAAGCATTTCTTTTCTTCTGTCTCCAAAGCCCGGAGCTTTTACAGCAACACAGTTGAATGTTCCTCTTAATTTATTTAAAACAAGTGTAGCTAATGCTTCGCCTTCTATGTCCTCTGCGATAATAACAAGTGACTTTCCTGTCTGAACAATTTGCTCCAATATAGGTAAAATTTCCTGAATATTTGAAATCTTTTTGTCTGTAATTAAAATATATGGATTGTCTAATACAGCTTCCATTTTCTCTGTGTTAGTTACCATATATGCTGATAAGTAACCTCTGTCAAACTGCATACCTTCAACTACAGTAAGCTCTGTTCCCATAGTCTTGGATTCCTCAACAGTTATAACTCCGTCCTTGCCTACTCTATCCATAGCATCAGCTATCAATTTTCCTATTTCCTCATCTCCCGCTGAAATGGAAGCTATTTGAGCAATTTCTTCTGATGTTTCAACTTTCTTGGATGCATTTTTAAGTTCATCCACTGATGCTTCAACTGCTGCCTGAATTCCTCTTTTTAGAATCATAGGGTTAGCTCCTGCAGCCACATTCTTTAAGCCTTCTCTTATTATTGCCTGTGCAAGCAATGTTGCTGTTGTAGTTCCATCTCCCGCAACATCATTTGTCTTTGTAGCAACTTCTTTAACCAGTTGAGCTCCCATATTTTCATAAGGATCCGACAATTCTATTTCTCTTGCTATTGTAACGCCGTCATTTGTAATAACCGGTGAACCAAATGACTTTTGTAATACGACATTTCTTCCTTTAGGTCCCATTGTAACTTTTACTGTGTCCGCAAGGGCATTAACGCCTTTCTCCATTGCGCGGCGAGCATCTTCATCAAATTTAATTATTTTTGCCATCTTATCTACCTCTCTTCTATATTATTCAATAACTGCTAAAACATCGGATAATTTGATTATAATTAATTCTTCGCCATCAACCTTCACTTCTGTTCCTGCGAATTTAGAAAAAATCACTTTATCACCGACTTTTATTTCATCTTTTTTCTTTTCATCAGAAGTTATTCCTGCTCCTACTGCAAGAACTTCCGCTACTTGTGGTTTTTCTTTAGCAGTGCCTGGCAATACAATGCCGCTTTTAGTCTTTTCTTCTGCTTCCACCATTTTAATAACTACTCTTTCACCTAATGGTTTTACTGTCATGTTTTATTCCTCCTACTTTATTTAATGTAATTATTTATCCAGCTTGTTGTTAGCACTCAACGTCTTAGAGTGCTAACATTTACAATTTATATAATACCTATTAGCAGAATTCTTTTCAAGTATCATTTTATTTAATTAAAAGCTATTTTTGCAAGTTAATTTGATTTTTCAATTATATCCTTCAATTTACTTTTATTTGCTTATTATTTCTCATAGTTTTAAGTATCTCAAGGGTGTGTCAAGGGGACGGGGTTGTTGTCATCAGCTGATGACAACAACCCCG
>DAMBZP010000008.1:124238-149690 GCA_032059885.1 Sedimentibacter sp.
CACACCCTTGACACACCTGTCGCGCCTGTAGCTACTTGCTTTTTATATATGGCTGTAGTATAATTGGACCATCAATAGTATAACACATTTATGTTTATTATAATATATTAGGAGGAATTGAAATGTCTCTTGTTACGACTAAGGAAATGTTTAAAAAGGCATACGAAGGGCATTATGCCGTCGGTGCATTCAACGTCAACAACATGGAAATAATTCAGGGTATTGTTGATGCAGCAAGACAGGAAAATGCGCCGTTAATTCTTCAGGTTTCTGCGGGAGCGCGAAAATATGCCAATCCGATTTATTTAAGAAAACTTGTGGAAGCCGCAATAGAAGATACCGGTCTGGATATCTGTCTTCATCTGGATCACGGTGATGATTTTGAAATATGTAAGCAGTGTGTTGACGATGGATTTACATCAGTTATGATTGACGGTTCAAAACATCCTTTTGAAGAAAACATAGCTCTTACAAAAAAGGTTGTTGAATATGCCCATAGCAAAGGAGTTGTGGTTGAAGCCGAGCTCGGAAAATTAGCAGGTGTTGAAGATGCTGTAAAGGTTAATGCAAAAGATGCTACATATACAGATCCTGAACAGGCCGCTGAATTTGTTGCAAGAACAGGAGTGGACTCATTGGCCATTGCTATCGGAACAAGTCATGGAGCTTATAAATTCAAAGGCAATCCAAGTCTGGACTTTGATAGACTTGAAGCAATTTCAAAATTGCTTCCTGAATTCCCTCTGGTTCTTCACGGTTCATCCTCAGTTCCAAAAGAGTTTGTTGATTTGTGCAACAAATATGGAGGCGAAATTCCAGGAGCAGCAGGTGTTCCTGAAGAAATGCTGAGAAAGGCTTCTCAAATGGCCGTTTGCAAAATCAACATAGATACTGACCTAAGGCTTGCAATGACAGCATGCATAAGACAATTATTTGTTGAAAACCCATCTGAATTTGACCCGAGAAAATACCTTGGACCCGGAAGAACAGCCATAAAAGATATGGTTGCTCACAAAATGAGAGATGTATTAGGCTGCAGCAACAAGATATAGCAATGCGGCATATAACAAAGGACGCGAAATGCGTCCTTCTTCTGTTTTTGTCTATGTTATTACAATCTAACTCTACTAATTGCATCTTCAAGCAGCTTATTCTCTTTTACTACTGCTTTCTCAAGAATTCCGTTGCAAAATTCACCTTTATTATCATGACCTGTAAATGACATTTCAATTTTGTTATTATCAATGCCTTCAACAGTCATCTTAAACGTCACTTTTTCTCCCACCATTGTAGGATGCAGATGAGAAGAACGGAAGTTCGTAACAACAGTTATATAGTCTGAAGGTATGTACGGTTTAAGCATATTCCATGATATTTCTATTACAGTTGCCAACAAAGAGGGAGTTGACAACAGGTTCTCAATTTGCACCGACTTAGTTATATATGAATCTGCAGGTGTTATAATCTTTTCATGCGTTGTGGATAGTCCAATATTAATTTTATCTGTAACCATAAAGCCTCCTTACAACAATTTTACATTTAAATTTTATCAGATTCATAAATAAAACGCAATGAATATATTTTGATTAACAAAATATTTGTAAGAAAAACTTCTTGAAATACAATTTAAGTTAATTACATTACCCAAATATAGACAGCAATAAACCTGCTGCTACCGCTGATCCTATTACTCCCGCCACATTAGGTCCCATTGCATGCATGAGAAGAAAGTTTCCTGGGTTTTCTTGCTGCCCTACGACCTGAGAAACTCTTGCAGCCATAGGTACCGCAGATACTCCCGCTGACCCTATCAAAGGATTTACTTTTCCTCCTGTTACTTTATACATAATTTTACCGAATAATACACCTGCAGCAGTTCCAAAACTGAATGCGAAAAGTCCCAATCCTATTATCTTAAGTGTTTGAGGCCTTAAAAATGTTTCAGCATTTGCCGTTGCACCAACAGTTACTCCCAGGAATATGGTTATAATATTCATAAGTTCATTTTGTGCTGTTTTTGACAGCCTCTCTGTAACACCTGATTCACGAAGCAGGTTACCAAGCATCAGCATGCCTACCAGCGGTGCAGCAGACGGCAATATTAATGAAACCAGTGTTGTAACAAATATTGGAAAAATTATTTTTTCTTTCTTGGATACCGGTCTTAGCTGTTCCATAACACAGCATCGCTCCTCTTTAGTGGTTAGTGCTCGCATAATAGGAGGCTGTATTATAGGTACGAGCGCCATATATGAATATGCTGCCACCGCTATTGGTCCAAGTAAATGAGGTGCAAGCTTGGAAGTAAGATATATGGCAGTAGGGCCGTCTGCTCCTCCTATAATACCTATGGATGCAGATTCAGGACCTGTAAATCCAAGAAGCGCCGCTCCGATAAATACTGCAAAAATACCAAATTGTGCGGCCGCACCCAGCAAAATACTTTTGGGATTTGCTATCAGCGGTCCAAAGTCCGTCATAGCTCCAACACCCATAAAGATTAACGGAGGATAAATACCAAGCTTAACTCCCATATACAAGTAATATAACAGTCCCCCTGCCTGAAACCCTTCTTGCCCGAATGTGCCCACAGGTTCTGCCATCATTCCTGCAAGAGGAAGGTTCGCCAAAAACATTCCAAACCCTATTGGTAATAACAATAAAGGTTCAAATTTTTTGGATATTGCCAAATAAAGAAGAACAAAAGAGATTATCAGCATGATTACTTGTCCGCCTGTAATAGCAGAAAAACCCGTACCTTCAATAAATTTCTGCACTCCTAACAATAATGTGTCTAACATTTGTATTTCCCCGCTTTCTGCCTTATTTTATTTAAAAGTCACCAAGACATCACCTGTACTTACAGTAGCACCCTCCGTTACCGCCACAGATGCAACTACCTCATCACCTGGTGCCAATATTTCATTTTCCATTTTCATGGCTTCTAATATTATTATGACATCTCCCTTCTTAACAGTGTCTCCTGTTTTTACCTTAACCTTCAATATTGTGCCCGGCATAGGAGCAGTTATACTATTCCTGATATCCGCATCAGACAACTCTGTTTTTTTCTCGGGAGCTGCCGGTTTTGACTCTGATGTCGTAGGCTCGGACCTATTTGCGCTTAATTCAGAATCCTCTGCCTTATATGCAGCTGTCCCAGCCTTTATTTCCTCTACCTCAACTTCATATGAAACACCTTTTACAGTAATCAAATATTTTTTCATGTTTATCTCCTTTTTACGATAATATTATTTGCAGACATTAGCTGCTGCCTGCCTGCTGCCGCCCAAATATTCTTGTCATAAGGCAGTTCTTTAATACTTCTGACAATTACATTTTCACCGGATGTCCCCTCAAAAGCTGCGATCGCTGCCGTTATCAAAACAATAAGCTCAATATCTTCCCCAGTATTATTTATTTTTTTTTCTTCGATATCACTCGTTACTTCAGCATATTCCTCACTGACAGTCTTTTTAGGTTTTTCACCAAAAAGTACCTTTAGAAGCTCCAATGAATACGCTATTATTACTAATACTATATACACAACGACCATCCCTAATATAGTTATGGCAAATGTGTTTAAAAATTTCTCTCCCATAGACATGGATTCTGTCAGTATTGTCATGGTATCACCTCTCTCATTATGTTTATACCGGCAAGTTTCCGTGCTTTTTAGCAGGTCTTGATTCTCTCTTGCCTGAAAGCATCTCAAATGCGCTTGCCAGCCTTGGTCTTGTTACTGAGGGTTCTATAACATCATCTATGTAACCTCTTGACGCAGCAATATATGGATTTGAAAACTTCTCCCGGTATTCATTTATTTTATCTTTTCTTACCTCTTCCTGATTTTCAGCATCTTTTATTTCATTTTTAAATATGATGTTTGCCGCTCCTTCGGGTCCCATTACGGCAATTTCGGCAGTAGGCCACGCTAATATCATATCCGCTCCTAATTCCTTGCTGCACATTCCCAGGTAAGCACCTCCGTATGCCTTTCTTACAATCAGAGTAACCTTTGGAACTGTTGCTTCCGAATACGCAAACAGCATTTTTGCACCATGCCTTATTATCCCTCCGAATTCCTGTGCAGTACCCGGCAGAAATCCCGGAACATCCACCAGATTTAGTATGGGAACATTAAATGAATCACAGATTCTTATAAATCTGCATGCCTTATCAGAGGCATTGATATCCAAGCATCCTGCAAGCACATTTGGTTGATTTGCAATAACACCTATAGATTGACCATTTATTCTTATAAAACACGTAATTATATTTTGAGCATAATATTGCTGAACTTCCAAAAATTCTCCGTTATCAGCCAGAGTAGAAATAATATCCTTCATATCATACGACTTATTGGGGCTTTCAGGTATTATTGTATTTAATTTGTATTCTATTCTGTTTGGATTGTCTTCCGCATCATATTCAGGTGGAGATTCCAGGTTATTTGAAGGCAGATACCCCAGAAGCCTCTTTACAGATCCTATACAGCTTTTATCATCAGGACTGATAAAATGTGCCACTCCGCTTACCGAGTTTTGAGTATACGCACCTCCTAATTCTTCAGAACTGATATTTTCACCTGTAACCGTCTTGATTACCTGAGGACCTGTTATAAACATCTGACTTGTTTTATCAACCATAAATATAAAATCGGTTATTGCCGGTGAATAAACTGCACCTCCTGCACATGGACCCATAATTACAGATACTTGCGGTATTACTCCCGAAGAAACAGTATTTTTAAAAAATATTTTCCCATATCCGCTGAGGGCATCTACTCCTTCTTGAATACGTGCTCCTCCTGAATCATTCAATCCTATAAGCGGCGCTCCCATTTTTAAAGCCATGTCCATGACATCTACAATCTTTTTAGCATGCATTTCACCCAAGGAGCCTCCCAGGACTGTAAAATCCTGAGCATATGCAAATACGAGCCGCCCATCCACTGTTCCGTACCCTGTAACTACTCCTTCAGCCGGAGCTTCGACATCTTCCATTCCAAAATCAGTGCACCTGTGCTTTACAAAAATACCCGTCTCGATAAAGCTTCCTTCATCGAACAATAACAATAAACGTTCTCTGGCAGTAAGCTTACCCTGCTCATGCTGCTTTTCATTCTTTTTTTCTCCGCCGCCGACATAAATCTTTTCTTTTTTCAAAAACATTTCTTCAATTTTGTCAGACATATTAACCTCCAATATGCTTTTATTTGATAACGTTTTGACGCACTTTTTAATTATATCATAAATAGAAAAAAACTTAAAGAAGATATTGTAATTTACTGGAAACAAGCTGTGGCTGCTACAGGATTTTAGGATCATTCATATATGTAGATACATAGTTCTTGTCAACAGTTATCACAGTATAGTACCTTTCATCTACAGATTTAATCTTCTTCTCAATCTCTTTGACAAGTTCACTTGATTTTATCTCATAGTCAACGGGAATTACAACATCAAATATTAAATTAGTATGTGTTTCACCTTTTACTACTCTGAAATCATGCATAGTCAACCTTTCATCTATATCTCTGATTGTACTTTCAGTCATGCCTCTAAGCTGATTTATTTCACTGTCATTTGTAACAATAGGATCTAAATGTATAACTAAATTGATGTTTAAATCCCTTGCAAAATCTCTTTCAATGTTGTCTATAATATCATGGGATTTAAGTATATCTTCCTTTGCATCAACTTCGGCATGGACGGTTGCAAAATATTTGTTAGGTCCGTAATTATGTACTACAAGATCATGGATATTAAGTATGCCTTCATAGGATAAAACTTTATTTTCAATTTTCCTGATAAATTCCTGATCAGGCATCTCTCCCAAAAGCGGATTCAGTATATCCTTCAATATTGAAACTCCAGAATATAAAATAAAAACGGCAACTACAACACCCATGTATCCATCTATCTCAAGGCCGGAAAATTTAGAAATAAAAAGTGAAGCCAAAACTGCCGCTGTTGCAATAACATCATTTCTGGAATCCATTGCAGTTGCTTTCATAGTTGAAGATGAGATTTTGTCAGCAAGCACGGAATTAAAAAAGCTCAGCCATATTTTTATTGCAATAGAAATAGCAAGAACGCATACCATAACCCATGAAAAAACAGAAGTCTCAGGATTTATTATCTCCTTAACCGAAGATTTAATAAGCTCTGAACCCAAAACCAATATGATTGCTCCCACTGCAAGCCCTGTTAAGTATTCAATTCTCGCATGACCAAACGGATGCTCCTTGTCTGCAGGCTTACCTGACATTTTAAAACCGATAAATGTAACCACAGAGGATCCTGCATCCGATAAATTGTTGACTCCATCAGCTGTTATTGAGATGCTGCTGAATATTGTTCCGATCACAATTTTTGTAATACTCAAAAAAATGTTTGTTAAAATTCCTACCGAGCTTCCGAGCTTGCCATATGCTTCTCTGACAGATGGGTCCTTCACATTTTCGTAATCTTTTATAAAGCTTCTAATAATAAAATTAATCATTGTTTACCTCTTCAATTAAACAGTCCAATTCTTTATACATTTTTTCTATTTCGCCTTTTAATTGAATATATTCATTGTATTTATTATTATACTCAGTTAAATCGCATTCGTATGAATTTGTATTCAGTATTTTTTCAAGTTCTATTATCTTGTTTTCGGTTTCCAAAATATTATTTTCAAGCTTTGTTAAATCTCTTTTTGCTTTTTCCTTAGCCCTTTGTTCTTCTTTTTTCCTTGTATATATTTCCTTGTTTTGCGAAACGGTTTTTACCTTTTTCTCTTCCGCGTCTGATGCCTGGTTTTCCGCAATTCTTTGCTTTTCCTGTCTGTATCCTTCATAGTCAAAGTCATAGAGCTTAAATTTTTTATTTTCAACTTCACCTATGCATGTTGCAATTTTATCAACAAAATATCTGTCATGAGATACAAACAGCAATGTCCCTTTATAATTAATGAGAGCTTCCTCCAAAACCTCCCTTGATTCAATATCCAGGTGATTTGTAGGTTCATCCAGTACAAGAGTATTCGATTTTTCATAAATCAGCATTCCAAGCTTCAGCCTTGATTTTTCTCCTCCGGATAAGGTGCTTATATATTTATAAACATCCTCCCCCGTAAATAAAATCTTAGCAAGCTCCTTCCTTGCCTCTCCAAGAGAAATACCATAATAATACGAAAAGTAATCAACTATTGAAATGTCTTCTTTGTCAAAGCTGACTTCCTGAGGAAGATAGCCTATTTTGACATTTGAACCTGTTTTTACTTCTCCAGCATCAGGGCTTATTTCATTTAATATAATTTTTAAAATTGTTGATTTTCCTGCTCCGTTTTCGCCCAAAATACAGAGACTGTCATTATAAAACAATGTGAAGCTTACATTATCAAACAATTTATTTGGTCCAAAGGATTTTTCTATATTTTCAACCTTAATTACTTCTTTTCCTGTTCTTTCAACTCCGTTTATTTTAAAATCTGCAGCTTTTTTATCCACAACAGGCTTATTTATTTTATCAATCTTATCCAGCCTTTTTTCCAGTTCCTTTGCTCTTTTGTACATTTTATCGCTGTCACGCATTTCACCCCAAATGCGGTATCTTTGAATTTGCTCTTCCATCTTTTTTATTTTTCTCTGCTGATTTTCATATTCCTTCATATCCTGAAGAAATCTCAGCTCTTTTTCAGCTACATATTTAGAATAATTCCCATAATAAATTTGTGCACTGTCAGGCTCCAGCTCTATAATTTTATCAACAACTCTGTCCAGAAAATATCTGTCGTGAGAAACCATTACTATAGTTCCGCTATAGAGCCTTAAATATTCCTCAAGCCATTCAACAGATTTAATATCCAAATGGTTTGAAGGTTCGTCAAGAAGCAAAAGCTCAGGCTCCTCCAGCAGTATTTTCCCCAGAATAACCCTTGTCTTCTCCCCTCCGCTAAGCATATTAAATTGCTTTTTCTGCATTTCTTCAGATATTTCAAGACCTTTAAGAATCCTGTTAAGCTTTTCTTTTGTATTGTATCCGCCAGATATTTCATATTTATCATGAAGTGAACTGTATTTATCTATGGACAATTTAAGTTCATCACCGATTAATTTGTCAAAGGATTTCTCAAGCTGTTCCATTTGAAGCCTAATTTCATCCAGATGACTGAAGGCTTCACTTAAAACATCAACCACCGTATTGTTATCATCATAGCTTGGTATCTGCTCTAAATATCCTATTGTCAATCCTTTTCTCTTATTTACCTGACCTCCTTGATACTCTTCATATCCGGCAAGAATTTTCATCAGTGTTGTTTTTCCTGTTCCATTTCGTCCGATTAAGCCTATCTTATCCTTTGTTTTAACATCAAAGGTTACATTTTCAAAAATTTTATCTACGCCGAATAGCTTGGTTAGACTGCTTACGCCTATTTCAATCATATTATTTCCTCTTCCCTTGGACTTACGCAGAATTATAGATATACTAACAGTTATGACATACAAAAATACCTGTGGGATATACTACCGTCCCACAGGTAATACCTGCAACTATATATTACTATACCTAAAAACGTTTGTCAACAATCAACAGAGGTTAATCTGACATTACAGTGTAAAAAAACCCTCAAAATATACCCATGATAAAGCCAGAAACAAAACAACGACTGCAGCAACCGCAAACTTTATGTATTTACCTGTATTTTTTAATATTATTTCCTGTCCGGCAGCGTAATTTTTATTTTTAATTTTTGATATTCTTCCGCCCTCAGACAAAACAGCCGCAACATTTCCTTTAATTTCAACTATTACTGCTTTCATTTTTTTAACTCCTCACAAATATACTGCATATAGACTGTCAGGTTCGGATAATCTCCGGACACTATTTCCACTGCCGCCACTATGTATTTTCTGTGTCTTTCCAGTAATTTACGGGATACTTTCGTATTTTTTACAATTAAATTTAACGGCAGCTGCCTTTTTATCTGCATTTCACTTATTAGTATGGGATTATTAATCATAAATGCCACAACTTTAGCACAAGACTTTTTTATCTTCCTCGATTTAGGCGAGCATTCGGCTAAATCCATAAACGAAAAGCCATATCCTGAAAAGACTTCATTTATGAGATAAATCTCCATTTTTAATGAATTATCTTCTTCCACCAAAATCTTTTCGGCAGTTTCATCCTTAGTTGAATAATCTTCCTCTGCTTCGAACAGAGATGTTTGGGTCAATATTTCCGGAGCATATCTTGATTTGCTTCGTATGCAGTCAATAATACGCCTCCTTATAACCAATTCGGCAAAATTCGGGAAGCTCCCTTTATTTGGAGAATAATTTTTCACTGCTTCTATAAAAGCCGCCAATGCAATTGACCATTCATCATCACTTTTGGAAATATAGCTGCGGGCTGCTGCTGATGCACATTTCAATATGAAACTTTCATATTGAGATATAAGCATATTTATTGAACCTTCATCATCTTTATCATTTACTGCCAGTATATCCATTTCACTCACACGTTCACCTCTTAGTACAACTGCTATTATTATATCATCATAATTTTTTTATTACAATACAGATATATTTCCATTTTTCGCGATTCAGGAATTACTGAAATCAACATTAACAGTGACGGTTATCTATGTTTGCTACTATTTGCATCTGTTAGACCATCATACTGAGCATTACCTTCAAGCTACCCTCTCAGAATGACACAGGCTGCACACTTAATTTTGACTGTAAATAGTACCTGTATTTTAACAAATTGAAAAAATTTAAATGGAGGGTATTGATAAACATTCTCTTATGTATTATAATAAATTTATTGTTTAACAACATGGCAATAGGGGCGTAGCTCAGCTGGAAGAGTGCTTGAATGCCATTCAAACGGTCTCATGACGTTGATAAAGGCACAATAGCAAAACGGGCTGAGAAAATCACAAAGGCAAATTAAAAATTTTATAACACAGTTATGTGGGGGTATAGCTCAGCTGGGAGAGCGCTTGAATGGCATTCAAGAGGTCAGCGGTTCGATCCCGCTTATCTCCACCACTGAGAGGGCTTGCAGGTTTATCCCGTTAGCCTTCTATTATATCTCACCACATGATTATAAAATAACAGTCATGAAGGAAATTATTATGCCCGAACTCAAATTAGACGAGAAATATAAATATTGCATACCCGCGCTCCACCGTTTGCAGGAAGCTTTTCTGATTTATGAGGATCAGAATAACGGCGAGTGGGACAGGTGCTGGTATAAATTTAGTGAGATGTTTTCGGCTGTTTCGCTCACAAAATATTCGTGGGTTGAAGCTCTCAAGATATTATTGCGGCGGTTTGCAACTCGACATGTGCAGTTTGATTTGGATATGGTCCGGTCATTTTATAAACTGAAGAAATCGGAAGGATATGTTGAATTTTATAGGGATACCGGGGATGATATCTCAAATCTCATAGAGAGGTTGTAAGAAATATGACTTTTACTTCCTTGTTGCCTGTAAGCGGATAAAACCGGGATTCTGGATATCCACTGATTATTTATAAAAAAGTACTCCGAATTGCTTCGGAGTTATTGTCAAGTTATTTTTTATAATCTATATTTTTTGCAAACAAGAAGCCTAATAACATTGTTATGGTGCTTTTGCATAATTCGAAAATAGGTGTTGTTAACCCACTAACCTCTAATCCGCAACTTAATATTATTATATCAATTATATGAATTGCTACTATAATAATAAAGCACCACATTATAATCATAAATCCTTTGTTTGTTAATGCATCTATAAGTTTTCGATTATGATCTTTATCCTTAGACTCTTGCTTGAATCGTTCTTCTACAATGTTAAATCTATGCCTGTTATTGCAAGATAAATCATTTAACGGAACATCTTCCTCTAAAGAAGCTTGTTCATAAAGTCCTTCGTCTTCATCAAAGATCTCGCTCATTTTTTATATCCTCATCATCCAATATACCCTTACAGTTTTTAACAGCCTTATCCCACGCAGTATCTTTTTGGTGCGTCCTTGCAGATAATTCAATTCCATTTTGATATTTATATTTATCCCAAATATCCCGTATAAAAGACGTACTGCTGTCCATCTTCAGTACATATACAACACCTTCTGTGTCTTTTGCAAAATCTTTTATAGTCGATGATCCAAAATGTTTAAATTCATCATAAACACTTCGAACAACAGGGCCGTATCTCCATGCTTCAAACCTGTCGGAAAATAAAGGTACATCGTATTTTTTAATATAATCTTTGTATATAAAATATATTATTTTCTGCAACTTCATAGGTGATAATTCAATGTTTTCTTGCGTAGCAAATTGTATGATAGTATTAGCCAGACTTATAACAGAAATCAAATTAAACACCTCCAATATATAGTATATTCTCTTTAACATACATCTTATACTACTTTATATTTTTGCGCAATAGTTTTTTGAAAATAATCGAACATTTTTTCGATTATTTGGCGCCATAAATAAAAAATATTTTAAAAAAAGTATTGACATATATAAATAACTATGTTATTTTAAATAAGTATTACAGATGTATTTATAGATATCACATGTTTTTAGAGATTATATAACTATTTGTGTGTATATAATTTGTAAAAATATGTGATTTTTTTTAACTTACATTGCGATATAAATAAAAATTAGGAGGTACCTCATGAATAAAGGTACAGTAAAATGGTTTAACGCAGATAAAGGATTTGGATTCATTACAGTCGAAGGTGGAGATGACGTATTTGTTCACTTCACATCTATCCAGGGAGACGGATTTAAGTCTTTAGACGAAGGTCAGGCCGTAAGCTTTGATATTACTCAAGGAAACAGAGGACCACAAGCTTCTAACGTAAAAAGAATATAATTAAATATTTATCGTTATGAACATTTAAAAAGCCGAAATTTATTTTCAGGCTTTTTTTTATTCAGCAAATATATGAAGCAGACACGTGCATATCAATTTGATACAAGTAAAATTTATTTTTTATTCCGATAACCTGCATTAGAAGCAAAATTACAGGGCTTGGTCTTAAATAAAGCGAAATCCGACGTTTTAAAACGCCGGATTTCAATATAAAGATTAGCCTGTCAATATATCATGTTTTATAAGAATATAAGTTGTAAGTTTAGTATTTTTGCTCCAATAAATTCCTGAACTTATCAAGCTCGGCTTCGTTCATGCTCCATCCGTGCTTTTCTTCAGGGTATGCTTCAGAATTAACATCAGCAACATATTCTCCGAACGCCTTGATTGAGTCCTCAAAAAAAGATCTGTAGAACTTAGCATGCTTTGGCATAGTTGAAGTAGGCTGGAACCCGAGAAGGTCGTAGATAACAAGCTCAGAACCATCTGCCGCGCCTCCTGCTGCAACTTGAATTACAGGAACTTTAAGTTTCTTGGCTATGAGGTTTGTTACTTCTCGAGAAGTCATCTCTATAGTCATACCTGCCATACCGTTCTCCTGATACTCGTATGCCATACGGAATATCCTCATTGCATCTTCCGCCGTTTTACCAACACGCGAATATCCTCCAAACCAGCCTGTCTGCCATCCGGACAGACACCCTACATGTCCGAAAACAGGTATCAAATTATCAGCCATGTATTTTAAGGTATCATTTGTTACACCCATTGGCATAACACTGTCTGCACCATCTGACAGAAGTAAGCTTGCATACTCAACAGCCTTATATTTATCAGCATGGGATGCTGACTGCATAACAGCATTCAGACAAATATTTGGCGCCATTTTGCGTATATTTCTTGTATGCCACAGCATATTTTCTATACGTTGTGCAGAACTCTCCCCAGGAGCTGTGTAACGCACGAGATGTACACCTGCTCTTTCGCATGCTGCAACCCAAAGAGGATCGCAGTGAGCGGTGCCAACCATTGATATTTTTTTGCCCTCATTTTTCATCTTCTGAAGATGGAAAATTGTAATTCTCTCAAATGACATAGGCATTGCATTTGGTTCTGTTCCTTTCGCCATAAATATACACTCCTTTTCTTTCTTTTGATTTATATTTCCTTAAATTAGGTATGACATAATTATATACGTTAACGGCTTAAACATTAAATACTCAAAACTGAGAATCTTTCATTCCAATTACATTAAATAAGAATAACGCCCTCCAGACTTCTTATAACAAGTTGCATTTTAAGTTTCGGGAAAAGTTAGTGGGTTTTTTAATCTTAATTAGAATTATATACCTGTTTGCTTTTCATTCTGCCTATTGCCATTTTTAATATAAACAAACCAGTACACTGCTGCCACAAAGACACTGCCTCCAAGAACATTACCCAGTGTAACAGGCAGCAGGTTGTTTATAAAAAATTCTCTCCAATTCAAATGGCTTAGTTTCTCAGTTGTAACTCCAAGAACCGATGCAGCTTCTAAAAATGAGGGATTAGCTTTTGCCATAATACCTGCCGGAATGTAATACATGTTGGCTATACTATGTTCAAATCCGGACGTGATGAACAACCATATGGGAAAGAAAATAGAAAGTATTCTTCCTGTCATATCCTTGGCTCCGTATGACATCCAAACAGCAAGACACACCAGCCAATTACACATAATTCCAAGAATGAAAGCCTGCTTGAAAGTAAGTCCCACCTTGTAAACAGCGATCTTTATTGTCATCCCTCCAAGCATATCAGCACCGCTATTGAAAAGCCCTGATTCACACATGAAGTATGCAATAAGTATTGAACCTATAAAGTTACCCGTATATACATAAATCCAGTTTTTTAACATTGCAGCAACGCTAATCTTCTTATCCAGCACTCCTGCTAAAATCATTGTATTTCCTGTAAAAAGCTCTCCACCTGCAATTACAACCAACATCAATCCTGTACCAAATACAGAACCTGCCAGAACCTTGCCGAGCCCATACGTCTCAGGTCTTGCAAACAAATTAAAAGCAGCCATATTTGATCCACCAGAAGCAAATGCAATAAATGCTCCGGCCAAAATACCCAATAAAAGCATATTTACCGTCGGCAATTTTGTCTTTTTTATTCCGGTTTCTATGGTAATTTCTGATATTTCTGAAGGTGTAAAGTAATTTAGCGGGTTCATTTATAATTTTCCTCCTGTTTTATTTTGTTCTCTCCTCATACCCATATATGTCAGACTATTATGAAAGTCCTATAATTTCACCATTTTCTGTGATATCCATCCCATTCGCTGCAGGTATCTTTGGCAAGCCGGGCATAGTCATAATTTCACCTGTAATTGCAACAATAAATCCTGCACCCGCAGAAACCTTTACCTCTCTTACTGTAATTTTGAATCCTGTAGGTGCTCCAAGCAATCCGGCATTGTCTGAAAAAGAATACTGTGTCTTTGCCATACATATAGGCATTTTATCGAGTCCTTGTTTTTCTATCTCGGCAATTTGTTTTTTCGCATCAGCTGTAAATTCTACACTGTCTGCTCTATAAATTTCTGTAGCAATTTTATTAATCTTTCCTGAAATAGTACCATTAACATCATAAAGTGGAGCATAGAAAGACTTCTTATTTTTACAAATTTCCACTACCTTTTTTGCAAGATCTATCCCGCCTTCGCCTCCTTTTGTAAACACCTCGGATAGTACAACATCAACGCCCTTCCTTGCGCAGCGCTCTTTCAAAAGATTCAGTTCAGCCTCAGTGTCTGCAGGGAATTTGTTGACTGCCACCACAGCAGGCACTCCAAATTTTTCAAGGTTTTCAAGGTGACGTTCTAAATTTGCAACTCCTTCGCCAAGAGCATTTAAATTTTCATATGAAAGATCTGACTTTAAAACTCCCCCATTCATCTTAAGTGCTCTTACTGTAGCAACAATAACGGCCGCATCTGGCTTTAGGTTTGCAAATCTGCATTTGATATCAAAAAATTTTTCTGCACCGAGATCGGCGCCGAAACCTGCTTCAGTTATTACATAATCTGCAAGCTTTAGAGCAACCTTTGTTGCAATTACAGAATTACAGCCATGAGCAATGTTGGCAAAGGGACCTCCATGAATAAAAGCAGGTGTATTTTCAAGAGTTTGTACCAGATTTGGCTTAATGGCATCTTTAAGGAGCAATGCCATAGCTCCCGTCGCCTTTAAATCCCCGGCTGTAACTGCGTACCCCTCTGTATTGTATGCAACAACCATTCTTGACAGCCTTTTCTTCAGATCCTCCATACTGTCGGCCAGGCACAAGATTGCCATAATCTCCGAAGCTACCGTAATATCAAATCCTGCTTGTCTGGTCACGCCATCACCCTTGCCCCCGACTCCTATGATTATGTTTCTGAGTGAACGATCATTCATATCCAATACTCTTTTCCATACAATCTTCTTTGGCTCAATTCTCAATTCATTTCCCTGCTGAAGATGATTATCAAGAAGTGCTGCAAGCAAGTTATGAGCTGATGTAATGGCATGAAAATCTCCGGTGAAATGCAAATTTATATCATCCATTGGAACTACCTGGGAATATCCTCCGCCTGCAGCTCCTCCCTTAACACCGAAGCAAGGACCTAAGGATGGTTCTCTTAAAGCCGTGATTGTCTTTTTCCCTATTTTATTCAATGCCATGGATAATCCTACATTTGTTGTTGTCTTTCCTTCTCCTGCCGGTGTAGGGTTAATAGCAGTAACAAGAATCAACCTTGCATCAGGCTTATTTTCAAGTCTTTTAAGCACATCAAGAGATATCTTTGCTTTGTATTTTCCGTAAAGCTCCAATTCATCCTCCTGAATACCAAGCCTTTCAGCCACCTTCAATATAGGCATCAATTCTGCTTCTTGTGCTATTTGTACGTCTGTTTTCATTTTTCCCTCCTGATTAGTAAAATTATTTTGTTTTTTTGAATTCAGTCTCTAAATATAATTTAAATCCAGATGGCTCATTATATAGCGCCACATTATTTGAATCATAATAACCTGTACCGGGGCCATAATGACAGATTTAACAATTCTGACCGGTAGTATTGCGAGAATTCCTTGTCCGGTTATTATCCAAAGCCATACAGTATCAAGTCCAAGAGAAATTACTGTTGATGCAATAACCGCCAGGATGATTTGAGTCAACGAAATATTCTTTTTATACAAAAAAACACCGTATATAAAACCGGTTAAAAAAGCTGTCAGAGTAAAACCCGGAAAGTATGATCCTCCTGTAGGGAAAAGCATCATTCCTGTTAAATCTGCCATGGCAGCTGCAATTCCACTGTACACAGGCCCAAACATCATTGCCGAGACAGCTATAGGCAAAAAAGTAAATCCAATCCTTACAATTGGTGTATGAATAGACAGAAAACGCGTCAAAATAACCTCTATTGCAATAAACATACTCATATAAACAGTCTTTTTTACGTGATTCATTAAAATTCCTTCTCTCCTTATAAAATATGCCACAAAGAGAGGAATGCTCTTTTTGTGGCAGCGAATGCGATAAAGGCACCGTAAATCATAATTGCATAATATGCAAAGCGATTTTTCGTCCGGCGGCAACCTTCCATCCGTCCGGCACTTGACGCGCCTTTATCTACTCTGCCTGTTACATATATAATAATTATATAGGCACTAAAAACTATACGTAGGAAATACAAACCTTCTGTGCTTCATTGACATTACCAGCCATTTGCAGAGCTTCTTCAATTTGTTCCAGCCGATACTCATGGGTAACGAGTCTTGAAAGGTCATATTTACCGGATTTCATCATTTCAAGAATCATAGGAATAGCATTTTCAATGGGTGTACTACCGCAGCCCCGTATTTCCCACTGAGCATAGCAAAGCCGCATCAAGTCCAGTATTGCGGGCTTATGATGCACACCTACCACGGCAAGAGTAGATCCATAGCCTGCAAGCATCTGAAAATTATCAATAATTGGCTGTATTCCTATAGCATCAATATATGCATGAGCTCCGCACCCCCCTGCTGGTCCCTGATGTGCTCCAAATTCGGAAAATGCCTTTTCTTTCAAATCTTCTTGACTTGGATTGCATGTAATTAATCCGAAGCTTTCCGCATTTTTAAGCCTGAAATCAGAAAAGTCAACAATCATTACCTTTTCGCACCCCAGATATTTAAGCATGATTGCAGCAGACATTCCTATAAAACCAGCACCAAATACTATAACCTTTCTGCCGGGTCCGGGATTTACATTCAAAGCGCCACGCGTACCAATGACGAAAGGTTCCAACAATACAGCAATTTTCGGCGGAATATCCTGATCTATTTTAAAAAGGCTGTAGCCGACTTCACATTGTGGGATAAAAATATATTCAGAAAACGCACCAACCGTAGCCATGCGGTTTCTGTCGCGATGAGCATATCCGAAATTTGGGAACACATGATCCCCTACCTTCAAGTCTTTTACATTCTTGCCTACTTCCACAACTACACTTAACATTTCGTGGCCGAACTCATAATCCTTCCAAATTCTATGCGGATCTCCTCCCTTTGTATAAGCCAGATTATCTGCCCCGCAAATACCTGCGTACAGATTTTTTACAACAGCATCATCATCGCCGCACTTCGGATATGGGAGTTCAACAATATCAACTTTGCCTATACCTCTGTAAATAGCCGCTTTGTAAGTATCCTGTTTCATTAAAATACCTCCTTAATTTTATTATTAATTTTTAAACCTAATCTAATTGAGGTAAAGTCATTCCTGCTGTACAACCGCCATCAATTTGCAAATCCACTCCGCATATAAAGCCGGCTTTGTCGCTTACCAAAAAAGATACCAGATCTCCAACCTCTTCCGGCCTGCCGTGACGACCCATGGGTGTTTTAGGCAGCATAGCGTCACTTGACGATTTGCTGTTCATGTACATAGGAGTAACAATATTTCCAGGTGCAACAGAAACGATACGAGTGCCTTTTCTCGCAAATCGGGCAGCACTCCTTGCAGTATAATCGCGGACAAACCATTTTGATATCACATAGGCAAAGCCTGCAGCATTTTTACCAAGCTTTTCGCAATATTCAACGCTTTTTTCTAAAAAATCAGTAGAAAAGGGATTAAGACGCAAAATATCAACAGGAATAGATGAAAGCGGAACTAAATAAGGTGACATAGAAGAAAAATTCACATAAACGGACCCTTCTTTCAAAAAAGGGTAAAATTCCTCCATCATGTATGCAGTACCCAATGCATTCACAGAGAAAACGTCCCTTGGATTATCACTTGACGGATCTATTCCTGCAGCATTCACAACATTTGCAATTTCCCCCAGCTCTTCAGCAACCTTAGCCAGCTCTTTCACCTGTTCCCTGCTTGAAATATCCATTGCATGCCAATAAACTGTTATTCCTTTTTCACGCAGCATCGCTGCCGCAGAATCCAACGCAGCAGAATTTCTGGCTGTAATGAGAAGATCATATTCTTTACCAAGCTTTTCTGCTGTAGCATAGCCCATTCCCTTCGAGCCGCCTGTAATTATGCTGAGCTTCTTTCGACTTTTGTTCTGTTCCATAAATTTTCTCCTTAAATTATTATAAAGTGGCTAATCTGTCAATTTCTTAGATAGCTTTCGAATTTTCTCCATGTAATTATCTACATTATAAAAACATTCTTTTTATGTGAAAATACTCTGAATTAAGTATTTATCGCATTACAAAATCAATGCTATACTCAACATGGATATAAAATTATTTATACAAAATCAGGTAAAGAAGGTGAGTAACAATGCAAGACACATCTGCTCAGAAAAATATCCAGCGCAAGACAGGTATATCTGCCCGAAAAGCGCTAAATAGAGAATCAGCTGAGCATTTCAGCAGAATTATTTCAGAAAAGCTGGCAGCAGAACCTGCTTTCCGCAAAGCGAAAAACATACTTTCTTACCAGTCTTTTGCCGGTGAGGTGGATACTTCATTTTTTAATGAATGTGCAGTACGAAACGGAAAAAGCCTTGCGTTTCCTATCTGTTTTGAGAATGGTATCATGATAGCAGCGATTCCAAATACCGTTGACGGCTGGGAATCAGGAAAATATGGTATAAAGGCACCTGTTGAAAGTCGCTCTCGCATAGTGCAGCCTCTTGATATCGACCTGGTGATTGTTCCCTGCACCGCATTTAATGGACTGAAAAAAATGAGGATAGGCTGGGGTGCAGGTTATTATGACAGGTATATTCCTCAGTGCAAAAATGCTTTTAGTATTGCAATTGCTTACGAGGTACAACACATTAAGGGTCTTTGCTGTGATGAATGGGATGTCCCTTTAGATGCAATTGTTACCGAATTAAAGCGCTACTAATTTATTTTTAGCATTTCTTAGCTGCATAAATAAGAGATAATAACAAAAAATTCATAAAAATTTTAAAGGAGGAATTATATATGAAAAAGGTTTGCGTCATTACAGGAGCAGCCGGAGGCATTGGATTTGGAGCCGCAAAAAAAATGGGTGAAACATATAACCTTCTAATAAGTGATGTCAACAAAAATAAACTTGATGAAGCAGCCACAGAGCTTAGAGGTATTGGAACTGATGTAGAAGCGATGGTTGTGGATATCGCTGATCGAAACTCAGTATCAGCCATGGCTGAAAAAGCCAAAAAAATGGGAGAAATTCAGGCAATCATACAGCTTGGCGGACTCACACCAACCTTTGCATCTCCAGAGGATATCCTCAAAGTAAATACTATTGGGCCTATGAACATTAATGAGGAATTTTACAAGGTGATGGGGCAAGGCGGCTGCATCATAGATATTTCATCCAGCGCTGCATATTACATTCCGGTCTCAATGGTTCCTGAAAATATTTATAAGCTCTCACGTAAAAACAAGGAGGAATTTTACAACAAGTTATTGGAAAAAATCAATAGTGCTGATGCATCAAGAAGACAAGGTATGGCCTACTCTTTTTCCAGAAATTTTGTACAGTGGTATGTCAGGGATTGCTGCTTTGACTTTGCTAAAAAAGGCATTCGAGTTTTATCGGTTTCTCCCGGCATTGTAGATACGGAAATGGCTAAAACCGATATGGAAAAAAGCGGCAACCTCAACACTACAATTTCATACACAGGTTTTGGACGTCTCGGCACCATTGAGGAAATTGCTTTCTTATTTTCAGTCCTTCTTGATGAAAGAAATTCATATTTAACAGGTGTAGACATAATTTTTGATGGCGGATGCATCGCTTCCGGATTCCGCGGACAAAGAGAACCACGAAATGAAACAATCATTTGATAAACCTTTAAATAAATATATTTATTTAAACAAGTTATCTCTACTGTGCGAAACCCACTAAACCCACTAAAAAACCTGCATCTTCCAAATGCAGGTTTTTTATCGTCATTAATTATTTATTGAAGTTTCAAGTTTCTTCAGTGGAATTCCCAATAAGAAGACAATGGCTGCGGACACAGCTGAAATCATTAAAACCACCGGGAAACCTTTCTCAGGTCCTCCCATCATTGCCATAACTGCGGTGTATATGGCAATACTTGTCGATCCGCCGAAATTTTGTCCCAGCTGAATGATTGAATTTCCCTGTTGCCGAATCTCAGGCTTAAGTTGAATCTGGGGTGCAACAGCAAAGGCTACACCGCCTGCGGAAGCATAGAATCCTGATATAAACATCAAAATATATACAAGCGAAATTTGAGTATTTGGAGTAAGCAAAAAAACACAAGCCATTACAACAATAAATCTAAGTGCACCACTCCCCCACATTACTACACTTCTGGCATTTCCGGCCTTACCTATAATCTGCCCATAAATAGGCCCCATAAAAAGTCCTGCGACTGCGTAAATTGCCATGGCTATTCCAGTTACTGAAGCTGCCTGTTTCATAATATATAAAATATACACCGGCATAAAAATAGTAATTGCCATTGCTGAACAAGTTGTAAAAAAGACAGCACTCATAAGGCAAAGTGTATTGGTATCTTTAAGCACGGGAGCAGGAATAAATGCATTGCTTCCTTTTTTCCTGATAATCATAATAAGACATATCAAGGAAACAATTGCCATAACTAAAAATGTAATATTAAGTGTGCTTCCAAATGGAGCATATTCGCCCAAGGACAGGAACAAAATCAGTGCAGTCAGGAACACCATAACCGCAATTGCACCTGCAGAATCAAATTTAGATGTAGTAGTAGCCATTGCTTTGCCTTCCTCCCCGGTAATCTTTGCTCCGAAAAACATGAAAGCGGCGGCCAGCAGGAAAAGAGGGAAAATGACAAAATTTACAGCACGCCAGCTGATTTCTTCGATAAGAAAACCTGTAAGAAGGGGCCCAGCCAACAATCCCACGCTCTGCATTGTTCCTACAACTCCAAGGTATATTCCGGCTTGTTTTTGATCATACATTTCACGGATTGTAGAATAACCCAGCACATAGATTGATGGGCTGTACATACATAATAACAATGAAGAAACAACAATTACCCACATATTTTGGGCGATACCACGAATAAAAATACTCGTGGCTGCCAATAAGAATCCCGCCACAAAAATAGGACGCCTAATTGCTGGGTTTCTTGCAGAAATGTAGCCAAACAGCGGCATCAATGGAATACCGATAACGCTTGGCAGCGTCAAAGCCATGGTGTAAATGTTTGCACCTCCAATTTCTGATGCTGCAACAGGGAGCATGGTTGAACCGCCTGATGACAGCATAATGGAGGTTGCTACGGCAATATATACCGCTATAACCGACATCAATTTCTTTTTAGGCGGATTTGCTTGGAATGGATTCATAATTACAAACTCCTTTTCTAAATTTAATTTTTATTTATATTTGCATTATTAATTATGACAGACCGGCAGAATATCTGAAAATAAGGGTTTAATTCAATAAATTCTGTGATTATATTTAACAAAATGATATTGATTTAAATTAATTATAAAAACATTTTTTTTCAATGAAAATACTCTATATTAAGTATTTATTATAATGGACATCCGGTGGTATACTTTCTAATATAAGACATCCTTTTGAAAAACGTTTATAAACGGAAGTATAGAGAAAAAGTACACATAAGTTATAAGGAGGAAAATAATGCAATATCCAATCGTATTTAACCATGTAGGCCTATCAGTAGCAAACATTGAAAAAGCAATTGAATTCTACAAAGAAGTATTTGGCTGGTATCATCTGGCCGGGCCATGGCCAATCAAGCGTAATCCCCCAAGAACCGACTTTACAGACAGTATTTACGGAACCGACTGGACCTTCTTCAAACTGGCTCATATGTCTGCCGGTAACGGAATCGGCGTTGAGCTTCTGGAATTTGAGGGTAATTATCCACCTGAAAACAAATTGGAAAAGAAGAGACTGGGTCTATTTCATTTTGGAGTCACAGTTCCTGATCTCAAAGAATTTGTCGCAAATGTTGAGGCTCACGGCGGCAAACGGCATTCCGACTTCAGTGAACGCGAAGTCAACGGAAAAAAACGTGAAATCGTCTTCGTTGAAGACCCTTTCGGAAATATCATTGAGGTCTATAACTACAGCTACGAAATTATGAGCACCTGATTAAAATACAATGCTTCAGTGGAGAATGCTGTCATGAAATTCATAAAAATCAGTATTCTCATCAGCATTCTCCTGAGGAAAACAAAATTGTGATTCATGTATTTCTCATTGCATATGCAAGACATACACGATATAATTACATTACAATTATAGAATATAATTATTTGTACATGTAAATAAGTTTATGCATAAGTAAAAAGGAGGATTTTCAAATGGATGCCAATAATGATATACGTTGGACTGATATTCATGAATTTTTGCTTGAATGCGGGAACATACGTAATCCAAAAGAATTTAGCGTGCAGATTGTAAAAAGAATCTTTCAATTGATACCTTATGACCAGGCCAGAATATATTACATTAACGATAACTATATGGTATATGATGAGAATTTGTTCGGAGTAGATAAAAAATGGACTCATCTCTATCATGACTATTATTCAAAAATAGAAAATGGACGATATTCAATCTTTTCAAACGTTATGAATAATGGCCATATTCTTACGCCAAGAATAGAGAACTGTGTCCACGATTGGACATCTTATAAAAATGATGAATTTATAATTGATTACATTAAACCTCAAGGACTTAGATATTCCATCGGCTTTGGACTACACGACATTTACAATTCTCTTAAAATCACATGCATCTTAGATAGAACCAATTACGGCAGATTTACAGATAAAGAGCTTACTGTTTTAAACTTGGTTCGATGCCACTTGAACAATCTTCATAAAAATTTTTATGTCAATATTTCTGATAATAATATATCCAATATAGAAGGCATTGTCAAATTTCAAAAGGTATTGACATCCAGAGAAGCTGAAATTGTGGAACTTTTGAAAAAAGGAGTCACCCCAGTTAATATCAGCCAAAAATTATGCATATCCCTGACAACTGTATACAAGCATATTGCGCACATTTATAAAAAACTAAATGTATCAACTCGTCAGGAATTGCTCGTAAAACTAATGAATGCTCCCCTGCATACTCATGAGGAAAACGATATTTGCTGTATTTGAATTCTGTGCACCATGACTTTCAAAAATACAAAACTGAACCGTCACCTAAAAGTCAGACCAAAATCTAACATTTGTATGGCGGTTCAATCATTTATTCTGCCTCTTTTCAATTCTCTTGAAAAGCAGCCTTGTTTTCAATTTGAGCCACTTCATACTGATATTCCTTTTCCATGAAGTACGCAAGCTGTTCCGGCATTATTCGATACGCCGAAAAAACATCTGAATATTGAATATATTGTAGGAAAAACCAATTATAATAATATGTAGTTGGTTTTTTTCATTTACTTGCAAAAATACAAAAATGTTGATAATATAGTCCTTATGATAATCATTTATTTAAAGGAGTGTATCGTCATGCCCGAAAGAGAAAAATTATTGCTGGATTTGCGCAGAATAGCAGAAAACGGATATAATCTTCCTGATGGAGAAAGTGTTCATGAATATGTTGATATGATGCTTTTGTATATCGGTGATGCTGATCCGGAGCTTCGTGATGATTTAATTTACAGCACTTTTTGCGAGTGGATTTGTGAAAAGGAATACTTTTCTGATGAAGACCTTAAATATATTCTGAACATTTTAATTGATGAGAATCATTTATTCTATTGTATTGGCAATGATGGCGACAATACTGTTTTTACAAGAACCTTCTCCGCACTTGTGATAGTGTTAATATTAATGCAGCATAGAAAAATCCCTTTTTTAAGTTATGATATGTTCATTCAAGTCAAAAATGCAATAATAAATTTTTACGGCAGAGAAGGAGATTTAAGAGGGTACATTGAGAAATACGGCTGGGCACACGCGGCTGCGCACGGTGCAGATGCGTTGAACGAGCTGATACAATGTCAGGAAAGCAATACGGAAATTTTTTGTGAAATACTTGATGCTATAAAAAAGGTACTGTATAACACAAAATATCTTTTTTGTAATGAGGAAGACGAGCGTATTGCACGTGTTGTTTATAGAATGATTAAGAAAAACTCCGTCGATTATCAGTCGTTTAGCAGCTGGTTTGAAGAATTAACTCAATGCTGTGATTGGGAAAGAACGAGGGAGCAATATATAGAACGTGTAAATACTAAAAATTTTGTTCGCTCCCTTTATTTTAAATTAGTACATAATAAAGACTTTCCTGATATTAGCAGTACATTAATCAATATTGAAAAAAAATTAAACAGATCTCTTCAAATTGACAAAGATATGTAGAATCCGGCATCTCATACCTATTATATCTCATGAAATGCCCCTGGTAACTATATATGCAATATGGCAAACTGCACGAACAAAGAACTCAGCGCCAGTACTATCCAGCATATAAGCCCCATCATTATGGGCCTCTTGCCATTTTTTACAAGTTTGACTATATTTGTGTTGAGACCTATAGATGCCATTGCCATAACAATTATAAACTTGCCTGCCTGTGAAAGTACCGCTCCCGCAGCACTGAACACAGGAACAAATGTATTTATGACAGAAGCAGCTATAAAGCCAAGCACAAACCACGGAAATATCTTTCCTATGCTGTAATTCACTGTGCCTTCTTCAGTGTTTCCTGAACTCAATGACTTACGAGATGTATAAATTGCCAGAACGAGAGTCACCGGAACAATCATGATTGTGCGGGTCAGTTTTACAATTACAGCTAATTTGCCCGCCTCGTTACTGAACGTATATCCTGCTGCCACCACAGATGATGTATCATTTATTGCAGTGCCTGCCCACAATCCGAAGTTATGATCATTCATTCCTAAAACATGTCCTAAAAACGGAAATAAAAATGCGGCAATTACATTAAACAAAAAAATTGTAGATATTGAATGTGCAACTTCTTCATCACTTGCATTAATCACAGGTGATGTTGCTGCAATGGCAGATCCTCCGCATATTGCGGTACCTACACCTATGAGAGTTCCCGTCTTTCCCTCAATTC
>DAMBZP010000008.1:149700-183172 GCA_032059885.1 Sedimentibacter sp.
CCTGCTTGCAAAATATGCTGTTATAAACGTTGCGCTCAAAGTAAATGCCATCAGAACCAGTGTTTGCCCGCCCACCTTGAAAACATTGAATAAATTCATATCAAAACCCAAAAGGATAATAGAATATTGGAGCATCTTTTTTGATGTATATTTTATACCGTCTTCAAATACTGCAGGTCTTTTCCAAAAAGCCAGTATCATTCCAAATAATATTCCCAGCACCGGACCTCCGACAACGGGGAACATTTTGCCCAACAGCCATGCGGGAACTGCAATAGCCGCTGCAAGCAGAATACCAGATATTTTTCTTGCTATTGTTTTCATAAAAAATCCTTTCTTTTATCTTTTTTTACTATCATACTCCTTGACATAATATAAGTAAAATATTATTATCTTATTATTATAATAAGTATATTCTAATAAATAAGAGGATAAAGCAATGACATTGCGGCATTTTAGAATTTTTGCGGCTGTATGCGACGAAATGAATATGACTGAGGCTGCCGGGCGCCTTTTTATATCACAATCTGCAGTTAGTCAGGCGATTGCCGAGCTTGAAAACTATTACGGAGTCAGGTTTTTTGAAAGGCTTTCCAGAAAATTGTACCTGACTCCTGCAGGGGAAAAATTACTGAGCTATGTACAGCATATTATACAATTAGACTCAGATATTGAAAAATATATGAAATCTCTGCACGAAAACGGATTAATAAGATTCGGCGCAAGCGTCACCGTAGGTACATGTGTGCTGCCAAAACTCATATCACGTTTTAAACATAATAATCCTGATTCTGTTATAGAAGTATATGAGGATAATACAGAAAATATCGAAAAAAAAATACTTGGTAATAAAATAGATATAGGTCTTATAGAGGGTGATATAGTCTCTCAGGACCTGAATATCACGCCCTTCATGGATGATGAGCTGATTCTGGTTTGCAGCAAAAGTCACAGGTTTTCAGCACTTGAGGAAGTAGAGCCCCGTGAGCTGGAAAAAGAAAGCTTTATTATCAGAGAGGCCGGCAGCGGAACCCGCAGAACCTTTGAAGATATCATGAATGCTAACAATTTTTCATGGAAATCAGGCTGGATATGCAATAATGTTGATACAATAAAAGCGGCTGTTGCAGAAGGGCTGGGTATATCGGTAATCTCCGGCAGAGCAGTGGAAAATGAGGTTAAATCCGGGATTCTGCTGGCTAAAAAAATTAAAGGTATTCAATTTAAACGCAATTTTAAGATAATCTTTCACAAAAACAAATATTTAACCGAACCAATGAAAAGTTTCATTAATCTGTGCTGCAATTCAACCCTTCAGATTTAAAATATAATAAAGCATTTATGAAGCTGAAGTTTTCTTGCATGCTGCAAAGAAAAACTTCAGCTTTATACTAAAATTCCTTTTTTCTATATATTGAAACAGAAATAAAAATTGATGCTGCAGCGGCAGCCAGAGCAATTATTGGCAGAAGGTATAACAATGCTTCTGCAGTTTCCTTTTCAGGCAATTTAAATCCAAGTTTTGAAAGCAGCATTATTGCTGCTGTTGGAGCAAACAGTACTATCATCATAAAAATTCTTCCCTTTTCAACTCCATACTTGAAGAGTATCGGAAATATAACAGACATTATTATAATTCCAAAAAGAAGAATTCCTGTATTTACAAGAACGCCCTCAATAAATGAACCGCTTTTGAATATCAAGCTTAACAGCATACTTAAAATAAATGCAAAAATCAGAAAAATGAAACTCAAAATATATCTGCTTATCACAAGATCTCTTCTTGAAACAGGCATTGTAAGTGCATATCTGTCCCAATTGTTTTTTTCATCATATGCCATTGATGTCACAGGCAGTATGACCGCCATCATTGCTATCATTGATCCGAACATAGCAAAATCCTTATTTGCAATACCAAGAATAAAGTAAAACGCTACAAGTATTAAGTATAGCTTTAAATGCCTTTTTAAATTCAAAGAATCTTTTAATATGAGTCCTATCATTTTACCTGCTCCTTTATATGAAATAACATTATATCCTCTATATTTGCCTTATCAACCACATAGCTTCCTCTAAGTTTATTTTTTAATATCAAAGCTTCCACTCCGAATTTATTTCTTCTTATACCTTTAACAATTTTAGAATCTATTTTTTTCAGCTCTTCATCAGAGCATTTTAAAATTCCGTAATTATCAAGCAAATCATCCTTTGTTTCAGAAAAAATAATTTTTCCCTCGTGAATAAAGGTAATATAATCACAAATTTTCTCCAAATCACTTATTATATGTGATGATATAAAAATCGAATGATTCTCATCCTGAATAAAATCCATAAACATATCCAGAATTTCCTCTCTGACAATTGGGTCCAACCCGCTTGTGGCTTCATCCATTATTAACAACTGCGAATCATGCGACATGGAGGCCGCTATGGACAACTTCATCTTCATACCTCTTGAATATTCCTTTATGAATTTGTCGCTTGAAATTGAAAGCTTATTCAGCAATTCATAAAACTTGTCTTCGTCCCATGTCCTATATATTTTTTTCATTATACTATTAATTTCTCTTGCATTTAAGTTTTCAGGAAAGCATGATTCATCCATTACAATTCCGATGTTCTCCTTGACGGATTTCAAGTTTGCTTTGTTGTCCATACCCAAAACCGTAATTGTTCCTTCATCACGGTTTATCAAGTCCATAATAAGCTTTATGGTTGTGCTTTTACCTGCTCCGTTTTCTCCTATGAATCCCATTATAACGCCTTTAGGCAGGCTTATATTAATATGGTCCAATTTAAAATCCTTATATTCCTTTGTAACATTCTCCAGTTTTAGTGCATACTCCATTGTTATTCTCCTTCATATATCAAAGTCATCATTTCAATCAGTTCATCCAGCTTTATGCCGCAGTTAAATGCCAGTTCTGAAACAGCCTGCATATGATTTTCTATTTTCTTGAGCTGCTGCTCTTTTATCAGCTCAGTATTTTTACTTGCAACAAAGCTTCCCTTTCCGGTGACAGAAACAATGAAGCCTTCTCTTTCAAGCTCCTCATACGCTCTTTTCGTTGTTATTACACTAATCCTAAGTTCCTTGGCAAGAAGCCTCATTGAAGGCAGTGCATCCCCTTCATTCAATTGTCCCGAAATAATCATTGTCTTTATCTGTGAAACTATTTGTTCATAAATAGGCTGTCCGCCGGAATTGCTTATTATAATTTTCATCTCTACCACCATGATTATATTGTATATACTCATTATATACAATATAACGCTATTGTCAATAATAAATATTATTTTTACACAAAATAAAGCAACCTATGTAACATAAAATTGCACAGATTGCTTTTATAATTTTTATTTCTTTTATTTTTGATTTTTGTCGTGGATTATTTTTAATCCTTTAAACAACAGTTGAGGATCATACACATCAATCATGGATGTTTCGTCTGTTATTATTCTTCCCAGACCTCCTGTAGCAACGACCTTCATATTTTCTATATTCATTTCTTCTTTTATTTTTTTAATGATATATTCAACCTGTCCTATATACCCGTAAACAAGACCTGCCTGAATGCTTGTTACCGTATTTTTGGCAAGAATCGAATCGGGTTTCTTGATTTCAACACTTGGAAGTTGTGCAGTTCTTTGCCACAATGCATCTGCCATAATTTGAATTCCCGGCGAAGTTATTCCATACTTGAATTCTCCTTTTTCACTTACCACATCATAGGTTGTCGCAGTTCCAAAATCAATTACGATCAAAGGTCCTCCAAACATATGGTATGCAGCTACAAGACCAACAATTCTGTCCGCACCTACCTCACGAGGGTTATCAGTAGATATTGTTATTCCGGTTTTTACTCCCGGTCCAACTATTACAGGATCAATATTAAAATACTTCCTCAATGCATTTTCAAAGGAATGCATTACGTTTGGAACAACAGATGAAACTATTGCACTCTTTATTTTTTTATGATCAATACTGCTTTGATCCAACAAATTTAATATAAATATACCATACTCGTCCGAAGTTTTTTCACTTCTGGTAACCATTCTCCAGCTCCCGACGAGATTTTCATCATCATATACTCCGATAACAATATTTGTGTTTCCTATATCCACAGCCAGAATCATATGTTCCTCCTACTTATTAAGCTTATCATATACATTGACAACTGCTGCAGTGCCTATCCCTGCCACCGAGCTTTCAATCAATGCGCTTGTTGAAATTATGAATATTGCAAATGCGGCGAAAGTAGTTCCTATTCCAAGCTCAGTACTCATTTGAACAATCCTTTCACTGTAAACAACGTAGAGCATCAAAACAACAAGAGCAGTATTCGTAATCGCACCTGAAATCCCTGCAATTAAAAGCCCTATCGTCTTAGACTTAATTAAATTTCTAAATAACTTAAAAACATAGTATGGGACTACTCCGATAAAAATTCTCGGTAAGACTGCAACTAAGGGGTTTAAAAAAAGATAATCCAGAGGGGATGCAGGTGCCAATAACGCCCTGAGCAATGTGGCAAAGCCTGCCATAGCTCCCATGACAGCTCCTGATTTAGGCCCTTGTATGATACTTGTAATTATTGTCGGCAAGAATATCAAAAGAGCCATAGAAGCGGAAGCTGTCGGAATTGCCGTAACAGCAACAAAGGTAATCGTAAGTGCCAGCATAACTCCCATAAAGGTGAGTTTGCCTGTTTTATTATTTCTATTCATTTTATCCTCCTGTTCTCATTCTGCAAAGCAGATACAAGACAAATTTTGAAAATAGTATATCATAAATTCTTATTTATGCAAATCTTTTTTATTCCTTGCTAAGCTCGTCAATAGGCTTTGTTGTAACCTGAGCTCTGTCTAAATCTAATAACAATATTGCTTTTTCCAGGTCTTCCTCTGAGGACATTTCTATTTCAAGATAAGGTTTTGAGTATGTCTCTTCATCCCAGGTATCAATTTCAAATATCAGATTTTCATATTTATATGACCGTCGGTGTTTATATCCCGGTCTTTTTTGTTTGTATCCCAAAAACTCCAATATTTTTGCTGTGCTTTCCCAGTCAGATATTTCGGTTTCCGTTTCTTCATTTATTCTTAGAGTATTTCTTTTCAAGCCTCTCTTAAATGTCAATGTGGTTTTTGTTTCACCGTTTAATAAGTTTTTAGTAATTCTTATCCTTAAATATCCGTTGTATGTCTTTTTGAGAGTACTTTCATCAGTGTCAAATCTGTAATTTATTTGATTCTCATCCTTAATAAGATTTGCTCCAATATTAATAAGCTTTTTTTCAATTTCTACTTTATCAATATTAAGTACCTTGACTTCCCTTTCCTTCATGTTTTCCTCCAAGGTTGCATTTTATGTATTATATCATAAAAGAAGTTTTGTTACAATTATTATGCTAAAATATGTTAATTATATTATTTTAGGCGACTTTAATGCAAGTGCGTGTAGATTATCACATCTTCTCAGTACAAGAATATATTGCTATTGAGCATGTCTCAAAACTAAAACTGAGGTGTTATTATGAGTTGTAATTGGAATAATGTAGCCGGAACAGGCGGCAGATGTATTACTGCAGAGGAATTCTGCAGAAGAAGATGTACAGGGGGCAGCGTATCTCCTGATACCGGAAGAAGATGTAACTTTGTATATGAATGTTTGTTAGATTTATTGGAAGACGCAGTAGAAAGTGACAGCGGTAACAATAATAACAATCGTCGATGCTGCTGCAATTGCTGCTGCAGAAGGTAGTAAATCATATACGGGCGGAGCTTATGCTCCGCTTTTTCCTTTTTTTCTATTATAGTATCCATATCCAGAAAAAAACCCGGGCATATGGGTATACCCGGGTAAACAGGAAAAAGGTGATGATGAAATTATATCAGGAACAGACTACCATATCCTATGCTTGTACAGCCTATACGTTACATACTACAGGCAGACTGCATAATTTCCGTCCGGAGTTTCTTACGATTTTATGAATTTACATAATAATTACAAAAAATTGTTAATCTGATTAATTTATATGCTATAATTAGCCATATGAAGAGGTGATACATTGAAAGCAAACACAAATACACTGCTGAAAATAATTAAACTGTCTGCACAGATAATACTTGAAAACGGCGGAGAAACTTACAGAGCAGAGGAAACAATCAGGTATATATGCAAATCATATGATATCAAGGAAGTAGATGCAATCGCCACACCGACAGGCTTTTATCTTACTATTTCAGTTGACGGGGAGGATAATAACACCGTAGTTAAAAGAATAAGAAAAAGATCTATTAATCTTCAGAGAATAAATGATGTGAATGATATATCCAGACAGATATCTTCTCATTCAATTGATCCGGAGGATGCCTTGATCAAGCTGGAAAGCATAGTAAATGATACTGCTGTGCAGTATAAGTATTCTTTTGTTTACTGTGGTATTTCATCAGCATTTTTTACCGTTCTTTTCGGAGGAGGTATTTTTGAATTTATTACAGCTCTCATGACCGGATTACTGGTTTCTCTTATATCCAGGAGCTTTGAAGACATGCATTCATATCAGTTTTTTTCAAGCATAATGTCCGGTGCTGTTATATCTTTTATTGCAATTGCTGCGACTACCTTATCCAAGACGGGTAACTACAATCATATTATAGTTGGAGGTATAATGCCGTTGCTTCCCGGCCTTGCGATGACTAATGCAATACGTGACACCATAAGAGGAGACCTTATTTCCGGTATTGCAAGAGCAGCCGAAGCTCTGCTTGTGGCATCTTCGCTGGCAGCAGGAGCAGGGGCAGTTATTTATACAGCTTATTCCTTTGGAGTTTTAGGCATTTAGGAGGACAAATGACATATCATTTTATTTTAAAAATATTTTATTGTTTTGCAGCAACTTTCTTTTTTGCACTTATAATGAATGCTCCCAAAAAAACATTGGTTCATTCATCCATAACGGCATCATTGGGATATCTGGTTTATGAATATTTTATTATGCGCGGACATTCCCTGACCGCATTTTTCATGGGTACAACATTTGTTGCCATACTTGGTGAAATATATGCGCGAAAGCTTAAAATGCCCGCAACAATATTCATTTTTCCAGGTGTTATTCCCATAGTTCCCGGACTTGGTCTTTATGAAACAATCATGGCCTTCGTCCAGGATGACATTTCTTCAGCTCTTGAAATAGGAGTCAGCACAATTCTGAATATCGGATGCATGGCTGTTGCAATGGCACTGGTAAGTCTGCTGGCATTTAAGTTCAGAAAAACAAACTTATTAAATTTATAATAATTTATGTTTTAAACCATATATTAGTGGGTATAGATTAATCATTGAATGATATATAATTTAGGAGGGTAATATGTGCAAAACAAAATTTTTTAAATGCAATACATGCGGTAACTTAGTAAGTTTATTAAACGAAGGCGGCGGAACTCTAGTATGTTGCGGAAATGACATGGAAGAGCTGGTTCCAAATACTGTTGACGCTGCTGTTGAAAAGCATGTTCCCGTAATTGAAATTGAAGGAAATAAAGTAACTGTTAAAATAGGAAGCGTAACTCATCCAATGACCGATGAACATTGGATTCAGTGGATTTATCTTGAAACAAAACAAGGCGTTCAGAGAAAGTGCCTGAACCCGGGTGATGAACCTAAAGCTGTTTTCGTATTGAATGACGGCGACGAAGTAGTTTCCGCATATGAATACTGCAATCTTCATGGATTGTGGAAAAAAGAGAAATAGTAACATATAAGCAATTGGCTGGCTATTGAAAAAGGAGTTGTGAATTTCACAGCTCCTTTTAAATTTGCCGGCTCATTGCTTATTAATTGCCGCAATTGTTGTTATGATATTGTGGCTCCGCCTTCTATGTCTTCCAGCGTTGAAAGCAGAGTTAATTTCTTCCTTTTTTCGGCCGCCAGCAGCATTCCTCTGGACTCTACCCCTCTTAACGTAACTGGTTTTAAATTATAAACCATTATTACCTTTTTACCCACCAGGTCTTCAGGTTTATAATATTTTGAAATTCCTGAAACAACCTGTCTTGTTTCATCTCCTACCTTTAACTGAAATACAAGGAGCTTGTCGGCGTTGGGATGTTTTTCTGCTTTGATAATCTCCGCAACTCTCAGGTCTAACTTGTGAAAATCATCTATTGTTACAAGTTCCTCTCCTGCTTCTGCCTCAGCTTCCGCTTTATTTTCCTTTTCAGGTTCAGCTTTTGATTCGGTCTCAGTCCTGGCAGCAGCCTTTGACTCATTTATTTTATTTATCTCTTCCATTTTTTTAGCTGCATCAATTCTGGCAAACAATATTTCAGGTTCCCCTACCCTTTCTCCCGTAACCATTCCATCGAAGCTCTGCAGGGATTCCCAGTCCTTCTTTTCAGTATTTAGCTGCTTTAATATTTTCTGAGATGTTTCCGGTAAAAATGGCTCCAGCAAAACTGCTGCTATTCGTATTGATTCAAGCAGATTGTATAAGACTGTTGCAAGCCTTGCTCTTTTGCTCTCATCCTTTCCCAGTACCCACGGCTGAGTTTCATCAATATATTTGTTGCTTCTCCTCAAGAGTGCAAATATTTCATCAATGGCATCCGAAACTCTCAGATCATCCATTTTATTTTCAACTCTTGCAGGTGTTTCAAGAGCAAGACTGATGAGCTCATTGTCAACAGCTTCCTGTTCTGAAGGAGGCAGTATTTCTCCGCCGAAATATTTATTTGTCATGGTAACTGTTCTGTTTACCAAATTTCCTAGAATATTTGCAAGGTCCGAATTTACTCTCTCTATGACCAGTTCATATGTCAGTGTTCCGTCATTTGCAAAAGGCATTTCGTGCAATACGAAGTATCTGATTGCATCAACTCCGAACATATCTACAAGGTCATCAGCGTAAATTACATTTCCTTTTGACTTGCTCATTTTACCTTCCCCAACCAAAAGCCAAGGGTGCCCGAATACCTGTTTAGGAAGCTCTTCACCCAATGCCATTAAAAGTATGGGCCAGTAAATTGTATGGAACCTCAAAATATCCTTTCCTATTAAATGAACATCTGCAGGCCATAATTTTTTATACAGCTCTCCGTGATTTCCTTCAGTATCATATCCAAGGAATGTAATGTAATTGCTCAATGCATCAATCCATACATAGACAACGTGGCCTTCATCAAATGTTACAGGAATACCCCAGTCAAATGAGGTTCTTGAAACACAAAGATCCTGAAGTCCCGGCTTGATAAAATTGTTTACCATTTCGTTCTTACGTGACTCAGGCTGAATAAACTTTGGATTTTCCTCAATATGTTTCATCAGCCTGTCGGCATACTTGCTCATTTTAAAGAAATATGCCTCTTCTCTGGCCATATGCACCTCTCTGCCGCAGTCGGGACATTTTCCGTCAACCAGCTGAGATTCTGTAAAAAATGCCTCATCAGGTGTACAGTACCATCCTTCATAATATCCTTTGTATATATCTCCCTGGTCATAAAGCTTTTTAAATATCTTCTGTACACTTGCCACATGCATTGGATCGGTTGTGCGGACGAATTTATCATAGCTCGTATTCATCAAATCCCATATGCGTTTGATTTCTCCCGCCACTTCGTCAACAAACTGCTGCGGTGTTTTATTTGCTTCTTTTGCCTTAATCTGAATTTTTTCTCCGTGTTCATCTGTTCCTGTCTGAAAATACACATCATATCCGTTTAATTTTTTGAATCTTGCAATGCTGTCGGCAAGAACTATTTCATATGTGTTTCCGATATGAGGCTTGCCTGATGTATACGCAATTGCCGTTGTCAAGTAATATTTACCCTTATTCATAAATTCCTCCTACTGTTTCTATTTAAAACGAGGTTAGTGTTAACCAGTATTTATATACAAAAAAGCCTCTTTGCACAAGCAAAGAGGCGTATTTCCGCGTTACCACTCTTTTTCGCACATATTTCGCAACATGTGCCTCAACAGGTTACTAACCCTCGTATTGTAACGTATACAAGACGTCATACCCTGACTTTCGCTCAGGTACAAAGCTCCAAGACCATATTCATTTTAAAATCAGTCTCCGGTTCGCACCATTCCCGGTTCTCTTGGTCATGATTATAAAATTACTCTTCTTTTCATCGCTTAATATTTATATAGTATTGTTTATCATATGTAAGACTATACATAAGTCCAACACATTTGTCAACATTTTTAATTAAAAAATCAATTGTATGCACTTAACTACAGCAACGATTATACCTATTACTACAGCAGGAATAATCAACAGTCCCACTCCCAAAGGTATTAAAGCCATTATTACCACAAATCCTATTACAGCACCTATAATTGTAAACAACACCTTTAACAGTACTGCTCCAATGCTTATTGCCGCACCTATGAAGACAAAGAATATAATCAATCCTAATATTATTTCCATATCAAATCTCCCATTTATATAAATTCTGTTTATTATATTTTATTCTTGTAATCACATAATACACATTAAAAATTGAGAGATGATTAGTAAAAAATTAAAATCTGATTAAAATTATAGTAAACAAATAAAAAAAGTGATATAATGGTGAGATGAAATAAGGAGGCAGCATGTACAAGAAACTATACAATGATCCAGATATATACACAATTTATGTACCACTGACAGGCAATCCGCTTAAAAGCCTAAATTGCTATGTTATTAAAACAGAAAGCAAAAATTTAATAATTGATACAGGTTTCAATTCCCCTGAATGCTATGATGCACTGACAGCAGGGCTGAATGAATTAAATATAGATATTAATAACACTGAAATGTTTTTGACTCATATGCACGCAGACCATACGGGACTTGTTCCGTCCATTATGAAGGAAGATTCCGTAATATATATGAATGAAATTGATTATGAATATGTAAAGATGATGCTGGATGGATACTGGGTAAAAAACAGAGATGACTACGTTAAGGATGGCTTTTCAAGGAATGCGCTGACAGAATTATGGACAACCAATCCCGCAAAAATATATAATCCTGATAAATTATTCAATGTAACCATTGTTGAGGATGGTTTTCAATTCAATATAGGTCCGCATGAATTTACATGTATTTCAACACCGGGACATACGCCCGGGCATATGTGTCTGTATCTGGAAAATGAAAAAATATTATTTTCCGGTGACCATATTCTGTTTGACATTTCACCTAATATTTCAAGATGGCCAACGGCGGAAAATTCATTAAAAGATTATATTGACAGCTTACGAAAGATAAAAAAATATGAAATTAAATTAACCCTTCCCGCTCACAGAGGATATGACATGGATGTATATGGTAGAATAGACCAGTTGATTCATCACCATGAACTGCGTCTTGAAGAAACCCTTGGAATTGTCGCAGCCGAGCCGAGTTCAAACGCATATTCCATAGCGGGAAGAATGAAATGGTCCATGAAGGGCAAGAGCTGGCAGGAAGCTCCTGTTCAGCAAAAATGGTTTGCCGTGGGAGAAACTATGGCACATCTGGATTATTTGGAAAAGGAAGACAAAATTTATAAAAAATTTATTAATGATGTTTATTACTATTATGTGAAATAAACAAGTTAAAGGTGTAGACTTTTAATTATCAAAATAAGGAGCAGGTTATGATTGATTTGCACATTCATTCAAAATTTTCCGATGGAACTGATTCCATAGATGATATTGTTAAAATAGTAAAGGAAAAAAATATTCCTGCTATTGCACTAACCGACCATGACACAACCTTTGGAACATCAGAAATGATTGAAAAAGCAGGCAGGAAAAATATCATTGCAATACCTGCTGTAGAAATATCTTCCGTTTCGAATGGAAATCTCATACACATTCTCGGCTACAACATAGATATACGTAACGATCAGTTGCAGCAGCTCCTGAGTACAATATGCAGCTATTTTAACGAAACATTTTATGAACATTATAGCTGGCTGCTTAAAAATAACATATTGGATTTTGATATTGAAAAAATAATTAAATTTGCCTCATATAAGCAATCTCTTGCTTTATCCGATATCTTAAAAGCCATGATTGCAGACGGAGCACCATACACTTTAAAGGACTGGCCTGAGTTTTTGAACAGTAAGGTTATGCATTTCCAGGGACACTTCAAAGAAAATTTTCCTGTTCACTCTTCAGAAGCTGTAGAGGTAATAACTCAGGCAGGAGGAACTGCTGTTTTCGCCCATCCTGCAAAAATAGGCTCTGTTGATATAAAGGAAATGGAAATACTACTGCCTCACGGGCTTGGAGGGGTTGAAGTATACTATCCCTACCATGACAGGGAGCTGGTGGAGCGTTATGAAAATTTTGCAGATGTACACGGCTTGCTGAAAACAGGCGGTACCGACTGGCACGGAAAAGAGCTTACTACATGGAATGCCGAAATCGGAGATTATGGAATAAAGGACATAAAACAATTATCCCTCTTGTAAACAAGAGGGATTTTTTTATTTCATGAAATTTTCAATATCATTAACAGTCTTTATAATTTCAGAACTTAAGGTTATAATACCGTTTTTAGTAACCCATACATCATCCTCAATTCTGATTCCTATGCCTTCTTCCTTGATGTAAAGTCCCGGTTCCACTGTATATACATTATTTTCCTGCATTGTCTTATCTCGTCTTCTCAGGTCATGTACATCCAGCCCTAACGGGTGTCCTACACCGTGATAATAATATTTCTCAACATCCTTATCATCCTTTATAATGTTCAATGCTTTTAAGCCTTTTGCAAAATGTTTTTTAACTGCATCATTTACTGCTGTTTCTGAAGCTCCCACATGCATTGCATCTATCGTGACATTCTGTGCTTCCAGTACTATATTGTATATATCCTTTTGTCTTTGGGTGAATCTTCCGTTTGCGGGGTATGTTCTTGTAATATCTGAAGCATAATTATTGGAAAGTGCTCCTAAATCAAGCAGTATTAAGTTTCCGTCTTCTATCTTCTGCTTTAAATCTATATAGTGAAGAATTACCGCTTTTTCGCCTGAAGCACCGATTGTTTTAAAGCTTGGTCTAGAACCTCTGAGCATAAGCTGATATTCAAAATCTGCTCTTACCTGGTATTCAAATTTTCCAGGTTTTAAGTTTTTCATGACAAATTCCAGTGCTTCCCTGGTATATCCGATTGCTGTCCTGATTTCACTTACTTCTTCTTCTGTCTTGGAGCTTCTCAGTTCAACCATTATGTCCAGTGAGCTTTTAATGCTTACGGCAGGATACTGGTTTCTGATCCAGTGTGCAAGGCTTCTGTACTGGTCATAGGGTTCATCCCTGTCAGTTATATATGAAAATATATATACATTGTCGGGTCTGTCAGAGGATGAAAGCTTCCTGGCAAACTGTTCCATGAATTCATTTTTGTTTTGTGTTGATTCAATTCCTGATACTGCCTCCGCTTCTTCATTTCTCATCAAAATACCGAACCACTTTTCATAATACTCATCAACAGGAGGAATATACAACGTTTCCGTAACATTGCCGTCTATTTTATTAATCAATAAAATCATGTCCTCTCTGTCAATTCCGGTCAGGTAGAAAAAGTTCCTGTCTACAGAAAAATCATATGATTGATCCGCACTCTCCCTTGGAGCTCTTCCCGAAAAAAATACAGCAGTTGAGTAATCCTCCATTCTTTCAGCAAACTTCTTTCTGTTGTTAATAAAAAATTTAGTGTCCATTTTATTCTTTTTCCTCCATATTATTTTTATATGATTTTATTCTATCCAGCCTTTTGATCTTCCCACTGCCTTCTTCCAGCCCTCATACAGCTTATTTCTTTTTTCTTCATCCATTTCGGGCCTGAATTTTTTGCTTATGCTCCAGTTTTGTGCAATTTCTCCCTTTGATTTCCAGAATCCAACTGCAAGGCCGGCGAGATATGATGCACCCAGGGCGGTTGTTTCAGTAACTTCGGGTCTTTCAATATTGACATTTAATATATCTGACTGAAACTGCATCAGAAAGTTGTTGGCTGTAGCCCCTCCGTCAACCTTCAGAGCAGTCAGGTTTATACCTGAGTCATCAATCATTGATTCAATAACGTCCTTTGTCTGATACGCGATTGATTCTAATGTAGCTCTTATGATATGATTGCGGTTAACTCCTCTCGTCAGGCCGACAATTGCTCCTCTTGCATACATATCCCAGTAAGGAGCACCCAAGCCTGTAAATGCAGGAACCACATAAACTCCGTTGCTGTCTGAAACCTTTTTTGCAAAATATTCCGAATCGGCAGCATCATGTATTATTTTCAATTCATCACGAAGCCATTGAATTGCCGCACCGGCTACAAATATTGAACCCTCCAGCGCATATTCCACCCTGCCGCCCATACCCCAGGCAATTGTTGTTACGAGTCCGTTGTGTGATTTCACCATTTTTTCGCCTGTATTCATAAGCATGAAGCAGCCTGTTCCGTATGTATTTTTAACCATTCCTTCCTGGAAGCAAAGTTGTCCGAACAAAGCTGACTGCTGATCGCCAGCCATTCCGGATATAGGTATTTCTGCACCGAGTATTTCTTTTTTTGCATTTTCATATACTTCAGATGACTGTCTCACCTCCGGAAGCACAGAATGAGGTATGTCAAGAGCTTTCAATATTTTTTCATCCCATTTAAGCTCTTTGATGTTATAAATCATGGTCCTTGAAGCATTTGAATAATCAGTTATGTGAGCCTTACCGCCAGTAAGGTTCCAGGACAGCCATGTATCTATGGTTCCGAATAATATATCTCCCTTCTCTGCTCTTTCTCTGACTCCGGGGACATTATCCAGTATCCATTTGATTTTCGTTCCTGAAAAATACGCATCTATAACAAGCCCTGTGTTTTCACTTATGTATGGTTCCAGTCCTTCTTTTTTCAATTCATCACATATTTCCGACGTCTGCCTGCTCTGCCATACAATTGCGTTATAAACCGCCTTACCTGTATTTTTATCCCACATTACGGTGGTTTCACGCTGATTTGTTATACCTATGCATGCTATTTCAGAAGGATTAATGTCTTTTACAGCTTCTCTGGCGGCATTTATCTGTGTTTCCCATATTTCCTCAGGATCGTGCTCAACCCATCCCGGCTGCGGGTATATTTGCCTGAATTCATGCTGCGCCAGTCTTACTATCGCTCCGTTTCTGTCAAAAAGTATCGCTCGTGAGCTTGTAGTCCCCTGGTCCAATGCAAGAACGTATTTTTTATCCATAAGCTCTCCTCAATCAAATATTAATTCAATTATATACTTCAAAATTGAAATAATCAATGTATAAATAGCATACTTTATCTATGATTTGTTTGCTTTCTGACAGCAGTAATAAACAGCCTTTAGAAGATTAAAGGCAATGAAAAGACCATTCTTCCCAAATGGTTCGGAATGGCCGAGAAATATTCAGGTAAACGTATGAAATTTACTGTGATACCAGCCTTTTTTCCCCCGTGACTTCCTGAATTGGCTTAATATCCTGCGTTACTTCCAGCACTCCCAAATATTCTCCTGCTGTATTTCTGACTGCAAAGTAGCGTATATAAACATATTTGCCGCCCATTTTAATCCAAAAATCTTCATGATCTTTTTTACCGGATTTTAAGTCTGCCACGATTCCTTCAACAATATGTACACTTGCCGGTGGGTGACAGTTGGATACGTTCCTCCCTATTATTGTCTTGGTTCTAGGGAATATCCTCTCATTGCTTTGCGAAAAATATTTTACAGTATCGTCTTTTCCTACAAATGTAATATCCACAGGCAATGTATTCAGCATATGCACCAATTCATCTACTTTCAAGACGCCTGTCGGCAATGTAATTGCACCCGGCTCGGACATTTCTTCCTTTATTTCCTCCTGAGCCTCAGTCTCAGGCTTCCATTCGGGCACCCATCTCAGCATATGTCCTATTTCACTGCTGTCATCAGCAGCCTTTTTCCACTCATCCTGAGTCATTACATCCAAAAGCATTGGAAGCATAATATTTTCTTCCTTAAAAATCATTTCATTTACACGGCTGAGCACGGCATCAATTTTCTGTCTAATTTCATCATTCATACAGCCGTATGATAAGTCTGAAACTACCGCTTTTAAATCTGTTCTTATTTCATCATCAACACCCCACATAACCTTTGGCGGTGCTGTTATGCCATACTTCTCCATGTATGGAAACAGGAGATTTTCTTTTTTTGAATAGTGAATGTCTATTTTCAACAATTCTTCAAATCCATTACGAAGTCTTTCAATAGAATCCTTATCAGACATATTTTCTAAGTATGGTCTGATTTTATTATCAATGATCTTTTCCAGCTCCCTGTTTTCAAGCATTATAACATTTGCCGGATGTCCCGGAATTTTAGCGGGATCGGTTTCTCTGTGAATTTCTTCTATTGAACCCTTAAACACTGCAGAGTGAACATCACACAGCCTCTGAACCTCTGACACAGGAAGGCCTTCAGTAATAAGAGCCTGCTCAGCTTCTGATATTTCGGAGGCTGAAACACCTGAGAATGCTTCTTCAAATTTTTGTTTAACCTCATCTACACTTTTACCCTCATGCAGTTCCTTAATCACTTGCTTGATTACATTTTTTCGGTATTCTCTGTTGTTAATATTTTCACTCATACTTCTCTCCTTTTATTCCTTAATTTCATATCCAAGACGGATAAATTCCTGTTTAATTTTATCAAGATCGATTCCTTTAGCCTTAGAGCCCTTATTCAATGTCATAAACCTGCCTGCCGTGGAAATCATTCCGGGCTTTACAATATCCTTAAATCCCAATGATACCAATATTTCCGGAATCTCCGGATATTCATTGCACAATTCAAAAATAGATTTGTTGATATCAATTATTTTTGGCATGGTGTATCCTTCTCATAATATATTTTATATACTATTTATACCTTTATCAGCATTATTTAAACAATAACCTTTACATTAATAATTGTTTCCAAAAATCGTCAATTTATAAAAATGTAATAATTAACAAGGTTTTTGTAGTAAATCATGTATTGCTTTTTAATTGTTATTAATATATTATAAAGTTAAAGCGTTAACAAAAAGGAGGAATCTTGCGATGAAAAAGGTTATTTTTACGCTCAGTTTAGTATTTATTTTGGTGTTCACTTCAGTAACAGCATTTGCACAGACAACAAACGAAGTCATTGTTGCAATAGACTCTATTAATGTTGAATTTACAGAAGACTCTGGTTTTCCCTTCATTGATGAAAATTCCAGAACTCAGGTACCTTTGAAAAAAACTATGGAGAACTACGGGGCAACGGTAAGCTGGGATAATGAAAGCCGCACTGCAACAGTGGAAAAAAACGGCATACTGGTAGGTGTTCCCATCGGTAAAAACTACATAACCGTTAATGGTCAGCAAAAAACAATTGACACAGCCGCCAGGATAGTAAATAACAGAACATTCTTACCCATTAAATCTGTTGTTGAAGCATTTGGTTCGGATGTTGAATGGGATAACAGCCTTAGAACTGTTGTAATTACAACAATACCTGTTGATGCTAAAGCAATATTCACACAGGCAAGCAGCAAATCAAGTGATTGGAAAAATTATGATGCAGATATAGCACTAAATATGTCTATGCCTGTTAAGGATGATGCAGGAAGCGTTCAGACAATAAATATGAACATGAAAATGTATATGACAATATTCATGGACCCGTCAATCAAGGCTAAAATTAATTCAAATGTTATAATTAACATGATGGGGCAGGAAGTTGTTCAACCTGTTATGGATATGTATTTAACGGCAAATGATAAAACACTTGCTACATACACAGGAACATATGACGACAAGGGCAGCATTGCATGGGTTAAATCAGCTGTTGAAGATGAAGCGTTCACTGAATTGTTTAAACACGACAAGGAAGCAATAAAAGCCAATCTGGAATTAACCGAAAAGTATACAAAGGATGTTAAGTATTTCGGAAAATATAAAGATGAAGATGGCCGTACTCTTTTAAGATTACAGTATACAATGTCCGGTCAGATTTATAACGACATGTTTGGAAAATACATTGAGGAAATGTCTGCTGCCAGTGAGCAGGATGCCATGACTGCAGAAATAATTAAGAACTTTGCAAACGGAAGTTTCGGGGATTTGACATATATAGCGTATGTAGATGAAGCAACCGGCGAAATGGTTAAATACGAAATGGATTTAAGCAGCATTATCAATTCCGTAATGGAAAGCATGACTGCTGTAATAAAAGATGTACCGGCTCAGGAAATGGAAATGCTGAAACAAATGAAAGCAACCATGAATATGAAAATATTGAATGTAAATAATGCCAAGGATTTTGAAATTCCGAAGGAAGCTTTGGATGCTCCTGAGATGTCCCAATCAGTTAATACTCAGGAAACGAAATAACATTTACCATTTATTTCAGTTGATTAAAAAATTTCATGTGCTAATATTAATAGCAGCACATGAAATTTTTATATTGGAGAAAAAATGAAAAATTTATTAATATATATGATGATTTTTTTACTGACAGGATGTACTGCAGTAACAAAGCCTCCTGAAATCCCCGGCACAAGTGGCAACCCTCCGGTTATAGAGGAGCCTTCGGAGCCTCCTGTACCGGTCATTCCTGCCGAACCCGAAGATACAAGCTTATTTCATGAATATAAAAATGAAGCTGAGAAAATTTTAGGCACAATGTCATTGGAAGAAAAAATAGGACAAATGTTTCTTGTGAGATGTCCTGATGAGGAACAACTGGATTTATACCTTTCCATGAAACCGGGCGGTTTTATATTGTTTGGAAAGGATTTTGCGGAAAAAACAAAGGAACAGGTTGTAAATAATATTGCTTATTATCAGAAAAACAGTGATATTCCAATGATAATTGGTGTTGATGAGGAAGGCGGAACCGTAGTGAGAGTAAGCTCAAACCCGCTGCTTGCTGAAAAAAGATTCAAATCACCTCAGGAGCTGTATGCAATCGGAGGTCTTGAAGAAATATCAAGGGATGCAAAAGAAAAGTCAGAACTTTTGCTGAGCCTTGGCATCAATTTAAACCTTGCACCTGTTGCGGATGTTTCAGTAAATAAATTGGATTTCATGTATCAAAGGGCATTCGGAGAAGATGCCGCAGAAACATCGGAATATGTGAAAACTGTAGTTCAGTCAATGAAAAACAGCAAAATATCATCCACATTGAAACATTTTCCGGGCTACGGAAATAATGCCGACACTCATACAGGTTCAGCCTATGATACACGACCATACGAGCAATTTGTAAACAATGACTTTATACCATTTAAAGCAGGAATTAAAGCAGGAGCTGAAAGCATACTTGTTTCACATAATGTAGTCGATGCCATTGACAACAGCCTTCCTGCATCTCTTTCTGAAAATGTTATTGATATTTTAAGAAATGACATGGAATTTACAGGAATCATCATGACAGATGATTTATCCATGGGAGCCATTACGGGACTTGAGGCAAAATTTCCTCCTGAGGTTATGGCAGTGACTGCAGGAAATGACATGCTGATAGTGACAGACTTTGAAAACAGCTATGCAGCATTGCTAAATGCTGTAAGGACCGGTGAAGTATCATCTGAAAGAATTGACGAATCGATTTTAAGAATACTGCAATGGAAGCTTTATATGAATCTTATGTAGTATTACAAAGTTATCAGTCTGACCGGAATTGAATTCCGGTCATTTTATTAATTATCTTTATCTTTCCCGCGCAAGTACTCGTCGCTTAAATCCTTTAGTTTTTGTACAACCTCTGTGTCTGTATTTGATTTTCCCATTATGTCGGCCCTGATAAGCTCAAGCATATCATTTATTCTCTCTTCACCAACAGAATCAATAAATTTTTTTATTCCCTTTTCTTTAACGCTTGAAACCACTTCTTTTATGTAATGATATCTTATAAGGATTTTAACCTCATTTATAAAATCCTCGTCATATTCCAGCCTACTGAGTATTTTTTCAGCCTCATCGGCAGATTTTATGTGATGACCGTAAAAATGTCCTCTCCCTTTTTCATCTATGGTAAAGCATTCAGGCTTGCTGATATCATGCAGCAAAGCAGCCATCCTTAAATTCAGTTTTGGTTTAATGGCATCCAGCACGGCCATTGTATGGTCCAGTACATCCTTATCATGATATGGAGTATGCTGGTCAAAACCCTTGAGTACTGTCAGCTCAGGAATAATATTACTCATTTCTCCTGTTTCAATCAGTTTGTATATTCCATCAGAAGGCTTGTTGCTCAGCAATATTTTATTTAAAATATTTTTATACATAATTTCTCCTTATTTGAAACTTTTTCTGTCTTAATTACGTCTAATGTATTGAAGTCTATTTTTTATTATATCAATATTAATTTATAATATATTATACATAGAAATCTTTCAATAAAATACTTTAAATAATTACACTTTATATTTTCCATAAAATAGTATATAATTAATTAATGAACTACGGGAAGGTGATAAAATGAGAAAGTCCATTTTAACATTAGCTTTAAGCACCGCAATAATAGCATCCGCCGCCACATGCAATGTTTTTGGAGCTGATTTGAACGCAAGCAATTTCAATGAACTGGAAAATATCTTGCTGGAACAGATGAGCAGATACAACAAGAATTTCGAAATAAAATATACAGGGTCCACGGATAAAATAGAAGAAATATTGAAAAAAACTGTGAATAAAGATCCCTACATTAATTCCAACGTTAAATCCATGGAATGGAAAATAACGGGAACTGCGAAGTCAAGTAATATTGATTTTGATGTTGACTATATAATAACAAGCTCAAAGAGAGCTGAAGCAGATAAACAGATAAAAAACATATTGGCGGATATAATCACCCCCTATATGAATGACCATGAAAAGGTTAAGGCTGTCCATGACTATATAGTGCTTAACGGCAAATATGACAAATCAATGCAGCTTTATTCGGATTATGACCTGCTGACACAGGGAACATCCGTATGCAACGGTTACGCTCTTTTGACATACAATATGCTAAATGCGCTTGACATCCCCGTTAAGCTGGTTACAGGCACAGGAAGCGGAGAACTGCATATATGGAATATGGTTAAGCTTGGTGATTATTGGTTCCACCTGGATACGACCTGGGACGACCCTCTCCCGGATACAAATATGGTATCATATAATTACTATATGCTTACTGACAAGGAAATCCTGAAGGATCACAAAATAGATGAAGTTCTTGTGCTTCCCAAAGCAAATAAAAATTATTATGAATACCTGAAAGAATTGTCCCTCAACAAAATAATGATGGAGACAGGTCTGGATATATATAATGATGTTAATACAGCGAAAACCGAAAATGAACTAACAAAAATTCTTGATAATAAAATTATGCATCATCCATTAAAGATTTCCGTGAGAATCAATAAGGAAATTGCACAGGACAGCATAAACAACGCAATGTCAAGATTGTTCAAATATGATTATATATCGGAAATTTCCTATGGTCAGCTCAACAGCGACTCTACGGGAGAATATTATATTTTAAATTTATATTTTAAATATAAGGAAACTCCGGACAGTCTGTCTACTGACCTTTCACAAAAGGTATATAATACGGCAACCACGGTAAATTTCAGCGTGTATTCCATGTTTGGGAATAAAAAGACAAATATTACGGATAATGTGTTAATTTATCCCTTTGACAGCAATAATATAAATATTTATAAAGGAACACTTACATTTAAAAAACCCGGAAACTACAACATTCAGTTTGAATACCAGGGTCTGAAGAAGACAGTAACCATTACTGCACTGAATTCAGGAGCCTTTGAGTATATAACAGATAAAAAGCCTGATAAACCTATTAATGTGAAGGTTTATGACCAATATATAAACTTCAGTACTGTTAATCAATGGCCGTTCATAGAAAACGGCAGAACCATGGTTCCGCTTAGAGCAGTATTTGAGGTTATGAACTGCAAGGTAAGGTGGGATGCAGACAACAGCTCAGCAGTTGTAGAATACGAAGGTAAAAAAATCATAATACCTGTAAACAGCAATACTGCATTTATCAACGACAAGCCAAGCACCTTAGACACTCCTGCAAAATTAGTAAACGACCGTGTAATGGTTCCTCTGAGATTCATAGGTGAGGCCATTGACAAAAGAGTAACTTGGGATGATGCTGATAAAACAGTGCTAATTTATTAATCGGAGGACATAATGTACCCATTCGGAGGATTTGACTTAATGTTCAGCTCTTTATTTCCAATCATGTTTTTTCTTGTGTTTGGATTAATAATATTTACCTTTATAAAGGGAATTAAACAGAACATGTACAACAACCGGCAGCCCATAGTTCCTGTAAATGCGAAAATAGTTGCCAAAAGATATAATGTTTCTCACCATGACCACAATGATGCAAATAATATGCACCATACAAGCAGCAGCACCTGGTACTACGCAACATTTGAAATGTCAAACGGTGAACGCATGGAGCTTCAGGTGCCCCCAGGCGAGTTCGGCATGCTGGCGGAGGGTGATGAAGGAACACTACAATTTCAGGGAACAAGATTCATCAGCTTCACAAGATAAATAAAGCTCAATTTTAGAATTTAAAAAGAGGCAGATTTAATTATTAAATCATACCTCTTATTTTTTACATTTTATTTATTGATTCATTTTTTGTTTCAATACTTCAACAGCTTTTTGTAGCTGGTTGTCAGTATCATAAAAGTCAGGTCCATAACCCTTGGCATCTTCCGGCAGTGCAATTTCTATATCAGGTTCAATTCCTATTCCGTGAATGTTGATTCCGTTTGGAGTAAAGTATTCAGAAACAGTCATTTTAATACCTTCTCCGTCATTTCCGAATCTTTGTACTCTTTGCACAATTCCTTTTCCAAATGACTTTGTTCCTATAAGTGTCGCCCTTTGTGTATCCTTCAATGCTCCTGCCATAATTTCAGAAGCACTTGCACTTCCTTCATTAATTAACAGAACGATAGGAATATCCTCTGCGTTCTTATCAGATTTAAAGTATTCAACCTCTCCGGCCTTTGTCTTAGTATATGTCACAACGCCTTCACCCATAAACATATCTGAAATTCCCACCGTTGCATCAATTATTCCTCCGGGGTTGTATCTCAAATCTATCACGAGACTCTTCATACCTTGATTCTTAAGGTCCTTGTATGCTGCTTTAAAGTCTTCTTCTGTCTGCATATCAAATGTTGTGATTCTCATATAGCCTATATTATCTTTAAGCATTGCAGGTTTTACTGTTTGAATTTTAATTTTTTCTCTATTTATGACAACATCCGAAACATCACTGGTTCCATCTTCTTTTATCCTTTGAACAGTAAGTGTAACACTTGTTCCTGGCATTCCCTTCATTATGCTCACTGCCTGATCAATTTGATCCGCTGTGTACTCAGTGCCGTTTATCCTGATTATTTTGTCTCCCGTCCTGAGTCCTGCCTTTTCAGCCGGAGTGTCTTCTATGGGTGACACTATCAATATTTTATTGTCGTCACTTGCCGTTATGTAAACACCGATACCTTCATAAGACCCTTCCGTATCCTGCATAAGTGCACTGAATTCTTCCTTGGTCATAAATTGTGTGTAAGGATCTCCCAAGGCTTTAAGGGTTCCCTCCAATGCTCCTTCAAGCATCTTTTCCTCATCTGCTTCATACAGGAAATCTCGTTTTGCAATTTCCATTACACTTTCCTGCTTTGCATATTTTTCATACATATCCTTCATTTCAGTGTATGCTTCTTCAGATAAAACCACTCTCTGACCTATTCCAACTAAAAGCACATTTCCCAATGTTAAGGTCAAACAAGCAGTTACCAAAACAACCACGATAATCGTAAGAATATATTTCTTCTTAGATACCATATACTCACTCCCGACAATTAAAGTTAAGCTCAAAGTTAGCGCTTATATTTATTTATATGCTGCGTTGTACTATTTTATCCTACCTAAATTAATACAACCTTAATTTGCATATCGTTGTTATTATAGCACAGTTTATTTGAAATAAAAATCTTTTATTTTACAGCTTAGCTTATTCAAGTGAAATATTTTATTTTTTCACAATTATGCTAGTCATCACCAGCTGCATTAATATTATGCATCCGAATAAAAATTGCCTCATATTATCAATAAACTCAGAAAACATCCTCCTATTTACAATTCTTAATGTTTTGTTAATTTTTATATATACAAAAACCCAAAAATATGCGATAATATAATATAAATCTTCATTTGTATGTTTATAACTAATGAAGATTATATTTTGCTTGAGAGGAGATCAACATGAAAAAACTAATTAAAAAAAGCACATCAGCACTAATAGCTGCAGCCATGCTGTTATTGCTGGGAACAACCGCTTTTGCAGCAGATGCTAAGACGGTTGAAGTAACAGGATTCAGGTATGAAGCGGACTTTTTGACCGCAAAAGAAATTGAAAGTAAGACATCACCTCATTTCTCAGTATCAAATGTAATCGATACATTTGATGTGAAACAAATTGAAGATTATATTGATGAAGGATTTATAACCTCTCCTTCTTCAACCATCACAGTGCTTGCTGATGATGAAGGAGTTATGTTTGATGTATACAAATTAACTTCAATAGGTGATAATACATACGAATTCAATGATGAGGACAGGCTTCCTGTTTCAGGTCCGGTAAAAATTTATGTAGTTGACGAAACAGGAGCTGTGGATGAATATGGCGATCCTCTGTTAAAAGAAAAGGTTATTGATGCATCAGAACTTAAAAATTATGATGATGAATCACCTGAATACCTCAAAGGATGCAGCGTTGCATTGACAGAACCTGGAGATTATTACGTAGTGTTAAGATTAGAAGCTATTTCCGGACAAGCTTCTGCTATCGTAAAAGTAACAGGCGATGCTGCCTCACAGCCTGAAAAACCTGCAGAACCTACTGTACCTGCTGAGCCTTCAGTACCGGAAGTACCTGTAAGTGTATCTGCATTACCTACTAATTCCAAGGTTCTTGTGAATGGTGAAGAAGTTTCCTTTGATGCTTACAATATAAACGGAAACAATTATTTTAAACTCAGAGACCTGGCAACAGTAGTAAGCGGAACAGAAAAACAATTCGAAGTTGAATGGAACAGTGAAAAAAACGCAATCAATTTAGTATCAGACAAGGCATATACAACTGCCGGCGGAGAAATGTCCAAGGGTGATGGAAAAGAAAAGTCCGGAAATCTGAATACTGCAAAAATTTACAAAGATGGCGAAGAAGTTGAACTGACAGCTTACAATATAAATGACAATAATTACTTCAAATTAAGAGATATAGCTCAGGCTTTCAACATCGGTATAACATGGGACAACGAGACTATGACAATAGGCATAGACACAACAAAAGACTACATAGCTGAATAATTGAGAACATATAAAAGGTGTCAAATCAACAATGATTCGGCACCTTTTTTAATACTGCTTTTATTTAAAGCTGCTTATCTTATCAGTTTTCCTCCCTTGATAACATGGGTAGGACGATTGTACATAACAGAAATATCTTCTGTAGGATCACCGTTAACAACAATTAAATCTGCATATTTCCCCTTTTTTATAGAGCCTATTTTTTCATCCATCATCATTAGCTTAGCACTGTTAATTGTAACCTGCTTAAGAATATCTTCGTTGGAGTACTCTAACTGCTCTTTCCTTAACTTAAATTCACCATAAGGATGCTCCAAAAATTCCGGCAAAGATATATCTGTTCCCCAGCCAATTAATATTCCATTGTTGTAAGCGTTCTTCAAGGAAGCTTTAACTTTTTCAAGCAATTGTCTGGCTCTCTGCGCAAAGAAATCACCACTGGCGTCATCTATTAATGATTTTTCCATAGTTCCAAAAAATACTGACAATGTAGGTACAATACCGGTTGTTTCTCCGGATGATTTTATATATTGTACTGTTTCGTCCGATATAAAGCTTGCGTGCTCTATTGTGCGGACTCCGCATCTGACAGCTACGTCTATAGCATCTGTACCGTGGGCGTGAATAGCAACATATGTGTCTTTATTCTTAGCCATTTTTACTGCTTCACTGATTTCGTCAGGCTCCATTATCCTGAGACCCGGCTCACTCCCTACAGCCATCATTGAACCGCTCCCGTACAATTTAATGAATTGTGCACCTTTTTGGAAATTTTTACGTACCACATCCCGAACTTCCATTGGGCCGTTTACATATTCAATAATATAGTCCAGAACTTCTACTCCAGGCTCGTGAGGGCATATTGTGCCGCATGAAGGAACAATTCTCGGTCCGTCTATAAGTCCTGAATCAATTGCTTTACTTACCGATACCGCAGGAGCTTCAACAGCATCTCCTACATCTCGTACAGTCGTATAGCCGCAGTCCAGCAAATTTTTTGCATATCTGTAGCACTCAAATACACGGTCCAATGGTTTTGCCATTTGCATTTCATACATGGAACCCGTCATAAACAAGTGAACATGCATATCAATTAATCCGGGCATTAAGGTTGCGCCCTCAATATCGACAGATTCATGCTCTTCGGCTATAGGTGTACCGCATGGAACAATAGCGTCAATTAAGCCATCCTTAATGACAACATCTCCTGATTCAAATTCTACACCTTCTGTAAGTGCCTTGACAAACTTACAATTTTTAATTACATACATGAAAACACACTCCCTTTTATTTTATTTTGCAAATATTATTCAACTTTCGTTTTATTCAGCTTACTTACTTCTTTTTTAAGCAAGAATGCTCCTAAAATATATAGAGACATACTAACAATGCTTATGCCAAATATGAAATAATAAGCATCAGCAGCAAATGTATCTATCAATCTCCCTATTATAGACGGCAAGAACCAGTCTGAGCAATAACCGAAAAAGAAAGACAATCCTATTACCGTACCAAGCATATTTCCCGGAACCTCGAGCTCAGCCAGCGGAACCATAGTAAGACCGTTCCCCACTCTGTAAGCAAATACAATCAATAATGAAACAATAACAACCAATGATAATAAATTTGGTGTTTTAGGTATCATCATCATTATTACAACAAGAAGCATTGCAGGAATCATTGTAGACATAATTACTTTCTGAGTATTTCCTATTTTATCACGCACAGCTCCGCCGATTGGCGTTGCTATAATTTTAAATCCATATCTGTGCAAAGCACTGTACACTGAAGCAAATGCTACAGGCATAGCATATACATTTGTAAGGTAAGGATTTAAATAATTTAATACTGTAGATGTAACATAGACGCCAAAGCACATTATTGCAATTATCCAGGTAACAGGAAGTTTGGCAGCCTTAAGCATTAATTTAAGCTCAATCTTGGAATCATCCTTAACTGCATACATTGATGAAAATTTCTTAAAATCATATCCGAATAAAAGACCTGCGCCTGATATAAAATAGAAAACTGCCAAAGACAGCAATAATATACGCATACCTCTTACTGTTGCCAGGCTGTCACCAAGTATTGCAGACAATCCAACCATCATGACAAACGTTATAACACCATCTATTGCTGCAGCAATTCCTGCTATTCTGCCTTGTTCAGAATTATCACCCAGAAGTCTTTTTAACTTCTCGGAAGATGTCCAAATAAGCAGCCCCAAAGATATAGACATTAAGAAAAATATAAACAGCAGCACATTGTAGCTTGGTATTGTTGCCATCCAAACAATCAATAATGTTGTGCTGAACACTGAAATTAACATTAAATTTTTAGCATTGAATTTATCTGATATCCAGCCTCCTACGAGATAGCCGGGAACAGCTATGCTTGCATAAGCTGCAGTAAGATTGCCTATTTGTGCATTAGTCAATCCAAATACTGTTTGAAAAGGTGTATAAAAAATTACCGGTATATATAGAATATTTCCGATACTTAACGCACAAGACAGAAAAATTAACGGCCAGATTCTATTTCCTAGTCCTTTCGATTTCATAATTTAATAACACTCCCTATTTTAAATTTAACATGTTCAATTATATATTTTGTACATGTTTAGTATAGAGTATAAATATTTACTTTGTCAAGCACATATTTTGTGTATTCTATAGTTTAAATAATATAAAAAATAAAATAAATGCCCGTCATGTATTTGAACATGTTTAGCATTTATTCTTAAATGATATCTTCTAAATTTCTATTGTATATTTTTATTACTCTGCTTATTTATGAATTCCTGACTCCTGTATATTATTTTTGCTATTATTTCGTCTCCTAGTCCAATGTTATAAAAATAATTTGATAATAAAATATTCATAATTTCTTCTCTCGTTATATCAATTTCACCATAATAGCGTTTTAATACCAAAAGTCTTTCTGCTCCCTTCATTGCAATTAAATAAATATCATTTTGCTTAGGGGTAACATCCAAACCGTATTCTTGTATAACCCGCCAGGTCATTTTTATAAAGAAACTGCTTGGAGCCATTGGTGCACCGGTTGTCTGAAGAAGCTCATAGAAAAATCTCGAATGCTTCACGCTGTTATCCATGTACTGCCATGATAAAATAGTGTATATGTATAATTTTTCAGCAGTGCTGTACCCAGGCAGCTCAGTGTCATATACCATTTTGTACATGTTATCCATAAGCTTTTGGCTTACGGAAATAGCAAGATTTTCTCTGGAAGAAAAATGATATGGAATAAGACCTAACGTAACGCCTGCATGCGAAGCTATATCTCTCAGAGTCACAGATTTATAGCCCTTTTCAAGAAACAGTTCTGTAGCAGCTTCAAATATTGCTGCAGCAGTTGAATTATTATTAATCTCGTCTTCATTTGGCAAAAATTTTTTATATCTCATTTCACACTTCCTTTGAACATGTTTAAGGTAATATGTTTATTTATAAAATGATACCATGAATTACTCTGTATGTCAATATATTTACACTTGATTCTCAAACATTGCAATACCGATTGTACGGCCTTCAAATACATTTAAATAAAGGATAAAATTAATTCTTGACAAAAGTAAAATACAAAGTATAATTATTTTAAACATGTTCAATTAATATACTTATTTAATAAAAATTCTTCTTACACAGAATGGAGGAGATGTATATGAGCCAAGAATTATCATCCCTTGCCAACAGTTCGTTATTATGGATTGTAACGTTAATTTCTATTGTTATAGTGTTGTTTCAGGCATATGTTTTTCTGGTGAAAAGCTTAAAGGCAGGAAAAGAAGTGGGACTTTCTGACAAACAGCTGAAAATAGCTGCAAAGACAGGTACAATATCTGCAATTGGTCCTTCTTTGGTTATTGTCAGCGGAATGCTTTCTTTATTGGTTGTTGTTGGAGCACCAACGGCACTTATGAGATTATCTTATGTAGGAAATGTGGGATATGAATTGCTGGCAGCTGCTTTTGCAGCAGACGCATATGGGGTAAAATTGTTACCTGCAAATATGACTCCGGAGATATTTACAACGGCATTATATTGTATGGCATTAGGTTGTATAGGATATGTGCTGATACCTGTGATTTTCATAAAGCAGCTTGATAAGATACGTCTTAAACTGGCCGGCGGAAATGCACAGATGGTAACGGTAGTTTCAAGTGCTGCAATGCTCGGTGCATTTGCATACTTCAATGCCGGATATGTAGTAGCACCAAGCAGAAACACAATTTCAATGTTAGTCGGTTTTTTCCTGATGTCTGCAATTACCATCATATACAAAAAAACAAAAATTAATTGGCTTCTTCAATGGGGCATGAGTATTGCAATGTTTTCAGGAATGATAATAGGTTCCTTTTTTAGATAGGAACCAGAGGAAGGAGTGAAGTGTATGAACAGCCATTACGACGATGTCTATATTCCTCAAATAATTAAATTTGGAAGAATAACAGGAATTTTAGGCATTATTATTATATTATCTCCACTATTTGTAGTATCTGTGGTGTTTGGAATCAGACCTGACAGTACAGCCTTTACAGCCGCAGTGACAGCACAAATTGTTATTAACTTTATATGGTGGCTTGTTGAGCCTGTTTCTTATTTTCCCATATTAGGAATACCAGGTACTTTCGTTTCATTTTTATCTGGTAACGGAAGCAACTTAAGAATACCTTGCGCAGCTGCTGCCCAGAAAGCAGCCGGAGTATTTCCCGGCACAAAAGAAGGCTCAATAATTTCAACAATAGGTATATGCTGTTCGGTATTTGTTAATATTATATTGCTTACTTTGGGAGTTATTTTTGGTGCTTCCCTGTTATCACACATGCCTGCTAAAATAACAGATATGCTGACACTTTTGCTGCCTGCCCTATTCGGCGCGGTTTTTGCACAATTTGCAATAGAAGATATTTTCAGCGGAATCATGGGAATGTTTTTTGCAATTACAGCATATTACATGTACAAATTAGGGTTGTTTAACTGGTTACCTTTAGACCCTTCAATCGTCACTATAGTGCTGCCCATCTTTGGTACTGTTATATCTGCAAAATTTTACTACAGCAGAAAAAAATAGATTTTATCTTTATATCTAAATCAAACGTTCTATGTGAATCTTGAATATGCATCAAAATCACTTTGATATTATTTGGGGGTACTTTAATGCAAGTGCGGTAGATTATCACACCTTTTCAATAGAAGAATATATTACTATTGAGCTTGTCTCGAAATAATAAAAGAGGTGTTATTTATGAGTTGTAGATGGAATAATGTAGCTGGAACAGGTAACTGTATCACAGCAGAGGAATTCTGCAGGAGAAGGTGCACTGGAGGCAGTGTATCTCCCGATACAGGAAGAAACTGTAACTTCGTGTATGAATGCTTGATAGATCTATTGGAAGATGCATTAGAAGATGACAATGGCAATAACAATAATAATTGCCGTTGCTGCCGTTGCTGCAGAAGGTAACAATTATTGAATGGCGGAGCATAAACGCAGGCCCCGCCTTTTTTATATTAAAAAACTCCGGGCACTCAATAATGCCCGGATAAATTAAATGCATCAATATGCTATTTCTTCATAGCCTCGGCTAATTTTAGCAGCAACGCCTCGCCATACCTGTAAAATCTCAGATACTGCATTGTATTATCGTCCAATCCTGCTTTATCCTGAACAGTTTTTTCTGCTTCCTGAACTGTCATATCTTTCACTCCCAATATTTCAAATAGTACCTCTGACTGTGCCTGAGCTATTTTCTTCAGATTTTCATCTACATTCAAAAATGCCTCATCAACAGCATTATCATGAAATCCGCTTTCAATTAACAGTACATGCTTACAGTCAGTAGCTGATGCTCCTCGTATAACACCATAATAATTATATATCTTACCGTTTTCTGTGTATACTCTTGTCCTGGCTCCTCTGTCCGGATTGTCCATTGCGGCCGCAACAACGCCTGCCAGCCTTTCTGCAAACACCTTATCCTGCGGTTTAGAGTAATCATAATACACTTCCACGCCTCTTGTTTTACCGTCATTTGCATTGGTATGCTCAGAAATAAACAGGTCATAACCTTTTGCCTTCTGACCTCTGGTATATAGTTCCGGATCCTGTTCCCAGGTCCGCGTAAAATCTGCCTGAATACCTTTAGTCTGCAGTATTTCTTTCAGGTATGTGGATATCTTCCACACTCCCTCATATTCGTAATAACCGTTTTGACCCTTATTGGCATTTCCCGGAGCATGTCCGGGATCTATCATTACCTTAATCATTATCATCACCACTATCTAATATATTTGCCTTACTATTAATCAGCTTCTCTGTAACAGCCAGACCTTTTATCAAAAAGTCCGGAACGTTGATTCCTATTTCTACCAGGTTTTCTAAAATACTTCTTATTTCATTTACAGTCAGGCTAGCTAAAGTAAACCATCCTAACCATGTTAAAAAATCAAGATTAATATTTAGAAGATCATTTCCTAAAACTATAAATATATTTGATATCATAAATGCCACCAGAATTAATACCCAGTACCATATTTTTTTTAGTATACCACTCAAGCCCTTTTCGCTGTTTTCGATTTTTAATTTTCTTGCCTTGGTCCAGCCGCTCATCCAGTCTATTATATTAAAAACCAGGAAGGCAGCAAACAAATACCAAAACTCCCCAAATACAGCAGTCATTATTGCTACTATCATGCCTACCAACATATTGTATCCGGATATTATCTCCATTGTATATCTATTCAAATTTTCCATAAATTATTTCACCTCTCACAAGAGCCTGTATGCCCTCTGCTTTATTATATGCTGCTTGTTTATGCCTGTCTCAAAGGTGCCGCAGTTAACTGCGTTTCAGCCCTGCCTTTGACAATTCAGGCATAATTTTTTATTTATTTTGCGTTAAAAAAGGATCTCATAAGAGATCCTTAATAAATTTATACTGCGGCTTTTCTTCCTTGAACATCCAATATCTCAAATAATCATCCAGGTATATAGCGGGTAAAGAAAGGAAAAACCATACGATACTTGTTCTCAGACTTATCTGCCCCATCAAATTATACTTTAAAGTACCATAGTCCCAAATGTTCAGCTTAAGCCATATATTTAATATTACTCCTGCAGCAAACTCTATTGCTGTAACAATAACAGAAGATATTATCATTTGTTTTATAAGAGACATTTTATAAGTGTAAAGTTCATTCAGCAGACCTATACATATAAAACACAATCCTCCTACCAAAATCATGGCATAATGGCTGTATCCTCTGTACACCAATTCTATAAAATAATAGATTACCCCGCCATATATAAGCAAAATTACATACTCAAACATTTTTTTCATATAAATTACCTCAAGCTTCTTCATTGTAGTCTTTATTATGCTCTCCAATTATTCTTGAGTAATACAACTTTTAAATTATTATAAGTCAAATATAAACTTGATTTTTGATATTATATATATAGTTAAGGAATTAAATTTATCAACTATTATTATATATTTATCAATATCAAGCAATAAATGACTCATGTACTTAAAAACATTTATTCCAAATAAAGGAGTATCTGTAAATTTATAAATTAATTTTTAGTTATTAGTAAGCATTTTTTTAATTGATTTCTATATTTTGGACTTTATAAAGAAAAACAGACCTCTAAGGCTCTATTTTTTATACCTCCATTTACGGTTAAATCCCTTACATCTAATATGCTGAGACAATCTAATAAGACACTTCCTATTGCATGACCTCCTATTATTTTTTTGTATTTAAAAAGAGCTATTAAACAATGTTTAAAGCCCCTTTAAACCCTTTATTGTAATGCATCTATCTCTTAAATAATTCCCTCAGATTTGTCTTTTGATTTATTCATTGTCCATCAGTCCATCATTCAACATTCCAGTCAATTCATTATAATTTTCCTGAGTTATGCGATTATTCAATAAAAAAACATCCACTTTTAATGAACCGACCCCCAAAAGTTAGACCAAGAATCTAACTTTTGGGAGGTCGGTTTTT
>DAMBZP010000009.1:0-15067 GCA_032059885.1 Sedimentibacter sp.
GCCGTGACGCCCCGGCTGTTTTTTGCCGTGGCAATCAGGGTGACGCTGCCGGTCTGTGTAAATTTCACCTTGCCGCCGGTTTTGTCGAGGGTGCCGTCTGTCAGCTCGGAAAGCGCGGCGGGCAGTCCGCTTTTCAGGGCGGACCATGTCACATCGCTGACATATCGGCTTTCCGGTTTGATCTCAATTTCATCGGCGGTGTAGGAGATTTTGGGCAAGGTGAAGCTGAACTGCGGGGCGGGAACATGAGAGCTGCCACCACTGGAACCGCTGTCGGAGTTACTCCCGCCAGAATTTCCGCCGGAGGGCTTATCCGTGGGCTTGGCGGGAACAGTCGGCTTGGGCGGTTCTTCCTTTTCAATCTGCTCCTTTGCCTTTTCCGTATCCACCAGCATTTCAAAGGCTTCGGCGCGGGTGGCATCGCCGTCCGGCTTGACCGTGCCGTCCGGGTAGCCGTCCACAATGCCATATTCCTTGCCGGTGCAGATGCTGGATTTGTCCGCTTCAGAAAGCGTGCCGTCATCGGAAAAACCAGTGATGCAGGGGCAGGAAGCATCATGGTCCCCCTTGCCGATGGCCCGCACCAGCATACGGATCATTTCCATACGGGTGATGGGCTGGTCCGGCTGAAATTCTGTGCCGAAATCGTCCTTCTGGATGATTCCTGCAATGATGAGCGCCTCAATGTGCTGCTCCGACCAGTGTCCGGCAATGTCGGTGAAGCGAAGGGTGACCTCGCTTTCCTCCGGCTCCGGCAGCTCCATGGTTCTGGCAACCAAGGCGGCGAATTCCCCTCTGGTGATGATTTCATCCGGGTGCGCCAGCCCGTCGGGGTAGCCGCTGATGACGCCTTTTTCCGTCAGGATCTGAATGGCTTCCTCCGCCCAATGGCCCTTGGCATCCTCAAAATACCGGTTTACCGCGTAGGCGCTGCCCGCCAGCAGGGCAACAACCATGCAAACCACAAGGAGGATACCAAGCGGTCTTTTCATTTTCTTGTTCATGAGCTACCTCCTACATTCCACCCATGACAGGCTGGCCTTGCTCCTGCTGCTGGGCGGGGGATTCCTGTTTCTGTACAGCGGTCTGTCCCTGGGTCAGTGCCTGCTGGTAAGCGCCGAGGACCGCCTTGTCGAACTCCGCCTTGGCCTCCTTGGTGCAGGGAAAGCAGATATCCTTGTATTCGCCGTTTCCGGCCCTGTAGCTGGGCATGGAGATAAACAGCCCCTTGGAGCCCTCCATGATTTTGATGCCCCGCACGGCGAAATCGCCGTAGACATTGACCGAGGCGGTGGCCTTGCAGCTGCCCTCCGGGCGAATGGAATGAATTTTCACATCGTATTTGGGGGCAGCCGGTGCTGTGTTCTTAGGCATGGTTTGTTCCTCCTTCTCAAAATATCCGGCAAAATTAACCGGCGTAGTTGAACATTTCCTTAATACGCTGGATCAGGGTCGGCAGTACTGTTTCCCCGAACAGGGTGTACAGCCCCGCAAGGAGCAGAGCTCCCAACACCACGGCAATGAGGATTTTGATGGCGGTGTCAATGTAGCCTTCCCCGGCATTCCGCGTGAGGATGGAGCGGCTTTTGGCAGCCGCCTCTGCGGTTTTGTTCTTTAGCTTGCAAAATAAATTCTTCATTTTGACCTCCTGTACTGGTGAAGGCATGAGAAAAGACAGCCGACGGCTGCCTACATACTCATGCCCATGGTTTGGGTTTGCTCCGGGTCCCCGAAGCTGATTTTTTGGAATCCAAAGCGGTCACAGTAATGGAACTCGCTGCCGCCCTCGTCGTACAGCTCCACCACATCGGACATGGACAGGGAGTGCCCGTCATAACCGGGCGGGTGATTCACATTGCACCTTGTGTAGATGGCTTCGAGGTCGTTGGTATCCAACTGCCCGTCATAGGCGACGCGGTAATGCTCCGGGGATGGCTCCCCGAACTGCCGCACTGTGTCCTCATAGGAGATAAACTTCATATACACGTCCGTATCCGGCTTCAACTGCCAGATGCGGACACTTTTGAGCGGTGCGGCGGCTCCAGCCATGACGCCCATCTGTTCGCCTGCGGCAAGGCGCTCCATCACGCCGTCCGTCCACTGAGGGGTCAGGCTTCGGCTTTTCATCCATGCAGTCAGCTCGTCATTTTGGAAGATGCTGTCCACCACGGCTTTTTCTTTTTCTGTATATCCGGCCGGGTTTCCGTAGTAGGAAATGAGGCCGTTTTTCAGGGTGATTCCCGGCATATACTCACCTCCCGGATTGTGTGTTGGGAATCCAAAACGGGTTATTTGCCGTAGACGATGCTGTCCAGCATAATCAGCTCATCCAGCTCCGCAAGACACACGCCGCTTTGGGCCAGCACCATAAGGATACCGGACGGCACATCGGAAATATCCTGCTGGACATCCGCCTCCACCACCGTAATTTCGCCGCTGTCCTCATCCGTATAGGCTTCCAGCTTGGCGTCCGCGGGGATGCCCGATTCCTCCAGCAGATAGCCGGGGATGCGGATGCTCTGGCTTTCATCCAGCAGATCATGGCAGAGAGCGCACCCGGCCACCCATTCGGCAGGGCAGCCGTCCCTGCACTCGTCGCCGCAGTTGCTGCAAAGACCGCAGGCCGAGGCGAGGACGACGGTCAAATCTGCGGCAAGGGTGCTAAGGCTTTGGATGGCGTTCGCCACCTCCAAGGCCGTCATTTTATCCTTCAGAAATACGAGGGCGTTCTGTCCGGCGTGAAGCTCCAGCGTATCCTTGTCGGTGAAGCCGGATTGCTCGCAGGCGTCGGCAGGGAGACCGATTTGGGGCAGTTGATTCTTTTTCATGAATGGTTTCCTCCTAACAAATATTGATTTTGCGATTTACGCAATGCTGTGCCAAGGGCGTTTTTGCTACTCCATGAAGCCTCCTTCCCCAAACAGGTTCAGTTGTGCCGGAGCATTTTTATCACGCTCATGCAGATCATAGTTGGCAATGAGGATTTCGGGGAACTGCGCTCCGTTGTCGTACCGCTGCTTGATGTTGTTGATACGGGTAAAGGCTTCCGTTTGAATGCCCGGTGCTTCATAGAGACTGCGGATAAATTCACAGTCGTTGTAGGACAGCAGGAATTTGCCGTCGATCCGAAGCAGCGCATCCCGCAGACGGATGTGGTCTTTTTCTGTAAAGCCGTCCTCGCCCACATTTTTGTAATAGCTTTCGGTTTCAAAATATGGTGGATCGCAGTAGAAGAAGCTCACAGGGCGGTCGTACTGCCCGATGAGCTTCTCGAAATCCTTGTTTTCGATAACCACCTTGGCAAGCCGCCGGTGTGCCTGCTCTATGAGGGGAAAGTTGCTGCGGATGTCGTGGGGCTGGCTGCCGTAGCTGGTAAGCCCCGATGCGTAGCTGTAGCGGATGAGCTGGTAAAACCATGCCGCCCTTTGCACATCCGATGCGGGACTGTCACGGGCAAGGGTATTTTTCACAAGTTCAAAATCTGCGCGGGAGTTGAGACAATAGGCAAGCACCGCCATCAGCTCCTGCGGTTTATCTCGCACACAGCGGTAGAGGTTCACCAGCAGGCCGTTGAAGTCGTTATAGACCTCAAAATCGTTGCCGGGCTGCTTATGGAACAGCACCCATCCGCCCCCGCCGAACACTTCAATGTACCGCTCATAATAGAGAGGAAACAGGGTGACGATCAGCTCCCGCAGGGATTTCTTGCCTCCGATCCAGGACATGAAGCTGTTCAGGAGTCATCACCGCCTTTCTCCAGCGGCAGGCGCAGCTGCGTATCGTCAAAGGCCGCAAGGGAGTGCCGGAGACCGGTAATGGCGGCGCTGATTCCGCTGATGCGGTTTCTCATGTGCCGGATGGTCATGCGCACCTCGGCTTCGGTTTTCGCATAAAAATACCCGTTCTGATCACTGGCAATGGGAACACCCTCTCGGCGCAGGGCGTTGACCTGATCCCGCAGCTCCTTGCCCGAAACGCGGAAGGTGTGTTCCAGCTCCTGGCTGGTGACGGCGTGTTCCGCTCCGTGGTGATACCGGCGCAGATGCTCTGCAAGCTGTTCTTTCTGCATGGGTTCTCCTTTCCGACCGTTCCCCCGGAAAGAAAGGCAAAAAGAGCGCAAAAAAACAGGGCCGCCTCCTGTTTGGGGAAACGGCCCTGTTTTGGTTTTGGGGTCTAAAAAAGCACAGGCTTTTCTGCCTGCGCTACTGGATTACGCCAAGCTCTCTTAACACTGCTACGCAGTCCTTGGCGCCTTGGATGTACAGGTGCTTTTGAAATTTCACCTCCATATCTGAATTTTCGGTCAGGTAATCATCGATCCTGTCCTTTGTGTGCTGAGTAATCTCAGTGCTGTTCTGAATGCTCGCGCTGAGTTCAAGCAGTTCCCGTGCCAGTTCTTCCGACCGGGGGTCTGATTCCCTCATGGCGGAATACGCAAGCTGAAAGCGCTCCGCCAGAGCCATATCCAGCAAGTCCATGAGCTTCTCGTCCATCTTCTTCGCCTCCCTTCAGCACAACACAATGCCACAGCTTCATTGGAATAGCTATACCAAATGCCAACAAAGATTTGCTATTTCATTTCCATGCCGAGGCTCTGAACGGGACGGTTCAGGCATTGTACTACCGTCCGGTCGTTCCTCTGTTTGAGAAGCTTATTCTTTCATTGCTTATCCAAGCTGCATTCTTCCCATTTGCTGGCTTATAGCCTCTAATTCATCCTTTGTCGTTATACTCCAGTCCCTTGAGGCCGTCCAAAGACTGACATATAGTTCATCGCTGCCAATCTTAATTGGATGCTGCTCGAAGCCCTCACCGAAACCGTCTGATGCCTGACCAGAAACATAATCCTTGAGTTGCGCCAGCTCCGCCTCACTAAAATCCCCTTGTACTTGGCATTCAGCCACACCCATCAGTTTGTTCCCAACCTGTTCCACTGTGAAAAAGAGGGACTTCACCTTCTGACTTACGCTGTCATCCCCGTGATAATATTCCATGAGTCCTCGTTCCGTTTCTTCCGGCCTCCGCTCCTTGAGGATGGCGACAAGAATTTGATCGTGATAGGAAAGTACCGTGCCCTGATCAAGTTCCGAGGGATATTCCTCTAAAGAGCCCCACTCATCACGTTCATACTGCATCACAGCCAGAGGCATATACAGCTTTAGCGTTTGGAGGGGCTGCGGGATAACCGAAAACCTATCCACACCAGGAATGAGGGCGAGGGACCGACCATTGTCCCATTTCATGTGGAACTGACCTGCATCGTCAATAAAGTTAATTGTTCCCTCCGTGCCTGACGGCACAGGCGCATAGGGGTCATGCATTTCTGTCAACCGAATGCGGGTACCGGGCGGATACTGTTCTTTTATAAATTTCAGCAATTCTTGCTGATATCTCATGTGAGTTCCTCCTTTTTTTGCTTATTTTTATTGTGAATCCTCTGCATATCTGTTCTTAGGCAGTTACCCTCGGAGTTGTAGCAGATAAATCCATGCGAGGGATATGGACAGTTGCCGCAGCTTTTGAACGGACCGTGGGGCCGCTCGTCTGGCGGTATTATCCCTGATGTTATGAGGTCATCCGAATCATAACAAGCTGGTTTTTTATTTCTCTTGTAGTGTACTAACATGATTTCCTCCCTTCTGAAAAACAAAAAAACCGGAGAATTGAAGCGCACTCTGCGCTCCGGTTCTCCGGTTCGTTAACTGAATTTTGGTTTAGGATGTTAAAATTTGTCGAAATATAATTTTTGTAAGTTATATCTTATAAACATCAAAATAAAGACTTGATTTTAAGATGTGTCTGTGATAATATATATCAAATATGGCAAAGGAGGTCTTTCGTCCATGATTAGTCGCGAGTTATATATGAGCCGCATCCGTCCCTTTATCGGAAATGAGCTTATTAAAGTTTTAACCGGCATCCGCCGAAGCGGAAAGTCCGTCATGTTGGATTTGATCCAGCGAGAGCTGGTCGCCTCCGGCGTGAATGAGGATCAGTTTATTTCTATCAACTTTGAAAATATGAGCAACGCACACCTTTGTTTTGCCGAGGCACTGCATGAGGAGGTCACTCAGAGGGTAAGCGGTATCTCTGAGAAGGCATATCTTTTTTTTGATGAGATTCAGGAAGTCGTAGGCTGGGAAAAGTGCATCAATTCCTTTCGGGTTGAATTTGACTGTGATATCTATATCACCGGCTCAAACGCCAAGCTGCTTTCGGGGGAGCTGGCCACATACCTTGCCGGTAGATATGTGGAATTTGTGATTTATCCCTTTTCCTTTGGAGAGTTCTCGGAGCTGTATCATACCATTTTCCCTGATGCCGATTCGAGAACGATGTTTACCCGATACCTTACCGACGGCGGGATGCCGTACTTGAGCAACCTCCGCTATGCTGAACAGCCGAGCCGTCAGTATCTGCAAGACCTCTATAACTCCGTTGTCCTGAAAGACATCGTCAAGCGCAACAGCATTCGTGATGTGGACCTGCTGGAGCGTATCATCGCATACATTACGGCAAACGTCGGGACGACTTTCTCCGCTACGGCGATTTCAAAATATCTTAAAAGCGAGGGTCGCACGGTTGCGCCGGAAACCATCTTAAACTACATTAAGGCTTGCGAAGATGCCTTTCTGTTTTACCGTGTCCGCAGGCAGGATTTGCAGGGGAAGAAGATTCTCACCGTCAACGAAAAATACTACATTGCCGACCACGGAATCAGAGAGGCTGTTTTCGGCGGGAATATGAAGGATATTAACCTCATTTTCGAGAACATCGTGTATATGGAACTCCTGCGGCGGGGGTACAAGGTCACCGTTGGAAAAGCAGGAGAAAAAGAGATTGATTTTATTGCTGAAAAGCAAACACAAAAGCTCTACGTTCAGGTAGCTTATCTGCTGGCATCCGAGGAAACGATCCAGCGTGAATTCGGAGCATATGATACGATCCGGGACAACTTCCCAAAGTATGTTGTATCCTATGATGAATTCGATATGAGCAGGGACGGATTAAAGCATATGAATATCCGTGATTTCCTGTTATCTAAGCAATGGGACTGAGCTTTCGGCTATTTCCTTTTAAAAAGAACTGCCAATAAGCAAATGCCCGTCATGGTTCACTGCCAAGACGGGTATTTGTTTTTCTACTTTCAAGCCTGTAGCTGTTGCTCTTGAAATTTTCGTATCAGACTCATATGTTTCTTTGATTTCTGAGTGATGCGGTGAGCTTTGGTTGCCATGTATTCTATCAGGCAGTCCTTTGGTATCAAGTATTTGTTGCGGTACCACACTCCGAATAATTTCTCTTTCGATATCCATTCTGATATTGTGGTTTGGCAGTAGCCCGTCATTTTTATAACATCGCTCACGGTAAGGGCATCCGGAAAGCTGCTCCACCTTTTCTTCAACATCTTCATAAATTTATCTGAATCTATTGGCTCCACAACTTTGTTCTTTGGTCTATATTTTATTCCGCTTGAAAAAATTCCGGGAGGTGTCAGCAGGGACTCCGGAGAATCTTCTAAGCGGGTAAGGTATTCTATCACATCCGTTATTCGGATTTTGAACCTACGGGTCTTTTTTCCTGTATCCTCGCAGGGGATATACCCATTCTCTAAAAGCCATGTGGCTTTTCGTTTGCTTATGTGGCAAATTCTGTAAAACTGGTCTTGGCATATCTTTTCCGGGTATTCATCCAGAAGATGAGAGTAATCAGTTGCCATATCCATCCCTCCAATGCATTGATGGTGCAGACAGATATCAGCTCTGTCTGTTTTGCGTTATTCACTTTTAATCAATGTCAATGGTAGGGTACGCTGTGGTTTATGTTCTTGAAAATGCCAGGGAACTAAAGTATCTTAAGGTTATTTCGCTGGTCGTTTTTCTACGTTTTTTCTACACTTTGCTCTGAAAACCGTTAAATTCGGGATTTGGACCGAGGCGTGGTAAATTCATGGTTTATGCCCGAAAACCCTTGATTTATGCGGGTTTGCTCAATACTATGGTGACTCAAAGTTACCTTAATAATCTCATCGAAACTTGCCCTCAAATAACTCGAAATGCGGTTGTCCGCAAGGGCACGTGGGTTCGAATCCCACCGCTTCCGTTAAAAGCAAACCTGCGTAAATCAAGAATTTACGCAGGTTTGCTTTTGCCGTGTCGCCGCCCGTTCTGCGAATTTAACGAGAAATTTGTTATAAGCATGTTTCCGTAATTGAATGACATATTCCTGTCTATAGTCTGACATTATAAATAGATTCATATGTTTTGATAAATATTATTTCTTTCTGATTTTTTGTTTTAGTACTGTTATTCCAGAATAAGCTCCTATCAGCACAATGAAAATTTCCAGACGTCCAATTATCATTCCGAACATTTCTACAATCAGCGTCGATGCAACGGTTGTTGAGGTGGTAAGTCCGATGGATAACCCCACTGTTCCCAGTGCCGACGCAAATTCAAACATTGCTTCAGTAAGAGAACAACCGGCAGTTACGGTTAGTAGTAATGTTCCAAGGATAAAAAGGCTAAGATAACATGCCACAAAGCCGATTGTATCCATAGCCAGTGTTACGTCGATAGTAGTTTTGCCCTGTGCTCTGACGTAATAGGGCGTCTCAACATTTCTTGGTGTCAAAAGCCGTTTCCGTATGTTCTGCATGGTGATACGTAGCATGAGATAAACGCGGGACAGCTTGATGCCGCCGGCTGTCGATCCGATTCCACCGCCGACAAGCATCATCAAAATCAGAATGCTGGTTGCAAGCGGAGGCCAGGAAGTGTAGCTCATACTAGAATAACCTGTTGTGGAAAGTGCCGATGAAACATCAAACAAGGCCCGGCGGAATCCTTCTCCAAGCCCCATACCAAGCCCGTCGGTCAGCGAAAGTGCGGTAACGGGGACAAAGATTAGAAGAAGAAAAAACATAAATTTTACTTCACTTACATGGAGGACCTGCCTCCATTTCCTCCTTACCAGAAGAAGCAGAATGGCAAAGTTTGTTGTTCCGATCAGCATTAAAATGATTGTTATGATTTCAATCAGAAAGCTGTCGTATTCTCCCATACTGTTCAGTTTTGTTGAAAAACCGCCAGTTGACAGTGCGCACATTGTATGGTTTATCGCATCAAACAAGCCCATCCCGGCTATTACATAAGTCACCGTGCCTATAATCAGGAAGCCGTTATACATCAGGCAAATAGTCTGTGCAGTTTTTTTCAGGTTAGGCATAAGCTTATCAGGATGGCCTTCAGCGTTGTACAGATTCATGGACTGTTTATCCTGCACCAGCATAACCATCATCATTACAAAACCCAGGCCGCCGCAGAATTGCATAAAGCTCCGGTGGAACAGGAAGATATGAGGGGTTACTGACACGTCCATTACGGAAAGACCGGTGGTTGTCCATCCGCTGACAGCTTCAAATAGCGCCTGTACGAATGTGAGCTGGCCACTAATGACAAAGGGGAGGGCCCCAATTAGGACACCCCAGCCCCATGCAAAAAGGACGGTCAAGCTGCCGCGCTGCATGGAAGAGCGCCATTCAAATTCTGAGTCATCCTTTCTCCCGACCCAACAGTCAATAGTACCTATTGCAGCGGAACTGAGGGAAGGAATTATAAATGAAAGCGCGTAAGATTTATCCTGGGGGAAAAACGGAAGGATTATTAGCGGCACAGCGACAAGAAGACCGATCAGCAGCATGAGTTTTCCGATATTACTGCGATTTGAAAAATTGCGGAGCAAGTTACTCACCGCCCTGTCAATTCTTTAATTGCCGCTATTTCGTGCTTGTCGGAAGAGATCAGAACAAGCATATCTCCGGCCAGAATACGTGTATCGCCCCGTGGTACCATAGTCGTATCGCCTCGGAGAATGCAGCCTATAATAACTTGTTTTGGAAGATTGATTTCCCACAGCTTTTTCCCAACAGCCGGTGCGGTGCCGGAAATGGGGACTTTGACGATGCTGGCACGTCCCTCCCCAATCGGAACCAAAGTGGCGATTTTATATAAGAAAGCCTGCTGCTCAATAATGCCGGTGATAGCTGTAATTGCGCAGACAACGCTGTCTATTCCCATCCTGTAAAAAAAATCTGTCTTCTTCGGATCTGCCAAAAGAGCGACAGTCTTCTTTACATGGAACTTCTTTTTGCATAGCTCGCAGATGACCAGATTGTCCTCATCTTTGGAGGTTAATGCAATTGCAATATCCGCGTCATCCGTACCCGCGTCTTCCAAGACAAACGGTCTTGTGCCATCTCCGTTAATAACGGTAAGCTTGTCAATCTCAGACATCTTCAAGCAGTCCTCATATGTATCGTTGATGACTGTTACCTTATATCCTTTTTTAATAAGTGAAGTTGCAAGGGATTTGGCCTTGCTTCTTCCTCCAACCAGTAATACCTTTGTTTTCATTTCTTTTCCTCCTGAGAGCCATTCTCTGACAAGCCTGTTTTAGATAGAATTTTATCAATTTCCTTTGCAGATAATATAGCGGGACAGATTGTATCAATCCCAAATTCGCGGTAAACACACTCTCTTTCGGGATCATAAAGTCTTGCAATTACACGCTTTATCTGAAACAATTCGCGGGCAATCTGTGCCGCCATGATGTTTGCATTATCGTTGTTTGTGACAGCGACAACGACGCTCGCTTTATTAATCTGCGCTTCATGCAGAACGTCAAAATCCAGGGCATCGCCTGTTATGGAAAGTCCTCCGAATGAGGGCGAAAGCTTGCGGAACGCATCTTTGCTTTTATCGATAATCAAAACATTCCCGCCCTCATCTGAAAGCGTATTTGCGAGATTGGCTCCCAATCTGCCGCAGCCAATCACGATTGTATAATTTTCGTCTGCTTTTTTATCCATGAGCAATTCCATATTTAATCCCTCCTGACGAAACGACCTACTCCGTGTACGTCGTATTCAACCTTATAGTTGCTTTGTTTTCCAGAGTTTTCTTCATCTTCACAATCGCTCTCATCGTATGCGCACTTGCCGCTGGAGAAAAATGTTCCATAACAATCAAGATTTTGCTGTGCTGGCATATAAGTGGGATCAAGAGCCCAGGCAGCGCGGAAATGCTTCATGGCCGTCAGGTGATCCCCCCTTTTTTCAAACAGTATGCCAATAAGGTTATGCGGCTGGGGCGCATGGGGGTGTTTTCCCATAGCGCTGCGGATCAAGCTTTCGCATTTCTCATATTCCTTTAAACTGATGAATTTTCGTACTGTCATACAAAGTCTGTTCAGTTCCTCAGCTTTTTCAGATATTTCTTTTTGTTCCATTGCTTTACGCCTCCTTTGAAGCAGATGGATTTATTTACATGATTATCTTAGCAAGAACACTGTGAGAATGGTGTGAGAAGCTGCAAATATCTGTGAGAAAGCTGTGAGGACGCAAAAAGATCGCTTCGAGGATACAGAAGCGATTTTTATAAAATATTTCAGTTTATTTTCTATTCTCCTGAGAGACGGTAGCCGACACCAATTTCTGTTAAAATATATCGCGGCTTTGCGGGATTTTTTTCGATTTTGCGCCGAAGGGAGGCCATCAGTGTTCGAAGTGCCTGTGTGTCCGTACCATATCCGACACCGTAAATCTCTTTAATAATATATTTTGTTGTTAACACTTTACCAATATTACGAAAAAACAATGCAAGCAGGGTATATTCCATTGGCGTTGTGTGCAGTTCGTTATCGTCAAGATAAACCAAATGCTTATCAAAATCGATCCTGAGCCCACCCACTGAAAAGCTTGCCTGTTGTCTGATTCCACTTTCTTTATGCATGTGACGGAGGGCGACTCGGATACGTGCCATGAGCTCAGTGGCTGAAAAGGGTTTTGTCAGATAATCGTCGGCTCCGCTGTCCAGCGCTGCCGCCTTCTCCTTGTCCTGATCACGGGCAGAAACGACAATGATCGGCATTTCCGACCACTCACGGACCTTTTTGATGACCTCCATCCCGTCAAAATCCGGCAGACCAAGGTCAAGCAACATCAGGTCGATCTGCCCTGAGACGAGTGTGGATAGTGCCCCTTGAGCTGTCCCAATGGTCATGTAGGGAAAGCCTTCTTGTTTCAGTGAATAGCTGATAAAATTTCTGATTTGAGGATCATCCTCGACAATCAGAATTTTTTCATTTCTGTTCTCCATTATTTGAAACCTCCATTGGCAGTGTAAAGACAAATTCGGTACCTTGACCGTCAGTACGGTTATGACCCTCGATTGTGCCGCCATGTGCTTTAATAATCGTCTCACAAATCGTCAGCCCCAACCCCACGCCTCGCTGTGCATCGGCTTCCCCCGAGCGGGTTGTGTAAAACATCTGAAAGATATTCGGCAAATCCGATACGGCAATTCTGCGGCCACGGTTGGCAACGGAGAACGTGGCGATGTTTTTTTCTTCGCTTGCAAAGATACTGATTTCACAATCAGGTGATGTATGCTTGACTGCATTGTCCAGCAAATTGATAAGGACCTGTTCAATGAGCTTTGCATCCATGGGCACGATCAGTACTTCCTCGGGGACACGGACCATGATTTCGTATTCCGGATAACGTTTCATAATGTGGCTGACCGCACCACCTATGACCTCCTCAGCAGCTTCGGGCTGCTTGGTAATGGTCAGCCTGCCGTCCTGCAAGCGGGTAAGGCTTAAAATGTTTTCGACCAGTGAATGAAGCCAGTCCGCATCTTTATGGATACCCTGTGCCAATGAAAACCTTGGATCAGTATGATCGGTCATATCCATGAGTATTTCGGCCGTGCCCATGATGCCGGAGAGTGGTGTGCGAATATCATGGGAAATTGCACGCAAAAGATTGCTGCGGTATCGTTCCTGCTCTGTTTCCTCCCTGGATTTTTGCTGCTCCTGCGCGCTGTGAAAACGGTCCATGGCAAGCGCCGTGCTTTCAATCATGGACCGTAAGAGGCGCTTCTGCGCTTCACTCATGGAAACAGCGTTTTCCTTCGGTATTCTCAAAATGCCAAGAATGGACTCTCTTCCATAAATCGGCCAATCGTAAAATTCTTCACCCACATCATAAGCAGTCCGCAATCCTTCTATACGATATCTTATTTCAGAAGTATCGTCTATCTTACGCCGGACCTGCTTCCCTTCGCTTTGCTGCTGAATAAAGCTTTGTTCGGGTTGTCCGCTTTCGTCAAAGCACAGACATGCAGCTCGGCAATTCATGATGCTGCTGATGGTATTCGTCGTAATGCTGGCAATATCGGATATGTCGATGGCGTCCGTCAAACGGTTTGTAAGTTTAAACAGTGCGCTTGTCTCCAATTCTTTTTCCTGGGCTTCCAAAGCGTTTTGCTTTACCTTTGAGGTCAGGGCACTTGTGATAAAAGCGGTAACAGTCATAATTGCAAAAGTAATCAGATACGACGGCTCGTTAACGGAAAGCGTATAGTATGGTCGGGTAAAGAAATAGTTGAACGCGCAGGTTGCAATTACTGATGCGGCAATTCCATAACCGTATCCGCGTGTCAGACGTGCAGTCATAAGAATAGAGAGGATGTAAACAATAACGATATTTGTTTCAGGAAAGCCAATGAAGCGAAATGTCCATCCGCCCAAGGTTGCAGCAGTAATCATCCCCGCTGTTATCAGCACATAGCGGAGAACATTTTTGTGTTCTTTACTTTTTAATATTGTCATTGCTCCTTACTCCCTGTATACGTCCATTTATCGGTTTTCCTAAATTATTTGGAATCAGCCAGGGGTTTTTCTTTTTTACTTTATCGTTAATTATCCCTGCTGTGCAATAATAATTTGCCATCCGGTTCGCGACACCCCATTTGGCTCCGGCTTCTTTCTTCAAGTAATCCATGTAATCACTCCATATATGTTTGAATCTATTATATCCCATTATTTCTAAATATACAAATGCTGTTTTTCATATCTTTGCCGTATATAATTCTATTGAATTGTAGGCACTTTATAGGTAAATAACAAGATTTCAAATAAGCCAGATATTTTTATACGGATCTTTGGAAATAATGACACGGCTCACCGTTATGAGATACGTTTATTATTTAATGGAAATCCGGATCAAGACACATGCAGCTCCAATCATGAAGGGTAAATAATGATATCAGATTTAAGATTGATATTATAATATTTAACTTCAAAGTGCGAGAGGATATAAACGGCAGCATGTAAAAACTAAACAATAAAAAAGAGCAGCGTACATCTTGTTGACAAGAATGTCCGATGCTCTTGCGGTGTCCGGAAATTTCCGACAAACAGAACTGAATTACCATCCATATTACATCTATATCTTCTTTTTACGCCATTTTGCGTTTATAAGTCCGCATTGCGAAAATATATGCAACAATCAGAATACCCAAGCACCATGCTAGTGCAATCCAAATATCATTGCCTACAGGCTGCTCCGACAGCAGGGAGCGAATCGCGTTGACAATGGAGGTCACAGGTTGGTTTTCGGCAAAGGCGCGGACAACTGGCGTCATTGATGCTGTTGGAACAAAGGCCGAGCTGATAAACGGAAGGAAGATAAGCGGGTATGAAAAGGCACTCGCACCATCTACCGATTTTGCGGTTAGTCCAGGAATCACCGCTATCCAAGTTAAAGCCAATATAAAAAACACAAGTATACCAAATACAGCAAGCCATGAAAGTATTCCAGCTGACGAACGGAAGCCCATAATGAGTGCCACCAGAATGATGACGATAACCGAAATAGTGTTGGATACAAGTGAAGTCAGCACGTGACCCCACAATACTGCCGAACGCGCAATCGGCATAGAGTGGAACCTTTCGAAGATGCCTCGCTGCATATCCATAAACAAACGGAAAGCCGTATAGGAGATGCCACTCGCAATAGCCATCAGCAGAATACCAGGAAGTAAGTAGTTTACATAGTTATCCGCACCAGTTTGAATGGCACCTCCGAGCACATAGACAAACAACAGCATCATCGCAATAGGAATAATGGTGACTGTGATAATGGTGTCCATGCTTCGGGTGATATGGCGCAGAGAACGTCCAAGCATGACAACCATATCGCTGAAAAAGTGTCTCTTTATTG
>DAMBZP010000009.1:15077-84953 GCA_032059885.1 Sedimentibacter sp.
GATTCCATTTATTTTTTCTCCTTCTTACTGATAATTGTGAGGAAAATTTCTTCCAGCGTCGGCTGTTTCTGCACATACTCCACTTTTGCAGCCGGGAATAGCTTTTTCAATTCTGCGAGCGTACCGCTGGCAATAATCCTGCCTTCGTGAAGAATGGCAATTTGATCTGCAAGCTGTTCTGCTTCATCCAAATATTGCGTGGTAAGCAAGATGGTTGTACCGCCTCCGGAAAGCTCCTTGATAGTTTTCCAGACCTCAAGCCGTCCCTCAGGGTCAAGCCCGGTCGTAGGTTCATCGAGGAATATGACAGATGGCGTACCCACAAGGCTCATGGCAATATCGAGCCTGCGGCGCATACCGCCTGAATATGTGGAAACCTTGCGGTCGGAGGCGTAGGTCAGGTCGAAGCGTTTCAGTAAATCATCAGCTGCATGGTGAGGATTTACAAGGTGCCGCAGCTTAGCTATCATGATAAGATTTTCCCTTCCGGTTAATATTTCGTCCACGGCGGTGAATTGCCCGGTCAGGCTGATTGACTGCCGCACCTTGTCAGGTTCCTTTGCTGCATCAAAACTGTCCACGATAGCGGTCCCCCCATCAGGTTTGAGCAGGGTAGAGAGGATTTTGACAATCGTAGTCTTGCTCGCACCGTTTGAACCTAGCAGGGCAAAAATACTGCCTTTTTCAACTTCGAAATCCACACCCTTCAGGACATGAAGTCCCTTAAAGGATTTTTGCAGACCCTTTACTTGAATTGCAAAGTCTCTCATATAGAATCCTTATCCTTTCCTAGTTTTTTCAGTATATCGCGGTTGAGCGCCTCACGCCAATCTTCCGTGTATGTTCTGGCGTTTCGCAGAAGCTCATCGCAGAATGAGGCTACATCCTCACCGGTAATCTCTAAAACATGCTTTCCATCCGCTGCGCCAGACTCAAACAGCTCTATCAGGTCATAATGGATTTTCATCATGTCATAGCCTGAACCTGCCGCAAACATCCACATGTGGCTCTGAATTTTCTTAAATACGTATTGATAGTCTTGAGGCAGGGCTTCTACTCTTGCCATGTGTTGTTTATACTCGCGCTTGCTTTTAATCATTTTTTTTATATTGAAATAATTATCAAAAAACTCAGACATTTGATTGTTCCTCCCTTAATTGGTTGATTTTTGACGCTACAAACTCCCATTTCTCCCAAAATTTCTGCAACTCCCCGCGTCCTGCGTCATTGAGCACGAAAAACTTCCGGGGCGGTCCCATATCAGAGGACCTCCTGGTTATCTCCACCAGCTTGTTTTTTTCAAGCCGAAGCAGGATGGTATACACCGTTCCATCCACAACATCTGTGAAACCGAGGGCATTCAGCAGCCGTGTAATTTCGTAGCCGTAGGTTTCTTTGCGGCTTATAATTTCAAGGACGCAGCCCTCAAGCACGCCTTTGAGCATTTCTGTTAAGTTCTCCAGTATAATCCCTCCTTCACTATTTTGTATGACTGGTATCGTGTATTACTAACTACTGCTATATAGTAACACACAATAGAGGATCTGTCAATAATATAAAATCGCCCCATTACTTATCTGCTTCGTGAGGGGGTCTACAAAAAAATTAAGGCTTTTCCAAGCCTGAAGCTCGCATCGATGGATGCAACCTTTCTGTTCATCGTAATTGGACCATCCGTGAATATGATCCCTTCTGCCTCCAGGAAAATTATCTTCTGGATGACGACGGACAGGGAAACATTATGGTCAAAACCACTTTGCAGTCTATAAATTACCGCAAGCTCAGTAAACAGCGATGCCCGGCATTGCCATAATGCTTGAACTATTGATTTAACTGTGTTAGAATATTAGTTAGATAACTCGAACTTATGGTGACATGCAGCCGCCCTCATGATAATGAGCATCTTATTTTGAGGGTATTACCTTTTTTAGAATTGGCAGGTGAGATAGCAAATGAAAATAAACACAGCAACAGAAACAGAGAGCCGTACCGAACAAGCAGAAGCCCTTTGCTTCCGGCAGACCAAAAAATGCGGCCGATTTGATTTTTTTGAAGCCACGGAAGGACTAGCTACAGGTTGTATAAAACAGCTTATGTTTGAAAAGAAATTCTTTTTGGCTGATATGGATTATAAATACAGCCAGTTAACATCCAAACATTATCATGAATCAAACAAGTTTGTGGAAATTCTTTTCTTTGAATCGGTGAAAGGAATTAATTGGGAATATGACGCAGGAAAATTTCCATTCGGGGCGGGCATTAATGTTGGTCTTAACCGGGGAAATGCCGGGAAACTTATTTTTTTTCCGGATGTGCCGATTCGCGGAATTAAGGTCATGGTTTTTGAAGAATTTTATTTGAATTTAAAAGACAAACTTTCCGAAGGCCCTGTGAATATCCATAGCCTTAGAAAGTTAAATAATGTTCCTTATTCCAATCCCGGATTGCAGCTTGTTTTACGACAAATAAAACATAGTATGGAATCAGGGATTGCTTCAGAATTGTATTACGAAGGTAAAATCATGGAAATCCTCTATCTGGTTACATCAGAAGTTCATCCTTCTCAAAAGCATACCGAAAAACGCCGCTTGACAGAAGAAGACTTGACAGCCGTTTACAAAGCGAAAGCAATTATTGACGGACATCTTTCAGCTTCACCTAAGATTTCTGAATTGGCCCTTTTGACAAATACGAGTGCCGCCAAGCTGCAAAATGATTTTCAACTTGCTTTTGGAAGTACGATTCACGGGTATGTAATAAAAGCACGAATGGAAGAGGCATTACGCAGGCTTGATAATACCGGTGATCCAATCCATTTCATCGCAAAAAGTGTTGGTTGCAAAAAACCTGGTCGATTTTCAGAAATATTTAAAGAGACTTATGGGGTAACACCCACAGAATACCGCGCTCTGAAAAATAATCGTTAATGGGAGATAAAGGTTATGGAGAAGCTCACCTTTAAAATGGAAAATTATCTTGAAGCTGTATATGAGCTGTCAAGACAAGCTGAAAGTGCCCGTCTAACCGATATTGCCGCATGGATGGATGTCACCAAATCAACAGCAAATACAGCCATGTCTATTCTTGCACAAAAAGGCTTGGTTACAAATGAGAGGTATCAACAAATTCATCTGACAGATAGAGGTTTAGAAATTGCAGGAATTATTTCAGAAAAACATCACATCATCCAAAAATTTTTAACAGATATTTTGAAAATAGACGATGACACGGCCAATACAGATGCCTGTGCCATCGAGCATGTAATCAGCAACAAATCCGTTTTCTCCATGCGCGATTTTATCAGAGAGTTTTCCAAGAAGGACAGGATATAAGTAAACGCCGGAAACCTTATCAGTACCGGCGTTTGTTTTTTTAGCAATTGTAATGATATGCTCTATGCAGGCTGCCTCTTGATTCTCCATGTTTTTGCCTGCTGCTGTGCAGTCCATAACTCATAATAAAGACCGCCTTTGTCAATCAATTCCGAATGACTTCCTTTCTCAACAATTTGACCTTCCTTAAAAACCAGAATACGGTCTGCAGACTGTATAGTCTGCAAATGGTGTGCAATGACCAGAACCGTCCGGCCTGCGGATAAATTGCTGATGGCTTTTTGGATATATACTTCATTCATAGAATCCACATTACTGGTCGCTTCATCAAGCAGTACAACAGGACTGTCTTTTAAAAAAGCGCGTGCAATAGAAATCCGCTGGCGCTGTCCCCCTGAAAGCCCCACACCATTTTCTCCCAGCATGGTATCATACCCGTCAGGCAGGGTCATGATAAAATCGTGTATCATGGCTTTTCTTGCTGCTTCAATGACTTGTTCCCTTGTTGCGTTGCTGTTTCCCATTTTGATATTTTCATAAATTGTGTCGGCAAATAAAATTACGTTTTGCATGACAATACTGATTTTTGACAGCAATTCATCATAATCCATTTCCCGGATGTTCACACCGCCGATTTCAATTTTGCCTGATTTGCAATCCCAAAACCGCAGGAGCAAATTCGAGATGGTTGTTTTTCCCGAACCTGACGGTCCCACCAAAGCCGTGATGCTCCCTTGCTTAAGAACAAAATCAGCATCTTTCAATTCAAAGCTGTTTTCCTCATAACGGAATCCCACATGATCGAAATGAATATCAAACTTGTTGGCAGACTTGGGAGCCGCCGGATTTTCCATGACGGGGGTGTTCAGCAGCTTGGCGATTCTTCCATAACTGTCTTTAATGTTTGTATAACTCATCCTGTAGCTCTCCAGGCTGGCGAATGGTCTGTAAAACTCCTGGCTGAAAACAATAAAGTAGACAAAAATGTCCATGTCGAGAAATTTTTTTAGGGTGAGAATTCCTCCAATCAGGGCAAGTAACCCGAAGCAAAGCTCAAACGGAATAAAATATTTAGCGGAATCGCCCGCCCCGGCTTTGGCTTCCGAAATGCTGCTTTCCTCAAAACTCTGCGCACTTTCTTTTAAGCGGTTCTGAAAGAATTTGTTCTCCGGAAAGGCCTTCAGAAGAGGGATACCTTTGGTATACTCGACAAACCGGCTGACCATATCTGCCAGGTTCAGCTTATTCTTTTCCTTTAATATCAGAGATTTTCTAATACTTGATGTTTGAATCCACAGTGCCAAAGGCAACAAAGAAACCATCACCAGCCCCATCTTCCAGTTGAGTATAAAAAGGGCAATGCCGATTACAAGCGCCGTGATGATATCGCTCACGCTTCTTGAGCCTATATGTGACACTGCACCCTCCAGAGTGTCTACATCATTCTGGACAATTGTACTAATTTCACCGAGGCGTTCTTTTGTGTAAAATCCCAAAGAGAACTGTTTCAGCCTTCGAATGATTTTTTCCTTTAGATTGACTTCAATTTCAAATCCGGCAAAATGGGTGGTGCCGTTGGAAATAATGTTGGCAATAAATTTTACAATCAGCATACCGATTATGACCCGCCAATATCCTGTAAGGTCTTTCTTTTCTCCTGTAATTGCTGTCAACATCCGGAAGATTGTCAGAAGAATACCCGCGAACAGGAGCGAGCTTATAGTGTTGGCAATGGTAGCTAATATTAGCATGCACTTACCTTTTTTGCTGACATGTGAAAACAATTCTCTAATCATAGACTTGATACCTCCTTGATATTCCAATGCTCCGCTTGCTTATCGGCCTCCACCATTGACTTATACAACTCGTTTGTTTCAATCAGCTCGTTGTGATTTCCTTTTGCTGCAATTTTACCGTCCTTCATCACAAGGATTTGATCGGCTGACCGGATGGTGTTCAGATGATGAGCGATGATAATTAATGTCTTATTCTCACACAGATTACTGATTGCCTGCTGTATCAGCGCTTCGTTATAGGGATCAAGCGCCGCGGTTGCTTCATCCAGTATTATGATGGGTGCATCCTTTAATATCATGCGAGCTAAAGAAATCCTTTGTTTTTCGCCGCCGGACAATTTAGCTCCGGCTTCTCCGACCATTGTTTGATATCCATCTGGGAAACTCACGATGATGTCGTGTATGCGCGCTTTCCGGGCAGCACCTACAATTTCCTCAAGGCTGGCATCATTTTTGCCGATACGAATATTTTCTTCGATGGAACTGTTAAATAAAAAGGTGTCCTGCTGGACAATGGAAATCAAAGCCGAGAGGTCTTGTTCGTGAAAATCCTTTATATTTAGTCCGCCGATGGTGATTGTACCGTTGTCAGGCTGCCAGAAATTCATCATCAGATTGGCCATAGTGCTCTTTCCGGCTCCAGAAGGGCCAATAATAGCATTGACTGAGTTCTTTTTGAAAATTACATTGATGCTTTTTAAGGCGCTTTCCTTTTCATCATAGCTGAATGTAACATCTTTGAATTCGATGTCTCCTGCCATCGGGCTTCCTTGCTTTTCTTTTTCTGGTTCTGCCGGGACGCTCATGACGGAGTCTACCGCTTTCATCGTATTATGAAAGACAATTTTATTGTATTGCAAGGACATGGACTTCGAGAAATTTTTGGAAAACTGTCCTGCAAGGATAATCGACAGAATATATACGGTGATTCCCCAAGCGGTAATGGGCTGACTGCTTAAAATGGTGGAACCGACAATGGCTACTATCACGATACCGCTCTCCATTAACAGGGTAATAAAACTCATTGGAACAGACTGCACATAAATGGCTTTCCTGGCACTGGCAATATAATCGTACATGCTTTGCAAGACTTTTTCTGTTTTCTTTTCCTCACGGCTGAAAGCTTTGATTGCAGAAATTGACCCAATGTATTCTATCACATTTTTGGAAACTGTTTGGATGCCTTTCTGGTAATTTTCCACGGATTTCGTCCATAGCCTGTTGAAGATGGGCATCAAAATAAAGACAAATGGAGCGGTAGATATGACCGAAATTCCCAAACGCCAGTCTAAAGATGTCACAATTATAAAAACCGCCAGACAAATGATATTTGTGATGACCACATCGGGCAGAGTATGAGCCAGATAAAGTTCAATCCGTTCCACATCCCGGTCAATAATATTCGCCAAATCCCCGACCTTTCTTTTTTGAAAAAAGGAAAAGGGCAACTTTTTCAGATGCTCGATCATAACGAGCCTGATTTCGAGCAGTGATGAATAGGCGGAATCATGTGCTTTCCATAGGGCCAGCGCATAAAAAACAGCCTTGATGATCTGGCAAAGGCATACGGCGGTCCCAAGCAGGATTACGTTTTTAAGTGAGGTTCCATCCCACAACAGGCTTATCATATATACGACGGCAAAAATCGACAGAATACCTGTAATAACGCTGATGGCTGTAAAAAAGGCCGATAGCTTTCCTCTTTTTTTATAAGTATTAACTTGAGTTGCTTCTTTCATAATGAGCCTCCTTGTCATTTTAATTTCCAAAATGCAGACTGCAGTATCATACCCTTCTTGTTGCCTGCATTTCAAGAAGGCGTATGGAGCATAATTTTATTTGTATATTTAAATTTTCCCTCCAAGCTGTCGTTAAAAAAATGTGTTAAATGTCTTGAACAGGTAGAGTTTAGCATTTGACAAGTTACTTGGCAATACATCATTTTGAATCCGATTTTTTTATGGCAGAAGTTTATTCATAATAGGCAGAATATTAGTTATAGCTGTATTTTTATTGGTAATCAATCAATGATAATGCGGTTTTTTCATATTACAATTAAAAATTACGCTGTACGGCTTATCACCGTTAACGACTTGATGTTTTGAATAGCGGAGGGTGGCAGATTTATAGTGAAATGGCACCTCAAAATACAGATAAGATTATTGATAAAAAATATAATAGTGTGTTTGGAAAAACAGAATTGCATCAATATTTACAAGCGATAGATGCAAGCAATATCATATTGTGCGGTATGCAAACAGAATATTGTATTGATGCCACATGCAAAGCAGCGTTTGAAATGGACTATAATGTTACGATTCCAAGAAAACTGGACAACATATGACAATGATTTTGCTAAAGCAGAAGATTTATTAGAATACTATAAAGAAAAAATATGGAATAAAAGATATGCACAGGTCATATCTGTTGACGAAATTATAGCTTTAATCCAAGCTTGAACAAGAAAATATATGAGCGGCTAATATTCTGTAAAATATCAGCCGCCGTTTCACATCATGCAATATATTATCCTGCATTATGTTTACATATCAGTAATCACCTGAAATATCCCCAACAGGCTGTACCCACAGTTCAGTAGGAGTATACGGTATTTCCGGCATCAGGATATATGAGGGATGGTCTTTATCTCTGTATATTTTATAACCGGTCGTTGTGTTTGAAGGTATAACGCCCATGTTACCAACCTTGCCTGTCCAGCTCTGCTTATGGCATTCATTTGGATTTTGACTGGTGATTTCAAGCTCAAGCATATGACCTGCAGGTATAACCATGGCGGTTGGGTTTATCTCTATCACATACTCCATTATTTCTCCGGGTGTTACGGGTATTGAAACCGTATGGTCGTGCACAGGGCTGCCTATTTTGGATTTTTCCTTGTTAAGAGGATGAGAGGCTCTCAGTGCTCCGTATCTTGATAATGGCATTCTGCTGCCGTCCGGCAGTATATCATATATATTTACGACGAAATTTGCGTCTTCAGTGTCTATGGAGGCAAACAGGTGCATTTCTATGGGACCGCTGAATTCCTTAGGAGCATTGAACCTTGACGTCCTGTATTTCAGTTTGTTTACCTCGGTTGAAATTGAAGGAGGCAAATGCGTAAAGCCGTCCGGAGGAAGATTGGAGTCAGGCTCGCTGTCCCAGCGAAGTCTTCCGAAGGACCTGAGATACAGCTTTCTCCACCTGGTTCTTGCAAGAGGCCATTCATGCTCATACCGGCATCCGGAATTCAATATATTCATTTTGTACGGAGGCTCATCCATTATACCAGTATCTATATTTTTAAGCCAGTGATCGTACCATCTTAGCATTTCCTCGTTCAATGCTCTGTACGGGAGCTCCAGTCCGTCATAACCTTCCAATACTCCCAGACGCTTGGGAGCCTTGAGCCTTTCATCGTTCATTGCAGCAAATATTGGCGCACTCCACCTTCCGTTGGGAGACCACGCGCAATGTAAATAAACAGGAATCTTAACATTATCATAAAACTGGTTTGCTGACCGCTGCTTCCAATATTCTCCGTCCAACGGATGGAGCAGGAAGTCCAGAAAGAAAGTGTGGTATGTGGGAGGCCATGTTGTCAAAATCTTGGAAAAATATGAATTTACACCTATGTCGGAATCCTGAAGCCTTTCTTTCATCATTTCCTTTACCCTTTCCTCACCGTACATTTTAACCGACCAGGGCATGGATTTATTTGCAGGACAAAGCTCCCAATAAATGCTCATATAAGTTGTTCCAACCCCTCCATAATATCCGTGCTGATAGTAATCATCTACGTAGGAGCATGGCATTATACATTTTAAATGAGGCGGCTGCTTGGCCGCTGTGAGAATCTGTATAATTCCGAAATAGGAATAGCCTATCATGCCTATATTTCCGTTGCACCACTCCTGCTGAGCTGCCCATTCAATTACATCATAGGTATCCTCCTGCTCCTGAGGGTTGTATACTCCATAAAAGGTTCCTTCTGATTTGCCGATGCCTCTGGGGTCCGGAATTATGTATACATATCCTCTGGATACATAGTAATTTATGTCTCCGGCTTCAAGACTGTGGTCGAAAAGCAGAGACTCCGGAGGAATGGCACCTCTTTTAATATTCTGCATTTCTTTTCCGTATGCGGACCATGATAACAGGGCAGGGCTCGGTCCCGCACCCACAGGCAGGTATACGTCGGTGCAAATTTTTACTCCGTCTCTCAATTCAAGCCATACGTCCTCAACAAGCTTGACTTCATATTCAGGTCTTGAAAGCTTATCAAGATTTTTTGAATATCTCCTGTCCCAGTAGTGGGGCAGTACGTCAATACCAAGATGTTCTGAAAGTAATTTCACCATATTGCGCTCCTTTCAATGTTTAAATAAAATTAACTGCAATGGCAGTTATTATTACGGAAATCGTGTTTACAACGAGCATAGTTCCTATATTCACCAGGGGTGACAGTTTTATGACGATATATTCTTTTTCTTCTTTAGTTTTGCCCGCAGCTGCCGCATTGTCAACCAGAAGCTTGTTTACAGGAAAACCCATGACACAATTGACGGTCATTGCAATGTTTCCGTAAGGGCTGGTTTTATGCACCCTGCTGAAAACCAAAGCTGTAGCAACCAACAGAACAATCGATACTAAAAACATAATTATCATGGGTACCATTAGTCGCAATATATTTCCTAAAGGATTTTTAGAAAGCGTATTAACCATCAGTCCCATGAGACCAAGCAGCAGAAGGCCGAAGGAATCTGATTTATGAAGAGGACCTGCGTCAATAAGACCCAAATGGTTAAATAAAAATCCTGCAAGCAGCGCGGTAGCGTTTTGGTTTATGCCTATGTTGAATTTTGAATGAATGTACTTGTTCATTACATTTATTGTCATGATGGCAGACAGATAATAGGCCGTCGTTTTAAATCTTGGCTGTACCTTTTCACAAAGCTTTTGCTTTTCTGCATTAAGTGTATTGGAAGGAGCAGTCTTGGTGAGCGCACACTCACTGAGCTTCCTGAAGCTTTTCAGACACGCGGATGCCTCCTTGTTCAGGGCCCATGCTATTATAGGTACAGCAAACAGCCCTTGAAACATAAATATCAGCCAGGGATAGACTGCAATTTCAGGCTTTATGCCTAAGGCAACGTATGATGCAATGGCACATGTTGCTCCTCCTCCGATTACGGAGCCGGAGGATAAAAGGGCCAGTTCTTTTCCTATAACTCTTCTCATTCCTATGCCGACGACAAAAAAGATTATAATTGAGCTTACAATGCATATGACTGATTCTCTTTTATATCTTTTGATGAATTTTAAATCGATCATTGTGCCGCTGTTTACGACAAACATGTTGTAGGCTATTGTCCCTACTGCTATCATATTTGATTTTTCAATGATATCCTTTGGAACCCATCCTGTTGCAAAGCCTGTAATGCATATAATTCCAAGTATCAGGGGCATGGGTATATATGATGAAAGTCTTGAAGCTATTGCCTGGGATAAAAATATTATTATTAAAAAAAATAAAAGACTTATTTCAAGTGACCAGCTCATAATATCTCCTGCATTTATTAAGACAGAATCTCTTTGTGTTAAAGAGATTCTGTCTTTAATTTAATGTGTTGAACCCTTTCCGCTTGCACCTACACTTATCTCATCGGTTACAACAGGCTGAAGCCATTGTTCACCGTTGGTTTCAGGTATGTAAGGCATTAGGATATGGGATTGATAGTCCTTGTCTCTGTATATTTTATAATTTATGGTTGAAGCGCTGGGGATTACTCCCAAGTGGTACATTTTAGCCTGCCATGCTCCGGCCTGCGGTTCATAATTGTCCATTGCTTTGACTTCAAGCTGTATGCATGTTCCGGCATCAAATACCATTCCAATTGGATTGATTTCAATAACATATTCGTTTATTTCTCCCGGTGTAACAGGGTAAACCTTTGAATAATCATGTACCGGACGTCCTATTTGACTTTTTTCTTCATCCAGCTTGTAGCAGGCCTTCAGCATTCCTGTTCTGCAAATCGGCATTCTGGTGCCGCCTTGAGTTATCTGCCACAGCTTCACTACAAAGTTTGCGTTTTCGGAATCTATTGATGCAAATAAGTGCAGCTCAATAGGTCCCGTAAATTCTGTCGGTCTTGTAAACCTGTTGCTTGTATATACAAGGGATTCCACATTTGTAGTAATATGCGGAGGCCTGTGTGTAAAGCTGTCCGGCGGAAGATTTCCCTCTGGCGCAGGTTCCCATCTCAATTCTTCAAATGTATGCAGGTATAATTTTTTATATTCGGTTCTTGCCAGCGGATACTCATATTCATATCTGTAGCCTCTGCCGAGGATATTTAATTTAAATGGAGGTTCCTCAGTAATTCCTGTGTCGATCCTCTTCATCCATTGGTCATACCATTTAAGCATTTCTTCGTTCATGAACCTGTAGGGCAGCTCCATTCCGTTATAGCCTTCCATTACCCCGCAGCGCTTATAGGCTGTTATTTCATCAGAATTCATAGCGTTGAACACCGGTGCCGACCATCTGCCTGAAGGAGCCCATCCGCATTTAAAGTATGTTGGAACTTTGAGCTTATCATACTTATATTTCATTGAGCGAGGTTTCCAGAAATCGTCCTCCTGTGGATGCAGCAGGTAATCCAGATAGAATGTATGGTATTTCGGAGGCCATACGTTAAACATTTTTGCAAAGTATGTGTTTATGCTAATGTCAGGGTCCTTTTGAACATCATTTATCAGCTGCTTCATTTCCTCATCACCCATCATCTTGGTTGTCCAAGGTACCGGATTGTTGGAAGGGCAAAGCTCCCAGTACATATTCATATATGTGTTGCCAACTCCGCCGTAATATCCGTGCTGGTAGTAATCATCGGTGTATGACAGCGGCATTATGCATACCAGATGCGGCGGCTGGAGAGCTGCAGCCAGAGGCTGTATGATTCCGAAATATGAGTAGCCTGTCAATGCTACCTTTCCATTGCTCCATTTGCATTCAGTACCTGCCCATTCAATTGTATCATACACGTCCTCCTGCTCCTGAGGATTGTATATTCCAAGGAATTCTCCTTCGGATTTTCCGATACCCCTGGGGTCCGGTATGATATAGGTGTAGCCTCTTTCTACAAAAAAATCCATGTCGCCGGCTTCAAGGCTGTGATCAAAATAGTTGGATGAACCCGGCAGGGATCCATGTCTCATTGCCTGCATTTCCTTGCCGTATGCAGACCATGCAATCAATACCGGCGCTTTTTCAATTTCTGCCGGATGATAGATATCACAATAAATTTTACAACCATCTCTTAAAGTAATAAGAACGTTTTCTTCCCTGGCAACCGTGTAAACAGGTTTCGATAATTTATCCAAATTTTTTGTGTATCTTCTGTCCCAATATACAGGAGCCTTTTCCAATCCTGTCATATTTTTAAATTCTTCAAGTTTCATTGTCCTGCCTCCTTTATTTATCTATATCAATTCTATTACCAAAGCGTTTTTTTGTCTGTCATATATATGACATTTAGCAAAAATAACAAAAAAAAGGAAAGCTTCGCCATAAGACGTCCTGCAAAAGTCTTCCTTAATTATTCTAAATTATTTAAGTTCACTGTTCATAATAATATCCGTAAGGCTGGTTATATCCTTAATCTTAATCATTCCTCTGAGTGTTTCAAGAATTCCCCTGCCCTTCCATTCCTCCAGCAAAATGCTGGCTGTCTGTCTGACCATTCCTGCGGTTGAAGCCAGTTCACTCTGAGTAATATGAATTTCTGTACCGTTTGCGTTCATGCCCTTGTCCGTTGCCAGATTAACCAGTACAAAGGCAAGCCTTCCGGGTGCGTCCAGATACATGGCATTTATTGTATTTTTGCATGAGTTTACCAAACGGTCAATCAATTCCTTGGTTATATATAGTAAGATAGAAGGCGTACCCATTATCATCTCCAGAAATTTTTCCTTGGGAAATGCAGCGAGGGTAACATTTTCCAAGGCAATTGAGGTGTTTGGATAAGGCTCGTCTGCAAGAATTCCCATCTCGCCCATGTAATCAAGCCTTTTTCTCGTTTTTACAATAATTTCAACACTTGAATTGTAGCCTACAAATTCCGCAACATGACCTGAAAGAACAAAGTATATCCAGTTGGAGGGGTCCCCCTTACGGTAGATGATATTTCCTTTTTTATAACTTTTTATTACGCCTGACCTGCTTACATTATCCAGGACATCTCCCGGAACCTTGCTGAGCAGCGGAACCTCTTTAAGAAAAATCAGAATATTCGCATGATTATTACAGTTGTCGAGCATTTTCACGTCCTCCTGCTTTTATTCGAATAGATACGGCAGATTATAGTTATTCGGTTAATGTCAAAAATATAAAAAATTTTTCTGTGTCATATAGATGACAGAAAACATTTTCAAGGTTAATTAAAATGGTAACATTAACAGAATAAATATTATTTATATTAAATATATCAACATTTATTATTTCTTGTCAATACAATTTATTTATAAAATAACGTTGTCACTATTTAAAAATCCGGGTTTACTTTGTGCCTGTGATTATATATAGTATAGCTATTGTTGGGATAGCTGCATACTGAAAAATAATTTAGGAGGATTAATTATGGAAATTAAAAAGATGTCTTTATTTTCTTGTATCCTTATGGGTATTGGCAGCATCATAGGTGCCAGCATTTTTGCCACAACACCGATTGCCATAAAGATTATCGGCGGAAACGGAATAGTATTGGGTTTTATATTTGCATCAATATTTGTTTTTTTAAAAACATTTCCAGAAATGGTTTTAACGTCTGCGCTTCCTGCGAACGGTGGCTCATACATGCACCTTACCAGACTGATTCATCCCTATGCAGGCATTGTACATGCTTTTAACCAGCTTGTTATAGGTACCATGAAAGTTGCAACTATGGCGTTAACGTTTTCAGCTTATTTTAAAATGCTTGTTCCGTCAATTCCTGAAGCTGTTGTAGCTGTGACAATAACTATAATTTTTACAGTTATCTCACTATATGGAATTAACTTTTCAGCAATCGTCCAGAATATCTGTGTTGCTATTTTAATGGCTGCCCTTGGTGTATATGTATTTGTTGGCTGGGGAAGCACGGTAGTATCTTTGAAGGAGGTAATAACTACTACCTTTGAGCTTACAAAATTGTGGGCTGCAATGGGAATAATGCATGGCAGCTTAATAGGCGCAAATGCCCTTATGTATGCAGCGGACGAAATTGATAATCCCGGTAAAAATATTCCTATAGCATTTGCAGTCGGCACAATTTTTACCGCTGTTTTATATGCGGCTCTTGCTTATGTTACTGTGGGAGTAATGCCGAACTTCTATGAAATAGATAATTTAGCTACTGTTGCCCAGAAATTTTTAAGCCCTGCAATGTGGGTGTTCTTTGTAGCAGGCGGAGCTTTGCTGGCTGTCGTTACAAGCATAAACTCAGCTATATTGATGTTTTCACGTTCACACTTTGCTGCAGCAAGAGACGGGCTTTTCCCTGAAGCCATAATGAAAATAAACAAGCATGGAGCCCCGGGAAACTCCATATGGCTGAATTCTGCAATAACAATAATTGCAATAATAGCTGGATTTAATTTAACGGATGTTATCAACATTACGGCAATACCGGGACTGCTTCTCAGCCCGATTATATTTGCCTCGGTATTTGCAATGCCGTATAAATTCCCTAATTCCTACAATGCGTCATTTTTAAAAATACCACATTGGATAAACTGCGTAATTGTTGTAGTGGCATCCGCACTGTCCATTTTGCTCGGAGCCTATGTTTTACAGCAGATGCAGCCTAAAAACTATATTACAATGGTTGTTTTCTATATCCTGGCAGCATTATATACATTCTTAAGAATAAGATACCTGAAGGATAAAAAGGGTATTGATATGATTGCAAAAATGAAAGAACCATACAAACCCTGGCTGGAACATGAAAAACTTGCTATGGAAAATGACTCGTTAAGTACCAATAAATAAATACATAAAAAACACCTCCAGATAGATAGCATAATTTAATTAATTATACTATCTATCTGGAAGTATATATCACACAATTGTTTTTTTATCTCACACGGTAGGACGTGAATTCCTTATAGAATTTCTGAGACTCAGTAAACCATTGACTTTTTAAAATTCCTTATTTAAGAAAAAGATATCCTCAACTTTCAAATTTAATAATATAGCAATTTTCATTGCCAGTTCTAATGTGGGATTATACTTATTATTTTCTATAGCAATTATAGTTTGCCGACTTACACCTAATTGAGCTGCCATGTCCTCTTGCCGTAATCCGGCCTGTTTTCTAAGCTGCTTTATATTATTTCTCATATGCGTTCCTCTTAATTGTAGTTTTACATTAAGTAAAAACCTATAATGCACCTTCTTAAAATGTAAAGCACTCTTTACATTGCTATTATATCACATGCTTATAAAATGTCAAAAACCCTTTACTTTTATTTTAAAAGTGCATTATACAGCAGACTGTGACAAATACTCCGGATAGTGCAGTATGTTACTTTCGTTTGACATAGTTACTTTATTTCGTTATAGTTAAGAATAATAAGGTGAATTGTGGAGGAGTGTATAATGAAATATGAGCCCAAATTAGAAAAAGAAATGATGTGTCCAATTGAGTATGGACTTGATATATTTGGAGGTAAATGGAAGTCAAGAATTATTTGTGTTTTATCTTCTGTGAAGGTTATGCGATATAATGAAATTAGAAAAGAACTGGGCAATATTACGGATGCAGTGCTTGCAGGAATGCTGAAAGAAATGATTACAGATGAATTAATCAGCCGAAAGCAGTATAATGAAATTCCGCCAAAGGTGGAATATTCCCTAACTGAAAAAGGGAAATCGGCGCTGCCAATACTGCAAAGTATCTGTAACTGGTCACGTCAACAGACAAGAGACGAATTGGAGAGAAGGCTGCCACCCTGCAAGACCTGTACTCAGCTTAAACTATGAAAAATATTAGTTACTCATAAATTTCCTAATATCTTTACTCTTACAAGTTACTTTGATATAGTTTAAGCATCGCAAGATTAAAGACAGATTATTGGTATGGAGGTATGAAATATGAGTGCAAAAGCTTATCTTGAAATTACAATGGCAATTAATGCAGAAAATCGTGCAGCAGCCGCTAAGGTTTATAACGATTACCGCGGACCCTTCCTTTCTCAAATCGAGGGTGCTGTGTCCAAGGTGCTGCTGATCCGCGATGAAGATGTGCAGGTACTGCACGGCTTTGACAGTGTAGAGAATGCTCAGGCATATTTGAACAGTGATATGTTCAGGAACGATGTCTTTGTCGGACTGAAACCCCTGTGGGCTGCGGATCCTGATGTTAAAATCTATGCTGTCGCCTAATAATGTTAAAAATCATATGAGAGAAAGGCTGGAGAATATTATTTTTCCGGCTTTTTCGACTATTCTTGAGAGGACAATTATTGCATGTATGGGGACACTGCTGAAAAAAATATGGAAAATTAAGATTTCATGGCTTCAAAGCTCTGTAAAATCAGCCTGGGAGAATATTATAAATGGACAACAAGAAGGAAAAGGAGTTGGCGGAAGCACCAATAGGAAAATTATTTTTCCGTTTAGCAGTACCATCGGTTACAGCACAGCTCATAAATGTTTTATATAATGTTGTAGACAGGATGTATATTGGACATATTCCTGAAATTGGCGCAACTGCTCTTACGGGTGTAGGTGTCACTATACCTGTTATTTTAATGATTTCAGCTTTTGCTTTGCTCGTCAGCATGGGAGGTGCTCCAAGAGCATCCATTGCATTGGGTAAAAGCGAACATAAGAATGCAGAAGAGATTTTGGGAAGCTGTACATTCACGCTTGCTTCAATCTCACTTGTTTTGACAGTGGCAATGCTTCTTTTTGGAAAATCAATCTTGATATTATTCGGGGCAAGTCAGGATACAATAGGATATGCGTTGGATTATTTTAATATTTATTGTGCAGGAACAATTTTTGTTCAGCTTTCATTGGGCCTTAATTCGTTCATTACAGCACAAGGCTTTGCAGTGACAAGTATGATGACTGTGACGATTGGAGCCGTTCTTAATATTATTCTTGATCCGATTTTTATTTTTTTGTTACACATGGATGTAAAGGGGGCTGCACTGGCTACAATTATTTCACAGTGCGCTTCTGCTTTTTGGGTGGTATCTTTTTTAAACTCTAAAAAAAGCATGATTAAATTAAAAAGGGAAAACCTGCGATTCAGACCTAAAATTTTATTGCCCTGTATTGCCTTGGGAGCTTCTCCCGCTTTGATGCAGGTGACAGAAAACTTAGTGGCAATCAGTTTTGATGTCACATTGTTGAAGTATGTAGGTGATATTGCCGTTGGAGCGGTTTCAATTTTAAGCAGTATCATGAATTTTACAATGCTTTTGTTGACAGGTCTTACTCAGGGCTCTCAACCGATTATCAGCTATAATTTCGGCGCAAAAAATGGAATTCGTGTAAAGAAAGCATTTCGGCTGCTTTTATTTTCCTGTTTGGTCGGTTCTGTTTTTATTTGGGCAATATGTATCTTTGCATCAGACACCGTTGCAGGCATGTTCACGGATAATAAAGACCTCATTATATATACTGCCTGGGCGCTGAAAATCTATATGTCGATGTCTTTAATCTTTGGTGTCCAGGTGGCATGTCAGTATAGCTTCGTAGCACTTGGAAATGCGCCTGCAGCCATTTTCTTATCTTTATACAGGAAGGTTTTTTTATTGATACCGCTGATTTTTATACTGCCGCATTTTTTTGAAAATCAGGCAATGGGTATTTTTGTGGCAGAGCCTATTGCAGATACATTGGCGGTTTGCACTACAGGGGCTATGTTTTTCATAAGCTTTAGAAAACTTATAAAATCCTTGCCATGATGATTGAAAGCTGGGGATTTCACTATATTTCCGTTAATTCTTCGGCTTTATCAATGAAAACTAGCCCATCTAAATGATCAATCTCATGACATAAACATTTTGCCATGAAGTCTGTTCCTTCAATTATAATTTCCTCACCTGCCTCATTTAGTGCCCTTACTGTTACTTTTTGAGGACGATGCACTTTTCCCCATAGACCTGGAAAGCTTAAACAAGCCTCTGGTTCAAACTGATTTCCCTCAGATGAAACAATTTCCGGATTTATCAGCTTCAACACATCATCCCCTGTATCTACAACTACTAATCTTCTTAATATACCTATTTGATTTGCTGCCAACGCGCCGCCATTAGGAGTGTTGTGAAGTGTTTCAACCATATCATCTAAAATTTTTAATATTTTTTCGTTTATTTTTTCAACAGGCTTACACCTTTTCCTTAAAATTTCATCTTCAAACATTCTGATTTGCCGTAATGCCATTTCTTACTCCTCTACTAAAATCTGCACGAGATTTTCTTTTACTTTCTTCAAATAAAAACACTTTTTCTATTGGCTCGTTAAATACCCTTGCAATATCATACGCTAGCCAGATTGATGGTTCGTTTTTTTCCGTTTCAAGTGCATTAATTGCTTGACGAGATGTGCCGACCATTTCTCCAAGCTGTTCTTGTGTAAAGCCGGCAGCCTCTCGTAATATCTTAATTCTATTCTTCATAAGTCACCTCCAAAAGTAATGTTGACCTTACACCATTGTATCATGCTTATTATCTTAAGTCAAGTTAACCTTACAATAAATGACTTTTTATATGGGTAGGGGAGAGAGAGTTCAGAGATAGGAGTGACCGTATGGGTGAAAAACAGTAATAAGTTTTACGTATTTACTAAAAGGATGAAAGGATTAATAATATATTTGAAATAAGTATACACGATAAGGCTGTAAGGGACCTTGTCTGTAAAGATGCATTTCAGTAATGTGGATGAAGATTTTAATGATGATATATTCTTATATATTCAATAGCGGCAAAACAGAAGAAATAATACATTCAAAGGGAGAAGATATATATTTCTTTATAAATAGCAAGGGACAGATTGATTATTATATAGCGAAAATACTGTAAAAGGAAGTTATAAAATAAAATAATTTGTTTCAGGGGTATTATGGATGAACTATCTTTTTCACTCCAGTCAGCAGGGTTTTAAAATTTATGCTAAAAACAAGAACGGCCAGGAGAATCTCGTATATCAGCCAATTATTTTTTCCGATTAAAATAACGGCAGTCTGCAGAAGCAGTATGAGAGTATTAATGATAAGCTTTCGAATACCAAGGTTCATTTTTATAAATGACCGGCTGTGAACGGCTCTTATCAGGAACATGGCAAGATAGCTGAGTAAGGTGGATATTCCTGCACCCTGAATACCAAATGAAGGTATCAGCGTAAAGTTGAGAATAATGTTGATGACTGCGCTGATAACTGTTGTTAACAATACATGACCGCTTTTTTTTTCGTTCATGTAAATAGTGCTTAAAAATGTAGCAAAGCAGGAAAATACAGTAGCCAGCACAAGTATGGGCATGTACTGCCATGAGTTGTAAAAATCAGAAGAAACAAGTATGCTTGTGATTAACTTCGTAAATGCGATAATTGCTGATGATGCAGTAAATACAAGCGCACTGTAAACACTGAAGACCTTGGAGAAAAAATGCACACTGCCGTTTTTATTATATTCACTTACAGAGGATATCTGCCATGCATCCATAAAGATTGTCGCCATAATGGTGATAATAGTCGGAACTTTATAGGCGATGGCGTATAGACCATTTGCTTCATTCCCAATCAGGTATGAAAGTATATACCTGTCTGACAGGCTTATAATCCAAATAGAAATTGTAGTTGGAATAAGAGGAAGAGCATATTTCAGCATGCTGGCTGCAGTGTCCCTATCAATGCTTTTTAAACTGAAAAATCGATAAAGTCCGGCTGAAAAAAACAATAAGACGGCTGATGCAGCATCAGACATTATGGTTGCCAGCAGATATCCTGGTATACCAAGATGCATTACGGCTAAGAAAATTATATTCAGTGTGATTGTAATCACCGTTCGAAAAACACCATCAAATGCATAGAGCCTGACATATTCCTGTGAACGTATAAATTCTGAGCATATTGAATGAAGCACTGACGCAAAGACGTAGAAATAGACGTATGGAATGTTGGCCGAAAGAAAGCTTATGTTCATAAGCAACGGCTTTGCAATACATAAAATTATAAATCCAAGCAGGCATGTCAATATACTGAAGGAGAAAACCCCTTTTTTATTTGCATTGGTGTCAAGTCCAAAGCGTATTAAAGCATTTATAATTCCTGCAGAAGCAATTGGTATTATAAGGTTGCATGCCTGTACAACCAAATCAACTTCCCCGTATTCCGCATTGGACAACGTACGGGTATAAAGCGGCAGCATCAAAAAAATAAGGAACTTTGAACTAAAGGTTCCGATAGCAAAAGTAACTGTATTTGAAGCAAGTTTTTTATATCTGTTCATTTTATATCATCTTTTCAATTATAGTATATGTTAAGAAACCTGTTACTAATCCGTCAGGCGCCTGAATAACTTCAAAGGGAATTGGCGGAAAAATATTTTCAGCTGCAATCAAAAATGTAATACCAATATAACCAAAACTGTTACTTATGTCAATCATAAATAGTTCTTTCGGTGCCAGATTTTGATGTATTTTTTGTACAACTAAATAAGTACACTCTGTTGTAGAGAAGTTTTTTGCAAAAAGCATCCCCCAAGAGGGGGATTATACTTTTTCACTTATACACGAAAATACTCTATTTTATGCTTGTATTTCAGCAGTAGGAGTACAGCTTTCACTCCAAAGATCGAATTTTTCAACCTCCTGACGAAGCGCAGCGGCCTGTGCCGACATCTCCTCACTGGCGGCTGAGTTTTCTTCAGCTGTGGCTGCATTGGTCTGAACAACAGAAGAGATTTGGGAAAGACCTTGCCTGATTTGCCCAATGGCTTCGGTTTGCTCTGCGATGGATTGCTCGATTTTTTCAAAACTTTCTGTCATCTCAAGTGCATTAATTCCAACATCTTTTAATATTTGGGCTGTTTGCTGAGTGATTTTGTTTCCATTGGCTACAGTAGCTACGGAATTTTCAATAAGCTCTGCCGTTTGTTTGGCGGCTTCACTTGATTTTGCGGCAAGCGTGCGTACCTCATCTGCCACGACCGCGAACCCTTTTCCGGCAGTACCGGCACGGGCTGCCTCAATGGCTGCGTTCAGAGCAAGTATATTTGTCTGGAACGCAATGTCTTCTATAACCTTGGTAATGCTGGCAATCTGATTCGAAGAAGAGCCTATGTCCATCATGGCGCGCGTAAGTTGTTCCATGTGATTGTTTCCGGCATTTACACCTTCTCCTGCCAATTGTACGGATTTAGATGCGGAAGTAACCGCCGCTGAGTTCTCCAGCGCCTGCTCTGCAATTTTTTCTATAGATGCACTCAGCTCCTGTACAGTAGCGGCCTGTTCTGTTGATCCGCTTGCCAGTGCCTGTGCTCCTTCGGAAACCTGGTCAGAACCTGTCGCCACCTGTTCGGCTGCAGTGTTTATGTTTCTCAGAGCATCACTGAGTTTGTCTCTCATTCTTCGTATAGAATCCAACATATGGCGGTAGTTACCTACATAGCTGTCCTCAGCCTGTGTGTCAAGATTAAAGTTGCCGTCTGCAAAGGCGTCCAGACCGCGTGTCAGATCATTTATGACTGTTCTCAACGTGGCTGACATATTTCGGGACGTTTCGGCCATCACTCCGATTTCATCCTTTGAAGTTACATCAATATGGACATCCAGCTCTCCTTTGGAAAGCTTGCCTGTTGCTTCTACAATGGTTCCAATTCGCTTTGACATGTTGCGGGAAATAAACAATCCGATTAAGATTGCCATAAATACACCTGATAAAATAACAACCACCATGATAATCTCAGAACGCTGCGCCAGGCTTTTATGGATAGCAATTTGCTCTGAGACATATGAATTGTTGGACTCATTTAATGCATCAATGGCATCCTCCAGATCCTGAGCCAGTGCATGAAGTTCTCCACCGTCACTGAGAATATAGAAAGCCTCATTGCGCTTTGTTGTGTCCATAGCAATCCCATTCATGAACTCTTTTCGCTTTTCGCCGAATGCATTGACGGCAGATTCGAGATTGGCAACAAGCTTAAGATCTTCTGAAACTTCTTCCTGCGGATATGCTTCCAAAACAGCTTTATATTTGGATAAATTATCGTCTATGATATTTCTGTGTTCCTGTATATTGCTGATGCAGTCCTCCTTATCTGATTTGTTGTCTGCAAGTGTCATTTTAAATAGGTTGGTACGTATCTCCTCAAATGAAGAAATTATTTTTTCCGTATACTGCAATGCGGAAGTAGTTTCAATATAGGCAGCACGGTATGTATCGTTGGCTGTATTCAGACTGATGATTCCTATAACTCCAACAAGGCCGGAAACAACTGCCATAATCAGAAAACCGTAGATTATTTTGGCGCCGATTTTTAAATCGTTAAACCATCTTTTCATTTTTTAAAGTCCTCCAATTTTTATTAAATAGTTTCTGTCAGCTTGGAGTTCAGCAATGATTTATTCATTGCTATAAGCTCTTCACTGCTCATCGAAAAAGTAAAATATTCACTTTTCATGCTATCATAATCTTGATTCATTCGATTAGTAATCTATCTTTTTGGTGTTTCACCCATGCATCATATATTATGAAGCAGACTAATTGAATAAAAAAACAATACATTGTATTACAATCATACATCGTATTGTTTTTTACGTCTTGGTACTTTTAGTATGAAATTTCATTTTTCGACAAATTTTGTCAGAATTCTTTGACCGCCAGTTCTCTTTTTGAATGAATTCCCAGTTTGCTGTATACATTGTTCAGAGTGGATTTAACGGTTTTTTCCGATATGTACAGCTTAGCTGCAATTTCCTTTGCGCTCAGCCTTCTTTTAGCAAGGGATGCTATTTCACGCTCTCTCGGTGTAAGAGGAGATATATTCTGAATCAAAGCTTTTTTTATTATGTTGACACCGCTTGTCTGACGTTTACAGATTGAGATTAATGAAGCTAATCCTTTTTTATCGGAACAGATTACATTTGGTCCTGAAAGAAGGTATTCCATGCATTCATGGTCGGCAAAAGGAAGATATATTTGATCAGGGAGGGCTATGTCAAGTGCTTCATTTAAATATCCCTGTGCTTCCACATCATTTCCGTTATTATGTTTTGCAACCGCAAGGAATATGAGATAGTATACCTGAGGCATCATATATTTAATTTTAGCGTCCGGGTCCCTGAGCGTATCCAATGCGAGACGTATTACGGCATACAGCTCATTGTATCGTTTATCCATCAGCAGCAGGCTGAAATATATCATCTCCGCAAAAGGAACTACAGGTGTATTCAGAGATTTTCGTATACCTTCTATATTATATAGCCAAGGTGCGACATTATCCTTGATTCCAAGAATAAGGCTGATAATTGAGAGGCATATTTCTGCCATTCTGCATGTGGATAAGTCAGAATGTATTGCAGAATAATTTTGAATATTATTCAATGAAGTAAAAAAATTTTTAGCATCTCCCCTCAGTATAAAAATCCGGACAAGACATAGCTCGGCATAAATACAAATACTGGTTTGCTCGTGTGCACGTGCTTCATAGAGGCTCATGTGACATAGAATTTCTGCTTCATCATCCTTGCCGCGAGTGAGCATTGCCTCCGCCCGTATGAGGTGGCTGAGCCCTGCTCCTTGTCCCCGGTTGAATTTGTGGTATATTGGCCGAATTTCATCAATGGCATTGAGCATTTCATCTGCTTTACCGGATTCACGCCAGAACATTCCGAAAGCAGTTGGGAAAACAGAAAGCCACGGCGCGCTGTTTTCCATGATATCCGGTGATTTTCCTAAAATTTCGCTGGCAGCATCATATCCTCTGCGCATTTCAGTGAGGTCGTTGAAGCTTCCCAGGGATTCCAGCAATATAAGTTCACCGGTTAATCTTCGTACTTCCTTCTGTGGTAGATTTTCTTCACCTTGAATCAACAAGCGAAGAAGTCTGCACAATTTTTCATATAATTCATAGCGGCCGTTCAGCAGTGCATAGTGTGCAAAAATAATCATTGTGGAAGGATGCTTAAATAATATCTCTTCAGGGCATTCTTGAACTATTGTTATAAAAAACTCTCCTTCACATTCCTCTTTTTGTGTGTCTAAATATTGTCGGGTGAAAGGAAGTGACATAATTGAATTAAAATCTTTCAATTTATAAAAAAATTTTGAAGCTGAGCAATATTGCCCTGTTTCAGCGCAGGACATGCCTGCTTTGTAGAGTATTTGATTTCGGTATTCCTTTGAGCGATAATAGCAGAGTTGGTTTCGCAGATATTCCAGCAAGGTGCTGTGTATGATGAAAAGATGTTTATCAGGAAGGAACCGCATAAAGCTGTTGGTCTTAAGTTTCGTCTCAATTCTGCCCGGTAACATTACATTGTCAAGCATTGCTGCTGCCTGATGTGCCGTAAAGCTGTCAAAGACCGATACAGCCAGTATGAACTCTTTTTCTGCAGGCATGAGTTTGTTCCAGACTGCCGTTTCAACCAATTGTTCAATCTCTGTTGTATAGTCAAAGGAGCCTGTTTCCTTATAATTAATCATATGCAAACGTATAGCTGCTATCCAGCCTTCTGTAAGGCTGAATACATCTTCAATCTCACTTTTTGAAAGGCGGAGGCCCTCCATGTGGAACAGGGCCGAGATACCATCCCTGTCAAAAGAAAAGCAGGATGCTTTAATTACATGAATGGTATCATTATGCATCGGAAACAGATTCCGGGAATCTAACTGTTGCATAATGAATATCATGTGCAGATTTGGATTTTCATGCATAGAAAAAATACTTATCAGTTCGTGCCGCATATCGAAGCTGGTCAGGTGGTAATTGTCAATTACCAGATAGGTTTCTCCAGGACAGTTCAAACCCTTAAGACATGACTTTACATGGAGCAGTACATCCATCGTAGGCATTTTCAGATTTTTTATATCATCAGTCAATGCACAGTTTATCCTGGAAAATAATTCGATAATTCCGGACCATGCCGGAAATAATGGTTCATCCAGACAGGTATACCATTCACAGACTGCCTGCGGATGCTCGTTTTTTAAGTATTCTCTGACTGCGGTGGTTTTCCCAAAGCCGCCCGGCGCCTCTATAACCGTTAAAGGATATTGGGACATTTGAATTAACTGTTTTTTGAGCTTGTCAGGGAAATAATACTTATGTTGTTTATTTGTTGTTTGATGCATATTGTTTCCTCCAATTTGATGAAGATGCAGTGATTTATTTTTGATAATTACTATATCGGTCATGATATTTTTGCTTATAATACTTGCCAATTCTATCACTTGTTGCTCCACAATATACTATTCCGTCTGTTTCGTGTAATTCTAACATATAAAATAATGTGATTCAATGAATAATAAGTCAAAAATCGACAAAAATCGCTAAAATTCGATAATTTATATTTATGCTCAGCCATTTAACATGCATTGGTGGATTTTTCATAAAAAAATGTCCTGAAAATGTCATAACAATGTCAAACAAACGCAGTAAAAATCATTAGAGTAGCAGGCTCTTATATGTATAAATACCTGAACAAAAAAGGGCTGAATTTTAAAAAGATAAGACAGTATATTGACAATTAAAGCAGAGAGTGTTATACTTTTTAATTGGACAGTATATTGTCTGATTGAAAGGAGAAATGTTATATGGATATGGCAAAATATTTATTTTTTGCTCATCATGCACTTATGGAATTGTTTTCTGTAACTAACAAGCTGCAAATGCAAGGTGATAAGTATCTTCAGGATTTGACCATCCGCCAGATGCTGGCGGTTCCGGCGATTGTCCATGCGCCTTGCGGGAAGGCAACAATCAATCATATTGCCCGAAAGCTGGGAACTACTAAACAAAGTGCAAAGCAGATTGTTGATGTCATGGAAAAAAAGAATTATCTGAGCGTTGAACCCAGCAAACTGGATAAACGTGCTGTAAATGTCACTGTAACATCGGAGGGAGAGCAGGCTTTTAAGAAATGCTCAGAACGCACAGATGAGTTTTTGGCAGATATATTTCGTGACTTTACTGCAGAAGATTTGGAAACCCTGTGTATTCTTCTCCAAAAACTATATCGTTTTGACGGTATAGAGCAGGAAAGTATTGACGGACACATGAATTATAATCCGGATGATGCAGAAGAAATACTGAAGAATCATCAAAATTTTAATGAGAGGTTATGAATATGTTTTATAAGTTAATAAACTTAAATTGTTATTCTAAAAATAAGGTACTTAAAAAAGTAGCAGCAAATTTATTAGAAAAGCTTTATAGCTGTGAAATAAATTGCGTTGAAATAGATAAAAGTGTGCTGTTTGCTCATCATGCGCGCGGCTGTACGATTGTTGCTTCAAAGATTTATGAAAATGTTGTAATTTTTCAAAATGTAACTATTGGTTCAAATATGAAATATAACAAGATTACATGTGAGTGGGAGAATATTGCAAACCCCGTAATTTGTAAAAATGTCGTAATAGCAGATGGTGCAAAACTTCTGGGCCCCATTATTATCGGAGAAGGCTCTGTAGTAGCCGCCGGTGCCATTGTAACGAAAGATATGCCTGCCGACAGCATAATATATGGGGTGAATCATTTTAGACCAAAAGATACCGATTATGATTTTATATTTAACAAGAATATGATAAGTCCTGAGAGAATTATAGCAGCGTGCAATAGGTTAGTAGAAACGTTTGAACAAGAAAAATAAAGAGAGATGAATATCCTGGTCTAAAAGATCAGGTGATTATCTCTCTTTAGACAATATTTGAATCATTATTTCTATGTTACAGAAAGCATGTTATACAGCTTCAGAAGACGAATATCCTCTTTTGAAACCTTGAGCATCTTGATAAGAGATTCATCTTCTTTTAATATTTTTTTAGAAAAGAGCATTTTTACTGCAATTGGCATCATAGGGCGAGAAGAGATTCCAAAAAACAATCCCCATTTTGTGTCGGAATCCAAAAAAGATGCCAAAATGCTTGCAGTTACTTGTTCCATGGGGGTATCCTGATTCTTCATTAATATGTTTGTAAGGGCATCATAATGTTCTATATAACCCCAGTATGTATTTTCACAGTTCTGATAATTCTCATAATCTTTGAAATTCATGTACATCATAATTTTGTACCTTGAATCTCCGGATTCTGACAAAACATCAAATACACATCGAATTATCCGGTTTGTTCTCCCGTCAAAAACATAGGAATAAAACTGGGATAAGCCACTGAAAAATGCAGGATTTTTATTTTGTGTGGATATTTTTGTGCGTTCAGGCTTGCAGTAAAGAAGCTGTTCAACGTGTACTTGAAGTGCATCAGCTATATCGTACAAAGTAACAATATCTGTTACAATTTCACCTTTTTCATATTTTGAGACAGTCGCTTTACTTTTACTTATAATTTTTGATAGTTCTTCTATGGTCATATTTCTTTTTTTACGAAGGTTTCGGATTCTTTTACCAATTTCAATGTTAATCTCAGACATAGAACACCTGCAAAAGTTTATTTAAAATAGAATAATACATTAATATGCAGCTCAAAATTAATATTTAAATTATTATAACATAAAAGACCTTAAAATTCAATTTTAAATAGAAAAATTCAAATATATTTCTACTTAAAAGAAACTTATGATACTTTGACTAACAATCTTTTAATAAGTAAAATCAATATAGTTATATTAAATATTTAAAAAGGTGGTATAAACTATGTATAATTTTGATGAAATAATTGACAGAAGAAATACAAATGCAATGAATACAGACGGGTTTCGAAGCTACATCTTTCATGCGGATGACTCTATGAAGTTTCCTTATAAGGATGAGGAGTTTATCAGAATGTGGGTTGCGGATATGGAGTTTGCAACTCCGCAGGTAATTATTGACGCAGTCAAAGAGCGCCTGGATAAAAGGATATTTGGATATACAAGAGTGTTTTCAGATGAATATTATAAAGCTTTTGTAAACTGGTGCATGCGTAGATATGAATGGAGCTTTGAAAAAAAGCATCTCGTTATGTCTAATGGTATTATACCGGCACTGTATGAACTTGTGGGATATATTTGCAAGCCGAAAGATAAAGTCATTTTTTTAACTCCTTCATATGCATATTTCAAATATGCAGCAAATTTTAATAACCGTGAATTTGTATGTTCCGATCTTATAAATGATAACGGATATTATAGAATTGATTTTGATGATTTTGAACGGAAAGCAGCTGATGAAAAAACAACTCTTTTTATTTTGTGTAATCCGCACAACCCTTCAGGCAGAGTGTGGACCGAGGAAGAGCTGAAAAGACTGGGAGATATATGTGTTAAGAATAATTTGTGGATTATTTCGGATGAAATTCATTGCGACCTCTTGAGGGTGGGGAAAAAACATGTTCCATTGGCTAAATTATTTCCTGAGTACGATAGACTAGTTACATGCATGGCACCCAGCAAGACATTTAATATGGCAGGGTTGATGATTTCAAATGTTATTATTCCAAATATGTCTCTGAGGGAAACCTGGCTTTCAAGGCATTACAATTTTGATAATCCTTTAAGTGTGGCCGCTGCACAAGCTGCTTATGAAAAAGGAGAGCCTTGGCTGGAGGAGCTTAAGGTTTATCTGGATGATAACTTTGAATTTACCAGAAAATATTTAAAAGAAAATTTACCAAAAGCAGGTTTTGAAATTTCCGAGGCAACATATCTCGCATGGGCAGATTTAAGAAGTTACTTCGACACGGGTGAGGACCTTCCTATATTCTTTGCCTATAAAGCAGGTGTTTTGCTTGAGGGCGGCAATATGTTTGTGCAGAATTCGGATTGTTTTATAAGGTTAAACCTTGCGTGCCCAAGATCTGTACTGGCGGAAGGCCTTAAGAGAATATGTGATGCAATAAATGAATATAAACTGAGAGCTTAATAAATATATCAGAATATTCAATCAATAATAATGTCGATACAGAGAAAACAGGTAGTAATAGTTTTGCCGTTGAACGGAATTTCTCTGTATCGATATTATTATAATTAAATGTTTACTCCGGACAATATATATTATATAATACTAATGCATTTGAAACTTCAATGTAAATTATAAGCTTTCAATAGAATGTTTTGATGTATATTTCGCAACGCTTATTATGTAAAGGAGTATAAGTTTATGAAAGACATAGATATGGCTGTGGGAATTTTAGAGAAGGAGAATCTTGCACTGGCAATAGTCAAGGATGGAAAAGTAATTTTTTCAAGCAGCGGTAAGGGTATTAAGCCATTGTATACTGCTGTTAAAGAACAAAAAGGTGAACTTGAAGGTTCAAGCTTGGCAGACAGAGTAACGGGGAGAGCAGCAGCTATGCTGTGTGCATATGCGGGCATAAAACAATTAAGAACAAAGCTGATTTCAGACAATGCAATAAATGTTTTAAAAGAAACAAATATATTATATGAATATGAGGAGCATGCACCTTATATAAAAAACCATGATAAAACAGGAATGTGTCCGGTTGAAACGCTGTCGCTTAAGGCGGAGAACATAGATGAGCTGTTAAAAGGTATAGAAGAATTTTTAGACAGCATTAAAAAGGTGAGTTAATGAAGATAGCTGTAATTGATGGAATGGGTGGAGGAATCGGAAGTCAGGCTGTAGAAAGACTGAAGTCTTTAAATAACAGTGAAATAGAAATTATTGCATTGGGAACAAATTCTCAGGCAACTGCCAATATGCTTAAGTCCGGGGCACATGAAGGAGCAACGGGAGAAAATGCAATATCATGGATGTGTCAAAAGGTTGATGTAATTATTGGTCCGCTGGCTATAATTGCAGCAAATTCCATGATGGGTGAAATAAGCCCCAAGATGTCAGAAGCAATTGCAAGCAGCTCTGCAAAAAAACTTCTGCTTCCCGTAAGCAAGTGCAATATTGATGTTATAGGGCTGGAAAGTCTTCAATTTAAAACTATATTTAATGAACTGACAATTAAAATTAAAAAAATGTTAGAAGAAAGACAGTAAAAAGATTAAGTTATTAAATCCGTGGAATATATTTATAAAATAGTGATAGTCTGCCTAATTATAAAGTGGTAGTCAATTCTCATTTATTGAACATTATATTTTTTCAGGAGATAAAAATTATGGTTTTAGAAACAGAAAGATTAATTTTAAGAGAGATGACACAGGAGGACTTTCAGGCTTTATGTAAAATATTGCAGGATGAAAGCGTGATGTACGCTTATGAGGGTGCATTCAGTAATGCTGAGGTTCAGGCATGGCTTGACAGGCAGGTTAAAAATTATAGAGAATACGGCTTTGGACTGTGGGCGGTTATTTTAAAAGAAAAAGGTGTAATGATTGGTCAGTGCGGATTGACTGTGCAGAACTATAAGAGTAATATGGTTTTAGAGGTAGGCTATTTGTTTCAAAAAGAATACTGGCATTGCGGATATGCGACAGAAGCAGCAATTGCCTGTAAGGAATATGCGTTTGATAAGCTGAATTCAAAAGAGGTTTATTCAATTATTCGGGACACAAACATTGCATCTCAAGACGTTGCAAAGCGAAACGGCATGAGCTGTATAGATGAATTCATTAAACACTATCGAGGAGTTGAGATGCCCCATTTTGTATATTGTATTCGCAGCTTGTAAGTGTGCGGTAAATTTATAAAAAAATTTATAACATTACTTGACAAGGCTGCAAATATATGATATCCTGCATGTAGTTAGTTTAAACTAACTACATAAAAATTTGGGCAATTTGTATTGTCCATTAAAAATATATTTCGGTTAGCTAAAACTAACTGTAATCCAAGTGAGGTGGATATCTTGAGTATTGTAATTATAGGTGGTAATGAAAGAATGGTATGTCAGTATGAAGGTATTTGTAAAAATTATGGATGCAAGGTAAAGGTTTTTACCAAGGAGAACGGCGCACTCAAGAAAAAAATCGGATTGCCGGACCTTTTGGTTCTTTTTACGAATACGGTATCTCATAAGATGGTTATAAGCGCGGTTGGAGAAGCGAAACGCAACAATATACCCGTTGCTCGTGTTCATTCAAGCAGTGCCACTGCCTTATGCAGCATATTGGAAGAACATATATTGAAACCCATGGAGGCATAAATGGAACATTTTTTGATTGAACATTGCGCTCCTACCCTGGCGGGGATGAAAGCGGCTAATCTGTTCAGTTGTACTGTTGATTCTGTATCCGAATTGAATTCATATTTATACAAAGCTAATAATGAGCTGAATAATAAGGGTGTTTATCTGGAGGCGCTGCAAAACAGCAATAAACGTGCTGTTATACTTGTCTATCGTAAAAAGAGGCTTCAAAAGGAACTGCAAGGTAAAGATATTTCAGATTTCCTTGCTTCATATGGCTACAGCTGCAATTCTGTTACATATTGTATTGAACATTTAAAAGAGCGTTTTGAATGCAGTGATGGTTTTCCTCATGAAATAGGAGTGTTTTTGGGATATCCTTTGGGGGATGTTGTCGGGTTTATAAAAAACGGCGGTAAAAACAGCAAGTTTTCCGGTTTTTGGAAGGTTTACAGCGATGAATGCAGTGCTGCGAAATTGTTTGAACGATATAACAAGTGCAGAAGGGTGTACATGGAGTTATTTGCCGGAGGAAGGTCTATTATGCAGCTTACAGTGGCTGCTTAAAATAGTATAATAATAGTTTTTAAAAAGGAGTATAAATTTATGAGCAAAATAGCAGTAGTTTTTTGGAGCGGTACGGGTAATACCGAATCGATGGCAGAATTTGTCTCAAAGGGTGCAAAAGAAGCAGGCGCTGAGGCAACAGTGTATTCTTCCGCGGAGTTTGATACTGATAGTTTGGATCAGTATGATGCAGTTGCTTTCGGTTGTCCGTCAATGGGTGCTGAAGAGTTGGAGGAAGGTGAATTTGAGCCCATGTTTTCTGCTTGCAAGTCAGAGCTGAAGGGTAAAAAAATCGCGCTTTTCGGTTCTTATGGCTGGGGAGATGGAGAATGGATGAGAAATTGGGAGGAAGACTGCCAGTCATTGGGAGCAGTTCTCGTAAGTGACAGCGTTATATGCAATGGAGCTCCGGATCAGGATGCGAAGGATTCCTGCACAGCTTTAGGAAAAGCACTGGTATTATAAATAAAATAATTTTTATGACCTTGTCGTAAATCTAAGAACCCACCGGATGGTGGGTTCTGCTATTTTGTTTATAATTTAATTAGTTTAAGCCATGAATATGGACATGTTTTTTAATGGCTTCGAAACTTTCCGCACTAATTACATGCTCAATTCTGCATGCATCTTCAGTTGCAACCTTTTTATCGACACCTAAAAATATCAGCCATTCCGAGAGCAGGGTATGTCTTTCATAAATTGCCTCAGCAATTGCTCTCCCTTTTTCAGTTAAAGTAATATACCAATCACTGTCCATTTCAATGTAACCGTTTTCGCGAAGGTTCTTCATGGCAACACTGACACTGGGCTTTGCATAGTTAAGCTCATTTGCTATATCGATGGAACGTACCTGATGATTTTTTTGTGATAAAACCAAAATGGTCTCAAGGTACATTTCAGCCGATTCCTGAATTTTCAAATCATCATCTCCTCGTATGAGTTAATTAGAATTAACTACATTTTATCATACATGTGCTGAAAAAGCAAACTTTAAAAATATTTGCAAATTCACGTGCATATTATATATTTTTACTCATGTTTGTGATATACTGAATTCTATGTTGTGTATACTTAAAGATATTGGAGGAAACTATGCCTAATGCAGAAATATGGGATGCATATGATTCTAACGGTAAAAAGCTGGACTATGATTTATACAGAGATAGGGCAAATCTGATTCCTGAAGGTGTATATCATATTGTTGTTGAAATATATACCGTTACTAAAGACAAGGAAATTTTGGTCACACAAAGGCACCCCCAAAAAACACACCCCTTGAAATGGGAAATAACAGGTGGGTCTGTACTTAAAGGAGAGACACCTGAAGAAGGAGCTTTGCGCGAATTGAAAGAAGAAACTGGTGTAATTGCACAGAAATCCGACTTGAGGTTTGTTTATTCATGTATAACTGAAGGAACACCAACAATCTATTGCTGCTATCTGGTAGTGAAGGATAAAAACGATATAAAAATTGAATTGCAGGCTGAGGAAACGGTTAATTACCGATATATTCCATATGATGAATTTAAACGATTTATCCAGACAGAAGAGTATGTAGACTCAGAAAGAAACCGCTTTAATATTTATAAAAACCGCTTTGACGATATTATTTACTCAATATAAAATATATTGCTGCATTACATCCTATGCCATATCGTATTTTGAATAATATTATTTATAATTACCAATTGACTTTTTTTCATTTATTTGGTAAAGTATTAATATGAAATTCAAAAGACTGAAGTCTTTAATTGCAATGATAGAAATCATTTACTGGGAGTGAATTCCCAGTCTGCATATAAAAACCCGGAGTTCGCTAAGGGGCTGCCGAGTAAGTAATATAACTAAAAAAATAATAAGAAAGAAGTAACCATGAAGGTTTTGTAAGTATGAAGCTTTCATGGTTATTTTGTTATAAAGGAGGAAGAAAAATGAATAAAAGAATTACTACAAAAGAGTTAGTGTTAAGCGGTTTACTGCTGGCTGGCGGAATTATACTCCCAATGATATTTCATATATTTGGAATGACCGGACCGATGGTATTGCCAATGCATATACCTGTTTTATTGGGAGGGTTGCTTCTGTCTCCAACGATGGCACTTTTATTGGGAATTATCACACCTGTAATAAGCGGATTACTTACAGGAATGCCTGTAATGTTTCCGATGGCTGTAATAATGGCGGCTGAACTTGGAATATATGGTCTGGCAGCCTCTTTAAGCACAAGAAAATTGAAGCTGTCGTCAATTCCTTCATTAATTATTTCAATGATAGCCGGAAGAATTGCAGCAGGATTGACAGTTGCTGTTTTGATACAGCTTTTTGGAATTAAAATGAATCCTGTGGCATATGTTACAGGCGCAATAGTAACGGGAATACCTGGAATTATTATTCAACTGATATTTATTCCAGCACTTATTTATGCAATTAATAGATTTACGAATAATACATCGGCAAGAGCCTGATACAGAAATTTCTATTTTAGCATTGCGGATGTAAATAAACAAAGCAGGTGTTACTGAAATTACCTGCTTTGTTTATTTATAATTTAAATTAGCATAATTAACTTTTTATTATATATCTTTTAATTCTCTAACCAATATGTCATCATAATCCTCAAGTCCTGTAACTTGTGCGGCAATTTCCGTAAGAGGTATTATGTCACTTCTGTCAATGCATTTTAATTTAAATTTCCGATTTAATGCCATAAGCTGCCTTATACCTGCCGATAATCTGTTAATATAGGAATAGACACCGATTGCACCTGCAGGAATATCCGCTGCATCCTTGTAATATAATTTAAGTTCTCTGATGTCTGCGAATATTTCTTCCTTCGTACTGCCAAATCGCTCATATTCTTTAGGAATTGTGCCTGAATTTATTAATTCTTCGACTTTTTTACCAACCATGGCTGCTGCCATAGAAGCTCTTCCTACGGCAACAAAACTTATATACGGTGCGCCGAGAGATAATCCTTTATAAATCTGATCTTCAGCAGTAAAGCCCCCTGCTATTGCAATCTGAGGTAAACTATAGTTCTGGGCATCAAGTTTTTTCAGAATATCATGAAGCATACTTTCCAGATAAACGGTGGGTATTCCCCATTCGTTCATCATTTTTACAGGACTGTTTCCCGAACCTCCGCCTGCCCCGTCAAAGGTTATCAAATCTATGCCTGCTTTTGAAGCGATTTTGATAATTCTTATTAAATCCCCGGGATCAAACGGCCCTGTTTTAAAACATACATGTTCGGCTCCAAGCTCACGCAGTTCAGCAACGCGTCTGCAAAGTATTTCTTCATTCCACATGGGAAGTCTGCCTATTTTTTCAAAAATCGGACCTTTCCCATTTTTATAATTTTCAGCTACATCAGGGTCTGAAGGATCCGGAAAAATCAAATACCCCATTTTTTGAAATTTAATTGCTTCATCCATATTTTTTACTCTGCCCATTCCCTGTATTCCCTTGGCAGCCTGACCAAACTTAAGCTCAACTGATTTAACACCGAGTTTTGATATGGCATAATCCAATACTCCCAAATTTTCATCGTCATAGTTGGCTTGCAGAATTATGTCTCCATATCCCCTGTAATATTGTCTGAAGGAGTTAACCATTTCCTCAATAAGAGGAGAAGAAGCTATCTTTCCATTTTCAATAACCAGTTTTTTATCTTTTGCTACAATATCTTCACCTATTACAACCATTACACCTGCCAATGCCGCGCCGGCATAATAATCCTTCCAATTCAATTTTGCCATTGCAGGCAATATAATAGGAGCATTCATTTTTATTTTCTTTTCAATGCCGAACTGAATATGTATATCAGCTTTGGGGTATGTAGCTGATTCGGAGTCTTCTTCACAACCTGATGCTCCGAAAACCCTTCCATTAATATTAAAATGAGAAAAATCCAGGGGGTATTCCTTTTCTGAAGCGAACTGATTTATGTCGGTTTCATATGGATAAATTGCTTCAGAGCCTCTGAGTGCAGATAAACCTATTTCACATGAGCTAATGCAGTCAGATGTGCATACTGAACACATACCTGAATATTTAGAAGCATTATTCGGTGTTCTGATTTTAGTATGTGTTATGGTACTTCCTAGTAATGGGCTGTAAGACATAAAAACCTCCATTTGTTTAGACATAGTCTATAATTTATATTATAAAGGTATACTGATACCTTTAAAACATTCTGTTACCCTCTGCTTCAAAACCAAAAGCCTATTTATATTTAATTTATTTCAGTTGATTAATGACATATGTTATTAATTAATATTATATTCCATTTTTGTCATATGTCAATAATTGTTTAATATATGACCATATTGGAATAAATGAATTTAAGTTTATTTATTAAAAATAATTATTGACATATGTCATGAATGATGTATAATTAAAGTGACATATGTTATTTAACATTCTCAAATATATGGAATCTGTTTGCTGCGAACATATAGTGAAAATGGAGCAGCAATTAGATATAATGTTTTTCAATCCAACCAATTGTGTGAGCAAAGCAGGCAAATGAAACAAAGTGCCTGCTTTGCTTTTATATAAAATTTATTTAAGTGTAGAAATAATATAATAATAAAAATACAACACCTTTATCTTTATATAAACAATAGCCTAGGTGTTGTATTTTTTAAGTTAAATATTTTTAGAAGAATTTTTTACCGCCAACGTATTCTTCAACCAGTCTCAGGCCTTCTCCGAATCTCTGAAAGTGTACTATTTCACGTTCTCTCAGCCATCTTAATGTGTCCTTGACAAGAGGATCATCGGTAAGAAGCATTAAGTTTTCATAGGTGGCGCGGGCTTTTTGTTCTGCAGCCATATCGTTGTATAAATCTGCTATAGGATCTCCTTTCGCCTGAGTATATTTTGATTCCCAGGGCACACCATCTGCATCAAGCAGGAATGGACAGTCTTCATGATTTGCATAGTATCCTCCCATGCCTGCGGCAATTAATTCATCTCTGGTAGCACCCTTAATTAATTTTTTAAATAATGTTGCAACCATTTCCATGTGTCCTAACTCTTCTGTTCCTATATCCGTGAGCAGCCCTTTAGTTTCGTTTAAGGGCATGCTGAATCTTTGGGTCAGATAATTCATGCTTGCGCTTAGTTCACCGTCAGCTCCGCCATATTGGTTTAATACTGCTTTTGCCATTCTGACGTCTTTGTTGGATACTCTGACAGGGTACTGTAATTTTTTTTCATATATAAACATTATATATCATTCCTTTCTTGTAATATAGATAATTATCTTTCCCATGGCCACGGACTGTTTATATATCGCCAGGTGTCTCCTGATTCACTGTTCATTATTGACAGTATTCCGAATTTGGCTTCATATGCGTTTCGAAGCTGAGCAAGTTGTTCTGTATACATGTTGTGCCTGTAAAGGGCAACAGGATCATTTGGATGAGTATCCAGATAAAGAGATAAGTCATAAATAGAAAATTGCAGTTTCTGAATGTCCAGAAGCATAAGTGACTCTTCAACATACATTTGATTATTTCTGTTATTTATCATGACCGCACCCCTCTTTGAAAGAATTCTGAATATGGTGTGACCAGTTCAGGGAAAATTGTCCCGTGAACAAATGCTTCATTTACATTGTTAAAATACATCGGATTTATCTGATAGGGCACATAAGCATATCCCGGAACTGGATTTTCGGGCATATATGGAACCATTGGTGTATAATTATCATTATTATTTATAAGCAAAATTTTCATTCCTTTCTTTATAAATTTGTACTGAAATATCAACAGCTACACTTATATTATTCATGTATTGACAAATAGTGACTTCATATAATATTTTATACGGAAAATATTCTTTAACAGTTGAAATTTATATTTTTTGTGTTATAATTACGGTATCTTAAATAATTAGTAATTCGCTAGGGGAGCTTAAATGCTGAGAATTTACCCTCAAAACTTGATCCGGTTAGTACCGGCGAAAGGAAGACGACCGTAAAGCATAGATTGGCCCCCTCCCGCGGATATGGGAGGTTTTTTTATGTCAGGAGAAGTTTTACAATCTTTTTTTGAATCGGCTGCAGGACAGGTTGCAACCGTTGTAGTTATATTTTTATTATTGGTTCTGGTAATGAGGACTAATGAGAAGAAAAATGATTTGTCAGTATTGGTCAGGACTTCGATATTGCTGGCAGTTGCATTTGTTCTGAATCACATCACTTTGTTCAAAATGCCCCAAGGAGGTTCAATAACAGCATTCAGCATGTTTGCAATGTTTTTGACAGCGTATTTATTTGGACCCAGGCAAGGTATATTTGCAGGTATGGCATATGGGCTCCTGGATTTGGTTTTGAATCCATACGTTGTTCATCCTATGCAGATATTTCTGGATTATCCTCTGGCATTTGGTGCCATAGGAATCGGCGGGCTTTTAAGAAACAGAAAATTTGGAATTATTACAGGATATTTGCTTGGAGTGCTGGGAAGATATCTGGTAGTTGTTCTTTCAGGAATTATATTCTGGGGAGAGTATGCTGCGGAAGGATTCAATGCAGTGTCATGGTCATTCTTTTACAACATGACATATATATTGCCTGAAGCAGTTGCCACAGTAGCAATTTTAATGATTCCGCAAGTGAGAAATTTATTTGACAGGTTTAAAGTCAAATAGAAGGGAACAGTAGAAAAAATTCCGGCATTGCCGGAATTTTTTTATAAAACTAATTCATAAGCATTCAGTTCAGTGCTTTTTCTGAAATTTCCCACCAAGGGGACAAGTCTGATAAAATGCTCTGTTTTTTTATGAGCTTCCCATGCCTCAGGGCTTTCCCATTCTTCAATCATTGTTAAAATTGATCTGTCATTTACATCTCTGAATAAATTGTATGAAATGCAGCCATCTTCTTTACGGGTCCTTTTTACAAGATCTTCATAAAGCTTTATTGCCTCATCAATTTTTTCTTCGTAAAAAAGTCCTTTTGATATTACCTTAATCATAATATACCTCCAAGTGTTTGTATAATTTTTTAATGTTCGTACTGAAGCTGATATAGTTTATAGTAAATTCCTCTTTTAGTCAGGAGCTCCTGATGGGTTCCCTCTTCCCGTATTTCTCCCTTATGCATTACAATTATTTTATCGGAATTTTGTATTGTTGATAATCGATGAGCGACTATCAGTGTTGTTCGGCCTTCCATTATTTTTTTCAAAGCATCTTGAATAAGAACTTCTGTTTCTGTATCAATGTTTGCCGTGGCCTCATCAAGTATCAGTATATCAGGCTTGAAAGCCAGGGTTCTGGCAAATGAAACAAGCTGCCTTTGTCCGGCTGAAAATGCTGCGCCGTTTTCAATAACATGCTCGTCATATTTGCTGTCAAGCCTTGAAATGAAGCTGTCTGCATTTACGTATCTGGAGGATTCTATTATTTCTTCATCAGTGATGTTTTCATTCTGCAGTCTTATGTTGCTTTTAATATCTCCCGAAAATAAAAATACATCCTGAAGCATTTGGCCGATATTTTTTCTCAGACTGGATATTTTAATGTCCATAATGTTGATTCCATCAATCAATATTTCACCCTTTTGAATGTCATAATATCTGCATATTAAATTTTGAATTGTGGTTTTTCCTGCACCGGTTGCTCCTACAAAAGCTATGCTTTCACCTGGTTTTACCTTAAATGAAACATTTTTTAATATCCATTCATCCTTTTTGTAAGAAAACCACACATTTTTAAATTCTATGTCACCCTTGAAGTGTTCTATTTCAATGGCATTGCCGCTGTCTTTGATTTCAGGTTCTTCATCCAGAAGCCCGAATATTCTTTCGGATGCGGCAGCGGCAGACTGTATGATGTTGAGCTGCTCGGCAAGCTCCTGTATGGGCTCGAAAAACTTGCTTATATATCTTTGAAAAATTACTATGGTTCCTATTGTGATTGTCCCTTCAAGGACCATTTTGCCTCCAAACCACAGCAGTATTGATGTGGCTGTGATATTCATGAGAAAATTTGTGGGGTTGTAAATTGCAAACGTAAAAAGCTGCCTCATGTTTTCATTTTTTAATTTTTCATTTTCTTTTTTAAAATTATCAAGTATTTCATTTTCCACAGCAAACATCTGAACAATTTTCATTCCCGATACATGCTCGGAAATAAATGCATTCAGTGCTGATATTTTGCCTCTGATTATCTTGTGGATTTTCATGGAAAAGTGGTTAAAAGTAAATGTAAATGCCGCTATAAACGGAATTACAATAAATGTCAATAAAGCCAGCTTTAAATTGTAGGTAATCATTGTTGCAATAATTCCGATCAGCACAAAACAGCTTTTCAACACGCTTACTATAACGCTGGTATACATTTCATTCAATGCTTCCGTGTCGTTTGTAACTCTGGTGACCAGCCTTCCGATAGGATTATCGGTAAAAAAGCTTAAAGAAAGATTGTTTAAGTGAGTAAATATTTCAAGCCTTATGTTGTAAATTATTTTTTGCCCCGTTCTTGCCAAAATCAAAGACTGGGTATAGTCAAGAAAGAAAATTACAGTTACGGTGAAAAAATAAATCAAGGCTATTTTGATTACACCGTTAATATCACTTTGCGTGTTTACTGCGGATATTCCTTGTGCATGATTGTAACGAGACAGGAATTTGTCTACCGCATCACCCAGAAGCACAGGCTGATAAAGCTCGACTGCGACTATTACAAGTATAATTAAAATTGCAATGGCAAAGCTCCACATGTATTTCATTGCATATTTAAGCAGACGTTTATACAGGTTTTTATTTGTTTTATTATTGTCCATCCTGCTACTCCTGTTCTTCCAGCATTTTTTCTAAAAGCTGTTTTTCATAAATAGAATGATAAAGCCCGTTGTTTTTCAACAGTTCCTCATGAGTTCCCTTTTCTGCGATTCTGCCGTCATCCAGCACTATAATTAAATCGGCATTCTGGATTGTGGAAATTCTGTGAGCAATTATAATGTTGGTTTTTCCATTTCGCGTTTCATTCAGGTGATTCAAAATTTTTTCTTCGGTATCTGTGTCAACAGCTGAAACCGAATCGTCAAGGATGAGAATTTCAGGGTCCTTTATGAGTGCTCTTGCAATTGATATTCTCTGCTTCTGACCTCCTGACAAGGCTACTCCTCTTTCACCGATTATGGTATTGTAGCCTTCCTTAAAATCAATAATATTTTCATGAACGACCGCAGCCTTTGCCGCTTCGGTTATTTTATTCATGTCAGCGCTTCTCAGTCCAAAGTCTATATTGTTTGCAATTGTGTCTGAAAACAGGAAATTATCCTGAGGCACATACCCTATGTTTTTTCTTATAACGTTGAGGGGGATGTTTAATATGTCTGTTCCGTTAAGAAAAACAGTGTTTTCATCCGGGTCAAATACCCTTAAAAACAAATTTACGAGAGTTGTTTTTCCGCTTCCCGTTCTTCCTATTACTCCCAGGGTTTGTCCTTTTTTTACCTCAAAGTTTATATTGCTGAGCACGTATTTCTCTGTTTCCGGATATCTGTAATTAAGATTTTTAACCTGAATATCTCCTGATAGGCTGCTTATGGAAAGAGTGTGGCTTGAATCTGATATTTCCGCAGGTTCATTAAGTACATTTTCTATTCTTTCCAATGAGGCGGAGCCCATTGTAAATATGTTTATAGTCATTCCTATTGCTACCATAGGCCATACGAGCATGCCCAGGTATGAAATAAATGCCGTAAAGTTGCCCAGGGTTATTCTGCCCTGTATGGTTATGTAACCTCCGTAGCCAATGGCAACGGCGAGAGCAGCACCTGAAATCATCTGCATGAGCGGATGCAGGAGAGCCTGAAGCTTCATAAGCTTCATATTCTTATCATATGTATTTTTATTTGCTTTTTCAAAAGACATTATTGTCTTGGATTCCTGAACAAATGATTTTATGACCTTTATACCTGAAAGACGCTCCTGCACAAAATCGGATAAGTCTGCAAAGGCCTCCTGCCTGGCGGCAAAGCGGCTGAACATTTCTCTTCCCATGAATCTTGCCGAAAGAGCTATCAATAAAAGGGGAATAACAGCGGCTAAAGTCAGCAGAGGGTCAATTTCAGTAATCATATTAAATAATGTCAATGTTCCAAGTGCAATAACATCAAACAATGTTAATATTCCCTGGGATAATGCCATTCGTACCGCATCAAGATCATTTGTCATATAAGCCATTATCTCTCCGGGAGTGTGCTTTTGATAATATTTCGCCGACATTTTTTCAAGATGCTCAAACATGTCGTTCCTTATATCTCTTTCAATGCTCCGTGATGTACCGAATATGAAAAATCTCCATAAAATTCTTCCGGCATACATAATTCCTGCAATAATGAAAAGAATTATAATAGATGATTTTATTGACGGCATTGTAATATAAGACTGTTCAAGTCCGTCGACAACGTTTCCAACAATGATAGGAACCCTTGTCTGAGCTGCATCCACAATTACCAATGCAATAATTCCTAATATATAATTCAGCAAATATTTTTTAAAGAACACCCTTATGTACTTGCTTTTTGTAAATCCTGTTGATTTATTTGCCTTAGCTTTCTGACTCATCATGTTCTCCTCTTAAACTTCATCCATTCCATTATACTATTTTTTACTAATTATCCAAGTACTTTATATTTTAAAACTGAAATTAAAATTTATTGACAAGCTTTTAAATTTGTGATAACATTATTTTCACCTTAGTAAAACAGTTATGGAAGCTTAGCTCAGTTGGGAGAGCATCTGCCTTACAAGCAGAGGGTCATAGGTTCGAGCCCTATAGTTTCCACCAACATGTAAAATGGACAGTGAACAGTTAATTTTGTTTAATGTTCATTTTTTATTTGTCAAAACATTTTGTATTATGTCCGGATCTATGTTTAGAATATTTATAACAAATTATGAAAAAAATCAAAAAACATGTTGACAAATTGAAGGGTATGGCATATAATCGAATAAAAATAATTTATTATGTATAATTTAATGATTGGAAAAGTAAATTAAATTAAGCTTCAGCGAGCTGGTACAGAGTGTGAGGCCAGCAGCGATATTTAATCGGAAAGAATCCATGAAAAGATTCTCAGAAGTAGCAGTATGAGAATACGGTTAAATACCGTTATAATGAAAGAGCGAGCAGGCTGCTTAAAAAAGAGTGGTACCGCGGTGTTAAAACCGCCTCTTTGTAAGCGGCTTTTATTATGTTAAAAATGAGTAATTATGCAATATCAATCGTTAAATAGTAATACAATAATAAGTGAAGACGGAGGATTTGAAATGGAGAAAGAAAAAGTAGTATTGGCATATTCAGGAGGGCTTGATACATCGATTATTATACCTTGGTTAAAGGAAAACTACAACGATTTGGATATAATTGCATGCTGCGTTAATGTAGGGCAGGAAGATGATATGGATTTTGTAAAAAATAAAGCATTAGCATCAGGTGCAAGCAAGGTGTATATTGAAAATGTTGTAAATGAATTTGTTGAGGATTATGTTTACAAAGGAATAAAGGCAAATGCTGTTTATGAAGGGAAGTATCTTTTAGGAACTGCATATGCAAGGCCCTTGATTGCAAAGAAATTAGTTGAAACTGCCCACAGGGAGGGAGCTAAGTACATTGCCCACGGATGCACAGGAAAAGGAAATGATCAGGTACGTATAGAAACTGCCATAGCTGCATTGGATCCCACAATTAAGATTATTGCACCGTGGCGCATGTGGGATATAACCTCCAGGGAAGAGGCAATAGATTACGCTCATTCTAAAAATATCGACCTTAAAGGTATTACAAAGGAAAAAATTTATTCAAGGGATCAAAATATACTTCACATCAGCCATGAGGGAGGCATGCTTGAAAATCCTTCCAATGAACCGGATTTTGATGAAATACTGGTAATGACAAACACAGTTGAGAAGGCACCTGATATTGCAGAGTATATTGAAATAGAATTTAAAGAAGGAATACCTGTAAAATTAAACGGTAAAAAACTAAACGGTGAGGAAATGCTTAAAGCTTTGAATAAGGCAGGCGGCACACACGGGATTGGAGTAATAGATTTGCTTGAAAACAGGCTTGTCGGTATGAAATCAAGAGGAATATACGAAACCCCGGGAGGAACGCTATTAATTGAGGCCCATAAATATCTTGAGAGCTTTGTGCTTGAGAAGGAAACCGCACACTTCAAAGATATAATAGGACAAAAATATGCTGAGCTCGTTTACAATGCAATGTGGTTCTCAGGATTGAAAAATGCTTTTGATGCATTTGTTGATACAACACAGAAAAATGTAACAGGTACTGTTAAATTAAAGTTATATAAAGGAACTGTAAAGTTTGCGGGAATGGCATCTGACAATGCATTATACAATGAATCCATTTCATCATTTTCTAACGGTGATTTATATGATCAAAAGGATGCGACGGGATTTATTCATCTGTACAGTCTACCTTATAAAATTCAGGCTTTGAATGAAATAAGCAGCAAGAAAAATGTTCCCGAAGTGACTTACAGCTTCAAGGAATAAATATATAAGCATCATAAAACGTGTATTTGCAGTAATTACAGGAGAGAGAAATCTCTCTTTTTTCATGTATTTTCTTATTGTATTTTTATTATAAAATGATATACTATACTAATTGAGAAGAGGTGATTAATTGGACACAAAGAAAAATGAAGACAATAGTTTAATTTTAAACACAATGGCTGAAGGCAGTCCTTCAAAAATAATACTTACGTTTGCATTTCCCATGCTTATAGGCAATATTCTGCAGCAGTTATATAACATGGTTGACAGCATAGTTGTGGGAAATTATGTGGGTAAGCTGGCACTTGCGGCTGTAGGAACAGGATTTCCCATTATATTTATGTTGTCGGCAATGTTTATAGGGCTTGGATTGGGAGCTACAGTACTCATTTCACAGTATGTAGGAGCCGGAGACATACCCAATGTCCAGAAAACAGCACAGACTATTTATACTGCCATGATATTGGGCTCAATACCTATTTCAGTCATAGGAATAGTATTATCAAGGCCCATATTATTATTAATCAACACACCGCCGGACGCTTTGCCTATGGCGGAGACATATATGAAAATTATATTTTTAGGTATGGTTGGTTCTTTTGGATATAATGTTAATGCAGGTATATTACAGGGATTTGGCGACAGCAAGTCATCCCTTTTATTTCTCGCCATAGCAACCTTAATTAATATTGTTCTTGATTTATTGTTTGTACTTGTCTTTCATTGGGATGTTGCAGGTGTTGCCATAGCTACAATAGTTGCGCAGGCATTTTCATGGATATTCGGTATTTTCTACATGCAAAAAAAATATGAGGTTTTGAATTTTCCTATATTTAAATTTCGATTTGACAAAGAAATATTTAAAAAAATAGTAAAAATAGGATTGCCGACCGGCATTCAGCAAACATTGTTTTCAATAGGTATTATGAGCATGCAGTCGCTTGTAAACAGCTACGGTTCTGATTTTATAGCAGGCTTTAGTGCCGCCAATAAAATTGATACATTTGCTTTTATGCCTATTCAGAGCTTCAGCAATGCAATTACAACATTTACCGGCCAAAATATAGGTGCGAAACGAATGGACAGGGTTCATCAGGGAATGAAATCAGGTATGATTATGTCTATCATACTATGTATAGTATGTCTGCTTATTATTCCGTTTGGACCTTATCTGCTTGGATTATTTAATTCTGATCCTGCGGTAATTGAATCAGGAATGATATATTTATATAATGTAATGCCTTTCTATCCGATTTTAGCTGTTATGTTTATGATAAACGGAGTAATCAGGGGAGCAGGTGAAACAGTAATTCCTATGGTAGGCACAATAGTATCCCTGTGGATGGGAAGAATTCCTTCAGCGTATTATATAGCAGATAAATTTGGAAAGAAATATATATTTATAAGCTATGCTATAGGGTGGATACTTGCTGTGATAATTTCAGGCGCATACTATGCATCCGGAAAATGGAAAACAAAATCAGAAAAACTTATGGGAAACAAAATAATCATAGAATAGCAAACACCGGTGATGACACCGGTGTTTATAAATTACTTCAAATTATCCAATACTTCTTTTATTTTTGCAGGTGCAAGTCTGCATTTGTCTTCAGCAACTGCACAAACGGCAAATCTTAGACCCTTCTTCAAGGAAACCACAAATAAGTTTTCTTTAATTAATTCGTCAGATGCTTTTTTTGAATTGCTGCATGGAATGCTTACAAAGAACCCGTCTCTGTAAGGCAGTATTTCAAGACCGCATTCTTTTGCGCCCTCCACAAATGCGTTGGCACGTTTTCTCAGCATTGTCTTATATTTATTTACTTCCTCTTCGTATGCTTTTTTCTTGACAGGGTCCTTTGCAATATTAGTCATTACCGACATTGCGCCTCTTGTTCCGTTAGACCAGTTGGCTCTGTTTGCATGCATGCATGTGTAGTAGAATTCATTTACTATCTCTTCTTTAGATGAGATACCTATTGCTGCACCTGATCTTAAGCCATACATTGTATAACCCTTTGACATGCTGTATGCTACAATAACAAATATATTTTCAGGCAAATCAGAAAATTTAGCAAAGAATTTCCTTCGTTCTGAACCTACTCCTGCATAATCTATGTAAGCAACATCTACCATAAATATTATTCTGTTTTCAGGATCTTTTGCATTTTCCTTTGCAATGTTTAAAACTTCATCCCATTCTTCGTCGGATAAGCTGTATCCTGTAGGATTGTTGGCAGGCGTGTTCAATACTGTAACAAGTCTTTTTTGCTTATTAAGCAGGTCTTCAAATTTTTCTTTAAATGATGTGGTGTTAAATTCGCCCTTTTCATTAAAAAATTCAAAATTTGTAACTTTTCTTCCGAATTCTTCAGATATTGTTACATATGGTGCCCAGAACCAGTCACATACCAATATTGAATCTCCCGGGTTTGTATAATTCCAGATTGCATGTCTTACCGCACCTGTTCCGCCGGGAGTTGCAACTGCTTTTGTATAAGCCTTGGGTTTGTATTCCCCAAAGCATGCATCCTGAACTGCTTCAAGAAAATCATCTTGTCCTGCAACCTGGGCATATGCTGCTATAGCTGCATTAGGCAGAGATTTAAGCTCACTGTATACAGTATCCAAACAAATGAGGTTCCCGTCATCATCAACTAATGCGCCGAGCGTAGAATCAATAACATTTTCTTTTCCGTACTTATCAATAGCTTCCTTTGCTTTTGCGGCAAGACCAAATATTGCATCATTTTCCTCAGGCCATTTTGCATGAGAAGCAACCATATTAAGAGCCATATTAACACCTCGTTTTTTTATTTAATTTTAACAAAATAAAAAATATAAGTCAACATCAATAATTGTTATAAAAAATATCATATTGGATAAACTAAGCATCACTTGTCATTATTCTAATTTAGCATATTTATAAATAAGGTAAATTTTTTTAAAAAATTTATTGACAAGTTTAGACAAGCGGGTTATTATATTAAAGTTATTAAAAATTGATCCATTAGCTCAGTCGGCAGAGCACTTGACTTTTAATCAAGGTGTCCGGCGTTCGAATCGCCGATGGATCACCATTATAAACAACATTTGACGATCTTCGCGACGTTGAATGTTGCTTTTTTTATTAAAAAACAAAAATATTTTATTATTTTTTCTCAATATTACATTTTTCTACAAAATTTTACTTTAAGTAATTGTATATTAACTTGAGATATTATTTAGAGAAGGTAAAGGGGAACAAATGATTAATAGCGAAGAGATGCAAGTAATTATGAGAGAAAATCCAGTGGATTTAAAAAACAATGAGGATTTGCTGGAAATGCAGGATGTTGCAAGAAGACAAAATGAGAAAATGGCTGCCCTTGGGCAGCTCGCCGGGGGCATTGCCCACGACTTTAACAACCAGTTAATGAGTATCATAGGTAATGCTACAATGATACAAAGAACTGACGACTTGGCTAAAATAAAGGATTATGCTGAAAGAATTATTCACATTTCTCAAAGCACAGCAAATTTAACCAAGAAAATTCTGATGTTTTCAAGAAATGAAAGCAGCACAAACAAACCGATTAACTTGAAAAGTGTAATGGATAACACTTATACTATGATGGAATCCATACTGGACAAGAAAATTGAACTGAGTTACAAGTACGGCGCTTCCAATAAAACCATATTGGGAGATGAAGCACAAGTTGAGAATTTAATAATTAACATGATATTAAATTCGAGAGACGCATTGGAAAATTCTTTTGGAAGAATTGAAGTGGGAACTGTCGATACAGTAGTTTTTTCCGAAATGGTCCTGAGCCACGGCGAAACACTGAAGCAGGGACAGTATATTACGATTTATGTTGAAGATAACGGAGTTGGAATTGAGGAAAATGTTTTAATGAAAATATTTGAACCTTATTTTACAACAAAGACAAAGACAAAAGGTACCGGACTTGGCCTTTCCGTTGTTTTTGGAACAGTGAAATCTCACTCGGGATTTATCAATGTCAAGAGCAAGGCAGGATGCGGCACACGCTTTGAAATCTTTCTGCCTGCTTACAGCAAAAAACAGCCGGTCAGAACCAATTCTAAATTTGAAATTAAAAGCAATTTAATTATGCTCGTTGATGATGACGAGAATGTGCTTGATGTGGAATCAGAGCTTCTTGAGGATTTAGGGTATGATGTAATTAAATTCAGTAAGCCGTTGGAGGCTTTGGAGTATTACAGTAAACACAAAAATGTCATTGCTTTTTCAATAATAGATTTATCCATGCCGATAATGACAGGCAAACAGCTTTATGATGAGATGCAGAGAATAGACAGAAATACAAGAGCATTGTTCATTACCGGATATGCTAAACAGGCAGATTACGAAGAACTTATCAAGAACGGTGAGGTTATAATAAATAAGCCGTTCACATATGAGGATTTATCTGCACAAATAGCTAAGATTTACATGTAAGACCAAGATCTATAATAAAATCTGAGGATTTTATTATAGATCTTATTTTTGTTAAAATATCTTAACAATATTTATGGCACTTTGTTTTGACAATTAATAAATATTTGATAGAATGTAAAAGTAAAAACGAAAGAAAGTTGTACCTTACCAGGAGGAAAAAATGAATATAAATGATTGTACGTACAATGAACCTCAGCCATTTGGCGAATTGTCAATAATAGCTATGAAGGGCTGTGAAGAAATTGCAGCTAAAATCGACTATTATTTAAAGGAATGGAGACAGGATAATAATGGTGTAATATTAGAGGGTTCGGTTCCTGAAAGAACTTATTTGCTTGATGCCGTTTGTCCGAGATTCGGATCGGGTGAAGCAAAAGGAGTGCTTAATGAAACTGTAAGAGGTCATGACGTATTTATAATATCCGATGTATTTAATTATGGGGCAACATTTAAGATGTACGGTATGGAAGTGCCCATGAGTCCGGATGACCATTATCAGGACTTAAAAAGAATAATTGCAGCCATGAACGGAAAGGAAAAGAGAATTACAGTAATAATGCCTATGCTTTATGAAGGCAGACAGCATAAAAGAGCTACAAGAGAATCACTTGACTGTGCAATGGCCTTGCAGGAGCTCACATCAATGGGTGTTGAAAATATTATATCCTTTGACATTCATGACCCGAGGGTCCAGAACGCCATACCCCTGCATGGATTTGAGGATTTTCACCCTCATTATCAAATGATTAAATCTTTTGTGAGGACTGTGACCGATGCTGTAATAGACAGGAATCATATGATGATTATTTCACCTGATGAAGGCGGAATGTCAAGATGCATATACTATTCATCCGTTATGGAATTGGATTTGGGCATGTTTTACAAGAGAAGAGATTATTCAGTGATTGTTAATGGCAAAAATCCAGTTTTAAATCATGAGTTCCTGGGTGACAATGTGGAAGGCAAGGATGTTATAGTAGTAGATGACATGATAGCATCAGGGGATTCCATGATTGATGTTGCCAATAAGCTGAAAGAAAGAAAAGCAAGAAATGTATATGTGTTTGCTTCATTTGGATTGTTTAGTGAAGGCCTTGCCAAATTTGACAAAGCATATGAGGATGGAATAATATCAAGGATTTTTACTACAAACTTGATTTACAGAAAACCTGAACTTTTGGAAAGACCGTGGTACACAGAAGTAGACATGTCAAAATATATTGCCAATATTATTGATACATTAAATTATGACAGATCATTAAGCGAATTGCTTGATCCTGTTCAAAAAATTAAAAAGCTCCTTAAGAAATAGAGCGAGTCATTCTGAGAATGTAAATCTCGGAATGGCTTTTTAATTACGGTATGATTATTTATCGTGTTTCAAGATTTATTGTTTTAAAAACAAAAAAATTGAAATCGCATTGATTATATGTTATAATGCTTATCATTATAACTTAATCGAGGGATTTTGCATAATTTGAAGGCTAATTAGCAAAAATATCAGGAATACATTCAGGAGGATAAAAATGAGTTTCAGAATGGATATTGGAATTGACCTTGGTACTGCCAGCGTATTAGTATACATTAAGGGTAAGGGAATAGTAATAAACGAGCCTTCTGTTGTTGCAATTGATATAAATACCAATAAAATACTTGAGGTTGGAGAAGAGGCCAGAAAAATGCTCGGGCGTACACCGGGCAATATCGTTGCCATAAGACCTTTAAGAGATGGTGTTATATCAGATTTTGACATAACAGAAAAGATGCTGAAATATTTTATAAAAAAAGCAGTTGGAAATTCAATTATTAAGCCAAGAGTTATTATATGCGTTCCAAGCGGAGTAACCGAAGTAGAAAAAAGAGCCGTGCTTGAGGCGAGCATGAATGCGGGGGCTAAAAAGACATATCTTATTGAAGAACCTGTGGCTGCGGCTATAGGAGCCGGGCTTGACATAACAAAGCCATCAGGACATATGATTATAGATATGGGCGGCGGTACAACAGATATAGCCGTTATATCACTGGGTGGAATCGTTGTGAGCAGATCGATAAAAATTGCCGGCGATAAATGTGATGATGCCATTGTTAGATATGTTAGAAAGAAATACAATGTTATGATAGGGCTGAGAAGCGCAGAAGAGATTAAAATAAGTATAGGAACGGCGTTCCCTGCGGAAGAAGAACAATTTATGGAGGTAAGAGGCAGAAACCTGGTAACAGGTCTTCCTGTCAATCTGACAATATCTTCATCAGATATGCTTGAGGCATTGGAAGAAACCATTACTTCCATTGCGGATGCTGTTCACTCGGTTCTTGAAAAAACACCGCCGGAACTTGCTGCAGACATCAGTGAAAAAGGAATAATGATGACAGGCGGAGGATGCCTGATTCACGGTTTAGATAAACTGATAGCTAAAAGAACAGGCCTGGATGTTACTATTGCCGAGGATGCTGTTTCATGTGTTGCAAAAGGTACAGGGCAGTCACTGGAGCATATGGATGTATTAAAGGATTCTTTGATTACAGACAGTATCAAAACCAATTACAGCGCGTCATAATCAAATGCTGAAAAAATGTGATTCTGGCAATTTATATTGCCAGGGTCTTTATAATATGAAGTTATTTAATTGTTAACAGAGGTCGTTTATGAAAATTAAAAAGGCAGTTATACCGGCAGCAGGGCTGGGAACCAGATTCCTGCCTGCGACGAAAGCAATTCCTAAGGAAATGCTGCCCATAGTGGATAAGCCGACAATACAGTACATAGTAGAGGAAGTAATTGCTTCCGGCATAGAAGATGTTTTAATTATAACGGGAAGAAATAAAGGTTCTATAGAGGAGCACTTTGACAGGGCCGTAGAGCTTGAAGATAATCTCGAAAAAACGAAAAAGGAAGAATTCTTAGAAGAAGTTCGTAAGATTTCCAGAATGATCAATATTCATACCGTGAGACAAAAAGACCCTCTCGGTCTTGGTCATGCCATTTATTGTGCCAGGTCCTTTGTAGGAAATGAGCCTTTTGCAGTGCTGTTAGGTGATGATGTGGTTGATTCTCAAAAGCCTTGTCTTAAGCAAATGATTGAAGTATTTGAGCAGTACAATTCAACAATCCTCGGAGTCCAGCCGGTGGGGTGGGAAAATGTTAACAAGTATGGAATTGTATCAGGAGATAAAATAAGTGATACAATATATGCTGTTAAGGATTTGGTTGAAAAGCCATCCCGGGATAAAGCCCCCAGCAATATTGCAATACTGGGCAGATATATTATTACACCAAAAATATTTGAAATACTTGCCGATACCGACAGAGGTGTGGGCGGCGAAATACAGCTTACTGACGGATTGAAGAATTTATGTAATATAGAAGATGTCTATGCATATACGTTTGAAGGCAGACGCTATGATGTAGGAAGTAAAATAGGATTTCTTGAGGCTACGGTTGATTTTGCGCTTAAAAGAGATGATTTAAGGGATGAATTTAAGTCCTATTTAAATAAACTGAATTTATAAGGGGTGTGTGTTATGTGCAGAGGAAAGTATGATATGTGGCTTGAGAGCCCGTATGTGGATGATGCGCTGAAAGAAGAGCTAAAGAAAATCGAAAAAGATGATTCGGAAATTGAAGACAGGTTTTTCAGAGAGTTAGAATTTGGTACCGGAGGAATGAGGGGGAAAATGGGTGCAGGTTCTAATCGTATGAACAGTGTTACGGTCTCAAAGGCAACTCAGGGAATTGCCGATTATTTAAACGAGAAATACAGCGGCGAAATAAGTGTTGCAATTGCCTATGATTCAAGGAATATGTCAAAGGAGTTTGCATCAAAGGCCGCGGACGTTTTTGCCGCAAACGGTATATCAGTTTATTTGTTTGAGAGTCTGAGACCGACACCGGAGCTTTCGTTTACGGTGAGGCACTTTAAGTGCAAGGCGGGAGTTGTGATTACAGCAAGCCATAATCCTCCTGAATATAACGGATACAAGGTGTATGACCAATTCGGAGGGCAAGTTGTTGAAGATGCGGATACCATTATTGGTAAAATAAACAATGTAATGCTGCAAGACATAAAATACTCTCATGCAGAAGGAAATAACAAGATTAAAATAATCGGAGACGATATTGATACAATCTACATAAATGAAATAAAAAAATTAAGTCTTAACAGTGATGTTGATAAAGATATAAACATAATTTATACGCCGCTGCACGGGACAGGCAATAAGCTTGTGAGAAAAGTGCTTGGCGAGTCAGGCTACAGAAATGTATTTGTCGTGAAGGAACAGGAGCTTCCGGACCCTCAGTTTTCGACGGTTAAATCTCCTAATCCTGAAGAAGTCAGTTCTTTTGAAATTGCAATAAAAAAGGCAAGGGAATCAGACGGTGAAATTATTATTGGCACTGATCCGGACTGCGACAGAGTGGGTCTTGTTGTTAAAGATCATGAAGGGCAGTTTGTGCCCCTAAGTGGTAATCAGACAGGAGCACTTTTGTTGAATTATGTCCTTTCCTCCTTAAGTGAACAGGGAAGAATTCCTGAAAACGGAGCGGTGGTAAAGACAATTGTAACAAGTGAAATAGGGAGACATATAGCATCTAAATATAATGTGAAGACATTTGATACCTTGACGGGATTTAAATATATTGCTGAATTAATGCAAAAATTTGAAGACACGGGCGACTGCAGCTTTTTATTCGGATATGAAGAAAGCTACGGTTATCTTGCAGGTACATTTGTGCGGGATAAGGATGCGGTAACCGCATCAATGCTCATTTGTGAAATGGCTGCATATTATAAAAGAAAAGGGAAGATACTATTGGATGTCCTGAATGATATATACAATGAGCACGGATATTATATTGATAATACTGTTTCATTGAGCTTCGCAGGTATTACCGGTCTGAATAAAATGAAATCTATTATGGAAGGCTTCAGAGAAAACAAGGTAAATACCTTAGCCGGGAAAAACATACCGCTTGTCCTGGATTATAAAATGGGAATTGCTTTAAATCTTACAAATGGCATGACTGAAAAATTAAATTATCCTAAATCAGATGTGCTGAAGTTTGTGTTTGAAGATGAATCTTGGTTTGTGCTCAGGCCATCAGGTACGGAACCTAAATTAAAAGTTTATTTTTCTATAAAGGGGGAAAACAAGGCCGAATCCATTAAAATGCTGGAAGAGGCAAAGAAAGAGGTACTAAATTTAATTGACCGTTTACAAGTCAACAGTTAGCGGTTAAAATCTGGAATGGGAGGCTGTAAATATGAAAATATTGAGGACCACAACCCGTAAAATTATAGCGTTGATTTTCATTTTTTTATTTACTTTTAACACACTTGCATATGCAAATTACAATCCACCTCGCAAAGAGATTGAGGCGATGATTGATGAAGTGGCTATGAAAAGAGCGATTCCTTCTGTAATACTGAAGTCAATAGCAAGAGTGGAATCTGTATATGATCATTTTAATTCTAACGGAAGCCCTAAAATAAGCGGCAGCAGCATTGGGTTAATGCAGGTAAGCAACGGAAATGGAGGATATGATTCCGAAAAGCTTAAGTATGACATTTTATACAATATTGAAGCAGGAGCAGATGTGCTTCTTAATAAATGGAGCATGAGCTCATATCAAAGTGTATCCTGTGTAGGCAACATGGATCCCAATGTAATGGAAAACTGGTATTTTGCTCTTTGGGCGTACAATGGATGGGCTCAGAGCAACAATCCAAATTCGTATGCCGGAAGAACATACCAGCAGCGAATATATAATATTGTTGAAAAGGAATATGGTCAGAAGATAAACAACATAGACTTCTCATATCTTCCCAAGTCAGGTAAGCCAAGCAGGTCGCTGGTGGTTCCTACACCTGCGTACACTAACAGCGGGAATATAATACTATATGATGTCGGAGATTATGTAAGAACAGACGGCATAAGGGATGACTATCAATTAAGGGATACTCCGGCAGGAAAATATATTTATCAGCTTGGAGTAAATCAGCTTGGGACAATCACTGAAGGTCCGGTTCTTCAAAACGGCTACTACTGGTATAAGGTGCGTGTAGATGAAAAAAGGGAGGGCTGGATTGAAAGGAACTGGTTATTTAGAACAGGTGATACAGAACACGGAAGATATGTATTTGATGACATATCATTTCATTGGGCAAGAAAGGCTGTAATGGAGCTTTTCAATAAAGGGGTAATCAGTGAGGCACAATCCTTTAACCCCGATAATATAGCTACAAAAGAAGAATTTTTGGTTTTTATAGGCAAAGCGATAAACAATAAAGAAGAATACTTACCGTACAGAAAAGAAATAACAGATACAATGCCGTTTGAAGATGCCTATGATATTAATCCATGGGCTGCTGAATATATTCAGCATTTAAAAGAATTAGGATTATTGAATGATTATGAAGGAAGACTCAACCCTTCAGACAAATTATCAAGAAAAGAAGCTGCCAAAATAATAAAGGGCATATTCGGTGAAAACCAGGAGTTTGAAAACCTGAATATAAGCACAATTTTTTCAGATTTAACACAATTGACAGAACAAGAAATAAAGGCTGTCAAATCAGCCTATACCAATGGGATTATGTCGGGAAAGGTAACAGGAAAATTCTGCCCTGATGACTATTTAACTAGAGGAGAAGCAGCAGCCGTTATGGTAAAGATTATTGACAAACTGGAAACACTTCAAAGTAAAAATAGAAATTAAAAAATTAAAGGCCTGCATTTGCAGGCCTTTAATATTCTTTTTTATATTCATATGAAAATCATGTGCCAGCCGAGCTTCCTTGTGCTGATGGCACTATATCATCATTTCTGATTGTCCTTTCGGGTACATTATGAAATCTTATATCGTAAATTCTTTCACTTTCCTTAGTGTCCTTATTGTATGAAACGGGGGATCTGCTTTTGTTCAAAAGCTCAACAATCCTGTATACATCAATCCAGATTTCAGCCAGAGCCTCTTTCTGTGATTCATCAAATACCAACTGCATTCCAAAATGAAGGTGAGGAGTATCTATATTATTTACATTTTCCTTAGTGCTGTACCCGGTCATTCCCAGATAGCCTATGACATCTCCAGCATAAACGATATCACCCTCCTTGAGAGAATTCACATAAGGGTGGTCTTTTCGCAGGTGAGCGTAATAATAATATCTCATATTATCTAAGCTTCTTATTCCTATTCTCCATCCGCCGTATTGGTTCCAGCCCAATGCTTCGACTCTTCCTGTTTCAACTGCTACAATAGGGGTGCCTACAGAGCCTATGAGATCATTTCCCAAATGGACCCTTTTGAATCCATAACTTCTTGAGTTTCCAAAATCATCATAATGACCGTAATTGTATCCTGCTGCTATGGGAGAAAAAACCTTAAGTCCGTATTTTTTCACCCATACTTTTTTATTCGGGTCATTTTCATCCTTAACCTGTACTTCATATGGGCCGACAAAATTTCCAAGGACTGCAGAATATGCTTCATAGTAATAATCATAATGCTTCAAGTCCTTAGTGAGGGTTTCGATACTTTCTCCGCTCTTCAGCTTATTAATCAGATTATCCATATCCTTGGGCTTGTATCTGGCGAAATCTCCCCCGTACCGTGTTCCCAGATATGCCAGAATTTCAACCCAGTTTATTTTAACTTCATCATCAACACTGCTTATATCAGCCTTCAAGGCTTTATCCATAGCTTCGTAGGATACTCTGAAATCCACCCATTTAATAAAGTTCTTTTCTTCGTCTGCAGATACAGCTCGTGTATTATTAATAAAGACAGACATGGAAATTCCTATAATTAAAACAACCGCAGTTAATATAAATAACGGTCTGAATTTAACTCTAACTACCATACATAACCTTCCGGACAAAATTTTATTATAGATAATCTTATATAATAAATTTATATGAATTTATTTGTAAAATATGAAATTATGTGATAATATAAATTGATTTAAGTGAAGGTACATAAGGGAGGACAAATTGAAGTTAAAATTTTGTTCATTATTCAGTGGAAGCAGTGGTAACTGTCAATATATAAAAACTGAAAATGCTACAATTCTTGTTGATGCGGGTTTAAGCGGGAAAAAAATACAGCAGGAAATTGTAAATATAGGAGAAGATCCTAAAAAAATTGATGCCATATTTATCACTCATGAACACATTGATCACATCCAGGGTGCTGGAATAATGTCGAGAAGACTCAATGTACCTATATATGCAAATAGAAAAACATGGGAAGCAATGGAACCCTGCATAGGTGATATAAAACCTGAAAATATAAAAATTCTTGACGAATGTGCGGAAGTTGGAGATTTATCCATAATGCCTTTCGATATATCACACGATGCAGCTCATCCGGTTGGCTATAATATATTTTATAAAAACAAAAAAATAAGCCTTGTAACAGATACAGGCTGTATAAATGATCTGATAGTGAGCAGCATAACAGATTCCGACCTGCTTCTTGTAGAATCAAATCACGATGAAGATATGGTGCTGATAGGACCATATCCATGGCCCCTTAAGAGAAGAGTTTTAGGTGAATTCGGCCATATGTCCAATGATACGGCAGGTGACTTGATTTCCAGAGTTGTTAAAAGGGGAACAGAAATTGTACTTTTAGGTCATCTCAGCAAAGAAAATAATTTTCCTCAATTGGCTTACAAGACTGTAGAAAACATATTAAAGGAAAATTTTATTGATGTTAATCCGGGTATTTGTTTAGAAATGACATACAGGGACAAATCAAGCAAGATTTACGAGATTTAGGAGAAAAAATGGACAAGGAAATAATATATGCATGCAAATTACATATAGAAATGGCAATTGATGATTTTGTGAATGAAAAGGAATCCGCGCCGCAAGTTGTAAAGGTTCAGAACGAAAAATGCAGCTATTGCAATGAAGAGGCAGAATATGAAATAAAAGAATAACATGCAGTCAAATTATTTTTATAAAAAAGTGCTTGTATAAAAATAATCATGGTGCTATAATGTATTAGCTATCCTTGCTCTTGGGAAAACAAGAGCCGAAGTCCAAAGGGAGGTGACTCAAATGAGAAAATATGAAGCAGCTTTAATCTTACTTTCTAACTTGGAAGAAGAAGTAAGAAATGCAGAAATCGAAAAGGTTAAAAGCATAATAACTGACAGACAGGGAACAATCGAAAAGGTTAATGAGTGGGGTCAAAGAAGACTTGCTTATGAAATCGACAAGAAAAGAGAAGGCTATTATGTATTTATTGACTTTACTGCAGGCTCAGATGCTGTTGATGAAATTGACAGAATTTGTAAAATCAGCGACAACGTAGTTAGACATATGATTACTGTAGAAGAAGAATAATAAAAAAGAGGAAAAAGTATGAATAGTGTTGTATTAGTAGGAAGATTAGCCCGAGATCCTGAATTAAGATTTATACCTTCTTCAGGAATGGCTGTTGCCAGATTTTCATTAGCTGTAGATAAAGAATTGTTTGGAGAAAAAAAACAACAAGCTATTAGCCAAGGTAAACCAACAGCGGATTTCATAAGTATAACTGTTTTTGGAAAACAAGCTGAAAATTGTGCAAACTACCTTGCAAAAGGAAGTCAATGCGCTATACACGGCAGGATTTCAACCGGAAGTTATACTGCACAGACAGGCGAAAAGAGATATACAACAGATATTATAGCAGATAGAGTAGAATTTATTGGCAGTGGAAAAGGCCAATCATCACCGCAGCAAGGAAGACCGGTTCAGCCAGATAGCAGCTTTTTCGGAGATTTCCCAGATGAAGATAATGATATTTTCCAGCCGGTAGATGACGAAGATATCCCATTTTAATTCATTATAATCAGGGAAGGAGGAAATATCAATGAGTTCAAGACAAAATGATAGGAACGATAGAAATGACAGAGGCGATAAAGGTGAAAAGAGCTTTGGTCAGAAAAGAAGACCTCGTAAAAAAGTTTGCCAGTTCTGTCAGGAAAAGACAACACATATAGATTATAAAGACCTTGGAAAGTTAAAAAAATATACAACTGAAAGAGGCAAGATATTACCAAGAAGAATCACAGGTGCTTGTGCTAAGCATCAGAGAATGGTAACAAGAGCTATAAAGAGAGCAAGAACAATAGCATTATTGCCATATGTTGCAGATTAATAATTAATTGAAAGAATAATAAAAAGATTTGTGGTATGCACAAATCTTTTTTTAATAAAAAAACGGCCTGAGCCGTTTTGTATTTTTACAATATATGATTAATTACAGCCGCTGCAGCCGCCGCAACCGCCGCCGCATCCTCCCGATTCAGGCTGAACAACCGGTTTGAGACCGACTCCGTTTCCGTTGTTTTCCTCGCTTGACACAATGATAAATCCGCCATATTGTTCATTTAGGGATTTTTCAACAATAAATGAAATTTCCTTTATTTTTTCAACATCATCCTTATCAGTTATCTCATCTTCATACACGGCAAATATGGGGCCTCCGCATCCGAATCTGTCTAAACCTATTCTGATATTATAGGATTCAACTTTAGCGTCATCCAATATTTTTTTAAATTCACTGTAGGCCTGATCATTTATAAAAATCATTCTATTATCCTTTCTGGCTATTTTGTTTGTAACCTAATAATAACATATAAAAAATTTATTGTATATAAAAAATTATGTTATTGCTTTTTGCAATAACATAAACAAACAAGAAAAATTTTATTCGAATTACTAATTATTTTTTCATACTCACTATTTTAACATCAGTAAAGTAATGCTTTAGTATGTCTTTGTAATTATAACCCTTATCGGCCATTCCATCAGCGCCCCACTGGCTCATTCCTACACCGTGTCCGTAGCCTGTGGTTACAATTTCAATTTCATCACCTGACTGTATAAAATTAAAATCAGCCGAGTTTAAATTAAAAAGAGACCTCATTTCTCTGCCTGTGATCTCAGTATTGTCTATATAAATGGTCTTAATTTTACCTCCCTCACTGACTTCACCCAATTGTATTTTTTCCCGAAGATTATCCTTTGAAATATTTAAGCTGCCGTATACGGATTTTATTTTGCTTATAAATTCATCCACAGTCATTTTAACAGAATCATGAAGCTTCGGAGCTTCTCCTTCATATGGGCTTTCAACACTTCTCAGATATGGAACGGCAGTTGAAAATACATCCTCCGAATTTTCAGTTCGTCCTCCGCTGGTTGAATGAAACAACGGTTCAATTATTTTTCCTTCATAAGTCAATATTTGGCCATCAGTTGAACTGACAGCCTCTTCAATTTTTCCCCAATATTTTTCGTACCACCCATCTTCATGAGATGCAATCAAGTCGTCCTTTGAGGTCCATACCTGACAGTGAACTCCTGTACATACAGGTGCGCCCATATGCCCCGGCTGTCCTTCAGGATATTTCTTCAATCGATATAACAAATATGTTCTTGAAGTAACGCTTTGGGCTTTTAGAGCTTCAATATTAAATTCTGCCGGCATTTCAGATGCTACAACACCCTTTAAATAATCTTCAAAGTCAATAACCATTACATCATTTGTTTTCAAGTTGAAAACCTTAATTAACTCAGGTTCGGCGATATTTACTTTTTCCAACTCTTCAGGTTTATCATTCTCCTTTGACTCCTCAATAATTTTGTCCTTTTCACCCTCAGCAATTTCTGCTGCGCTGGTCATATTCACTTTATGCTCCAGAAAGGTCAGCGAAATGTTAGGTATGGTCAGAAGCATAATAAATATAACGAGCGCATAAATCAAACGGTTCAACAAAAAAATCAACCCCTTCATCATAAGTTTACTATATATTTTATGAACATATAAAAATTTTAGAACGATTTTGTATTAAATAAAAAAAATGGGACACACTATCATCAGATAATAAAGAAGTATTAAACAGGAGGATTGTATGAAAAACAACAGATTAAAAAAAGCAAAAATGAAAATGCAGGATTTCTTTATTAGACTAAAACATAAGGATACAAGTTTCTTTATAATTGCTCTTTGTATTGTTCTTTTAGCTACTGCAATAGTTTGGAGATATACTTCAAATCCCGGACAAAACGGTGAAAATAATATAGCCAAAAACAATACTGAGGATGAAAATATAGGAACGGATATTGACCCTTACAAGGGTTATGTTGAAGGTATAATTGAAGGCTATGAAAATGATAACAAGGATACCGAAAAAGAGGAAAAACCTAATAACGTTGATTTAAAATCAATGAAGACTCCATTAGCAGGTGAAATATACAGAGAGTTCACGATGGACGACCTGGTTTATTACGAGTCTATAGGAGAATGGAGAGTACATAAAGGAGTAGATATTAAGCCTGAAGATACATTGTTAATTGAATCAGCATTAGCAGGCAAGGTAGAATCTGTTAATACTTCAGAATTAACAGGTACAGAAATTGTTATAGACCACGGAAACAACATTAAAACACTTTACAGCAATTTAGTGTCAGCAAGTGTTAAAGTAGGAGAACAAGTTCAACAAGGTCAGGCAATAGGAAATATAGGCAAAACGGTAAGTATTGAAGCAGCCGATGGCGCACATCTCCACTTTGAACTGCTTGTTGACGGCAAAAATGTTAACCCGATGGACTATATTAATTAATGTATAAGGTTCTAATAGGACAAAGAAATGCATAAAAATGTAAATAAGACGGTATAATGCCAAAGGGGGTTAAACATGAAAGATTACATAGAACGGAGAGCCATGGAAATTGCGGAATATATTATAAGTACTGAATCTACGGTAAGGCAGACGGCAAAAAAATTCGGCGTCAGCAAAAGCACAGTCCATAAGGATGTTACAGAACGTCTTCCCAAACTGAACCCTCCAGCTGCAAGCGAAGTCAAAAAAGTTTTGCTTAAAAACAAATCTGAAAGACACATTAGGGGAGGTAAAGCTACTCGCTTAAAATATAAAGAAGCACATGAGCACGAAAAAGTTAGCAATATGTAATTAACCACTTGATGAAAGGCACTGACTGCAATAGGTCGGTGTCTTTTTCGTTTTTATGATATTAGCAAAAATTCATCCGCCATCTGGTAAATTCCTCCTATGAAAATATCTCTCAGGCAAATCCGGGGCAATTTTATTAAAAATTATTATCAATAAAATTATGATGTGATTTTATTGTATCAAAAATAATTTAGCCCAGGTATAAATTTTTCTTGTATAAAGCCGATATTATATGGAAACAAATTTGATGCATTGGCGGATGAGGCTGTATGGTGAGTATGGAGTTAGTACTTTTAATCTTTTTAGTTATATCTGTGGCTTTTTCTATATATGAACACAAAATGCTTATTAACAGCAGAAGATTGTCAGCTTTTTATGAAAATATGAGAAAAAGGCTGTATGAAACCAGTGAGAGGATATCAAAAACCAATGATGAAAATGAAGTTTACTCCATTGTGCTTAATACAATAATAGAGCTTGTGCCAAATGCTACAAATGGCAGTGTGTTGCTGTTTGACGAAGAAAATGAGGTTTTTTATTTTAAGGAGGTAAGCGGGTTCCAAAGTGAGCTTGTTGATTTCGTAATTAAAAAAGAAGAATGCTTTTTATACAGGATAAATGGATTCACTAAATCAGCTGTAATTAAAAATCCTAAGGAATTTGACATGGTCAATACACATAAGGAAACTGTCGAAGGACTTGAAAAAGTAAATGCACTTGATATAAGCTGTACAATGTCTGCACCTATATTTGCCGATGATATGCTCATAGGTGTTATAAATGTGGATTCGGTCATTCCCGGACATACATTTACAGAGCAGGATTTAGCATTTATGGATCAGATTAAATTTGAAATGGAGCTGGCAATCAAGAATTCACTTGCTCAGAATAAATTGAAATATCTGGCAAATTATGACGAGCTGACAGGTCTCATTAACAGGAGACTGATAAGAAAAGAGTTTGATTCGGAATTGGAAAGGTTTAAATCCGACAACAACCCATTTTGCCTTGCCATGATAGATGTAGATGACTTTAAGACAATAAATGATACTTACGGACATTATTACGGAGATATGGTTCTTAAGCATTTTGCATATATTCTCATTAAGGAGACCGGCAGTTCAGATGTGGCGGCAAGGTTTGCAGGAGATGAATTTATTGTGCTTTTTAAGAACCAAAATATTTCTGATGCTGCAATAAAAATGGAACTGATAGCAGATGCTGCCCTTGAGGAAGAATCTGACACCACACAAATAAGGTTTAGCTATGGTATTTGTGAAATAAATGGATATGGTGACATAAATTTTGATAAAGCTTTGGCTGTGGCAGATATGAAGATGTATGCAAACAAGAAGGTAAAGGTATAACTTGATACTGTTATCGTACATAGCTCCATGCATATTATATTAAGAAACTTCCCATCATGGATTACTTTGATATAAAAAATAGCGTAGCAGTTTAAAGCCGCTACGCTATAAAGTCTGACTTTTGATGCCACATCAGTTTATTATCAGCTATTTTTAAAATTAATTATTATGTGTCAAGTATAGCATGAACAATCTGTCCCAATTAGTCTGGTTACAGCTTTGATGCCGATTTCTCTTCCAATTTTGAAACAAAGATTGTCCCTGCCAGATCTCCTAAGCAGTTGTTTGTTGTGGTACCCATATCAAATAATCTATAGAAAGCTGCGATAATTCCCACTATCTCCGTAGGAAGGCCAAATGCTTCAACCATGACTAACAGTTTAACAATACCACTTCCGGGTATTCCTCCGCCGCCGGTTGAAAAAACAGCAGACAATAAGATAACCTTAAGCATTGTACCTATACTCAGAGGAACACCAACTACTTGACTTATGAATACTATTACAACTCCATACAGTAAAACACTTCCGTCATAGTTCATCTGAGAACCCAAAGGAACTGTAAATCCTGAAATACCTTCGGGGACACCAAACTTTTCTTTTGCAACCTTTATATTCACAGGAATTGAAGCAACACTGCTGCAAGTAGATATGGTGTAAATCCATAACTCAGCGCTGTCTTTAATGAATTTAATTGGGTTTATACCTGCTTTAATCCACAAAATCCCACCGTAAATTAATACTACATGTACAAGACAAGCTAAATAGTAGGTTCCTGCTAATGTTGCCATACTGGTGAATATACCGGCTCCATATGTAGCGAAGGAATCTGCCATAAGGAAAAACACCCCTATAGGTGAAATTATCATTATCATACCAATTAGAGAAAAAACCATTTCACTTAACGAATTAAATCCGCTTATTATTGTGCTTTTTAAACTTTCTGTTTTCATTCTTAATATGGCAATGCCTATCAATACAGAAATAATAAGCGTTTGTAATATATTACCATCTGAAAATGATTTGAACATATTATCTGAAAACATGCTTGTAAAAAAATCGGCAATAGTTATATCAGTACCGGTTACGACTTCCTTTGAGGCTAAACCGGTAAAATTGGCAATATTGCCCGGCTTTATTATTGTTGCAACAATTATATCTATAGCAGAAGCAATCAATGTAGTTACAATATAATAAGCCATTATTCTAAAACTAATACGACCTAATGATTTAACATCTTTTTGTGATACGATGCCTGTAACAATAGTTACAATAACCATAGGAATAACTATCATTTTAATCATATTCAGCCATATGTTACCGATAAATCCAAACTCAGTCATTGGCTTTCCAACAACAAGTCCAAATATTGCGCCTAATATCATTGCTAAAAAAACTTGAGTAGTCAGACCTATTTTTTTACCAAAAACTTTCATAAAATCACTACCTTTCATATAATTTTTATATTTTAAAATTTAAATTGTTAGCAAAATGTTACATAATTAGCGCAGAAACAATATTTTTTAATAAATTATATAGAATCCTCTATATCTCTGATAATTTTGATAACCTCGTCTGCGTCTTTTCGGTTAATTCCATTATAAAATACTAAACGAACTTTATTTTCTAACACCGGCCTTATCCATAATCCCCTTTTTTTGGCTGTTTCACAATATTCTTCAGTTGATAATCCGGTACTGCTTACATCCAGCATAACAATATTGCTTTGCACCAGATCCTGAACCTTTGTTTTCTTTAAATCTCTGATATTATCACTGACATACTTTGCATTTTCATTGTCCGTTTTTAATTTTTCAATATTATGTTTTAAGGCATATATACCTGGAGCGGCAATTACACCCGCCTGCCTCATATTTCCGCCCAATAATCTCCGTTTCTTCCTAAGTTTTTTTATAAACTCTTTGTTCCCGCATAAAAGAGATCCGATTGGAGCACCAAGACCCTTAGATATACAAAACATCAGAGAATCAACATATTTGCATAAATCTTTTGGATCAGCGTTCAGGCTGGCTGCTGCATTAAATAATCTTGCCCCATCCATATGAACATGGATGTTAAATTCTTTAGCCAATTCATGGATTTCCTTTAAATCATTTTCATCTAAGCATACACCTCCGGAGAAATTGTGAGTGTTTTCAATGCACAATAATTTAATGTCATTTTTCTCCATGAGTTGTCGTAAATGCTGTATATCCGGTTTGTTTTTTTCATTTAACTTATAAATAACCGGTACAAGTTGTCCAACACTTTTTTCAAAAGCTACCTTTTCACTTTTATAAATGTGCAGGATTTCATCAACCAGAACTTTATCTCCTGGATTACAGTAAGTTAATATAGCAGCAGTATTTGCTAATGTTCCTGAAGAAAAAAGAACTCCTTCATCTTTTCCGGTTAATCTTGCTGCCATATTTTCTAATTCATTAACAGATAAATCTTCGCCTCTTCCATTTTCATCAACTCTTCCATCATCACCAAGTTTAGCTGATAAAATAGTTCTTAACATTTCATCACTTGGTATAGTGAGAGTATCACTTCTTAAATCGATCATATGATTCCTCCTTTTTATAAAAATAACAATAGCAATAATGGTGCCAAAAAATATAATATGTTGAGTGTGCATTGGGATTAACCCATAAAAATGTATTCTTATAAGCAAAAAATACAATGCTGCCTCATAAAAGAAAGCGTCGCATATGTTTCAAGTAAAACATATGCGACGCTTGTGCAACATATTTAATATAAATTATATTTTTTTATCAGCCTCCAAAGAGTACTCCTGTGAATTCCAAGCATATTGGCAGCTTCTGCTTTATTTCCGTTGGATATGCTTAATGCTTCATAAATTTCCTCTTTTGTTATTGACATTTTAATAATTTTATTGCTGTAATCAGTTGTCTCAAATTCCGGTTCACTGTTTATACTATCTTTTATAATTTGCTTAGTTATTATATCGGAATTACTTATGATGCCTAACTTTTCAATAAAATTTTTAAGCTGCCTTATATTTCCCGGCCATTTGTAATCTTTCAATATATCAATTGCATCATTTTCTATGCTGATATTTCTGCTTTTTATGTATGTTTTACAAAAATTATCAATAAGTATATTTAGGTCATCCTTCCTGTCCCTTAAAGGTGGAATATTTAATGTCAGGACATTTAATCTGTAAAATAAGTCATCTCTAAATTTTTTATTATAAACCATGTTTTTAATATCTTTGTTTGTTGCTGAGATAACTCTGACATTAATCGGAATAATTTGATCACTTCCCAATCTCATAACCTTTCTTTCTTGTAAAACCCTCAAAAATCTTGCTTGTAAACTCAAAGGCATTTCACTGATTTCATCTAAGAAGATAGTGCCGTTATGGGCTAATTCAAATAAACCTTCCTTACCGTTTTTCTTAGCACCGGTAAAAGCACCTTCTTCATATCCAAACAATTCACTTTCCAATATGTTTTCAGGAAGGGAAGCACAGTTGACTGCCACAAAAGGTCCATGTTTCCTATGGCTTTCATTATGAATACTTTGTGCAAACAACTCTTTTCCGACTCCTGTTTCTCCAAGTATTAATACTGTAGAATCACTTGCAGCAAATTTTTTAGCATTGGAAATACATTCTTTAATTGATTTGCTTGTATATTTTATATCTTCAAATTTATAAGTTGCATAAAAGCCTTTATTTAGAATTTTATTTCTTATTTTTCTTTCACCCTTGGTTATAGTATAAATATCATTAAATGTAGCAATTGCACCGATAACTTCATTTTGATTATGTTTTAGGGGAATCATATTACACAACATGTCGGTTCCGTTTATCCTTATAATGTCCTGCAAGGATTCTTCACCTGTATTTACAATATCCAGCAGATTCTTTAGCTCAGGAAAAACATCTGTTAAAGGAGTACCTATAAGGTGTGAAATGCCATTTGAAATTAGATTTAATGAAGTTTGATTAATTAAAGTGATAATACCATTTTTGTCAACAGCTATATACCCTTCCTTAGTGGTATCCAATATTGCTTTTAACTCTTCATTTTTTCTGTTATTTAACAGTATGGTTTCAAGTATGGATTCAGCCTCATTGTAAGCATATTCCAATGCCTTATGACTAAAATCAATTCTTACATTTTTTATATTTAAGTTTTTAGCTGCGTTTGTCTGATAGATGCCCCCAACTATCACGTCTATTCCTTCATTTTTAAGCTGCAATATTTTGCGCAGTGTTTCTTCAGGCGTGGTGGCAAATACTTGTTTAATATTAATGTTAAGTAGTGGATTAAGCAGTTCTAATCCGCTTAACAAATTATTATATCCGACTACTCCTATGTTTTTACCCATTTTACTTGCCTCTAGAAGACATTTGATCATATCATCAAAGGGTATAGGTATTTCAACCACCGGAATATCTAATTTGCTTCTAATTCTGTTTGCAGTATCTCCGCGTGCTAAAAGTACCTTTGCACCGGTTTCAAGTATCTTTTGAGGGTTTTCATGGTCATATACCATTGCTCCGGCATCTTTTCCCAAATCCTTAAATATTTGAAATGTAAGAGGTATCAGATCTTCGTTATATGCAGCGTAATAAATGTGTGGCATCACTAGTTCTCCCTATCATATTAATTCGTATTATCCTTATTATATACTAAGTTGTCAGTAAATTGGAATGGTATTTATATATTATTAAAAGCTGCTGCTTTACAAGCTCATAGGATTAAAGTAATTTATTTTAATTATATATGTTCTGTGTCAATGGATTAGAAAATACTTTTATTATCATAAACTATGGTATTTTCATTTTATTTACTTTTAAAAAATTATGTGATACTATATAGTTAGTCAACACTAACTGGATTGGCAAAAATAAATAAAGGTGAACTATGAAAGAGAATATAAATGAAATAATAGAATATTTTGCAAAAGCTGATGTATCATTTTTGGACTTGTTAAAGTGCACGATATCGCCGCATAGAAGCTGTAAAGGAGTCATAACCAACCCTTCATCAGGAGGACTGATTATTCCTGTTTCCGGAAGCGCGTGTTTCACACTTGAAGGGGAGTCATACATAATGAAGCCGGGCATGATTATTCATGCGGGACCTGACATGTGCCTTGATAAAGAAGTTATTGGTGATGAGCCCTGGAAGTATGCAGTTATACATTATGGAATTCCTAAAGGTGAGATTAAGAGATTTCCTTTGTACAAAAGACATTTTGCACTTTTGACAGGCCAAAACCCAAGAATTTTTGATTTGCTTCAGCAGCTAATGCTCAGCCAGTCAACACCTGGAGCTTCGGCTTTATTCAGAACAAAGCTGTTGTTTACTGCACTGCTGAATGAAGTTTTTGATTCTGTTAAAAAACAACTGTCAGACAATGACACTGTGGTCCTTGAGCAAGTTATGGAATATATGAGAAAAAATTATTCAGAATCTATAAACATCGCTCAGATAGCCAGAGACTTTAATATGGACAGACGAAGGCTTTTTTATTTATTTGAACGCCAGTCAGGCATTACTCCGGGCAATTATTTGATTCAATGCCGTATGCTCAAGGCAAAGGAGCTTCTAGGAAACTGCAGCTGCTCTATAAAACAAGTTGCTGAGTGTGTGGGATATGCAGACAGTTTATATTTCAGCAGAGCCTTTAAAAAGCAGACAGGCATGTCTCCAACAGAATTCAGGACCTTTATAAAAAACGGAGCATGAGAGAAATAGTACATGTGCCAGGAAAAATACACCAATATTGCAATTGATTTAACTTTCTCAATACGGACAAAAGTCCATATAATTTTGTAAATTATCCTATTCACATATGATTTTAGTTTTGCTATACTTATAAAGCTAAGTTAGGCTTAGCTAACTAAAATTTATTGGAGGAGTAACATGAAAAAATTTATAGGACTTATTGTCTCAACTGCACTTTTGGTAGGACTGCTGGCGGGATGCGCCAGGGCTCCGGAGACTGATAATATACCTGCAGCAGAAAATCCGGCTGGAGGAACAGAAGAAAATACCGAAGAGGAAAATAAGGAAGAGACAGCAGAGCCGGTATGGCCTAGAACATATGTGGATGCTTTGGGAAGAGAAGTTGTTATAGAACAAAAACCAGAAAAGCCGGTTATGATATTTTTCCGTAATCTTGAACACCTTTTTGTGCTGGAGGAGCCGCCGATAGCCGGAACAGAAGTGGAAGACGTTTATAAGGGATGGGAAGTTTTTAAACCATATGCAGAAAAACATGAAGTCATTGATTTAGGGAGTATGAGTGCTGTAAACATAGAAAAACTCCTTGAAGTCAATCCTGATTTGATTATTGTTTATTCGGGAACCTATGAAAAAATAGGAGAACAGCTTGAGAAAATTGCTCCCACAATAGCGGTGGACAATTATGGTGATGATTGGCAGACTCCTTTAATGGAGTATGGAAAGATTTTTGGAAAGGAAGACATGGCACAGGCTGAAATTGATGAGTTAAAAAATCAGATACAAGAAGGAAAAAAGGAATTGGCTGATTATAATGATAAAACTTTTGCTTTTCTGCGCTTTGACGGATCAAA
>DAMBZP010000009.1:84963-174576 GCA_032059885.1 Sedimentibacter sp.
AAAAGGGTTTATAGTGTACGTGTTGGACTTCGTCTACGGCAAGGATGCAGGCCTTGGGCTCAATGCTCCTGAAGGCTATATTGAGCAGGGAAGAACCACAATAGGACTGGAAGGCGTAGCAGAACTTAACCCTGATTATTTGTTTATTTACAATAATGTACTTGATGACACTGATGAATCATACTTAGAGGAATTAAACAATAATTCAGTGTGGAATTCGATTGAAGCTGTTAAGAACAACAATGTACATCTGATTGATCGTTCAGCTTATTCAGGGGGACCCTTGTCAATAAGTTATGGAATCAATGCTATACTGGAGGCTTTAAACTAGACTGCAATTTTTATAAAAGCCGCTGTGAGCTATTGCTCCACAATTTGTGCATCAGATGAATTTCATAGGTTCAAATATAATATAGGTAACGTACATTTAAAACCCGAGCGCATACTGTTCGGATAATATGCGGTCGGGTTTTACTTTTTTGTCTTATTGCGGATTTAATATTATGCCTGAAAGGCTGTATAGGGATGGCATCATGGAGGCAGATCATTATATGAATGAGCATAATAAATCGAAACAAACAACAAAAGTTAAGTACAACAGGCGAATATGGGCGGCTCTTGGGATTATATTTATCGGACCTGCAGCTCTTTTTCTGCTTATGTCCTTTTCTATAACAAAGGGAGCAGCGCGGATATCTATAGACGCAGTGTGGGATGCCTTTTTTAATTTTAATCCGGACAACACCCAGCATCTGATTATTGTTGATTTGAGACTACCGCGGGTTATTGCCAGCGCTTTAGTCGGGTCAGCATTTGCTGTGTCAGGATCAATTATGCAGGGAACTACCGGAAATCCTCTTGCAGATTCAGGGCTTATGGGCCTCAATGCAGGAGCAGGCTTTGCATTATCAATATGCTTTGCCTTTTTTCCGGGAATGAGATACATAAAGGTAATACTGTTTTCTTTTGGAGGCGCTGCTTTTGGTGCGGTCATGGTAAATGGCGCAGCGTCTATGCGCAAAGGAGGAGCCAGTCCTATGAGGCTGGTTCTTGCGGGAGCGGCGGTAAGTTCACTGCTTGCGGCTCTGAGCCAGGGAATTGCCATATACTTTAATGTAGGGCAAAATGTTATGTTTTGGACAGCCGGGGGCGTAGCCGGTTCCAATTGGGAACAGATACGTATTATGTTTCCGTGGGTTGCGGGGGCTCTTTTGGGAGCCATAGCACTTTCGCGTTCAATTTCACTTCTGAGTCTTGGAGAGGAGACCGCCAAGGGACTTGGACTAAATATGCCGGCAGTAAACATACTATGCTCTCTCATTGTTCTTGTTTTGGCAGGATCAGCTGTGTCGGTAGTGGGTCCGGTTGGTTTTGTAGGATTGATAATACCGCATCTTGTCCGTTTTCTTGTGGGAGTTGACTATCGATGGGTAATACCTTCATCAGCAGTACTCGGAGCTATGTTGGTCGTGCTTGCAGATTTGTGCGCAAGAAGCCTCAATCCGCCTTTTGAAACACCAATAGGCGCGGTTATTTCTCTTGTGGGAGTTCCTTTTTTCCTGTATTTGGCCCGTAAGCAAAGGAGGGCTCCGTAATGGACAATGAACAGACAACAATACAACAAAAAAATGAAGCGCATAAAAGAAAAACTGCTTTGCGCAATGCTGTAATTCTTTCATGCTGTGGAATTTTATTGATATTATCCTTTATGATAAGCATGAATACAGGATATACAAAACTTACCCCGCTTGATACAATCCGCACATTGCTTGGAGGAGGTACTGACAAGGAAAATCTGATTTTGTTTGATTTCAGGCTGCCCAGAATTGTCATATCTATGCTTATCGGTGCGGGACTTTCTCTTTCCGGATGCATTATACAGGGAATTTCAAGAAATGCACTGGCTGATCCGGGGCTGCTTGGCATTAATTCGGGTGCGGGAATGATGGTAATTCTGTATGTGCTGTTTTTCGGAGCCAAGTCTTTCCTGTCAGTCTTTACTCTTCCTTTTCTTGCACTTTTAGGGGCAGGAATTACTGCGATAATCATTTATATTATGGCTTTTAAAAAGGGTGAAGGTATTGCTCCCATCCGGTTGATACTTACGGGGGTTGCGGTGCAGGCAGGCATTTCAGCTTTAACAACGGTGCTTGTAATAAAACTTGATGAAACTCAGTTTGATTTTGTTGCTGCATGGCAGGCAGGGAGCATTTGGGGCTCAAACTGGAAATTTGTAATTGCCTTGATGCCCTGGCTATTGATTTTAATTCCATATGTAATAATGAAGTCCCGAATACTCGATGTGCTGACTTTAGGCGACGAAATTGCGTATGGGCTGGGAGCTTCGGTTGAAGGCGAGCGAAGAAAGCTTCTTGGAGCAGCTGTTGCATTAGCGGCATCATGTGTAGCTGTAAGCGGCAGTATCAGTTTTGTAGGTCTTATTTCACCACATCTTGCAAGAAGACTGGTAGGCCCCAGGCATAAAGTTCTGCTTCCTGCGTGTGCGATGGTTGGAGCAGTACTGGTTTCTGCTGCAGACACTATTGCCCGGGTAATTGTGCAGCCTTCAGAAATTCCTGCAGGAATTATGGTTGCAATTATCGGAGCTCCATATTTCCTGTATCTGCTTGCAAAAAGTAAACAATAGTAAAAAGGAGGTCAATCATGAACAGTATTACAACAGAAAACCTGGCAGTTGCCTATGAAGATAACCTGGTGGTAGAAAATCTGGATATTCAAATACCTCATGGAAAAATTACAACTATTATCGGATCCAACGGATGTGGCAAATCAACCGTGTTGAAGGCAGTGGGACGTATACTTAAACCAAAAGGAGGTGTAGTTTATTTAAACGGGGAGGACATACAACACTTATCAACAAAAGAGGTTGCACAGAAGATGGCAATACTTCCTCAATCACCTCAGGCTCCGGCAGGCCTTACTGTGGGGGAGCTGATAGCCTATGGGCGATTTCCTCATCAGAGAGGATTCGGAAAATTAAAGTCTGAGGATAAAAAAATTATTCAATGGGCATTAGATGTCACAAAGCTTACAGAACATGAAACAAAAGCAGTGGATAATCTTTCAGGAGGACAGCGGCAGAGAGTCTGGATTGCTATGGCACTGGCTCAGCAGACAGATTTGATTTTATTGGATGAACCCACCACATATCTGGATATGTCATATCAGCTTGAAGTGTTGGAGCTGCTGTACAAGCTCAACAGGGAACAAGGATGCACAATTGTCATGGTCCTTCATGACCTGAATATGGCGGCTCGATTTGCCGATTATATGATAGCAATACGATATGGAAATATTATCAGTTACGGCACTCCTCAGCAGGTTATGACACATCAGGTGCTGAAAGAAACATTTAATATTGATGCGGAGATTGTAAAGGAGCCTCGAACAGGACGCCCTGCCTGCATTTTTTATGACCTGATAAAAATAAGTAAAATAAATGCGGAGGGTGTATAAATGAAAAAAATTGCAGTTTATGGTAAGGGTGGGATAGGCAAATCTACTACAGTATCAAATATATCAGCAGCTATGGCTGCTGCGGGTCTTACTGTAATGCAGATAGGCTGCGACCCCAAGGCTGATTCCACGCGCAATCTTACAGGAGGAAAAAATATTCCTACGGTGTTGGATACCCTGAGAGAAAGTGGGGATGCGGATTTGGATGACCTTGTGGTGAAAAGTACTACCGGAGTTTTCTGTGTAGAATCAGGCGGCCCTGTTCCGGGAGTTGGATGTGCCGGCAGAGGTATCATCACAGCTTTTGAAAAACTGGAAGAATTAGATGCTTTTGAAGTATATAAACCGGACGTTGTACTTTATGATGTGCTTGGAGATGTTGTATGCGGAGGGTTTGCCATGCCCATAAGAGGGGGCTATGCTGATGAAGTGTTTATAGTAACTTCAGGTGAGATGATGTCACTTTATGCAGCAGCAAACATTTCGCATGCTGTAAAAAGTTTTGGCAAAAGAGGTTATGCATCCTTGAGAGGATTGATTCTCAATGCTAAAAACATAGAGAATGAAAATGAACTGGCAAATAAGGCTGCAGACGAAATCGGAACAGAAATAATCTACCGTCTGCCGCGCCATGCTCTTGTCCAGCAAGCTGAAGCCGAAGGTAAGACTGTTGTGGAGGCTTTTCCAGACTCTGATATGGCAGTACATTATAGATCACTTGCTAAATTATTGTTAGAGGAGAATCAGGTATAATGAGTGGTTTGAATCATTTAAAAAAATTATCGGCAATTAAATCCAATGCAGGTGTCAGATTTTTAACTTCTGCTGCTTTTCCCGGAAATCACTGTCCAATGCACACTGCATTGGCTCTTTCTGGAAAAGTGAAAGGACTGTCAACCTTGGTTATAGGAACATCGGAATGTACAACCTACAGCCGTATGGTAATTTCAAAAGCTGAAGGAAAAAACGGCGAATTGCATTGGATGTATGTGCTGGATTCTCACGAAGTTGTATTTGGATGCAGGGATGGAATTGTTGATGCCATTAAAAAAATGGATGCTGCCGGAGCAAAAGCGGTTTTAATTATCGTAACCTGTGTACCTGAACTTATAGGAGAAGATATAGAAGGTATAATATATGAAATACAGCAGGATGTAAAAGCCTGTCTGACTTTTGTTTTAATGGGACATTTCAAGTGCAACAGCTATCCTTCAGGTTCATGGAAAACACTGCTTGCTGTCGGCAATCTCATAAGAAAAAGAGAAACTTCATTAAACACTGTAAATGTGCTGGGCCGTTCTCCGGAGGAAGAGCATATGCCTATGCCTGCGCTTTTATCTGCATTGAAACAAAGAGGTTTTTTTCTGAGACCTTTGGCACCGGGATCTTCGCTTGAGGAATTTCTTCATTCATCAGATGCGGTTGTTAACATTGTCATATCTCCATATACACAACCCCTTGCTGTAATGATGGAGCAGAAATTCGATATTCCTTACATCAGTCTGCATAATATATATGATGTATTTGAAATTGACAAGGCTTGTGCTGAAGTTGAGAAGAAGCTGGGTATAGATTTGGGAAATGATTTTGAAGAAAATAGGCAGCATGCTTTACTTTTGCAGGAAAGAGCAAAAAAGGCACTGTCAGGTCTCAATTTTGTTTTAGCACTCATAGGGTCCACTATGGCTGTTCCTTTTGCCTCATATCTGGCCGGATTTGGCATGGAACCGCTGCTTATCCATATGGAGGAAGTATATCCGGATGACAAAATATATGCAAAAGAGCTTGCAGCAAAGGGGTATAACCCCCCTGTGTGCCATATGGTAAATAATAATTCAGATATACCTGTTGTAGAAAGACTGTCTCCTGATATTTATTTTGGACATTTGCAGGAAAAGAAGCTCAGTTTTACACATGTTCATGATATAAATAATTTATATGGGCAGATAGGATATGAACGTACAAGCTGTTTGTTAAATAATCTGCTTCAGGTATTTGATAACAGAAAACAATCAGGGGAGGAAGTTTTTGAAGATGGGACTGCATAAATTTAAACCTGTGCCTTCAGGGCGTATGGGAATTCTATGGACTCTGGCGTCCGTTAAAGATGCCGCACTAATTGAGTATGGATGCATGGGACACATGCTCTATGCACGGACATCTCTCAACAGGGCGGGTGTACCGGAAGCATGCAGCCTGTATTCCACTCATATTGATGAAACTGATATTGCACTTGGGGGAATAGGCCGAATAAGGAAAACAATCGATTACGCATCAAAAAATAATCCTGCAAAAGTTATATTTTTGCTTCCGTCTTCTGTTCCGCAGATAATAGGAACAGACCTTCCGGCCATATGTAATGAACTGCAGCCTGAATACCCGAATATACGATTAATACCATTTGGATATGGCGGATTTGATGTGACTCAGTACAGAGGAGTGCAGGAAGCGCTCCTGCTTCTTGCCAGAACATTGCCTGAAAAAACAGAAAAAACACAGAAGCAGACATTTAATCTGATAGGTTCATGTGCAGACCTTTTCAATTTTCAGGCGGATGCCAATGAAATCACACGGATTATGGAGGGAGCATTTAATATGAAACCTCTTTGCATAATGACGTCAGCTTCATCTGTGGAAGATATTAAAAATATGGGCGGTGCCCATATTAATTTAACCCTGCGCAGAGAGGGAGAACCGACGGCAAAACAATTGGAAAAAGATTTTGGAACTCCGTATTACCTGGGCAGACCTTATGGAATAGAAGGAACCGTACAATGGATAGAAAATGTTGCGGAAATTTTAAATATAAAACCCAACGCTGACTTTGTCAATAGCCAGTGTGAGGAAGCTTTGAGTTTGATTTCACCTGTTAAACCTACATTCCGTCATCTTACCGATGAACATCCTGAAAAGGTGCAGCTTTCCCTTGGTACTCATGCTGATGTGGTAAACGGCATTCTGGAGTTTGGATGTGGCGAACTTGCATTGCCAAAAGGTGAATGCTGGTGTGACAGCCCTGAAATGTCCAGTGAAGAAATTCCTTACTTTACAGAAGAGCAATTAATAAAAAATATATCGGAGCAAGAGGGAATACTCATGGCAGGCAGTGAAATATTGGAATGGACAGGGCGAAGCAGGGCACTTCAGATTTCAAATCCCGACGAAAAGTGGAGAATAAATCCTTATGTTCCACCCTTTGTTGGATTCAGAGGCGCACTTAATCTTGCAGAATTATGGGTTAATGAGGTCAGGTCCGGCAGGGGATAAAATATGCTTGCTTGTTATTAAATTGCTGATGTGATAATATATTATATAAATCTTTGAAGAGTTAAAAAGGTGAATATATGAGCAACGGTAAGAGAAAGACAGCAATAACAGTTATATTGGTTACTGCATGCGTATTAATGTACTTAATAGAATCCAATATCAGACCGGTATATATTATTAAATCATTATACAAAATAATTATATTTGCGGGTCTGCCGCTGATTTATTGTGCATTTGACAAAGAAGTAAAGTTTAAAGAATATTTCAAAATAAATGATAAAAAGCAAATAAGACGTGCCTTGTTGCTTGGTCTGGGGATTTATCTGATTGTGCAGATTGGGTACTTTATTCTAAAAGGGTTTATTGCTTTAGATAATATTGCAGCAATTCTTGAAAATAACCTGAGTGTAAATAAGAATAATTTTGTTTTTGTATCTCTTTATATATCACTAATTAATTCTCTGCTGGAAGAATTGTTTTTCAGGGGATTTGGCTTTATTACACTTGGAAAATTCGCACCAAAAAAGTATGCTTATATTATCAGTGCGCTGGCATTTTCTGTTTATCATGTGTCCATACTTGCAGATTGGTTTAATATAATAATTTATGGATTGTTTATAACAGGCTTATTTGTTACAGGCTTATTTTTCGATATGCTGAATGACAGATATGAAAACATACTTAACTCATGGATAGTCCACATGTGTGCGAATTTTTCAATTAACACCATAGGTTTTATGATGTTTGGAATAATATAATTCAATGAGGATATCAACTGTTTGAATTAATTAAAAATTTTGCAATTTGAGTTAACTTTTGTTGCTTTAAATCATGTTTTTTAAGAGGGCTAATTGAGCAATCTGAAGTATACAACAAATGCAGAAAAATATACATGAATCTGTTTGCAGGTAGATCTGTAATTTAGTTTACAGCTGCTGAATGAAACAAAATTATTAAGTAGTTCTGAAAAATAATATTGTATCATTAATATAATTATATTATTATATAAATAGATTTCCCATAGTTAAAAACTAAACACAAGATATATTTTGTAAATATTATATTTGTTTCTTGCTGTATGTTTATGTAGCCAAGTCTCAGAGAAGTGAAAACAATTTCATAACGGAGAAAATTTTATGAAGAAATTAAAAACCATGCTAATAGCTGCTTTTTGTGTTTCTTTAGCATCGCAGATAAATTTTGAATTATTTGTACCTGGATTCATGATATCGCTGGCTCCCATAATATTTACCTTAATGCTGTACATCAACAGAGATTTTAATCCCATTATAGTATCATTTTTTGCCGGAATCATGTCTCCACTGTATCGAGGCTTAATAATTTCACTGAATGGTAGTTTCGATAACATTGTTGAAATTATTTATGCAGATATGTTATTTTATATAATGTTTGGCATTTTATTTCATTTTCTTTATTGGGGCAGGCGTAAGGCAACTCTTACAAATTTTTTTGCTGCTACGGTTATAAGCGATTCACTCGCAAACGTGCTGGAAGTCAGCATAATGCTCCATTTCACAAATATTAAATATGAAATTTTTCAAACTCTCATCATTATTGCATTTATCAGGGCAACCATTTCGGTTTGTGTAATTCTTTTTCTCAACTATTATAAGTTCCTGCTCAGGCGTCAAGAGCATGAAGAGCGGTACAGAAAGCTTGTAATGATTACTTCAAATATAAAAAGCGAAATTTACTTTATGAATAAGAATAACATTCAAATAGAAAACGTTATGAAAAAAGCATATTACTTGTATAAAGCACTGTCAGAGGAGGGATATTCTGAAAATTTGAAGGAAACGTCTTTGGATGTGGCAAAGGATGTGCATGAAATCAAGAAAGATTACATAAGCATAATAAAAGGTCTGGAGGAGCAATTCAACAGCAATACGGACAATATACAAATGAATATAAAGGATCTGATCAGCATAGTGAATGACGATGTCAAGGAATTCATAAGAGGGAATAAACTGAAAATTTATATTGATTTTACAATCAGCGACAATTTCACCGTTGTAAATCATTATTACCTGGTCACGGTATTGAGGAATCTGATATATAATAGTGTAGAAGCGCTGGAGAATCAAAAAAATGGATATATTTCCGTGATGATTCAAAAGAAAAATGGTAACTGTATGTTTATCGTATCGGATAACGGTGCTGGAATCAAGAGAAAGGATATAGATTACATATTTAATCCGGGATTTTCAACAAAATTCAATAAGGATACTGGAGATATCTGCCGCGGTATAGGGATGGCACACGTGAAGGGAATTATCAATGAAGTTTTCGGAGGTACAATTGAGGTTGAGTCTCAGGACGGAGCGGGTACTGAAATCACAGTTAAAATAGATGAAAGGAGAATGGAGGGGATCAGTCAATGAAGTTTTATATTGTGGATGACGATATAAACATTATCAGGATTTTGAGCAATATCATTGAAAAGAACAGTAATTTTGAAGTAACAGGAAGCGCGTTAAACGGAGAGGCGGCTTTTCAGGAAATCATGTTTATGAAACCGGATATAGTGCTTTTAGATCTGCTCATGCCTGTTATGGATGGAAATACTCTTGTAAAAAAACTCAAAGAAATTCAGCCGCAGCTGTCCTGTATTATGATATCTCAGGTTCTGGACAATCAGGTTCGTACGGAATCATACAATTCCGGCATTGAATTTTTTATAACAAAGCCCATAAATAAAATTGAGGTGGAGAAGGTAATTGCAAGAGTAGCAGAAAGAATAGAAATGAACAATACCTTATCTACCATCAGACAGATATTTCGATCTGATGGCAGATTTGACAAAGATAGGCATGAGCAGGATATAATAAAAATCAAAAATATTTTAGGAACTCTTGGAATGCTGGGAGAAAAGGGGACAAGCGATATCATTAAAATAACTCTCTACCTCATCGAAGAAAATATCTGCTTCAAGGATTATGATTTTATTTCGTCGGAAAACATTTTCGGAGATAACTCTCAAATTGTAAAGCAGAGGATACGAAGGGCGATAAAGGACGGACTTGCCAATATTGCAAATCTGGGGTTGGAGGATTACAGCAGCGATATTTTATATACTTATGGAAATGTCCTTTTTGATTTTGCAAACGTTAAAGCTGAAATGGATTATATCAGCGGGAAAAGGTATACGGGAGGAAAGGTTTCACTTAATAAATTTTTTGACGGACTCGTTCTTATATGTCAGACAGAATGAGCGTCCCATTGAAATATTCTTTATGCCGCAGTCATGCGGAACATCTCATAACATGCTTAAAGTTATGGGATTTTTTTATTTGTGAGAAACAATATGTACATTAATACGACAATATTATAAAAATTCTAATCGAAAAAACTTTTTGATTTTTTTTGAATTTTTTTGAAAGCACCAAATATAATAAGGTGGAAAAACGATTGCCCTGCGCTTTGATGTGACAACTGAGAAAAAACTCAAAACATAATGAAGGGGCGGAAAAATCATAAATTTTGAGAAAATGTTTCTATGTTGGCCATTACCAGCGGATTGGTAGAACAAATGTAAACGTAAAAGGAGAAGTAATTATGGCAGCAAATTTGAAAGGAAGAAGCTTTTTGACATTGATGGATTTTACTCCGGAAGAGATCAGATACCTTCTGGATTTATCCCATGATTTAAAAGCAAAAAAAAGATCAGGAGTATACAACTATCTTTTGAAAGGCAAAAACATTGTTTTATTGTTTGAAAAAACATCCACAAGAACAAGATGCGCGTTTGAAGTTGCGGCATTGGAGGAAGGAGCGCATGTAACGTTTCTGGATTCCGGAAGTTCCCAAATGGGAAAGAAAGAATCATTGGAAGATACGGCAAAGGTGCTAGGAAGATTTTATGACGGCATAGAGTACAGAGGCTACAGGCAGCAAGTAGTAGAGGATTTGGCAAAATATTCAGGAGTACCTGTATGGAACGGACTGACAGATGTGGACCATCCAACACAGATATTGGCAGATTTATTGACAATAGAGGAACACGTGTCAAAACCTTTAAATAAAATAAAGGTAGTGTTTGCAGGAGACATCAGAAATAATATGTCTTACGCATGGATGTGCGGTTGCGCAAAGATGGGAATGCATTTTACTGCTTTTGGACCAAAGGAACTCATGGGTCAGATGGACAAAGAAGTGGTAAAAAGAACAAAAGAGGCAGCGGAATATACCGGGGGTACAATAGAGATATCGGATAGTACGGAATCAATAAGTGGAGCTGACATAATATATACTGATATATGGGCATCTATGGGAGAGGAAGCACAAATTCCGGAAAAGGTTAAAATGCTTACACCATATAAGGTTACAACGGAGCTGATGAAAAAAACAGGAAATGACGATGTGTTGTTCATGCACTGCCTTCCGGCATTTCACGACTTTGAAACAAAAATGTCAAAAGAACAAAAAGAACTTGGTTTTGATATAAGAGAAGTTACGGACGAGGTATTCAGAAGCAGGAATTCGGTAGTATTTGATGAAGCGGAAAACAGAATGCACACAATAAAAGCGGTCATGGTAGCAACAATATAATTAAGAACAATTAAAAATAATAATAGAAGTCAATGAGAAAATGATTCGGAAAGAAACGGAGGAAATATGAGACCGACAAGAGTAGTAATAGCACTGGGAGGTAATGCGCTGGAAGATAAAAGTTTGCCGTCAACAGCAGAATCCCAGCTGCAGGTAGTTAAAAGAACAAGTGAATACATAGCGGAAATAAGCTGTGCCGGATATGAAATAGCAATAGTACATGGTAATGGGCCCCAGGTTGGCAGAATACTTCTGGCTTCGGAAGCAGCAAAAGAAGTAACGCCTGCGATGCCGTTTGACGTATGTGGAGCAATGAGTCAGGGATATATAGGATATCATATACAGCAGGGACTGAAGCTGGCTCTGGCAAAGAGAAGCAGAATATTGCCCGTGGTAACTGTTGTAACCCAAATGATAGTGGATAAAGAAGACAAGGCTTTTGAAAATCCAACCAAACCTATAGGACCTTTCTATACAGAAGAAGAAGCGAAGAAATTGGCTAAAGAAAAGGAATATGCGATGAAGGAAGATGCGGGTAGAGGCTGGAGAAGAGTGGTCCCGTCACCAATACCAAAGAGAATAGTTGAAATAGATACAATAAAAACATTGTGGGATACAACTATATCAATAGCATGCGGAGGCGGAGGAATACCGGTTATAGAAAATAAAGACGGTTCCTTAGAGGGAGTGGCAGCTGTAATAGACAAGGATTTTGCAGCAGAAAGATTGGCAGAGGACATGGATGCAGACATACTTATGATACTGACAGAAGTGGATAATGTATCGATAAACTTTAAAAAGCCGAATCAGGAGGATTTGTCAAATCTGACACCAAAAGAGGCAGAAAAATATATAAACGAGGGACATTTTGCTCCGGGCAGCATGCTTCCAAAGGTAATGGCTGCAGTAAGATTTGCAGAATCAAAATCGGGGAGAAAGTCCATAATATCTTCTCTTTATAAGGCTGTGGAAGCGTTGGAAGGAAATTGCGGAACGATTATAAGCAATTGATAAGATATTGCAAAGGGGTTTGGGAACGGCATAATAAGCCGAAATATAACAAAAAACCAAATAAATCAGGAGGAAAGGTTAATGAAAAGGAAAATGTTATCAATAATTAGTACGCTAATGATATTTACACTGATTTTGTCGGGCTGTGTCGGAAACGGGAGTACATCTGCAGAGGCTGATGACGTAATCAAAATAGGCTGGATAGGATCATTGACGGGTGATCAGGCCGTGTGGGGCACATGTGAAAGCAATACCGTAAAAATGTTGGTTGATGAGGCAAATGCCAACGGCGGCATATTAGGGAAAAGACTTGAAGCAGTATGCTATGATACAAAAGGTGATGCCTCTGAAGCCGTAAATGCGGTAAAAAGATTGATAGCACAAGATAAAGTAGTAGCAATAATAGGACCTAACGCAAGTGGACAAGCATTGGCTATTTCATCAGTTTTGGAACAATACAAGGTTCCCGATATTGCAACAGTGGCAACAAATCCTAAGGTAACGGTCAATGATGACGGAAGTGTAAAGCCATACAATTTCAGAGTATGCTTTATTGATCCGTATCAGGGAGCGGTAGCAGCAGGGTATGCTTATGACAAGCTGGGATATAAAAATGCCGCAGTTTTATATGATGTGGCCAGTGATTACTCTCAGGGATTTACCCAGTTCTTTGAGGAAACCTTTACGCAAAAGGGAGGAAAGATTGTAGCAAAGGAAGGATTTAAAGAAGGTGACGTTGACTTCAGACCACAGCTTAGCAAAATCAAGGAAACCAAACCTGATGTTATTCTGATGCCATATTATTATAGAGAAGTTGCACTGAGCGCGACTCAGGCAAGGGAACTTGGGATAAATGCTACCTTGATGGGAGGAGACGGATGGCCTTCCGATCAGCTTATGACTATGGCAGGTGATGCCATAGAGGGCAGCTATGTAATCAACCATCTTGACTTCAACGATCCTGAAGTAAAACCCCTTCAGGATGAATATAAGGCTAAATATAATCTTCCTCTGGAGCTGAATGGTTATATGGCACATGACGCCTTCAGACTGCTTGAGGCTGCCATAAAAAATTCCAACAGCTTTGAACCTGAAAAGATAGCAGAATCTTTGACGAAAATTACTGTGAAAGGCGTAACCGGTAACATACAGTTAAGCGCCGAAGACCATAATCCGGTGGGCAAGGAAGCTGCCATAGTTAAAATAGAAAATAAAGATTATATATTTCAGGAAAAATACGGAGTTAAATAGATGGAAACAAGAAGGGCGGTTAAATTCCGCCCTGAATATTTAATCAATAATAGAAGGAGGTTGTGATGAGCTCATTTTTACAGCAAGTTATCAACGGTCTGTCCATAGGAAGTGTTTATGCCCTTATGGCAGTGGGATATTCTCTTGTGTACAGCATAATGAATTTCTCAAATTTTGCCCATGGCGGCGTAATAATGATAGGAGCATATATAGGATATTTCAGTCTTACTGTGCTTAAAGTGCCTTTTTTTGCGGCGTTTATACTGTGTTCTGCAGGAGCGGGGTTTCTGGCCGTAGGTATGGAGAAAGTAGTATACAGACCCCTCAGAAAAAGGAATGCACCATTTTTATATTTTATAATATCAGCTATGGGAGCATCTATATTTTTAGAAAATCTTGTTATTGCCAGTCCTATTGGGCCCACATTCAGAACATATCCGGCAGTTTTTTCCACAACGCCTATTATGCTGGGGACAGTGGCGCTCGGAAGAATAGATTTGCTTATGTTTGTCATTTCTGCAGTAAGTCTGGCAGCATTAATTTATATAATTGAAAAAACTAAGATAGGATTGTCAATAAGAGCTACTTCTTACAGTATAAAGGGAAGCACACTTATGGGAGTAAGTGTTGACCGGGTAATATTTGTGATATTTGCCCTGGGAGGAATTTTGGCCGGAATAGCCGGAATGCTTTTCGGCATGAAATATACAGTATATCCGCAAATTGGAAACATCACCACAAAATCATTCATAGCGGCTGTGTTTGGAGGGTTGGGAAGTTTGCCGGGAGCAGTAGCAGGATCTATACTTCTCGGTATGATAGAGACTATGACTTCAGGGTATCTGTCGTCACAGTACAGGGACCTGATAGCGTTTGCGCTTTTAATATTTGTCCTTGTGGTCAAGCCTACCGGACTTATGGGTAAATCCGCGGAAGATAAGGCATAGGAGGCAGAACATGAGCTGGGTTTATATTTCAGGAATACTGATATTGTCAGGAATAAATTTATTAACGGTCCTGGGGCTGTCGCTCCTGACAGGATTTACAGGTTTGTTTTCATTCGGCCATGCTGGATTTATGGCTATAGGCGCATATGTTTCAGCTACAGTCACAATGCAGCTGGGAATTCCTTTGATTCCTGCTCTGCTTATCGGCGGGACTGCGGCAATGCTGGCTGCCATTCTTATAGGCAAGCTTACATTGAATTTGAAAGGAGACTATTTTTGCATAGCTACACTTGGATTCGGAGAAGCAGTAAGACTTTTACTGGACAATATAAAATATTTTGGAGGAGCGAGAGGGCTTCCTGGTATACCGCCTTATACGACTTTGACAAATGTAGTTATCATAAATGTCGTTGCCGTTGTGATATTGGTGTTTATAATAAAATCAAGGCATGGCAGAAATATGGTTGCCATAAGAGAAGAAGAAATGGCGTCACAGATAATAGGAATTGACGTGTTTAAATATAAAATGCTGTCCTTTGCAATAAGTGCATTGTATGCAGGTATTGCAGGAGGTCTGATGGCACATTATCTAGGATATATCCAGCCTATAATGTTCAAGATGGTAAAATCAACTGAGCTTACAATAATAGTAATTTTTGGAGGACTGGGAAGCGTTTCGGGAAGTGTTATAGGAGCATTGCTTCTTACATTCCTTCCAGAACTTTTAAGAAGCTTCTCTGAATGGAGGCTCGTAATATACGGTGCGGCAGTTATTCTGATAATGATTACAAGACCTCAGGGACTGATGGGAGGCAAAGAAATCAGTTTTAAAGGTATTGCTGCAATTTTTGGGAACAAGAAACATAGAAAAGAGGAACTAAAATCATGAACGTACTTTCTCTGAAAAATGTTACAAAAAAATTCGGAGGCCTTACCGCCGTCAGCAATGTAAGTTTTGATATACATGAAGGCGAGATATTTGGGCTGATAGGACCCAACGGTGCGGGAAAGACTACCATATTCAACATGATAACAGCCATATATGAGATTACGGAAGGAGAAATAGTGTTTTTTGATAAAAAGCTTTATAAACTGAAGCCTTTTGAAATAGCAAATATGGGAATAACCAGAACATTTCAGAACATCAGACTGTTTAAAAAACTGAACACATACGATAATGTTTTGACAGCATGTCATAAATCTGCTGACTATGGAATATTTAGCTCGTTGATCAGGTTCGGAAAATTCAGAAAACAAGAGCGTGAATTAAACGATAAAACCGAAAAACTCCTTAAGCTAATGGGACTTTGGGAATATAAGGATATTATTGCTTCGAATCTTCCATACGGACTTCAAAGAAAGTTGGAAATAGCAAGGGCACTGTCGCTTGATCCAAAGCTGTTGCTCCTTGACGAACCGGCAGCCGGAATGAATCCTGAAGAAACTATTCAGCTGATGGAACTTATCAAAGAAATCAGGGATAAATTCAATTTAACGATATTAATCATAGAGCATCACATGGATCTTATCATGGGTGTGTGTGACAGAATACTCGTGTTGAATTTCGGTGTAACGCTGGCACAGGGAACTCCAGCAGAAATACAGGGGGATAATAGAGTCATAGAAGCTTATCTCGGAAAAGAGGAGGAAGTGATATAACATGCTGGAGGTCAAAGATTTAAATGTCTTTTACGGGGGAATACACGCTCTTAAAGGAGTTTCGATAAATGTAGAAAAGGGGCAGATAGTGACAATAATAGGTTCCAACGGTGCTGGAAAATCAACACTTATCAATTCAATAAGCGGTACTGTCAGGTATAAGGAGGGTAATATAGCTTATAAAGGAGAAAAGCTCCCAAAGCAGGCTCACAGGATTGTTAAATCCGGAATCTGCCAGGTACCTGAAGGAAGAATAATATTTGCAAATTTAACTGTTGCAGAAAATTTGCAAATGGGGGCGTTTTTGAGAAACGATAAACGTGAAATAGAAAAAGACAGAAAAAGAATATTCGAACTGTTTCCTATACTGAAAGAAAGAGAAAGCCAGATCGCAGGAACATTGTCGGGAGGAGAACAGCAGATGTTGGCAATGGGAAGAGGGCTGATGTCCAACCCCGAGCTCATATTATTGGATGAACCTTCCCTCGGACTTGCACCTTTGATGATCAATACAATATTTAATATAATATTGGAAATAAAGAATATGGGGAAAACAATACTTTTGGTGGAACAAAATGCATTTAAGGCATTGTCTGTATCGGATAAAGCATATATTTTGGAGCAAGGTATTATCACTGCCTGCGGAGATGCAAGGGTCATGATTAAGGATAAAAAAATACAGGAAGCATACTTAGGTAAAAAAAAGGTAGAAGCGTAAATATTAAGATTTTCAAGATACAAGTAGCGTTAGGATATATATTAATTATAACAGATTTATAAAAAGGCGAATCATACTTAGGTGAGATTCGCCTTTGAAGTTTTATTTTAACAAAGCTTTGAAAGCTCCACGGCAATTTTTGCTCCCAGCTCCGCATTGTTATACACCAGTCTTATGTTGGATTCAAGGCTGTCTCCGCCTGTAAGCTCTTTGACCTTAGCAAGAAGAAACGGTGTAGATTCCTTACCTCTTATACCATTTTCAGATGCTTCCTTAAGGGCTTTTTCTATGGCGCAGTTAATAGTGTCATAGTCCATTTGATATTGTTCTTCTATAGGGTTGGCAATAACCATGCCTCCTTTAAGCCCCAGGTCCCATTTTGCCCTTAATGCGTCTGCAATTTCTTTAGGGCTGTCAACCTTGTAATCAACTTTGAATCCGCTTTTTCTTGTGTAAAAGGCCGGCATTTCTTCGGTCTGATACCCTATTACAGGTACTCCGTGAGTTTCAAGATATTCAAGAGTCAAGCCTATATCAAGAATAGATTTTGCACCTGCACAGACAACGGCAACACTTGTGTGTGCAAGCTCTTCCAAGTCTGCAGATATGTCAAAGGTTTCGGAAGCTCCACGGTGGACACCTCCTATACCGCCTGTGGCAAATACCCTGATTCCTGCAAGAGCTGCAATTATCATCGTAGAGGCAACGGTTGTGGCTCCGTCAGCTTTTTTAGCTACAATAAAGGGAATATCTCTCCTGGATGTTTTTATGACATTTTCAGCCTTGCCCAGATATTCAATTTCTTCCTTTGTTAGTCCCACCTTGAGTTTTCCGTTTAAAATTGCAATAGTTGCAGGTATTGCATTGTTATCGCGGATAATTTTTTCAACATTGAGGGCAGTTTCAACATTTCTCGGATAGGGCATGCCATGAGATATGATTGTTGATTCTAATGCTACAACAGGCTTTCCGATTTCAATTGCCTTTTTAATTTCAGGGTTTATTTCTAAATATTTTTCTAACATAATTTTAACTCCTTCATTTTTAAATTTATATTTTCTATAGACATATTGGGATTTATTGTATTTTCATGTGACATGGCAACCACCGATGCTGCTGTGGCTATTTTTGCGCTTTCATTTATATTAATATTATTAAGATAACAATATACTAATGCTGCCATGAAAGCATCACCTGCTCCTGTTGTATTAACCGGCATTACATTATCTGCCTTAATATTTTTCATGGCAGAGTCATCACAGTAAAATACACCATCCTTTCCGAGAGTAATAAATATCTTTTTAACTCCCTTGTTCATTAAATATTCACAGTTTCTTTTCAAATCCTTTTCGTTTTTGATTTCGATGCCTGTTATGGCTTCGATTTCGATTCTGTTGGATTTCAGAGTGTGAATATTGCCTATTATGTCTCTTACTCTTTTAGCTTTTGCGGTTGAAACGGTATCCAGAAAAAAGTCTGTGTTTCTGTGATTATTTAACATATATTCAATCACATTTTCCGGAATATTTGTATCTAAAACGCAAAGCTTTGAGTTATCAATTACATGCTTTTTTTCCTTAATGAAATCAACGGTCATTCTTTCATATATATCCATACTGGATATTGCTACGGACATATCATGAGTTTCATCCAAAACAGCAAGGTAGGTTGAGGTGCTTTCCCCCTTGAGGATGAGACAGTCTCTCATGTCTAATCCTATGAGGCTTGATTCCTCAAGTATTTTGGAGCCGTAGATGTCATCTCCCAACACACTTATCAGCTTGGTTTCTATACCCAGCCTCACGAGATTTTCAGCGATATTTCTGCCTACACCTCCCAGTGACATTTTAACAGATCCAATATTGGAATCTCCGGGAATAAGCCTTTCCTTAGGAAAACCATGTATATCCATATTAACTCCGCCAATTACAGTCACATAAGGATTATCCTGAACTATGTAGCCCTTGCCCAATATTTTTCCCTTCTTAACAAGATTTGTTATGTGTACCGCTGCGGATGATCTTGTTATCCCAAGAATTTCTCCCAGTTCATTTTGAGAAATCATAGGATTTTTTTTAATTAAATCAAGTATTTCCTGTTCTCTGTTGGTCATCAAATCCTCCAAACAAGCATGTGCTTATTTTATAAACTATTGCTTATAATATTTTAACATCATACCATATATTTTACAATGTTTTTGTTTAGTATGCAGTTTATATAATTCTGCCTTATGATTAAAATTCGATATATTTTTAAAATATGGGACTTTTTTCTAAGCATATGAGTTTAATATAGCAGGTTTACTTTGACAATTAGGTATATGCTGCTTTAAAATGATAAATATAATATAGTGCGGCAAATTTGAGAAAGTTCGATTTAAGAATAAGAGAGCGGAGGATTTTATGGCAAAAGAGAAAGAGGAAGTATATGAAAATTGATAACTGGATTAGGACATTCTTTGATAATTTATATGATGGAATTTTAATTATAGATACAGACGAAGTTGTAAAATATATTAATCCAGCATACACGCGAATAACAAAAGTAACTTATGACTCGATAGTGGGGAAAAAATTAAGAGAATTAAGACCGGGAGCAAGGCTCCCTAATGTATTGACAGTAAAAAAGCCCATAGCAGGTGTATTGAGAGAGGAATACGGCATTGAATATTCTGTAAATATGTCTCCTATATTTGAGGGCTCTGAGCTGATAGGCGCAATTTCTGTAGTCAGCAACATAGATGATATATATAAGCTTTATAAAGATATAGATAAATATAAATCAAAAGTAAAGTCGCTGGAAAGCAGAATCAGCGCAATTCAAAAAGCAAAATATGCCTTGGATGATATTATTTCTGTTGATGTAAGCTCTATGGAAGTGAAAAATATTATAAAAAAAATATCAAGAAAAGATATTACAGTCCTTATATATGGAGAGAGTGGTACAGGAAAGGAATTGTATGCCAATGCTATTCATAATGAGTCTAATAGAGCAGATGGCCCGTTTATAGCGGTAAATTGCGCATCTTTCCAGGGCAATCTTCTTGACAGCGAGCTGTTTGGATACGAGGAAGGTTCGTTCACGGGAGCAAAACGTGAAGGGAAAATGGGCTTATTTGAAGCGGCTAACAAGGGTACAATTTTTCTGGATGAAATTTCTGAAATGGATTTAGAAGTGCAGGCTAAATTGTTAAGAACTCTTCAGGAAGGCACGATAAGAAGGATAGGCAGTGTTACAGAAACTGCAATTGATGTGAGAGTTATAGCCGCAACGAATAAGAACCTGGAAGACATGGTCCAGGCTGGGAGCTTCAGACACGATTTGTTTTACAGAATTGCTGTGTTTCCTCTGACGATACCGCCGTTGAGAGAAAGAAAGGATGATATTTTACCGCTGGTACATAATTATATAGAGCCGTTTAAAAACAGCTTAAAAAAAGATATCATTCTTGACAAGAAAGCAGAGTTAATGCTGTTAAGCTACAGCTGGCCGGGAAATATTAGAGAATTGAAAAATTCTATAGAATTTGCAATAAATATGATAGAGGACAATCAAATAAGAACGGAACATCTTCCCGTCAGAATACAAGGCTCTGTAAAAAAGAAGGAAACGGTCCAAAGGTTAAGCGATAAAATCAGAGAAACTGAAAAACAGGAAATTACAAGAGCCCTTAAAGTATTTGGAGAAGACATGGAAGGAAAAAAAAGAGCGGCAGAGGCTTTGGGTATATCTCTGGCAACATTATATAATAAATTGAAATAACAGTAATTTTATTATATATTTTTAATGATGAAGCGGCTTGAAAATTCTAAAAAGTTAGAAATACAAACTGTATTTCTAACTTTTTAGAATTACATACTTTAGTTAAAGTTCAGATATTCAATTTGCTAAAAAAATATCAATAAAAAACCAAACTTCTAAAAATCTAGAAGTTTGGTTTTTCAAAAAAAATCAGATAAAAATAATACTTGGAATTTCAATTAAAAAAAATATATAAACCTGGCATGAAAATTGCTATTGAATTTAAATGTAAAATAATAAAATATCCAGGAGGAAAGTATGTTAGCAATTTTAGGATTTTTATCCGTAATATTATTACTAATTGCAGTAATGACAAAAAAGTTATCACCGACAGTAGCTCTTATAGCAGTTCCTGCGGTAATGGCTTTAATAGGCGGATTTGGATTTCAAGTAGGTGAATTCATTACAAATGGGCTTAAGACTATAGCACCTACAGGAGTTATGTTTATATTTGCAATTTTGTTTTTTGGCATTTTAAGTGATGCTGGTACATTTGATCCAATTATTAAAAGAATCATAAAGGCGGTCGGAAATGATCCTGTGAAAATAGCTGTCGGAACGGCGATTTTAGCTATGATGGTTCATTTGGATGGTTCAGGAGCCGTAACATTTTTAGTAACAATTCCTGCAGTGCTGCCATTATATGATGCTGTTGGAATGAGCAGGTCTTCATTGGCAACGGTTGTTGCGCTGGCAGCAGGAACAATGAATATCGTTCCTTGGGGAGGTCCCACAATAAGAGCGGCTACATCATTGAATGTTCCCGTAACTGAACTTTTCAATCCTGTTTTAATACCGGTTATAGTTGGTTTAATATCGGTTCTTGTAATAGCAGGATTTATTGGTAAAAAAGAAAAAGCAAGAATAGGAAGTATCAATCTTGCTAGTATGGAAAATACAAATTCGGAATTGGATTCTGAAAAGTTAAAATTGCAAAGACCAAAATTATTTGCAGTTAACATCATATTAATAATTGCAGCCATAGTTATAATGATATCAAATTTATTGCCGCCGCAGGTAGTGTTTATGCTTGCGTTTTGTATAGCAATTGTAATAAATTATCCAAATGTTAAAGAACAGAGAGAACGCGTGGATGCTCATGCCAAGGAGGCATTGATGATGGCAAGTGTACTGTTTGCCGCAGGGGCATTCACGGGAATAATGAAGGACACGGGTATGGTAACAGCAATGTCAGAAGTGATTGTCGGCTTGATTCCTACAGCTATGGGGAGACTTATACCGGTTCTTACAGGTATTATATCAATGCCTTTAAGCTTGTTATTTGATCCTGATTCATTCTATTTCGGAGTTATGCCTGTATTGACAAGTACGGCAGGCCAATTCGGAGTGGATCCTATAATGGTAGGAAGAGCCGCAATTTTAGGACAGATGACTACAGGTTTCCCTGTAAGTCCGTTAACTGCTGCTACATTCTTGTTAACAGGTTTGGCGGGAGTAGATTTGGGTGATCATCAGAAAAGGACTATTCCTTATGCATTTTTAGTTACAATTGTAATGTTGGTAGTTTCTATAATAATGGGAGTAATCACATTTTAAGCAGGAGGTATTTAAAATTGAAAAAAGTAAGAATAGGAAGCGGCGCAGGATATGCCGGAGACAGGCTTGAACCTGCATTAGAGCTTATTGAAAAAGGCAATTTAGATTATATAAGCTTTGAATGTTTAGCTGAAAGAACTATCGCAATAGCACAAAAAGCAAAATTAGTTGACCCAAGTAAAGGTTATAATGAACTTTTAGAGCACAGAATGGATAAAGTGCTTCCTTTGGCTCATAAAAATAAAGTAAAAGTTATTACAAATATGGGTGCAGCAAATCCGCAGAGTGCTGTTGATGTAATTTGCAGAATGGCGGAAGAAAAGGGTATAAAAGGTCTCAAGGTAGCTGCTGTCTATGGCGATGATGTGCTTGATAAATTAGATAAGTACCAGGACACAACAGTTTGGGAAACAGGAAGACCTCTTTCTGAGCTGGATGGTGAAATAATGTCAGCCAATGTTTACATGGGTATTGACGGAATAGTTGAAGCTTTAAAAAATGGTGCAGACATTATTGTAACGGGAAGAGTTTCAGATCCTGCATTATTTCTGGCACCATTAGTTTATGAATTCGGCTGGGATGTAAATAATTATGACTTAATGGGAAAAGGAACGTTGACAGGTCATTTGCTGGAATGCGGCGGTCAGTCTACCGGAGGATATTTTGCAGAGCCGGGTAAAAAGGATGTTGAAAGATTATGGGAACTTGGATTCCCTATAGCCGAAGTAAGTGAAAATGGTGAATTTACAATTACTAAGGTTGAAGGCTCAGGGGGAGTTGTCAGTGTGGACACTGTTAAAGAGCAGATGATATATGAAATACATGACCCTGAATTGTATTTGACACCTGATTGTGTAGCAGATTTTTCAAAAGTAACCTTTACTCAAAAGGGCAAGGATGTTGTTGAAGCAAAAGGTGCCACAGGCAAGGAGAAAACTGATACATTAAAGGTAAGTATAGGTTATAAGGACTGCTTTATAGGTGAAGGGGAAATAAGCTATGCTGGTCCCGGATGCCTGAACAGGGCAAAATTGGCCGCTGAAATAGTTGAAAAAAGACTTGAATTGACTAAGGTAAATTATGATGAATTGAGAATAGATTTTATTGGAATTAATTCAATTTATAAAAATCATGACAGGAAATACAATGTTCCTGAAGAAGTAAGGTTGAGAGTTTCAGCCAGAACTAAGTCCAGATATGACGCAGTCCAGATAGGAAATGAAGTTGAAACGCTGTATACCAACGGTCCCGCCGGAGGAGGAGGAGCTACCAGGACAGTAAATGAAGTTTTATCAGTAGCTTCAATCCTGATTAACCGCAATGATGTGGAAGCCAGGGTGGCTTATAAGGAGGTGCTATAATGAAATTATGGGAAATAGCTCATTCAAGAACAGGAGATAAGGGTAACATTTCTAATATCTCTCTCATAGCTTATGATGTTAAAGATTATGAGCTGATAAAAGAAAAAGTAACACCTGAGGTTGTAAAGGAATGGTTTAAGGATATTGTTAAGGGTGAGGTTAAAAGATATGAACTGCCGCAAGCAGGAGCGCTTAATTTTGTAATGTATGATGCCCTTGGTGGCGGTGTGACAAGATCGTTGGCTTTGGATAAACATGGAAAAAGTTTAAGCTCGTACCTGTTGGATATAGAAATATAGATATGAATTTACAAAAATGGCCGCAAGGCCTTTTTTGTATTCAATAAATTACTAAGTCGTTACGAAAGTTAAATATGATAACATTTACACAGTTAAAAATAAAAATACAGTTAAAAAATAAACAACTATTTTTGCATAAAGTTTGTATTTTAAAAAAAATAAATTAAATAGTTGCTAATATTCAAATTTTGATATATTATAGCAATCATAAAAATAAAAAATAAAAACTTATTGTAAATATATTTTTCTGCAACAAAATGAATATTGAATAGGAAAATTAAAAAATACATTAAAAGGAGGCACTAATGAATAATACCGTAATTGAAAAGATTAATTTTGTAAATGAAGCTGCTTTAAAATACGAAGAAGGCAGTCCTGAAAGAATTGAACTGGAAAAAGAGCTTGAAAATATAAAAAATTCATTTATAGATGTTCCGGTAATAATAGGAGGAAAAGAAATACGGACAGGAAATAAAGGAACCTGCATTCTTCCGCATAATAAAAGCAAAGTTATCGGAGAATTCCATAAGGCTTCTGAAAAAGAAGTTGAGCTTGCGATTAATGAAGCTTTAAAAGCAAAAGAAAAATGGGCCGCTATGTCCTGGCAGTCAAGAGCATCGATATTTTTAAGGGCTGCGGAATTGGCTGCCGGACCCTGGAGAGCGAAACTCAATGCTGCGACTATGCTTATTCACAGCAAGACATACAAGCAGGCAGAAATTGATTCGGCATGTGAATTAGTTGATTTCTTCAGAAGTGATGCTGCCTGTCTGCCGCAGATTTATTCTGAACAGCCCATATCTTCGGACAAGGTATGGAACAGAATGGAATACAGACCTCTTGAAGGATTTGTATATGCTGTAACTCCGTTTAATTTTGCTTCAATAGCCGGTAATCTGCCATGCGCACCTGCAATGGCGGGGAATGTTGTTGTATGGAAACCTGCATCAGCGACTGCATACACATCCTATATAATTTATCAATTGCTCAAGGAAGCAGGACTTCCTGATGGAGTAATTAATTTTGTTCCGGGCGACGCAGGTAAAATAAGCGATGAGGTATTAAAGAACAATCATCTGTGTGGGATACACTTTACCGGTTCAACGAGGGTATTCCAGGATATGTGGGCTGCTGTCGGAAGTAATATTAAAAATTACAGAACCTTCCCAAGGCTTGTTGGAGAAACAGGAGGCAAGGATTTCGTAATTGTTCACAATTCTGCCAATATAGAATCAGCTTCTCGCGGACTTATTGAGGGAGCATTTGAATATCAGGGGCAGAAATGCTCTGCGGCATCCCGTGCATATATTGCCGGAAGCATATGGCCGGATATAAAAGAAAGTCTGCTTGAAAAAGCAGCTGGAATTAAAGTCGGTGATATTGAAGAAACAGATACTTTCATGGGCGCCGTAATAGATCAAAAATCCTTTAATAAGATAAAAGGTTACATCGAATATGCAAAAAATTCAGATGATGCAGAAATCATATTTGGCGGAAGCTGTGATGACAGCAAGGGATATTTTGTTGAACCTACTATAATTTTAACTCAAGACCCTCATTTTAAAACTATGGAGGAAGAAATTTTCGGACCTGTGCTGACAATTTATGCTTATGATGACGACAAATTTGAAGAAATCCTCACTTTAGTTGATAATACATCATGCTATGGACTGACAGGTTCAATATTTGCAAGAGACAGGTATATCATTGACGAAACTGAAAGAGCTCTGATTAATGCGGCCGGAAATCTTTATATCAATGATAAGCCCACCGGTGCGGTTGTAGGTCAGCAGCCATTCGGAGGTGCGAGACTGTCAGGAACCAATGACAAGGCCGGCTCAAAAATAAACATGATGCGCTGGGTAAGTCCTAGAGTTACAAAAGAAACGCTGATAAATTAATTATTGATTGAATGGAAGCTAAGAACACTGATTTAATATGAGTCAGTGTTTTTTTAGTAACTATTTTTTACCGATTCCATAGTATGAAATATAATATTGAATTGGAGGTTAACATGAATTACAATAATTACAGATGTATTTATTCAACCAGCGACTACAATGGATATTTCAGTGAAGGTCCGTACAGTAGAGCTGTAGCATATGTGTCGGGAGGACCTCTGGCACCTGATATACAAGGTGTGCTGGTATTCGCAGATGTTCCCGGAGGTACCGAAGTTTTTGCGGAAGTATACGGCCTTCCGCTTTATAAGCCTGCGGAAGGTGGAAATCCGCCTATTGGACCGCACGGTTTTCATATTCATGAAAACGGCACTTGTGAAGTCGGTGATGCTTCTGACCCATTTTCGGCGGCAGGCGGACACTGGAATCCCACAAATCAGCCGCATGGAAATCATGCGGGAGATTTCCCCGTTTTATTTTCAAATAACGGTTATGCAAGAACAACATTTTTCACTGATAAATTCACCGTACCGCAGATTATAGGAAAGTCAGTCATAATTCATGAGAATCCTGATGATTACAGAACTCAGCCATCAGGAGCATCAGGCAAAAAGCTTGCATGCGGTGTTATTTATCCTGTAATGTAACTTAAATAGTTATGTTGTCATGATGTAAAAAAGATGCAGCGATGCATCTTTTAGTGTTTTTCAGGAATTACTATGTATTCGGTATAATCCTCTCTTGTTACGGCAGGGGTTAACACCACGTTAAACGAGACGGTGGTGTTGGGAAAGATTTCAAAGTTAATAACAACCACAGAATAGTATCCCTCTGCTTCCACCTTCATATGGTATTCATCAATGTTTTCCTCAGGGTTTCCAAGCTCATGTATTACAGGAAGTGCAATAACAGGAATTTTACCGTTTTCATCAGTTGTGTAACTTGCTATTTCGTTTTCTGCGGCGTATTCCTGACGAATTCCCCTGGTTTCAAATAAGTAAATAGTAACTTTTGCATTATTGACAGGCTTACGGTCTATTTCCGAAAACACGTTTAAATCCAGAAAGCCGATTTCATTATCAGCCTCAAGCTTTTTAACCAGCTTATTTTTAGCCCAGTATGCCTTGCTTGAATTTAACATTTGCTTCCATCCTTTCAAAGGCAGATTATAATCAGTGCAATAATTAATTTATTAAGTTGTAACCAATATATGCATATAAATAATTTGCGTACGTAAAAGTATTATAAGAGAAATTTTTTTAAGCGTATATTAATGTATATGTAATAAACTTGTGATATTATATATGATATAATGTAGAAAAATGAAAAAAAGAGGTGAATTTATGAAGAAAAAAATATTTAATTGGAAGGCAATTGTAATGCTGTTTATGATTGCTATGCTCGTTAATGTTGCTCCAAATGCCTATGCACAGAGCCCAATTAAGTTGATAATTGACGGAAAGGAAGTAAATGGCGGACCTGAGGCATTTATTAAAAATGACAGGACGTTAGTTCCCATAAGAGTAATTGCCGAAGGACTGGATGCGGAAGTAACCTGGGACAATGAAAACAGAACAGTACATATATCAAAGGAAGATTTGCACGTAGTACTTCCCATAGACAGCAATTTAATCGAATATACGATTGACAATGAAACAATTTACAATTTAAGTGATGTTGCACCCGCAATAAAGGAAGAACGCACATTTGTACCTATTCGTCTGGTCAGCAATGCTTTAGGTGTGGGTATTGACTGGGATAATGACAGAAGAGCGGTTATAATTGATTCTTCTGAAGCTTCAGAGATTAAACCTTTCTTTGACGTTAATATTTCGACCGTAAAATCTGGACAAGTTATAACAGGAACTACGAAACTGGGTACAAAATTAAAAGATGTCCCAAAAGGAGCTTCGGAAATCAGATATATGCTTCTTGACGCTGATACAAAAAAGGGATTCATAATTGCAAAGGGTACCGACATAACATCGGTCTATGAATGGAATCCTGCAATGGAGGATAATGGAAGCAAGATTTTGGTTTCTGCCATATATGACAAAAATAATAATTTCCTTGCCGGAGATGCAATTCCTGTAAAAGTTGGAATAGTGCCTGAAATTAAGCTTACAGGCCTGAACGAGGGAGATGTTGTCACTGCAGGCAGTGTGCCTATAGGTGCGAAGTTAAACTTTTCTGCAGCCTATGTAAAATACGAAATGATAAATCCGGATACAAATGCATATTACATTTCACCAGGGGTAGATCCCGCAGGAGGTTTTACTATGATTCCTGTCATGGAGGACAATGGAAATATGTCCTTAAGAGTAGTGGCATATGATATGGCCGGAAAAGCATACTATGGCAGCTATGTCAATGTGAAAATTGATGTAAACAGATATCTGTATCTTGGCGGAATGAAAGACGGACAAACGATTGATGGGTCTGTAACGTTGAGTACATCCAGGAATTTCAATGTTTCAGAAACCGAATACGTCCTGGTTGACAGTGCAGGAAATGAAACTTCACTGTTCAAGGCAGGCTATGGAAGCTGCACATGGTTTCCCGGTCCTGACATGGCAGGAAGCAAGCAGCTTTATGTAAGAGTAAAAGATACAGCGGGAAATTCTTATACAAGCGGTAAAGTAAATGTTAATGTTACGGGAACGCCTAAAATACTGCTGCAAAGTGTAGGTCCCGGACAGGTTGTGACCGAAGCATTCAACCTGGCTGTAAAAAGCAATGTAAAGCCGGAAAGTGTAAGCTATATTTTAACCAATTTAAAAACAGGAGCGGTCAAGAATCTGTCAGGGCAGTCATATACTCCAGCTGCCGAAGATGCGGGATCATGGAGCCTGAAAGCTGAAGCTGTATACGGAGGACAAACCTTAAAGACAGAGGCTGTTCAATTTACAATTTATAAAGGCAAGCTGTATACGGCACTTCCGGTTGTAGCTAAGGACCAATTCCTGGGTTTTGCATCAAAACTTGCTGTCGATAATCAGAAAAAAACAGGAATGTCCGCCGCACTTCAGACAGCTCAGGCAATTTTGGAAACCGGATGGGGGCAAAGCGTACCGGTTGATAAATATACCGGTCAGATGTCAAACAATTTATTTGGTATAAAGGGAGCAGGTACTGCAGGGTCAGTCACCTCAAACACCTGGGAAGAATACAACGGAGTATCCTTCAGAATTGACGATAAATTCAGGGCATACAACAATGTCAGTGAAAGCTGGGAAGACCACAATTCGCTCCTCCTCACAAAAGAAAGATATGAACCGTTCAGAACAGTGATGTTTGACAGCACCCAGGGAGCCTGGGCGTTGAGAAGATGCGGTTATGCAACGGATTCACAATATTCAATAAAACTTATTGACATAATAAACAGATATGATCTGAAAAAGCTTGATGAAGTAAGTATATAAATAAAACTTTTATCATGACAAATAAAAACTCCTGGCGGAGTTTTTATTTGTCATTTTTTTAGATTATATTCATTAATTTTATTAAAAAGTTGTCTTGAGCTGATGCCTAACTGCCTTGCGGCTTCGGCGGCATTGCCTCTTGTCTGCTCCAAAACCCACTGCAGATATTCGGCTTCAACATCATGCTTGAAATTATATAAAGGAATTATTTTTTCATAGCTTGCGTTTTTCGCTGTATTGATTTTTATGCTGTGAGATTTTTTGTGGATATCAAACAAAATTGGAATTCCGTCCTTTGTTATAACGCCATCGCTGGAAAGCACAACCATTCTGTCAATTATGCTTTTTAATTCCCTTATATTTCCTGGGTAATCATAAGAATAAAGAAATTTTTCTGCCTCAGGTTCAATTTTTCTTATTGTAATTTCATTTTCATTCTGGGACTGTTCCAAAAAAAATTCTATCAATTTATCAATATCTTCTCTTCGTTCTCTCAGAGGAGGAACCTTTATAACAATGGAGCTTATTCTGTAGAAGAAATCTTCTCTGAAATTATTTGTCAAAACCTCATTGACCAAATCCTTGTTTGTTGCAGATATGAGCCGGAAATCTATGAGCTTTTCCTTATTACTTCCCAGACGTTCGGCCTTTTTTGTTTCCAGCACCCTTAAAAGCTTAACCTGAGTTGACAGATTTATTTCTCCTACCTCATCAAGAAATAAGGTTCCGCTGTCAGCTAATTCAAATTTACCCTGCTTAGATTTTACGGCGCCTGTAAAAGATCCCTGCTCGTACCCGAATAATTCCGATTCCAGCAGTGTTTCTGTAAATGAGCTGCAGTTTACAGCTATAAAGCTATTTGAGGACCTGTTGCTGCAAAGATGTATATATTTAGCGGCCACTTCTTTTCCTGTTCCGGATTCGCCGATTAAAAGCACATTTGCTTTAGACCTGGCGACTTTTTCACACTGCGAAAGCATTTTGTTGTAGCTTTCATTACTGCTGTCCATCATGTAGGTGTTTAACAGCTTTTCTTTAAATTTGATTTTATCCTTCTTGTCGTGGTGCAAATTGAAAAGTATTTTAGGAAGAAAATCAATACCGCTTTTTATGTCTACATACTCTTTTGCTCCACTCCTCAAGGCGCTGCTTTCCTGGCTGTATGATGGTTCTGAAGCGGCAATAATTAAATCGGTCTGAGAAAAATTGTCTGTAAAACTATTTATTGTAAAGTCTTTATTAAATAATAAAAAATCGGTAATGAAAAAATCATATGCCATGTTTGATAATTCATTGAATGCATTCTCAATGCTATAGACGCATTTAATATTATCAGTCAATTTTAAAAGTGCTGGTTTTATTATATCGATGTAATATTTATCTTTTCCCGCTATTAACAGCCTAATGCTTTCTATAATAATCCCTCCTGCCCGTATATATTATATAATACAGGAAAATAATTTCCCGGTCAAGAATAAAACTTCGTTGTAATCAAATAAATGTTAAAAAAATAATTAACCGCTCCGTTATATAATATTTATTTATGTTGAAATTTCAATTTTAAAAAAATAGTTATATAGAATTTAAAAGTTGGTATGCATATTGCTTATTAAAATTATAGAAATATTAACAATGTTATAAGTGGACAGATGAAGGGAGGGCAAATGAAAAAAATTATAATAACAAACAATTCAAAAGTATTAGAAAGCTATAAAAATCTGTATGAAATAATTTATTTGGAGAATGGCAGCTATGTTGATGTTTTAAATAAGGCGAGAGACATAATTCATACAGGCTGCAAGCTGCTGACACATCCAATGGCGGGAAGCTTAAAGCCTAATCAGACACCGTATAAGTCGATAATTACGGGTAGGGACAGCGGAAAAACAGATTGTGAATCTGTAATTCTTATTGAAAACAGCATAGAAGCAGCATACAAATTTTTAAAGTTTAAACAAACCCCCATGTGGAATGAAAAAATATTGAATGATTTTAAAACTGTTGATTTGTCATTAATTGAAAATGTTGTGAAGAATCCTATGTTTAATGTTATATAAATTTAAAACAGGGATCTATATAAAGGAGGTATATTTTGAGACTAGAATTAGGAAAAATTAAAATTAGGGATGTCCAATTCGGTGAAAAAACAGAAGTTGTAAAAGGAACGCTTTATGTCAATAAAGACGAGATAATAAAGCTTGTACTTGAAGACGACAGAATCATATCGGCTAATGTTGAATTGGCAAGACCGGGAGAATCAATCCGAATAGCTCCCGTAAAGGATGTTATTGAACCACGAGTAAAGGTTTCCGGAAGCGGAGGAATATTTCCGGGAACAATCAATAAGGTGAGGCAGGCAGGAAGCGGAAGAACCCATGCATTAACAGGGGCAGCTGTCATAACATGCGGCAGGATAGTAGGATTTCAAGAAGGCTTGATTGATATGTCGGGACCTGCGGCAAAATACACTCCATTTTCCGAAACAAACAATGTATGTGTTGTTATTGAACCGGTGGATGGAATTGAAACACATGATTATGAGGCTGCAGGAAGAATGGCAGGCCTAAAGGTTGCGGCATATATAGGCGAGGCCGGAAGAAATATTGAACCTGACGAAGTTGCGGTATATGAAACTAAACCAATATTGGAGCAGGTTAATGAATATCCGGGTCTCCCCAAAATAGGATATGTACATATGCTCCAGTCACAGGGATTGCTTCACGATACATTTTATTACGGTGTAGATGCCAAGGTTATGGTTCCCACATTCATGTATCCGACAGAAATTATGGATGGCGCGATTGTAAGCGGAAACTGTGTTGCACCATGCGACAAGGTTACAACCTTTCATCACCTCAACAATCCTGTAATAGAAGATTTGTATAAGAGGCACGGGAAGGATTTGAATTTCATTGGCGTAATACTTACTAACGAAAATGTATTTTTGGCAGACAAAGAAAGATCATCTGATATGACTGCAAAGCTATGTGAGTTTTTAGGGCTTGACGGTGTTTTAATAACAGAAGAAGGCTACGGGAATCCTGATACTGATTTAATGATGAATTGCAAAAAGGTCAGCCAGAAGGGCGTGAAGGTAGTTCTTATTACTGATGAATTTCCCGGAAGAGACGGAAAGTCTCAATCATTGGCAGATGCTGTTGAAGAAGGGGATGCTTTGGTGTCCTGCGGAAATGGAAATGTAATTATTAACTTCCCTCCAATGGAAAAGGTTATAGGAACTCTTGACTTCATTGAAACCATGATAGGCGGATATGAAGGAAGTTTAAAACCGGATGGAAGCATAGAAGCAGAGCTGCAAATTATAATAGCATCAACAATTGCAAACGGATATAACAAGCTTGCTGCCAAAGGATATTAGGAGGTTATCATGGAAAAGATAAGAGTAGTTCATTATATAAATCAATTTTTTGCCCAAATAGGCGGCGAAGAAAAGGCCGATATTGAGCCTGTATTAATGGAAGGAATTGTTGGCCCAGGACTTGCATTAAAATCAGGATTGGGAGATGATTATGAAGTTGTGGCGACAGTAATATGCGGCGACACATATTTCGGCGGAAATATTGAAAAAGCTACAAAGACAATACTGGATATGATAAGGACATATAAGCCTGATTTATTTGTTGCCGGTCCTGCCTTCAATGCCGGAAGATATGGTGTTGCATGCGGGTCTGTTGCAAAGGCAGTAGAGGAAGAATTTCATATTCCGGTAGTAACGGGAATGTACAAGGAAAATCCCGGTGCAGATATGTTTAAAAAAGATTTATATATTATAGAGACAGCGAATTCTGCTGCCGACATGAGAAAAGCAATGCCTAAAATATGTAAATTGGCTAAAAAGATGATAAATAAAGAAGAAATACTGTCACCTTCTGAAGAAGGCTACATTGAAAGAGGAATACGCGTTAATTATTTTAATGAAAGAAGAGGCTCTGAAAGGGCGATTGATTTAATATTAAAAAAGGTTGCCGGAGAGTCTTATGAAACCGAATATCCCATGCCTGTATTTGACAGGGTCCCGCCAAATCCTGCAGTAAAAGACATTTCAAAAATTAAGCTTGCCGTGGTAACATCAGGAGGCATAGTTCCTCAGGGAAATCCGGACAGGATTGAATCATCCAGCGCAACAAAGTACGGTGTTTATGATATTACAGGAATAGAAAGTCTGACAAAGGATAAGTTCATGACTGTTCACGGAGGATATGACAGAGCATATGTATTGGAAAATCCAAATCTTGTTGTTCCGTTGGATGTATTGCGTGAAATGGAAAAAGAAGGAGTAATAGGAGAGCTTGCCAATTATTTTGTTACTACAACAGGAACAGGAACATCTGTAGGCAATGCCAAGGCCTTTGGAGAGAAGTTCAGTAAAAAATTAGTCGAGGACGGAGTAGAAGCGGTTATTCTGACATCGACCTGAGGTACCTGTACACGTTGCGGCGCAACGATGGTAAAGGAAATAGAACGAGTAGGAATACCGGTTGTTCACATGTGCACAGTGGTTCCCATATCACTGACAATAGGTGCCAACAGAATAATACCTGCTGTAGGTATACCATATCCGTTGGGAGATCCAAACCTTGGAGAAGAAAAGAGCAAGAAGTTAAGAAGAAATCTTGTGGAAAGAGCTCTGAAAGCATTGCAGACGGAAGTAAATGAACAGACTGTATTTGAGAAATAATATTTGCAATAGTCAATCGATACTGATTTTATTGTATCAATTGACTATTTCTTCCACAATAATTGTTAATTAAAAAACAAAACAGGAGGATATTATGGTTAGCGATAAAGTAAGTATAAATAAAGTTATTTCCTTTGCAGGAGCTTTCATTGCTTTTTTAATAGGGTCCGGATTTGCCACAGGTCAGGAAATAATGCAATATTTTTCTGCATACGGATTTAAAGGCATAGCAGGAGGAGTTGTTGTATTTTTATTGTTCTTATATGTTGGGATAAGCTTTATAACAACAGGGTACGAGCATAAATTTCCAAATGGAAGTGATATTTTTGAATATTACTGCGGTAAGAAAATAGGAAAGTTCTATGATTATTTTTCAATAGTGTTCATTTATATGTCATTTTTCGTTATGATTGCAGGAGCAGGAGCGACTTTAAACCAACAATACGGATTGTCTGCTTCAATCGGAGGAATAATTATGGCGGTGCTGGCTGCAGTTACCGTTGTGTTTGGGCTTGGTAAAATAGTTGATGTTATAGGCAGGATAGGACCGGTAATAGTGGTTATGTCAGTTGTATTAGGGATTTTTGCCATATTCAGAAATACGGAAGGATTGAAAACAGCAAACGAAGTAATTCCTGAATTAAATTTGATGAGGGCATCTACCAACTGGCTGTATGCAGCGGGCTCATATGTAGGATTTTGTATGCTTTGGCTTGCAGCATTTATGTCATCAATGGGGGCAGGCGCTAACAGTAAAAAAGAAGCGGCACTTGGAGCCGTATTTGGGGCGGCGGCATTTTCAGCGGCCGTTATAATTGTATCGTTAGGGCTGATTGCAAATATTGAAAAAGTAGCCGGGTCTCAGATTCCTTCATTGATTATAGCTGCTGATATTCATCCTATGGCGGCCATTGTTTATTCGCTGACAGTTATTGCAGGAATTTATACAACAGCAGTTCCTCTTTTATGGACAGTATCTGCCAGAATTGCAGATGAAAAAACAACCAAGTTTAAGGTCGTTACTGTTATACTTGCTGCAATAGGAGCAGTTATCGGTTTGAAGGTTCCATTTGACAGACTGGTTAATATTGTATATGTTATAAATGGATATGTGGGCATATTGCTTCTGGTAATTATGGTCATCAAGTCTGTTAGAAGGATACATGCTTCAAGGGTAAAAACGATGTTATAGTTCAATAAACAAGTAAGACTCCAGACGGAGTTTTTACTTGTTTATTTTTTTAAATTATATTCATTTATTTTATTGAACAGCTGCCGTGCGCTTATATTCAGTTTTTTTGCAGCTTCAGTCACATTGCCGCCTGTTTGATCCAGGACCCATTGAAGGTAGCCGGATTCAGATTCTCTTTTATATTCTTTGAAAGGAATGATGCTTCTGTAGCTTTCAGCCCTTGGCACTGTAATTTCCTTTCTTATATTAAATAAGATTGGAATTCCATCTTTTGTAATTCTTCCGTCAACTGAGAGTACAACCATTCTGTCTATAACGGTCTTCAGTTCTCGTAAATTTCCCGGGTAATCATAGCCATATAAAAATTCTTTAGCCTCAGGGTCTATTGAATTAATTGTTATGCCGTATTCTTTCTGAGATCTTTTCAGAAAGTATTCAATTAAATCATCCAGGTCCTCCGGACGTTCTCTGAGAGGAGGAACGTTAATAACAATTGAATTTATTCTGAAAAAAAAGTCTTCTCTGTAATTTCCTTCGATAACTTCCTTATACAGGTCTTTGCTGGTTGAGGATATAAGCTTGCAGTCAACTATTCTTTCTTCGTCACTTCCCAGTCTTGAAACCTTTTTAGAGTCTAAAACCTTCAGAAGCTTTATCTGGGTGGGTTCGCTTATATCTCCCACCTCATTTAGGAACAAGGTTCCGCTGCTGGCAAGTTCAAACTTTCCTTCCGTTTCACGACCGAACAATTCAGCTTCCAGCGCTTCTTCTGTGTATGAATTGCAGTGAAGCGGTATAAATTTATTCGAAATTCCGGGACTGCACACGTGGATATACTTTGCAAGAACCTCTTTACCGGTACCGGGTTCGCCTATTAAAAGAATGCTTAAATTGGTCTTTGCAACCTTTTCGCAGTGTGACAGCACCTTCAGATATTTTTCATTCTTGCTGAACAAATGATAATTATTAAATAAATCATCCTTGAATCGCATTTTATTTATTCTGTCATCATAGTTGGAAAGAATTCTTGAAGGAAGAGCTTCCAGTTCACTATTTAAATCAATATAATCATGGGCCCCCTGTTTCAATGCCATGCTTCCATCCACATATGAAGAGTTTGACGATACAATAATCAAGTCAGTCTTTGGATAAATTTCCGTAAAATTTTTTATTGTAAAGTTATAATTAAATGAATTGAAATCAGTTATAGCATAATCAATATGTTCATTTAACAATTTTATCATGGCTGCGTCAAAATCTTCGCAGGCAATGATATTGACAGATATTTTTAAAAGAACTTCTGATACTTTTTCTCTATATAGCTTATCTTTATTTATAATGATAACAGTTATTTCGTCTATAATAAAACACTCCTTGCATATTTCAGGTAATTTGATAAAGCTTAATAATATCATAAATCTTGATTATTATACATTCACTGCAAATTTTAGTCAAGCCAATTACTTTATATTGTAATATATTAATAACAATAACCTGCTAAAAACTTGTTTCAATATTGTTGTTAAATCAATGAGTTTAGGATATAATAAGTACAAAATGAAATAAATGGTTTTATCTGGATTGATATATTATTGAATCAGTGTGAAATGAGCCTGTTTAACTTGTGCTTATGATATAACATTTCAGCATATAAGTTAGGAGTAAGAATGGAAAGAGAAAATAAGAGATTAAACAATGAATTAAGGACCGTTAAAATAACCAGAAATTATATAATGCACCCGGAAGGGTCGGTATTAATAGAAGTCGGAAATACCAGGGTGATTTGTACAGCTATGGTTGAAGAAAGGGTTCCTCCCTTCTTAAAAGGTACGGGAAGGGGCTGGGTTTCAGCGGAATACTCAATGATACCCGGTTCAACCAAGACAAGGAAATCAAGAGATATAAACAAGCTTAAAATTGATGGAAGGTCGCAGGAAATTCAAAGGCTTATAGGAAGAAGCCTGAGATCTGTAGTTGATTTAAATGCCATAGGAGAAAGAACCATCTGGATAGATTGTGATGTAATACAAGCTGATGGAGGAACAAGGACTGCTTCCATAACGGGGGCCTTTGTTGCGATGGCTGATGCTTTCCATATGCTGCTTGAAAGGAAAGAAATAGAAAAAATGCCTGTAAAAGCATTTGTATCTGCAGTAAGTGTAGGAATGGTAGAAGGAGAAATAATTCTTGACCTTTGCTATGAAGAAGATTCAAACGCTGAGGTTGACATGAATATTGTCATGACAGATAAAGATGAGTTTGTTGAAGTTCAGGGGACAGGTGAAGAAGCTACATTTACCCATAATGATTTAATGAATTTAATATCATTTGCGGCAAAGGGCTGTAAGGAATTGTACCGTATACAAAGAGAGTCATTGGGAGAAGAAATTAGCGAGGAAATAGGTAAATGATTAAAAAGATAATATTATCCAGCGGAAACAGCCATAAGGTGCACGAAATAAAAGACATATTGAAAAATATGCCCTTTGAGATTGTATCTAAAGATGATTTGGGTTATAAGGATTTTGATGTGATTGAAGACGGCGAAACTCTTGAGGCAAATGCCTTCAAAAAGGCAGAAGAGCTGCACAGACTCGTAAAGGGAATAGTTATAGCAGATGATACGGGATTATTTGTGGATGCATTAAATGGCGATCCCGGAGTATATTCAGCAAGATATGCCGGTGAACCAGTATCATATAAAGAAAATAACAACCTGCTTCTTAAAAACTTAAAAGATGTGCCAATGGAAAAGAGAACAGCATATTTTAAAACAGTAATAGCAGTTGTTTTTGAAGACGGAAGTAAAGTTACAGCCGAAGGGACAGTAAATGGTAAGATTGCTTTTGAAGAAAAGGGACAAAACGGTTTTGGATATGATCCGTTATTTATAGTTGAAAATACAGGCAAAACATTTGCGGAAATGGCAGAGGAAGAAAAGAATAAAATAAGTCACAGAGCAAGAGCACTTATGAATTTAAAAGAAAAGCTGGAGGTTATAGGTGAAGATATTAGTAATCAGTGACAGCCACAATTATGTCCTTGATTCTCAGATAGAAAGAATAAGAAAATATGGAAGCTTTGATATGCTCATTCATTGCGGCGATAAGTATAAGGATGCAGAAGGCTTTGCGGAAAGACTTAATATAAGTGTGATGATCAGGGTTCCCGGAAACTGTGACCTTATTTCAGATAAGCCCTTAATAATCGAAGAGGTCATTGAGGGAAAAAAACTTTTGATAACTCATGGACATGTACATAACGTAAAAGAAGGAATCAACAGACTGAAGGAATACGCAAAGGAAAGAAATGCAGATGCAGTTGTATACGGGCACACCCATTGTGCTCAAAATGAAATAATAGACAACATATTATTTTTTAATCCCGGAAGTGCAATCATGCCAAAGTGCGGAACAGAAAGCTTTGGGATTTTAGAAATAGAGCCGGATAAAATTGACAGCAGGATAATATCATTGGAGGGATAATAAAATAAAAGACGGGGTGGTATAAATGCTAAATTATGAAGGCCTTAAAATCAATAGTTTAGATTTTATTTTGATAGTAGATAAGGAATTTAATGTTGTATATAATACACGGTATGATAAAAGAGTAAATGTAAATTCTGATATAGCTGAAAACAAAGACTATTTAAATAAAAATTTATTTGAGATTTACCCATCCATTAAAAAGGATGCAAATACATCATCTATTGTAAAATGTATTACAACCGGACAAGTTGTAGTTAAAAAGTTTCAAAGATTTAAGGATTTCAATGACAATTTGTATTGCACCCATAATATAACAATTCCTCTTATTCGTAACGGTAAAATAATTGGTGCAGTTGAACTGGTAAAGGATATAAAAACCATTGAAAATTTAACAGATGATAATGATGCTGCAAAATATGCCGAAAATGATGATTTTTTTGATAACTTTATAGACAATGCAAACAGTCCTACATTTGATTCGATTATTACAAGCGACGGCAAAATGCTGAAAGCTATCGAGCAGGCTAAGAAACTGGCAGGGATGGAAAATCCGACACTTATTTATGGTGAAACCGGAACAGGAAAAGAAGTATTTGTGCAGGCTATGATAAATTATAGCGGCATTCCAAGAAATAAGGTTGTAATACAAAATTGTGCTGCATTGCCTCAAAATTTAGTAGAATCTATATTGTTCGGAACATGCCGGGGTGCGTATACCGGAGCTGAAAATAGAAAAGGATTGTTTGATGAGGCAAATGGTGGATTGTTATTTTTAGATGAACTTAATTCAATACCTTATGATGTCCAGGGTAAACTGCTCAGGGTTCTGCAGGATGGAAGCTTTAGACCTGTCGGTTCCAATATACAAAAGAATGTTAATGTTAAAGTTATAGCTGCCATGAACGAAGACCCTTTAGAAGCAATTAAGAATCATAATCTAAGAAAAGATTTATTTTACAGATTAAGCAGCGGGATGATATTCTTGCCTCCTTTGAGAGAACGAAAGGATGATATACTGTTTTTTATTAATTACTATATAAAAGAATACAATGCCCTATATGGAAAAAATGTTGAGGGAGTTACAAAGATATTAGAGAAGTTTTTCTTGAATTATTATTGGGAAGGCAATGTAAGAGAATTAAAGCACATAATAGAATCAATGGTAAGCTTATCTGATTGCGATATTTTAGAGGTTCAGCATTTGCCTGCTTATATGTATGACAGAATCTTTAATGAAAATATAACAAATAGTAATAGTATGAGAGATAATGAAAAAATATTTTTAAATTTTGAAAATTATAATTTGAAAAGTAATTTAGAAGAAAAAGAAAAAGAAATTATAACTGAAGTGTTGAAAATTACTAAGGGAAATAAGACGAAGGCAGGAGAATTGCTTGGTATACCGAGACAAACATTAAAATATAAAATGGACAGGCTTAACATTTAATATTTAATTGAGGCCGACAGTTTTTTGTCATATCGACAATTTATTGTCTGCAATTTTAAATGAAACGACAATTTTTTGTCGTTTCATTTTTTTTACATTCAAATATGTTGAAAACACAATTTAAAAGTGTTGGCATTAAAATTGCTATATATTATTATAATCGATCAGATATTATATAAGGAGTCTAAAATGAGTTTAGAGTTAAGAAAAATTCAAATTAAGGACGTTGTTTTTGACAATGAAAACAAAATAAAAAATAATGTTTTGCATTTAAACAAAAACAGCCTTAGTGATTTAATCAAAGAAGATAAAAGAATAAAAGATGTTAATTTTGACATTGCCAAGCCGGGACAGTCAGTAAGAATTTTGCCTGTCAAGGATGTAATAGAACCAAGGGCTAAATTAAAAGGAGAAATATTTTCCGGAATGTTTAAAGAGCATATGGAGGAATCAGGACATGGAGTCACGTATGCATTAAAGGGCTGTGCAGTTGTTACAACAGGGCCCATAGTCGGATTCCAGGAGGGACTGATAGACATGAGCGGTCCCGCTGCTCAATACAGTATTTTTTCAAAGTTGATTAACCTTGTAATGGTTATAACAAAGGAAGATTATATAGATCCGCATGAGCATGAAGAAACTGTCAGACTTGCAGGCATAAAGCTGGCGAGGTATATAGGTGAAATAGGTTTAAACTGTGATGATTATGAGACGGAATTATATGAATGGAAGAGCATTGGAGAAAAATATGCAGAATTTCCGCAGCTTCCAAAAGTTGCTTATGTTTATAACTGTATGAGTCAGGGGCTTTTGCATGATACATATTTTTACGGTCGGGATTCAAAGCATATTATTCCATCTTTAATAACTCCATTGGAAGTAATGGATGGCGCAATAGTTAGCGGCAATTGTGTTTCACCGGGATCAAAGACAACTACGTATCACCATTTAAACAATACGGTAATAAAGGAATTATTAAAACGACATGGCAAGGAACTTAATTTCATGGGAATAGTGCTGAATCCTCTAATGGTTACGCTTAAGGAGAAATATAGAAACTGCATGCTTACTGTTAAAAGTGTCGAGATGCTGGGTGTGGAGGGAGTGATTATTTCTCAGGAAGGGTTTGGTAATCCAACGACCGATTTAATGGTTGTCTGCCAATCATTGGAGGAACGAGGAATAAAGACAGTAATAATAACCAATGAGGATGCAGGGATTGATGGAATGTCTGAATCTCTCCCTGACAGCGTAACAGAAGCAAAAGCTATCGTTTCAACAGGAAACAGCAATGAGACAATAATGCTCCCAAGGATGGAAAAAATAATCGGTAATTTGAAAGAAATAGAAAAAACAACCGGAGGTAATGTGGATTCCATTCAGGAGGATGGAAGGCTTCTTGTTGAAATTCACGGTATTATGGGGAGCCATAACCTTCAAGGAAATACGTATCTCAGTGCTGTGACTATATAGGAGGATTCTATGAAAAAAATAGTGTTTTATACAAATCAATTTTTTGGACAAATAGGCGGTGAAGATAAAGCCTATACCGAACCACAGTTTCATAGTGGCCCTATTGGTAATGCAAATGCATTTTCAGGGAAGCTGGAAGATGCAGAAATAATAGTCACAATAATATGCGGGGATAACTATTATGTGGAAAATATGGATAAAGTCAAGGAGTTCATAAGAAGTAAATTAATAAATATAAAATTTGATTTTTTTATGGCAGGACCTTCCTTTAATGCCGGGAGATTTGGAATTGCATGCGCAGATGTTTGTTCATTTATCAAAGATGAATACAATGTTGAAGCAATTACCGGTATGTATGAAGAAAATCCTGCCGTGGAAATATATAAAAAAAATATTTATATACTAAGGGTTGGAAAATCAGCTGCTGCAATGAGAAAGGCTGTTCAGGCCATGGCCGGATTTGCAAATAAGCTGTTAAGAGGCGAAGAACCCGGAACACCTTCAGATGAACAGTATTTTGCAAAGGGAAAAAGAATCAATATATTCAGAGACAAAAACGGGGCTGAAAGAGCAGCTGATATGCTCTTAAAAAGGCTTAATAATGAGCCGTATGAGACAGAACTTGAAATCTCTGTTTATGAAAAGGTGGAGCCTGCCAAACCTATGACAGATTTGAAAACAGCCAAAATAGCTTTATGTACCTCGGGAGGAATTGTTCCTTTTGGAAACCCTGACCATTTGCCTGCTGCAACAGCAAAGACTTATAAAATGTATGACATATCGGATAAGGATAGTCTCAAAGAAGGTGAATTTGAATCTGTTCATGCCGGATATGACCCTGTGTATGCAAACAAGGATCCTAACAGGGTAGTGCCGCTTGACATTTTAAAAAAATTAGAAAATGAGGGAGTGATAGGAAGCGTATATCCATACCTTACAACAACAACAGGCAATTCAACATCAGTCGCTGATGCCACAAGGATGGGAAAGGAAATAGCAGAAAAGTTAATTGAGGATGGAGTTAACGGCGTTATATTAACAAGCACCTGAGGAACATGTACACGTTGCGGTGCAACGATAGTTAAACAAATTGAGAAAGCTGGGATACCTGCGGTTCATGTATGTACTGTCACCCCTATTTCAAAAACAGTAGGCGCAGCCAGAATTTATCCGGCTCAGGCAATACCTTATCCAACAGGTAATCCTGAATTATCGGAGGAAAAAGAAGAAAAAAGAAAAAGAGAGTTAGTTTTAAATGCACTTGGGCTGTTATTAAAATAGCCTGAGGATAAATAAATTATGGAGGCAAATACATGAAAGTAGCAGTCTTAGGTTCAGGGAACGGAGCTCTTGCCGTAGCATTTGAATGGGCAAAATCAGGACATGAAGTAAGGATATTTGATTTTGAAGAATTTCCTAAAAACATTGAAGCCATTAACAAAGCCGGAGGAATATATTCAGAGGGTGAGTTGGAAGGATTTCAAAAAATACCCTATGCCGGTTATGATGTATCAAGAGTTGTACCGGAGGCAGAGCTGATTTTTGCCGTGGGTCCGGCATATAGCACTGAGCCCTTTGGAAGGGTTTGCAAACCTTATGTTAAACATGGTCAAAAATATATTGTGTGCCCGAGCTCATGTGCCGGAAGCATTACATTTAAAAATGCGCTAGGCCTCGATATCAGGGATGAATCTGTTATTGTTGCCGAAACTTCAACCTTACCATACGCTGTTCGAATTACAGGTGATGCAAGAATAGCAGTTTATAACAGGTTAAAAGGAGGTTATTTTTTGGCTGCACTTCCGGCTAAGTTTACTCAGGAAATATATGATACAGTAAAGCCTGTATTTAATACTATTCTAAAAGCAGAAAATGTATTAAAAACAACTCTGCAAAATGCTAATCCTGTAATACACCCTGCTGTGTCTTTATTAAATGCTGCACTCATTGAAAGAACAAATGGAGATTTCTATTTTTATGAGGAAGGTGTAACTACAGCAGTAGGCAGGCTTATAAAAGCAGTTGATGATGAAAGAATTGAAATTGGAAAACGTTTGGGCATAACTGTAATACCTGATCCTGTTTTAGGAATGGAACAGGGATATCAGGCAGAACCGACTTATGACACTGGATATTCTATGGCACCCGGATTCAAGGGCATCAAGGCTCAGCCATCATTAGATTACAGATATTTTAATGAAGATGCAGGTTTTGGGTTAGTATTTTTAACTGATTTAGCAGATCAGATAGGAGTTGAAACTCCTGCAATGGATGCGGTATTAACGTTATCGTCAATTATAATGAACAGGGATTATAAGTCCGAAAAGGCAAGAACAATGGAAAAATTAAAAATTTCCAATTACTCATTGGAAGAACTGAAATCGTTATTATAGCTGATTATATACTTGAGGGAGGACTTTTAATGATAGTTGGAGTAATAAAAGAAATAAAAAATAATGAATACAGAGTTGCGGCAACACCATCCTCTGCAGCAGAATTTGTAAACAGAGGACATAGGGTGCTTGTTGAGCATGATGCAGGTTTAGGAAGCGGATATACAGATGATGATTATAAAGAGGCAGGGGCAGAGATTGCAGATGCCGGGACAATTTGGAAAGAATCAGAGATGATTTATAAGGTAAAAGAAATATTACCAGAAGAATATGAATATTTGAGAGAGGGATTAATCGTCTTTACATACCTGCATTCAAATGCACACCTGGAGATGACAAAAGAAATGCTTGACAATAAGATTATAGGTATTGCATATGAAGATGTTACTGACAAAGACGGTTTATTTCCGCTGTTAAGGCCGATGAGTGAATTGGCTGGGAAGGGAGGGTTTCTTGCAGCCCTTCATTACGGGCAAAGTATAAACAGAGGTAACGGAATATTATTTAACAGAATAAGCGGAGTTGATACACCGATTGTGACAATTATAGGCGGATGCGGCAATTCAGGACTTGGCGCCGTTGAGATTGCAGCAAGCCTTGGCAACAAGGTCAAAATTCTTGATATAAATAAAGATGCAATGGATGAAGCTAAATATAAACTTCCTCCGAATGTAGAATTTTTATACTCAAACAGATTGAATTTATTGAAATGTTTAACTGAAACTGATGTATTAATGAATTGTATTTTATGGGATAAGACGCGCAAAGATCATCTTGTATTCAAAGAAGATTTAAAATTAATGAAAAAGGGGTCAATAATAATAGATGTTGCATGCGATGACAATGGTGCTATAGAAACTTGCCGCTCAACAACACATGATAATCCTGTGTATTATGAAGGAGGAATTCTACACTATTGTGTTGACAATATTCCATCTTCATTTGCCAGAACAGCATCAATTGGACTTGCTAATGCAACATTGCCTTTTGCGTTACAAATTGCAAATAAAGGATGTGAAAAAGCACTTAAAGAAAATATACACTTGTTAAAGGGATTGACATGTTATAAAGGAGCATTAGCGTTGGAAGAAACTGCTGTTAAGCATAATTTAGAATTTGTTGCACAAGAAAAAATTGCGGAAGGTTTCAAAATATAATCTCAAATTTTGCATTTGGGACCATATATAAAAATTAAAAGGAGAATGTTTTATGGACTATGGAATTTTATCTTTGGCACCGGCCCTTATCGCCTTAGTACTTGCTTTTATTACGAGGGACGCAACATTATCTCTTCTGATAGGGGTACTGGTAGGAATAGTTGTATCTGGTCAGAATTTATTGTTTGGATTTAGCTCGTTAATACAAAGTGCATTAGGCAATGCAGATTTTATTTGGGTATTAGGCATAGAAGTATTTATTGGTATAATGGTTGCATTTTTCCAGAAATCAGGTGCAATTGAAGCATTTACAAAGACCATATCAAGGTTCAATATAAAAGCAAGAGGAGCTCAGATAATTGCTTGGTTATTAGGAATTTTTATATTTTTCAGCGACTATTTCAGTCCGTTGTATGTGGGGAATGTTATGCGGGGAGTTACAGACAAGGCAAGAGTATCAAGAGAGAAACTTGCTTACATTTGTGATTCTACATCAGCGCCTGTATGTACCATGATACCGTTTTCATCATGGGGAGTATATATGGCAGGATTATTGGTCGGGCTTGGAGCCTTCGTAGACAAGGATGTTGCAACAACTGCTGTAGTTAAAATGGTTCCTTATAACTTCTATGGGATTACATCGGTATTAATGGTAGGTCTTATAGCATCCGGGATATTACCTGAATTTGGTCCTATGAAAAAGGCAGAAAAAAGAGCTATGGAAGAAGGTAAGGTTATAGGTGATAATGCAAGACCTTTGTTAAGCACAGAGCTGGATGATATTAAGCCGAAAGAAGGGATTAAATCCAATTTGCTTATTAATTTTTTAGTACCTGCGCTGATAATTATTTGTATTACTTTAGGAACTTATATAGTTCTTGGTTCCGCAAAAACTTTAGAATCATTTATTGCTGCTGTTGCATATCAGTTCATAACAATGCTGATTCAAAAAATGGGAAAGGTATCAGAATTGATGGATACGGCTATTCAAGGCATTAAAAGTGTTTTAGCAGCCATATTGATATTAGCACTTGCATATTGTATAAATGCAATAAGCAAGGAACTGGGAACTGCTCAATATGTAATCAGTGTAACTGAAGCATGGATGACGCCGACCTTATTAATTCCATTAGCTTTTGCTATTTGTGCTTTTGTTTCTTTCTTTACAGGAACATCATGGGGAACATATGCTATTATGACACCAATATTTATTCCATTAGCATTCCAGCTGACAGGTGGAACAATAAATGGAATAATACTAGCCACAATAGCAGCGATAATGGGAGGGGGATGCTTTGGTGACCATTGTTCACCGCTGTCAGATACGACAATTTTATCTTCCCTGGCAGCAGGCTCTGACCATATTGATCATGTATCTACACAGCTGCCATATGCAATGACGGCCGCAGTTGTATCGCTGGCAGGGTATTTAATAGTTGGAATGGTACTAGCATAAATTAACATAATAAATACAGCCTGAGAATTAATTTTTCTCAGGCTGTATTTTAGTTTGCGGCCGGTAGCTTCAGAATAATAAATTCTACTTTTCAAGCCTTTTTTTCTTCAATTCTTCCAGGGCATGGGCATAGCTGGTGGATTTCAGGTTAGGAAATGCATTGAGCAGTCTTTTTTGTCCGAAGAATGAGTGGTTCATTAAATCTTCCAGCTTTTTTGTATGCATTGATTTTTCGGAATTCATTTTCGAAATCCTTTCGACCAGCAGCTCTTTGAATCTTCCTATGGAATTTTCAGCTTCGGATATTTTTCCTTCCATAAGTTCATTTATTGATATTTTCTGCTCAGAAAGGGCTGTTTTCAGCTCATCACTTTTTTCCATAAGCGAAATACTTTCATTATAAAGAACTTCACCTATATCATCAGACAAGGATTTAATTTTTGAAGCGACAGAATTAATCTGATTAAGCTGCCTGTTCAGCTTCAGAACTGTCTGGACAGTTGCCGTTAAATCTACAGCTATAGATGCGAGAATTACGGATAATATTATTTTTCCCGCCCTGTAGTTTACGGCCAGGACAAGTACTTGTATTACAGGATGAATTATATTCATTATCATGATACATGCTATTCCCCAGGCAAGCGAGAATTTTAAGCATATATATCCTCCTATGTTAAACGGAAGATCAGAGTAATTCCACCATTTTGTGTGAAAGATTTTTTCAAGTACCCATCCGGTAGTAAGCTCAAGAACTGAAGTAAGTAAAACCGAGCCTGAAAAAAGTATTGCAGGGTTGTCCTTTACAGGAGTTAGAAATATTACAATAATAACAACACCAAATCCATAAATAGGACAGAATGGTCCGTTCAGGAATCCCCTGTTCACAAATTTACCGGTGCTTATGGCCGCATAAACGACCTCTGTACACCAGCCTAAAAAGGAGTAGATGGTAAAGTAAAATAAAATGTAGTATAAATCCATACGTAACCTCTTTTATTAATTTATCCATGTGTTGGCAACAATAAATATAGTACGGCATCAAGATTAAAAAAACCTTAAGTATAAAATTACCAAATATATCATTAAGTTAAATTATAAGTATATGTGGCGATATATGTCAGGTTAAATCAGTTTTTTTGTTGACTATATAGTATAAAAGATATATAATAAAACGAACATACGTTTAGAGAAGTCGAGGTGAAAATATGGGGCAATTTAAAATAAAATCAGATTTCAGACCGACCGGAGACCAGCCGGAAGCAATTAAAGAAATTGCCGAAGGCTTGAATAAAAACTTGAAATATCAGACACTTCTCGGTGTTACAGGCTCAGGTAAGACATTTACCATGGCAAACATAATAGAAAAGGTTCAGAAGCCGACTCTTGTTTTAGCTCACAACAAGACACTGGCAGCTCAGCTGTGCTCTGAATTCAAAGAATTTTTTCCTGAAAATGCAGTGGAATATTTTGTGAGTTACTATGATTATTACCAACCTGAGGCATATGTTCCCAGCAGTGACACATTTATTGAAAAGGATGCATCCATAAATGATGAAATAGATAAATTGAGACTATCTGCGACAGCCTCACTTTTTGAGAGAAAGGATGTTATAATAGTAGCCAGTGTTTCGTGCATATATGGACTGGGCAGTCCTGTGGACTATGAAAACCTGGTTATATCCCTTAGACCGGGTATGCAGAAGGACAGAAATGAAACAATGAGAAAACTCATTGAAATTCAGTATAAAAGAAATGACATAAGCTTTACCAGAGGAACATTCCGCGTCAGAGGAGATACATTGGAAATATTCCCTGCATCATCCTCGGAAAAAGCTGTAAGGGTGGAATTTTTCGGGGATGAAATAGAAAGAATCACCGAAATAAATACTGTCACAGGAGAAATACTCGGAAGAAGAAACCATGTATCCATTTTTCCTGCAACCCACTATGCAACAACAGAAGAAAATATAAAGAGAGCAGCATTAAGCATCAGAGAAGAATTGGAAGAACGACTGAAGCGATTTGAAAGCGAAAACAAGCTCCTGGAAAAGCAAAGACTTGAGCAAAGAACGAACTACGATTTAGAAATGCTTCAGGAAATGGGCTATTGCAACGGTATAGAAAATTATTCAAGGCATATAAACAATTTAAAGCCGGGGTCAAGGCCGTTTACTCTTTTAGATTATTTTCCGAAGGATTTTTTGATGATTATAGATGAGTCACACGTTACAATTCCACAGGTCAGAGGAATGTACAACGGAGACAAGGCAAGAAAAACAACATTAGTAGACTACGGGTTCAGACTTCCGTCAGCTTTGGATAACAGACCTTTGAAGTTTGATGAGTTTGAGAGTGTAATAAATCAGGTTGTATTTGTAAGTGCAACTCCCGGTCCCTACGAGGCAGAGCATACACAAAATGTGGTTGAGCAGATTATACGCCCCACAGGACTGCTTGATCCTCCTATTTATGTCAGACCGGTTAAAAACCAGATAGATGATTTGATTAATGAGATTCATATTTCCACAAGCAAAAATCAAAGAGTCCTTGTCACAACACTTACTAAAAAAATGGCCGAGGATTTAACGTTATACTTTAAAAATACAGGCATGAAGGTCAGATACCTGCATTCGGATATTGATACTCTTGAGAGAATGGAAATAATAAGAGACCTTCGTATAGGCGAATTTGATGTTCTGATTGGTATCAACCTTTTAAGAGAGGGACTGGATCTGCCGGAGGTATCCCTTGTTGCGATACTTGATGCGGATAAGGAAGGGTTCCTGCGTTCTGAAACATCACTTATACAAACGGTGGGAAGGGCTGCCCGAAACGTGGACGGAAGAGTTATAATGTATGCCGATAAGATAACCGGTTCCATGGAAAGAGCAATCAAAGAAACAAACAGAAGAAGAGAAATTCAGGATAAATATAACAAGGATAACAATATCACACCTACATCAATTATAAAAGGGGTGCGTGATATTATTGAAGCTACCAAGGCAGCAGAGGATAAGGCAGACTACAATTCCAAGAGTGCAAAAATCACGGATATGGCTGCATATATTATTGAGCTTGAAAAAGAAATGCGAATTGCTGCTGAAAACCTTGAATTTGAAAAAGCAGCAAAAATAAGAGATGAGATAAAAGAGTTACGTACTATAAAATAGAATTTTCCATTCTCAAGTTTTAGGATTATGCTTTAGAATGGCGAAAATCAGCTGAAAGGATAAATAATGGATAAAATAATAATAAAAGGAGCAAAGGAAAATAACCTGAAGAACATAAGCGTTGAACTGCCCAGAGACAAACTCATTGTTTTTACAGGCGTAAGCGGTTCAGGAAAAACTTCTCTTGCTTTTGATACCATATATGCGGAAGGACAAAGGCGTTATGTGGAAAGTCTTTCCTCATACGCACGAATGTTTTTGGGACAAATGGATAAACCAGATGTGGAATCTATTGAAGGATTATCACCTGCTATATCTATAGACCAGAAAACAACCAACAAGAATCCACGTTCAACCGTGGGAACAGTTACAGAAATTTATGATTATTACAGGCTGCTGTTTGCCAGAGTGGGAATTCCCCACTGCCCAAACTGCGGTAAGCCCATACAAACACAGACAATAGACCAGATTACGGACAAGGTTCTTGAATATGAAGAAAAAACAAGAATTCAGATACTGGCGCCAATGGTCAAGGGGGCAAAGGGAACACATAAAAAGCTTCTCGAAAATATCAAAAAAGACGGCTATGTGAGAGTAAGAGTAGACGGAGAAATTTTAGAGCTTGAGGAAGAAATTGACCTTGATAAGAACAAGAAGCACAGCATAGAAGTAATTGTGGACAGAATCATTGTCAAGGAAGGAATACAAAAACGACTTGTTGATTCGGTTGAAACAGCACTTGCTCTTTCGGGAGGCATGGTGCTTATAGATGTAATGGGAAAAGAAGAGCTGTTGATGAGCACCAAGTTTGCCTGCACAGACTGCGGAATCGGATTCGGCGAAATTTCTCCGAGGATGTTTTCGTTCAATAATCCCATAGGAGCTTGCAAGACATGTAACGGCCTTGGAGTTAAGAGAGAAATAGATGTTGATTTGATAATTCCCGACTATACAAAGACTATAGCTCAAAGGGCAATTGCCCCGTTCGGTTCAGAAGAGGAGGGCTATTATTATCAGATATTTAAAGCAATAGCCGACTATCATAAATTTGATATATCAAAGCCTCTTTCAGAAGCACCCAGGGAGTTTATTGATGAGATTCTTTACGGTACAAACGGCAGGGAAGTTACAGTGGAATTTATCAGCAAATTCCAGGGGTTGAAAGAGTATACAAGAGATTTTGAGGGTGTGGTAAATAACCTTCAGAGAAGGTACATGGAAACAAAGTCACCTGAAATGAGAGAGTGGATAGAGGATTACATGTATGAAAGTCCGTGTCCTGAATGCAACGGTGCAAGACTAAATCCCGTAAGCCTTGCTGTAAAGGTTGGAAATAAAAATATTTATGAAGTTACACAGCTTTCTGTTTCAAAAAGCCTTAAGTTCTTTAATGAACTGGAGCTGAGTCCGCTGAACAAAATAATAGGCGAGCAGATAATCAAGGAAATCAACTCAAGGCTTCAATTCTTATCTGATGTGGGATTGAGTTATTTAACACTTGAAAGAAATGCAAGCACTTTGTCAGGCGGCGAATCCCAGAGAATCAGACTTGCAACCCAGATAGGCTCAAGCCTTGTGGGAGTTCTTTATGTACTGGATGAACCTAGTATAGGCCTTCATCAAAGAGATAACAGCATGCTGATTAAGACATTAAGAAACCTTACCGACTTGGGCAATACACTCATAGTTGTAGAGCATGACGAAGAAACGATGGAGAATTCCGATTACATCCTGGACATAGGTCCCGGCGCAGGGATTCATGGAGGACAGGTTGTTGCTGCAGGCACATTTGAGGAGATAAAAAATGATGAAAATTCCATCACCGGTCAATACCTTAGCGGCAGAAAGAAAATTGATGTACCTGAAGTAAGAAGAGTACCGGAGAAGTTCATTGAAATAAAGGGTGCAAGAGAAAACAACCTGAAGAATCTGGATGTTAAAATACCTTTAGGGATATTGTGCTGCATAACAGGAGTATCGGGTTCGGGAAAAAGCTCTTTAATCAATGAAATATTGTCAAAGGGACTGCATCAGAAATTATTCAAAAACAGCAACCGTCCCGGAAAGTATGACGAAATGCTCGGTGTTGAAAATATTGATAAGATAATTACAATAGACCAGTCACCGATAGGAAGAACACCAAGGTCCAATCCTGCCACGTATACAGGAGTATTTGATTATATAAGAGATGTGTTTGCCATGACTCTTGAGGCAAAGGAAAGAGGATATAAAAAGGGGAGATTCAGCTTTAACATAAAGGGCGGAAGATGTGACGCGTGCCACGGCGATGGCATATTAAAAATAGAAATGCACTTTCTTCCGGACGTATATGTGCCATGCGACGTATGCAAGGGCAAAAGATATAACAGAGAGACCCTTGAAGTCAAGTACAAAGGAAAAAATATTGATGAAGTCCTGAATATGGACATAGATGAGGCACTTGAATTTTTTGAAAACATACCTAAGATATACAGTAAACTGAAGACGCTGCAGGATGTAGGGCTGGGATATGTCAAACTGGGTCAGCCGTCAACCGAATTATCCGGTGGAGAAGCACAGCGCGTTAAGCTTGCCTATGAATTAAGCAAAAAAGGTACGGGAAAAACATTGTATGTCCTCGACGAACCTACGACAGGTCTTCACATAGCGGATATTCACATGCTGATTGATGTTCTCAACAAGCTGGTTGAGGCCGGAAACTCCGTTATAGTTATCGAGCATAATCTTGATGTTATAAAGATATCTGATTACATTATAGATCTGGGACCCGAAGGCGGAGACGGCGGCGGAACAATAGTAGCAGAAGGAACACCTGAGGAAGTTGCAAAAGCAAGAAAATCCTATACAGGTCAATATCTGAAAAAAATGCTTAATAAAAAATAAGCAGCCTGGAGAAGGTACTTTTCCAAGCCAAGATATATTTAAAATACAGCACCTTAATTTTCCGAAAAATTAAGGTGCTGTATTTGTGTGTGCCAAATGATAAATAAAAAATTCTTATATTAACAGTCTCATAAAGCAATAAGCAGACTGCATACAGACTCTAATAAACTGAAATGGCTGTAGGGCATAGGAAAAAAGAGAGATTATGTATAATTAATGAAGGTAATTTCTGATTTCATATCAATTTTAGCTTCATTAATCCCGATATTATATTTGTATGGCCGAAATTCATATAAATTGAAAAAATATATAAATTAAGGTATATTATAAAATATAACTTTTTGCATAAGGAGGGACTATGATATTCTATCTGTCATTGATTGAGAACCAGGAGGACAAGGACAAGTTTGAATTTATTTATAATAACTACAGACATATAATGCTTTATGCTGCCAGAGAAAAATTGAAAGATGCACATTTGGCAGAAGACGCGGTTCAGGAGGCATTTATAAAAATAACTAAAATAATCTCAAAAATCTCTATCGAAGACCGCAACAAATTACGTAGATTTGTCGTAATTATTGTAAGACATAAATCTATAGATATAATAAGAAAAAACAGTAAAATAAAAAATACAGCCTTTGAAGATATTCTGGAGACAAGTGATGAGTTTCAAGAAGATGTGCTGGATAAAGTTATGTCTGTTCAGGGAGTTAAACGTCTTACGGATGTTATCAAGAAACTTGATGATATGTACAGAATACCTTTGGAGTTGAGTATATTGTATGGATATAGCCACAGAGAGATTTCTGAAATGCTGGATATTTCCGAGAATTTAGTTAGAACCAGAATTTTTAGGTCAAAGCAGCAGGTCAAGAAAATAATTATGCGGGAGATGGAATAATGGAGTTAGATAAAAAACAGAAGGAGTCGATTTTTGAAGCATTGTTATCATATGCCGTAAATGAAGCAGCGAAACAGGAAAATAAGGAAATGCCGAGTGAAGAGCAGATTAGGGATGAAATTCAATTTTCTGAAGCTTTTGACGACAAGATGAAAACTTTGATTAATAAGCAGAGATATAAAAAAGTTGTTAAAAAAGCATATTTTTATGGTAAAAGGGTGGCAGTATTTGTGGCGGTAATCATATCAATAAGTTTCGGAACTCTTATGACTGCCGAAGCAGTGCAGCAGGCTGTCATAAAAACGGTTACTGAATGGTACGAGGGATATAATGGATTTATTTTTGAAAATACAAGCGGCAAATCTAATATGAATACACTCGAAGAGAACAAAATTAAAAAACCTTCTTATATACCTGATGGTTTTGAATTATTTGAATCCGAAGAAATGGATGGATATGACATTTATATATACAGAAATGAAAATGGAACGAATCTTATATTTAGCGCGGAGGTTGTTGTTGATAAAAGCCATACCTTTATAGACAATGAGCATACAGATTATGAAGTTATACAAATTAATGGGAAGGACGTATATTTGTTTTCGGGAAAAGAAAATAATTATGACTATGCTTCCGCAATGTGGATTGACGGAAATATGGTTTACAACATAGAGTCATGGATAGGTGTAACTGAAGTGATAAGAGTAGTTAAAAGCTTTAAATAAACATATAAAAAATTTAAAAAAACTTGCAACGATTAATCGTTTTTTGTCGTATATATAGTGAAAGAAAATTTAATTGGGAGGGTAAAAAATATGATTAAACGAATAGTAGCAGTTATAGTAATGCTGGTTATGCTGATAGGAGGACAAAATGTTTATGCAGCTACAGGCTGCAAGTATATATCACATAGCGAAGATGTGATTATTGTTCCTTTTTGGGATAATACGCAAAGAGTTACACCAACTATTTCATTTAGTGATAGTAAATATTCAGGTACGATATCGGGTAATTCAAACGTTACAAAAATAACCATGACGATCGTGTTGAGTGAAAAAAATTCAAACGGAGTTTATTCGGAGGTCAGCAGAACAAGTAGTACTGCAAATACAAACGTTATTACAAAATCAAATTCATATTCTTATGTGAAAGGTAAGACTTACAAGCTTACAGTAATTGGACAAGTATATGTCGGCTCAAACTATGAAACAGTAGAAAACTCAATAATAGCCACCTATTAAAAAACATTTATGCATAAAATATGGGGTATGTAGCACAAGGGGCTATTATGAGAAAATTAGCATACGGCTGGAGAACTTTTCTGATATAGTTAATCAAATAAAAAACTATAGTTAATCAAATAAAAAACGGCCCAGCAATTTTTTGGAAATTGCTGGGCTATAATTATGTAAAACATATACAATTTGCTTTATACATTTTGTACAGCGTCTTCATCTCTGAGTTTTACAATTGATACCATGTTTCTTAAGGCTTCCGCCTGGTTTGTAAGCTCCTCGATTGCAGCGTTATTTTCTTCTGTTGCAGCTGAATTTGTTTGGATAGCATCAGCTATCTGACTTATGTTTATGGATATCTGTCTGACTGAAAGTGCTTGTCCTTGTGCTTTGGCGGATATGCCGTCTATGCTTTCTGTTATAATATTTGTATCCTTGGCTACTTCCTCGAGAGCTTTTGATGCATTATCTGCTGCATAAGCACCTTCTTTTACAGCTCTTAAAGTATCCTCCAGGAGGTCGGTTGTATTCTTTGCAGCATCTGCGCTTTTTACAGCGAGATTACGAACTTCATCTGCAACAACCGCAAAACCCTTGCCTGCTTCACCGGCTCTGGCTGCTTCGACTGCGGCATTTAATGCCAGTATATTGGTCTGGAAGGCAATGTCTTCTATTATCTTGATTATTTTTATTATTTCATCAGATTTGCCATCTATGAGAGTCATTGTATTGACTGTATCTCTCATCTGAGCGATTCCCCTGTCCAGTTCATTGCTTAAAATTCTGACCTTGCTGCTTACATCAACGGAGCTTTGGGCTGTTGTATCAACCTCATCTGATATTTCCTGAATCGCTGCTGTCAATTCTTCAACCGTACTTGCCTGCTCAGCAGAACTTTGAGACAAAAGCTGTGATGACCCTGCTATTTGTTCCGAACTTGAGGCAATTTCTTCAGAGGAAATATGTATATTTTTAAAGGTTCGGTTAAGGTCGTTAATTATATTTGTTAAAGAAGAGCTTATAGCTTTAAAATCTCCTACATACTCTTTTTCAATAACAATGTTGAAATCTCCGTTTTCAATTCGGTTTAAGATACTGCAGATATCGGAAATATGACTGCTGATTACTGAAGCCGCCTCCTGATAGTCCTTGCTTAGTTGACCCAAATCGCCATTTGAATTAGATTTAAATTCAATATCTGCATTTAAGTTGCCTTTTCTAATGTTGTCTGCAAGTATGATAGCATCATTGAATGACACAAAAACCTTTTTAAGCATTGAGCGAATTATAAAGTACAAAATTATAATACCCGGTATGAATAAAATAAATGTTGAAATTATTGTAGTACTCGAATTTAACACAATACCACTTAAAGATGCAAAAAATAATAATGCACAGATTATAATTATTACTAATGATATAGCAGCAATAATTTTTAATGTTGTTTTTCTAGCTAAGATATTTTTATGTGGAAATTCTGACATTTTAAAATAGCCTCCATTTAGATAGTATGTAACTGCCATATAAAATATCGGCAAAATGTGGATAAAATGAAGTGGTATATTATGTAAAGTGCCAAATAAAATACATGACTTTTATGTTTATATATTTATGCTGAATATGCAGAATTTTCTTCTTGAAGCTTTACGGCAGAAACCATCTTTTTTAAGGCTTCAGCATGACTTAAAAGCTCCCCGCTTGCTGCACTGTTTTCTTCTGCTGTTGCTGAATTGGTTTGAATAATATCAGATATCTGCTCAATGCTTACAGTTATCTGCTTAATGGAGTTTGCCTGTTCCTGAGCTTTTGACGATATATTACTTATGCTTTCCGTTATGATATTTGTGTCATTGGCTACTTCTGAGAGAGCCTTTGATGTGTTGTCTGCTGCATATGCGCCTTCCTTCACGGCTTTCAGAGTATCTTCAAGCAATCTTGTGGTGGTTTTCGCAGCATCTGAACTCTTCACAGCCAGATTACGTACCTCATCCGCAACAACAGCAAAGCCTTTGCCGGCTTCTCCTGCTCTTGCTGCTTCAACAGCTGCATTGAGTGCCAGTATGTTTGTTTGAAAGGCAATGTCTTCTATTGTCTTAATTATTTTTATTATTTCATCGGATTTACCATCTATGAGGGTCATTGTATCCACGGTATTTCTCATTTGTACGATTCCCTTATCAAGTTCATTGCTTAATATTTTGACTTTGTTGCTTGCATCCATGGCATTTTGTGCAGTTGTATTAACTTCGTCCGATATTTCCTGGATTGTTGCGGCAAGCTCCTGGACAGTACTTGCCTGCTCAATTGTAATTTTTGATAATACCTGGGATGAACTTGCCACTTGCTCTGAACCTGCTGCAATTATTGAAGAAGAAATCTGTATATTTTTGAAATCTCTGTTTAAGGAGTGGACTATTCCACTTATTGAATTTTTTATTGGTTTAAAATCCCCTATGTATTCTTTATTGGAAATAATGCTGAAATCCCCGTTTTCTACTGTGCCTAAAACAACGTCAATGTCTGAAATGTGATTTTTGAGAACATCAGCGGCTTCCCGCATAGTGCTGCAGAGTTGTCCCAGTTCGTCATTGGAATAGTATTTAATATTTAAATCAGAGCTTAGTATTCCATTCCTTAAGTTGTCTGACAAATTTATAATATCTTTAATTGGCATAACAGCTTTTTTAATCAAAAGGTAGGTGAAAAAATATAATGCTGCAATTCCAATTATTAACAAAATAAGTTCTGCCGCTGCCATATTATATAAATTTGCCAGCATTCCTGCATAAAGTCCAATCCAGATCAGGATACATATCACGGTTATTATTGCTGCTGAAATTGATGCAATCTTTAATGCCAAATTTTTTGCTAATTTACTTTTTATTGATTTGGACATCCTTTGTTCCCCCTCGTACATTATTACATAATATATCGACTAAATATTAAGAAAAATTAGAGGAATAGGAAATGTAATTTAAGAAAGCAATCATTTAAAAACAAAGAAGACGTTTTAAATGTATGAAGTATTTTCCATGCCGTCTTTCTTATCTTTTACAGTGCAGAAAAATATCCGAAGAAGGCAAAATAATATTAATTTTGCCTTCTTCGGATATAAAATGTTAACTAACTAATATCCAATCTCCAATCCATTTATCTTGTGTGCAGTTATATTGTCTTTTATACAATTTCCCGTTTTCTACTTTATATCTCCATTCAATTATGTCCGATTGTGGAGAAACGGGGTCTGCATTAATATACTCCAGTGGATAATATGCATATGCCTGTACTCCAATACTTGATATTGTAATGCAAAACATTGTGAGGACAAGAGCTTTAAGTAATTTTTTCATACTAATACCTCCTTTAACAAAAAATTTAATGAGCTAAATTTAAATCTTAACTATCTGACTCATGTACTGGTAAATTATTTAACTCTTCAGGAATTGCAGGTAGTGTTACAGTATATTTACCATCTATATATAAATCATATAGCCTGTCCTCGCTCAATACAAAAAAATCTGTATTAGCATTAATAGTAAATGTACCCTCCACATTAGATTGACTGATGTTATATGATTCAAATGTATACATAAATGAAGCTAATAAAATAGACATTGATAAAATCATAGATAAGCAACCAAGCACTGAAATCTTTTTATTCTTCATAGAACACCCAAATTCTAAAGCTGTATGTACTCTATACACTATAGTATTGCCACTTAATGCAAAAGAAAGGGCCGGATTGATATCTTGCTTTGAATTGCTGAGCTTTGATATTTTAACTAATGTATCCAGGTATTCAATGACAACATTATCAGGAAGCTTTTCAATTACGCCTGTATCAGCCTGAATTTCAAGTGCACAAATAATTTCATTTCTCAAAAACCAAACAATTGGATTCCACCAATAAATTGCAGTAACTATTTCGGTACATAGCTTTATAAACATGTGATGACATCTTAAGTGTTCCAACTCGTGAAGAAGTGTAAATTTAATCTCATATGCAGAAAGATTACAAGGAAGTACAATAGTAGGATTCCTAAAGCCTGTAACAAATGGTCCTGTATTCATATCCAATTGGATAACTTTAAGCCTGTCAATAATACAAGACTCCGATAGAATCATAAGAATTTCTTCATTTTTGGTATGAGGAACTAAAGTAATTATACTCATTAGTTTCCAATGCCTAAAAATGATTCGACATAAAGATATTGATGCAATAAATATCCAGACATACAAAAGTAAATTTCCAACTGTAATATTTCTGAATAAATAAAAATTCTCTATTACCTTGATTGCAGGTAAAACTCTTTTTGAAGCTAATGTGTCAGTAAATGAAAATTCATGAGGTAAGAGTAATTTTATTATGACTAAAATTATAGTAGCAAAAATAGGTACGCCCTTTCTATACACCAGTATCCTCGGCTGCCTTAGAAGCGGAATCAGCAGCAATGCCGCAAATCCACAAAACATGCAATTTGTCAAAATAAGTGAGGATGACATGGTTATTCACCTTCTTCTTTCCTTGCATTTTTAATAAATTCTTCTAACTTTTCTAAAGTATCTGGATCTTCTTGCTTAAGAAAATGACCCATAAAATTCAAGGTTGAAAAATTTAAAGCATTTTCTTGAATGCCCCGTAATTGTTCGGCAGCATATTCTTCAGCACTTATAACAGTTTTATAGCTTCTTGTAAGAACAGTGCCACTGTATACTATACCTGCGACATCAATATAATTCTTTTTCATCAAGCTTCTCATATTTGCCTGAACTGTATTGATACTAATGCCGCCTATTTCAGCAATGGCAGATGCTGTCAAATACTCATCCGAATGCCATAAAACTGACATTATATCCTTCTCTCTTTCAGATAGTTTTGGTAACTTGTTTTTCACTATAAATTCACCCGTTTCTTAAAGTATACAAATATATTACCAGTATTAAAATAGTGTGTCAATATTTATTTATATTTATCATAAAAATTTGCAGGAAAATACTTTACACATCTTTTATAGTATGATAATATTGAGTCAGTAATTAAATACATAATATATTTTCTCATCACTTGTTTTTGAGTGCGAAAAATTTAAATAGAACATCCTCGGAAGTAAAGTAGGAAGGCAGTACTTATAAGCTAACTATAATGGTCGAGTATATCAGACAGTAGAAAAATTGATAACGGTTTTATATTAAGTAAGTTTTAAATGTCATTTTCAGTCAATTTTACTAATGTAAATATATAACAATATCATATGCCAATTAGTAATATAAAAAAGTCTTAGAGTATGAGAAAAGAAAATCACATCTCATATGGTATAAGAAATTTTAAGAAAGGATTATGTTAATATGGTTTATATAAGGTCGCCAAATAAGTTGTAGGATTTAAGGTCAGGGTTTAACTACCAATGTATAATTATATAACACTTTTATAAAAAATTAAGCGATATGTAATTGGTAATCAATGTGTTAAGATCTAAATAAACAACTAGACAAGGGAGGAAGTCTATATGAAATTTAAGGTTTTAATTTCTTGTATCTTGATAATGGTTATTTTTATTACTGGTCTCTCGGCAGATGCATATGCTTATGAAGCGGATGATATTTTTCAGAATGGTAGTAGCAGCATAGATGTTGGAATACTTGCTACTAAACCACCAACTAAAGATAAAAATCTAGCAAGTGGTTCTGTAAGCTTTTCTGGAGACTTTTGCTATAGAGTATATTCTGAATATAATTTTATAACTTCCACTGGGAAGATTGTAGTAGATCTTGCGTCATATCATAGCGCACAAACAAACCGTGATTTACAAGTTACATTATATGATGAAGATCATTCTCAAGTTGGTGATCCTGTAATAATTAAATTATCAGCTACAGGAGGAGTAACAACAAAGAAGATTACTTTTAGTAACTTAAGTACTACTAAAAAATACTATATACAATGGGCTGCCGGGGATAGATGTGTTGCAGAAGATTATGTTCACGCTTCCGGAACAATAAGTCAATAATTAATTAAAAAGAGTAACCGGATTACCTCATTAATAATAATCCGGTTACTTAATTGTATTATTTTGAATTACCGGATAGGAGATAAAAATTAATTTACGAGGAAAACAAATGGTATTATTTGAAATGATTGAAGTTGTTAAACATTTAAACATAAATACGATTTCTGTTTGTGTTTTATTTATAGCAATATTTTGCTTTTTTGTTTATGAAATTATTAATAGATTTTGTATAACTAAAGGGAAAAATGGCATATCGAAAAAACAAGTATTGGTAATTTTTATTATATTATCATATGTAATTATAATTGTTGATGAAGCTCTTCTAAACAGAGGGATATATAATAGCAATATTAATCTTAAATTATTCAGTTCTCACATACAAGCGTGGAAGTCCTCTAATATAAGATTCTGGCATTATATAATTTTAAATGTATTAATGACAATACCATTAGGATTATTGCTTCCTCTTTTGCATAATAAATTCCATAGTGTAAGATGGACAATGCTGGCAGGTGTAAGCTTTGTGTTTACAATTGAAATTTTGCAATTCACTACAAATTCAGGAGTTTTTGATGTAGATGATATTTTTAATAATTGTGTGGGTGTATTAATAGGGCATGGCATTACTATGTCAATATTAACAATGATTGATAGCAAGTATCATTTTACTTGCAAGTCATTTATGTATATTATACCATTATTAATAGCAATAGTGATTTTTACAGTTGTATTTCTTCTTTATAATATAAAAGAGGTTAGCAAATCTAATTCTTACGGATATGAAAATAATAAGATAGATACTATGGAGGCTATGCTAAATAGTACCATAGAAGGTAATTATGTTTTTGAGAGTTTAAGTTATGTAAGTCCTCTTTCTTCAACCTTGTGGAATAATGAATTACGAAAAGACATACGATATGCTATTGACAAAGACAATTTTTCTATTGAGCCGGGAGAGAGTTCATGGATTAATGTATCTTATATGAAAGAAGAAATAGACAGTAGTTTTGTTAAATCCCATTATGGATCTGAAACTTTAACCGAGCAATATACAAAGATATTTTTCTCTCAAAAATCAAGATGTTATAGATATATTATTATGGATGATGCTAACAAGGACATTGGTTATCATATTTTTCAAGTTGGTGAGGATGTTTATGTATGCGAGGTGTTTGAAGATTATCAGAGGAATGGTTTCTTGAAAATTGAAAAAATTAAAAGGGTTAATTGAAATATACAAGAAAGAGATGTGTGCGTTTTAAACTGGAATGTCATGCAGCAGTGATAATATTTACAGTATTGACTGTTATCCAAGTTTTTTAGTATTATATAAAAATAGTGAATATGGATTAATAGGAAAAACAGCTGTTAAAAATTTACAAGATACCTTGTTAAAATATGCAAATTAAACAGAGGTTAAAAAGATGGGAAAAACTTTAAAATTATGTATGATGAATTTAGCAGTAGTTATTTTACTGACAAGCTGTACGGTTGATTTAGATTCTAATGGTACACTTGGAAATACTGCCGATGAAAACGTAAACTCAAACCCACAGTCTACGAATTCTGACAATAACTCTCCTTATAGACCCCCAAATCGTGAAATTCCGGATGAAGGAACAATAACTGTATTTGAAAGCGAAAAAACCGGAATAAAGGCTGCTTCAGGTATATGGGTCAATGAAGAAAATATAGTGGTAAGTGATGCTGAGGAACACAAGCTTGTGATATTGGACAAAGAAGGCAACAGAATAAAAGAAATAGGCAAAATCGGCGGAGGCCCTTTGGAATTCTCGCAACCCACAGATATTTACCATGACGAAGAAACCGGGTATGTATATATTTTAGATAACGGTAACAAGCGTGTACAGATTCTGTCTGAGAATTTAGAATATGTAAATGAAGTTTCCCTGTCTGATATAGAGTTGAATGATGATATGTCTTACTTATCGGTTGTGGCTGATAAAGAATTTGTATATATTTCTGTCAGATCCGCTTTAAAAGAATATCTTAATATTTACAGAATATCTCCTCAGGGCGAAATTGATAAAACTGGATTAATATGTTCGGGTAACCTGTTTAAGGATGGTGAAGACATTTATGTAGCTGAAATGATGGTATTTGAGTTTACCGAATCCAGTGCCTTAGGTGGGTCAGGTCAGACTTATTTATACAAAATAAACGGAATCGAAACAGAAAAAATCGCTCCGTTTCCTTATATGTATACACCCAGTGATGTCATCAAATATAAAGATACTTATTATATAGCATCTTCTCTTTGGAGTCTGGTTGAAAGTTTCAAATTGAAAGAAGGAGAATTTGTATATGAAAAAACACTGATGCCGCAGGTGCCTATGGATAAAATGTCTGCGACATACGGCTATAATATGGCATTGTTTGATAATATCATTTATGTTGCAAATCCCGAATGTGGAGACATTTATGTAATTGAATTGGATTAAGCTTGTGCATCTTAGTTAAGTATAACAGGAAGGAATGAAGGATGAAAATTTTGATATTTCGTTTTATAACAACGATAAAATGCTTAAGCCATAATAAAATGCTTAATTATGTTGTAATTATTTCCATGATGACAGGACTTTTCTATTCTTGTGCTTTGCTGGGTTCTGTTAATTATAACTTTTATAACATGGAAATAGCAGCTTCGTTAAAAGATCAGGACTTTATTCTGGCAGAAGTTCTTATGACAGTTGAAGATGAAGGGAAAATAGTGTCGAATTTAAAAAATGAAGCTGCAAATATACAGAAAACAGGTGTATCTGCAGCATTAATAAGAATACCGGCAGCCATTGGCAGTACAACAGATTTAATTAATTTGCAGGGGATAGATAACAGTATAATTAATATGACGGATTGGAAAATACACGGCAGGCTTCCAACCGAAATTGAGCTGAGGGAAGGGTCGCTTGTTGCTCTGGTAACCGTCAGTTTTATGCAAAAATACAGCTTAAAGCTCGGCGATACCATAACGGCTTATGGTAAAGACCTGCAAATTATTGGGACAGTAATAAACGGGAATCTTATAGGAAATGTATTTATACCTTACAAGCTTCTGAAGGAAGTTTCAATAAATAACAGTGTGCAGTACCAGTTGTTTATCTTTGGCAGTAAGTTGGAAAAAGATAATATAAAAAATACAATTATAAAATATTATCCGGATGCAGATATAGTTAGTATGAGAAATTCAAAGGAAATAACAAGCTCCGCTAAATCAGGATTTATGATGGTAATGGGGATTTCTGCTGTACACAATATTATAACACTTGTACTTTCTATTGTCGCAACGGTAATAATAGTAAGCGGAAGACTGATAAATGACAGAAAAAATATGGCAATAAAGCTTGCACATGGTTCCAGCGTTAAAAACATAGTGGCTGACAGTATTTTTGAAACATTTGTTTTTTCTGTAGCAGCACTCATTTTAGATTTAATTTTAATGTATTTAATCAGAGGTGTTTTGTCAAATATTATTACAGTTATGTTTTCCTGGCATTTAATATTGTATGGCTTGATATTGGCAGGTATATTTTCCTTGGCGGTGGGGTTCATATCAGGTATTGCAGCTGTACATTTTAGCGTTTCAGATATGTTGAGGGTGTAAATATGAAGTATTCTGTATATAGAACTATAAGAAAAATTTGGAGCAAAAAAGCAATATACATTATTATTGCATCTTTGCTGGCAACAGGAGTAAATCTTTTTTGTCAGTCCTTTGACAAATATTTTATTGAAAAAAATAATTTTGATGTGCTCGTTGCCGGTTTGACAGATGTCAGTGCTACAATTGATGCAAATCTTGTTTCTTCAATTGTTTCTGACAGAGAAGCTGTAGACTACAAAGACTATGTTTATTTAAAAAAATTGTATTCGGAAAAGGCTGATTTTAAGTACAACCTTATTGGAAAGCTGGGATTTGTATGGTTAGATAATGAAAAAGATGATTCACAGCTTGCTGATTTTAATGTAGTGTTCACAGATAAAGAAGAAATGGAAAAAATATTGAAAATTAAGGTAGATGACGATCAGTATTATGCGGGAGACATGGTGTTGAAATGCATGTCTCAGATAAGCAAAAATAAAAAACAAAACTTAGGCACCAAGCTTTCACCAGCTTCTTATTTGAGCCTTTCAGGAGACCATATTGAATTAAAAGAATCAGCACTCAATATAGACGGTCAGTTGTATAAACTAAATGAAATCCCTGAATCTGCTCAAGAAAATAGGATAATTACAGGATTTAGTAACAGCATTGTAATTGATCAGGGGATAAAAGCAGAAGACTGTATATTTATTCCGTTGGAGAAAATTGAAATGAAAGAAAAGTTGTGGCCGCATGGGTCTCAAGGTATGCAAAGCAGACTGACCATAAAAGAAAAAGAATTTGGCAACAGCGTGGCATTTAAGGTTATAAATTACTTGAGTGATAAAAATAGCGGCGTATATACATACAATATAGGCAATGAATATCTGTCGGCAAAAGCACGACTGGATTATGTAACTTCTGTTGTTAAAAGCTATATGATAATTTCCTGCCTCCAGATTTTGCTCGTATCATTTTGTTCATCCGGTATATTCCTTATAATTTTTTCTAAACGTAAAAAGGATATAGCGATATCAATAATGCTTGGTTCTACACTCAAGCAGCAAGTTACAGAAGTATTGTTGGAAATAACCGTCGTTGTTTTGGCAGGAGTATTATCCGGACTCATAGGATTTTATATTTTCAGAGGAAACAACGCAATTATGCAATTGAAAACTCTGTTTGTTTTAATGGCTGCAAGCATTGGAATAATAACAATTTCTGCTTCATTAACCTTAAAAGATGTACGAGGATTTAACTCCCTTGAAGTGTTACAAAAAAATTAGGCAGGTGTCAAAATGATAGAAATAAAGGATTTGAAAAAAACTTATACGGTTTCAAAAGTACAAACTAATGCCTTGCGTGGAATTACTTTAAAAATAAACAAAGGCGATTTTGTGGCAATTACAGGAAAATCCGGATGTGGAAAAAGTACCCTGTTAAATATTTTAGGCGGTTTGGATATTCCTACAAGCGGAGAGTATTTGTTTGATGGCAAAGCTATAAATAAAATGAATTCCAAAGAATTAGCAAGGTTCAGAAATCAAACGGTTGGTTATATCTTTCAGGGATTCAATTTAATAAATGAACTTGATATCGTAGATAATGTAGCATTGCCCTTAGGATATTCGGGAATGGGATTGAAGGAAAGAAAACAGAAAAGTATTGAAATGTTAAAAGAAGTAGGCTTGGAGCAGGAACTGCATAAAAAACCTGCGCAGCTCTCAGGTGGACAACAGCAGCGAGTAGCCATAGCAAGAGCTGTTGTAAAAAATCCAAGTGTTTTATTGGCGGATGAACCGACAGGAAACCTTGATGAAGAAAACAGCAGAGCCATTTTAAAAATTATAAGGGATTTACATGAAAAGGGAGCAACAGTTATTATGGTAACTCATGATAACGAAATTGCTGCTGTTTCTCAAAGGATTATTAAGATCAGCGATGGTATGTCAGTTGAAAAGAAATTAGGATAAACAGGGGGCTGAACATGAGCCTGCCCTCTGTTTTTATACTTACAATATTATCAGTGCTACCACAATTGCCGCAGCAATACCGCATAAAACAGGAATCAAATTCTTTCTTGCCAAAGTCTGCGGGTCAATATTGCATATTGCAGCAACCGGTATTACAGCCCAGGGAATTATGGTTCCTCCACCTACCCAGATAGTTATTACTTGGCCTAATGCTGCTAATCCTGCCATGTTGATGTTTATTATATTAGAAAATGTATATGCCAGGCTTCCTACAATTGGAAGTCCCGAAAAACCGGAACCATCAAGTCCTGTAATGACCGCTACTGCCGATTGTGTTAAGATGGTTGAGAATTTATTCATCTGGATGCTTTGAGAAAGGAATATGCTTATGTCGTTTAATATGCCGGGAGCTCCTTCTCCAAGTACGGCAGATGCACCTCCCTGATTTCCAAGAAAGAAAAATCCTCCTATAAAAATTACCGGAGCGAATACGGTAATTCCAAACTGGAATCCTTCCTTGATATAGTCAATGACTTTTTCAAAAGCATCTTTGACATTGTGAGTTGTCAAGACCGTAACCAGCATTATTATAATCGCGGTTCCACCTACAAGAGCTGTTGCATCTCCACCGGTTAACTTGAATTTTAACATTGCTGCAATGTCAAAAATAAAACCGACGGGTGCAAGAAAAGCCATTAATCTTGTGGTTCTTCCGTTTTTAACTGTTGATATCTCTTTTACTTCTTCTGTCCGGGAATATTTCAAGGCGTTTTTTTTCATATCGTTTTTCATCATCAGGAATGCAGCAATCACGGTTACCAGTGACATTGTAAACCAAATAGGAATAGAGGCAGAAATAGCGTTTGTTGCTTCAATGCCTGCACCTGTGGCGGTGATTGTCGGCGCACCTTGTATAAAAAAGTCACTGGAAAGCGCAATTCCATGACCGAAAAGGTTCATTGCCACCGCAGCGTAAATTGCAGGCAGGCCTGCTGCAACTGCTGCCGGTAAGAGAACAGCACCTACTAAAGGAACTGCCGGACTTGGCCAAACAAGCCATGAAATTACCATCATAGTCAAACCTATGCTGAAGAATGCCATTGTGGGATTTATCATGATTTTCTTGACAGGTGACATGATTAAAACATCAGAACCTATTTCCTGAAGCGCTTTAGACATGGCAACAACAAGAGAAATAATAACAATAATACCCCAAAATTCATTGCCGGCATAGATAATTGTGTTAAATATTGCCTGGATAGCTGTGACGGCACTTCCCGAATAAAGGTAACCCATTGCAAATGTTCCTATAATGCAGGGAATTACTATATCCTTTTTCATAAGCATAATGGCAAGAATGATGACTACCATGACAATATAAAGGTAGTGTAAAGAAGTTAAAACCATAATATACCTCCTTGGAATTTATGTATATTGTTTTAATATCCCATTGAGGCATTCATCCACGCTGTTGAAGTCCATGCTGTTAATATAGAAAACTTCGAGCAGCTCATGATATTTTTTTGTCTCAGATAATTTCTCTAATGCATTTTTTATTAACATTTCATATAGATGAAGATTGTTTTCAATTTCAGAAATTTGAGCCCTCAAATTATCCGTGTCCATTATTCCGTGTATGTCAAAAACATTTTCAAAACCGTCGGTTGCGTAACCTTCCGAGCTTATAACCATTAAGTTCAATTCAGGAATAAACACATGCTGGATTTTATCAGGCATCAAAGGTCTCAGATAAAGCTCAACATCATATCCTTTTTTAACTGCTTCATCTGCAATTTTTTTCAGTAATTCGGAAGCATAGTTTGTATTTTCACCTATGACTGCCCATACTCTCTTGTCTGCGCACATAGCACTTGTGCGGCTTATATATCCATTTGCAGTGTATGATTCCAGAAACATTTTTTTAATTTTTGCAGTTTTTAATAAATCATCACAGTTAAGCTTTTCAATTGCATCATTACACATTTCATTGAATTTTTTAACGTTAATAAACTGATCATATAAAGAATTAATTTCTTCGGAAATAATACCTGCTGCTTTAAGATATCTGTAAGCGCTTTTGTAAATATGGGACTTGGTCTGGTTTATCTGAATAATTTGATGTTTGTGTTTTTCAAGCTGATGGCTGTTAAGAAATGCGCCAAGATTTATTATTTCATCGACTGCTCCGGGAATCACCGGATCCATTGTATGAGGTGCTGTTCCATCGACAAATGCTATTTTCAGTTCGGGTATTATAATTCCGTCCAGGCTTTCATTATCGCTGGAGCAGTGAATATACTCAACAGAAAGATTCTTATCAAGCATTTCAGCACCAAATTTTTTCATAAATGAACTTTTGCCGACGCCGGGTCCCCCTTTAAGGATATATAGATGAGTTAATTCATCAGGATTAAATACATAATTAAAACAGCTGTAAAAACCAACGGCAGTGTTATTGCCTGCAAAGATATGTTTTTCTTTCAAGTAATTACCCCCTTCAATTTTTAAGTTACCGACAGCAGCTTTGATATGCGGATAAAAGGCAGGTATCAGCAATACATGTCGATAACTTTAATGATGTATTATATGTAAAACTGAAGCTGTTGTTAATAAATAATGAAATCTAATCCATATAATTTAAAATAAACAGGACAAATACTATGAATTATGCTATAATAATTTGTCAAACTTAACAAAAGGAAGATAGTTATGAAATTAATAGTTACGGAAAAACCGTCTGTGGCAAAGGATATTGCCAAGGTTTTGAATATTGGCAAGATGAGAGACGGTTACATGGAAAACGGCGAATACATAATTACCTGGTGTGTGGGGCATTTGATTCAGCTTGCTTATCCTGAGGAGTACAATCCTAAATATAAGGGATGGAATATTAATGATTTACCTATTTTTCCCGTACAATTCAAATATATGGTTAACCCTTCCACCGCAAAGCAGTATGAAACAGTTAAATCTCTTATGCTGAGCGATACTGTTGATGGAATAATATGTGCAACAGATGCGGGACGTGAGGGTCAGCTCATTTTTGGCTATGTGTATATCAACTCAGGCTGCAGGAAACCGGTTAAAAGATTATGGATAAGCAGCATGACAGATGAAGCAATAGAAGAAGGATTCAATAATTTAAAGGACAACAAGGAATATTTCAGCCTTTACCAATCCGCAAGGGCTCGTTCAGAGGCTGATTGGCTTGTAGGAATCAATGCTACAAGGCTGTTTACGGTTAAGTATAACCGAATGCTTACAATAGGGAGAGTTCAGACACCCACGCTGTCACTGATAGTGCAGAGACAAAAGGAAATTGATAATTTCGTATCACAGCCTTTTTACGAGGTTGCGGCAGATTGTGAAATGTTCACTGCCACATGGTTCAACAAGGATGGGACAAGAATAGATGAAATAGAAAAAGCTGAAAAAATAGCGGAAAGGTGCAGGAATAAGGAAGCAGAGGTCATAAAGCTTAAAACAAAAAGAGCAACTGTGGAAAGACCCTTGCTTTATGACTTGACAGAGCTTCAAAGAGACGGAAACAGGAGGTATGGTTATTCTGCGGAGCAGACACTGGATGCAGCACAGAATTTATATGAAAAATATAAGCTTGCCACATATCCCAGAACAGATTCAAGGTATCTGACAAAAGACATGAAGTCAAAAATTCCCGGACTTCTCCAAAATATAAAGGATGGATACAGGGGCTCGGAGGCTGCCGGGTACTGTGTTGACAAGGTTATAAGACAAAAAATAAATGCAGACAAAAGAGTTATAGATGATTCAAAGGTTACGGATCATCATGCAATCATTGTTACACCCAATATTCGTAATGCAGCAGTAATAAAACTTCCTGAAAGAGAAGAAAATATACTGAAGCTTATAGTTGCAAGGTTCATCTGCGTATTTGACAGAAAACAGGAATATGACCAGACTGATCTGGAAATTCAGATTGAAAAGGATAAATTCAAGGCAAGAGGTAAGAAGGTAGTTATACCAGGGTGGAAGGAAATTGAGGACATGATGCTTGGCAGGATAAAGGAAGACACTGATGATAGGGAAATAACCGTAAATCTTTCGGAAGGCGATAAGCTGATGCCTAAAGAAATCAAGGTGCTCACGAAAAAAACCTCCCCTCCGAAGCCGTATACGGAGGCGACTCTCTTAACGGCAATGGAAACTGCAGGTAAGCAGATAGAAGATGAAAAGCTCAGAGAAGAAATGAAACCCATAGGACTGGGAACTCCTGCAACAAGAGCAGGAATAATAGAAAAGCTTATATCTGTCGGTTATATAAAAAGAAATAAGAAAAATCTTGTTCCGACACAAAATGGAATTCAGCTTATAGAAATAGTCCATGAGAAGCTTAAAAAACCTGATCTTACAGGGGAATGGGAAAGCCAGCTGGGAAAGATAGCCAAGAAGGAAGTATCATCAAAGGACTTCATAGTGGATATAAAAAAATATGTTGCTGAAATAATTAAAGAAGGAAAGATGAGCTCAACAAAGGATGTAAGCTTTGAGCAGGAGGAAAGAAAAAGCAAACGGGAAGCTGTGGGGATATGTCCCAGGTGCGGGAGAGAGGTTTTTGAAAGCAAGAAGAGTTTTTTTTGTGCGGGATATAAGAATTTTCCTTCCTGCAGGTTTTCAATGTGGAAGGAAGATAAATCACTTCAGGAAAAGGGCATTGAATTAACCAAGAAAACAGCGTCTGAGCTTTTGAAGAATAAGGAGGCTGAGGTTGTTTCAAAGCTGGATGATAAAGAACATAAATATACTCTGAAATTAGTGGATAACGGGTTTAAAACGAAATATTTATTTGAGTCAAGGTAGCTGGAAGTGCAGGGATGTTAAATGTTCTTGCATTGAATTGAGAGTAAAAAGGAAATAAAAGCATGTTGAAGATTTAACGGCATAAGACGACCTAAAACAGCTGAATTTTTTAAAAAAAGATAAAAAATGAATTATTTTGCGAAATATGAATAATTGCTAAAAAATTTTATTTATAATAGAATACACAGGAATAAATCAGAAGGAGCATAAAATGGAATTTTTAACACAAGGCATAACTCAGATTACATGGCAGCAAATATTAATGTGGATAATCGGAGGTGCTCTGATATATCTGGCAATCGCCAAGGAATTGGAGCCGGCACTGTTATTGCCAATGGGATTTGGAGCAATTTTAGTAAACATTCCTATGTCCGGAGTTTTGAATCAGACTTTACCGGGAATAGGAGAGGTTAAAGGAATTATTGACTGGCTTTTTGAAGTGGGCATAGAAGCATCGGAGATGATGCCGCTGCTGCTTTTCATAGGGATAGGAGCAATGATAGATTTTGGACCTCTTTTATCAAATCCGAGACTTTTATTGTTTGGAGCAGCAGCACAATTTGGTATATTTGCAACAATAACAGTTGCATCATTGCTTGGGTTTTCAATTCAGGATGCTGCGTCAGCGGGCATTATAGGAGCTGCCGACGGACCAACATCCATATTGGTTTCACAGGTGTTAAAAAGTAAATACATAGGCCCCATAGCGGTGGCGGCTTATTCATACATGGCATTGGTACCAATTATTCAGCCCTTTGCAATAAAGCTCTGTACAACGGAAAAGGACAGAAAAATAAGAATGAAATATAACCCTAAGAGCGTTACAAGAACCACAAGACTGTTGTTTCCCATAGTGGTTACTATAATAGCGGGATTAGTTGCACCTGCATCAATAGCACTTGTAGGGTTCCTGATGTTCGGGAATTTAATAAGAGAATGCGGAGTGTTAAGATCATTATCAGAGACTGCACAAAATGATTTGGTCAACTTAATTACGCTGCTTCTGGGAATAACTATCTCAGCAAGTATGAAGGCCGAAATCTTCGTTTCAGGTGAAACTCTGCTTATAATGGTTCTTGGTCTGCTGGCATTTGTATTTGATACAATTGCAGGGGTATTCTTTGCTAAATTCTTAAACCTGTTCCTAAAAGAAAAAATTAATCCAATGGTTGGAGCAGCCGGCATTTCTGCCTTTCCAATGTCATCGAGAGTTATACAAAAAATGGGTCTTGAAGCAGATTCACAAAACCATTTGCTCATGCATGCAGTAGGAGCAAATGTAGCCGGTCAGATTGCATCAGTTATAGCCGGCGGCGTTATAATCGGCTTAGTTCCTGGATTAATGTAGGAGGTTGGAACATGAATATAAATACGGAAACTGTTATAAGCTCACTAAAACTCATGGGAATGGGAATGGCTGCAATATTCATAGTTATACTAATAATTTATGCGTCCGTGAATGTAATGCTTAAGGCGACTGCCAAGAAATAAATATATAATAATATCAAAGAATCGAGGTAAAATATTAATGAAATTATCAAATTATAAACTTACAGCTGTTATTTTGGCTATAATTATTTTTGCCTCGATTATTTTTATCGCTTCAGAAAGACACGGGCTTAGCAATACAGAGCTTTATTATCCTTCTCTTGAAAATATGAATAAAGAGGAAATGATAAACAGTGATGAACACTTTCAGGTTTTAAAGTGCGGCAAAAATGTACTATACAGCATAAGTATTGAACATATTTTATTTAATATTCTGCGTTCTGATTTGTTTAAGCTGAGACATTCTGAGTTTATGAATGCTGTATTGAAGTTTTACTGCTACAGCGTCTTTGTAGTATTTTTTACAAATAAAAAGGATGGTAAAAAAGGTGGTTATGTTTATTCGTAACTATTAAAATTAAAATAACATTGGAGGAAAAATGAGAACTAATAAACATATTTACATTCTTATTATGCTTTTAATTATATGTATCGCATTGACAGCAATATTTGGAATTAATGCAGGTCCGATTCATATAAGAGGAATGAAAGATATAAGATTCGGAATAGATATAAGAGGCGGAGTGGAAGCTATATTTGAGCCTGCGAACCTTGACAGAGTTCCGACAGAAAGCGAGCTTGAATCTGCAAGAGTAATAATGGAAACCAGGATGGATGCACAGAATATCCTGGACAGAGAAATAACAGTGGATAAAGGTACAGGTCATATTATAATAAGATTCCCCTGGAAATCCGGAGAAACAGATTTCAATCCTCAAAAAGCAATAGCTGAATTGGGAGAAACAGCTAAATTGACATTCAGGGATCCCGATGGAAATATTATAGTTGAAGGAAAGGATGTTAAGGAAAGCAAGGTTCAATTGGACAAAAAGAACAATCAGCCGGTGGTTACACTGGAATTTGATGATAAGGGAGCAAAAGCGTTTGAGGAAGCAACAGGCAGACTTATCGGTCAGCACATTTCTATTTATATGGATGAAACATTGATATCAGCGCCTTCCGTAACAAGCAAGATTACCGGAGGAAATGCTATCATAACAAACATGGAAAGTGCAGATGAAGCAAAGGCTCTGTCTGACAAGATAAATTCCGGAGCACTTCCGTTTTCGCTTGTATCTAAAAACCACAGTACAATTACACCGACAATGGGGTCGGGTGCTTTGGAGGTTATGGTTAAAGCGGGCATAATTGCTTTTGCTGCAATTTGTATTTTCATGGTGTTTTATTACAGATTAATAGGAGTGGTAGCATGCTTTGCACTTCTTTTACAGATATCTGTCCAGCTTCTTGCTCTTTCAATACCTCAAATGACTCTTACATTAACAGGTATAGCCGGTATTATACTGTCTATGGGAATGGGAGTAGATGCAAATGTAATTATTTTTGAGAGAATACGAGAAGAGTTGAACGAAGGAAAAACACTGGGATATTCCATAGATACCGGATATGATAAAGCATTCTCGGCAGTTTTTGACGGCAATATTACCACTATAGCAGCCGCTGTCATAATGATGATATTTGGAACAGGCTCCATGCTGTCATTTGGATATACACTTATGACTGGATGTATACTGAACTTCGTTTCAGGTGTTACAGCGTCAAAAATAATGACAAGATCAATGAGCATGAACGAAATGTTTATGAAAAAGTCTCTTTATGGAATAAAAATAAAGGAGGCAAAATAATGATTAAATTTTATGAAAAAAGAAAAATGTTTTTTGCAATTTCACTGATTGTTATATTTATAGGAATTGTTTCATTATTCATAAACGGAGTTGATTTGTCAATTCAGTTTAAGGGTGGAGCAATTATAAAATATTCGTATACCGGAGATATTGATGCGGTAAAGGTAGAACAAAAAGCTACAGGAATATTAAACAGAAACACAGAGGTTCAGTTAACAGAAGATTTAGCTACTCACAGCAAGAAAATTGTTCTGAACCTGTCCGGCAACAGCGGTCTTGAAGCCGGGGAGCAGGAAGATCTTGATATAGCTTTAAAAGAAGAATTTCCTGAAGCTAATTTAACCCTTGCAGAATCCAATGTTGTGGAGCCGTTTATAGGAAACAGATTTTTAATGAACGGACTGATTGCCATAGGGTTAACTGCATTATTTATAATTATTTATGTAAGATTCAGATTTAAAAGGATATCCGGTACGTCAGCAGGCGTTATAGGTCTTATTGCATTGTTTCATGATGTATTGATTGTATTCTTCAGCTTTATAATCTTCAAAATGCCGATAAATGACTCGTTTATTGCGGTTACTCTTACAGTAATAGGATATTCTATCAATGATACAATTGTAATTTACGACAGAATAAGGGAAAATCAGCCGTTTTATGCGAAGAAGCCCTTTGAGGAATTGGTTGATACAAGTATAAACCAGACCTTGTCAAGATCAATTAAAACAACAGTGACAACAGCTTTGAGTATTCTGGTTGTGCTTATTCTTGCCTATATCTATAATATAGATTCGATAAGGACATTTGCAATACCAATGCTTATAGGTGTAATAAGCGGATGCTATTCAACCGTATGCCTTGCAGGACCGATGCTTGTTATGTGGCATAATAAAAAACAGGCGTCAGCATTATAAATCTGTGGAGATATTTATGAAGGAATATGTTAATTCAAGGCTGGTAAAATCGCAGGAGCTGAATCATCACGGTACATTATTTGCCGGAAGGACTGCGGAATGGTTTGTTGAATCGGCATTTATAGCTGCCGCGTCCACGGTTGGTGACCCCAAAAATGTGGTTTGCCTGAATATTCATGGACTGTTGTTCAGACACCCTGTAAACAGCGGCGATATAGTTAAGTTTGTCAGCAAAATCGTTCATTTGGGGAAAACCAGTATTGTGGTATATACGAAGATGGAAACAGAACTGGCAAAAACAACTCCTGTAGATGGTTTTATAACATTTATATCTGTAGATGAAAATGGAAATAAGATGCCTCATGGGTTGGTTATGGATGAAACAAATGATGAAGATGAACTTAAATTAAGAGAACGGGCAAGAAACCTATAATTAATTATGAGGAGAGATAACGGAAGTTATCTCTCCTTTTGTGCGTAAAAAAGATGTGTGTGGAAAAGCAGATTATAGAGTAAAATTGCAATTATAAAAATACAAATATTGATAAAATTCGATTTGTGTGCTAAAATATAGGAAATTCATGTGGGAGTTGTCATGAAAAAGATTACAAAAATTGAGTTTCAAAAAAACAACAAAGACAGAGTAAACGTTTATTTGGACGATAATTTTGCATTTGGCATTGATATAAATATTATGGTTAAATATTCTCTTGCAAAAAATATGGAACTGGAAGAAGAATTTATTAATGAAATATTGAAAGCTGAAGAAGAAATCAATGCATACAATTATGCTTTGTCAGTGCTGTCAAGAAATTTCAAGAGTGAAAAACAGTTAAGAACTAAGATGCAGGAAAAGGGATATGATAATCAGTTCATTGATAATTCAATTACTAAGCTGAAACAGCATAGATATTTGGATGATGAACTATACAGCGAAATGCTTATTAACAGTAAAATTAATGTTTCAAAATACGGAAAGAGAAGAATAAAAGAAACACTGTATGAAAAGGGAATAAGCAGGGAAATAATTGACGAAAAGATGAGTGATATTTCTGAAGAAGATGAGCTGGAAAGAGCGAAGAGCCTGGGGGCTAAAAAACTTAAAACATTAAAGGAAGAAGATATTAAAAAAAGAAAAATTAAATTATTTAACTACCTGGTAAATAAGGGTTTTGAATTCAGCACGGTGAAAAAGGCTGCGGAAGTACTGCTTGATGGAAAATGTGATGATTTTGATGATATACAGGAGTAATGAAAATTAATAAGAGGGGGCTGTAAAATGATAGAATACTTAGATTACTTATCAGATGCAATAGTTAAATGCAGAATTGTAAGAGATGATTCGGGAAAGGTTGAAATTGAAATAATATCAGCAAATAAACAGACGGAGATTTTAATGGGCAGATCCATGGAGGATATCCTGAATAAAAAGCTGACACATATGTTTCACGGATCATTAAATTCAATATTTGACTGGCCTAAAATCATGAGTGAAGCCGCTATGACAAGCGACCACAAGGTTATCGAGCAATATATTACAGAGTATGAAAAATTTATAAGATTCAATATATTTGGATTTTCAGAAGATACCTTTTATGTGGCAATGCAGGATTTGACAGAAAAGAAGGAAATGAAAAGATCGATTCTTGAAATGGAAAGAGAAATAAGGCACTTAGAAAATGAGTTAAAATCAAAAGCAAATGTAGATATACTTACAGGTCTTTATAATTTTCAATTTATGAACGAAAGCATAAGAAGCAGCATACAAAGCTATAATGAGGAAGGTGTAAGCTTTTGTCTCCTTGTGCTTGATATAGATGATTTTAAGAAAATAAATAAGATTTACGGCATGAATAACGCAGATAAAATAATTCAGGATGTAGCTGCTATATTGAGTGCTAATTCAAGAAAAATAGATGTTGTCGGAAGATATGGCAATGATAAGTTTATGATTATATTAAACAGTGTGGATATAGATATAGCAAAAATAATGACTGAAAAAATTAAAATGGAAATAGAAAACTACAGCATCAATTTGCAAAACAGCATAAGCGTATGCGGCTCAATTGTAGAATATGCAGGCGAAACAATAGAAGAATTTATCGAAAAGTCTGAAAATCTCACTACAAAAGCCCAGTCCATGGGAAAGGGCATCATATTGTCATAGATTATTTACGCCCGGCATAAACTTGACGGGCGTAAATGTAATAATGGTGTATTGTTTGATTTATGAAAATATTTTGCTTATATCCAGCACGCCGGCCCCTTGATCATAAGATGATGCTCTGATTCTGGAGCATGAGCTTATGAGCTTCCTCTTAATATCGTAGTGGGTGTAGTTGGGGTTTTCATTTAATAAAAGAGCTGCCGCGCCGGATACCATCGGAGCTGACATTGATGTTCCGCTCAGGCTGGTGTAGCCTATTAAATCAGTACTGGAAAGCGATGTTATATTTACTCCGGGCGCGATTAAATCAGGCTTTTTTATTCTGTCCAATGTAGGTCCTCTGCTGGAAAATTCAGCAATAACATCATCATTTAAATCGGTAGTGCGCATGTCGTCAAGGGCTCCAACCGAAATGACGTACCTGCTCGTTGCCGGAGATAATATGGTGGTTCTGAGCGGACCGCTGTTACCGACTGCTGCAATTACGATTAAATTATTTTCGATTGCATGATTTGCGGCCTTTACCAGCGGATCTCTTTTTTCTCTGTATTGAGCGATTGCACCCAATGAAAAATTTATTATTCTTGTTTTATAAACCTCCTTTGTATCTATAATCCATTGCACAGTCGATAATATATCTGAAGTATTGCCGTTTCCGACCTCATCAAGAACCTTAATGGACAATATGTTTGCCTCGGGAGCTACTCCCTTGTACTTACCCCTCGACGCATAGCCGTTTCCAGCGAGAATGCCTGCACAATGAGTGCCATGTCCGTTATCATCATACATTTGGGTTTCAAAGTTTACAAAGTCCTTGAATCCCACGATTCTGCTGGCTGGATATATTAAATCCGCATGTGGAGATACTCCGGTGTCTATAATGGCAACAGTGACATCCTTGCCTGTATAGCCGGTATTTAAAATTAAGTCAGCTCCAATTTCCTTTCTTGCTACATCCATTACGGCAAATACCTTTGAATCATAACTGATAAATTCAATGTCGGGATCTGTCGTAAGCTCCAATATGGAGTTTATATTCATTTCACAAGCACAGCCATTTACAATTGGAAGGCAGTTTTTTAATTTATTTGACAAAGAAGAAAGTTTTCCTTCTTTTATTTTTTTATCTGTTTTATAAGTAATAATAACTGGTATAATATTATTGTTGCTTGAATATATCTGACCTCTTATGATTGGACAAAGCTTGCTGTAATCTATATGATTTTTCATAATATTCACCTACCTAAATTAATTTATGCTTTTAATTAAAGTTGGTGTTCATTTTTGAAAAACATGGTATAATAATTTATATCAATGGATTAACAATAAATTGGTAATGGATGGGCAGCAGAGAAGCAATGGAAGAGAGCAACAGATAAAAATTTGAATATAAAATCAAACACTACCGTTAATAAGTATCATACAATTGCCAATCAATCGTATGTCAATTGCTCATCAATAGCAAATCAATCGTAACAGGAGGTAAAAATGCCTAAGGTATTAGTAGTAGACGATGAAAGACCAATAGCAGAGATAATAAAATATAATCTTCAAAAAGAAGGCTTTGAAGTTCAGACAGCCTACGATGGTGACGAAGCAATAAAAATGGTTCATAAAATGAATCCTGAGTTAATAATTCTTGATATTATGCTTCCGAAGAAAAACGGCTTTGATGTTTTAAAAGAAATAAGAATGCAGCATGTTATGCCTGTGATAATGCTCACAGCCAAAGAGGAAGAAAATGATAAAATAACCGGTTTGGAGCTGGGAGCAGACGACTATATTACAAAACCATTCAGCAACAAGGAATTGATAGCAAGGGTGAGAGCAAATCTTCGAAGAGTCAAACTTTCCAATGTCAACGAAGAAATGAAGTCAAAAATAATTAACGTAGGAAATCTGATAATAGATATGAATACCTTTGAGGTAAGCAAGGACAATGAGATTATTGATTTGACCAACAGAGAATTTGACCTTCTCAAATATTTATTTTTAAATGCAGACAGGGTATTCACCCGAGAGCATCTGTTAAAAGAGGTATGGGGGTACGAATTCGGAGATCTAAGGACAGTTGATGTAACTGTGAGAAGACTGAGAGAAAAAATTGAAACAGATGATGACAAATATATAATTACAAAAAGAGGAACAGGATATTATTTCAAGAGCAAATAAATTTGTGCTGTGAGATTCCTTAATTAATGTTAAGTTGACAGGGAGAGACTATGTTTAAAAGTATTAGATGGAGATTTATTTTGATTTATTTTTTGCTTGTTTTTCTTGCTATGTCCATAGTCGGAATTTATATAGTAAATCAGCTGGAGGATATTCAGCTTGAAATGAACAGGAAGAATACGGAAAAACGTATACAATCCATTCTGAATTCCTCTGATGCTCTTAAGCTGGAAGACTGGAGTGAAAATATTGAGAAAATCCGGGGAAATATTAACAGCATACAGATAGGCTACAATGAAAATCTATATGTTATTTTGAATGACGAGAAGAAGACAGTAATTGCCGGAAGCTCAGAGGATATAACAGGGCAGAGTGCGTACAGCACAACGCTTATTAATAACTACATTCTTACAAAGTCACTTAGTGGAAATACAGAGTATATAGCTCCTCCTGATGATAATCAGCAATTAGAAGATTCTGAAAACCCAAGTCTTTACCACATGGTATATCCTGTCAAAACAAATGGCGGTATCAAGGGGTTTATTTATATTTCCAACAATATAGAATACATTTATGATACTGTAAATAAATCAATGGAAATTATGACTCAGGCAACCCTCATAGCACTTACCATCACGGTTTTTCTGGGACTCATCCTGTCCTCCAGCATTACCGGACCTATTAAGGAGCTTACGCTAAAGGCCAAGAAAATGTCCGAAGGAGATTTTGATCAGAAGGTAAGTGTTAAATCAAATGATGAAATAGGTCAGCTGGGATCAATGTTTAATTTCCTTATAGATGAGCTCAAAAGGTCTATGTCAAGTCTGCAGCAGGAAAAGAGCAAAATGGAAACCACATTCAAGTATATGGCAGATGGGGTGCTGACTGTGGATATTAATGGAAGTATAATTCATGCCAATCCTGTGGCTAAAAATCTCTTATCATTGACCAGCGATGAAGAAAAGTATGATGATGTTGTAAGGAAAATAAAAGAAAGTATGCTTCTCGCAAATTTAAAGGCCAGGGATTATCACGGGACTGAGATTTTGGAGCAGGATGGAGAAACATACAACGTAGATTACGCACCTTTCATGAACAATCGAAATGAAATAGGAGGCGTTATTATCGTTTTCAAAAATATAACTGAACAGTATAAAATTGATAAGCTTCAAAAAGAATTTGTCGCCAATGTTTCCCATGAATTAAAAACTCCTATTACAACAATCAAAAGCTACACAGAAACACTGCTCGATGGTGCTATGGAAGAAAAACAAATTGCAGAGGATTTTTTAAATGTAATAAACTCAGAAAGCGATCGTATGTCAAGATTGGTGAGTGATTTGCTGAGATTGTCCAGAATGGACTATGAACAGACAAAATGGAAAAGGGAAAAATTAAATTTAAGCGAAAGTGTTTCCCAGACTGCAAAGAAGCTGATAATTCAGGCTAAAAATAAAAACGTATCAATGCATGTAGGTCAGATACCTGATGATATGAATGTTTATTTTGACAGGGACGGCTTTGAGCAGATATTATTGAATATAACCGGTAATGCGATAAAATATACTCCTGAAAACGGAAATGTGTGGATAAGTGCTTACAGGAACAATAACAGCATAAATTTAAGCATCAGGGATGATGGAATAGGAATTCCAAAGGAAGACCAGGCAAGGGTATTTGAAAGATTTTACCGTGTAGATAAGGCCAGGTCAAGAGAACTTGGCGGTACAGGTCTCGGCCTTTCAATTGCAAAGCAGATAGCAGAATCCCATAACTGCAAATTAACTATAAACAGTGAACTAAACAAAGGAACTGAAATTACTATAACAATTCCTGAGTTCAAGTAAGAGGTGTTCATGAAACAGGGGAAAATTAAAAACACAATATTAATTGCAATGGTGTTGGTCTGCATCTACTTAAGCAGCAATGTGTGGCTTAAGCTTCCGGATTTTTTGAATTATGCAGAAGACCATGAAGCTGCCAAACAGAGTGAAATTGCTGAGTCCGACATGTGGGGCGTGGTAAGGCCTATTAAAAATGTAATTAAGTATAAGGACAACTACACAATAACATATTCTGATGAACAAAACATGTGGGGTAAGGCTGTGAGCGTGGTAAATGATGCATTTAAAAATTTTGAAAGCTCAAATATTAACGAATCAGCGGCTTTTCCATCGCAATATCTTAAATTTGATTTCAATACAAATATTCCCGTGGAAATATTTACAGGATATATGAAAATTGAAAACAATCGTGTTAATGATGTAATTAAAAATATAAAAAATATAATTATAGATTTAGAAAATACAAAGTCAATATATATTTATAACGGAGAGAACACTGTAAAAATTGAAAGCGACAGCATCAATACAAAGGAATTAGCTTCCCTGATAAGTCAGCTTGATTTTGATGATACAACCCGGTTTGCATTTGATCAGAAAATCGGCGAGGAAACGGTTCAGGTTCCGATTCCTTTGGAAACAACAGCGCTGAGTCCTGTATTCGTACAGTCGGAGCTTGATGTGTTTGATACGGAAAAAATAAATCAAATAGCAAAGGACTATTTCAAGAACAACTATGATTATGTGAGAAAATCGGTTGAATTAAGCGGTAATACAGTGTATATGTACAGAACAGAAAAAATACTTAAAATAAATTCGGATGGTATGCTGGATTTTTATGACACTACAGCAGATTTAAGAAATTCATCTGATGTTTATGAAAGCTTCATTGCTGCTGTCAATTTTACAGAAGAATTTTTGGGGTTTCCTGAAGATGGGTATTTAAGTGAGGTTAAGAGCATTGAATATGAAGGAAGCTACGGATACAGGTATACATTCTCATATAAAATCCTGGACCGTCCAATATTGTTCAGCAAGGTCAGAGAAAATTCAGCACTGCAGGTTGACGTTGTGGGGGACAATATAATTTCATACAAGAGATTTATCAGAAAAGCGGATGAGTCAAAAATGGCTCAAAATAATAAAGTTCAAATACTTTCTGCTGCTGATGTAATAAACAGAAATCTTGATTTGGAATTAAACCCTCAGGATCCTGATGCAATTTCCGAAATTAAACCGTTTAAAAAAGATATGATTAAGGATATAAGCAATATTTATCTTGGATATTTTGACTTGTCGAGAATCTTAAGAGAACAGGTTCTAAGAGTTGTATGGGTTATAGAAATTAAAGACAAAAGTTATATAGTCAATGCAATATCAGGTGCATTAATAGAAGAATGGCAGTAAGGGTGAGATTATGGATTGGAACAGAGCAAGCACAATATTGATAACGGCATTTATTATCTTGAATATTTTTCTGTTTGTATCTTCATATAACGATATTTTTTCTGAAGAGTATGATGTGAATTCAGACGCTGGTTTTGTTGAAAACGTGGAGAATATTTTAAAGGAAAAGGGTATTGTTATAAGCTGCAAGCTGCCGGAGGAAACGTACCTGCTTCCCCTTTTGGAAACAGAATATGAAATAATCAATGTAGACAAGGAGCTTTTGACATTATTTCTGGGACCCGGAGTTGAGCCCGTTGAGGATGTAACTGTTTACAGCAATGATAAAGGTGAAGTCCTTGAGATAATAGACGGCAAGAAATTTTGTTACACAATAAGGGAAAAAGCTGCAGGCGGAATCAGTGAAGATAAAGTTACAGAAGCCGTAAATAAGTTTATTGAAGAAAAAAAGATTGATGCATCCGGATATTCGGAAAATTACAGAAACATTTCGGATTACGGCTCATTAATTGTATATACAAAAAATTATAACAATTTCAGCATTGATAATTCATATATGTATTTTTACATGGACGAAGATGGAATTTATAAATTTGAAATGCAAAATATTGGCGCAGTAAAAGAAAAGGGTGTAAAAATCCGCACATTTTCTGCTGCAGAAGCATTGCCGAGACTTTTATCTTTTGAGGATATTGAAAATAAAGAAGTCATCGGAATAAAAATGACATATTATAGTGTAGAAGATGAGAATTGGAAGTTCATATCAGGAATAAATTCGTATCCTGTGTGGAAAGTTATTTTTAGTGATGGAACTCAAAAACATTTGTCAAATATAACTACATATAATATTGACTAATATTTATTTATTGAAAATATGTGAGTTTTATTATATTATTAAATAATGAATTTATAATTTGATTACTGTCCATTTTTGGATTCACATACATAAAAAACAAGAATTGAGGAATTATTTATGTCTAAATTTGTTATAGAAGGTGGAACAAGATTAAAGGGAAAAGTAAATATTGGGGGATTTAAAAATGCTGCGGTTGCAATAATACCTGCAACACTGCTGTGCAAGGGCAAATGTGTAATTCAGAACGTTCCTAAAATTGAAGATGTCAATGTATTTATGGATATTCTCAATGAACTGGGAGCTGAAACAAAATATCTTGATGATACTTCAATATTTGTAGATGCAACAAATGTGCAGGAATGCTATTTGAAAAACGGACTTTCCAAGAAAATGAGGGCATCCTATTACTTGCTTGGTGCAGGTCTTGGAAGATTTAAAAAGGCTTCATCATTGCTTCCGGGAGGATGCGATATAGGAACAAGACCCATAGATCAGCATATAAAGGGTTTTGAAGCATTAGGAGCGACAGTAGACATTACACCCGAGGGAAGAGTAAACGTACAGGCTGAAAAGCTTATAGGGACAAAAATATATTTAGATGTGGTCAGCGTAGGCGCTACAATTAATATAATGCTTGCCGCAGTCTATGCTGAAGGAAAAACAATAATAGAAAATGCTGCAAAAGAACCTCATATAGTTGATACCGCAAACTTTTTAAACTCAATGGGAGCCAATATAAAGGGGGCGGGAACCGATGTAATAAGAATAAACGGGGTAAAGGAACTTACAGGATGCGCGTACAGAGTAATTCCCGACCAGATAGAGGCGGGAACATACATGATAGCAGCAGCCGCAACAAAAGGTGATATTATAATAGATGATATTATTCCAAAGCATCTTGAGCCTGTTACTGCAAAGCTGAAAGAAATGGGTGTAGGTATTGAGGAATATGGTGATTCCATGAGAATTTTCTATGAACATGAATTGACTCCGGCAAACATTCAGACGCTTCCATATCCTGGATTTCCCACGGATTTACAGCAGCCTATGACGGTCCTTCTTTCTTCACTTAATGGGGAAAGCATAGTCGTGGAAGGGGTATCCGAGGACCGATTCAAGTATGTGAATGAAATCAGGAAGATGGGTGCAAACATAGAGTTTACAAAGAAGCAGGCAAAGATTACAGGCAACAGTAAATTGAAGGGAACGGTGGTACAAGCCACTGACCTGAGAGCGGGAGCTGCCATGATAATTGCAGGGCTCATAGCAGAAGGATTGACGGAAGTAACAGGCATACAACACATTGACAGAGGTTATGAGCATATTGAAAATAAATTTATGAACCTGGGAGCAAAAATAAAAAGAGTCAGAGATGAGGAATAATAAGCCTTAAATGCTTCAAATATAATTATTTGAAGCTTTTTGAATATATTGCGGGTGAATATATGAATAAAGCAGTATTAATACCGGACTCATTTAAAGGAACTTTAAGTTCGAAAGAAATATGCAGCATTATTGAGCGCTCAATCAGACATCACTTTCCGAAATGCCAGATCTTATCCATACCTGTTGCAGACGGAGGCGAGGGAAGCGTAGACTGCTTTCTTGAGGCATTGGGAGGAGAGAAGATTTATGAAACGGTAAAAGGTCCGTATTTTGAGGAAATGAGGTCCTATTACGGCTTAATAAACGATGGTGAAACCGCGGTGATTGAAATGTCGTGCTGTGCCGGACTTCCTTTGGTTGAAGGGAGAAAGGACCCGTCAAAGACGACCACATATGGGGTTGGACAGCTTATTCTGGCGGCAGCGAAAAGAGGCTGTAAAAAAATAATTGTAGGGCTTGGAGGTTCTTCGACGAATGATGGCGGATGCGGAGCTGCAGCAGCAGTGGGAGTGAGGTTTTTTGATGAGTCAGGAAATTCATTTATACCGGTTGGCGGAACCTTAAGAGATATTGAAAAAATAGATTTGTCCCTTCGCTCAGGGCTGTTGAGCGGCATTGAGATAACAGCCATGTGTGATATTGATAATCCAATGTACGGAAAAACAGGAGCGGCATATATATTCGGACCGCAAAAGGGAGCAGACCCGGTAATGATTGAAGAGCTTGATATGGGATTAATAAATCTGTGCAAAGTTATAAAACAGGCTTCAGGCAAGGATTTAAAGGATGTTCCCGGCGGAGGAGCAGCAGGAGCAATGGGCGCAGGCATGATTGCATTCTTTGATTCTGAGCTCCGTATGGGTATAGAAACAGTTCTCGATACAGTTAATTTTGATAATGTAATTTCTGATGCTGATATGATATTCACAGGTGAAGGCAGACTTGATACTCAAAGTCTGAGGGGTAAGGTTGTAATAGGAGTTGCGGGAAGAGCAAAAAAGAAAGATATTCCTGTTACGGTAATTGCGGGAGGAACAGATGACGTACAGGAAGCCTATGAGGCCGGAGTAACATCTGTATTTACAATCAACAGGCTTCCGCAGGATTTTCAGGTGAGCAGATTAAAAAGCAGAGAAAATATGGAAGCAACAATAGACAACATATTAAGATTAATGAAAAGTGTAAATAAAAATAATTATTCAGGGGGCAGAAAATGTTAGAAGACTTAAAATATTTAAAGGTAAATCTTCCCGAGGATATACTCAAGTTAAAATGCAGCGGTGATTTTGAAGGAGCGCAGAAATTGATAAATATGCGTCTGAAAAAGCATATACCCGAAGCAATGAGAAAAAGGCTTGAGCTTGAAAAGGAAATATTAAAAACAATAAAGGGAGAATATCCCTATACCTTTAGAGAAGCATTGAAAATGATGCAGGACAACGTTAAAGATTTCACTGAGGAGGAATTGATTCAGCTTCAGGAGGACAGCCAGGCAGACTGGATATTGGTGGACGGACAGGTTCATTTCAACGACAGCTTTTACGGTTCATTAATATTGACAAGGCAAGACTTGAAAGAAAGATTAATTAATAAAGAAGAGAAAGATGATGACGAAAGAGGAGGGTTCCTTGATAAAAACATAAAAGAAACCAAGGCTGCCGGAGGAGCATCATACTTTATTCATTTGAAAACAACGTTAAAAATAAAAGGAAATTCTGTAAGAGCAGGTGAAAAGGCAAGAGTATACATGCCTCTGCCCATAAACTGCCAGCAGTCAAATATAAAAATTATTAAAACAACACCGGAAGCAAGCTATATAGCAGATGAAAATTATCCAAGCAGGACTGCGTACTTTGAAACAGTTCTGGAAAATAATCAGGAATTTTCAGTAGAATATTCCTACGAAAGCCGCTTAAAATACAATGAACCTGATTTGTCCAATGTGTCAAAAGAACAGCCGAAATTTGATACGGGAGAATTAGAGCCTCACATTATGTTCACACCTTATATAAAGGAGCTTGCAGAAGAAATAATTGGGAATGAAACAAATCCTTTAATAAAGGCAAGAAAGATTTATGATTATATTACTCAAAATGTAAGGTATTCGTATATGAGAGCATATTCAACGATTATAAATATCCCTGAATATGCAGCTCTTAATTTGAAGGGCGACTGCGGAGTACAGGCGCTGCTGTTTATAACATTGTGCAGATACACAGGAATTCCTGCAAGATGGCAGTCAGGACTTGCGGTTACACCGCAGCATGTGGGACCTCACGACTGGTCTCAATTTTATGTTGCTCCATATGGCTGGATGTTTGCTGATCCTTCATTCGGAGGAAGTGCGTTCAGAAATGGCAACACGGAAAAATGGAATTTCTATTTCGGAAATCTGGATCCTTTCAGAATGATTGCAAACTCAGAATTTCAGTATGAGTTTGACCCGCCCAAGAAATATTGGCGCCACGATCCATACGACAATCAGGTGGGCGAATGTGAATATGAGAACAAAGAAATACGAAGAGAAGAATTTAATGTTAGTTATCAATTAATTGAAATGAAGAAAATATAATATGCCTTTTTCATAATTTAAAAAATCGGATTGTGCTAAGCACAAGTGTTTTTAATTTTAGATGTATTGAAAATAAAAGTTTTGGAAAACATCCGGGATAAGTGAGAAAAAATGTTTAGCAATGATAGTTATACAAGACAATTTACAGATATGATGTCAGAAGGCTTTATATTTATAGATAGTGCCGGAACCATTCAAATCTATAACAATAAAGCGAAAGAGATATTTGGCATAAATTATGAATATGATTACAGTCATAGTTCCGGAAAAATTGAAGATGGAGATATAGTTATTATTGGCGACTCTTATCTGGGAAAGGATGATGGAGGATTAACATCAGAATCTCTCAGGTCCATAGGCATAAAGGACAGCAGAATAAAAAGCGGAGATGCTGTTATAGCGGTAGGAACCTACAATAGTTGTAAAAATAATAATTGCAAATATGTCTTCAGCGATAATAATTTTGATGAAAAATTAGACCTTGAATGTATATATAAGGGTGTAAAAATTTATGGATGTATAGATTTCTTAAACAGGACAGTTAATATAGAGGTTGATTCAGAAAGCTACATTGTGGATTACATCAAATGCTTCGGGCACATTGTCGTCTTAGATGCTGCCAGCAAGAAAATGAAGTTTTATCAAACTAAGGGGTACACAGCCAGGAATGAAGATATAAAAAACCTTTTACTTGGAAAGACGTTCAGAGCTAAAGGCGAAAACTCAGATTTTTTTGATGTAATAGGAAAAAACGTATTTGAAATACACAAAGGCAATTCAACTATTCAAGAGTTCTATAATGCAGCAATTGGAAATGATATAATATATATAAATGAATACAAAGAAATAAACGGAAGACCTACTATATGCTCTTTATTCCCTGTTAACAAGGAAGGCGAAAGGGCTGGAGCAGTGCTGAAAATAAAGGATATTTCCGAGATAAAAAAGGTTATTAAGGAAAGAGATGAGGCATTACAAAATTTATTTCGTATTGAAAGAAAATTAATTGATGAGGAAAATTTAAAAAAACTGCTGCCTGAATTTATAGGCGAAAGCAGTGAGGTGATGCATGTTAAGAATCTTGCTGTAAAAGCTTCTAAATCAAGATCTACTGTGCTCATATTAGGGGAAAGCGGAACCGGCAAAAGTCTGCTTGCCAAGGCTATACATGATAACAGCGATAAAAGAGACAAACCCTTTATTGCAGTGAACTGCAGCGCTATACCGGATTCACTTCTTGAAAGCGAGCTTTTTGGATATGAGGAAGGGTCATTTACCGGGGCAAAGATTGGCGGGAAAAAAGGACTTTTTGAAACAGCTCAGGGCGGAACATTGTTTTTAGATGAGATTGCAGAGATTTCTCCTTCATTGCAGGTAAAGCTTCTTCAGGTTCTTCAGGATAAAACATTTTATAAGGTCGGCGGAAATGATTTAATAAAGCTCAATGTGAGAATAATTGCAGCTACGAACAAAAATCTTGAAGAAGAAATATTAAAAAACAAATTCAGAGAAGATTTATATTATAGAATAAACGTATTTCCAATATGGATTCCTCCGCTGAGAGATAGAAAACAGGATATATATACCCTGGTTAATGACCTGCTTCCTGCAATATGCAATAGATTAGGTTGTGAGGAAAAGGGGATATCAGGAGAAGCATTAAGAATATTATTATCATATAACTATCCGGGCAATGTCAGGGAATTGGAAAATATCCTTGAACGAGCAGTAAATCTCACAGAAGGAAAGATAATTTTTTCTAAAAACCTGTCAATTGATAAAAAGAATGATTTGGATAAGACGAAACGTAATAAATCAGAGCTTCTGAGAGAAATTTTAGAAAATACGGAAAGAGAAGCGATTAAGGCAGCTGTTACATTTAACCATGGAGATAAGCAGGCGGCTATGAAGGAACTGGGGATAAGCAAGACGTCTTTTTATGAAAA
>DAMBZP010000010.1:0-141203 GCA_032059885.1 Sedimentibacter sp.
TAGGGGGTCAGAATTAAACTGAAAAAAGGGTCAATTTTCACTTGACAAATACAAACACCGTTAAAACGAATTAAACAAAAGGAATTAACGAATAAATTTATTAATTATTATGGTGTGAAAGTGTTAAAGAAGTTAAACTGTTCAATTGATTTAGAATCTGAAAGCAGTTGGTTGAAAAATATAACTCGTAAACAAAAAATGATTATACATCCATTAAGACATATATTATTTATTATTTTTTTATGTAATAGTGTTGAAGATTTTTTTAATAAGGAAGTAGAATATTATCCGTTTGGGGAAGGCCCTTGGCCTTGTTTAAATCTGGCAGCGGAGCATTATTTAAGCAGCACTATAAAAGAATGTATTATATCCAGTGATTATAAAACTAGAGCTCCTGTAGGAACCTTTAACTGTTCATGCGGATTTATATATTCAAGAAGAGGCCCGGATACAGACTTCGGGGATAGATATAGAATCGGAAGAATAAAAAATTTCGGCCATACATGGGAACAGAAATTATATAACCATGTAAACAGTGACATATATTCAATTAAAGAATTATCTATACTCATGAAGTGTGATCCTGCTACCGTTAAAAAATACTCGAAAAAATTGTGCTGTGAAGATAAACTAAACACGGAATTAACTATAAATGAAGAGGAAATTGATAATTGCAAAAAAAGTCTGTCTAATAGCTATAAACAGGATTTTGCTGACTATATAAATAATCATCAAAACTTAAGCAGAACTGAATTAAGAAAACACCTGTATAAGCAGTATATTTGGTTGTATAAACATGATAAAGAGTGGTTAATAGAGAATTTACCTTCTAAAATTGATAAAATAGAAATAGATTATAAAGCTTCTATGAGAGTAAACTGGGAAGGAAGGGATATTCAGATGTTTTCTGATATTGAGCAGGAATATAAAAAAATAATAAGTTCTAAACAATTAGTTAGAGTAACAAAATCTCTTATTGGTCAAAGAACTGGATATGGTAGTTTACTTTATAGATATATTGATAAATTACCTAAAACAAGCAAATTATTAAATGAGATATGTGAAACCGTTGAAAAATTTCAAATGAGAAGGATAAAATTTGTTACTGAAAGGTTGTATGAGGATAAAGGCGTTCCGAAAAGGTGGGAAGTTATAAGAGTTGCAGGTATTAGGAAAAAATTTGAATTAAGATTAACTCCAATTATTGATTTAATAATTAGAGAATTAAATTAAAACATGCAGTCCTGATTCAAAGATGATGTTCTAAGAGACCGAAGTGGTGGATTTGAAACATATATAATCAAGCAACACTGAAGTCATTACACAAGAAATCCTTGTTAAGCCATTGATGGCAAAATTTGTTGAATTATGATGTGCTAAGTGTTATAATACGATTAACATAATAAGTTGCTTACTTTATATTATTAAAAATAATATGGGATAAAATTTATGTTAGATGCCGAAGGAATTAAGGACAAGAAAAACTACTTTATAAAGGACGCCATAAGTAGTGTTGATAATGATTCATTTAATCAACGTGACATCTCTAAAGTTAATATGTAATATAATTGATTCTACAGAACCACCATTTAACATAGCTGTAATTGGGAAATGGGGATTAGGAAAATCCTCATTAATGGCTTTAAAAAAATATGAAAATAATTGCGATGAGTCCATGAAATGCAGAAGCGATTTTAGGGGAAGCAGAGGAAGAGTTATTAACGCCTAAGATCACGAAAATGCAGTAATGTGGCAACTATCTTGACAAATTCCGAATCATAAATTAAGGAGATAAGGTATGGAATCTTCAATTAGTGCAAAGCAGGATAATGTTTTCTTGGAATTAAAAGATTTATCAACAGTCAATTATTTGTGTTTGGAAGTTATCATTGATAAGATAAAAAAGAACAAAGGTAAAATTAACATTAAAGAATTATCATATCAAGTGATGGCTAAATTTTGTCAATTATATCCAACCAATTTAGAAATGGATTCTGAAGCTAAATTATTAAATGAAGTACATGCCTTATTGCAATTGAAATATGGGCTGCAAGATAATGAAACTGTTTTTAATATTGTTCAATTATTAAACTATTCAAATGAGCGAATTATTGACGTTAAATTGTTTGCTGCAATTAAAACTTCTTTAAAAATATTAGGAACTCCATTAAATTTAATAGAACAGATGAAAAGAAGTTATTGGAAGAATTATTTATCTGATGTATGGAATTGTGATAATACTTTTTTTAAACAAAATACTAATGAACTAAATATCAATATAGCATGGTGTAAATATGTATTGGATAATTATGATGGTATAAGTGATTTTATCAGCACAATGCTAAACGATGGATATATAGTAAATAATAATAAAAAAACCGTAAATGATAAAGAAAATATATTTGAAGATAATATTATAAAGGAAAACGATTTTAAAATTTTAGATAAACACGAGAAACGTATGTTATTTCAGCTAGAACTAAATAAAACGCAATTTTCTTGTCTTGAAGCAGCCTTTGAATATTTGAAATTTACACAAGAAAACTACAATGAGTTTAAAATAGCATACTTAAGGTATTGCAATATGTACAGATTTGAAAAGGGAGCAAAAAAGTATCCATTAATAACAACCCTACTTTTGTTATATACAGCTGTTTATAGATATAATGAAGAAAACAGTAACGGGTTTTGGCCAGAATTTTTTAATGATTTAGATTACTTATATAACAGGGATGTTATTCCTGTAATGAACTCTTTAAAAGAAGTATCCCGTAAATATAATATAAAAACTGATAATAGATATTATCTTGAAAAAACTAATTTATCAGTCATATTTTCACATATATATATTCCTGATGTATCTATACGTAAAATTTATAGTTCCATATATATGTGTTATTTTAAGGGCACCGTAAATAAACGTACTTATAATGTATTTGAATTTAACGATAGATATAACTATAGGCTTGATAAGCCTGGAGTGTTTTTCCTTATGGAGGATTCGATTATTGATGATTCATTTGATAAAATAATAGATTTATTTAATGATTATCTTATAGACCAAACAAATATATTGAACAATTGTGCTTTACCGTTAAGATTTATTGATGCTTTTGTTACTTGGATAAACAAAGAAAAAGTTGATATAGACAGTTCAAAGGAAGAATATTATTTGGAGAGCCCTAAGATTTGCTTCGACGTACCAAACGAAAAAATTGTATTAAATCTTCCTAACCAAAAAAGCAGAGTATATAGTGACGAAGAGTGTGGATGGAAAATTACAATTGATAAAAATGACAAAAGATTTTTAGAAGCACGAATAATCAAGCAAAAAGAAGGTTCATATTTAATTTTAGACGAAGAAATAAAACTAAATCTATATAATGAAATAGAGATTGAGTATATTTTTAATGGACGACTTGAAAAGACATGGAATTTTACAAATAGTGATGGTTGGTTGATTTTTGATGTAAAGGGAAGGCTGTATAATAAATTTAATAGACAGAAATGTATTGTTGGAATTTATAAATCAACGATAGCAGATAATATTACTGTTATTGAAAAGCTTACGCTGAAAGGATGGAATGATTATTTATTTTATTATATAGACTTAGAAGATTACCATGATAATATGATCATTTTTATCAAAAATCAAAAAGAGAAAAGCTTTGAGATAGAAGATCATCCAAGTATGAAGAGATCTTCATTTAAACTTGCATTTGAAAAATTAGGAACAAGCATGATTGATAATGGATTAATTTCCGTATATGATAAGATTGGACAATACAATTTGTATTCCCCTAATTTAGATATAAATGATTTTGATATAGTGCTTAAAGGATTGGGCGATAATTGTAAAGTAAATGCTAATGACATAATTTCAATTAGTGAAGAAGGTATTAATAAAGTTGTTATTAGGTTTGACGAAGAAAATATGACTAAAGGTATATATTACTTTACAATAAGACATAAGAATAGAATTCTTCATAAGGAAGAGTTTGCTTTAGTTAATAAAATTGATATGATTGACGAATTTGATATGGACTATTTAATATCATCAAAAATACACCGCAAATTAGCAATTCGTAAAAATAATTTATTTGAGATAGTTCCTATACACTTTAACACATTAGTAACAAGTAATGAACATTATTATTTTTTAGAAATAAACGGTGATGTTGTTGCTAAGTTTGGGTTTAGCATAAATGGAAGGATAATCCCTGTTGAAAAAGTAATCTTGCCTTTGAAGTGGTCAATTATTGGACTGGAGAATAACGTTAGCAACAGGAATAATATAATTATTAAAGATATTTCAATGAACGAATTTAATAATAGTGACATGAGAATCATAATTGGAAATTATGACTATAGGTACAATGTTTTAACCTATAACCTTATTATTAATGATAAATCTAGTAATCAGTCAATTGTTGAAAGTAAAAAGTTAGCCTATGGTAATGAGTTTAAGTTAAATTTAAGTGATATAAAAGACAGATTAATAGAGTTTACTAATTTGACGATTAAACTGCAAGTTCTCGATGGTAATGATTTATTAAATGAAAATATGCTTATTAACATATACGATAAAATTGAAATATTGAATTGTGAAATAAACTATATTGATGGTATTGCGTATATCAATTGGGAAGAGAAGCATTTTAATAAATTTAGAAATTTTAAAATGTATAATTATTTAGCGCCATGGGTGGAGCCTTATTGTATACAATTAGACGATGATATAAAAAGCTTAAAATTGGATTTAAAAGATATTGAGAATGGTAGGTATATACCTATTATTGATTTTAATAAAGAAAAATCTTTGTTTGAAAATTTGAATGAAAACTACACATTTTTTAATAAAGTAGATATAAAGAATATTATTAAAAATAAATATGGAAAAAAATCATCAAATGAAATTAGGTTGCTAAATAAAGTACTTTATTTATATTCAAAAAATCGTTTTGAGGAGGTAGATTATTTAGTAAGTGGCAATGAATTTGAAGTATTTGATGCAAAAAAAATATTTCCAACAATTATTCAAATGCTGTATTTTATAAATGAGCAAAATGAAGATGAGCTTACATATTTTATAAATCATACATATAAGATTATGAATAGTTTTATTAAAAATGCTAACATAGAGGAAGTATTTGAAATATTATCCGAATCAAAAGAAGAATTCTTAATAAATGATTTTGAATTGATATTAAATATCCTTTTAGCTTGTACGAAGAATTTTAGTTACGCTAATAGAATTATAGACATTTTATCGGAAATAGACACAATTAATGCACTATGTATGATAAATAATAATTCAGGAACATTGCCAGATAACCTGAAAACAAGAATGAAAGAATCCTTTGATTATGAAGTATTAGGTTCAGCAAGAGATTATAAAAGAATTATGGAAATGGTTGCCAATGAAATAGAAATAATTAATACATTTTGGCAATGGATAATGCAATATAAAAATAAATATATCCTTAATTATAATTATTCGTTACCTAGAGCATTCAGAATATTTGAATATGAAAATGAAATTTCTACAATAAAAATAGACGGTAATAAGTTAGACGATTTAGTTGAAGACATTAAATGTAAAGAAATTTATTATAGTCTGACGTTACCAAATAGATGGTCAAAAATAGGTGCAAAAAAAGAAATATATGATTCATTTAAATTATTAATTGACCAATGTATGGATAGCAGTTATAAGCAATTGCTAGAGTGTTCATTTTTAGCTGTATTGCAAAGTAATCAGATAAAAGAATATGATTATTATGACATGATTATTAAAATGTATTTTAGTAGTCAATGGCAATTATTTAATAGATACAGGGCATATTTTAAACTAATTTTTTTATAAGAGGTAATTACAATGAGTATGAATCCAATAACAACAACAGAAAATTTAAGAGTAGAATATACAAAATATCTTAAGTCAATGTTTCTTTTTAAAGATGAAGAGCTAAGAATGTCTGCTGATGTTGCAATTGATAAGAGTAAAGGAGATATAGTTAAGGGCCCGTATCTTGAGTCAACTGCAATGTATAAAAGCGGTAAAACATTATATGAGCTAATTGATGATGGACTACTTCATGAACAATTTAGAAAGTTAGTTCCAGCAATTGGTGAATTTCCATTACATATGCATCAAGAAAAAGCTATAAAACTATCTACAGGACAAAATAAAAATATGATAATTGCAACAGGAACAGGAAGCGGTAAAACGGAATGCTTTTTAATACCTATATTAAATTATCTAGTTAGTCAAGACATGAAAGGGGAATTAACACCAGGCGTTAGAGCACTTATACTCTATCCTATGAATGCATTGGCAAATGACCAATTAAAAAGACTTAGAAAATTATTAAAGGATTATCCTGAGATAACTTTTGGCAGATACACCGGTGAAACCAAAAACAATAGACAAGAAGCAATTGATAATTTTTATAAAATGAATCCAGGACAAGCTATTTTGAAAAATGAAATATTATCGCGCGAGGAAATGAGAATTAATCCGCCGAATATTCTTTTAACGAATTATGCTATGTTGGAATATTTGCTTTTAAGACCTGATGACAATGTATTTTTTGACGGAATATACAGTGATAATTGGAAGTACATAGTTTTAGATGAAGCTCACGTTTATTCAGGGTCACTTGGCAGCGAGATCTCTTATTTGTTGGGAAGACTAAAGGATAGAATTGTTAACGGAGAAAGAGGAAAAATTAACTTTATAGCAACAAGTGCCACATTAGGCAGTGGAAAAAATACAATCAATAATGTTGTTAAATATGCAGAGGATCTATTTGGCGAATCCTTTGATAAAGATTGTTTAGTTCTTTCTGAACGTGTTAAAAAACAAGAAAAACCTGAATTAATTAAACCGGATATAAGTGTATATAATAAGATAAATTTGTTAGTTAAAGAATATGAAGGCGAGATACTAGCTGAGAAAATAAATGAAATGCAAGTATATAAGCCGATAGAATTAAAAACTAATTCATATGAAGTATTATATGATGTACTTATTCAAGATTATTATGTTAATAAATTGAAGTTAGTAATTGAAAGTAAAACACAATTAATAAAAGAAGTGATATGTCAAGTATTTGGTTCAGTCAGTGATGAAAATATAGAAAGATTTTTGTCCCTTGTAGATTTGGCTGCTAAGGCAAAAAAAGAGGATAACTCTGATGTGTTGTTACCTGCAAGATATCACACTTTTTCAAGAGCAATAGAAGGAGCCTTTGTTCAGTTGTATCCAAAGAAAAAAATATTTCTAAATCGTAAGGAATACGAATTGATTGGTAATGAGAAGATAAGTGTATTTGAACTAGCAAATTGTCAAAAATGCGGACAGGAATATCTAATAGGAAAAATTAAAGATGAGTATTTAAAACAATCATCTGGATTTTTTGATGACTCAAAAGATGGCAGAATGGAATATTTTTTATTGACTGATGACTATTCAAAAGTAGACATTGACGAGGATACTATTATTGAAGAGGAGTCTGAGAAAGATATTCAAGTTAATAATGCAGAAGAATATTTGCTTTGTATTAAATGTGGGAAAATTCATATCAATAATAAAAAAGCATATAAACTATGTTGTAAACAGCCGCAGTATATTAAGGTATATAGGGTAAACCGCAAGGGTTCGATTAACACGTGCCTTGATTGCGGAAGTTATGGAAGGTCAATAGTTAAAAGATTAGTTACGGCAGATGCACCAACTACGGAAATGCTGGCAAGGACATTATATCAGAATATACCTGCTGTTGAGGGAGACAAAGTTGTTAATGAAGAGGTTAAAGAAACAGAAAGTTTATTTGGAACAATAAATATTTTTGATATTGAAGATAATACAGAAGATACTGAAGATAAAAATATCAATGGAAGAAAGCTACTTGCTTTTTCTGATAGCAGAAAAGATGCTGCTCATTTTGCATCATATATGGATATCAGATACAATAATTATCTATGGAGAAAAATTATATTGGATGCCCTAGACAGCTTTGAAGGTACAGATGTTACTTTTAGCAAACTTCATACCAGGGTTTATAAGGATATCGAATCACAAAAAAACTTATTGATAGACAGTACAGAAGATATTGATGAAACAATTTCTGCTTATATTATGTATGAGTTAATGTCCTTTGAAAGAGCAGTAGGGTTAGAAGGAGTAGGGTTAATTTCCTTTGAATATCCAAAACCTAAATGGTGGCCTAAAGAGATATCTATATGTAATTTAAACAGCGATGAAGTATGGAAAATAGTTGAGCAATTTTTCAATGGATTCAGAATTTATAGGAACCTTGATTTTCCTAATGATCTAAGACAAGAACATATTATTTTTGGACAAAGGTCAAAACCAATGTATTTTAGATTCGCTGAAGCTAATACAAGCAAAGGAATAATGAGTATAAAGCCTAAAGAAAATTATAGTAATATGAGATTTGATTATTTAGTTAAAATTTTTAAAAATCGAGGGTATGATGAAATTACATCAAAAGAATACGCAAACGAATTTTTAGAGAATATTTTTAATGATATTAAATTAATAGAACTTTTGAATAAGGATAATACATATATACCAACATTTATTAAAAATGAAGGTTATGTGTATCAGCTTAATCATAATAAATGGTTATTTAAAAAAGATGAAAAAATATTTAGATGTAATAAATGCGGAAAGAAGACTACTATAAACATTAATAATATCTGTCCATCATATAGGTGCAACGGTACATTGGAAGTGTTTAATAAAGATATATCAAGACATACTTATTATTCTGACATATATAATAATATTAAAAAAATACCAATGAAGATTAAGGAGCATACTGCACAATTATCAACCCAACATGCCTCAGAAGTCCAAAGTTCTTTTGAAAAAGGAGAAGTTAATATTTTGAGCTGTTCTACTACCTTTGAAATGGGGGTAGATGTGGGCAGTTTGGAAGCCGTTTTTTTACGTAATATTCCACCGGAAACGGCAAATTATATTCAAAGAGCTGGAAGAGCCGGTCGTAGGACAGAATCTACTGCATATATTTTAACCTATGCAAAGCGTAGATCCCATGACTTGTACTATTTTCAAAGACCTGAGATATTAATTGAAGGCAGAATCAAGGCGCCATATATTGAAAAAAATAATGAAAAAATTGCCTTCAGACATATGTGTTCTGTAGTGTTTTCATGGTTATTCAGAAAGGATAGCAACTATTTCGAAAATGTTGAAATGATGTTTGCTTTTAACAAGAACTTTATTTCAATAGATCAAAGATTAAGACAGGAATTAAGTTTAAGACCTGTTGAAATTTTAAAATCTATGAAAAATATTCTTGGAGATGAACTCCAAGAGCTATTTGATATCGATAATTGGATATGGGTAGAATTAAAACTATTAAATGATAGTAGTAACCTTATGCTGTCTAAAGAAAGGTGGGAAGAAGAGGTAAAAGAAATTATCAGTATTAAAGAAGATAATTATAAGAATGGTCGCTCTATCGAAGCTATAAGTAAAATGTTAAAAACATTTTTAGAAAAGAGTGTTATTGATTTTTTAGCCGGGAACAATGTCTTGCCAAGATATGGGTTTCCGATTGATTCTGTTAATTTAGATACATTGCATATTGGTGAGGCATCAAAGAATGTTAATTTAAATAGAGACTTAAAACTCGCTATTTCAGAGTTTGCACCAGGCAATAAAATTATTGCTAATGGATATGTGTGGGAGTCCTATGCAATCAATCTTTCAAGATCAAAAGGTTGGCCAACTTACTTATATGGAATATGCGAAGAATGCCATACAATATTTAAGGAAACTTGTGATTATAATTTAAAGCTTGCTGATGTACCTGAAGAAAAAAAATTCTGCAATAAATGTCATACTCCAATAACAATGCGTAAATTTATAAAACCTATATTTGGGTTCTCTACAAATAATAGTGAGCCGGAAAAACCTACTTTAGAAAAACCAAGTTCAACTTATGGAAGCAAAATCTATTTTCATAAGTATGACGAAAATGATAAGAATTATAGTGCAAAAGTAAAATACAAAAATAATGACATAGAATATACTTATTCTCCTAGAGGAAATTTATTTATTGTTAATCAAGGTAAGTTTGAAGGTGGATTTAGAGTATGTTCTCGTTGTGGTTTTTCAACGACTGATACATATGAAATATCATATCCACATAAGAACAAGTATGGCAATAAGTGTGGAAATGAATATTTGAATAAAGTGGATTTAGGACATGAAATTATTACTGATATTATAGATATTGAGCTCCCCAATATAGCAGTTGAATATAGTGAAGAATTCTATTACTCGGTGCTGTATGCTTTAATTGAAGGAGCAGTTGGATACTTAGGAATTGACAGAAGAGAAATAGATGGTTGTTTAAATTATACAACTAAATCTTCTATACCTTCATTTATCATTTTCGACCAAGTACCTGGGGGTGCTGGTCATGTTAAACGAATAGGAGCATTATTGGATAAAGTTATTATAGAAGCAAAAAGAAGAGTTAGCGGTACTTGTGAATGTGGGGAAGAAACCAGCTGTTATGGATGTTTGAGAAATTATTCAAACCAAATATACCATGATATTCTAAAAAGAGGTCTTGCTTTAAATTATTTTAAAGCGTTAGATAATGAATTACTGGCATATGAACAAATAGCAGTTACAAAGGATAATTCGGTAGGAGAAATTATCGACTATTGTAGAGATAAAAATGTCGAAGTTCCTTAGAATCATGAAAGAGGATTTTGAAAAGTTAATAATAATCCATATGATGGAATGAATTCAACAAGAATTATAGCTTCTAAAGAATCTTATGATAAAGTTGTTAGATGGAATGGAACTAAATGAAGAAACTATAATAAATTTCAAAAAGTTATTTAGTATTTTAGACATAAAAATAATAGTATATACTAATGAAACAAAAATTTTTACAACATAGTTGTGGGTGAACATAGTGATGTTCAACCACAATTAAGTTATGAAAAAATAACTAAGTTATGAAAACCACAACTAAATTGTGAAAAAATAATTGAATTTTGTAAACACAAAAAAAGCATAAAAATATGTTTTTAAATAAAAAATAAAGGTTATAAAGGAAGAAGAAATTATGATAAATATATTACCTCCTATATATCCAAATGAGTTGTTTTATGATTGGATATCAAGATATCTATCGAACAATTAGTAGAAATAGTAATAAGAGGATAATGTATAATTTATTTAACAGGACAAGTAGTATTGTTCATGTAGAAGAGAGAGGACTATAGATAATAAATAAAAAAATATATTATTAAATTCAGATATAGAATTCATGTTAAATAGTTTTAATATAGATTTTATATTAATATACAATTTCACCCATAAGGCTTACTGCAGGAAGGAATCATGCACCTTAAAATTATTTAGTTGTTGGTGAATGGAAGCAAAAGGATGAGATTAAGTGAGGTTGTAATGTTGCAAACAGTTTTTTTATGGATCTTTAGGATTCAAAAGAAATTATCGGTTGATTTAAAAGTTCATATTAGACATACCAAAATTCCAGAGTAGCCTAATAGTTTAACAATCAAAGCCCTGGGATATACGATTTAACATCTAATAGGATGATAGCAGAAAGAGTAAAATTTGATATAGATATTATGAGGAATACCCCTTATGTTGAAACTGCAATAAAATAAAGCGGTTGTAATTGGCAAGGAATTGGTAAAATGGGTGATAATAGGTATGAGATATATTATCCAGATTATGATGATAAATTAGTAAAATTATGTTAGATATGGTTGGCATAAAATATTATAAATTTCATAAAACAGCTTATCGAGAAATATTACTTAAATTCAGAAACTATAAAACAATTCAAAACGTTTTAGTAATATAAAGACATTGAGTACATCAAATTTTGACATGGCTCAGGTTGCTATTTATAAAACTAAAAAATTTTAAGGACGTTATACGATACCTAAACAAACTAAAAAACTGACAGGACACCTGCTGAATGTTCAAAGCAGAGATAAGACAGAAATATTAGTGATCATTAATAACTCTATATAGTATGTCTGTATATGTAATCAAAAATTAGAAAGAGGTAATGCATGGAAGTAATTAAGACTGAGAGATTGAAACTCAGGATATTAGAAGTTGAGGATATTGATGCAGTTATGAGTTTTTGGGGAAACAATGAAGTTATGAAGTATTGTGGGGGTTCTTCTGGGCATAGGAGTCAGATAGCATCTGCAATAAAAAATTATAGGAAATCACAAAATGAAAGAGGTTTTTCAGCATTTGCAGTCGTGTTACAAGAAAATAATGAAGTAATAGGTGCTTGCGGTTACAATTATACAGAGAATAATAATGTAATAGAACTAATTTATCATTTTGCCAAAGCATATTGGGGTAAAGGATATGCTACAGAGGCATCTAGAGCATGTATAAAATATGCTAAGGAGAATCTGAATATTAATAAAATTATAGCTTCCGTAGATCCAACTCATGATATTTCACGAAAAATATTAGAAAAATTAGGTTTCCAATATAAAGGCATGAAATGGTTTGAAGAAACTAAACAAGAAGATTTATTTTATGAATTATTATTATAAAAATTTACAATTTTAAATATTAATATTGGTATATCCATAAAGATGTCGAATTAGAATGCAGAAATAATACACAAAATAGAATTCTATTAGTGTAGAATTTTAAAATTATCGTGGGTCTGATTCAAAGATTGTGTAAACCTCTAAACTGATGTAAAATAAAAATACTCAGCTTGGAGGTTTTTCAATTATGGGAAGAAGAAATGAAACACTAGAGAAAAAAGCACTAAGAGAAATGACCAAGGAATATTTAAAACAGTATCCATTATAGGATGGAAATGATGTAAAAGACATAATGAAAGAGATGCTCTCAGTGGTGCCTTCTGGTGAAAAGAAAGTCATATATATGCCAACCAAAGAGAAATCGAAGAATTTTGTCAGAAGTAGAGAGTGGTGAAATTTATATTGAAATCATTTTTAAATAAAAGCTAATCTACTATAGAAACAAGAAGAAAAATTTATATAGAGTAAAATAAAGCACTAATAAAATATAGATGAGATAATGGGATTGTTGCAAATATAACATCTAATAAAATGATATAAAAAATAAAAGCTGAACAAGCTTTTATTTTTTTTGAAAATATTGTTGCAAATTTTAAAAAAGAATGGTCTATATATATGAGAGACAAAATTTATAAGAATTTATTTAGTGTAGCATCTTTACTATTACTATATTATACCAAGGCGTGAAATAACTGATAAAACATACGCAATGGAGAAGTACAATTTAACATACGATGGTAAAAGTAGTATATAAGTTCACAACTTGGAGTAATATTGATATTTCTTTATCTATTTCGATAAATTGATATACCCTAAATCCACATTATATAAATAGTATAACAAAAAGTTCTTCTTCAATTTAAATTATTGAGAAATGTATTCAAAAAGATATGTTTTCAAAAAATGGACAAGTTTGACTCAGTGGAAAATAGAATGTGCCGGGTCAAATTGAACGCATTAGATTCTATAATATTGTATTTTATCAAATATATTTAAATAATAACTAGAGGAGCTTTTTATGTAAATAAAAAACTATATTAATGTAAAAAGGTATCTCCGGTAAGAGTGAATGGAGTTTATAATACTCTATTACAAAAAACGATTACATAAAGGAGTGCAAAATTTAGAGTGGGAAGGAGGTGGAATTTATGCGAAAAATATTTATGGTTCTGTTAAGTTTTAGTTTGATATTTGCATCAAGTGTGACTGTGTTTGCAGCAGATTTCAATGACGAATTTGATAATTCTATTCCTCAGGTTGTAGTAGAAGAAAATATCATTGAGGAAAATGGACATATTGTACATGAGTATACATGGAGAGATAAGCCTATGTTATTTTCTGCTGAAGATGATCAGTTAGCTAATGCGACATGGCTTAAGACAACTGATTTACCTTATGGAACTCTAAGGCATAGGGGAGCGAAAATATCTCCTAACGCTGGATCAAGTGCATGGTATGCTTGTGCCCAAACTGACTATGCTGGTTGGCATTATACAAGAGCACAAATTATTAAAACATTAACAGGTAAAGTACTTGAAGATAGCAATCAAGTACAGATTGATTCAGGAATCTCTACAGCAAGAACTCCAAAGGACAAGCTTTATCTATTAGATTGGGATTTTAGCATGAGATCAGCTTGGGGGATAGAATAAACAATAAATAGTTTATTCTTAACCTAATAATAACGGCGGTGTTGAGTTTGATAAGTATTGCTGTAAAACCTCACCGCTATTATTATTTATCTCTAAAATATATTAATTCATGGAGTGTATTGTATGATGCTAAAGCAAGTATTTAAAAAGAATATATTTATTTCTATAACCATACTTTTATCGGGATTTTTTATTTTGATTTTATCTCACAATTTATATAAAGCAACAATTTATGAAGTTGTCAGTAATAATTTATACGGTAATGATACTTCTCATTTTGTGCAATTAAATCATGTAGATTTACAAGATTTAATTTCTATTTGTGACAATACCCTTATTTCAAAGGAAGTCGCTCGAAATATGAGGGGGATTTACTTTTCATCAAAATATAACTACAAATTACCTACGATAGAAGGACGATTTTTTAATTATAACGACTTTCAAGCAGAAAATAATTACGTTGTTATAGGAAAGGGATTACAGCAATTTATCTACATTAGAGATAATAAAAAATTTTATAATTTGAATAACAAAGAATATGAAGTAATTGGAATATTGGGTATTGATGCTGAAAGCAGATTAGATTATTTTGTTCTTTTCAATCTAACAAATATATATAGTTATGCTCCATCAAAAACAAATATTGCTTTTGGTGGCAAAACAGAAAAAATAAATGAAGAATTAAATAAACGGAACCTATCTGATCATTTTACAAGAATAGAAATACCAAATACAGGAATCTCAAGAATATGGGGCTCTTCAAATATATACATAATGGTTATAAGCTGTATTTATTTATGCTTGATAGTAACTGTTTTATTCTTAATTTTGTTGAAAAGTAAGTATTATATTAAATATATTAAGACATTTAATATTATGGGATTTAGAGATACATTCACTTATAAAAATATTTTATTAAACGAATTTTTTATTTATGCTATTTCATTAGTTTTGGGTGAAGGGTTGGCATTTACACTGTTTTTCAGGAAATACTTTTCAGACAATATTTTAATTGCTGAAATTATAAAAATATCTTTTATAAGTTGTAGTATTTATATTTTATTTTCATATATTTTGTTTAATTTGGAATATAGAAAATTGACTTGTGCAGGTGAAGAAAAATGATTATTGAGGAATTAAAAAATAGCATAAAAAGAAATCCTAGAATTTTTTTGTGTATGATTATTTATTTAGTTATTATATTTTTAAGCCTGGAAATTTTATTTGTAAATATAGTTGATATTTATGATTATTCTGATAGTTCATTTGAACAGGTAAGTGATAAACAATACAGATTAGTGGATTTTGCCAATACATCAAGTTTAATAAAAGATTATGACAGTGTTGTAGATTTGAAGAAGTTTCACAGCGAATTAAGTGCCAGTAATAATTACATTTTTTATGAAGGCATTATACAACCGACCAGTTTAGCAAGTTTTAAAGGAGACCCAACTTTTTTATATAATTATGAGGAAAATCAAACTAATCCAAACATTAAGTTAGATTCTCTTGAATATAGTAGTGTGAAACAAATCCTTATAAATTTTAATACAATGAAAGCTATTAATATAGGTAATAAAATTATAGAGGGAAGGGCATTTAAAGAAGATGACTTTATCTTAAAAGATTATAATAGAATCCCAGTAATCTTAGGTTATGATTATCTTAAATACTATAAAACAGGAGAGCTAATTGAGGGGAAATTACTTAAAGATTTAAAATGCATATATGAAGTCGTTGGTTTTCTAAATAAGGATACAAATATTATAATTAATGATGAGATGGTATTTTTAGATCGTTATATATTAAGTCCATCACTAAACATTGATGTTGATAGAGATCCATTAAGCAACAGCGAATTGATGTATCAGGGATTTTCATATTTGCAAAAAATCAATGGAACAATAAAATTGATGAACAATTATACAATTAAAGATTTTTTGATGGAGTTGGAAAGCCTCAGATTAGAATATAATATTTTTGATATTTCAATACTGAAATATTCAATGCTTCAAACTAATGCCCTTAAATTTTTAGTGTATGAAAATGCAAAAACATTACTTTTTATGTTTGTACTAACCCTCATATTTAGCATTATTACAATATTTATTTATATTGTGTATAAAATCAGACTAAATATGTATTTCTATAAGGTATATTTGCTTTGTGGATATGGAATCATTGATATTAAAAAAATAATTATTTCTGAAATATTAGTACCCTTATCAGCATCGCTTATATTATCAATTGCAGTTCTTAATATTTTAATGCATGAAATACTTTTGTTGTCATTATTATTTATTTTGTCAATTTTTATAGTCGTACTTTCACTATCACTTATTATAATACACAAATATTTTTATAATGTAACAATAGAAAAGTTTACAGAAGGAGAAGAAAATGATTAAATTAGAAAATATAAGTAAATCCTACTATAAAGATAAATATGAAATAAGCATTTTAAAATCTATTAATTGTACTATAAATGGTGGTGAGATGGTAGCTTTAATGGGAAGGAGCGGATCAGGAAAAACTACTCTTATAAACATTTTATCCGGATTATCTCAGCCAACAAGCGGCAAATATTTTTTTGATTCAAATGATGTATCTGAATATTCTATAAAAAAAAGAGATGAGTTTCGTGAAAAATATATAGGTATTATTGTACAAAACTATGCACTTTTGAGTTCAATGACGGCTTATGAAAATATTGCATTACCATTAAAATACAGGAAAGCAGATAGGGAAGAAATTAAAAAGAAGGTTGATGAAATAAGTAAAAATCTTGACATTGAAAATTGCTTAGAAAAAAGGATTTTTCAATTATCCGGTGGGGAGTGCCAGAGGGTTGCAATTGCACGAGCTTTGATAAAAAAGCCAAGTTTAATACTTGCAGATGAACCTACCGGTTCACTGGATAGTGAGAATGAAAAAGGTATTATGAATATATTTAAACAGCTAAAAAATATGGGCAATTCGATTATAATAGCAACACATAGTAGGTTTGTTTCAGAATGCTGTGATCGCGTTCTTGAAATAAATGATGGTAATATTTATTGATTTTACAATAAGCAAAGAATAGAAAAACAGATAGAGCTTCAATCGCACTATTTCTCCGAGATGTATGTATTGTGCTTTCGGATTTAGTTGAATCAAAAAAATGAAATATTCAAACAGGAAGGAAAAATTTACGTATAGTGTAGAATAAAACTAATAAAATATAGATTAGACAAAGGATCATTGCAAATATAGCATCTAATAATTATATAAAAATAAAAGCTGAATCATTATACAGCTTTTGAAAATATTGTTGTAAATTGAAAAAAGAATGGTATATATATGAAAGACAAAATAATAACAAATTTATTCAGTATAGCATTCAATGTTTTTACTAATAAGAAAGAGTTTTTTTAAGCAATAAATAAAAGCTGTACTCTACAGCTTTTATTTATTGCTTAATTTAAAAATTGTTGCAAATCAAAAAAGTAGTATATACGAAAGATAAAATTTTAAAAGATTTGTTGGTTGTCAATTTCCCTATAACGCTGTTTTATTGGTATAAATGTTTTAAAATCAATTTCCATTATGAATATTCCGGCAATCATAAGGATTGCACTTATGTGAATTTCTTCACACCTTCGCCAGCGTTTTGCTGTCATCTTCATTTATGCTAAAATATAAATATACTGGAATTTAATGTAATATTATGTTATTATCTATAAAGACCATAAAAATAAATAAACCTTGTATAAGGGAAAAAATTTTGTGATGAAAGGTAGTATATAATAATGACAAAGGTATTGTGTGCTTTGACAAGTTTATTAATGTTGGTTGTTCCTGCATATGGCTATAGTCAGGATGGCTTTTATAGTGAGGTGAAAGTGATTAATGAACAGCATGAACTTGAATCCATGCGTGTATCTGACATTGATATTAAGAGCTGCACGCCGGATGTAAAAGCATTCGAAGCAGGTTTTACTGCCGAAGAACTTGAAAGCATGACTGAATATAGTAAGTTTAAGGGAAGTACAAGCCGTCTCACATACGAAGAAGCAGAGTATGATGCAGACCTTATATTCAGAGTCTTAAAAAATTGCTATGGACCGTACTTCTATTTCGGAGGAGATGAGACATTTGAAAGAGCAAGAGAGAATGTGCTCTCAGATTGCAAGGCTGCGGGAGAGAAGTTATCCGTCGGCATTTTGTGTGAATCACTTAAAAGAAATCTCAGCTTTGTAAAGGATGGTCATTTTCGGATTGACAATGAGCCTGTTTTAGAAAAAGCAGTATATTATTCTGACGAAGAAACTGTATTTCTTAAGGATGAAAAGGGATATTATGCTGAGGAAGATGGAAAGAGAAGTTATGTATCCATGATAGATGGCAGCCGTGAGATTGAAAAGTATATGAAGCGTTCCATAAATGATAAAGGGATGCTTGTCTGTAAGATAGGCATGCTTTCTACGGATATAAGAGAAATGACAGAGGTTGTATTTGATGACAGAACCGAAAAACTGGTATTGGTTCCTCCAAAATTCGAAAATCATACAAACAATGATACATACTATTCCTATTATGAAGTAAATGGTATTCCCGTTATTTCTTTACGTTCATTTATGTATGAACAGGATGGCAGAAGGTTTGTCAAATCTGCAGAGACTGTGAAAAATAGCAAGATTTCAGTTTTGGACATGCGCGGAAACTGCGGAGGAATGTCTAAATATGTTACAGACTGGCTGGATATATATGATCCGATGCTGTCAGAATATGCCGCAGGCAATATGTATGCGTATCGAATAAGCAGGGCTGCGGATTATCTGAAATACAAAAATCTTGGGAAATATTTTTCAGTTCAGGAAACAGAACAGTTACTGAATAACTACCGTTCTGGCAGCAATGGCTGGGAAATAAAAAAAGCATCGGCTTTTGTGCGCAGCGAAAACAGCAATTTATTATTTGTTCTTGTTGACAATTATACATTTTCTGCCTGCGAATGGCTTATTGCAGCTCTGCGTAATAAGGATAACGTAATTTTTGTCGGAACCAACAGCGGCGGAGGCTTGATGAGCGATAGCTCTATTAAAGCTGTACTTCCCAAATCAAGAATTAACATACAGTGTGGCTCCGGATTAGGCTTTTATTATGATAATACAGTTTTTACCGAAGAAACCGGATTTTTACCGGATATTTGGGTAAACGATGACGCAATGCAGCATACGCTTGATTTGATTTCATATTACGGATTATAGAGAAAAAAATGTAAAACCATTTATGATTAGCAGCCATTTGCTGTAATATTGAAAAGGCTATTCATGGATATCCGATAATGCTCTGAAATTAAGCACAAAAAATAAGCAGTGCGTTTAGTATGTTTCAGAGCTTTATATAAAGCAACAAGCTATACCGGCTGTCTAACATTTATTAATTGGAAAATGCTGTTGACAAATGTATAACAAAGTTTTAAAATAACATTGTCAAATGAAAAAGTAAGGGATGAAAATCCTATTATTTTTTAATATTAGGTTAGTGTAAACTAACTAAAATTATAAGGAGAGGTGTGTCTTATATGAGAAAACTGAATGAGTTACAGACAGGTCAACGTGGTACAATTGCCGGTATGGAAGGGGATACTCGATTTATCACTCGAATTATCTCCATTGGTCTGACAGTAGGAAGCCCGATCGAAATCCTGAGCAACGAAAATAAAATGCCTATTTTATTGTACGGACGTGACAGCGTAATAGCTCTTAATCGTGATGAGAGCAGCAATATATTGGTGGAGGTAGTAGCATGAGTACAATTGCAGCATCAAGGACTCCTGTGATTGCATTGCTTGGACAGCCCAACTCGGGAAAATCTACCTTGTTCAATGCACTTACCGGAGCACGTCAGCATGTGGGAAACTGGCCGGGCAAGACGGTAGAGAAAAAGGAAGGACATTACATAAGGAACGACAAAAGGTATATTGTGACAGATCTGCCTGGGAGCTACAGCCTTTCGGCCAATTCAGACGAAGAAATCATCACCCGGGACTACATAGCCGGAGGTAAGGCTGATGTGGTATGCATTTTAGTTGACGCATCACAGCTGGAGCGCAGCATGTATATGCTGGCTGATTATGCAGGCATGAATTGTCCTGCAATTTTGCTTTTGAATCTCATGGATATAGCCGAGGATCAAGGTAAGGAAATTGATGCATCAAAAATAGAAAAGAGACTGGGAATTCCGGTAGTACCTTTTGTCGCCGCTGACCGTAAGGGGTATGATGACTTTTACGCGGCTATTGACCGGGCGCTGGAGCAAAGAGTCTCCCTGGATACAGAAAGTCTTGAGGCAAAGTATCAGACTTTGGAGAACGGATATTACCGCAGGCTCTATGATCTGATGCCTGTCGGAGGAATCCAGGGCTATTCCCCAATGTGGCTTGCTGCAAAAATTCTGGAGGGAGACACCGCTGTTATAGCAAAGATAAGGGAAGCTTTATCTGCTGAGCAGCGTAATGCCATGGACAGCATCATTGCCGAGGTGAAAAATGGAGCGCTTCTCTCAGGTGATTGCAAATTCAGATGGATTGATGAAACACTTCAAGGTGCTGTCACCGGGAAAAAGCAAAGTACAACCTTGTCCAGGTTTGATAAAATTGCTACAAGTAAGCGATGGGGAAAGCTTTTTGCCATTGTCATACTGTTAGGAGGATTGATTGCCTCATTCATTCCGGCCGCCCCAATCATGATGCTGGGATCCTCGGTCACCATGCTGGGCGGACCTATTACAGCGGGACTTACGTCCATGGGTGTGCCGCAAATGCTCATCGGTCTCATTGTTAATGTGGCACTGCTCACCGTGTCCTTTGCAGTTTCCATGATTGGATTTGTATTTGGTATTAATCTTGTATTTGGTCTTATTGAAGAAGTGGGATATATGGCACGAGTGTCATATGTATTTGATGGTACAATGTCAAAGCTTGGGTTGCAAGGTAAATCAGTTATGCCATTTCTGGTAAGCTTTGGATGTACCATCGGAGGAGCAGCCGGTGCACGTGTTATAGACAGCTGGGGTCAAAAGGTACTCACCATTGCTTTGGCCTGGGTTGTGCCCTGCGCCGCCACCTGGACCATTGTGCCATACCTGTCCAGTCTGTACTTTGGTTGGGGAGGTCCTCTGGTAATTATATCTGTTTTTCTGGTGGCCTCACTGCACATGTTTGTAACAGCTAAAATATTTGGGCCAAGGCTGCTCAGGGAGGAAGATAGAACCGGTCTTATTATGGAGCTTCCGCCTTATCATAAACCTAAATGGGGAGCGTTGTTTCGTTCAGTGTTTGTTCGTACCGGAGATATTCTGAAGCGAGCCATGAAGGTAATCTTTGTCGTATCCCTTGTTTTCTGGCTGCTGACCTATACAAGCACAGGTAAACCGGAAACGACAATACTCTATCACATCGGACGTTTCATTGAGCCGGTGACAAATGTTTTTGGGCTCACATGGCAGACTTTTCTCGCGTTTGTTTCCTCGGCTATCAGCAAGGAGGCAGCATTGGGTGTGCTGTCAACATTATATGTGGGCGGCGGCAGTTTATTTGGTTCCACTGTGGGCGGAGCCGGTACGGCAGCCAACCTCAGCGAAGTGCTGGCATCTTCAATTAACCAGGCTCAAGCACTTGCGTTTATCTTTGCAGTCACTTTTAACGTGCCTTGTCTTGTGGCCCTCAGCTCTACTTATCAGGAGACCCGATCTCTCAAATGGACGGTGCGCATTGCACTGTACTATATGAGTATGTCGTTGGTGTTGGCATTTTTGGCCTATCATGTGGGACTGTTGATTTTCTGATGTGGAAAGAAGGTATTGCATGCTTACCGAATTGATTTACTTATTAGATGAAGGCCGGGCATTTTCACAGAAGGAATTGTCAGAGAGGCTGGGGGTCAGTCAGGAGGCTGTCATGGCTCAAATAGAATATTTAGAGCGGATAGGGATTTTGCGGAAAATAAATCCCCAGTCCCTATGCAAGAATTGCTCCGGTACCTGTGGAAGCTGCAGCGGCTGCGGAGAGGATACATTGCAAGGGCCGGCCATGTGGGAGAAAACTTCTCCATGATTGCACAAAAAAATAGAAAATAAAGGAGGGTTATTATGAGTACATACATTACTATCGTTATCCTTATTATTCTGTCAGTGCTGGCAATTTACGGCTATGTACGCAGGCTGCTCCGGGGAGACAGCTGCTGCACCACTGGAGAGCCACCTGTCAAAAAGGTTCGTGTTGCGGATCGGGACATCAGCCATTATCCCTATGCTGCAGAGCTGAGTATCAGCGGAATGACCTGTGCCAGGTGCGCTCTGCGTGTTGAGAACTCCCTCAACAGCATCCAGGGCGTTTGGGCACAGGTGGACTTGGGAAAACGGACTGCTGTTGTACGTGGAAAGCAGGCATTGGACGATGACAATCTGAGCCGGGCGGTGCATCAAAGCGGTTATCTGGTGACTCAGATAAAAAATATAAGGTAAAGAGAAGTTTTCCAAAATATTTTTATTTTTTATAAAGATTAAGTTGCACTATATTCCTGTCTTTGACAGTTGAGAGTAAGAAAAAGTCTGGAGGACCGCATGGGGAAATGATTGCATTTGCAATGTTGATGTTAGTTGCCATAAGTGGGCAAAAAAAGTAAAAACCCTGTATACGGCAGGGTTTTCACATAAGCACACCGCTCCATATATTTTGATATTATTCTTTAAAGCAAGAAATATAAAATACTTTGTCGGCTTCTTCATTAGAAAAAATCTCTGTATATGCTTTATACATTCTTAAACTACTGAGGGAAGAGAAGAACATAGCACTCCATGTATAAAAAATGATGGCTTTGTCAGTGTACATTTAATATACTCCCTTTGATGCTTTTGTTTTAATCAGCATGATGGCAATTATGAAGAACAATCCCGTACAAATGAGGATATAAAGTAATTTCCCGCGGTAATCAGCAAAATTCCCGCCAAACTCTATACCGTGAACCATATCTATATAAGCGCTTTGAGGTAAAATACTCCCTATTGTTGTGAGGATTTTATTTTCTGTTGAAGACAGCGGGACAAAACAACCTGCCAGAATACAGGTGACAATGCTTATTCCGCTGGTTACCAAACTGACATTTCTATTCAACACCGTAGATATGAAAAGGGCAAAAGCGGTTGAAAACAATATCAATATCATCAAAAGAAATGCCAGCATACCAAGAGAATATCCAAGGTCTAATCTAAAACAGAGCTTTGCCAGCAATATAGCGGTATATGTCGGTACATAAACACTTACAAATGTAAACAGAAGCTGCGATAGCAGATAAGAACCTGTATTTGCTGTAGTTGCCATTATGCGCTGAAACATTCCTAAACTTCTGTCTTCCGGGTAAAGTCCGGTGATTGCGACGCTCTGTATTATTACAAGCATGACAATAAATCCAAGTATATTTGTTCCGATACCACGTTCATCTCGCTTTACATCTTCGCCCTTATAGTCCGCGGGAAGTTCTCCTGTAACAAACAGTGTTTTGATTGCACTAATGTCCGTGTTGCTTTTCAATGATTTGACGGTATAATTACCCTCCCTGTCTTTTGACACAATAGCTGCGTAAGTACCATCAACCATTTTAGAAAGGTTAGGCGTTTTGGCTATAGAAACAACGGTGAATTGTTCACACATTGGGAGAGCATTTATTTCAGTTTCCACATAACCAATGGTTTCTTTAATGCCAGAGCCTCTTGAAATAAAAATGGAGATAATCACCATGAGCGGCAATAGTACCACGGCAATAAAGACAATGGCTTTTTTTTGAAAAATTCGATCAAATTTATTTTTCAGCAATGTTATCATACATATTCCTCCGGATTAAACAGCAGTTGACAAACAAATAAGCAAAACAGTGATAAGGTGATTAAACCTGAAATAACAGCAAGTAGTAAATGAAAATCAGCGTCATAAATAATTTGATAACTGCAAATGGCAATCCATTTAATAGGTGAAAAATTTGAAATATAGTTAAAAACAATACCAAAACGATTGACATGAAACAGTACACCACCTAAAAATATAGAAAGAAAAATTGGGATTTGCATAATTGAGTTTGCTTGTTCTTCACTATGGAAAATTGAACAAAACATTATCCCGAAACAGCACTCAAAGAATGAAAGTATGTTTAATAGTAATACAAACCAGATAAAACGATGACCGCCCATATCCAGCCCCAATACATATTGGCAGAAAGGAACCAGAACTCCATAGCATATTGTAACAAAAAGATAAGCTGAAATAACTTTTGAAAGATAAATTTCCGTTTTGGAAACGGGGGCATAGGTGATACGAACATTCCCACGAATTACTTTTTCCTCCATAAAAGCATTACTTGCAGTGATTGCAACTAGCGCAACAGTTAAAATTAACATATTGACACCATAATAGTCATAGGAAGATATCAGCTGTGTTCCAAAGTTTGATTTTGTTACAAAGCCTAATACACCAGTCAAAATGAGCGGCAGAGCAGTATTGGAAATAATGAGAGCAGGATTGTGTAAAATATTTATAAAATCCTGTTTTACTATTTTAAAGAAATTCATATTGTATCCTCCTAATCCCTCAGTCTTTTGCCGGTCAGATCTAAAAAGACGGTTTCCAAAGATGCCTCCTCACTGGTCATGTTTCGTACATTACACCCAGTGGAGATAAGTATACCTATGATATCATTTAGAGTATCCTCTGCATTTTCGAGTACAAGTCTGACTTCATTTTCCCAAATTTCTATTTCCTGAATATTGGATATTTTAGAAAAGTCAGATTCCGTAATATTTTCAGTCGTATCAACTTGAAAAGAATAAGTAATCTGATTTTCACAGTGCTTACAGAGTTCTTTTTTTGTGCCGGAAGCAATTACTGTTCCATCATTCAGTATCAGAATGCGGTCGGCAATGGCTTCCGCTTCCTCCATGTAATGAGTAGAATATATAATCGTGGCTCCCTTTTGGCGTAATGATAAAATAGACTCAAGAATATGATTCCGGGATTGTGGGTCTATACCTACTGTTGGTTCATCCATGATGATAATGGCCGGATTGTGGGCAATAGCGCACGCAATATTTAGCCGACGTTTCATACCGCCAGAAAAAGTCTTTGGCTTATCCGTGCGCCTTTCATACAAACCAACCGTTTTTAGTGCCGTATTTACCTGCTCATTCAAATGTGAAGAAGAAGCTCCATAAAGACTTGCAAAGAAACGAACATTTTTCTCCGCACTTATTTCTTCATAAATAGCAAGGTCTTGAGGTACGATACCAAGCAGTTTTTTGATTTGTTTTTTCCCGCCTTGTAAATTGTGTCCTGCTATCACGACCTTACCGGTATCAGGCTTTAGTACGGTGGAGAGAATATTGATGGTTGTACTCTTTCCCGCCCCATTCGGCCCGAGTAAACCGACAATTTCACCTCTTGATACAGTAAAACTTAAATTATCCACCGCCTTAGTATTCTGATAGCTTTTGTTAAGATTTTGAACAATAATTATTTCATTCATACAGTGTTCTCCTTTCAAAAGACAACATAGTGTCTTTTAAACAATATAGCACATCTTATGTGATAAGTCAACATGGTGTCTAAAATAATTATAAAAAGTCCCGCTACTCATGGATGATATGCTATCTCCAGGCAGGTTTTTTCATTGTCCTGTTTGAGGGAAGAATATCAGCAGTAGCGGGATTTCTTATTTATTACTTCTTTTTTGAGAAAACTTTTCTAAGAGTGTTTGTTCCTTGTCTTTTGCTATATCAGTAAACCTTAAGCCTTCTTCCTCAAACCCATCTTGTTTTTCACCGTCAAAGCAATATAGTTTTTTAAGCAGTTCCCATAATGTTTCTAACTCGGAGGTATTAAAAGCATGAAACACATCAGCCATAAAATTTATGATTTGTTCTGAACACTCTACCATCTTTTTTTCCCCAGCTTCTGTAAGTCGAATATTTGTAGCCCGTTTATCCTTTTCACTTTGAAAAGAAGAAATATATCCCAATCTTTCAATACTGGATACCATACGATTAGCATTCTGCTTACTTGTTCCCAGTTTATGAGCAATATTGTTTATGGTCGTTTCATCTTCTGTTAAATGTAAAATAGCTACAACAGTCATGTATTGTCTGATCGTCATTCCGTTCAGGCAGCTATCCCCTGTAATCTGCAACTTATTTGTAAGGGAAAACATAGTAGCATATGTCTGCTGCATTAAAAACAGGTCGTGTAATTCTTTCTCATAATTCATATAAACCACCCGTAAAGCAAAGTTATATTTGTTGGTTCCTCAAATATCAGGATAACATTCTAAATCCAATTTGTCAACATGGTGCCTTTATAAGATCACATCAGACACTCCACATAAGGTAAAGAGGAGCTTTCCAAAATATTTTTATCTTTTATAAAAATTAAGTTGCACTATATATTATTTAGGCATATAATATAATTAAATTTAGGTATACCTAAAATATGAGAGCTGTATATGGAGAAAAGTTATGGATGATTATATAAAGCGGTTATTTCGCCGTAAAATACCTGTTTTAATTGTTATCGCCCTTATCCTTTTATTTGGAATGATTTTTAAAATATTTACAGAATGAATATGTTGTATGAGAAGGAGAAAAAAATGACTCAAAATAAAGAAGATTATTTAAAGATTATTTATAAACTTGGAGGAGCTGAAGAATTGGTAAGCAACAAACTAATTGCAGAGTCACTTAAAATTGCTCCTGCTTCTGTTACAGAAATGCTTGGAAAGCTGAAACGTGAGGGACTCATTTATTATGAACCATATAAAGGTTCAAGGCTTACATCGAAGGGTATACGTGCAGCCATTTCTCTGGTCAGAGGACACCGTCTTTGGGAGGTATTTTTGATGCGTCATCTTGGATATTCATGGAGTGAGGCGCATGAAGATGCTGAGTTATTGGAACATATTACACCTCCGCGACTGGTAGAACGCCTGGATATATTTTTGAATTATCCTGCATATTGCCCTCACGGCAATGCTATTCCTCAGCCTGACGGACAAATTATCCCGATTCCCCTGCAGACATTGGATTTGCTGCCTGTCGGTGTGACTTCTCATATACGACTTGTAACAGAAGAAAAGGAATTGCTGGACTATCTGCAGGAATTGGGAATCAAAATCGGAGACTCTGTACGTATTATTGATGTTGCAGCATACGAAGGACCTATTACCCTTGAATTGGAAGATAATCGTGTTCAAATCAGTTATAAGGCTGCCTGTCAAATCTTTGTGGATGAGACAGAAAATAATAATTAAATGTATTGAGGAGGTTTCTTATGAATCACAAAATTAAGGTATTTTTGAGCGCAATACTGTGCTTGTCTTTATTGCTTGCAGGATGCTCGAATACTGCGTCAAAAAAAGATCCTGCAGAAGATAAATTAAATGTTGTTGCCACTACTACCATGCTTGCAGATTTATCGGCAATTATCGGCGGGGAACGAACTGTTGTCGAAGGGCTTATGGTTCCCGGAGTGGATCCACATCTGTATCAGGCAAGTGCAGGTGATGTCTCCCTGATGAGAAAAGCTGATGTGGTAGTATATAACGGCCTGCATCTTGAGGGAAAGATGGGTGAAATATTTGAGGAACTTTCCGGTCAGGGAACGGCTGTAATTTGTATTGAAAACGGCCTGGATAAATCCGTTCTTTTAACTTCAGAAGATAATTCATCTGTCTATGACCCTCATATCTGGTTTGATGTTTCTTTATGGAAGGAAGCGGCAAAAATCGTTGCAGAGGGGTTATCCAAAGCTGATCCTGACGGCAAAACAGAATATGAGGCTAATCTGGAATCTTACCTTAAAAAATTGGATGAAGCAGATATATACATCCGCAACAGAGCTGAAGAACTTCCGGAATCACAGAGAGTTCTTGTAACAGCCCACGATGCGTTCCAATATTTCGGTAAGGCATATGGCTTTGAGGTTAGAGGCCTGCAGGGTATAAGTACTGATGCGGAAGCCGGAACATCAGACGTAAGCAGTTTGGCCGATTTCATTGTAAATCGTCGGATAAAAGCCATATTTGTGGAATCTTCAGTACCTCCTAGGACTATAGAAGCACTGCAGGCTGCGGTAAGGGCAAAGGGTTTTGAAGTTGTTATAGGAGGAGAGCTTTATTCTGACTCCCTGGGAGATGAGGAGTCAGGAGCAGGTACGTACATCCTGACAGTCAAATCCAATATTGACACTATTGTGGATGCTTTAAAATAACGGAGGGATTTAAATGGAAAGTCGACAAAGCTATGTAGTTGAGGTAGAAGATTTAACCGTAGCCTATAATGCCAGGCCTGTCCTCTGGGATGTGGATTTAAAAATACCAAGAGGACAATTAATGGCGGTTGTCGGTCCGAATGGAGCAGGTAAAACCACCTTAATCAAAGCGATGCTGGGTCTTTTGAAGCCTGTCACCGGAACAGTCCGTTTTACAAATGGAAATGATATACATGTTCTGAAAAAACAAATCGGATATGTGCCTCAGAGCGGAAGTGTAGATTGGGATTTTCCGGCAACCGTGCAGGATGTAGTTCTTATGGGTTCTTATGGAAAGCTGGGCTGGATTCGCCGACCCGGAAAATCAGATATAGAGCTTACACAGCAAATGCTGTCTAAGGTGGGAATGCAGGATTATTCTAATCGGCAAATCAGTCAGCTCTCAGGAGGTCAGCAGCAGCGGGTATTTCTTGCCCGCGCTCTGGCTCAGGAAGCAGAGGTTTATTTTATGGATGAACCCTTTAAAGGAGTTGATGCTCAAACGGAAAAGGCTATTGTAATGCTTCTGAAGGATATGAAGAAACAGGGAAAGACTGTGGTAGTAGTTCACCACGATCTTCAGACAGTTCCTGATTATTTCGACTACGTTACACTGATCAATCTGCGAATAATTGCCAGTGGCCCGGTTAAGGAAGTATTCAATGAGGAAAATCTGAAAAAGACATATAACAGCTCCGGTGCATTATTAGGGGGTAGTGTAATATGAATGATGTAATTTCTTTATTTTCTGACTATACCTTTCAAACAGTGGCTTTGGGCTCAGCTCTTCTGGGTGTGATAAGCGGAGTTTTGGGAAGCTTTGCAGTTCTGCGAAAGCAAAGTCTTTTAGGAGATGGTGTCTCTCACTCGGCTCTTCCCGGAGTAGTAATGGCTTTTATTTTACTTGGCAGCAAGAACACGGAGGTTTTACTTTTGGGAGCACTGATTTCAGGTGTGTTAGCAACTTTGTTCATAATTGGAATTGTTCGGCATACAAATATAAAATTTGACAGTGCACTGGCATTGATAATGTCCGTGTTTTTCGGACTGGGTCTGGTACTGCTTACCTACGTACAGAAGGTTCCCAATTCCAATCAGGCAGGGCTGAAAAGCTTCATCTTCGGCCAGGCATCCACCTTGCTGCGCCGTGATATTAATATTATGGCAGTCTGCGGAGTTGTTCTGCTCACACTGGTACTGTTGTTCTGGAAAGAATTTAAGCTGTTTACTTTTGATTCTGATTTTGCTCAGAGTCTTGGGTTCTCACCCAAAAAATTAAATTTGCTGCTGTCCTTTATGATTGTTCTGGCAATTATCATAGGATTGCAGACGGTGGGTGTTATCCTGATGAGCGCCATGCTTATTACTCCTGCTGTTGCTGCACGTCAGTGGACTGACAGATTGTGGGTGATGGTAGTGCTTTCGGCAGTATTCGGAGCCGTTTCCGGCATAGCAGGTACTGCCGCAAGCTCGCTTGTACCGAAGCTTCCGACCGGTCCTGCCATAGTAGTGTGCATCAGCATAATAGTTATTATAAGCATATTGTTTGCACCAAGCCGGGGAATACTGCACAAAATATACCAGCATAGAAAAAACAGAATGATTTACAAGCTTGAAGGAGGTGTGCCTGATGATGTCCCCTCAAATTGAAATTCAGATTATATCGGTTATAGTGGCCATAGCCTGTGCACTTCCCGGAACCTTTCTGGTACTGCGCAAAATGTCCATGATGTCGGATTCCATTACTCATACTATTCTTTTGGGAATAGTGCTGGTCTTTTTTGTTACTCACGATCTTTCATCTCCTTTGCTGATTGTGGGAGCATCAATTATGGGGGTTGTAACCGTCTGGCTGACAGAGATGCTGAGCCGTACGAGGCTGTTGGCGGAGGATGCAGCCATAGGTGTTGTTTTTCCCTTGCTTTTCTCTATCGCTATTATATTGATTACACGCTATGCCGGTTCAGTACATCTGGATACTGATTCGGTGCTTTTAGGTGAATTGGCATTTGCACCCTTTGACCGCATGGTTGTGGGAGGTATAGATATTGGTGCAAAAGCAATTTATACAACAGGAGTTATGCTGTTGCTTAATCTGGCAGTCATTATTATCTTTTTCAAAGAACTCAAGATAGCCACCTTTGATCCCACACTGGCTGCAATATTGGGGTTCTCACCGGCATTAATTCATTATGGACTGATGACGATGGTTTCTCTTACTACAGTAAGCGCATTTCAGGCTGTAGGTTCGGTGCTTGTTGTAGCTTTTATGATCGGACCTCCGATTACGGCTTACTTACTGACCGATAATCTTAAGACTATGCTTATTCTGAGCGGGTGTGTAGGAGCAATCAACGGCATACTTGGCTATCAGGCGGCAGCTGTATTGGATGTTTCAATTGCCGGAAGCATGGCAGTTATGACAGGCCTTATATTCCTGATTGCGTTCATTTTCGCACCGTCCAGAGGACTGATCAGCACTTTATTCAGGCGCAGAAACCAAAGGCTTGAATTTTCCAAAGCAACTCTTCTTTTTCATCTATCTAATCATGAAAACAGTCCGGAGGAAAGCTCGGAGGCAGGAGTTGATACTATACAGACACATCTGCATTGGACAGCGGAATTTACATTAAAAATTATCCGCTCGTTGGAACAAGAGGGCTTTATTAAATTTTCCCACAGTCTGATAAAGCTGACAGAGGAAGGGCGAGATGCCAGTATGCGTAATTATAACAGGCTTTTTATAAGATAAAATGCTTCTTATATGACCCGGAGAGAACAGGCTTTTCAGCGCAGCGGCCGGACTGCTGCGCTGATTTTATATATTTTTGTTTCATATCAAAAATCATACATATTTTTCAGATATATAAATATATATATACAGGTTCTATTATTTTGGGGGAGGAACTGATGAAAAAATATGTTAACAGGTGGATAAAATACCTTCTAATTTTTATGGTTATATTATTTGCATTACAGTATAATGGCTTTTCGGCAACAGAAAAATCAGTTGATGAAATAAAGCTTAAAGAAGTACGCGCCAAGGTAACAAAAGTAATAAGTGAAAATAAGGACCAGCAGCTTTTAGAACTTGTTATCATGGAGGGAGATTATATCAATCACAAATTAAAAGCAGAGTTTTATCCTGTATTTAATTTTTATGGTATCACTCTTTCTGAAAATGACGAAGTGTTTTTAAACATTACCATTGATGAGAATAAGGCATTGAAAAGCGTTACTGTTACTAATGTTGGCAGAGACAGGTACATGCTTTATCTGTTTGCCGCATATGTATTTCTGCTATTTATTATAGGAGGCTTCAAAGGACTTAGAGCAGTAATATCCCTGGTTCTTTCATATCTGATAATTATAAAGGTGCTTTTCCCTTTAATCATCAAAGGATATGCTCCGGTGGATGCTACATTGCTTATATGTTCAATTGTAACAGTCTTAACCTTAATTTTGATAGGAGGGTTTAATAAAAAAACTTTAGCTGCAATACTGGGTACATTATTCGGATTGATGATTGCGGCTGTTCTTGCTGTTAAGGTAGGTGATATGGCCCATATAACGGGAAACATAGATGATGAATTTTATTTATTGAAATATCTTCCTGTAAATTCTTCATTCAGCTATCAGGGCTTGCTTTTTTCAGGAATGATAATCAGCTCTCTTGGAGCAGTAATGGATGTAAGCATGTCCATATCGTCCTCAATAAATGAATTGAAGGAACATTCGCACAATATGGATACTTTTAAATTAATATCTGCAGGTATGAATATTGGAAGAGATGCAATAGGTACAATGACAAATACACTTATTCTGGCTTATATAGGAAGTTCAATATATATGATGCTAATAATAATTACCGAGGATGTTTCACTGATTCATTTTATCAACAGCGAAGCAGTGGCAACGGAAATTTTACGCTCTATGGCAGGAAGTATAGGAATTATAATTACTGTTCCCATTACAGCAATTATATCAGGATTACTTATATAATGAGCTGGAATTAATCACTAAGTATTCAAAATGTAAACTATATATAAAGGATGAATTAAAGACTGCCGTTAACGAAGAATTTCGTAAATATGTCAGCAAATAAGCAGGCTTCCGGTATAAAATGAACTGAAAATCATGTGTTGTCAGGATAAAATTCTGTTACATATGATTTTTATTTTGGAATTTTACGATTATTAAATTTTGTATATAAATCAGCCTTTTTATAAAGGTTGAACATATTTTTTTATGGTGATATAATATATATGACATATATAGAACGGAGGATGAAATTGGAAGCTATACATAGAAAAAAGCACACTGTACAGCTCAGCGATGTGGACTTTAACAAAAAGCTGAAGCTCAGCACTTTGTTTGTTTATTTTCAGGATTTGGCAACAGAACATTCCGAAATGCTGGGCAAGGGGAGAGACGTATTGCAAAAGGATAACCTGATATGGGTAATTGCAAGTGCCAGAGTGGATATTGAAAGATATCCTGTGTGGAATGAGGAGATATTAGTGGAAACATGGCCCCTGCAGCCGGATAAGGTAAATTTTGAAAGAGATTTCATTGTGTATGACGAAAATAATGATGTAATTGTCAGAGCCGTCACAAATTGGGTGATAATTGACATCAACAGCAGGCGGTTAAAAAGGAGTAAGGTAATTAATCCGGAATTTCCGGAAGCCGACAGAGAAAGAGCCATTGATTGTTCACTGGAAAGAATAAATGCAAGCGGCAGTCTGAAAGAGGTTTACAGGAAGACTGTGGGATACAGTGATATAGATATGAATGAACATCTTAACAATTCCAGATATCTTGACTATATCATGGATTGCTTCAATATGGACGAACACAAGAATTATTTTACAAAATCTGTAGAAGTAAATTATATCCATGAGGCATTGCCGGGAGATACTATAATACTTAAAAAAGGTATTGATGAAGCCAACGAAGGAACAGTGTATGTTGAAGGAATAAATGAAAGCAGCAGTACGGCTGTTTTTAAATCCAGGCTCAAGATACAGAAAAGCTGAAATGGATGAAAATATAAAAAATCACCAATGGCAAATTTTACTATTTTACTGTTGATGATTTTTTATTGCTTCGTACTGAAGTTTTGACAGTTCTGGCATTTATTCTAAAGTCATCTTAATATGCGGAATACCATCCTCTGAAAATTCCCCGGATGTTTGCTTAAATCCAACCTTTTCATAAAATTCTTTTGCGTAGGATTGAGCTTCTATTATTATTTTATCCGCATTCATTCTTTCCCTGGCAACCCGTATACCCTCAGAAATAATTTTGTTTCCCAACCCTTGTCCTCTTTCCATAGTCAATACTCTGCCAATGGATACCTCATCAAAAGACACACCCTTGTCTATAACTCTTAAATAAGCCCTGATTCCTGTTTTATCCCTTAGAAACACGTGATATGAATGCTGATCCTTATCGTCCATATCCTGATATACACAATTTTGCTCTACAACGAAAACCGCAGCTCTTACCTGCATTATTTTGTATAATTCCTCAAGAGATAATTCTTCAAATCGTTTTACAATCAAATCCATGTATGCCTCCTGTAAGTTCTTGTCTGATGTATTAATCTAAGTATACTAAAAAAATTACAATAATTCCACCTGAATATTGTGCGGCAATAAATAATACTAAATTTATTTTTATTTAATAAAAAATTGTTGACATAAAGAGGATGAATATTATATGACAGATTAATCATATATGAATACCATGATATAACATCAAAAGATTCAGGAAGGAAATAAAGCGGTAATCCGAAAGAGGTTTACAGGAAGGCTGCAGAGCAATTTCAAATATATATATCAGTAAAGAAGAAAAAATATACTGAATGAGTTTTGATTGATTCTAACTCCGGCATTTAGGTTGATACAATAATTCCATAACTCAAACACTTTGTACAGATATTATGCACAGATTTAGCCTGTCAACATAAAATGACTTATAGGAGTTATTATGAAATAGGAGGTATACTTATGAGTATATCATTACAGGCTGAACGTTTAATAGCGGGCGCCGTTGAATCTAATGAGAACGTCATCTTTGATTCAATTGTGATGTCAGATGGGAATATCAGTTATGACAACACTACTGGTGTTATTACAATACAAGAGGCGGGCAGATATGAGTTTGACTGGTGGGTGGCCGCGCAATCCTCTATATCGACCATCGGTGCTGGATTTGCGCTGATTTCATCGCAAGGAGATGCAATAATAGGAAATTCGCCAATCAAAATGGGTGAAGTAGTTGGAGTTGGTATTATAGAGGTTGCAGCAGCCCCTGTAACCGTAGTATTGAGTAATAACAGCAGTGCTACGGTTTATTATTCAACGATTGTCCCAGTTAAAGCATCTTTGGCCATAATTGGAACAGATGATACAGGAGTGACCGGACCAACCGGACCAACTGGGCCAACCGGACCAACTGGGCCAACCGGACCAACTGGGCCAACCGGAGCAACCGGACCAACTGGAGAGGTTGTTTTGGCTTATGGGTCTTTAAGAGGAAGCACTGTAGAGACACCCGGGGGAACATTCACATCTGTACCATTTAATGTGGTTGGCTCTTTATCAGATACTATCACAGTTAGTCTGTCTGGCAATGAATTAGTGGTAGGAGAAAGCGGAATTTATCAAATAACGATATCTATTAACGCTGAAGCCACTACTGATTCAGATCCGGATCAGCCATATCTAAATGCCATTATTACTGTCAATGGTTCGCCGATTTTTGGCGATACTACTACTTTTTTTAAGATATCTAACAGAAGTAGCTCGACGTTTGCCGTTCAAGCACCCTTGACGGCTGGAGATGAAGTAGGAGCAAGTATTAGTACAGATTTTCCTATTTTAGGTTATATGAATCGTTCTTTAACTATTGTTCAATTAAGTAATTAAACAATTATGCGGAATCAAGATATATTAGTTAAGGAAAAAAAGCGCAGGTTTCGGACTACAGCAGTCAGTGAATCTATGCTTTTCTTGTATTGACATGTTGGTGAGATTAAACCATATATGAGTGCTATAAAAGGTTGGATAAATATAATTATTACCCAAGAAATAAGACCTGTTGCCAGGTCTTATTTCTTAGTATTATGATTAACTTTTTAGGGGGGTATAAATTGTTTATCGGATATTAGCTTTTTATTAAAGTGATTATACTGAAAAATTATGAAGAAATTGTGTAGATTGTTTAAAATATTTTTAACTTTAACATTTGCATTAATAATTAACTGGACAGTTTTTTCAAGTCCATGTACAATATACATATATGAAAAATATTTACACATTATGCTTTGGAAAGGGGCGGAGAACTATTTCATCCGGCACAATAAAAATATGAATAGGATTATGAAACTGTTAAGACAGCTATATTCAGGTGAAATTATAGGTTATGTGATGATTTTTGCTGCAGGAACCTTGTGGGGAACAATCGGACTGTTTGTAAAGCTGCTGAGCGGAGCAGGTGCTGATCCTTCATTGACGGCATTCATGAGATTGTTTATGGGATTTTGTATTTTAATACCTGTTATGCTTTTCAAGGGCGGCGGATTAAAATTATTTAAAATAGATAAAAAGGGTCTGATTCAATGCCTGATGTTAGGCACGCTGTCACAGGCGCTTTTTAATTACTGCTACAATATCAGCATTGGCAGTGTTGGAGTTGCTACGGCATCCATACTTTTATACTCTGCTCCGGTGTTCGTGTGTCTTATGTCTAAAATATTCTTTAATGAATTAATAGGAGTACAAAAGGTTTTTGCTCTTATTTTAAATATTGCCGGATGTTTCCTGATGGTTACCGGCGGTGATTTATCATATTTCAGAATATCTGCAGCCGGAATATTTTTTGGATTATCCGCAGCCTTTCTGTATAGTCTCGTTACAATCATAGGAAATATTACATCCGGAAATATTCACCCCTTTACGGTTGTTTTCTACAGCTTTTTCTTTGGCTGGGTAACGCTTGGAATTATTACAGCTCCGTGGGAATCAATGTCGGCAGTATCGGGTATGAAATTCTGGATTTACTCATTCGGGTACGGACTTATACCTACGGTCTGCTCATATCTGCTTTATATGGGAGGACTGAATAAAAACCTTGAGCTTTCCAAGGTGCCTGTAATTGCTTCAGTTGAGACGGTTGTTGCCACATTCATAGGAGTTCTGGTATTTAAAGAGAAACTTGGGTTTATCAATGTGTTTGGAATTATTTGCTTACTGTCATCCATTGCCGTAATGAATTTAAAGTTAAAAAAAAGAGATGAATTCCAATAATTTATAGTGATTTCTCTTTTTTAATTTTATAAAATATATTTAATGCTGTTGTTATAAATAATTTGATGAATGTATTTTAATATTGTGAAGTTATAATTGTAAGTTGGTGCAAACATTTGCTTGTGATAAAATGTAAAGACATAATATGAATATATTATATAAGGTTTTGGGGTGATGTTATGTTGAGTGAAATGAAAGAAAGATGGCTTGCATATGTAAATGACGGTATAGCTTCAAGGGAAATAAATAAGGATATATTAGATTCATGGGAAAGATGCAGAAAAATGAAAGTGAATCATCTTGCGGGATACGGTACAACGGCCAGGGAGTCCGTTCTTAAGGAAAGCATTTCAAAGAGACAGGATCTGATTGAGCTTTCAAGGCCCATAATGGAAAATGTATTTGAAATGGTTAAAGGTACAAGCTACAGTGTGGTTTTAACGGATGAAAACGGAATAATTATTGATTTAATCATCAATAAGGACATAATGGACATTCACAGCAGCCTGAATTTTGTTAAAGGCTCTTTGTGGGATGAAAAAAGCGTCGGTACAAATGCAATAGGAACATGCCTGGCAATAAATAAGCCCATTCAGGTAATAGGAGCTGAACATTACTGCGAATATCACCATAAGTGGACATGCTCGGCAGCGCCTATACATAACAGCAAGGGAGAGATAATAGGATCTTTTGACATATCCGGACGTGCAGAGGATGTACAGACTCATACGTTCGGCATAGCGGCATCCAGCGCAAACTGCATTGAAAAGCAGCTTGTCATTTCGGAATCGTACAATCTTGTGGACACAACCTTTGATTCCATACTTGATGGCATAATGGTCATTGACAACAAGCTGAAAATAGTAAGAATTAATAAAAAAATACCCGAACTTTTTCATATGGAGGAAAAGGATGTATTTAGCATTGACATTAATAAAATATTAAGCGGTATTGATATTAAGAAAAATATTTTCGAAAAGAAAAATAAGCTGAGCTTTTCAGACCTGACCATTTCCATAGATAGCAATAAAATTGAATGCTTTTTAAATATCTCGCCCTTAATAGAAGGAAAGATAGTTACGGGTGCTGTCATACTGATGAAAGAGGCCAAGCAGGTTATAAAGGAAGTCAGCAGCCTGGCAGGATTCAAAGCCAATTATACTTTTGACAACATAATAACCGTAAACGGTAAGATGCATGAAATTATTAATATGGCAAAGAAAATTTCCAAAACCAACTGTTCTGTCTTAATAGAGGGTGAAAGCGGAGTTGGAAAAGAACTGTATGCTCAGTCCATACATAATGAAAGCCAGCGGAAAAACGGTCCTTTTATAGCAATAAACTGCTCGGCAATTCCAAAGGAATTGTTTGAAAGCGAGCTGTTTGGTTATGAAAGCGGGTCCTTTACCGGAGCGATGAAGGGGGGAAGACCGGGAAAATTTGAATTGGCCAGGGGAGGTACTATTTTTCTGGATGAAATCGGTGAAATACCTCTTGAAGTTCAGCCAAAACTTTTAAGAGTGCTGGACGATAATAAGATAGTGAGAATCGGAGGAACTTATGAAAGAGGGTTGGATGTCAGGGTTATTTCCGCAACTAACAGAAATTTGCTTGATGAGGTGGCAAACGGTTCCTTCAGAAAGGATTTATATTTCAGACTAAATGTCATAAATCTGCGGATACCACCTCTTAGAAGCAGAAAGGAAGATATTCTGGAACTGGCCATGTACTTCCTTAAAGGTCTCAATGATGAGAACAAAGGGATTAATAATACCAAGATTTTCAGTCATGAATTTGAAGATAAACTGATTGAGCATGATTGGACAGGAAATGTAAGGGAGTTGAAAAATATTATCCAAAGGGCATATTACGTTACAGAGGGAGAAATAATAAGAAATGTTTCACTTCCTGTAAGCAATGCCGCTAAGCAGCACAAGGAGAATATGACATTAAATTTGAAGGATATAGAAAGAGACAGCATAGTTCAGGCGCTCTGCTTTAACAACAGAAATGTTTTAAAAGCGGCACGGGACTTAAATATCAGTAAAGCAACAATCTACAGAAAAATAAAGGCATATTCCATTGACCTGGATAATATTGAAATGTTGGCACAGTAAATGTGGCAGTCTCAAATTGAAACTCGATGTGAGACTAACATGTTCTTAATATATCAGTTATTTTGTTAAAAAGTATCAATTTGAGAGAGGAGTCTCATATTGATACTTTTTTGTGTGATTATTAAGACTAAGAAACTGAAACAAATATTTTATAAAATTAAAAAAGATTTGAAATTCAATGCTTCTAACTTAATTACAGGTAATTTAGTATATTGGCACATAAATTGCTTTATAACATACAACTGAGATTCGGGAGGTGAGAAAGACGGATAGATTCATAATTGAGTTTGGAATGGGAATAGATTTTCACGGGCAAGATGTCACAAAGGCTGCTGTTAAAGCAGCACAGAATGCCATATCTAAAAGCTGCCTGGTTGGATTGAGTGAAGTCTGCGGATTTACTCAAGACAACATCAATGAAAACGTATTCATTGATGTTACTGTTGCTGTTACAAGACCGGAGGAGGTAAGGACCGAAGAAGTATCAGGGTGTTTTCCTGTAGGAAGGGTAACAGTAAAGGCTGTAAGCGGAGGGTTAAAAACAGAAGGACTTTATTTTACGAAATTCGGAGACAAGGATGATTCTATCGAAGTTGCGGTAGCAAGTGTGAAGGTTGAAATTAAAAATTGATGGGAGGTAATATTTTGAAGATTACAAACGAGCAAGTAAAAAATATGTATGAAACAATGCTAAAAATTCGTAAATTTGAAACGCGGGCAAAGGACTTATTTGCAGAGGGCAAGGTAGGAGGATTTGTGCATTTGTACATAGGTGAGGAGGCTGTTGCAACAGGCGCCTGCGCTAATTTGAAAGAAGATGATTATATTACAAGTACGCACAGGGGACACGGTCATATTATTGCCAAAGGCGGAGACCTGAAGTACATGATGGCGGAGCTGTATCAAAAAGAAACCGGATATTGCAAGGGTAAAGGCGGTTCAATGCACATAGCCGACGCAACAAAGGGCATACTGGGGGCTAACGGTATTGTCGGGGCAGGTCACAATATTGCTGTCGGAGCAGGGCTGGCAATACAATACAAAAAGACCAAACAGGTATGTGTTTGCTTTTTCGGCGATGCATCAACAAATCAAAGCACATTTCATGAAGCGCTGAATATGGCAAGTGTATGGAAGCTGCCTGTTATATTTGTCTGCGAAAACAACGGATACGGTATTTCAGTGAGCCAGGCAAGGCATCAGGCTATTACCGATGTTTCCGTAAGAGCTTCGGCATATAATATTCCCGGAGTAACAGTTGACGGAAATGATGTCTTTGCAGTGTATGAAGCTGTGGGAGAAGCTGTTTCAAGGGCAAGAAAAGGACAAGGACCCACTCTCATTGAGTGCAAGACTTACAGATGGCGCGGGCACTTTGAAGGAGACCCTACCGTTTACAGACCTGAAGGTGAATTGGAAAATTGGATTAAAAAGGACCCGATTCCAAGAATCGAAAAATATCTGTTGGAAAACAGCATTATGACAGAAGCGGAAATCAATAAGGAAAACGCAGATGTGGACAATATGATCAGCGAGGCTGAAAGATTTGCGGACGAAAGCAGTATGCCGTCATTGGAATCAGCGCTTGAAGATGTTTATACCGATATAGTTGAGGAGGGCAGAGTAAGATGAGAAAAATGACTTATGCTGAAGGTATAAGAGAAGGAATGAGTGTTAAAATGCGGGAAAATCCTGATGTATTCCTTTTCGGAGAAGATGTTGGAAAATTTGGAGGATGCTTTGGTGTGTCAGCCGGTATGTTTGACGAATTCGGAGAAATGAGAGTGAGAGACACACCTATATCGGAAGGCGTCATAATAGGAGCAGCGGTAGGTTCTGCAGCGTGCGGTCTGAGACCTGTAGCAGAATTAATGTTCGTGGATTTTCTTACCGTTGGTATGGACCAGCTTGTAAATCAGGCGGCTAAAATGAGATATATGTTCGGAGGCAAAATTACACTTCCAATGGTTGTACGTCTTCCGGGAGGCGGCGGTACAAGCGCTGCGGCACAGCATTCTCAATCACTTGAAGCATGGCTTGCTCATGTTCCCGGATTGAAGGTAGTGTACCCGTCCAATGCTCAGGATGCATACGGATTGATGCTTACGGCAATAGATGACGACAACCCTGTAATGTTTATGGAAAATAAAGTATTGTACTCGGTAAAAAGTGATGTGGAAGATGAAGTAAAACCGATAGCTTTTGGGAAAGCTTCGGTTAAAAAGGAAGGAACGGATGCAACAATTGTGAGCTATGGTAAACAAGTCCTGGATTCAATAAAGGCCGCAGATATATTGTCAAAAGAAGGAATAAATGTTGAAGTAATTGATATCAGGACCTTATTTCCTCTTGATAAGGAAACAATTTTCAAGTCCCTCGAAAAGACTCATAAGGTTGTAATAGTAAGTGAAGAAGTTAAAAGAGGAGCATTTACGGGAGAAATTGCATCCCTGATTGCTGAAGAATGCTTCTTCGAATTAGATGCCCCCGTAAAAAGGATAGGTGCGTTAAATACTCCGGTGCCCTTTGCTACAAATCTGGAGAATTACATGCTGCCTAACGAGAAAGATATTGTTTCTGCGGTTAAATCATTATTTTAATTAAAAAATGTGTGAGGCTGTTGTAACACAACAGCCTGATTACATTAATTATATTTTTTATAAAATGATGTTTGGAGGTTTCCGAATATGATGAAAGCAGCATAAGGAGGTAACTAATTGTGATTTCCATCGGAATAATTGCAAATCCTGCTTCAGGAAAGGATATTAGAAGACTTGTATCTCATGCTACCGTAATAGATAACAACGAAAAAATAAATATAGTTGAAAGAATTATACTGGGGTCTCAGGCACTGGGAGTCGAAAAGGTTTATATGATGCCTGACTCCTGCAATATGGGATACAGAGCAGAGGATAAGCTGAACACTTGTGATGAATTAAAATGTGAAATAAACGTAATAAATATGATGCGTTTTGATGGAATAGAAGATACTTTGAAGGCTGCAGAGTATATGGAGAAAATAAATGTCGGATGTATCGTTACTCTCGGAGGGGATGGTACGAACAGGGCTGTTGCAAAGGCCATAAAAAATACGCCAGTTATAACAATATCTACAGGAACAAATAATGCCTATCCTGTAATGATGGAAGGAACTGTTGCCGGTATGGCTGCTGCAGCAGTTGCATCACGGCGCTTTAATAACGATTTGTTTATTCACAGGGATAAGCGCATAGAAATTTATAATGACGGTGAACTTAAAGACATTGCTCTTATAGATGCGGTAATATCTAAAAATGTGTTTGTAGGGTCAAAAGCCATATGGGACATGGAGAGTATTGAGAAGATATTTGTTTCCAGATGCCATCCTGCTTCCATAGGATTTTCTTCAATAGCCGGCAGCAGAAAGATTATTTCCGCTTCTGATGATTTTGGAGCATATGTTGACATCAATGCAGGTAACAGTAAGGTTGTTGCTGCGGTATCGGCCGGAGTTGTAATTCCTGTTTCCGTTTCAGAACCCACCATATTAGGATTGAATGAAGAATGTGAGTATACCACGCATTTCAGGGGAACCATAGCACTCGATGGAGAGAGAGAAATACAGTTTTCAGAAAATCAAAAATATGTATTTAAAGTTACCAGAAACGGTCCTTACCATGTGAACGTGAAAAAAGCCCTGGAGACAGCCCAGCAGAACAACTTTTTCAGGATATAATTTAAAAGGACGATAAGACGGTTTTAAATTTTAAAAATCAGACTAGGAGGAAGATATGGCGAATTATATAGTGATGCCTAAAATGGGACTGACCATGACGGAGGGTACCATTTTAAACTGGAGAAAAAAAGAGGGAGATGCAATCAAAAAGGGAGAAATTATTTTTGATGTTGAAACTGATAAATTAACAAATGAATATGATTCAAAGTCAGATGGAGTTTTAAGAAAAATATTGGTTGCTCAGGGAACCGTACCGGTTCTGGCACCTGTTGCAATTATAGGAGATAAAAACGAAGATATAACAGAATTGTTAAATCAGGCGGGTGCAGGAGCAAAAACTGATACAAAAGCTGAAACAGACCCAGAAGAAACGAGAACCGGGTATTCTGAAGCCCCGGGCCACGGAAGAACCGGAAGAATTAAGGCATCCCCCAGAGCAAAGAAAATCGCCCAGGAACTGGGGATTGATATATCCTCAGTTAAAGGCACGGGTCCTGATGGTTCTGTCACGGAAAATGATATTAAGAATTATGCTGAGCAGTCAGTACAATTGAAGGAAGAAAAGAAAAAAATATCTCCGGTTGCTGCAGTGGCGGCAAGCAGGCTGGGAGTGGATGCAGATAAAATAGAAAAAGACACACGAATAATGAAAGATGACGTTATAAAATATAAGCTTGACGAGGAATTAACCAGGTGCGCAAATCCTCAGGAATTCAGAAAAACAATGAGCGGCATGCGGAAAGTAATTGCCAGAAGAATGCTTGAAAGCAAGCAGATATCACCGACAGTTTCATATAACCTAAAGGTTGATACCACCGGTATGAAGCAATTGAGAGATGAAATAAAAGATGTGGCAAAGATCTCTTATACCGATATTCTGGTAAAGATTGTATCTAAGGTATTATTGGAATTCCCGCTTTTAAACTGCTCCACAGACGGAAGCGAAATAGTTACAAGAAATTATGTAAATATGGGGGTCGCGGTGGCTTTGCCCGAAGGATTGCTTGTGCCTGTAGTTAAATATGCCAACGTAAAAAGCCTTAAAGAAATTTCGGAAGAAATTAAGGAACTGGCAAATAAAGCAAAAAGTAATGAATTGCTGCCGGATGAGCTGGCAGGAGGAACATTTACAATCAGCAATGTAGGCATGTACGGTGTGGAATCCTTCACACCCATAATAAATCAGCCGGAAGTGGCAATACTGGGAATCAATGCCATTAATGACGAGGTAAAAGTAATAGATGGAAAAATCACAATAAGACCCATGATGAATTTAAGCCTGACCGCAGATCACAGGGTTGTTGACGGTGCAGTTGCGGCTGCGTTTATGGCGAGGCTGAAAGAATATATAGAGAAGCCTGTACTTCTTTTACTGCAGGAGGTTTAAATGAGAATAGCAATATTAGGCGGAGGACCGGCAGGCTATGTAGCTGCCATAAGAGCCGCCCAGCTCGGGGCGGAAGTAATCCTTGCAGAAAAGGACAAAGTTGGAGGAACATGCTTAAACAGAGGATGTATCCCTACCAAGGTTCTGCTTCATACAACTGTTGAAATTGAAAATATAAACAAGGACTTCAAGGAAATGGGAATTGACATTACGGGAGCAGAAGTAAACTGGAAACAGCTGCAAAAAAGAAAGGATAAAATAATCAGCAAGCTGGTTGCCGGAGTGGAAAGCCTGTTAAAAAGCAATAAAATTACTAAAATATCCGGCGAGGGCAGCTTTAAAAGCACCGGAGAAATTGTGGTCAGAAGCGGAGCGGAAGAAACAACAGTTGATTTTGATTATGCTGTAATTGCAACAGGCTCAAAACCTGTAACAATTCCATTGCCCGGAGTTAATCTGCCGGGAGTCATAACGAGCGACGAGGTGCTTTCACTGGATGAAGTTCCAAAAAGCATGGCTATAATAGGCGGAGGAGTCATTGGCACTGAAATAGCCAGCGTTTATTCAACATTGGGCTGCAAGGTATCCATAGTTGAAATGCTCCCCGACATAGTGTCAAATATGGATAAGGATATAGTTAAGCCCCTGAAAGAAAAATTAATAAACAGTGGAGTAGATATTTATCTTGATACAAGGGTTGTTTCTATATCCGAATCATCAGAAGGTCTTCAGCTGAATGCTGTGACACCTCAGGGAAGTTTGTCCGTTCCTGCGGAAAAGATACTTTTATCAATAGGAAGAAAGCCCGTAACCGACAACCTTTCCCTGGAAAATGCAGGTATCAAAACAGACAGAGGGAGAATAACGGTAAATAAAAATATGCAGACAAACATAGAAAACATATATGCCGCAGGCGACTGCACAGGTGGTATAATGCTGGCTCATGCGGCATCAGCCCAGGGAATAACGGCTGTGGAATCTATAATGAAGAAAAAACCGCAAATTGATTTTAAAACAATACCTTACTGTGTTTATACAAAGCCGGAGCTTGCCGGCGTTGGTCTGACAGAAGAACAGGCAATAGAAAAGGGATATGACGTTAAAATTGGGTCTGCTCCTATGTATATTAACGGAAAATCAATGATAGAAGGTGAAATCGAAGGTGTTGCAAAATATATTTCGGATGCGGATACAGGTGAAATATTAGGGCTTCACATAGCAGGACCGAGGGCTACAGATTTGATTCTTGAGGGGGCCCTCGCCATAAGGCTTGAAGCTACTGTGGATGAAATCACTTCAACCATACATGCGCACCCGACGATAGGAGAAATCCTTCATGAAGCTGCTCATGCAGTTCATGGAAATGCTATCCATATCCCTAAACGTTAAAACAGTGATAAAGAGAAAATCCTGCATTGCAATTTTCTCTTTTTGTTGTGAAATATACTAATATAGTATGACATTTATTATATTTATGGTATAATATTGTTATGAGCAATAATCCGTTAAAGGAGAATATCTGATTAAGGAGAATGTCATGCAATATTCAATTGAAGACGCGGTTAATGACTTAAATGACGAGCTGCGTTACATAAAACTTTTATCGAAGCAATTTCCTACCATTGCCTCCTGCTGTACTGAAATAATCAACCTTCAGGCAATTTTAAACCTTCCCAAGGGAACAGAACACTTTTTATCTGATATTCATGGCGAATATGAGCCGTTTAACCACGTTCTTAAAAACGGTTCGGGGAATATCAAGCGTAAAATAACGGAGGTTTTCGGGGATATAATGAGCGAGAAGGATATTAAAAGTCTTGCCACATTAATTTATTACCCGGAGCAGAAGCTGGAAATAATTCATAAGCTGGAAGAAAATATTGATGAATGGTATAAGCTTACTATTTACAGACTTATTATTGTAAGCAGGAAGGCTGCCTTTAAATATACGCGCATGAAGGTGAGAAAGGCACTTCCTCCTGAATTTGCGTACATAATTGAAGAACTGATGCACAAAGGACCTGAGGAATATGACAAGGAAGAATATTACAGCGAGATAATCAACTCCATTATCAAGGTAGGCAGAGCTGATGAGTTTATCATTGAAATGTCTAAGCTTATACAAAGGCTTGTCATAGACAGGCTTCATATTGTGGGAGACATATTTGACAGAGGACCCGGTGCTGATAAAGTAATGGATACACTGATGAACTATCATTCTGTGGATATCCAATGGGGAAATCATGATGTTCTGTGGATGGGTGCCGCCGCAGGGAGTGAAGCGTGCATAGCAACAGTAATACGAATCTGCACAAGATATGCAAATTTAGATACCATTGAGGACGGATACGGAATAAACATGCTGCCGCTGGCCACATTTGCGCTGGAGTTTTATGGCGGTGATGACTGCATACAATTTAAGCCGAAGGTAGAAGGAGATATTGTATATAATGAAAATGACCTTAAGCTTATTGCCAAGATGCACAAGGCTATTTCAATTATACAATTTAAACTGGAGGGTGAACTGATCAAAAGACGTCCGCACTTTAACATGGAGGACAGACTTTTGCTGAATAAAATAAATTATGAGGAAGGAACAATTGATTTGTATGGCATGACGTACAAGCTTAATGACTTCCGGTTTCCGACCATAGATCCGAAAGACCCTTATGCCTTGACCAGGGAAGAAAGAGAAATCATTGAAAAATTGAAGTCCTCCTTTTTAAACAGCGAAAAGCTTCAGAGGCACATAAGATTTCTGCTGTCAAACGGAAGCATGTACCTGAAAGTAAATTCAAATCTTCTTTATCATGGATGTATTCCCGTAAATGAAGACGGCACGTTTAAGAAAGTTAAAATAGGATCATCGGGAAATGAATACAGCGGCAAAGCATACTTTGACAGGCTTGAAATTTTAGTCAGAGAGGGATATTTCCATAAAAACAATCCGGAAGGAAAGCTTTACGGAATGGATATTACCTGGTATTTATGGACAGGACCGGACTCTCCTTTGTTCGGCAAGGATAAGATGACCACCTTTGAAAGATATTTTATCGATGACAAAGAAACTCACAAGGAACATAAAAGCCCGTATTTTAAACTTGAGGACAGTGAGGAAATGTGTAATCTCATATTTGAAGAATTTGGACTGAATCCTGAAACCTCACATATTATAAATGGTCATGTACCTGTAAAAAGCAAAAATGGAGAAAGTCCCATAAAAGCTAACGGAAAGCTTTTGGTTATTGACGGTGGGTTCTCAAGGGCTTATCAGGGAACGACAGGGATTGCCGGATACACCCTCATATACAATTCATACGGACTTATACTTGTATCACATGATCCTTTTGAGTCAGCACAAAAAGCTATCGAGGAAGAAAAGGATATTCATTCGACAACAATAGTGCTGGAAAAAGAGGTTGAAAGAAAAAGAGTCGGAGATACCGATAACGGTGAGGAGATTAAGGGGCAAATCAGAGACTTGCAGATGCTTCTGGATGCGTATAGAATAGGATTAATTAAAGAACAGATTTAATATAATCATAAAGACATTTTATTGTACATACCTTGTAAAAAGAAATAAAAAGGTTTGGTGATGAAATGTCTTCTTTTTATAACAGCATAATTCAAAATTTTCTGATAGCATTCGGAGTGGTTACGGGAGCCAGCTTATTTTCAGGACTGGGAGCAGTAATAACTAATCAGCCTCCCTGCAGGGTTATGCTTGAAGTGGCCGGTTCCATAAAAATATGGGCAATTGCAGCATCACTGGGAGGAACCTTTTCATCCTTTGCTGTTATAGAAAAGGGTATTTTTGAGGGGGAAGTAAGAACACTGATCAAACAGGCACTATATATTTTAATTTCGCTGACCGGAGCAAACACAGGATATGAGTTTATTAAGCTTCTTCAAAGGTGCGGTGCCATATGGGGAAAATGAAAAACAGTGTATACCCATCCGTAATCTGCTTCGTAACAGGACTGCTTTGGGGTGTAATTATAGGAGCAATATCAATAAGTGTGCTTGTCAGCTACAGAATGGATTCGTTTTATGAAAGAATAACCTACCTTGAAAACACAATATCCGATAAGGATGAAAAACTTGCCAGGCTGGAAAAATCAATCAACAATTCAAACATCATTCTTAAGGATATTGATATTGAATTGGAATTCGGCGAGCTCAGTGCGGATCAGATTGATAAAATTGACAATATGAAAATTGAAAAAGCAATTAAAGAAAAGTACGGGGCTTTGCTGGGAAAGGAAATAAAAGATTTTGACGCAGATATTCTTTTGCAGGTAATAGATAAAAGAATTTTAAAATTTGAAGGAGGTGAGTATCAATTGACCGTAAATAAGCTTGTTCTTACTGACATATTGAAATTATGGGTAGAGGTATCGCCTGTCGAAGTGGAGTCGTGATAAAAAATCAGGTTTTAACTTAATGATATTAAAAAATTAATTTTAAAATTATTTTATTAAATAAATTTTTTGCCGTTAAGAGCAGTTAAAAAATTTATTCATTGGTAAATTAATATATGTATCGAAAATTGGATTCAGGTAAAAATAAGATTATAAAAAATTAATAAGCATAAAAAATTAATAAGACATAGAACATTCATGACATAGAACATTAAGAAAGCAATACCACATAGAATAACACATAATCTTCAAGCAGAAATCGCAGGAGCGGTTTTTATGCTGAAGGGCTACAATTATCAAGACATAGTAAATTATCAGAAAAACTTCTGTCACCTGCTGCAGAAGTTTTTTGATTGACGAAAATAAAGTTGAACTATATAATCTAAGCATAAGACAAAATTTTTTGGATGTTAAGCTATAAAACATTGATGAATATTGTACAAGGAAGGTGAATAGGTGAATATATGGAATTTTATGAGATTTTACGGCAATTGGATGACAGCAAGGAAAATATAGTATTTACATATCTTACAGGAAGTAAAGCCGGAGCTAAAATGATTCTTTCTGATGGAGAAATAATTTATTCAAGCGGAGAGGTTGATTGGAAAAATGCAATTGAAGCATTGCCTGTAAACAAGAAAAGCCAGACAGTTACGGTGGATGGTGAAAAGGTATACACGGAATTTTTAAGACAAAGCTATAATGTAGTTGTATGCGGTGCCGGACATATTTCGATTTCAATTATTAAAATGTGCAATTTGCTGGAGCTGCCTGTAACGGTTATTGACGACAGAATGGAGTTTACAAATAACGCAAAGGCTGCAGGAGCCGATAGGGTTATGTACGAGTCTTTTGAGACTGCACTGGATAAAATAGAAGGTGACAGCGGCACGTTCTTTATAATTGTAACAAGAGGCCATAGATACGATCAGGTGTGTCTGGAAAAGATAATCAATAAGGATAACGCGTATATCGGTATGATCGGAAGCCGCGTTCGAGTAAGAAAGGTCTTGGATTATCTTGAAGAAGGCGGAATTTCAAGAGAAAAGCTGGACAAGGTTTATACACCTATAGGATTAAGTATCGGTGCTGAAACACCGGCTGAAATAGCCGTAGCTATAATGGCTGAAATAATAGAAGTGAAAAATAAAAAATCGGGTTTCAGCGCTTTTGACAATGAGCTGCTGGAGGCAGTATTCAGTGAAAAATATGAGAGCATGCCTAAAGCTATGATAACAATAGTATCAAGAAAAGGTTCATCACCGAGAGATGTGGGAACTAAAATGATTGTATGCAAGGATGGAACTATGATTGGCACTATCGGAGGAGGCTGTGTAGAGGCGGAATTGAGGCAAAAAGCATTTTCGGCACTGGACAGGCAGAAATGCCAGCTTGTCAAGGTTGACATGACAGGCGTCGAAGCAGAAGATGACGGAATGGTGTGCGGCGGAATAATCGAATTGTTTGTGGAACCTGTAATTTAAGAAAAATTAAAAAACAACAGGATTTAAAACGGTAATGCTAAAAGGAGAAAAGATATGTCAAACTCTGAGTTTTACTATGACTCATCGGACGGTAAAACAAAAATACATGCTGTGAAATGGATTCCTGAACATGAAATAATGGCTGTTCTGCAAATTTCTCACGGAATGCTTGAGCATATTGAAAGATATGATGAATTTGCGGCATACATGGCGGACCACGGGATACTCACCGCAGGTAATGATCATCCGGGTCATGGCAGCTCACTGGAGAATAAGGAAAGCAGGGGATATTTTGGAGAGCCTGATGGAAACCTTGTTCTTATTGAGGATATGCACCGGCTTATGAATATCATGAAAAAGGAAAACCCTGATGTTCCGTACTTCATGCTTGGACACAGCATGGGATCTTTTCTCACAAGACAATTCATAACACTGTATGGGGATGAAATTGACGGCGCATTAATTTTGGGAACAGGTCAGCAGGATGAAAAGCTTATTAAGCTTGGAATGTATATTTCAAAATTAATGGCATCAGTAAAGGGATGGAATTACAGAAGCAAATTTGTGAACTTTTTAACCCTGGGAGGAAACAACAACAGATTTAAGCCTGCAAGGACGAAATTTGACTGGCTTACAAGAGATGAGGATATAGTTGATAATTATATCTCTGATTCCAGAATAAATTTCATTTTTACGCTGAACGGTTTTTACAATATGTTTAAAGGAATGCTTATAATGAATGACCCAAAAAGCATTGAGGGTATACCCAAAAATCTTCCTCTGTTGTTTATGTCCGGCGATTGTGACCCTGTAGGCAATTTTGGAAGGGATGCTGCAAAAGCCTTTGATATATATAAAAAATCAGGAATGAAAAATATTTCAATGAGGCTGTACAAGGGGGACAGGCACGAAATACTCAATGAATTGGACAGGGAGCAGGTTTACGAAGATATATTGATGTGGATTGCAGATAAAGCACCCTGAGGGTGTTTTTTAATTACAGGAGGATCGTTATGAATAATATAAAAATAAGATTTGCAGTTGAATCGGACTGCCGGGAGATGCTTGATATATATGCGCCGTTTGTTGAGAACACTGCGGTGTCGTTTGAGTATAAGGCTCCTTCAATTGATGAATTTCAGAAAAGAGTTCATGAAATTCAAAAAAGGTATCCGTGGATTGTCTGCGAAATAAATAATAAGGTTGCAGGCTATGCATATGCTTCTGCTTTTAATAACAGAAAGGCATATGACTGGTCAGCGGACTATTCAATATATGTTAATCCCGATTATCATGGAATGAAAATAGGAACGGCGCTTTATACATGCTTAACTGAATTGCTGAAGCTGCAGGGATTTTATAATGCATTTGCAGGGGTGACATCCTCAAATACAAAAAGTGAGAGATTTCATAAAATGTTTGGATTTATACCTGTAGGAACATATCATAACGCCGGCTATAAGTTTAACAGATGGTATGATGTTCAATGGTTTGAATATAAAATTTCCGATATAAAGAATCCGCCTGATGTGACAAGAACAATTAATGAAATAAAATTCACACAGGAAGCAAAAGATATTATGACAGCATCAGAAAAAATTATAGAAGATTAATTTAAAAAACTGACCCCGTGTTTATAAATGCTGAAATATCGCAATAAATTAAAAAATGCAGCAGCTTTAAAACATAGAATTTATCTGATGAAATAAATATCACAATTATGAAATAAATATCATAATTTAAACCGAAATAACAGTTGCCATTATTTAGATAATGTATTATAATTAGGGCAAACGTTTATATAAAACGTTTGCAATTATAATTATGGAGGGAAAAACATGGAAGCAATTGCAAAACTAGTTTCAACTGTCGATGGATGGTTATGGGGATGGCCGCTTGTTATCATTTTATTTGGAACTCATCTATTCTTAACATTCCGCCTCAAATTTGTCCAAAGATTCATCGGAAAGGCAATTAAACTGTCAATTACAAAAGATGATTTTGCAACAGGCGACGTAAGTCAGTTCAGTGCTCTTACAACAGCACTGGCAGCAACAATAGGAACAGGTAATATAGTTGGTGTTGCGACAGCTATAGCTCTTGGAGGACCTGGTGCTGTATTCTGGTGCTGGATGACAGGCGTTTTCGGTATAGCAACAAAATATGCAGAAGCACTGCTTGCTGTAAAATACAGAGTTAAAACAGCTGACGGCACAATGGCCGGAGGACCTATGTACGTATTGGAATACGGTATGAAGAGTAAACCCCTGGCTTATGCGTTTGCATTCTTTGGAAGTGTTGCTGCTTTTGGTATCGGCAATACTGTACAGGCTAACTCAATTTCCAACATGATGGTTAATCAGTTTGGTACCCCTACCTGGATTACAGGTCTTGTATTGGCAGTATTAACAGGTGTCGTTATAATAGGCGGTGTTAAGAGAATAGCAAGTGTGTGTGATAAGCTTGTTCCCTTTATGGCTGTATTCTATGTTTTGGGATGTCTTGTTATCCTGGTTATGACATACAAAACAATACCTGCTACATTAGTAATGATAATTTCTAATGCATTTACAGGAACTGCTGCTATAGGCGGATTCCTGGGGTCAACAATAATGGTTGCAGCCAGATACGGAGTTGCAAGAGGACTGTTCTCCAATGAATCAGGTCTTGGCTCTGCTCCTATAGTTGCTGCTGCGGCTCAGACAAGAAACCCTGTCAGACAGGCTCTTGTTGCTTCAACAGGAACATTTTGGGATACAGTTATCGTTTGCGCTATGACAGGTATAACAATAGTTAATACTGGTGTTTGGAATTCAGGATTAAATGGCGGAGATTTAACAAATGCAGCATTCAGCAATATTCCGGTTATAGGACCTGTAGTACTTACAATCGGGTTGTTAACATTTGTATTTTCAACAATTCTTGGCTGGTCATACTATGGTGAAAAATGTGTTGAATATTTATTCCATACAAAAAAGGCTATTCTTCCTTACAGAGTAATTTACACAGTTGCAGTATTCTTCGGAGCTGTTATGTCATTAGCATTTGTTTGGGATTTGGCAGACTTATTCAATGGGTTAATGGCTCTTCCAAACATAATTTCTCTGGTTGCATTGTCAGGTGTAATTGTAAGCGAAACAAAGAAATATTTGTGGGATAACAATCTTGACGAGATAAATAAGGAAGAAATGGTTGAAGTAGATATTTAATAAAAAGTATTAATAGAAATACGCTGAAGCCGCATATTAATATGTGCGGCTTTTTTAATGCTTAATTATCTTGCAATTTTGATTGATAATATGTGTCAATCGGTATAATATTAGTATATAATAGCTGTTGGGGTGATAAGTGTGCTTAATAAAAGTGATTTTGAATTCTTGAAAGAAAACTTAGGATTCTGGGATAAACTTAATGAAAAAGAAAAAAGTTTAGTGCTGAACAACACAACTAAAATTACTTATGCAAAAGGGGCGGTCCTCCACAACGCCGACAATGAATGCCTGGGACTTATTATTATTCAAAAAGGAGGGCTGCGTGTTTATATACTTTCGGAGGACGGCAGGGAAGTAACGCTGTTCAGGCTGGCGGAAGGTGATGCATGTGTTTTGTCGGCATCATGCATTTTAAATAATATAACCTTTGATGTCATAATAGATGCTGAAACAGAAACAGAAGTACTTTTGCTGAATGTAGGCACATTCAGCAAATTGAACAATGAAAATATATATGTTGAAAACTTTGCATATAAGAATACTGCTGATAGATTTTCTGACGTAATGTGGGCAATAGAGCAAATATTATTTATGAGCTTTGACAAAAGGCTCGCAACTTTTTTAATAGATGAGGCAGCTAAAACAAAGACAACAGATATTAATTTAACTCATGATCAAATTGCCAAATATTTGGGAAGCGCAAGAGAAGTAGTTTCAAGAATGCTTAAAAATTTTGAAGCTCAAGGTATTTTGAAATTGTCAAGAGGATTAATTCAGATTACCGACAAGGAGAAGTTGAGAAAAATATTGATTTAATATGGTGTGTGCTTAAGGAACATGCCAAAAAAATAAATAAAATGAGCGAAAGGATAAAAATGCATACAAAAATAAACATTAAAAACGGTGATGAGCTTTCTGTGCTGGGATTTGGGTGTCTCAGGCTGCCCTCTGATGAAGCGGAAGCAATTAGTCTGATTCGTGAAGCCGTTGAAAAGGGAATAAATTATTTTGATACGGCATACATTTATCAGGCGGGTAAAAATGAAATCCTTCTTGGGAAATCACTTGAAGAGGGATACAGAAAAAGGGTAAAAATAGCAACAAAGCTTCCAGGCTACATGATTAACAGCTTGAGTAGTGCACAAAAAATCCTTTCAACGCAGCTTTCGAGACTTAAAACTGATTATATAGATTACTATCTTCTTCATATGCTTACCGATAAACCTATGTTTGATAAGATGGTGTCCCTGGGTGTTATGGAATGGATGGAAGAAGAAAAAAGAAAAGGAACAATTAACAACATTGGTTTTTCCTTTCACGGGAGCAAATCAGACTTTGAATTTATAATAAAAGCATATGAATGGGACTTCTGCCAGATACAGTACAACTATTTAGATGAATGGAATCAGGCGACCAGGGAAGGGCTGGAGCTGGCATATTCCCTTGGTATACCTGTTATAATAATGGAGCCTCTCAGAGGAGGAAAGCTGGTTAATAATCTGCCGGGAGGTGTAATTAAGGCCTTTGAAAGCTGTGACGAAAAGAGGACACCTGCAGAATGGGCATTAAGATGGATTTGGAACCACAAGGAAGTTAATGTTGTTTTATCGGGGATGAACAGCAAGGAGCAGCTGGAGGAAAACATACGCATAGCAGGAAAAGCAAAACCGGATTCTCTGTCGGACGAGGAACTTAAAATATTCGAAGATGTTAAAAATATAATAGCAGAAAAAACAAAAATTCCATGCACAGCCTGCGGATATTGCATGCCTTGCCCTCACGGAGTAAATATACCCGGATGTTTTTCCAGCTATAATGATAAATATCTATTAGATGACAAGTCATATAAATGGAAGTACATACAGACCCTAGGAGGATTATCGGCTAAGCCGGCATTTGCTTCTCAGTGCCGTGAATGCGGGAAATGTGAAATTCATTGCCCTCAGAAAATAGAAATCAGAAAACAATTAAAAGCAGTAAGCAAAGAAATGGAAGGCGTATTGTTTAAGCCGATTGTTAAAACGGCCAGAAAAATATTAAAAATAAAATGAAAAATAAAAAAACAGGAATGACCTGTTTTTTTATTTTCGAAGAATCTAAAGGGGATTTTCACTGCTCATTGATAACAGCGGTCCGGGAAGAAACCTCAGGCTGTTTGAGATTCTTCGATACACAAAGCAGATATGATATCATTTGCCTAATTCGCAAAAATCTGCGTCCAATATTGTTTTCCGCTGGAGTCTGTTGCATAACCTACTCCAATCCTGGTGAAGCCGGATGAAAGTATGTTAGCCTTGTGACCTTCAGAGTGCATCCATCCGCTGACTACTTCTTCGGGAGTATCTTGTCCTGATGCGATGTTTTCTCCCCATGTTGACCATTTTATTCCGGCGCTTGTCAGCATATCGCCAGCATTTCCGTATGTTGGTGACTGATGGGAATAGTAATTGTTTTCAGCCATGTCTCTTGCCTTGTTCCTTGCAACGCCGGCAATGGATGAATCAAGTGAAAGAGGCTTCAATCCGTTTTTTTCCCTTTCGGCATTTACCAATTGAACAACTCTTTGTTCATAGCCGGAATTGGATGAAGCTGTATATAAATTGAAATTCATAGTATTCGAGTCGGCTGCAAATGCAGTAGCAGATGACAGTGCTAAAAGTGTTACAAGGGTTAGTGCTAAAATTTTATTTTTCATTATATTCTCCTTAATATTTTGACATTCTTACCCCTTACAACTAAGAAAAAAATCAACTTATGGATTAAATTTCCGTTGTTAATGAATTATAGCATGTACAATTTTGAAATGTAACCCTCAAATACTTGTACTGTTGGAAAATATGTCAAAAATATTACACATATATGTACTGAAATTAATATATTACAAAATTGTTGCAAAAGCGCAGGGGATAGACTATTAAAAAATACGAACATATGTTTGACAAATTTACTGCTTTGTGATAATATTCAATTATCAGCTTAAATTAAATTCTCTATCAATGAACGGTGAATTATGAATGATAACATATTAAAAAAACTGAAAATATTATCTGACGCTGCAAAATATGATGTATCTTGTGTTTCAAGCGGTGTTGAAAGAAAAAATAACACAGTTGGAGGAATTGGCAGCGCGTCGGCTGCAGGAATCTGTCATACATGGTCAGCAGACGGGAGGTGTATTTCCCTTTTGAAAATTTTGCTGACAAATGACTGCATTTATGACTGCAGCTACTGCTTGAACAGAGTAACAAACCCTGTGGAAAGAGCAACATTTACTCCCGAAGAGGTTGCAGAGCTGACGATTCAATTTTACAGAAGGAATTATATAGAGGGATTGTTTTTGAGCTCTGCTGTGGAAAAGAGTCCCGACCACACTATGGAGAATATTTACAGAGTTCTTGAGCTTTTAAGGTATAAATATAATTTTTGGGGTTATGTACATGTAAAGGTCATTCCGGGAGCAAGTCCCATGCTCATTCAGAAAACAGGCATGCTGGCTGACAGAATGAGTGTCAACATTGAGCTTCCCACGAGGGAAAGTCTGAAGATGCTTGCGCCGCAGAAAAAAATAGAAAGTATAATAAATCCTATGTCACTGATTAACAATGAAATTTCAAGGACGATTGAAGATAAAAAGCATTTTGCGAGCACACCCCGATTTGTACCGGGAGGTCAGTCAACACAGATGATTATAGGAGCGACTCCGGACAGTGATAAGACAATTCTAAGCTTGTCAGAAAATTTATACGAAAGATTTAATATGAAGCGCGTATTTTTTTCAGCATACATACCGGTGATTTCCGCATCAAACCTGCCTGCAATAAGCACAATGCCCCCATTGCTGAGGGAGCACAGGCTGTATCAGGCAGACTGGCTCATGCGTTTTTACTATTTCAATCCGGGAGAATTGTTTACTGAAACTGAACAAAATCTTGATTTGGAATTTGACCCTAAAATGATGTATGCCTTGAGAAATATAGATAAATTCCCAATAGAGATAAACAAGGTATCCTATGAGGAGCTTCTAAGAATTCCCGGTCTGGGAGTAACAAGCGCTCAAAGAATAGTAAAAGAAAGAAAAGACGCGGAGCTTTCTTATGATTCATTGAAGAAAATGAGGACTGTACTGAAAAGAGCAAGATATTTTATTACTATAAAGGGTAAATATTACGGGAACATAAAATTTGAGCCTGAGATTATTAAGCAGGAATTAAGGCAGAAAGAAGTTCAGGAGCAGCTTTCTATTTTTAACATATTGTGAGGTTAATATGGATTATCTATATGATGGAACATTTGAGGGGCTGCTGACATGCGTTTATCATCATTACAAGACAGAGAAGGCGTCAGGAATTTATAATGCTTTAAGCTACCAGCAGTCCATATTGAACAGTTGTAAAAAAATTGAAACTGATGCCGGAAAGGCGTATATTGTTTCAGAGGCTGTTAACAAGAAAATTTCAAAAGAAGCATATATTGATGTTTATTATTGCTACTTGTCTGACAATGAAAGAAAAGAAAATATCATACTGGAATTTTTAGTGTTTGCATTTATATACGGAAGAAAGGTCATGAATTTTCATACCCATGAGAAGGTACTTCCTATTAAGGAGATATCCTTAAGGGTGTTCAGAGAAGTTGATAAATTTCTTGGGATACTGCGCTTTTCAGATGTGGGAGGTATATTGTTTTCTAAATTTTCACCGGATAATGATTTGTTAATATTGCTGGTTAATCATTTCGCAGACAGATATAAATTCGAAAAATTTATTATTTATGATGAAAAAAGAAAAAAGGCTGTAATATATGCAGACAATACATGGGAAATAAAAGAAAATATTAATATTGATAATGTTGAATATTCTAAGGATGAAAAAATTATACAGAGCTTATGGAAGCAGTATTTTACCGATTTGGCAATCAAGGAGAGAATCAATTCAAATCTTCAGTTTCAGTTTGTTCCTGCCAGGTACAGAAAAAATATGGCAGAATTCAGGTAGACTGAATTCTGCAGCAAATTGACTTTAACAGCATTAAAGGATATAATACATTGTAATGATTATGAAAATTACAATGCAAAGAGGTATTTATCAAATGAAAGACGGAATTATATTTGACCTTGACGGTACACTGTGGGATTCAACTGAGCAGGTTGTTAAGGCATGGAACCGTGTGTTGGGTGAAAGCAATGAAACAGACTACAGAATGACTGTTGAGGATTTGAAAAAATTAATGGGAAAAACAATAAAAGAAATTGCTTCAATTGCTTTAAAGGAAATACCTGAAGAACGTGCTGTTGAAATTATGAAGCAATGCTGTATAGAGGAGCTTGTTTATCTCAGAGAGTACGGAGGAGTTTTATATACTGATTTAACAGAAACGCTGAGAGAGCTTGTTAAAAAATACAACTTATATATTGTCAGCAACTGTCAGGAGGATTATATAGAAACCTTTTTAGAATACCATGAGCTTGAAAGGTTTTTCAGCGATTATGAAAATCATGGAAGGACTAATTTATCAAAAGGCGAAAACATAAGACTTGTTATGGAGAGAAATAAACTGGACAGAGCAGTATATGTGGGCGATACCCAGGTCGATTATGATGCCGCAAGGATTGCCGGCATACCATTCATATATGCAAAATACGGCTTTGGTAATATTAATGATAAAGACAGCAGCTTTATTGACATAATAACCGAGCTTCCCGCGCTTATTGAGCAGGAGTACCTTGTATAGAAAAATGAAAAGATATAATAAAAACTGATGAATGTTTTTAAATCCGGTCATCAGTTTTTTGTGCTGTCCGGCAGCAAAAAATATTGGCAGACATGATTGATATAGCTAAATAAATATTTACCGGGCAGGCTTGATTGTTTATAATATTATTCTATGGGTATTAATAATTACAAATACATTTATATGGAGATGCCTTTTGAGAGAAGATAAAAAAGGGGAAAGCATTTCTCCGTTAAAAAAAATAATAAATTTATATAATGACAATGAAGCATTAAATGTCGTGGCTAAGTATGGTGTTTTTGGAGTGCTGTGGGTTATGCTGTCAGATACTCTTTTAGATATGGCGGCGGGAGATTTCAAGGTGTACAAACACTTACAAACGTACAAGGGAGGAGTGTTTGTTTTGATAACCATGGTTCTGGTGTATATCCTGATAAATAACAGCGTAAAGAAGATACAGGATGCTTCGGGAGAATCCTTCAAGGCTTTAAAGGAGCTGAGGCACCTGGCATACTACGATACACTTACAGGATTACCCAACAGGGCTATGTTTGTAAGTAAAATTAAAAATTTGATCGATAAATCAAAGGAAGAATTTGCAATTGCATTTTTAGACATTGATAATTTTAAATACATAAATGATACATTGGGGCATTATATCGGGGATGATTTACTGAAATTCGTAGGTGACAAGATTGCATCGGAAATCGATGCACCCGATATGGCTGCACGTCTCGGCGGAGATGAATTTGCAATTTTGATTAAAGGATTTGAATCAAAAGAAAATGTTTTAAGTGAATTAAGGGTGATTTTAGACAGTATAGGCAGCACATGGAATTCAGGAAGCAGGGAATTTTTTATATCTATGAGTATCGGTGTGGCAGTATATCCGTATGATGGGTGCGATTTTGATGAGCTGCTTAAACATTCGGATATAGCAATGTATGCAGCCAAAAAAGAAGGGAAAAATAAAATATTGTTTTACGAAGAAGAAATTCAGGAGGAAATCTTAAGACATATACGAATGGCAAACAGACTGCAAAAGGGACTGGAAAAAAAGGAATTTGAATTGTATTATCAGCCCCAGACAGATCTTTCAACCGGAAAAATAATCGGACTTGAGGCTCTTGTAAGATGGAATATTCCCGAAGAAGGATTTATTTCCCCGTCAGAATTTATACCTGTAGCAGAAAGTACAGGACAAATATATGATCTGGACAGGCGTATAATTGAAAATGTATTGCTGCAAAAGAAAGAATGGGAGGAAAAGGGGTTAAATAACATAGAAATATCAGTGAATTTATCAAGCAAAACTCTTATAAGCAGCTCAAGCTTCAGCAGGATAGAGAGTATCTTGTGCGATTATGATTTGGATTATACAAGTGTAGTTATTGAAATTACCGAAACAGCAGTAATTTCTGATATAGAAGAGGTAATTGAAAGGCTTAATGCTTTAAAAAGTAAAGGTGTTAAAATAGCTCTGGATGATTTCGGAACCGGATACTCCTCCATTGCCTATATGAAAAAGCTTCCAATCGATATTATAAAGCTGGATAAAAGCTATATTAATTTAAAGAACAGTGATACGAGAGACTTTTCAATAGTTAAATTTATTGTATTGCTTGCTCATGATTTGGGTTTCAGAGTTGTTGCTGAAGGTATCGAAACATATGAGCAGCTTGATTATTTGAAGAGCATTAACTGCGAATACGGACAGGGGTTTCTCATAGGCAGGCCTATGTGCATCAGCGAGATAAATGCAGTATTGTATGAAAATGGTTGTATAGCATCCTCTGTTTCTAATTAATATTATGAAAAGTCATAATTAGAGCTGCTTGTTTCGATTTCATCAGCATGTATGAATAAATTGAATATGAGGTTTAAAATATATTACATTTATGCTATAATATATTAAAAAAGTGATAAGGAGCATAAATTGGATACAGAAAATTATAAGTTTTTTCAAAACAGCAAGTGCGAATATTTTCCATGCCATAAGACATCCGATGAGGAAAACTTCAACTGCCTTTTTTGTTATTGTCCGTTATATATGCTGAAGGAAGACTGCGGCGGCAATTATATCAAGAGTCATGGCATCAAGGATTGTACAAACTGTCTTGTGCCTCATTCAAAGGGCAGCTATGAAAGAATTATGTCTAAAATGAAGGAAGTTGTTAAAAGAGGCAGCGATTTTTAGGTTTAGACTCCGGACATGTATGTATCCGGAGTCTCTTAACTTATAAAGCAGTCTTTAATTTGATGATGTAGAATATTATAAGGTGCAGCGGATATGCTGCATAAAAAGAAATCTGCATGATTTTATTTTTGGGACCGAGCTCTCCGTCATATAAATACAATAAGGGAAGAGCTAAAAGAGAAAACTGCTGATAAATTGATGATGAGAAATTAACAAGCAACATAATAACAGCTGTATTTTTGAATCTGTTATGCTTGTCCTGGTTTCTGGTAAAATAAAATGTCAGTATATAAACAATTCCGATAATGCCGTAATCAACATTCAGAAGGTACGCCAGAGTACAGGAAGCCAGAATTATCATATCCCTGTAAAGATTATTGTTTCTTCCCTTGTTATCAAGCATGTAAATTGCAGCCAACCCTATGAATAATGTAAAAAATATATTTTGGTGAATAAACCCAAGCTCACTATAGAAAGCCAGGTCAAACGGAATTTCAGAAATTAGTGCAAATATAAGCAATCTTGCGGCATATTTCTTAACATTGCCAGTATGGAAGTATCCCTCCGCCAGCAGAAAACAATAAATAGGAAATGCAATACGGCCTATCATTCTGAAGTACATTGTATCACTTTGAAAAATTGCACCGTAGTGGTCTATTATCATGGTTGTCAAAGCTATTATTTTTAAAATAAATACATTCATTTTCTTTCTCCTGTTGATATTCTGTTTAATTATATAATGTATTTTATCTGTATACAAGTATTTCCGAGGTAATAAATGAAAAAATTTCAACAAATATTTTAAAAATTATGATATAATAAACTACTAAAAATTTTTCTGGGGTGATAGCTATGATTAAGGAATTTGAAGGGACGCTTCCCATAATCAGCGAAAAGGCATATGTAGCAGAAGGTGCTCAGCTTGTTGGAAATGTTATAATGGAGGAATACAGCAGTGTGTGGCACAATGCGGTTGCAAGAGCTGATATAAATACAATTAAAATAGGGAAATATACAAATATTCAAGATAATGCAGTGCTGCATGTGGAGGATACAAGGTCCGCAATAATCGGTGATTTTGTAACGGTTGGTCATGGAGCAATTATCCATGGCTGCCGCATAGAAGACCATTGCCTTATAGGAATGGGTTCCATAATTTTAAACGGAGCCGTAATAGGAAGAGGAAGCATTATAGCAGCGGGAGCGGTAGTTAAAGAAAATGAAGTTATCCCGCCGTTTTCAATGGTTGCGGGCGTACCGGGAAAGATTATTAAGCAGCTTCCGGAGAATACGGACCGAATTCATGCCCAGGCGGTAAAATATAAAACCCTGTGGACCGAAAGATACGGATACCTGCCAGATGCAGGAGGAGAAGTATACAGAGGAGAACAAATAGTATAATAATAACCCAAAAGGCATCTGCCTTTTGGGTTATTACTTAAAAACAAGAGGTTTATGCCAGCATCTTCAGTATTGATGCTTTAGGCTTTACTCCTACCATTGATTTGACAAGTTTACCATTCTTCATAACTGCCAGAGTAGGTATGCTCATTACATTGAAAGCAGATGCAAGCTCGGGCTGTTCGTCTATATTTACTTTACATACTTTAATATCAGGAACCTCACTTGCTATTTCATCTACCACAGGTGAAATCATTTTGCAGGGCATGCACCATGTTGCCCAAAAATCTAACAGCACAGGTCTGTCGGATTTTAAAACTTCCTTATCAAAATTTGATTTTGTTATTTTAACTGTATTCATAATCTCTCTCTCCTTAATATATATTATGGTTTTATTTTACCATATAAAAATAATATGACAGTGATTAAGTCACGTTAAAGAAATATTAATTTTTTTCCTTTTTTCGGCAATACTAAAAGTATATTTTATTGCGGAGGCAGAAATGAAGGAATTATTTTTAAAGACAGACAACGAACTGCAGGCCATAGATGAAAAGATAGTTGAAAAATATAATTTGAGCGAAGGAAAGATAGCGCCCTTCAGCAGATACTGGATTGTGGATAAAAACGGCAGCATGGGGATAAATAATCCGGATGATGACACTTCAAGTCCCGGATTGGATGAAATGCCTGAAGGTGAAGGAATGGATGATGACGAAATAGAAGAATTCTCAGACACCCATGCAATTTTATCTCAATCTGAGATAATAGATTTTTCTCATGGTACAGATTCTGAATAATAAACAATAATCTGAAGGGCAGGCGCCCTTTTTTATTTTTTGAGATATTAAAAATTTGTAATAAAATATTCGTTGACAGTTGAGCGTGCACTCAACTATAATTAGTTTAACGATTGAACAACTATTCAACTGAATGATTATTTAAATTTAGCAGAGGTGATAAATTGACAATGGAAGAATTATTATGTGATTGTGATGTAATTCACGCAGAGATTGTCGACAAGGCGAAAGCAAAAATGCCTAAGGAAGATGACCTGTATGATTTGGCCGATTTTTTCAAGATATTTGGAGATTCTACGCGGGTGAAAATAATATGGGCGCTGGATGAGCAGGAAATGTGTGTATGTGATTTGGCGGTGCTTTTAAACATGACGAAATCAGCCATTTCTCATCAGCTTAAAACGTTGAGGCAGGCGGACCTGGTGAAATACAGGAGAGAAGGAAAGGTTGTTTATTATTCATTGAAGGATGACCATGTTAAAGATATATTTGAAAAAGGTATGGAACATATCAAAGAAAAATATATTCAGGAATAGTTCAATAAAATTTGGAGGATGGTAAAGTGAAGAAAAAATTCATACTTGAAGGATTGGATTGTGCAAATTGTGCGGCAAAAATCGAACGAGAAATAAGCGGGCTGGATGGAGTGGACAACGCTTCAATCAACCTGATGACTACGAAGCTCATTATTGATGGCGATGAAGGAAAAATGCCTGGGATAGCTGAAATGGCGGAAAAAATAGTAAATAAATATGAACCGGAAGTAATATTCAAGAAGGCATAACAAGGAGAATATTATGAAAAAGCTGATTCAGAGGCTTGCGGTAAGCGCAGCATTGTTTGTTTTTGCATTGATAATTGAAAACGAATTGTTAAAGACGGCATTATTTTTAGTAAGCTACATTTTTGCAGGAGGAGATGTTGTAAAAAGGGCTTTCAGAAATATTTCAAGAGGAGATGTCTTTGACGAAAATTTTCTGATGGCAGTTGCGTCAATAGGTGCTTTTTTAATAGGGGAGGCTCCTGAAGGTGTAGGTGTTATGCTGTTCTACCAGGTTGGAGAGGCATTCCAAAGCTATGCTGTGGGGCAGTCCAGAAAATCAATATCAGTCTTGATGGATATCCGGCCTGATTATGCCAATGTGAAGGTGGGCGATGATCTGGTTAAAAAAGACCCTGATGAAGTTAAAATAGGAGATATAATTGTTGTTAAGGCAGGAGAAAAGGTTCCTCTTGACGGAAAGGTACTGGAAGGGACATCCATGCTGGACACCTCGGCATTGACCGGAGAATCGGTTCCCAGAGAAATCACTGCGGGAAGTGAATTATTAAGCGGGTGCATAAATATTAACGGTGTTATAACAGCAGAAGTCACAAAAGAATTCGAAGAATCAACAGTCAGCAAGATACTGGATTTAGTAGAGAATGCCAGCAGCAAAAAATCAAAATCAGAACGGTTTATTACCAGGTTTGCCAGGTATTACACACCGACGGTAGTTATAATAGCCGCAATTCTGGCTGTTGTTCCTCCGCTGGTCATTAAAGGAGCATCATTCAGCGACTGGATATACAGAGCATTGGAATTTCTTGTGGTTTCCTGTCCTTGCGCGTTGGTGATATCAGTTCCTTTAAGCTTCTTCGGAGGTATAGGAGGTGCTTCTAAAAAGGGTATATTGGTAAAAGGAAGCAACTATCTTGAAGCGTTGGCTCAAACTGAAATTGTCGTGTTTGACAAGACAGGTACATTGACTAAGGGAGTTTTTAACGTACAGGAAATACATGCGGAAGGAATATCAGAGCAGGAGCTTTTAAAGCTTGCAGCATATGCAGAAAGCTATTCGAACCATCCTATTTCATTATCATTAAAGCGTGCTTACAATAAAAACATAGATAATGATAAAATATCAGATATTGAAGAAATACCGGGGCATGGAGTTTCAGCGAAGGTAGAAGGAAAAAATGTGCTGGCAGGAAACATAAAGCTGATGGAAAAAAACAATATTTCATACGACAAGGCTGAGCTCGGGGGCACCGTTGTGCATGTTGCGGTTGATAATGTATATGCCGGTTATATATTAATAGCAGATGAAATCAAAGAGGATGCCGCCAATGCCATAAGCAAGTTAAAGCAGGCAGGCATCAGACAAATCGTAATGCTTACCGGTGATACAAAAGCGGCAGGTGAAAATGTTGCAAAGAAGCTTGGCGTTGATCAGGTTTACACAGATCTTTTGCCTGAAGATAAGGTGAAAAAGGTTGAAGAACTTATTTCAAAAAAATCCTCAAAAGGAAGACTGGCTTTTGCAGGTGACGGCATAAATGACGCGCCCGTGCTGGCAAGAGCTGATATAGGAATTGCAATGGGCGTATTGGGTTCTGATGCGGCGATTGAAGCGGCAGATATTGTAATTATGACAGATGAACCTTCAAAGATAGCATCTGCAATGAAAATTTCCAAAAAGACATCGAGGATAGCATATGAAAATATAATATTTGCAATAGCAGTAAAGGTAATTATACTTGCTTTAAGCGCAGCAGGATTTGCAACAATGTGGGCTGCGGTATTTGCCGATGTGGGTGTCACAATAATCGCCATATTAAATTCATTCAGAGCACTGAATGTTAAAGATGTTAATTGAATCCTTCATATAATTTATAAATATGATATAATAAAAGTGTTCAGATTGCTATGCAGGCTATATCCGAACACTTTACTTTTTTATTGAGCTTTATGCCAAAATGTTTGAGTGCCTTCATCTTAGTGACATTCAAATTAAAATGACAGAAAGGAAAGCAATTGAGGGAGTAGAACAGAAAGGCCGCTTTCAAAAAGAAAACGTTTTGAATAATAATGTAAATATGTTATAATTAAATTAATATAAGTAGTCTACATAATGGAGGTTTTTATGGAATTAAAGAATTTTCAGGAATTGATTGCAAAGGTTCAAAATAATGATAATAAGAAAAGAGTGGCAGTTGCCGCCGCACATGACGGGCATACTCTGGAAGCTGTGTTCAGAGCAAGCAGTGACAAGCTGGTGGACCCTGTTTTAATTGGAGACAAGACTGAAATTACGGATATACTTCACAAGCTCTCCATTAAATTTAACGAAGAAAAAATTGTTAATACTGAAAGTGATGCTGAAGCTGCGGAGAAAACAGTTGAGCTGATTAATGCCGGCAAGGCTGACTTTATAATGAAGGGTAAGCTTCAGACAGCTGATTTGCTGAAGGCTGTGGTAAATAAAGAAAAAGGACTCCGTACAGGCAGTGTTATGTCACATGTGGCAATACTGGAGATACCTGCATATCACAAGCTCATTGCAATAACAGACGGCGGTATGATGATGTACCCAAATGCAGATGAAAAGAAGCAGATAATTGAAAATGCAGTTAATGTATTTTTGAATATGGGATATGAATGTCCCAAAGTGGCGGTATTGGCTGCTGTAGAAACGGTAAATCCAAAAATGCCAGAGGCGGTTGATGCTGATATTCTCAAAAAAATGAATCAAGACGGCGAAATTAAAAATTGCATAGTCGAAGGTCCCATATCGGTTGATTTGACATTCAACAGAGAATCTGCAAAAATAAAGGGCTATGCAAGTCCTGTAACAGGAGAAGCAGATATACTTATAGCACCAAATATTACAGCAGGAAATATTATGAGCAAGGCGCTGCTGGAATTTGCAGGAGGAACTATGGCCGGAATGATAGTCGGTGCAAAGGTGCCTATAGTGCTGACCTCAAGAGGGGCGACCTCTGAAGAAAAATATCTGTCACTGGTGTTATCGGCATCAGCAGTTAAATAATTCAAATATTGATAAAGTCATCATGAGCGTTTCTCATGGTGATTTTTTTATAGGAAATTAGAGCAGACAATTGAACAATGGCAAATATTAATTTTTTATTACATAAAAGGAGGACTCCATAATATAAATTATAATAAGCAGATGCTATAATTGGGGGGATTTATGTGAAGGAAGGCCGCGAAAAAATAAAAGAAAAAGTTAAAAGGCTGAAGGATACCTATAATTTCAGAGGGCCGCTTCATTTTACGGATTTTTCAAATTTAAATTCAATAATAGATATCGGATATCTGTGCAGCAGAAACTTATGCTATGCCAACAATATAGATTTTTATGATGCAATGGACGAAGAATCAAGCAGCAGAATACCGGTCAAGGTTAAGGGAAGTACACGGTTTTATTATGTGGAAAGGAACAACTATGATGTTATGCAGCGATTAAATATTCCCGTGTATCTTTTATTTAATGAAGAAATATTATATCTGGATCTGGCTGTTTATACCTTCGGCAATGCGGAATTAAACACTACTTTATTCGGCACTGATTTTGACTTTTTTTGCTTTGATATGGACTGGAATGTTATCTTTGACAAAAGAGAGGCTTCTTTCTGCCTTAACGGGCCTGTAGGTGATTTGTTCTGCAGCATAAAACAATCAGAGCTTTTAATTGATGAACCCATACCCCTGAATCAGTTAAAAAACATTATATTCAGATGCAATGCTGATTATAAAAGAGCATGCAATATGTTTGGAAAAAATAAAATGTTTTTGATTGAACCGCACATGTTTTTTAATGACGAAAATTACATAACAGATTATAACATTATATATAATATTCAGTTGGACAGCAATGTGTTTATATTGCATTTCAGCACAAATGAACCTGTAAAAAATGATGGAAGTCATGAGTATCAGCTGTATGATATTAATGACGAATTAATCCGTACTGTAAAAGTAAGTTATATGGAATCGGACAGAACAGATTTTCATGTTGAAGTGACAGATTTGCCGTGTTTGCCGGTGAAATTCAAGTTTTGGTTTTATGGTGTTTTATGTATAGAAGAAACAATAGGATGACTTTCATGAAGCCCCTGATAAGCAGGGGCTTCATAGGACTTATAATGGAATTCTGGGTAAAACAATTTGTTTTCTTTCGCCAGTATCTGGTTCTGTAGCCGGAACGGGAGTCATGTTTACATCAAATTCTGTTGTGATTCCCGGAAATACCTGAATGTTGTAAATCAAGGTAGGATAATAATAATTAAATGCCACATCAAGGTTATAGCTGGTATAAAAATATACAGGATCCATTTCCCTTATTTCTGGATTATAAACAACCGGTAATTTAATTAACGGTGCATATCCCATTTCGTCCGTGGTTACTGTCTGAACCGGAGTTAACTCGTCAAGTGCAGCATATACGGTTACAGTTGCACCGCTTATAGGATAATTTCCTAACTCCGTTACTACTCTTACCTTCAGATATCCATTTTCATCAGTATTATTTACAGCTGTCTTTTTTAATGAAGTTTTACCATAGGCATTATGGCCAAGTGCTTTATTTCTGTGTACCATATATTTCTCCCCATTCTATCTTATATAATTCAATATATGCAAAGACATAAAGTCGGGGACAGTCCCCGATAATTCTTTTTATTTGTAAAAATATATGGTATAAATATATATGGATAAGAAAGAGATAAGCATTGGAAGGATGACAGATGATTAATATAAAATATGATATAAATACGATAGAGAATAAAAGGTCAATAATAAAAAAGTTAATGTTCGAAAATTCAGAAAATATAAAATCAGAAAACTTTTCACAGATATCCGAAGTGGACTTGAATATTTTATTTAAATTGTATGATGAAGTTTTTCTTAAAGGATGGTTTAAAGATAATTTTAAGGGTAAAATCATATTTAAGCTGTCGAAACAATTGTCAAGGGCCGCGGGAAATACAAGGACCAAAAAAAATATATCATCCATAAAGCCTGATGAAGTGAAATTTGAAGTAAAAATATCCCTGAACCACATGGCAGGCTTCAATAAAACAGACGGGCCTAAGTATGTTGGAGGGATTGAAGCGGTAAGTGTGCTGGACAGCTTAATGCTGGTTTTTGAGCATGAGCTGTGCCATGTAATAGAATTTTTAATCTGTTTTAAATCAAGCTGCAGAAAAAAGCCTTTTAAAGATTTAATTTTCAATTTATTCGGGCATACGGAAACAACTCATAAATTGGTAAATATAAATGAAGTGAACAGCCAATCATACGGATTGAAGCCTGGAGACAGTGTTAAATTTCGATATAACGGGAAAATTATAACAGGGTTTATTCAAAGAATAAATAAAAAAGCAACTGTAATGTGTCCTGACAATACGGGCGGCTATGTGGACAAAGCAGGAAAGCGGTACAAAAAGTTTTATGCTGAACCGGACATGCTTATAAAGATTGATTAATTTTAATATTTTTTGTAATGATAATGATAATATTGAAAGGGGAATATATGAGATTAAATTTAATTATGACAGCAATAACTCCCGGAATTGCTTTGGGATTGATAATGTATTGGTTTGACAGACATGACAGAGAACCGCTCAGAATGCTTTTGAAAATATTTATAATGGGGGTAATCTATGTAATTCCCACACTGGTTGTGGAAAACTTATTATCTTACTTCAATGTGTATGCAGGTATTTTCGGAGTGGGCTACACTGCATTTATTGTTGCAGGTCTGACAGAAGAGTTTATGAAAAGAAGAGTAGTGTTAAAGCACGTATATCTCAACCCGGTTTTTGATGAAAAGCTTGATGGCATAGTATACTGTGTAATGTCGGCGCTTGGATTTGCCACAATTGAAAATATTATGTATGTGGTGTTCAAGTTTCCTGATGTTGAATCCGTTGGACTTTACAGAGCCTTTCTATCGGTTCCGGCCCACATGCTTTTTGCAATAACAATGGGATACTATCTGTCACTGGCTAAATTCTCTTCTACTCCCCAACAAAGCCGGTATTTCTTTAACAAGTCATTGACGGTTCCAGTTATGCTTCATGGAACATTTGATTTTATTTTAATGTCGGGAATAGATTTGCTTATGCTTTTATTCATTCCTTTCGTAATCTATTTGTGGGTAACAAACTTAAAGAAACTGAACACATATTACAGCGAAGCTAAAAATGGCCATTACGATGATTTGAAAGATGATTATTATGAGTAAAAACAAATGGTAATCACGCTGGATTACCATTTGTTATTTTTCAATATTTCCATTACTACCTTTTCACTTGTTACAGGAAGGCTTCTTATGTTGACTTTTGCTGCATTGTAAACAGCATTTGCAAGAGCCGGAGCAGGGGTGTTTATTACCAGTTCTCCAATGGATTTGGCTCCGAATGGACCTGTTGGCTCATAGCTTGATTCAAAGTCTATTCTTATTGTTCCCATATCCAGACGGGAAGGAATTTTGTACTGCATGAACGAATCATTGAGCATTCTGCCTTTTTCATCATATTTTATATCTTCATATAGTGCCATGCCTATGCCTTGTACAATACCGCCTTCAGCCTGTATTCTTGCAAGATTCGGATTTATTACAGTTCCGCAGTCGATTACTCCGACATAGTCGATTATATCGATTTTTCCTGTAAGCTTATCAAGTTCAATTTCTACTACGCCCGCCATGAATGGAGGCGGAGAGGTGGGAGAATAATGTGATTCACTTGCGCTAAGATATTTATTCGTTCCTACATAGCTTAGGTTTCCTATTTCAGCCAGTGAAATACTTTTGTTATTTTTTGCGTCAAGCACATGTTTTCCGTCAAACTCAGCATCTTCAACAGGGCAGTTTAACAGTCCGGCACCTTCAGCCAGTATTTTATTTCTTAAAATCTCACAAGTTTTTACAACTGCCATGCCGGTAATGTAAGTAGTGCTTGATGCATATGATCCTGTATCGTAGGGAGATAAATCCGTATCAACTCCGTGTACAACAATATTGTCAAAGTCTGTGTCCAGGCAGTCTGCAGCCATTTGTGCAAGAATTGTATCACATCCTGTACCCATATCGGTTGCTCCAATCATAAGCGTGTAGAAACCGTCATCATTTAATCTTACTTCAACCGCAGCTACGTCGCATGAGGAAATTCCCGAGCCCTGCATTGCAACGGCACATCCTACGGAACGGACCTTACCGCCGCCAATATCTCTGGCAGGATATTTTTCATCCCAGTTAATTAATTCTTTTGCTTTTTCCAGACACTTGTCAAGAGAGCAGCTTTTTAATTCCTCATTATAGTAGGTCGGCAGTATTTTTCCGACACTTTTCTCTGTAAGCATGTTTTTCATTCTCAAGACAGTAGGGTCCATATTAAGTCTTGCGGCTAATTCGTTGACTGCTGATTCCAGAGCGAAAAAGCCCTGTGTTGCGCCGTAGCCTCTAAATGCTCCGCCGCCCATTGTATTTGAATAAACAACATCATTTTCAAATTTATAAGCCCTGGCATTGTAAATTGTCATTGACTTATGACCTGACAATCCCACGGTTGTTGGACCATGATCTCCGTATGCTCCCGCATTCCACAACGCATACATTTGAATTGCTTTAATTATTCCGTTCTCATCAGCACCAAGCTTTATTTTAATTTCTGCCTCATGGCGAGGGCTTCCGTTTGTGAAGCTCTCCTTGCGTGAATAAATCATTTTGGCGGGCAGACCTGTCTTCCAGGTTACTATGGCTGGAAAGATTTCGCTTACTACCGACTGTTTTGCACCAAAGCCGCCGCCTATTCTCGGTTTTATAACACGAATTTTAGATTTCGGAATTTGGAGTGCATTTGAAAGTATGCGCCTTACATGGAAAGGAACCTGTGTGGAGCTCACTACATTAAGCCTTCCGTATGTGTCAATGCTCGTGTAAGTTCTGAACGTTTCCATCATAGTTTGGTTGTTTGCCCTTGTATCATAAGTTTCCTCTATGATGTGTGCACAATTTTTGAATTCTTCCTCGACATTGCCGACCGTCATTGCTTCGCAGGAGCATATGTTCCTTTTGTTGTCTGCCCCAACCTCACAGAGGGCCTTAAAATCTTCCTCAGGATGCACCAGTATTTTATTATCCATAGCCTTTCTGAAATCAAGAACCGGTTCTAAAACTTCATATTTTACTTTAATCAATCCGAGAGCTTTATCGACGGATTTTTCATTCGAGCCCGCAACAATTGCAACAGGGTCTCCCACACATCTTAATCTTTGATCAAGTATGAGTCTGTCATAGGGGCTCGGCTCTGGGTAAGTCTGACCTGCCGTTGTAAATCTCGCCTTAGGAACATCCCTGTATGTTAATATGCATTCTATGCCCGGAACATTTTCTGCCTTCTCAGTATATATATTTTCAATAACAGCATGGGCATGGGGGCTTCTCAACAGCTTGACAACCAAACAGGCTCCGCCGGTTATATCGTCTGTATATACAGGTTTTCCTGTCACCAATGACATTGCATCTTTTTTTCTGACACCTTTATTGACTGATTTCATGACTGAACTCCCTTATTTTTTAACTCGCAGTATTTCCTGACAGCTCTGAGCTGTCCCATGTATCCTGTGCAGCGGCACAGATTTCCTTCCAGATACCTCTTGATTTCATTCTCTGAAGGATTTTTTAATTCTTTAACCATTGACAGCACGTTCATGATAAATCCCGGACTGCAGAATCCGCATTGCTCTGCGCCTTCATCAGCCAGAAAAGCTCCGAAATCTTCAGCTTCTTTCTGCAGACCTTCAATTGTTGTAACATGGAGACCATTGGCACGTACAGCCAGTGCAGAGCATGAAAGTATGGGTTTGTTTTCCAGCATAACGGTACATAAACCGCAGTTGGATGTTTCACATCCGCGCTTTACGCTCAAACATCCCTTTGATCTTAAAAAATCAATAAGCAGAGTATCAGGCGGGATGTCATCAATGTATTCTTTTCTATTTATCCACAGCTTAATTTGCATAATTTCCTCCGTTTATTATTTCTTCAATATTCCTTTTGGCAAGGACACTTGCAAGTATTTGTCTGTATTCTTTACTCCCTCGCATGTTTGTTCCGAAAGAGGTTTCTTCGACAATTTTAGAAACAAGACTATGAATTTCTTCCGGTTCCGGATTATTTAATTCAAACTGCTTCAGGGAAGCCTTCATGGGTCTTGCACCATGAACCACAAACCATTTGTTTCCGATGTTTGAAACAGCGCAGGTAAGTATGGGTAAATCTGTTGCACTCAGCCTGTGACTTAAATAGGAGGTCTTTCTGCCATCCTTTTTAATTATGATTCTCACAAGTATGTCATTGTCAGGAGGCATGTCCATGTACTTGCACAGAGGAACAATACCGCCTTTATATAACTCCACGTAAGCATCCAGTGACAACAAAGCTGTCAATACATCCGAAAATCCGAATCTGGAATAAATGCTGCCTCCGATTGTGGCAAGGTTTCTCATTTGCACGCCTACAATGCTTTCAGTTGATTTCCTGAATAAACCGTTAAAATATGCATTAAGTTCCTTGTGAGTTTCCATATCTCTCAGAGTACACATACATCCTATAAGGAAGCTCTCCTCATTTTCTTCTATTGAATTAAGTCTGAGTGCGGAAAGGTCAATTGCTGTGCCTATTTTTTTCCTTCCCGTTTTAAGCCACAGCATTCCGCCGATTACTGTGTTACGTCTGTTTTTATTCAATTCAAAGGCTTGTTCTAAATTTTCAGCCACAATATATTTGTCGATTGTAAACATATTAAGTACCCTTCACATTCTTCATTATTTATTCTCAATGTTTTATTTTGTCTGATTTTGTCATAAAGTTTCATTCAACACATTTTACATTAAAATCTATCAACAATCAAGAGCATTTTTCTATTAATGTTCGGATTAATACGAACATTAATAGAAAAAATCATAGCCGAAGTATTGAAAAAATTGAAATAGCTGGTAAACATAAAAAAACCGCTCAAAGAGCGGCTTGCGTACTTGCGATTAATATTTAATAAATTTTGAACCGGGTACACCGCAGATGCTGCATTTATCCGGAACTGATTTCTCAATGTTGCCGCATACAGGGCATAGATAATAGAATACTTCTTCTGTTTCATCGACGTTTTCCAAAGCTTCCTTGTATAATCTGGCATGAACCTTTTCAGCTTCCATTGCCAATGTGAATGTATTTACTGCTGCTTTGTTTCCTTCTTCTTCTGCTGCTTTTATGAATTCAGGATACATACTTTCAAATTCGTATGTTTCTCCGGCAACTGCATCCTGTAGATTTTCCTGAGTAGATTTTATTTTGCCTGCAACCTCAAGATGCTTTTGAGCATGCAGAGCTTCTGCATCAGATGCCGCTTTGAAAAGTTTTGCTGCGTTGGCTTTTCCTTCCTTTTCGGCTTTCTTAGAATATGCCAGATATTTTCTGTTCGCCTGCGATTCTCCTGCAAAGCCATCCATTAAGTTTTTTAGTGTCTTGTCTTCCATTTTTAAATCCTCCATAATATAAAATTTTATTTTTTTTCTTTTGACATACATTTTGGGCATATACCTTTAAAGTATACATTTTTGTCAGTTACTTCAAAGGAATCAAGCCCATGAGCTGCAAATGAATCTATATCTATATTGAAATCATAAATTTCTTTGCAGGACTCACATTTAAAATGACCGTGATTTTCAGTGTTGATGTCATATCTGGTTTCATTTTCATCAATGCTTATGACTCTCACTAAACCGGCTTCTGCCAATGAATTTAGTGTGTTATACACGGTTGTTTTCGACAACGTGGGAACATCAGAGTGCAGCCCGTTATAAATCTGATCTGCTGTGGGATGATTATAATTTTGTGTAAGATATTCCAAAACCTTCAGTCTTTGATGGGACAGACGAATTTTTCTGGTCTTTAATTCGTTCAGTAAATCTTCAAATTGAATCTTCATAATCCCTCCTCACAAGAATTTATAATCGTTATCAAGTTGTAATGATTACAATATAATAATACATACATTATTTAAAAAAGTCAAGGGTAAATTTTTAAAAAAATAAAACCCGAATCACGGGTTTTATTTTCAGCAGACAAATAATATAAGCCTGCTATGGGTCTTAATATTAAGAAAATTTATTATTTGAGCTGCCAGAAGACATTTGACTGTTTCTGTTGTTTATCATATTTTTAACAACAGGTGTCATTGCTGCTGCTGCCGCCGCAGTCAAGCCGACGCCAAGCATAAGCTTTCCGGGTGTTTTCTTCATTTTCATATTATCACCTCAGCAATATTTTCTGCAGAAAGTTTTTTTATATACCGTATTTAAGCTTCCATATTTAATCACAATTAAATAGAAATTAACTCGGTTAAACAAATATTTCTAAAAATTTATATCTTATAATTGAAATAAGCTTCCTATTTCGTCTTTTGTGAGTGAATTTATCAAAATTTCACCCTTTCTTATAACAGAGTCGGCCAGATCTTTTTTGCTGTTTTGCAGTCTTTCAATTTTTTCTTCAATTGTATTTTTTGTAATAAGCTTAAAAACCTGCACCTTATTGTTTTGACCGATTCGATGAGTTCTGTCAGTTGCCTGGTTTTGAGCACTTATGTTCCACCACGGGTCAAAATGAATTACAACATCCGCCCCGGTAAGGTTGAGTCCGGTTCCGCCGGCCTTTAATGAAATCAAAAATACAGGTGTTTTATCAACATTGAATCTATTGGCAAGGTCCAGCCTTTCTGTACTTTTTGTAGCTCCGGTCAGAACAAAATATTCAATGTCATTTAATTTCAAATTATTTTCAATAATTCTAAGCATGGAAGTAAACTGTGAAAATATTAAAACCTTGTGGTTGTTCTCAATGCTGTTTTTAACTATTTCCATGCATAAGTCAAGCTTTGCACTTCCTCCGTCATAATTGTCAAAGCAAAGTGACGGATCACAGCATATTTGACGCAGCCTCGTAAGCATTGCCAGTATTTTTATCTGACTTTTTTCATAGCCGTTTTCTTTTATTTCATTTCTGAATTCCTTGTTCAGCTTCATAAGTTCCGCTGTGTAAAGTTTATTTTGTATTGTGTCCATTTGCGCATATGTGACAGTTTCAATTTTATCCGGAAGCTCTTTTAAAACATCTTTTTTGAGCCTTCTTAAAATAAACGGCTGTATCTGCCTGTTAAGCCTGTGCAGAATATCACGGTCTTCATTTCTTACAATTGGAATTTCGTATTTATCCTTGAATTTTTTGTAGCTGAGAAGAAAACCGGGCATAATGAAGTCAAAAATTGACCACAGGTCAGCCAGAGAATTTTCAATGGGAGTTCCCGTAAGGGCAAAACGAACGTCGCTTTTTAACAGCTTAACTGCCTTTGCATTCTGGGTTGATGAATTTTTAATATACTGAGCTTCATCTAAAATACAGTATTTGAATTCATAGTTCTCATAATACTCTACATCACGCTTTACTGAATCATAGGATGTGAGTATTAGATTATAGCTGTTGATTGATGATATCAGGTTTAATCTTTCCGAGGAGTTACCTGCTATTATCAATGTTGATATATTTGATGAAAATCTTTCTATTTCACTTTTCCAGTTATAGACCAGTGAAGTAGGACACACAACTACTGAAGGCTTGCTGCTCCTGTCAGACGATAAAAGACTGATTACCTGCAGAGTCTTACCAAGACCCATATCGTCAGCCAGAATTCCTCCCAATGAATACTTCGACAATGAGCTAAGCCACTTAAACCCTGTAACCTGGTAGCTTCTCATTATTGCTTTAAGATTTTCCGGCAATTCATAATCAGAATCATCGGACTCATTTATGCTGCGGACCATTTCTTTAAAGTTCAGGGATTTTTCAGCCTGAACCCATGCATTGTTTTTTATCAGGCTGTCCAGATATAAAGAGCGGTATTTTGGCATTTCAATATGGCCTTCTTCAAGATCTTCTTCCGTTACATCCAAATCTTCCACAAGCTTTTGCAATGTATTGAAATATTCATTGTCAAGATTTAAAAATGAACCATCTTTTAATCGAAAGTATTTTTTCTTTATTTTATAAGATGCCAATATATCCTTCAGCTCATCGGGATTAAATTCTGTCCTGCTGACGTCAATCTCAAGCATTCTTGAACTGAGCCTGATACCCATGGTCATGGTCCTTGGATATTTAATGTTGATTTTCTTGAAATCATCACTTATGTTGACTTCGCAGAGTCCTGTAAGTACTCCTACACCTGAGGTTAAAAAATCATAAATTTTATTTTCGTCTGTCATGGAATATTTGGCTGTGGTTTTTTCAAAGCCTGCATTTTCTATTGCAACAAGTATCTTTGTTTCTTCCAGCAGATGCCTTACAACAGTATTGTCAGCAGGCGATTTTCTGAATGGATTAATTTCAATGTCACCATAGCTGAATATTACAGAAGCATAAATGTGTCCCTGACTGTTGCAGTCAAGATATATGCTGGGAGACAGCGGCATGACATTCAATTTGTCCGATATTTCCAAATCTGTCTTTACTGTTGAGTACCTTGATATTTGCGGCAGCACGGCAGAACAGAATTTCCCCATATATTCTTCGGTCAGTGCGATTGATTTTGCAGGCTGCATCATAATCTTATTGACTGCAGGAAGAACCGTATTTTCAAATTCCTTTGAACACTTGTAAAGCTTGTCGTCAACAATGATGTAGGTATGGGTTTTAGATCGTATCATAAACGAAATATATAAATTTGTTGAAAGAAAGTATTGTTCGTTGCTTTCTTCAGTTATGTAAAATTCCACTTCAGGGTTATTCCCCATAAATGTCAGGCTTGAGTAGGGATATTTGAATCCATGACATTCAATTGTCTGACCTTCGAACAAATTAAAAAAACTGTCAAATGAAAATGGAAAAATTCTGAATGCTCTCCCGTTTAAACTGGAGGAATTGAACAGTCCGGAGGCCTTTTTTACAATTTGTCTGTAGATTTCCACTTCATCTCTTAAAAAAACAGCCAAAGGTTTCGAATTTTTTTCAAAACCGCTCAAATCATGGTCAAATTCCAGACCCTTACCATAAGTCACAGAAGTTCTGTTTTTGATGTTTTGCGCAAGCTCATAGGCATCCTTTACCACATACTGCCTTTTGTTTCCAATTGTAAATTCAATGCCTATATCCTCCTTACCGGCTAAAAATAAAATGGGCTTCAGAACAACAGAGCCTTCTTTTTGTTCTGCTTTTACACTTTCTTTTATTTTATCTTCAAATACATTTATTAAATCCTCAAGCGGAAAATTTCGTTTTTTAGGTTGGTCCTTATTTTCTTTGAAGATAACATCACCATAAGAAATAATCCTGGGCTGCTCACTGTAATAAATTTTAAGCATAGCAGCCACTATGTGCTTGCAGCTGCCCATGTTTTCCAGAAATGCGGGGCAGTCGCAGTCAAAGTCGGCAATATCGCCTCGATCGTTTAAGATTACCGTTGTATCATAGGACGAATAACTTTTTCCCTTTACAAGAGCGGAATATTTTGTGCTGAAGCTTTCTTCAGTCATGCTTTGGATTCTTTGAGCACTTAATTTTACAACCATATTGTTGTTGTAGTATTCAACACCCCTTTTGTAGGTAATTGGATTTTCGGCACAATTTTTTATATCATTTATATTAAAATTAATTTTTTTCATCATTTCACCTACACTAAAATAGTCTAATGAATTATTATATCTTATTTGAAAAAAAATATAAAGAGCGAATTTTGAAAAATTATGAACTATAATTTTTATCTTTCCAAAATTTTATTTATTATATATAATAAAATTATCATTTTAATATAAGATTTCAAAAATGAAAGGAAAAGTAATGATAAAAGAAGGGAAAAAATACAGACATTTCAAGGGGAATGAGTACCTGGTGCTTCATCTGGCAAAACACTCCGAAACAGAGGAAGATATGGTTGTATATCAGGCGCTGTACGGTGAAAGAGGAATATGGGTTCGCCCCCTGCCTATGTTTTTAGAAAAGGTTGAAGTAAACGGAACATATGTGGAAAGATTTAAAGAAATATAATAATTACTGTGCATGATATAAAAATGAAATTTAAAATGGTATTTAATACTGTCTTTTTTGAAATAATTGTTTTAATAATGTAAGTTTTTTGTTTATGTGCATCGTTAATTTATGAGACATATAAATGTTTAATTTTGAAAAATTGAGGTAATAATATTTCTATAAAAGTTTGGGAGGGTGTATATGTATTCTGTAATGGCTATAAAGGTAGAGGAGCGTGCGGCAAAGGCACCTAATCTTCAGGAGATTCTTACGGAGCACGGCTGTATAATAAAGACAAGAGTTGGACTTCATGAAACAGATGGAGAGAAATGTTCGATGAACGGAATAATATTGCTGCATTTGTACGGCGAAAAAAGTGAATTGCAGAAATTGTACGACGAAGTAACATGTCTTGAGGGTATAACACCAAAGTTTATTGAATTCTAATTTATTTAGAATTCTTTTTTTACACATCAAAATTGCTTGTAAATCAGAATAGATATTGTCAAGGGGTTAAATGATATTTTTCTCCTTATCCCATAATTATCAGAGGGTGCAGGCAGTTTTCTGCTTACACCCCTTTGCTGTGTCTTTTCACTATCTCCAATTATTTCTCATAATCAAGCGCACTTTGTCATTGAGAGTGCCTTGTAAAATGCATTGACTGTTCAGCTTGATTTTGCTAGTCAAGTCTTGTATCAAGAATTTTGTATATGGCAAATAGAACAGCAATTCCACTTATAACAAAAATTACATGAATTTGAAAGAGTGAATATTTGATAAAAGCGTTTACGCACATACATATCAGCATTATGGCAAACAAAGTGAAAAATACTTTTTTGTTTGAAAGCTTGCTATTATCAAAGGCATTTTTTGAAATAGCAGAGAACACTAAAAAAGCAGCGATGATACTTAGTGTCGCACTTATTATATTTCCGACGGTAACTGTAAAATAAGGCAACATATCAGTAACGAGTATTTGTTCGATTAAATCAAAGACAAACCAGATAATCAGCAGCACATTAATACTAAGCAATATGTCTCGCACCAAGGACAAAATATGCTCTTTTCTACTTAATTCAGGTATTTCTGCAATTACATTATCACAAAACAACCTATAATTATCTCCTATAACTTCTTTGGCTGTTTTTCCTCTTTTCTCTCCATCAACAATCATTTCCCAAATATCTCGGCGTACTTTTTCTTGATAATACGGGCTGATGTTTGTCGAACGGATATATACGACCATATCCATTAACACCTGCTTGTTATCTTCATTCTGAATTTGCATTTCTAATTCATTGTTTTCTTTTAACATAAGTTTTGTTCTTTTACTCATTTGAATCTCCTCCTTGTATATTTTTCATTAAGCAATTTACAGCGTTTACCAATTCGCAAAAACTATTAAAAAAATCTTCTAATGCCTCACTGCCTTTTGGAGTCAATTCATAATATTTTCTTTTGGGACCGACTTCTGACGCTCTGTAAGTTGCTCTTATTAAATCATTCTTTTCTAGTCGCAACAATAATGGATAAATCGTCCCTTCCGTAATTTTGCCAAAACCATACTCCTTGAGTTGTTCTGATATTTCATATCCGTAAGTTTCTTTCTTACTGATAATTGCCAGAACACAACCTTCAAGTGTACCTTTGAGCATTTGTGATGGAAACACTAAATCACCTCCCTATATTGCAAAGCATAATAGCTAACTATATTGTAATGCAAGTGAGCTATAATGTCAAGTGGTACAACATATTTTTCGTAATAAAAGAGCTTATTTTATAAAAGCAAATATGAAGCAAAAAAAGCTGTCTGCAATTCTGCGTTCTGCGCGGCTGCTGTTCCCGCTGTTCCTGCCGCAAAATGCTGTAAACATTCTCATTACCACCCTTTATAGCTTACATTCCAGGTTGGTGGTAATATTTCAACATATATTTTGATTATATAATTAATATTGAAAAAAATGGAACAACAAGTCAAATTATGATATAATAAATTCAATAATTAAGCAAAAAAATATATATAATAAGATGTGGCGTGTACCATATTAAACAAGGAGTGATAAAATGCATTGTGTTCATAAAATCAGTGAAAATATTTATTGGGTAGGAGGCAATGACAGAAGGCTTGAGCGTTTTGAAAATATGTTTCCTATTCCCAACGGTGTTTGCTATAATTCGTATTTAATTTTAGATGAAAAAACCGCGTTGATGGATACTGTAGATACAGCTATAAGCAGGTTATTTATTGAGAATATTACTCATGTATTAAACGGAAGAGAACTGGACTATCTGGTTATAAACCATATGGAGCCGGACCATTGTGCAAATATTGAGGAGCTTTTGAAAAGATATCCTAACGTCAAAATTGTGGGAAACAAAAAAACATTCCAGTTCATAGGACAGTTTTATGATTTTGATTACAGCATGAATACACTGGAAGTAAAGGATTGTGATACCTTATGCTTAGGAAGGCACAATTTAAAATTTATGACTGCTCCTATGGTTCACTGGCCGGAAGTAATGTTTACATATGAGGAAACAGAAAAAATTCTTTTTTCAGCAGATGCCTTTGGTACATTCGGGGCTTTGGCAGGTAATTTGTTCAGTGATGAAACAGATTATGAGCATTTTTATTTAGAAGAAGCAAGGCGTTATTATGCAAACATCGTCGGCAAATACGGTCAGCAGGTTCAGGGAGCATTGAAGAAAGCAGGAGCATATGAAATAAAGATAATTTGCTCATTACACGGGCCTGTTTGGAGAGAGAATCTTCAGTATATACTTGACAGATATGATAAGTGGAGCAGGTATGAGTCTGAAAAATCAGGTGTTGTGCTTGTTTATGCCTCAATGTACGGCAATATGGAAAATACAATGAATGTTATTGCCAATAAGCTTGCGGAAAGGGGTGTTAAGGATATGCGCATGTATGATATTTCCAAAACTCATCCTTCATACATTGTGTCTGATATTTGGAAATACAGCCATGTGATATTCGGTTCCGTAACATACAACAATGGTTTGTACTATGGAATGGAATCACTGTTAAACGAGCTTAAGGCACTCAACCTTCAAAACAGAAAGGTGGGCCTTATTGGAAGCGGAACATGGTCGCCTCAGGCAGTCAAGGTTATGCAGGAAATAATCTGCTCCATGAAAAACATGGAGATTGTAGGAACTCCGTTTGAAATAACATCTTCTATGAAGCAGAATCAGGAAGAAACAGTTGATAAATTTGTAGAAGATTTTTATAATTCAATAAATTAATCAGGAGGGAAAAATGAAATTTGAAACCCAATGTCTTCATGAAGGCTATCATCCGAAAAACGGTGAGCCAAGAGCGCTTCCGATTTACCAAAGCACAACCTATACATATGATTCTTCCGACCATATCGGAAAATTATTCGATCTGTCCGTTGAAGGTCACATGTATTCACGAATATCAAACCCCACGGTTGCTGCTGTTGAAGAAAAAATTGCCGCTATGGAGGGAGGAGCAGGTGCATTATGTACCACATCGGGTCAGGCTGCATCGCTGCTGAGCCTTTTAAATATCCTGAAAGCAGGGGACCACTTCATAAGCGCATCTTCGATTTATGGAGGAACCATTAATCTTTTTGCCGTTACATTGAAAAGGTTTGGTATTGAATGTACATTTGTAAGTCAGGATTCTACAGATGAGGAAATCCAAAAGGAATTTAAAGAAAATACAAAGGCTGTTTTTGGGGAAACCATTGCAAACCCAGCGCTGGCCGTATTTGATATTGAAAGATTTGCACATCTTGCACATGAAAACAATGTGCCGCTGATAGTTGACAACACCTTCGCAACACCATATCTTTGCAGGCCTTTTGAATTTGGGGCGGACATAGTTATACACTCAACCACAAAATATATGGATGGCCATGCGGTGCAGTTAGGAGGAGTAATTGTGGACAGAGGGAATTTCAATTGGGAAAACGGAAAATTTCCTGAGTTTACTGAGCCTGACGAATCATATCACGGTGTTGTATACACAAAATCCTTTGGTAAGACCGCATATATTACAAAAGCAAGAGTACAGATGATGAGAGACATAGGAGCTTATCCATCTGCCAATGCGGCATTTTTGCTGAATCTTGGTCTGGAAACTCTTGCGGTAAGGATGGACAGACACTGCAGCAATGCATTAAAGGTTGCAGAATACTTAAGTAAATCGGATAAAATTGAATTTGTAAGCTATCCGGGATTGAAAGATGACAAATATCATGAACTTGCTGAAAAATACGTTCCGAAGGGATGTGCGGGAGTGATTTCTCTGTCAATTAAGGGAAGCAGGGAAAATGCTGTTAAATTTATAGATTCATTAAAGCTTGCTTCCAACGAGGTTCATGTTGCGGACATACGCACATGTGTGCTTCATCCGGCAAGCTCAACCCACAGACAGCTTACTGACAGCCAATTGCGTGCGGCAGGCATAACTCCGGGGTTGGTCAGATTTTCTGTTGGAATTGAAAATGTTGATGATATATTAGAGGATATTGAACAGGCATTGGCTCAAATTAATTAAATTTTACATAAATAATATATTTTGAACAAAATTCGAACACAAATATATGATATATTAATAATTAATAAAGCTAATTTTTTCAAATTCCTCTAAAATAAAGCTAAAAAAAATCAAGAGCCGCATCGGCTCTTGATTTTTTTGTACAGTGCTGATATAAAACATTTATAAAAAAGTGATTTAAATAAGGTTTTCCTGGGTAATAACTTTCTGAAAATAATATTAAAGGAGGATAACAATGACGGTTAAATGGAACGGAGTAAATTTATTAAAAACAATAGCTGAAAGTGAAAAATCAGCAACAAGGCTTTACAGGGCAATTGCTGATGAAGCAAGAATCGGAGAGAAATTTTTTGAACAGATGGCTGATGATGAAGAAAGACATGAGCAAATTTACAATGCATTGTTAAAAAAGTTTGAAAAGAATATCGAAATAGAAATTGAAGAAAGTGAAGCCGAATATGTAGATTTATTAATTGAAAGCAATTCATTGTTTGATGAAGAGCTTGTCAATAAGGCTAAAAACATATTTACCAAAAGCCAGATTTTCGATATTGCTGAAAAGGCCGAAAGAGACGCAGTCTTGTTTGTAACCGAGCTCCAAAAATTGTATCCTGATATGGCGACAGAAGAAATATCAATTATTTTAAACGAAGAAAAAAAACATTTAAAAAAGGTTCTCGAAAGAAAGAAGGAAAACCAGCCGGTATTTGGCAGAGGAATGTAAAATATAACCCTTAAAAAAATGAAGAGCACCTAAGGTGCTCTTCATTTTTTTAATCTGCTTCTTTTTTATTTGTTCTTTTTCTGTGCTTTACGCATTCATTCAGCAAATATTCAATTTGTCCGTTGATGGAACGAAAATCATCCTCAGCCCAATCCGCAAGCTCTTCCCAGAGATTTGGAGATAATCTGAGAAGCACCTGCTTTTTTTCTTTTTCTTTTTTATCCATTTGTTCACCATTAATACAGTGAACCTGAATTTACAATGGGCTGGGCATCTTTATTGCCGCATAGAACGACAAGCAGATTACTTACCATTGCAGCCTTCCTTTCTTCATCAAGCTGAACAATTTCATTTTCGCTGAGTTTTTCGAGAGCCATTTCGACCATTCCGACAGCACCCTCTACAATCATTTGTCTTGCATCAATTATTGCTGAAGCCTGCTGCCTCTGAAGCATTGCGGCTGCTATCTCGGGAGCGTAGGATAAATGGGTTATTCTGGCTTCCACTATTTCTAAGCCTGCGACCTCAACTTTTTCCTGTATTTCATCCTGCAGCTTTTTTGCAACCTCCATGCTGCTTCCTCTCAATGTTTTTTCATTGTCATTTCCAAACGTGTCATATGGATAAAGTCTGACTATATTCCTCAGTGCCGAATCACATTGTATTGAAAGAAATTCTGTATAATTGTCAACATTGAATACTGCCTTTGCTGTATTTACAACTCTCCAGATAACAACTATTCCTATGATTATAGGATTTCCAAGGGCATCATTTATTTTTTGTTTGTCATTGTTTAATGTCATAGCTTTTAATGAAATTTTCTTATTTGCAACATGGACACTTATGTCTTTAATGTTTTTGTCATGTACGGAGCCTTCTGTTGTCAATGTAGCAGTTGAAGCACCTTTAGTTCCGGGATTTACAGCTGATACAAACGGATTTACAAAATAAAATCCCTCACCCTTCAATGTGCCGTAATAACGTCCAAATAATGTTAATACCAATGCCTCATTTGGCTTTAATATTTTAAGACCGGCGTAAAGTATGGGGCCGGCCAGGAATGCATATAATGCGCCTATGACTATTAAGATTACATGTATTGCTCCTTCAAAACAAATTATGCCGTACAGAAACAGAGCAAATGCCAGCAGTATAATAATACTGTTTGTTACAAGAAACGCCATTCCATTTTTAGCTTTTAGTATAATTTCTTCGTTTATGGTCTTACCTTCTTTATTAAATTCAGACATATTATTCACCTCAATATAATTATGATATCATTTTGATATTAAAATCATATTACAACTTTATGAATCTTTTGTCAATAAGACTATGTATTAAATAATTGAAACACATTAAAAAAGAGTTGCATAGCAACTCAGGATGATGACAAGGTCAACAGAATAGCAGGCTTGATTAACCTGACTTCATATTTTTTCAGCCAAATCGTTAATATCAGGCATGTTGGATGATTTGTATTTCGCCCTCAGGGCTGAAAATATTTTTTTGCTGCTTACGTCGGTTATACCGCTTCTTTGAAGATTTATATCCACAATTTCACTGATTTTACTGGTTTTGTTCTGGAGAACCACACTCACGTTCCAGGGTGTTTCCAATATTACCTTTCTGTCATAATCAAATTTTTCGACGCTTTTATACTTGGTATCATTGAATTCCATTGCTTCAATATCACTTATAATCAACGGAACTTCCTTTTCTTCAAGTACAATGTTCACTAATTTTTTTTGCTTTTCCGTACCGCTTATTTCTCTCATTTATTAAAAATCTCCTTTGAGCTATTATTGGCTGTACTCATTATACTATTATGATTTGCTAAAACGCAATTGTTTATTTTAATAAAATATAAGAGCAATAACATAATTGTAGTTTTAAAAATTTGAATAAAGGGTATAATTTCAAATACTATAAAGTTTAACTAAATAAGGAGGCCATATGAGATTAAAAGGTAAAAGCGCGGTTGTTACAGGAGCCAGCTCCGGAATGGGAAGGGAAATAGCTTATTACTTTGCCAAAGAAGGAGCAAATGTACTTGCGGTTGCAAGGCGTGCGGAAAGATTAAACCAGCTGGCTGAGGATACGAAAGATTTTGAAGGAAAAGTAGTGGTATATTCTGCCGATGTTACTGATAAAAATAAAGTTGAAGGTATGATTGATGAAGCGGTTAAACAATTCGGAAAGCTGGATATATTGGTTAACAACGCAGGAATTATGGATGACATGAGCGGAGTAGCTGATGTGAGCGATGAAGTGTTTGACAAGGTTTTCGATGTAAATGTTAAATCTGTTTTGTTTGCTATGAGAAAAGCAGTTAAATACTTTGAAGAAATCGGAGGAGGAAATATAATCAATGTTGCATCCATAGGCGGATTGCATGGAGGAATTGCAGGCTCCGCATATACGGCAAGCAAGCACGCTGTTATCGGACTGACTAAGAATACAGGATTTATGTATGCTAAAAAGAATATAAGGTGCAATGCTATTTGTCCCGGAGGTATAGAAACGGAAATTGGAAACAGTGAATTTATGAAAAATATTAACCAGGAGGGTGCGGCGCGTACTTCTCTGGGGTTAGCTTTGAATCCCAGATACGGGACGCCGAATGAAATAGCATCAGTTGCAGTATTTCTTGCAAGTGATGATTCTGCATTTGTAAACGGACAGTGCATACAGGTGGACGGCGGCTGGACGGCATATATGTAGAGGTGAATTTTATATTTGATTTTTTCATAAAAATGTGATAGCATATAAAAACAGCCTTTTCGGGCTGATTTTTATGTGCAAAATTTAAATGCTTAAGCTTTATTTAAGGTTATAAGTGATATACTAATAAGATGCGCATTAATATTAATATGATCAGGTATGATTATTTTAATTGATTCACGAAAAGATATAATAATAAAGTAAGACAGGAGTGAGATTTTGAGAAAGTTATTGCCTTTTATGAAAAAATATATGTTTTATGCGGTACTGTGTCCAATCTTAATGATATTGGAAGTAGCGGCTGATATTATTATTCCGTACCTGATGTCGCTTATAGTGGATGTGGGAATTGCAGGGCGGGACATCAATTATGTCGTTAAAATAGGCATTGCTATGATTTTAGCCGCATTATCCGGAATGACCCTTGGAATTATAAGTTCACATTATGGGGCAAAAGCGGGCTACGGATTTGCTTCTGAAATAAGAAAAGCAACATTTAAAAAAGTTCAGGGTTTCTCTTTTGCCAATCTGGATAGATTTTCGGTATCATCTCTTATAACAAGATTGACAAATGACTGCAACACTCTTGGGCAGGTAGCGATGATGAGCTTACGTATGGCAGTCAGAGCACCGTTTATGATGATTTTCGCACTGATTATGGCTTTAAGAATAAATGCACCTTTAGCAGGTATATTCATGATTGTAATTCCTGTTATAGCTGTTTTGCTAATAACAATAATGTCAAAAGCAAGGCCGCTTTTTATTAAGATGCAGTCACGGGTTGACAGAGTAAATGCAATCATCCAGGAGAATCTGGCGGGAATAAGGGTCGTTAAGTCTTTTAACAGGCAAAGCCATGAGGAACAAAGGTTTAAGGAAAGAAATGACTCACTCAGAGATACTGCTCTAACTGCCATATCCCGCATGATTTTAATGTTTCCGGTTTTAACACTGGGAACCTATGCGACAATAATAGCAGTGCTATGGTTTGGAGGAAAACAGGTAGTTGCAGGCAGTATGGGAAGCGGAGAGCTTGTATCTTTCATTACATACATCACACAAATATTGATGTCCTTAATGATGCTTTCATTTTTCTTCATGCAGTTTTTAAGAGGAGCTGCTTCGGCGGCCAGAATTAATGAAGTGCTGGATACTGACTCTGAAATTAAGGAGGTTGAAAATCCGGTTACAAATATAGGCGATGGTTCCATAAAATTTAATAATGTAAGCTTCAGCTATCCTTTAAGTTCCGAAAAAGCATTGAAAAATGTAAACCTTGAAATTAAATCAGGAGAGGTCATAGGGATAATAGGTTCCACAGGCTCTGCAAAATCAACGCTGGTTCAGTTGATTCCAAGGCTTTATGATGTTACTGAAGGAACGATTGAGGTTGGCGGTATTGATGTTAAAAAATATCATATAAAGACCTTAAGAGATAAAGTAGCATTTGTACTTCAAAAAAATGTTCTGTTCTCAGGAACCATCAGACAAAACATGAAATGGGGAAATGAAAACGCCACAGACGAACAAATAATAAATGTTTTGAAGCTGTCTCAGGCATGGGAATTTGTATCTAAATATGAGGATATATTGGATCACAGAGTGGAGCAGGGAGGAGACAATTTCTCCGGCGGGCAGAAGCAGAGGCTGACTATTGCAAGAGCCCTGCTTAAATCTCCTGAAATAATTATTCTTGACGATTCAACCAGTGCTGTTGACATGGCTACAGATGCTAAAATACAGAAAGCATTTAAAGAAGAGCTTGGAAATATAACCACAATAATAATAGCTCAGAGAATTTCATCAATTCAGCATGCTGACAGAATACTCGTTATGAATGAGGGAGAAATAGAATCCATAGGAACACATGAAGAATTAATGGAAATTTCCCCTATATACAGAGAAATTTATGAGTCACAGCAGAAAGGGGTGCTAGGCAATGAGTGAAATTAAAAAAACTGAAGTGAATCATACAGAAGTGAAGGAACAGGACATCAGAAGTCCCAGGAGGCTTAAGCCTTCAGATCCTAAGAGAACACTTGTAAGGCTGTTCAGTTATTTCAAGTTCAATAAGCTCTTATTTTTCAGCGGTATATTCTTTATAATATTGAGCTCTGTTGCAGAAATAGGAATAAATGCAATGTTGAGCCCTGTAATTGATACATTGGTCGGAGATTACGACAAAGGAAAGTTTATAACATATCTTGCTATAATGGGGGTAATGGTCCTAACAATTGCGGTTTCTCAATATTTGGGAAATATGTTTATGGCAAGACTTGCTCAGAAAACAGTGCATAAAATTCGTGAAGAAATGTTTTCGCATATGGAGAAGCTTCCTATATCATACTTTGACAGGCATTCACACGGAGATTTAATGTCAACATATACCAATGATGTGGATATGCTCAATCAATCACTGGAGCAAAGCACATCTCAGGTGTTGATTTCAATAATAACAGTTGTAGGTACATTTGCAATGATGCTCTTTTTAAGTCCTGTGATGACATTGATAGTGGCTGTAATGCTTTCGTTAATGTTAGTTGTGGCTAAAAATATAGGGCAGAAATCCTCAAAATACTTTCGCAGACAGCAGGCTACTTTAGCAGGCATGAACGGATATATTGAAGAAATGATGTCAGGACAGAAAGTGGTCCAGGTATTCAGCTATGAGGAAAGAGCTATCGAAAGCTTCAACAGTAGAAATGAAGAGCTGAGAAAGGCAAGCACCAGGGCTTCGACCTACGGTGTAATGCTTATGCCTATAATGGGAAATCTTTCTTATGTAAAATATGCGGTGGTTTCAATGGTCGGCGCATATCTTGTAATGCTTAACAGGTTCAGTATAGGTAATCTTGCATCGTTTCTGCAATATACAAGAACCATATCAAGACCTATAACTCAGGTTTCCAATCAGCTGAACACGCTTTTTGCCGCATTGGCAGGTGCTGAAAGAATTTTTAATGTTCTGGATGAAAAGGTTGAATTGAACGAGGGTGATGTCAGACTGACTGAAGGCGGAGACACTAAGGGTCTTTGCTGGAAGGTTCCTGAAGAAAACGGCGGGTTTGACCTTGTACCGTTAAAGGGAGGCATTACACTGGAGAATGTCGATTTTGGATATGAGCCGGGTAAGCAGGTGTTAAAGAATATAAATCTGTATGCTAAGCCAGGTCAGAAGATTGCGTTTGTTGGTTCGACCGGAGCCGGAAAAACAACAATAACAAACCTTATAAACCGTTTTTATGAAATAAATGATGGAACCATACTTTATGATGGGATAGATATAAAAAGAATCGATAAATTCGATTTGAGAAGCACAATGTCAATAGTTCTGCAGGACGTTCATCTGTTTGAAGGAACTGTTGCGGATAACATACGCTACGGAAGGCTTGACGCAACAGAAGAGGAAGTAATAAATGCGGCAAAACTTGCAAATGCACATTACTTCATAAAGCATCTTCCAAAGGGATATGATACAATGCTGGATTCTGACGGTCAGAATTTATCACAGGGTGAAAGACAGCTTCTGTCCATAGCTAGGGCGGCGGTAGCCGACCCGACCATACTGATACTTGATGAAGCAACTTCTTCTGTAGATACAAGGACCGAAAAACTTATTTCAGAAGGCATGGATAAGCTGATGGCAGGAAGAACAACCTTTGTAATTGCACATAGATTGTCAACGGTACGTGATTCAAACGCCATAATGGTTCTTGAGCATGGAGAAATCATTGAAAGAGGCGACCATGATGATTTAATGAAACAAAAAGGACGATACTATGCATTGAATACAGGAGCAGTTGAGCTGGAATAGGACGGATGCCGATTTATGTGATTATTATGAAGCATATAACTTATATGTCCTGTATATAAAATTATTAAATTTAGTCATATATATCTCTGAATAAATATATATTATCTATAAGGAATATATTATTTAGTATATGAGGAGGATTTATGAAGAGGTTTAAAAGCAGGTTGTCCGGCAAGCTGTCCAATAAGCTGTCCGTTAAGTTACCAAAACCTTCAAATGCAGACAGACAGGAATTAAAAAACAATGTTTTAACAATAGGATTATTTGTTTTTATAATAATAACGACATTTTGGCTCATAGACATAGTCTTTGCCCTGTTAAGCGATTCAATGAATTTTTCAGAAATAGAAAATACGCTTCTTCTGATAAGAGACTATGTTCTCTGGTTTGTACTGGCACTGCTGTACATGCTGGTTGCAAGAAAAAAACATTTCAATAATGAATCGGTTGTTGCATTCACAGCACTGGGTTCGATTTATACAGCAATAAAGCTGTATATGGCAGATTTAGGAGCAGTCTGGATTTTTATAGTTGAATGGATAATAATCACCATGGCTATTTACAACATAGTTAAAATAGTATTTTCGCATCTGGCAAAGCCTCAGACAGAATAAATATGAGGAAAAAACAATAAATTTCTAAAAAGGTTTATTGACAAGTATTCTTGATTGGTGGTATACTCCTAAAAAATATAAGTATTCAAGGGTATTCCGTAAGAAATAAATAAGATTGGTACTGCGAAAGATAACATATCTTCCGTCTCTTAGGGGTTAGTTTCCCTGAGAGACGGAAGATTTTTTATATTTAACGCTTTTTTATGAATGGCATAATTTTAAAAGGTTTTTCGGAAATATCATAGAAATTCAGCATACATTTTAAAAATGCCGCTGAAAATTTAAAACGAGGAGTAATAAAATGAATACACGTTTTTTCCCGAGTTACACCATTGGTCCTGACGCATATAAGGAGATAGTTAAAATATGCACTCCGCATGGGACCAAGGCGGCAGTAATAGGAGGCGAAAAGGCTATAAAGGCTGCCGGAAAAAAGATAGGAGAAGCAATTAAAGGAAGCTCACTTGAAATCACAGGATTCTTTTCATTTGGCGGAGAAGCATCTGTGGAAAATATTGAGAGGCTTAAAGCAATGCCTGAAGTTCAAAAGGCAGATATAATTTTTGCAGTGGGAGGAGGAAAAGCCATAGACACCGGTAAGGTGCTGGCGCAAACGACAAACAGAATGTTTTTTACATTCCCGACTATTGCATCTACATGCGCATCCTGTACAAGCCTTGGTATTTTATATCATCCGGATGGTTCGCTGAGAGAATATTCAATTTCTGATGTTCCACCTGTACATATTTTCATTGACAGTGAGATAATTGCAAATGCACCGGATAAGTATTTTTGGGCCGGAATAGGAGATTCCATGGCGAAATATTTTGAAACCTCGGTATCAAGCCGCAAAGACGAGCTTACACATCCACAGGCCATGGGAGTATGTATAGGAAACATGTGCATCGTACCGTTTTTGAAATATGGAGAGAAAGCGCTGGGAGACTGCAGAAACAATATTGTTTCTGCCGAGCTTGAAGAAATAATACTGGGAATCATAGTATCAACCGGTTTTGTTTCAAATTTGGTAAACATAGATATAACATCAGGGTTAGCTCATGCGGTTTATAATGGATTTACGGTTATACCTAAGATAGAGGAATTCGGACACCTTCATGGAGAGATAGTTTCTTACGGAATTTTGATATTATTGATTGCAGATAAACAGAAAGAAGAATTTGAACGCATTTACAAGTTCAACAAAAATCTTGGATTTCCTACAAAGCTCTCAGATTTACACTGCTCATTAAAGGATGTAGATAAGGTTATTGAGAAAGGGTTAAAGGGAATAGACGTAAAACATTATCCATATGAAGTTACGCCTTCTATGATTAAAGGAGCAATCGAATTTTTGGAATCCTATAATATGAACTGAAATAAGATTTATATGATAAATTAAGCACTAACTGGTGCTTAATTTTTTTGGCATGAGTTATCCAGGTATGTAATAAAATTCTATTGACAAGGTGGAGGTAAATTAATATAATACATTTAGATATTTACCTAAATGTCTAAATGATTCAGGAGGATGAGCACATGGGATTTCAGGAAAGTTTTAAGGCATTGTCGGACCCGACGAGGCGGAGGATAATTGAATTGTTAAAGGATGGAAAAATGTCCGCAGGCGAAATATCAGAACATTTTAAAATGACCGGAGCTTCTGTTTCTCATCACTTATCAATATTGAAGAATGCAAACTTAGTTACAGATGATAAGCAGGGAAAATATATCTATTATGAATTGAATCTTTCAGTTGTTGAAGAAATATTAACATGGATTGCTTCTTTAAGGGAGGGGAAATAATATGAACAAAATATTTAAACATGACAATATAAAATTATGGATTCTGTTTGCATTGACATTGTTAATAGCTGTAATCTCATTCGGTTATCTTCCGGATCAAATACCAATACATTTTGATGCTGAAGGAAATGTTGATAATTACGGCGGAAGAATATATATTTTTCTTGAACCATTTATAATATTTGCTATGATTATACTGGCAGAGACAGTCAGAAACATTGACCCTAAAAAAGCTGCATACAGTAAGTTTAATAAACAGTATTATTTAATATTTTTTTTAGTCTCACTGCTTATGCTTGCAATACAATTGTATACAATAGCATGCGGCATGAATGCTGTGGGTGAGCTGGACATCAGTATAATAATGCCGTTTATCATGGGACTGCTGTTTACGGTGATAGGTAATTCAATGCCTAAGTTTAAACAAAATTATTATGCGGGAATACGCACAAGCTGGACTCTTTCGGACGAAGAGGTGTGGTACAAAACACACAGATTAGGAGGAAAGGTGTGGTTTGCAGGAGGATTATCAATAATGATATCTGCAATCCTTCCTGCGTATATAAAGTTTAAAGTTTTATTTGGAGCAATTATTATTATGGTGCTGGTACCCATAATTTACTCGTATGTTATATATAAGGATAAAAATAAATAAAATAAACCAAGTGCCCGAAATACATCCGGAATCAAGCGAAAGGATTGTTTCGGGTGCTTTGCATTAGTTATGTAATGAATATTGAATTACTTCCAGTTGGGTTCAATTATGAATTCATAGTGATCATAAGGACTTGCACCTTCATTTACACTGCTTAAATTTATTTTGTATGAAGTGGCTATGTCAGGGAAAATTTGAATATCAAATGCATATGCGCTGTAGTATCCCTTTGCAAAAACTGCCATCATATACAGGTTATAAGTATTATCCTTATTTTCTGACTGCTGCAATCGGTTCAGTTCGGGCAATGTTAAAACAGGAGCACACCCGTCAGCTCCGGTAACGACTGTGGTAATTATCCTTCCTTCTCCTTTTTCCTGATACATTCCTGATATGGTTAATAAATAAACTCGTACCTGAGCATTTTCAATTGGTTCGTCCAATTCCTTATGATAAACATTCACTTTCAGACTTCCGCATTTTTCACTTTTAACCATATCAGAAATATCCGAATATTTTGGCGTATCAGCTTTTCTTGCAATCATATTTTTAACGCGATATGGATTTGTACCTTTCATTAATATGCCTCCTGTTAATTTAGATGAAAATAAATATAAATATGCTTACATACAGTATATGTGTTTATTGATAATGCGTCCGGAGAATATTGGAGATTATTGAAAATAACATTGTATAAGCAGAAAAAATTCTAAGTTGTATAATGTAATATTACTTGTACTGTTAAAGGAAGTATTATAAAATATTATCAGGCTTAAAAAGGTAACTTGCAGTAACTATTGCATAATGCATTTATATGATATAACAATTATGTACCATTATATAGGTGTCGGGAAGTGAATTATATGTTTAGGTTTATGGTTTTTTTCAGAAACAGGTTTTTAAGTAATGAATTGGATTTGAGGATACGAATGTTTAATGTGCTGGCAATAACAGGAATCATCGTAAGCATTGTCGGTTTTGCCTCATGCATTATACATAATGAAGGAATGATAAGTGCATTGTCAAACTTTTCAATTCTTCTCATTTCCTGCGGTCTTTTATTTTATGCATCTAAAAGCGGGAGACATCAGCTTTGCTACATAATAACAATTGTCGCGATTTTTTTAGTTGGTTTTACCCTTATATTCTTTTTTGGCGGAGGGTATAAAGGCGCCATGCCATTTTTCTTTGTTTTTGCAGTTGTATTTACAATATATATGCTGGAAGGAAAGAAAGCAATATTAATGGCAGGATTTGAACTTGTCTATTACACATGTCTTTGCTTGTTTGCCTATTTTTACCCGGAAGCCGTGTACTATGATAATTCAGCTAAGTACCAGCTTACTGAGGTATTGGCCGGGTATATATCTGTCAGCATAATGATTGGAAGTGCCATGTTTCTTCAATTTGGAATGTACAACAGACAGCAGAAGGAGCTTGAAGCTGCAAAGAGTGAAGCGCTTAAGCTAAGTGATGCAAAGAGTAATTTTCTTGCTAATATGAGCCATGAAATACGCACTCCTATTAATGTTATGCTTGGAATGAATGAAATAATCCTCAGAGAAAGTGAATCTGCACAAATTAAAAAGTACAGTGCCAATATACAGCGTGCCGGAAAAACTCTTTTGCTTCTCATTAATAATGTACTGGATTTTTCAAAAATAGAAGCAGGGAAGCTTTCTGTGTCGGAGGAAGAGTATAAAACCGCCGATCTTATTGCAGAACTTTCCATGATAGGAGCAGAACAGGCAGGCAAGTACGGTCTTTCTTTTAATACGGAGGTGGACTCTTTTCTTCCAAGGGAACTTGTAGGGGATTCTGTTCATCTGACTCAAGTTATTGTTAACTTTTTAGGAAATGCCGCAAAGTATACCAGGCAGGGCAGTGTAACACTGATATTTTCTCAGAAGCAGGCTGAGGAGCCGGATGAAATTCTTTTGAGCGTTTCCGTTGTAGATACAGGTATAGGCATTAAAAAGGAAAATATTCATGCACTGTTTGATGCATTTACACGTGCAGATATGCTTTCCAGCCGATATATTGAAGGGACAGGACTTGGTCTTGCCATAGCCAAAGAGCTGGCAGAGCTTATGGGCGGACATGTCTCTGTGGAAAGCGAATGGGGGGTGGGAAGTACATTTTCCATTGAAATAAAACAAAAAGTTGCAGACTCTGCACCCATAGATATGGAATGTGTACAGTCAAATGATACGGCTGTTTCGACTGCTTCCAGAGTAGGATTTATTGCTCCCAATGCCAGCATTCTGGTTGTTGATGACAATAATGAAAACCTTCAGGTTATCCGTTCGCTGCTTTCAAGGACTCTGATGCATATTGATACGGCAGAAAGCGGAATTAAATGTATTGAAAAGGTTGAAGCTTCCTTATATGATGCGTCTTCGGGGTATGATGTTATACTTATGGATTACATGATGCCTGAGATGAACGGTGTCGACACACTCAGGCGGCTTAAAAGAATTCCCGGCTTTAAAATTCCTGTAGTTGCTCTTACTGCCAACATTATATCAGGAACAAAGGAAAAGCTGTTGAGCGAAGGATTTGAAAAATATATTTCAAAGCCTGTAATGTGGGAGGTGCTCGAAGCTACTCTTCTTTCCATTCTGCCTCACGACCTTGTTTCCATACGTGCTGTAAGCACTATGGAGAGTCTGAAGGAATTTGACAAGTCAGGGATTTCTGATGAACTTTTAAAATATGGCATTATAGTTGATAACGGCCTCTCCTTTCTTGGAGGAGATATTGAGCAATATGGCAAGCTTGCATCATTTTTTCTTGAAAACTATCAACATGAAAAATCAGAAATTTTTAATTTAAATCAAAAAGAAGAATACAGAGCTTTAAAATTCCATGTACATTCATTAAAAAGCAGGGCTCGGGCGCTGGGGGCAGAATATTTGTCAGCTACTGCGGCAAGGCTGGAAAATATGTGCGATTATGGAGATAAAATATATATTGAAACTGTAATGCAGATATTATATTTTGAGTGGGAACATGTTTGCAATGGTCTGGACATACTTATCAGCAGTTTAAAGTCAGAATTGACGGATGCCACACATGAAGAGACGTATGAATTGAATTGTGAAGAGCTGAGGAATCTTTTAAAATATAACCGCCAGCCGGATGCTGTTTCGCTTTTGGAAAACATGTCGCGAAGTGCTGTCAATCCCGAAGATGAATATAATATTATAAAGATACGTCAGCTGGTGGATAATTTTAAATTCAGAGAGGCTGAAACACTGCTTGAAGAATTGATGGGAGGTTTGGCATATGGAAAATAAGCCTTCAGTGCTTATTATTGATGATGATTTTACTTTACTTAAAATGGCAAGTGAGATATTGAGATATGAATATGCTGTAAGCTGTGTAACATCTGGAGAAGAAGCACTTGCTTTAATGTCGGAGGATTTCATGCCCGATGTTATTCTGCTTGATGTAGAGATGCCTGTTATGAATGGCTTTGAGACTCTCGAGCGTCTGCGCGGGATGGAAGATGCTGAGGATGTGCCGGTTATATTTCTCACGGGAGTAAATAAAACAGAAGCGCAGCTCAGGGGATTTTCTTCCGGAGCCGTTGATTATATAACAAAACCATTTGTAAGAGATATACTTCTTGCACGCGTACGCGTTCATCTGGAAAACGGAAGGCGTCTCAGACAACTGAGTATAATAGAAAAGAAGGGAAAAAACGGCGGCCTGGATGAAAAAGAATTTAAGAAGAATTCTGAAACTCTTACCAATACGGAGAAAAAGATATTGAGGCTCATACTTATGGGGTACAGCAATCAGGAAATAGCTCAGGAGCTTAATTATACATATAATTATGTAAAAAAGGTCGTTGGAATTATTTATGAAAAAAAATATGTAAATAAACGCTCTGACCTTATAGGGCTTTTTAAATAACAGTCAGGTCCGGCTCTTGATGAAAATAGAAAAGTAGTGACAAACGGTCGCATTACAAAATGAGAATGTCATTGTACAATAAATTTGTACAGTGGCTTTTTTTTAGTCGAAAGACTGTAAAAAAGTAAATAAGTTTTTTGTTAAAAAGGTTACTGCGAGTAACTATTCAAGAATTTTTTTCCATGCTAATTTTATATTATGATATGAAAATTGAGGGGGATAGGGATAGTATGCGCGGGGTTAAGGAAGGTGATAAAGTGAATATTTTATATAATTCCAATAACACGAATGATTGTTAAATATGAAAGGAGAAAAATAATGCGGTTTAAAAAATATTTAATTTCAAAAAGATTTATTGTTTCAGCATTTACGGTATTTTTTATGTTTCAGATGACTGCCGTTTCTTACGGTTATTCAAATGATGATTACAAAATGGATTTTGATTATCAGGAATACTATGATCCGTATAAGGATTACGATGATGAAGACTTTTATGAGATTTATGGTTCGGGCATGTATGGTTTTGACGAAGACGATGAGAATTTTACTGCCGGGGATTACACTGAGGACTATGATGAAGAAGCAGAAGAACTTGACAAAGATGAGGAATATGCCCTTAAAGCAAGTAAGCTTGACAATCCTGTGAAAAAACTTGTTCCAGCGATATTTTCAAGCAATAATATTTTGTTTGAAAGCGACAAGACAAAGGAATGGGACGGTGAGACAGGCAATGATGGCGTCTCAAAGTCATTGGGCATGGATGAATTCAAATGCAGCTTTTATGTGGATCAGGAAATTATAATCAGCGACATATATTTCAGCACCAACTATAAAGGAATTATAAAAAATTATAACGAGTTTGCAGAAACAACACCTGAAATTGTATCCCTTCCTGCAAATTTAAAAATAACTGTTGAGAAATATGAAAATTCCGGAGGCAGGACGTTTGTTCAGTCCTTCCCCGCAAAGGTGTACACATGCCCTGAAACAAATCCATTGATTTATAACACCTTTAAACAGCTTACAGGTGCAGGAAATGTCAACATGACGCTTAAAAAGGGAGTTTACATGATTCGAATAACTCCGCAGGATGCTTCATTCAGTCTGATAGGTGCGGAAACTAAAAGCGATGATGAATTTTTTGCTGACAGCTTTAATAACGCATCGACAGAGTATGGTGTTGTTATGACAGGCAGCTTTACGGGCGGCGGAGCAGCATTGTTCAGAAATTATGATGCAACCTGGGGGGCATTGAAACCGATTATTGAGGGAGCAAATGCCGGTAAGAGCATGGATGAAATAAACAGCGATATGGTTAAGGAAATTGAGAGACAGCTTGAGCTGAGAAAAAAAGAGCAGGAAGAGGCGCAAAAAGCAGCGGCTGAAAAAGCTGCTAAGGAAGCAGCAGAAGCAGCTAAAAAAACAATTACTCTTAAAATTAACGGAAATGTTGTAAAAACAGACAGTGCTCCTGTAATTGAAGATGGAAGAACTCTGGTGCCTGTGCGTGCCATAGTTGAAGAATTGGGATATATAGTGTCATGGAATTCAACTACCCAAATAATTGATGTTTATGATGTGGATGGAGCGTTGAGAATAAGCATGAAGGTTAGCTCCAAAAAGGTATCCGTAGCAACAGGTATTTATGGTGTTATGGATGAAAAAACCTTAGATGTTCCTGCAAAGGTTATAGGAGGAAGGACTATGGTTCCTGCACGATTTATAGCGGAAACTCTTGGCTGTGAGGTTAAATGGGATCAAACTTCAAGGACAGTGACTATAACTGCAAATCAAGGATAAGGTGCAGCGATGATAACTATATTAAAACATTTCTTAAATTTCCGGGACAGTCACTATCCTCATCAAAAGTGGCTGAAGGGTATTACACTGGCTGTTATATTATTTTTTGCAGTGAGGGAATTTATGTTTTTTATTCCAATGGGAATTTTAGGCCTTATTATTGCCTTCATACTCTTTGCTGTTGTAACTGTAATATGTGTTGTTATATACGGCGTAATTGAAACAGTGCTTACAAACATAGCTGAAAAAAAGGAGCATGAAAAGGACAAAGAGAATTTCAGGGCAAGTGGTGATGCAGTGCTTGCTGACCTTGAAGAAACAAGATTTAAAATACAGCGCATGAACAGGCAGATGATTTTTATATCTATATTGATGGTTGCTGCATTCTTTGCTGTTATGCTGCTGTCATATGTTTATATTGCAGATTCACAGATTGCTGCATGGGCATTTTCAATTGCATCAGCAATACCCTTTATATTTATTTTAAAAACTGTTTATAAAAAGAAAGCACCGCTGGATAAGGAATATAATGAAATTTTTGAGAAATCTGTTGTGAATAAAACTCTGGAATCTGTTTTTGAGGTCAAGGAGTTTGACCGTGGTAAGAGAATTGATGAAAAAACAATACATGATTCTCAACTTTTTTCATACTATGAGGACTATTGGGGTGAGGATTATCTTGCGGCAGAATACAAAGGAACTCAATTTGTTCAGGCTGATACAAGACTGACGAAAGAAGAGGAAGAAACATACAGGGACGGAGATGGTGATATTCAGAAAAGAATGGTAACTGTAAACGTCTTTGCCGGGAGATTCATAATTGTTGATTATGATGCTATTTCTAATGAGCCGGTATATGTACGTTACAGGAGAAACAAAAAAGAAAAAACTATTATAGAAACCGAAATGCAGAGCTTTAATGACAGGTTCTATGTTGAAGCCGACAGCCCTCAGTCCGCACTTCGTATATTGACGCCTCAAGTACTTGAAGGTATTGTCACCGCCTCAAATAAACTTAATTGTCCATTGTCTGTGGCGTTTAAGGATGACAAAATATACATTGCTGTAAGCACGGAAAACTCCTTCGTAGTTACAAATGTGAGAGGAGAAACACTAGTTATGCAGCAGGAGAGAATAAAAAAGGATGTACAAGTGATTCTTGATTTAATTGACTCGATTTATCTGAAGCAGAACGGAGGAATACATGTATAGACTATATTATTTGGTTTACTATTTAGGAGGTCCGTCTATGATTATGTTATTATTAATTATTGCTGCCGTAATCGCGGCTGTAGTGTGGGCAGTTTCTGTGTCTAACCGTTTCAAGGTTTTACTGGTGAAAATAAATGAGGCCGATTCAGGTATAGATGTAGCACTTAATAAGCGTTATGATACTCTTGTAAAGCTTATGGATGTGGTAAGAGCCTATGCAAAGCATGAGGTTGAAACTCTGTCAGGTATTGTTGAGCTTCGTTCGGGTATGGGTCTTACGGAGAAGGTACAGGCACAGATAAAGATGGATGAGGTATCGAATCGGATAAACGCTATTGTTGAAAGCTACCCTGAGCTTCGCTCCAGTGAAAATTTTAAACAGCTTCAGGATGCCATATTGGAGTCGGAAGATTATCTTCAGGCGGCACGCCGCGTATATAATGCGGGAGTATCAGCGTTCAATCAGGCAATCGTGCGTTTCCCCGACAGTATTATTGCAAACAGATCAGGTTATAAACAGAAGTATTTCTTTGAAGTAAGTGATGAAAAACGCTCGGATGTTAAAATTAATCTTTAAGCGGATTAAATAAGAGCGTAAGCTGCAGCCGTTGATGCATATGTAGGCTCCACATGGGCAAGTGATGAATCTTTAATGTATTTTGTTGGGAATGGAATATTTTTATACTCGGATAAGGAATCTGCTTACGGTCGTGTATGGAGCGAGGATGAAGATGGAGGAACATGGGAAATGGATGGTACGACACTTATCCTGAAATGGAAGGATGGAACAGAAGACCGTACGACCTTCGCTGATAATTCATTTGAAGTTAAAAGCAGGCAGGAGACATTTCAGGAGTATTAAATGAGGAGAGGCGTTATGATTTCAAGAGCAGAAATTAAAAAAAATGCTAAAAAATCAATTTTAAATAATTATGGTTCTGCTGTAGCTGCCTCAATAGCAGCTGCAGCTGCTATGATGGTGCCGTATATTATTTTAAAGGGTCTGTCAATGGTAATAGACTCTGACTGGCTGCTGCCTTTAGCAGTTATCCCATGTATATTGCTGCTGCCGCTTTATGTAGGAACAGCCGGAATTTTTCTTAAAATGTACCGTCGTGAGGATGAAATAGGTGTGAAACAGATACTTGAAATTGGATTTAAAGCAGATTACAGGCGTAATTTAGCAGGAATATTATTAAGGACATTCAAGCTGTTTTTATGGTCGCTCATGGGATTGGTGTCCTTATACTTTGGACTGGTGTTGATATTAATGAGTTCTTTCCAGGGAAGTCCTCTGGAAAGAGATTATTCAGGATTTAATGGTATCACCTATGTGGTTTTCTCCGGTGCAGTTATAATATCCATAGCAGCATTTATTCCATATATTATGAAGATTATGTCCTATTCCATGACACCATATATTTTAGCTGAAGACAGGGATATATCTCCTTCAAAAGCTTTGAAACTGTCTGAGAGCATGACAAAGGGCCATAGATTTGAAATTTTTGTGGTGTATCTGAGCTTTATCGGCTGGATTATACTTGCTGCAATTTCAAGTATCCTTTGTATTTTAACAGGACCATATATATCAGAGTCCTTCTGGATGACACTTGTTGCAATTATCTTAGATATTTTTAGTGCCTTGTGGATCGTACCATATATGTCAGCAACCTTTGCCGGAATATATGGTGAGCTGAAGGCTGAGTAATTATCTGTTGCAGTGACGGCAAATATTACATTCTTTTAAAGGATGAAGCTGCTGATGATTTTTGACATATAAATTTCGGAAAGGCATATGAAAAGCAGAAGTATAAAGATAAGGGAAAAATTATTATAAAAGTGGAGGAACATAAATGATTTTATTAATTTTACTCATTATTGCAGTAATTGTAGTTGTAGTGTGGTCTGTTTCCACATCAAACCGTTTCAAAGTTCTGCTGGTAAAAATAAACGAAGCAGATTCAGGCATAGATGTGGCACTTAACAAACGCTATGATACTCTTGTAAAGCTTATGGATGTAGTCAGAGCATATGCAAAGCATGAGGTTGAAACACTGTCTGGTATTGTTAAGCTTCGTTCGGATATGGGCCTTAAGGAGAAGGCCCAGGCGGGAATGATGATGCAGGAGGTATCAGAACGCATAAATGTTATTGCGGAAAGCTATCCGGAGCTTCGCTCCAGCGAAAACTTCAAACAGCTTCAGGATGCCATAGTGGAATCTGAAGACCACCTGCAAGCGGCACGCCGTGTGTACAACTCAGGGGTTTCGGCGTTTAATCAGTCAATTGTACGTTTTCCGGACAGCATTATTGCAAACAGAGCCCATTACAAATCGAAGGATTTTTTCAATGTAAGAGATGAAAAGCGCTCGGATGTTAAAATGGATTTATAGTAAGCCGGAGAGATGTGCGGAATAAAAGGAGGACCATATGAAAAATAAACTATTAATATTATCTTTATGTTTTTCACTTTTTTTAACAGCATGCAACACTGAAGCTACTAATGCAGCAGATATAAAAACAGCTGTCCTTTATGCAGCGGACACTTCTCAGGAGGTGCAGACCAATGAGCTTGAGTATTCGGGCGAGCTTACACCGGATGTACTGGCAAAGGGTCTGTCAGATTTAACCGGCCTTGATTTCATCATAAATTCTACAGTAAATGAGGATGAAATATATGTAGATTGGAATTTAAAATCTACATTGATTGCAAACCTTGACGGCCGTGAGCAAAAAGAGAATTTTCATTTCCTTGATGCAGATACCATGCGCTGGAGCATGATGGACAGTCTTTGGTTAACATTAAGTAAAAATTTTAACACCAATAATATATATTATACAATGGATGGCGGGAAGAAGCTGAAATTTGAAGACCTTTATCCAATTGCTGAATTACCGCCGGATGCTCCGTATTCAGGATATAGTTATTATCTTGCACAAGCGGGAGGATTACCGGATGAAACGGAAAAAAGCGATCCGGGCGATACAAATCAAAATGAGTGGTGGGGAATGTATAAAAGTGATGACCTTGGCTTTTCTATTGAAATAACAGAGGTTACCGAAACTAGTTTTTGGTTTGACATTTACCTGCTGCGCAACGGTAAAACGGTTTTTAGCGGAACTGCAACAATCAGTGATGATGACGACCATATGGCAACTTGTGATGACGTTGGATTTTACTTGTATAATGATTTCAGCGCCATAGATTTTCTCGCTTCCGAAAGCTCAGAATGGGCACACATGCGGGGACAGTATACTAAGCTTGAGGATTAGTATTGAAATGTTCGGTGATATAAGTGAAATAAGATTTGGAATTGGCTAACAATTATGGATATTGTCAACAGACAGAAGGTTAACTGTATTATGGTTAACCTTCTTATTAATAACATAAAGAATCCAATACTGCTATAATTGATGAATCAGCAAGAAAATCCAATGAGACAAAGATAACAGAGCTACGGCACATCATTACTTATTCATTGAAAATTTTAAATTAAAAAATAGAACCGTAAGAGAAATAAAAAAATCGGTATGTATACATGAAAAAAGTTTAAAACTATTGTATAATATGTTAAGCTCAATTTATGTATCTGAGTTTTTCAATTAAATGGCAATGTCGAAACTCGAGAGTTGTAATACAGGAATTTGTTGTATATATTAATGATGTTAAAGAAAATTATTTAGTCAAGTTATCAGATTTATAAAAAACATATGAAAGCAGGGATTGTTTTGTCTTCTAAGGCAGTGAGGAGAGGCTTTGATCCACAGGATTCCAGAATCTTTTCCAAAGAAAATATTGCAGGACTTAAGGCAGCTCAGGATGAGATACAATGGCTGCTGGACAGAGGGTATAAAATAAAGCCGCTCATTGAGCTGATTGGCAATCATCACCAGCTTTCGGCAAGAGCAAGGACAGCCTTGCAAAGATCAACATCATCAACAGCAGAATATGAAAAAAGAAAATCCACAATGCTTTCTTTGCAACGTGCCGGGGAAGGATGCCTATACATTGACGGATTTAATTTGATTATTACCTTAGAAGTTGCTTTGTCAGGCAGTCCGGTTTTCCTTGGAAGGGATGGAGTATTAAGAGATTTAGCCGGGCTTCGCGGAACATATAAATTGATTGATAAAACAGATATTGCATTGGAACTTATAGGTAAAACATTGAAGGAATTATCAGTGCCCATGGTTAAATTTTATTTAGATTCTCCTGTTTCTAACTCAGGGAAGTTAAAAAATAAAATACTTGAGCATTCAGGCTCGTGGAACATTCAGGCTGACGTGGAGCTTATTGCCAATGTTGATACCGTGTTATATGGCTTGGATAGAGTCGTAACAGCAGATTCAATTATTTTGGATGAATGTAAAGGCTGGTTTAATTTGTCAGGGAAAATTGTGGAGGATTATATATGGGGTGCATGGATTGTTGATTTAAGCTGAGTATTTATTTAAGAATATAGGAGGAGAGCCAATGAACGAAGTAATAAAATTATTAAAATCACACACATCAATAAGAAAATTCAATGAAACAAAAATGACGGGCGAGCAGATACAGCATATCATAGAGTCGGCAATGCGGGGAGCATCTGCCGGAAACATGATGTCCTACAGCATAATTAAAATACAATCAGAAGAAACACTTTCAAAGCTTGCAAAAAGCTGTGATAACCAGCCATTTATTGAAAATGCCGACTTAGCTCTGCTTTTCGCTGCGGACAACTATAAATGGCACAGATATTTTGAGCAAAGAGGTATTTCCGAAGCATTTGCCGATTACAAGGGACCATGCATAAGTGATTTTATGCTTGGTGCTGAGGATGCCATGATTGCAGCTCAAAATGCGGTAATAGCAGCAGAAAGCCTTGGTATAGGAACCTGCTACATCGGAGATATAATGGAAAACTATGAGTATCACAAAGAGCTTTTCAATCTTCCTCCATATACAATGCCAATAGCCTTGATTGTAATGGGCGGCTACGACAAAAAGCCGCAGGTTCGCGACAGGTTTGATAAACAATTTGTTGTATTTGATGAAGCGTATCCCTCCGTAACAGATGAATTTATAAACAATATGTTTAAAAAAGAAGAATCCAGGGATGCCGACTTTGCCTGGAAGTTTTATAAAAGAAAAATGGACGCACCTTTCTTCAAGGAAATGATAAGGTCTATAAGTCTCTATCTGGATGAGTGGAATGACAAATTGTAAGGCAGCATGATCTGGGGGGCAGGACTGTGATTCCTTTTTGCACCAATGGCGGCGGAGGTCTTGGAAACATTGAAAGAATATTGCAAAAGAATGTGCAAAGTCCGTAATTTTACCTGGATTAGGCGTTAACGGCATTGTGTCTGAGGATGTAGCTGTATGGCTTGAAGCTATAGGATATAAATAAAGCTGATTTTTTGGAGGACATTGTGAATACAGAAAATTTGGATAACTACATTTTAGGTAATACAGATGAAATTCCCGGTTTAAAATTTAATAAGGCTGAAAGCTTTTATCTTACACAACTCAATGATGTAAAAAACATTTTAAAAAAGCGCAGCAGAAATTCCCACAAAGGGACCTATGGCAAGGCGGGCTTTATTTCCGGTTCAAAAGGAATGGCAGGTGCTGCAATATTGAATCTCAACGCTGCACTGAGATGTGGTTCGGGTCTTGTCAAAGCATTTATACCGGATGAAATATACCCTGTTGTTGAAGCCATGTCTCTGGAAAGCATAACATGTACTTATGATGAAAATGACTTTTCTTTTGAAAAGCTTCAAAAAGAGATTGTTGATTATTGTGATGTTGCAGCGACAGGGTCAGGCTGCACAAATTTGTGCTGTTATAAGGAAATTCTGGAATATTTGCTGAAAAATTTCACAAAACCTCTTGTGATTGATGCAGAGGGTATAAATATGCTAAGCTTAGATCAGCTGAAAGGGCATAAACAGCCGATTATACTTACACCTCACCACGGAGAAATGTCACGGCTTATAAAAAGAGAGATTGCCTGTGTTGAAACAGATATTGTCCGAAAATCATCAGATTTTTCATGTGAATACAATGTGTTTCTTGTGTTGAAGGGAGCAAGAACAGTGGTTGCTTGTCCTGACGGAGAGGTATATGTCAATACCACCGGAAATCCGGGAATGGCAGCTGCAGGCAGCGGGGATGTATTGACAGGAATCATCACATCCATGATAGGACAGAAAATAGAAATTAAAGATGCAATAAGAACAGGCGTATATCTGCATGGTTTAGCCGGAGACATAGGCGCTGAACATAAAGGGGAGTATTCTTTAATTGCGGGGGATATAGTTAATTATATTCCTGATGCAATAATGGAAATAAGCTGAAAACTGACTGCGTGGGCGTAACATTAGGATTAAAAACTTTATTTATTTTTGAATATTACAAATGTAACGATTATAAAGGCAAGATACAAAATGAGCGGAACAAAAAATTCTGCAGAAAATGGATTGTAAACAGCCTTCCCCATAAAAATAACCGGTATCATGCCGGGAGTAATACCTATCAGTGTTCCAAGGATGTATTGAGGATAGCTCATTCCGGTTGAACCCATGAATATACTTGTGAGGTCTGCCGGAGGACCTTTGACTATTCTCACGAGAATACTGCTTAATATGCTGTTTGAGCTGCCGAATTCGAGCACCTTATTGGCGTACTTATTTTGGGATAACTTTTCAAATGTGTCGGTTTGCTTTATTCGTCTGCCTGTAAAAAATCCCAGGGTCATTTCGGCAGCAATACCCACATACGATACTATAACTGCATACAAAGGAGGAAGCGTTATTCCTGCTGCAATATACAGTATATTCAGAGGTATGATCATCACAATTGTCTTTATAACATATATAATAAGAATAACAATAAATGTCTTTGTATAAGATTCCTTTGTTTCATACAATATGTCTGTAATTGTGCCTAATAAAGCAGGACCAAGATTTTTTAAAAACAGAATTGCTGTTATAAATAACATTGCTGATGCACTGATAATTAGTATGTATAATTTTTTTTTGTTTTTCATAAGGGTTACCTGAGCAGTTTATAATTTATTCCTTTCGCAATATATACCCATAGCATTTGTGCATCAACCAATAATATTTTAAATACTTATTTATTAATTAGATCTTTTCTGCCTGATAAACGATCCGTAAGCTTTTCGATTATTACTTTATAAATATTTGCCCTTGATGAAAGCAGCATAATGAAAAGAAATATAATTTCATCATCATCAAATTCACTATAGCTTTCGTATATTTTTTTTGCCAGTACTTCAAGATCATCTTCCAGCTTCAGTGCTTCTGTCTGCTCTGACGACAAGAATGCTTTATACAGTTCATTTATGCTTTCGTTAAAATGATTTTCTTCATATTGGTTCATTATAAGCTTAACGTCATCAAGTGACAGAATTTGTTTTAAATAAAATATGTAAATTAAGGATATAATATGCTGAGGATAATATTTTTTATTTTCAGGCTTAGGAATAAGCTCGTTTTTTACATAATTATTAATCATGGACTTAGTGAGTATTTTATCTTTTGAGTTGCGTTTAAAATGGTCCAGATTTTCATTCATGAATGAAAGGGCCTGATCCATATACAAATTGATATTAGGAATTTTTTCGCTTTCAATTTGATTTAAGAACTCGGTATTATTTAAGAAATCTAACAGTTCTTCTATTTGCATATTATACTCCTTGTTATTGTTTTACAAGTATTATATGGCATTGAAAAATTTTTTTCAAGTAAGTATTGACATTTATTATAAAGAGGAATATCATAACTATATAATATAGTTTTAAAAACTACTTAGGAGGTTTTTATGAATATTAATTCTGACAAAAAAGAATTAACAAGTGCATTTACGCACTTAGGAGGTGCCATATTTGGTATTGTGGGAACAGTGGTGCTCTTAAATTCAAAAAATTCCAGCGGTGTAACACTGGCTGCTTTTCTCATATTTGGCATAAGCATGGTGCTGATGTATTCAACAAGCACAATATATCATCTTATTGACAGGTCGAAAAAACAAGCTAAGCTGGCAATGAGGAAGCTTGACCACATCATGATATTTGTCTTTGTAGCCGGAAGCTATACTCCAATCTGCCTGCTTACTCTTGACGGCAGCGTGGGCTATAAGCTGCTTGCTCTGGTATGGGCGATAACATTTATAGGCGTATTTATTAAGCTGTTCTGGATTACTGCTCCAAGCTGGGTAAGTTCTCTTTTGTACATATTGATGGGTTGGGTTGCCGTATGGGTCTTGTCACCGCTTGCAAGCAAAATGGCATCCGCAGGCATGTACTGGCTGTTTGCGGGAGGAATACTGTACACAATAGGCGGTGTGATTTATGCTGTTAAAAAACCAAATATAAACGACACATATTTTGGATTCCATGAGCTGTTTCACGTGTTTATACTGGCTGGCTCCTTGTGCCATTACATAATGATGTATTTTTATATAGGTTAGCACATCTATCTTAATATGAGTAATTTTGTTTCACCGGATATTTTATGGCAGGATAAAATATCCGGTGTTTTATTTATTATAATTGCTGAACAATGAAATCGCTTCTTCTGACCTATTGGTGTCTTTATAAAACAGTCTTAATAATTATACAATTGATTAATAAATATTTATTCACTAAAAGTATTGACATGTATGCTGAATTGTATTAGAATTGCCTAGTATTATTTCTTGCTCTGGTATGAAATTATTCTATAAAAATTAATTTGATAGAGTGTTTATGTAATAATATATATAATGTATTGAAATATAATTTAAAAATGAAGAGGAGTAAAATATGAAAAACAAAACAATTAAAAAATTTGTTGCCCTGTTTCTTTCAGCGGCAATGACTCTAACAGCGCTGACTGCATGCGGATCTGGTACAAGCCCTTCAGATTCAGCTGATAAAGAAGCAAGAACGGACCTGGTTTATGGAATAGCTTCAGAGCCCAGCTCTCTTGATCCTATGACTTTTGCAATGATGAGCGGATTCACGGTTACTTATGCGTTATATGATTATCTGGTTGAGATGGATGACAGTGGGAACTATGTACCAAGCTTAGCTGATAAGGTTGATATTTCTGAGGACGGACTTGTTTATACATTTCCTGTAAAGCAGGGAGTAAAATTTCATGATGGCAGTGTGCTGACCGCAGAAGATGTTGTTTTTTCACTGGAAAGAACAATTGAAAAAGGATGGGCTGCTGATATGACAGTATTTATAGACAGTGTGTCTTTAGCAGATGAAAATACTGTTAAAATCACATTGAATAAACCATTCGGCGGTATGCTGGGAAGTCTGGCATCTCCATTCTTTGCGATAATGAGCAAAAATTATGTTGAGACAAAGGGTGATGATGCCATAAAGCGTGAGCCTATGGGAACAGGTGCTTACAAATTGAAGGAATGGGTATCAGGCGACCACATAACACTTGAAGCCAATGAAGACTACTTCCAGGGAGCTCCTGCAATAAAAACAGTGACAATAAAACCAATAACCGATAAAAATACAGGGTTAATTGCACTTGAAAATAAGGAAATAGACGCTTATTTGAATATAAACGCTTCAGATATTTCCATAGTTGAAGGAAATAAAGATTTATCTTTTTACAACACAGACCAGGCGGCCGTATTGACGCTTAACATGAACATCGAGGCTGAGCCTTTGAATGATGTAAAAGTGAGACAGGCAATCAGTTATGCGATAAATAAGGACGATATAATTGCAGGTGCTCTGGAAGGCATCGGAAAACCGGCAAATTCTCCTATACCTCCTGTTGCCGATGGATATTCTGCTGATGTTAAGGGTTATGAGCATGATATTGAAAAGGCTAAGGAACTGTTAAAGGAAGCCGGATACAGTGACCTTACATTAAACCTGAAATTAAAAGAAGATTCTAAAAATCAAAAAGTCGCACAGATTATACAATCAAACTTAAAAGACGCGGGAATTACGGTTGATATTGACGTGATGGAGTCAGGTGCGTATTCCAATGAAGTTTATGTAAATGGAGATTATCAGCTTTCAATAGGATCCTGGTCAGGAATGTTCCTTGATGCATATTCGGTTATTTATAGTCAGTTCCATAAGGACTGCAACGGACCTACCGGAAATATAACTCATGTTAAAGATGATAAGCTGTCTGATTTGCTGGATAATGCTCTGCTGGCTCAAAAAGCTGATAAGGTTAAGGCCTATGAAGCAGTAGTTGAAAATATCTATGAAAATGCTTATAACATACCATTAGTATTTGAACAGACAACAATTACAACAGGTGCAGGATTAAAAGGCGTTAAAGCGAGCCCTCTTGGAATCTATATGCTCAAAGATTTATCCTGGTAATATGGTAAAAATATAGGTGGTTTTGATTTGATTCAAAATCACCTATAAGTTATTGTAAATGCAGCAAGGCCTTGTACCCTGCAGCAGCCTCGTGCTGTTTGCTGTTAGGGTTTTTATTTTTAGTAAGGAGAAACATATGTATAAGTATATATTAAACAGATTGTTTATGATGTTATTTGTGGTTCTGGGCATTTCATTCATAATTTTTCTTATTATGAATCTTACTCCGGGTAATCCGGCACAGCTGATTTTGGGTCAAAGTGCGACACCGGAGAATATAGCAAAATTAGAAGCCGAGCTGGGTCTCAATCAACCTCTGCTTATGAGATATTTTAATTTTATAGTTAATGCGCTGAAGCTTGACTTCGGGTTGTCTTATCAGACGAGACTGCCTGTATTTGAAGAAATATTATCCAGGTTTCCGGTTACATTTAAGCTTTCAAGCATTGCGATGTTTATAGCAACGCTGATTGGAATACCGGTGGGAGTTGTATCCGCAGTGAGACAATACTCTTTTACTGATGCTGCAAGCATGGTGTCAGCCATGTTGTTTGCTTCGATTCCTTCATTTGTTATGGGATTGATTTTAATGTTAATATTCAGCCTTAATCTGCATTGGTTCCCTGCAACAGGAGCAGATTCGTGGAGAAGCTTCGTGCTTCCTTCCATAACTCTTTCAACTGCCACTATGGCGACGCTGGTTCGTATGACACGTTCAACAATGCTGGAAGTAATTAAACAGGATTATATAAGAACAAGCAGAGCAAAGGGAGCTAAAGAACAATCGGTTATTTTAAGACATGCTTTAAGAAATGCGTTACTGCCTATTGTCACGGTAATCGGAGTTGATTTCGGTTACCTTTTAGGCGGAACGGTAGTAATAGAATCTGTATTTGCTATTCCCGGACTGGGAACACTGCTGATTAATTCCATTCGTATGAAGGATACACCTTCTGTAATGGCAGTTGTAATGTTCGTTACATTAGCGTACAGTTTTGTAAACTTAATAGTTGACATTATATATGCATTTATTGATCCACGTATCAAATCACAATATGTAAGAGGTTAGCAGCATGAAAAACATCGATGAAAATATGTATAAAAACGAAAGCCAGATAGTATCGGTTCTTCACAGATTAAGCAAGAACAAGCTGGCGATGTTCGGACTTTTATTATTGATAATTATGATATTAATAGCAATTTTTGCGGACCTTATTGTTGATTACGATAAAATGGCCATAGGTCAGAATATACAACAGCGGCTGCAAAAGCCGTCTGCAGAGCACTGGTTCGGCACAGACCACTTTGGAAGAGATATATTCGCAAGGGTGGTGCACGGAACAAGGATATCACTTTCGCTCGGTATCTTTGCAATGGTTATAGCAGTGGCTGCAGGCTCGGTGCTGGGAGCAATTTCAGCCTATTACGGCGGAATGACAGATAATGTAATTATGCGTTTTATGGATATTCTGCTTGCTATACCTCCCATATTAATGTCAATTTCCATAGTTTCAGCTTTGGGGCAAAGTATGACTAATTTGTTAATTGCATTGTCAATTGCTTACGTACCGGTTTTTGCCCGTGTAATCAGGTCATCGATTCTATCGGTAAAGGGACAGGAATTTGTTGAAGCGGCCAAAGCCTGCGGTACGGGAGATGCAAGAATTATATTTAAGCATATTATCCCGAATGCCATCGGACCCATAATTGTACAGGCAACTCTTGCAATGGGTTCCACCATACTGATTATATCTTCCCTTAGTTTCATGGGGCTTGGTGTTAAGCCGCCTGCTCCGGAATGGGGAACTATGCTCTATGAAGGACGAGACTTTATAAGACAGGCTCCATATTTAATTTTGTTCCCCGGAGCTGCCATCACGATATCGGTTATATCTCTTAACCTGCTGGGAGACGGCTTGCGGGATGCTCTGGACCCGAGATTAAAAGATTAACAGCGGTTAAAAAACGGAAAGGAACGAAATGTATGACGGATTTATTAAATATAAAGAATTTAACGGTTGATTATAAAACAGACAGCGGAACCTCACATGTTTTAAACGGAGTATCCCTGTCTGTAGATAAGGGTGAGACACTGGGACTTGTAGGAGAAACCGGAGCAGGCAAGACTACGACGGCTCTTTCAATAATGAGACTGCTGCCTAAAAAAACCGGATTTGTCAGAGACGGAGAAATAGTATTCGAAAACAAGGACTTATTAAAGTGTACCGAAGCTGAAATGCGTGTAATAAGGGGAGAAAAAGTATCCATGATATTTCAGGATCCTATGACAAGCCTGAATCCGGTAATTAAGGTGGGAAGTCAGATAAGAGAGTCTCTTGAAATTCACAGAAGTGATATGTCAGGGGAGGAAATGGATAAGAGAGTTGATGAAATATTGGAAATGGTAGGTATTCCTGCTTCAAGAAAAAATGAGTATCCTCATCAGTTTTCAGGTGGAATGAAGCAGAGAGTTGTAATTGCAATGGCATTGTCCTGTGAACCTAATCTTTTGATTGCTGACGAACCAACAACCGCACTTGATGTAACAATTCAGGCTCAGGTTCTGCACCTGATGAACAATCTGAAGTGCAAGCTTGGAACATCCATGATATTAATTACTCATGACCTTGGCATTGTATCACAAATGTGCGAAAAGGTTGCCGTTATGTATGCGGGAACAATTATAGAATACGGAACAGCGGAAGATTTGTTTTTGGGCGAGGGGAATCACCATCCTTATACAATCGGCCTGTTCGGTTCCATACCTGATTTAAATGTTTATTCCAGGAGGCTGTCTCCCATAGAAGGCTTGATGCCTGACCCCATGAATCTTCCAAAGGGCTGTGTATTTCATCCAAGATGCCCGAAATGCTTTGAAAGATGCAGGATGGAAGAGCCTGAAAATATAGTTGTAAACTGCGAACACACAATTAAATGCCACCTCTTTAATAAGGCTGAAAAGATTGAGAAGGGAGAAGAACATGAATAATACTCCTCTTTTGAAAGTAAACGGATTAAAAAAATATTTTGATACTCCCAGAGGAAAGCTGCATGCCGTTGACGGAGTAAATCTTTCCATAAACAAGGGAGACACCTTAGGTATAGTAGGGGAATCCGGCTGCGGTAAAAGTACGCTTGGCAGGACAGTATTGAGGCTTATAGAACCTACTGATGGCGAAATTTATTATAAAGATGAAAATATATTAGATTACAATAAAGAAAAAATGAAATTGCTCAGGCAAAAAATGCAGATAATTTTTCAGGACCCCTATTCTTCGTTGAATCCCAGGTTATCAGTAGGTCAGATTATTGCGGAGCCTATGATAGTAAACAAGCTTTATGGCAGCAGAATGGAGATGAATGACCGAATACGCGAATTGATGGAAACTGTGGGCTTAGCTCCGAGACTCATGAACACCTATCCCCATGAATTGGATGGAGGAAGGCGTCAGCGAATCGGAGCAGCCAGAGCACTGGCAACAAACCCTGAATTCATAGTTTGTGATGAACCTGTTTCTGCATTGGATGTTTCAATTCAGGCTCAGATACTAAACCTGATGATGGATTTACAGGAACAAAAGGGACTTTCATATATGTTTATAACGCATGACTTAAGTGTGGTAAAACATATTTCAAATAACATCGCCGTTATGTATCTTGGGCAATGCGTTGAGTTTGCAGACACAAAGGAATTATTTGAGAATCCTGTACACCCGTATACCAAGGCATTACTTTCTGCAATACCCGTAATAGACATTACGAAAAAAGGTGTTGAGCCTGAATTGCTGCAGGGCGAGGTAACATCTCCCATAAATCCTCCGGCAGGCTGCAGATTCATATCAAGGTGTAAGTATGCGACACATATGTGCAAAGAAAATATTGAGCTCAGGAGAGTGGGGGAAAATCATTTTGCGGCATGTGTTTTAGCTTGATGTATTCTGCACTATGATTTATTATATAATAAAAACCAAGGAGTAATGATGGAAAAACTGTTATATAACTATGCGGACCTTATTTTACAAAGAGGCCTTGCTATTGAAAAAGAACAAATACTGGTCATAGAAACCACCGTAGAAACCATAGATTTTTTAAGAATATTGACGAAAAGAGCTTATGAGCTGGGCGCAAAGGATGTTGTCATTCATTTTTCCGATGCTGAGCTCACAAAGACAAGGCTTCAATATGCAAGCATGGAAACTCTTGCAGACATACCGGACTGGCAAACAGAATCACAAACATACTACGGAGATAAAAATGCATGTTTTCTGAGGCTTATTAGTGACGACCCGGATGGATTAAAGGACGCGGACCATGAAAAGCTCTCACTCTGGAAAAAGGCTGTATCAACACCATTAAATGATTTAAACTTTAAGAAAAAAGAAAATTTACTGAAATGGAGCGCTTCTGCAGTTCCAAATAAAAACTGGGCAAAAAAAGTATTTCCCGATTTAAATGAAGAAGAAGCTGTCAAAAAGCTTTGGGATTCTATATTGAAATCATGCTATGTAACTGAAGACAGTGGCTTGGACGGCTGGGACAGACATGTGGAGGAATTAAAAAGAAATGTTGATAAATTAAACAGCCTAAAATTAAAAACCCTGCATTTTAAAAACGGTAAAGGAACTGATCTGGTCATAGATATATGTAACGAAGGAATTTTTGCCGGAGGCATCTGTCATTGTCCTGAGCCCGATGGAGTTATATTTGCTCCTAATATTCCATCTGAAGAAATATTGACGACTCCTCATAGATTAAAAGTAAATGGAACAGTGTATAATTCTTTTCCTTTATCATATTCAGGCAACATAGTTGATGATTTCTGCCTGAAATTTGAAGATGGTCTTGTTGTGGATTATCATGCGGGAACAGGCGAGGAAATTTTAAGAGGAATACTTGAAACAGATGACGGAACAAAACGCCTGGGTGAGGTTGCCTTTGTTCCATATGATTCACCAATAAATAAAATGGGATTTATTTTTTACAATACCTTGTTTGATGAGAATGCGTCCTGCCATCTTGCATTAGGAGCAGGCTATACAGATGTGATGAAGGGTAAAGACAGAAGCAGAGAGGCTTTGATAAATCAGGGACTGAACACATCTGCACTTCATGTTGATTTTATGTTTGGAACCTCTGATATGGAATGTACGGGAATTACAGAAGAAAATAACAAGGTATCAATATTCAGAAACGGTTTGTTTGATATTTGATACAAAGCTCAAGGAGGAAAATTAATGAAGCATCGATTTATATCTAAAAGATACTGGAATTCAATTGAAACTGCTATGGGTGAAAGCTGCACTTTCCTTAATGAATATGATGACCTGATAAACCTGAGCCTGGGCGATCCTGATTTAACAACAGATGAAAGAGTAATTGATCTGGCTATGAGGGATGCAAAGCTTGGACATACCCATTACACGGATTTCACAGGAGATATAGAGCTCAGAGATGAATTGACCCGATTTTTTAAGGAAGAATACGACTTGAGCTACAGCAGCAACGAAATCATGGTAACTACAAGCGGATGCCATGCTATGTGGCTTGTTCTTGAGGCCATATTGGATGATGAAGATGAAGTTATTATACATGAGCCGTACTTTACACCATATCCTCAGCAAATAAAGCTGGCAAGAGGTAAAGCTGTAATACTGGAAACATATGAAGAAGAGGAATTCCAAATTAATGTGGAAAGACTTGAAAAGCTCATTACAAACAGGACAAAGGCATTAATAATAAATACGCCGAATAATCCGACAGGAACATGCTTCAACAGAAAAACAATGGAGGATATTTGTTTTATAGCTAAAAAGCATGATTTGATAGTTATAGCTGACGACATTTACACGTCATTCAGCTATGCGGAGCCTTTTATCCCCATAGCTTCTTTTGAAGGAATGAAGGAAAGGACAATAACCATAGGCAGTTTTTCTAAAAACTTTGTAATGACCGGCTGGAGAATAGGGTATGTGGCTGCACCTGATTATATAATCAATACAATTGTAAATATCAATGAAAATAACGTGTTTACCGCTCCTTCCGTTTCGCAGAGAGCCGCTATATATGCTTTAAGAATGAGAAAGGACATAAATACCTATATAGTTGGAGAGTTTAAAAAAAGAATGTTCTATGCATATGAAAGAATATGCAGTATACCAAATATGTCAGTCCTTCCACCCAGAGGAAGCATTTATTTGTTTGTAAACATCAAGAAAACAAAGTTAAGCAGTGAAGAAATTTGTGAGAAATTATTGAGGGACACACATATATTAGCACTCCCGGGCAGCACATTCGGCGGATGCGGCGAAGGATTCATAAGACTTGCATTGACAGTAAGTACAGACAAATTAAAAGAAGCCTTTGACAGGATGGAAGGCATGGATATATTTAAATAAGCTGCTTTTTAATTAAAGCAGCTTATCTACTTCATCATGTCTGAAACATCCGGCCAGGTGGTCGTTTATTATGCCTGTCGCCTGCAGATGTGCATATATTGTGGTTGAGCCGAGGAATTTAAAGCCTCTCGCTTTTAAATCCCTGCTCACTCTGTCCGAAAGCAGAGAGACAGCAGGAATTTCTGAAATGTCATTCCAATAATTAATAACAGGGCTGCAATTTACAAAGCTCCATATGTACTTATCGAAGCTTCCGAATTCTTTTTGTATTTCAATAAAGTGCCTGGCATTGTTTATTGAAGCTTCAATTTTTTTTCTGTTTTTTATAATTCCGGCATTTTGCAAGAGTTCCTCAATTTTGATGTCATCATATTGAGAAATTTTGTCAACATCAAAATCGTCGTATGCTTTTCGGTAATTCTCTCTTTTCCTGAGTATTGTAATCCAGCTTAAGCCGGCTTGAGCCGATTCCAAAACCAGAAATTCAAAATGTTTTTTATCATCATGAACGGGTACTCCCCATTCCTCATCATGATATCTAACATATAATTCATCATTTCCGCACCACGGACATCTGTTCATAATCATTACCCCTGTTTTACTGTTGTTTTTATACAGTATAACAGCTTTTGGCTGATATTACAATGATTTGATTTATTGAGCAGATTGAACAGGTACGAAAGAAGGGTTAAATTTTCCATTGACATAAACGACAATTTTTGATATTATTAATGAGTTGATTACCGTTTTCATAATGTTTCATTATGAGAGAACATGATTATATCAATGAAGTTACATATTATAAACGCAACATATACAAATGAAAAGGAATATATAATTGATTTTAATTATATGGGGTGTACATATGAAAATAATAAGGAAAACGATTTTAATTGCCGGATTATCGTCCGTCATATTCTGCTCTGCAGCATTTGCATCTGAAATAGAGGCTGCCGCAAATGATCAAAATACAGAAGAAATCGTTCAGACCGAAATTCAGGCAGAAACTCCTGTTCAGGAAACTATTCTGGCAGAAATTACAGAGAAGGAAGCTGTTAAAAAAGGTATTGTTACTGTTGATATATTAAATATCAGAAGCGGTCCTACTACTGAAACAGAAATACTGGGCAAGCTGTCATTTGGTACAAGCGTTGAAATATTGTCGGAAGCTGATGATTGGTATGAAATAAGCTTTGATTCCAGTACTGCGTACATATGCGGTGAATACGTAAGAATTATAGACGGTACAATCACTGAAGCACAGGGTAATGATGGGACAAGCATTGTGGAATTCGCAAAGACATTTATCGGTACTCCTTATGCATACGGCGGGAACACACCGGCCGGTTTTGACTGTTCGGGATTTGTTCAGTATGTAATGTCTGATTTCGGAATTACACTGCCGCGGTCCTCAACTGAGCAGTATTCAATAGGAGTAAGAGTGGACAAGTCACAGCTTATGCCGGGGGATTTGGTGTATTTCAAATACTCATCAGGCTCAGGCCGTCTGAATCATGTCGGAATTTATGTTGGCAGCGGTAACTTCATTCATTCAACCGTACCGGGTCAAACAGTCAGAATTGACACTCTGGATTCAGGATATTTTGCAACTTACTATTATGGAGCAACAAGAGTAATTAAATAAAAATATAGGGCGGCTAAGAAATCTTAGCCGCTCAGGCTGTTGAAAAAGCCCATCTGCTGCGTTACCGTTCAGGCAGTCAATCCTCACGTATGTGTAATACGCTGTGGCTGCCTGCCTTCCGGTGCCTTGCAGCTGAACTTTTTCAACGGTCTGTCATCTTTATGACTTTGTCATCAATCCGGGCGGCTAAGAAATCTTAGCCGCTATTTTTATATGAAAATTATCAGGATATATTTATGCCATTATAGAGCTGTTTAAGATAATATAAAGACAAGGTAAATAAAGACTTTAGTAATTTGGGACCATATGATATAATTTATGCAGCATATAAAGATTATAAAATTATGGTATTATAACAGGAGATAAAATTGATTAACAGTGAAAAAATATTTCAGGAAAATTCTTACCTGACTGAACTTGAAGCAGAAGTGGCAAGCTGTATTAAAAAGGAAGATTATTATGAAGTAATATTGAATAAAACAATTTTCTATCCTCATATGTCAGGAGGACAGCCAAAGGATGAAGGAACAATAAACGGAATAAGGGTATTTGACGTTTGCGAGTGCGGAGATGAAATAATACATAAGCTTAAGGAGCCTGTAAGCGGAAGGGTTAGTTTGTCCATAGACTTCAATACCCGTTTTGACTACATGCAGCAGCACACAGGTCAGCATATTTTGTCATATGCGTTTGCAGAGCTGTTTGACGGCAATACGGTAGGATTTCATTTAAGCGGGAATTACACTACTATTGATCTTGATATTGCATTGACAGCTGAAATGACAGAGCAGGCGGAACAGCTGAGCAATAAAATAGTATATGAAAATAGAGCCGTTACAGCCTGCACATATGCATATGAAGATGCATTGAAGTTAAATTTGAGGAAGACACCAATAGAACTGGATTTTCTTAGAATAGTAAGGGTGGAGGGGTATGATGAATGTGCGTGCGGCGGGACACATGTGAATCATACCGGAGAGATAGGAATAATTAAAGTAACGAAGACAGAGAAATACAAGAACGGCACAAGAATTGAATTCCTTTGCGGTGAAAGAGCGTTGAATGACTACACTTTAAAAAACAGAGATATATTTGATTTGTCCGAAGTACTGACATGCAGGACCGATATGCTGAAGGATAATTTAGAAAAGGTATTAAGTGAAAATAAGAAGCTGAAGAAGGATGTTATTAATTTAAACAGCAGATTAAATGATTATAAGTCAGAGGAGCTTAAAAATAAAGCGATTGTTAAAGAAAACATACGTTATATTCTTTCGAAATCTGATAATGACGTGAAGGACTTAAGATTTATCTGCTCGAAAATTACAGAAGACGAAAATTATGTAGTCATTCTTGTCTCTGAGATTGACAATACATGCAGCCTTGTTGCAGGAAAATCGAAAAATCTGGAAATTGACATAAAAGGTATTTTTGAACAATGCAGGCTGATTATCAACGGAAAAGGCGGAGGAAACAATTACCTACTTCAATGTTCCGGAGATTTGTTAAAGGGTGAAGATTGTCTGGAATCGGCAAAGAATTTTTTATTAAGCTAATTATACAGAGGTGAGATATGGTTACATTTGATGATTTTGCAAAAATAGATATAAGAGCGGGACAAATTGTTAAAGCAGAGGTCTTTGAAAAGGCAAGGCGACCTGCATACAAGCTTTTGATTGACTTCGGGGATGAAATAGGATTAAAAAAATCCAGTGCACAAGTAACTGATTTGTATAAAATTGATGATTTGGTTGGAAAGCAGGTCCTTGCGGTAGTTAATTTTCCTCCGAGGCAGATTGCAGATTTCATGTCTGAAGTCCTTGTTCTGGGAACATACTCAAAGGAGGGCGTCGTCCTGGTTGGTCCTGACAGAGATGTTGAAAACGGTGATAAATTAGGATAATACTTTAAATTATTAATATACGGTTAAATGTTTATATGGACAAAAAGTGGATATATAAATAATTATAAATAGTTGGAGGGATAGCATGAAAAAAATATTGGTTCCCGTTGATGGTTCAAATGCGTCAATCAGTGCTGTAAAAAAGGCCATTGAGGTGGGGAAAAAGAACAATGCGTTAATAAAGCTTATATCTGTTGTGAAATCAACAGAAACTAGAAAAAAAGAAAGAAATGAAAATTTGTGGAGTGCTGTTGACGGCTCAATAATATCAAACAGCACAGAATTGAGGAAGAAGCTTGAGACCACATATGTGGAAAATTCACAGATGCTGTTGGACCAAATAGTTACAAGGCTTGATTTCAGCGGTATAAAGGTAGAAAAAGAGGTTTTGCTGGGAGAGCCCTTTGAAAAAATCGTGGAAACAGCAAAGGAAGGAAATTACGATTTAATTATAATGGGTAACAGAGGTTTTTCTAAAATAAAGCGTTTCTTTGTAGGTTCGGTTACGCAAAGAGTAATTTCGGAAGCTCCCTGCCCTGTGCTTGTTATTAGAAGCAGCTTTGAGCCATAAAAATGCGGTGTCAGGGGGAAATATTTTGAAAATATCAATTGTTAAAGATAAGGATGTAGTAATTTCAGAATGGGCGGGAGGTGAAAGCAGACAATATTTCATATATCCGCCTGATTCTGATTATTCGCTTAGAAACTTTATGTTCAGAGTCAGCATGGCTGCTTCGTATTTTGATGATGAAGCCGCATACAGCAGTCTGGAAAATTTTACGCGCATCCTGATTATGCTGGACGGAACAGCCCATGTATACCACAAAGGCCATTATGATATGGTAATGAGGCCATATGATGAAATTGATGTGTTTGATGGCGGCTGGGAGTCGTATGCAACAGGAAAAGTGAAAGATTTTAATCTTATGATTTCAAAAAAATGCAGCGGAAGTATGTCTGTGATTAATAAAAGCTGTGTTATTGAGTTTGAAGCCAATAAAAAGGGCAATAAGAACTGGCTGATGTTTTTCTGCGGTGATGGCAGTTGTTTATTTGAGTTGTCATCAGGTGAAGATATCCAAATTTGCAAAGATGATTTAATAATTTTTGAAGACATTGAATCAAATTTTAAAATAAATATACATTCAGATAATTTGAAATTAATTAAAATAACTGTACAATGCTGACTGGCCAACGAAAAACTCTATTGGGATGTTAATAGTAATTAATAAGAATTCAATATATATTAATATATTGTAATTATATCAATTCTGTAATATAATTACAATAATACATAATTGTGCTAATGAGTGAGGATAAAAAATGATAATGGATGCCAGCAAGCAAACGTATGCTTTCCGTAATAAATATTTTATTGGTTATAACTTTTACAAACAATTATTTGAAGATTTACCCGTTGGATACGCATTTTTCAAGGTTATTTACGATAAGGACAAAAACCCGTATGATTATGAATTCAAAGAAGTAAACTATGCCTTTGAGGAAAGATCCGGACTTAGCAGGAAGACTATATTATGCAGAAAACTTTCCGAGGTGTTCCACCATATTAATAAAAGTGAATTTGAAAGATTAAATTGCAGCATGAAAAAGATTGCAGTGAAAGAAAAGCTGGAATTTGAGCTTTGCTACATGATTAACGGTAAATGGTACAGAATAAGTTTATATTCTCCAAAAGAAGGTTATGTGGTAATGTATTTTATAGACATTACAAATGAAAAAAAACAATTGCTGGAGCTGGAACAGGGACGCAGAAGAATGGAGAACATAATCGAAGGAACCAATGTGGGAACTTGGGAATTAGACCTGGAAACCGGTGAACATTTTTATAACGAACGCTGGGCAGAAATGCTGGGATATACGTTGGAAGAGCTGGAGCCGATAAATGACAAGACATGGCACAGGCTTGTTCATTCGGATGATTTAAAAGTACAATTGGACAGGGATGAAAAGTTATATAACAAAGAGCTGGAGTTTTATGACGATGAGTACCGCATGATTCATAAGGATGGAAGCATTGTATGGATACAGGACAGAGGGAAAGTGATTTTATGGACAAAAGAAGGAAAACCACATATTATCAGCGGAACTCATACGGATATCACAAAACGGAAAAATCTTGAGCTTGCATTGTCACATGAGAAAAATTTATTAAAGACAACGTTGATTTCGGTAGGTGATGGTGTAATATCAACTGACAATAAAGGAAAAATTGTTTTTATAAATAAGGCCGGAGAGCAGCTGACCGGATGGTCACAGGACGAAGCCATATATAAGCCGTTTGAAATGGTATTTAATACTATAAATGAACAAACACGAGATAAAAATAAAAATATTATAAAAGAAGTGCTTGAAACCGGCGAAAAGCATGAATTAGCGAATCATACGGTGCTTATTTCAAAGGATGGAACAGAAAGGTCCATAGAGGATACGGCTGCACCGATTATACAGGAAAATGGAGAAATAATGGGAGCAGTTATTGTATTCAGAGATTGTTCCGAAAAGAAGAAAAAACAGGAAGAAATTATTTATTTAAGCTATTGCGACCAACTTACAGATCTTTATAACCGAAGATATTTTGAAGAAAAATTGAAGGAAATCGACACAGCGGAAAATCTTCCGATTACGCTGATAATGGCGGATGTTAACGGCCTTAAGCTTGTAAATGACTCATTCGGGCATAATCTTGGAGATGAGCTTCTTAAAAAAGCGGCAGAGGTTTTAAAAAGGGGATGCAGAAAAAGAGATATTATTTCAAGGCTCGGAGGAGATGAATTTGTTGCAGTACTGACTGAGACAAGCTCGTTACAGGCAGAGCAAATAATAAAAAGAATAAATTCTATTGCTGCGAATGAAAAGGTAGGAGCCATAGATATTTCTATTTCATTCGGATATGAAACAAAAAAAAATATGGAAGAAAACATACAGGATATATTTAAAAATGCGGAAGACTATATGTACAGACATAAACTGTATGAAAGCTCAAGCATCAGGAACAAAACCATCGATTTGATCATGAATACCTTATATGAAAAAAGTTACAGAGAAATGCTTCATTCTAAAAGAGTGAGTGAGTTATGCGAGGCCTTGGCTGTCAGGATGAATTTTGATAAGGATAAGGTAAACCAGATTAAAATAGCCGGTCTCATGCATGATATAGGAAAAATGGGTATAGATGAAAACATCCTTAACAAGCCTGATAAATTAAATGATGAAGAGAGAAAAGAAGTAAAGAGGCATCCTGAAATAGGTTATAGGATACTTAGCTCATCTAACGACTTCTCAGAAATTGCAGAGTACGTTCTCAAGCATCATGAAAGGTGGGATGGAAAGGGATATCCCGGAGGCTTTAAGGGAGAGCAAATATCAATACAGTCCAGGATAATTGCAATAGCTGATGCATATGATGCTATGACAAGCGACAGGCCATATAGAAAAGGTCTCCGCATCGAAGATGCACTGGAGGAATTAAAAAGATGTTCAGGAACACAATTTGATGCTGATATTGTTGATATATTTATAAATATGATGGTAGAGCGTCAGACTGATGTAAGCTGTTAAAATTTTGTCCAGGGGGTACGGTCCCTCTGGACAGTGCCGTTGGTCACTCTTTCATGTTTTGAGAAAATTCTGACATTACTGATTGTACTTCCTCTATGTTTTCAGGTTTTAAAAGTGAAATCATTTCAGGAATAAATGCCGAAGCCTCTTCTTTAGTAAATGTACCTTCTGCTTGTTTTGCAAAACTTTCTGAGAGCAAGACTTTTGCTTCTTCAATTTTATTCTCTTTTACTCTTTCAAGAATAAAGTTTAAAAATTTTTCCTGGCCTGGGTTCATGACTTCCTCCTTTCTTTAAGATATAATTATATCCATAATGTTATTTTTCAATCAAAACAATGGCCTTGAAAAATAAAACTAAGCACATTAAATTAAGATAAAATTAAATATAGCGTAGTATAATAAATATAAGGAATTTTGCACAATCAGGAGGAGGGTACATGTGCTGCATAAGGAATACATATAAACAAATGGCAGAATTTATGGTATTCATGTCTTGAAAATTAAGCTTGAATAAAGTATACTAAATTGGTTGAGTATGAAAATTACAAGTAGTCAAGTTATAACATAAGAAGGGGAAAGTTTAAATGAAAACTGTTATTATAGCTGATTCATGCTGTGATTTATCCTATAATTATATTAGTGAAAATAATCTGGAAGTGATACCATTTCCGTTTTCAATTGATGGAAAGGAATATATAGATGACTTCGGGAGAGGTTTAAGCTACGAAGAGTTTTACACTGAGCTCAGAAATGGTTCCATGCCTTCAACCTCCCAAATCACTGCATTTACATTTGCAGAGGTGTTTAGAAAATATGTTTCTAAAGGATTTGCAGTTATTTATATCGGTTTTTCCTCCGGGTTGAGTCAAACATTTAATAATTCGGTATTTGCAAGAGATATCATTTTAGAAGAAATTCCGGATGCCGACATTACTGTTATTGATTCAAAAAGTGCTTCTGTGGGACTCGGAGCAATAGTATTTTATGCAAATGAACTTTTAAAGCAGGGAAAATCAAAGGATGAAATCATTGAGTGGATAGAAAACAATAAACTGAAATCCAATCATTGGTTTATCATAGACAGCCTTGAACATTTGAAAAGAGGCGGGAGAATTTCCGCAGCAAGTGCAGCAGTTGGTACAATGCTTGATATCAAGCCGTTACTGAATCTTAACAATGAAGGGAAACTGGAGGTCGTTAAGAAAATAAGAGGAAGAAAAAAAGCAACAAGAGAAATGCTGGATGAATTGAAGAATATTAAAAATCCTGAAGAACAGACTATTTTTATTAATCACGGAGACTGTATTAAGGATGCTGAGCAGTTAAGGGACATGGTATTGAAAGAGGTCAATGTAAAAGATGTTGCAATAAATTATGTAGGGCCTATAATAGGTTCTCACACAGGTCCCGGAATGCTGTGCCTTGTGTTTATGGGAGACAAAAGATAATCAGGAACTGAATAAAGACGCAGTGAACATTTCAATTCACTGCGTCTTATTGTGCTAAAAGTCACAGCAGGACAGCGGATTGCGGCAGGTTGAACTGGGACTTTCCCAAATTTCGTCTGTTGTGCAGAACAATACGGCTACGGCGGAAGAAAATTCCGCAACCAGCCAGGAAATGTCTGCACAGGCTGCTGCATTACGCCATGAGGTTGGCAGATTCAGGCCTCTTCTTATTTACTTTTCCTTAATCAAAATTTTTTCGATTTCTGAAATATAAAGTGTGTGAAAATCCTTGTCAGGATAATTTTTTTCTATAAGATCTTTTTCAATAAATGATTCTGGCATTAATTTCTGGGCAAAGAGCTTTTTGCAGAGTACTACTATATCAGCTTCCTTAAAATATGGAGTCTTGTCATAGTGAGATAATGTTAATCCTGATTTTGAAATTTTGTCTTCGTCCCTTCCTGATACTGAACCTAAATAGCTCAGCTGTTTTTTGTAATTACCTTCAAAAAAACAAAGAGAATATGTATCTGAGCTGTCTACAAATTCTTTTGTATACCGCTGAGGTCTCAGGACCATGTATGCCACATTTTTGTTCCACATAACACCAAGTCCACCCCATGATGCAGTCATTGTATTTGCTTTAGTTTCATTTTCTGCTGTTATGAGCATCCAGTCGCTTCCTATGAGCTGAAACGCGCTTTTGCTTAATTCTTCTGGTTTTATTTCTTTAAAGTTACTCAAATTATCTCTCCTTAAATTTGTGTTTACTATATTTTATGTTTATTATAACAAAATAATTAAATATTTCAATAATATATGTTCAATGAATTGAAAGACGAAATTTTAATATATTAATCCTTATAAGTCTTTTTTCCTTGCATTTTATCAATTGGTTTGATATTATAGTTATTTATAAAGTTTGAAATTATCAGCAATAATAATCAGAGGAAATGTTATGGATAAATTAAAGAAAATGATAATTGAAAAGGGAGAAATCAAAAAAGGCAATGTACTTAAAGTGGATAGTTTTTTAAACCATCAGCTGGACATTGAATTCCTTTATGAAATGGGTGAGGAGCTTTACAGCCTTTTTAAAGACAGAGATATAACTAAGATATTGACGATTGAAGTAAGCGGTATTGCAATCGCATCTATGGCAGCACTGCATTTCAAGGTTCCTGTAGTGTTTGCAAAAAAATCTGAAAGTTTAAATTTAGATGATGATATATATAAAGGAAAAGTTATATCTTACACAAAAAATAAAGAATATAACATAATGATTAGTAAAAAATATTTAAACAAAGATGACAGGCTGCTCATAATAGATGATTTTTTGGCGGAAGGCAATGCAATCAGATGTCTTATTGATTTGGCTGATGAAAGCGGAGCATCTGTTGAGGGAATCGGAATCGCAATTGAAAAAGGATTTCAAAAAGGCGGAAATTGGCTTAGAGAAAATGGATATAATTTGAAAAGCCTTGCAATTATTGATGAAATGGAAAATGGAGACATTACCTTCAGAGAAAATTAATTATTTGTTATAAAAGAATATTTGCTTAAATAATGATTAAAATATAATAATCTGATTTTTGCAAATCGGAATCTTTTCAAATTTTTAAATATCAGCATGGAGGTATTGACGTGACAAAGAAATATAAATTGGCTGAAATGAAGCAAAAAGACTGTGAATACTTTAAACGTATTGAAGAACAAATGAAAATGGAATTAGGAAAGGATATTGTCCTGGTTGCATGGGAGAAGGAAAAACAAGAATAGAAATTTAGACCGTTGAATAAACGGTCTTAATTATTACCGACAGTGCCTCCGTATCTTTGCCTTCTGTAAATATCCATTATGGAGTTCCAGGTTTGTTGATCCACAATACCTGTAGGTTCAAGATTTTCCATTCTTTGAAAAGCTTCAACGGCATTTTTTGTCGCTTCATCATATATACCTGTGGGCTGAATATAGGAAACAGCCGGAACTATTAAAGAAATATATGAAAGCATTTCCTGAATTAAATATACGCCAGGAGATTCATGACCAAGTTCGTATACAACACCGGGCCACCTTAAGTACGGAATAAAAACTTGTTCTGAGGACAATGTGTTAAGTATGCCTACTGTTGTCCGGTACATTGTTTGCAGTGTTTCCATATCAGCGGCTCCGGTGGGCGGCAGATTCATGGTTTTTTGAAATTCTATGACGGAATTTCGTGTTGTTTCATCAAATATACCCGTAATCGGAACACCCTGAATTGTGGGATAGTAGGCCGATAAAACGTTTAAAGCAAATTGTAATATTTCAACAGGAGGTCTCACGTCACCCTCCAGCAGCACATCTGATGAATATTTGCCGATTTCTTCTATAAGTAAGCCTTCGCCTGTCAATTCCGCGAGCTTTGTTACTGCTGAAAATATACGGATAATGCCATACCATGTTCCTTCGTCAATTATGCCGGTAATCGGAAGCTTAAATACTTTTTGAAATTGCATTACCGCATTTCTTGTTTCCTCCCCAAAATATCCGTCAATTACCGGAATCTTAGGTATTCCCGGGTAGTTTACTGAAATTCTTTCCAAAGAATATTGCATTCTTAACACATCCCTGCTTGAGTCGCCTAACTGGAGAGGTTCTCCGGGATACGTGTCTTCCACATTGCTTATGGGCGCATCCGTTACAATTTTTATGTCATCGCCGTAGTAATATTTTAATATTTCCAGCGGTGTATAACCCTCATTTGCCAGATCGACGGTTCCCCATTGATGAAGGCCTCCGCATACCGATATTCTGCCATCACAGAATTGTGCAAAATAAGGCTGCAATTGTCCTTCACGAACTATATACTGACCAAATATTTCATTTACAATATTTCTGATATTTTCAAAAACACCTCTGTTAGGAACGTAGGTCTGGTCGTATTGCGGTGAATTGGTAATATCAAAATTATATCCCCTGGAACGATACCATTCGGTATAAATTCTGTTCATAGCTATGGAGGTTATAGCATAAATATTAGCTCTCAGTGCATTTCCGGGCCATGTTGGGTATAACTCGCTTGAAGCAACGTTTATTATATAATCCAGAAATGGTATTGTCACATTTTCTGAATTTTCTTCAGGAATTCCTAAATGCACGGTTATTTGGACAGGAATGGCTACTACGGGAGTTACAGGGCCAAGAGTAATTTGCTGCATTGCACTTATATTTGAAGTATGTTTTTTTTGATTGCTATAATGCACTCAATGGCCTCCTCTCTCAATAATAATTATTATAATTAAATTTATCATTAGATTGCTTTAATTATTCGTACAATTTGCATACACTGTTAATTTTGTTGAGAAGATTCCATGTCTGCCTGTCTAATGCGCCCGTAACCGGCAAGCGGCTGAATTCCTGGAACTGCTTGATTGCTTTTTCGGTTTGCTCGTCAAATATCCCTGTAAGATGTATATCTTCATAGTTTTTGTATTTATTGTGATAATTTTTAAGTAATATCTGCAATATATAAATTAAGTTTCCATCATCACCCTTTTTATACTCATAAACATTATCAGGGTAACAATTGACACTTTGGGGGCTTTTTATACAGTGAATACATTGCTGATGCTCCTTTAATATTGCGTTCCAGGTCACAAAATCAATTTTCCCGGTTACGGGGAGATTAAATTTCTTTTGGAATGCAATGACTGCTTCCTGTGTTTCGGAGTCGAATCTTCCGGTGGGAAAAACCATGGGGATGTCAGGGTTTATTTGAGATATATCTCTTAAAATAAATTGGATTTCCAATATTGGATTTGAAGCTTTGACAGCGTCTAATCTGCTTTTCATTTCTGCCTCCTTGAGTTATTTTTGATTCGTACAGTTATATTTTCTTTATGCATACTACTGCCCTCCGACTTCATTTCCGGGAAATTGGCTCAGGTTTCTTGTGTTTCCGAATCTCAAATTATGATATATGAGGACTATTCTGTTCCATGTGTACTGGTCCACAACGCCTGTTACATCTATGCCGAAAAATTCCTGGAATTTTCTCACGGATTCTTCTGTATTCGGCCCGTAAATACCATCAGGTTCTGTTGTAGGTATGCCTTCCAGCACAGAAGCAATATAGGACAAGTATTGCTGAAGTATATAGACATTTGGCCCTTCAGAGCCTAACTGATAAACTGTTCCCGGCCACAATAAGCTTGGAAGAGCAATCGCTGATGGCGGAAGAGTATCTAATATGCCAGCAACACTGTTATACATTGAATTCCACGTGGCTTCATCCACTATACCTGTAATAGGAAGCCCCATAGTTCTCTGAAAGTCCATAATGGACGACCGCGTCTGTGTATCCAGTATTCCGTTGATGTCAACAGAAGGAATTGTATTGTAATATGCTGATAATACATTAAGAAAATATTGTACGGTCTGCACTTGTGCTGTTGCATTTCCTGCTATGGGTTCAAGCGTAAATTCGGGAATCTCACTCAGTACAACTCCCCGCGAGGTTAATTCTGCCAGCTTTGTTACAGCCGTATATATCCTTCTTATTCTGTACCAGGTTGCGGAATCAATGATACCTGTAACAGGCATGCCGAATATTCTCTGAAATTCTTCGACGGCTGACTTTGTGGCGTCGTCAAAGGTTCCTGTCGGATTCGGTATTTTGGGAATAGCCGGATAGTTTGTGGATATTGTGTTTAATGAAACCTGCATCAACAGCACATATGGATTGTTATCCCCCAACTGAAGAGGAGTACCGGGAAACGTCTCATAAGCCTCCGCTAATGGAGCGTTTGTTTCAATATTAATGTTATCTCCGTAATAATACTGAAGAATTTCATATGGAGAGTAACCTTGATTTGCCAGGTCCACCGTACCCCACTGAAGAAGACCGGGACATTGTGTAACACGACCGTCACAGAACCTTGCATAGAGCGGTTCAATCTGCCCCTGCCTTACAATGTAGCTGTTAAAAAGTTCATCGGAAATATTTGATACGGTATCGAAAACGCCCCTGTTGGGAACAAATGCCTGATCAAAACGAGTATCGTTTGTTATGTCAAAATTGTATCCTCTGGATCTGTACCATTCCGTAAAAACTCTGTTCAATGCTGTAGAAGTTATTGCGTAAATGTTAGCTCTAAGTGCATTTTCCGGCCAGGTAGGATACAATTCGCTTGAAGCAACATTTTTTATATAATCAAGAAAAGATACTGTAACATTTTCTGCAGGCTCATCAGGCCCCCCCAAATGTACAGTTATTGCAGCAGGTACTACGACTTGTGTAAGTCCTGGAATTTGAATACTCATAATAACACCACCTTATTCATTTGAAATGTCTATTGGACTTGGAGGAACCACATATGTCGTGTCAGGTCCCGTGCTTGACGCAGGGCCTGCAGCAACAGGAATCATTTCTATCATAAAATTTGTCGTCGTATTTGGGAAGACGCGAAAATCAAGTATATTAACCGTATAATAGTTAATTGCCTGCACTCTTAAATTATAGGTGCTGAAAAAATACTTGGAGCTTTCCAAGGGATTCCGGGTGTCATGCTGTACAGGCAGTTCTATGGTTGGAACTTGCCCATTGGCGTCTGTAATTAAATGTGAAATGACATTTTCTTCACCCGCATCATCAAGTATATAGACCGTTACTACAGCATCCTGTACGGGTAATGCGCCGGATGCTGTAAAAACACCAACAGATATGTATCCAATCTCTTCCGGTTCTGCCTGAGGGAATGTTCCGGGTGCTGCAGGGGCTGCGGGCTCATTTCCCGGAGTGGTTTCCTGGGTCGGCTGCTGTTCTGCAGGGGCTTCCTGCCGAGGAGTTTGCATCGGTGCGGATTCCTGAGCAATAACAGATGCGGAATAAATGCTGTTTGAAAGAACATTTCGTGCTCTGTATGGTCTGTTTCCTTTAAATGTATTGTCTATTAAATATGAATCAGGTATAAATGGAGGTTTTTTGCTATGCAATTTAATATTCACACCTTTCTCTTAATTTACACTGCAAATAATATTTATTATATGCACGGGAAATCAATTTGTTTATTTCATTCTTCTTACAATTAAAAATTCATTCACATTATAAAATCCGTAAGTGTGTAATAAATACGAATGATTAGAAATAATTATAATGGGTATGTATTTACTATATTACAAGTCTTGGGAGGTTATTATGCGTGTAGTTATTATCGGAGCTGTTGCGGCGGGTACTTCGGCTGCTACTGAAATACGAAGGAACGACAAAGAAGCAGAAATAATTATTTATGATAAAGACAGGTATATTTCCTACGCAGGATGTGGAATGCCATTTTATATCAGCAATGAATTCAGAAATTTAAATGGATTGATTCCAAGAAATCCTGAATTTTTTAAGAGCAAAAGCAATATTGATGTAATGGTTGAGCATGAAGTATTATCAATCAATTCTGATGGAAAAAAGGTTATCGTTAAAAACATATTGACTGATGACGTCTTCTGTGACACTTATGATAAGCTTGTTATTGCAACCGGGGCAACCTCAGGCATACCGGAAATCAAGGGCGTTGGAAGAGAAAATGTGTTTCTCTTAAGAAATATAAACGATATGAACAGGATTAAGAATTTCATAGATAAGAAAGCTCCAAAAAAGGCAGCAATAATAGGAAGCGGCTTCATAGGAATGGAAATGTGCGAAAGCTTTAAAAATCTTGGGATTGATGTAACATTAATTGCAAGGTCATCTGTATCCAAGGGAATTGATAAGGACATGTCCATATATATCGAGGACTATCTCAGAGAAAAAGGAATAAATATTTATACAAATACCCCCATTGAGGAAATAATCGAAAGTGGAGTTGTTATAGGCGGAGGAAGAATTGTAAATGCAGATATTATTTTAATTGCGGCAGGAATTAAGCCGAATGTGAAGCTGGCTGCAGAGGCAGGAGTGGAGCTTGGTGCTACAGGAGCAATTAAGGTTGATAAATACATGAGAACAAATATAGACGGTATATATAGCTGCGGCGACTGCGCAGAGGTTTATAATTGTGTTACGGGAAAAGCGATATACAGGCCTCTGGGCTCTACGGCCAATAAAACAGGGACCATTGCCGGAAGAAATATATCAGGCATAAGTGAAATGTTCAGAGGAATATTAGGTACTGGTATTTACAGGATATTTGATATGACTGTGGGGCAGACCGGATTGTCTGAAGAAGAAGCGAAAAAACAAGGATACAAGACTGTTGCGGTAATAGATCAAAAAACCGACAAGCCGGAATACATGGGTGGAAAACCAATTATTATAAAAGCAGTTGCGGAAGAGAAGACAGGCACACTTTTAGGTGTTCAGGTAATCGGATTTGACGGCGTTGACAAGCGATTGGATGTGCTTGTAACAGCAATATCATTGAAGGCAAAGGCAGAAGACCTTGTTCATCTGGATCTTGCTTACTCTCCTCCTTATTCAATTCCGAGAGACCCGGTTTACTACATTGGAGCAAAGCTGCGGGCCGCTCTGAATAAATAAAATAAATAAAAGATTCAGCAGGGGTGATTATAGTTTGTCTCTTAGTCTTTTTCCGACGAAAACCGCAATAATTGCTTTTAATGTGTCGCCCGGAATGAACATGAACATTCCCATGTTGAGTATTTGCATGATGCTGAAATTTTTTGCCAGCATTATATTTAACACATAGTACATGTATGGAATTCCGATTGCATACAATACGATTGTTCCAAGCAGTACCGCAAGAGACAGATTTTTTGCGGTATTTTCTTTTTCTGTTATTTTTCCGATACAATATGCCGCTGCTATAGCCCCGATTAAAAAACCAAAACTTGGCTTCAGCATATGCTGGAACCCTCCTGAAAATCCCGAGAATATAGGCAGTCCGGCCAATCCAAGCATCACGTATGATATTTGAGAAAATAAGGCCTTTTTTGAACCCAGAATAATTCCGGATAACAATACGAAGAAAGTCTGCATTGTTATGGGAACCGGACCTACCGGTATAGTTATAAAGGCGCCTATTGCCGTCAAGGCGGCAAACATTCCTATATGTGTCATGTCCCGTACAGATAATTTTGAAGTTGTCATAGTGAACTCCTTTTAGTTTTGTTTTCTTACTGAAATTTCTCCTGAGTGAAGAACTTCCTTATGCCCGTCATCATGGAATACAACGAGACCTCCGAATTCATCGATATCCTGAGCGTAGCCCTCGAACCACTGGTTACTTTTTAAATATTTTATTTTTTCTCCGATAATCATGGATCTTTCCTTGTAAAGCTCTAAAAAACTTCTGTCTTCAAGATTTCCGCAGACATCAAATATATTGTTTATTATTTCTGCAGCAAGTTGGTTTCTGGTGCAGCTTCCACTATTTGAATCAAATATGGAGCCCGCAATTTCTCTGAGCTCTGCCGGGAAAACTGAGGACTTAACATTCAGCCCTATGCCTGCAATTATGCTGTTGACGGTACCGCTCTCCACGTCCGTAACCGCTTCAGTCAGTATTCCGCACACCTTTTTACCGTCAATATAAATATCATTGACCCATTTTATTTTTGGTTTAAGATTGGTGAGCTTTTCGATTGAGAGGCAGACGGCAACTGCCGCAGCCGTTGTGATTAAAACAGAATCAGTTATGTTTAAATCAGGTTTTAAAATAATGCTCATGTAAATTCCTGATTCGGACGGCGAATAGAAGTTTCTTCCCATTCTTCCTCTGCCGGATGTCTGCTCTTCCGATAAGATTACTGTGCCATGTACAGCATTCTGCATTGCCAATAATTTTGCTTCGGTGTTCGTGGAAGCAATTGTTTTATATACAGTAACAGGAATATATTTAAATTCCTCCTTTATAAATGACCTTATTCCCTCTGCAGACAGTACATCTGAGGACGGCGACAAAGAATATCCCTTATTGGAGATGCCGTTAATCAGATAGCCTTCCTCTTTTAATGATTTCACTGCTTTCCATACGGCTGTTCTTGAAACGCCGAGTTTTTCTGCAAGCTCCTGTCCGGATATGCTTTCACCCTTGTATTGTTCTAAAATATGTATGATTTCACTTTTTACAGACATTTTTTTACCTCGATTCTTAGATATTATATATTTTCTTATAAAAATTGTCAACCATAAAAGTGATTTTGGTTAACAATTTGATTACATACACGCACTGGTAATATTTTGAATTTAAAAAATAAGAGAACAAAAATTCAATGTAATACGTCTAATAATATGTAGAGTGTAAATAATAAACCAGGAGGTAAATATGAAAAAGATTAATATTAAAAAAGCAGCTGCCATCGGTATGTGCTGTACGATTATTTCCACATCTACAGTATTTGCTGTTTCAAATAATGTAGATGTTAACGAGAACATTAAAATACAAATTAATAATGAATGGGTTCAGGTAAATGTAAAACCTCTGATTGAAAATAGCCGCACCATGTTGAGCTTGAACGAATTAATTGAAAAGCTGGGTGCAAAAGTTGAAACTAACCATGAATCAGGAATAATTAAAATTAATTCTGAAGATGTAACAATTGAATTAACTGCAGGAAAAACCAGCGCGAAAATAATTAAAAATAACGGCGGAGAATTGAAAGAAGAAGTAATAAATCTGGAAATTGCTCCAAAGGCAGTTGATGAAAATATATTCGTTCCTGTTCGTTTTGTGGCCGAAGCTTTGGGCTTTGACGTTGAGTGGGATAATTCCCTCCGTGCTGTGATTATCAGAGAGGAAGGTACAATTATAACCGTTGAAAGACCTGTTGAATTTAAAATAATAGATACAGAGACAATAAATAAAAATGATCTTCTTAGGAGGTTCTATGATAAAAATCATATGACTAAGGGGATTAATTATTTAATTGACGGAGATTACATTTATGCACTTATATCTGCAGGCGAAAAACCAACAGGAGGATACAGCCTGGAGGTTGGCAGTGTAACAGAAGTGACTCCTGGTACAGTATATATACATGCAGATTTGAATTCGCCAAAAGATGGAAGCTCAGTTACACAGGCGCTGACATATCCAGGTGCAATGATAAAATTTGAAAAAGGCGATATTAATAATTTCCAATGGGATTTGTCAGGAGACATTGAGTCGGACGAAGCGGAAAAAAATGAAGTTATAAAATTTGTTCAGGGCTTTGGCGAACAATTAAAAATGGTTTCACTTTTAGCGCCTCAAGATGCTATAAAAGATGCGATGGAAAAATATTACGGAGATTATACATCTGCGGAATTAATAGAAAAATGGTCTGAAAATCCGGAAAATGCTCCCGGAAGACAGGTTTCAAGCCCGTGGCCCGAACGTATTGATGTTTTATCTGCAGAAAAAACTGATGAAAACGGATATATTGTAAAAGGAACTATAATTGAAGTTACCAGCGCTGAGCTGGAAGAAGGAGGGGTTGCTGCAAGAAGGCCAATAACTCTTAATGTCAATAAGGTTGACAATAAGTGGGTTATTACTGACGTTGAGATTGGAGACTATGAAGAAATACAGGAAAAATCCTCAGTATATGAAAACGACGAATATGGATTCAACTTTACACTGCCTGAAAGCTGGAAAGGCTACAGCATACAAAATGACATTTGGAAGGGGACCCAATTGACTGAAGAAACTGAGGATATAACCGGCCCAATAATTTATATAAGACATCCGCAATGGACTAAGGATGATCCAAGGCAGGACATTCCAATAATGATATTTACTCCTGGGCAATGGAAATCAATTGAAAATGAGGAGCTGAGTGTAAGTGCCGCACCTATTGGACCTAAAAAATTAGGGGAAAATTCGAAATATGTATTTGCGCTTCCTGCACGATATAATTTTGAATTTTTAACAGGATATGAGGAAGTAGAAAAAATACTTGAAAACAATCCTCTTAAGACATTTGAAATTAAATAAGTAAAGGGTGCGCTGCATCAGAGCTTTAAATTCTGCATGCAGCGCACTTATTTTATTGGAACATTTTCTAAAATAAAATCGTCTGATAAATATAAGCTTTGTATGGAAAATATAACTAAAATGTGAGATAATGAATCAACATTATAAATGCTGTCGATATGAATAAAGAGATTACATAAAAGAGAGGAAATAATATGAAGATAAGGAAATTAATTTACACCATTATTGCAGTTCTGGTGTTGACCGGTATGTTTTCTGCAACGGTACCTGCACAAGAAGACAAAGATGATGGGAACAAGAGAGAATTTAAAGTAATAGGCTATTATTCGGGAGATTTGTTTAATGAGCCGGTGGAAAATTTACAGACGGATAAATTAACACATGTTATTTATGCATTTTTGATTCCGCAAAAAGACGGTACTCTTGTTGAATTGAAAAAATCAGAGCAGCTTAAGGAACTTGTGGAACAGTCTCACAAGGATGGAGCTGAAATATTCATAGCTGTAGGAGGGTGGTCTTATGAAGGAAATCCTCTGCAGCCTGTATTTGAAGAAGTGGCTGCATCGGATGAAACCAGAAAATTATTAATAGAAAATATCTGTAATTTTGTGGATGAATATAAGCTGGACGGGGTCGAACTTGACTGGGAGCATCCCAACAAGAACACTATTGCCGATTATGAAAAATTAGCAGTCGAATTAAGCTCAGCTCTTAAACTTAAAGGAAAGGAAATGACTGCGGCACTTAACGGTGCGTGGTCTGAAACAGCAGGTCCGGAGCCTTCGATGGTTCTGTCTGATAAGTGCCTTGAAAGCTTCAGCTTTATCAACGTAATGGCATATGACACAAATAATGCTGATCACAGTCCTGTATGGTTCACTGAAACTTCTATAGATTATTGGCTGAACAGAGGGGTTAAGGCAGAAGATATAGCTATAGGAATGCCGCTGTATGCAAGACCGAGCTGGATGCAGTACAGACACCTGGTTGCTTTAAATCCTGAGTATGCTTTTGTTGATTATGCTCCCACAACTCCTTCGGAATCATATTATAACGGGATTAATACTTTGAGAGAAAAAACAATAATAGCAATGAACAAGGCTGGAGGAGTAATGCTGTTTGATGTCAATGAGGATACCAATGACGAATACAGCGTAGTTTCAATGATTGACAACCTGATTAAGAGAACTGAAAATTTGTCAAAAGAAGAATTAAGTAAGTATATTACTGTTTTATTGGATAATAAAGAATTGGTCTTTTTAGAAGAAGAAGGATTTGGCGTCCCATTTATCAATGAAGCAGGCAGGACGATGGTTCCTCTTCGGAAACCGCTTGAGGCAATTGGTGCAGAGGTAGACTATGACAATATTAACCGTGTTGTAACAGCAGTAAAGGACAATATTACAGTAAAAGTGCCCATAGACAAAAACATGATTTATGTCAACGGAAATGAAGCTGAAACTGATACAGCGGCAATAATAAAAGATAACAGGACATATATTCCCCTAAGAGCCGTATTTGAGGCATTCGGATATAAGGCGGAATGGCATAATAACAGCAGGACGGCTGTATTATTCAGATAATGGCATATATGCATTAAGTCAGATTAAGAATTAAAAAAAGAATAATTTTGAGGGTTAGCATTTGTTTTTTATTATTTATAGAAGCAGTGGAAAGGAAGCGATTATAATTTATAATTATATATATGTCAAAGCAACTACGGGAGGCATTTTTAACGGCAAACAAAACCATAGAGAATTAATAGACAAGTACAGCAGAGACGGCTGGAGATTTGTAACTGCCATACCAACGGAAAGCAATGGACATGGAGTTATATTTGAATTTGATTTGGTTTTTGAAAAGGAAGTGCAGCAATAATATTTCGTCTTTTTTGGAAACTTTTGAAGTAAGATATAAGTTATTAAAAACTGAACAGATATGAAAGCAAATAATTTTGAAAATACTTAAAAAATAATTTTAGAACGGAAAGAACAGGATGCTATGAAAATAAATAAAATATATTTATTTTTAATTATAACAATTGTATCACTATCATTGTTTCTATTTAATAAGGACGGTATGTTCCAGGATGGAAATACGTCAGCAATATTAAAAGGCGGACATAATGTTGTAGACCTGAAATTTACACCCATACCAACTGAAGCTCTCAAGGAAGGTACACCTGATGAAAATTTTATATATGAAAAGAGTATAACTCTGGGGAATATGTTTGGTAAGGGAGAAATTATTGTAGATTTATATTATGAAAAAGCTTCGGAAGAATCGGTCGAGCCTAACATTGTCTATGCCTTTTTACAATACAATAATAAGATATATGAATTGGGTAATGTAAGCAGTTACGGTTTGAAGGACTTAAAGATTGAAGCAGCGGACATGACCTTTGACGGTAAGAAAGAAATTGAAATAGTCGGAGGTGTTGGCACAACATATATTCAATTACAGTTAATAGGATATAATGAAGAAACAAATGATTTTATCAGACTTTTGACTATGGGATCTCCTGAATATGCTGATTTAGATCAGGATGGCACGGATGAACTGCTGGGCGTATCTGCAGGTGTGGTTCCAAGTTATGTGAATATATTCAGGTGGAACAGAGAACATTTCGAAATGGCTGATGTATCTGAGGAAACAAACTGCTTTTATTCGGCTTTAAAAAACCAAAATGATACGTGGTATATTGAAGCAGGGAACTATGATGAAAATAATAAAATGATATACACATATTTCATATATAGAGGCGGAAAGCTCATTGAGCAGTGATATAAAGCTAAGTATAATAAATCTAATTAGGAAGTGTAATCGAATTGATTATTGCATGAAGGGTTGGATGAAATCTGAAAAATAGAAATATTAAATATAAAAAAATACTGCTTTACATATTTGGAGCATTTTTTCTTTGGTTTACTATACATATATTAATAATTACGGTTGACGGACTGAATGATGAGCTGGAAGTTTCTGATGCTGCCGTTGTACTGGGAAATAAGGTAGAATTAAACGGTAAACCCTCCAGAAGATTACAGGGAAGATTGGATAAGGCATTGGAGCTTTATGAAAGTAATTACTTTGAATATATAATAGTGAGTGGCGGAACGGGAAAGGAAGGGTTTGATGAAGCAGCAGTAATGAAGGAATATCTGGCTGAAAAGGGTGTCCCTGATGAGAAGATACTTCTTGACAACAATGGATACAACTCATATATGACAGCAAAAAACACAAAAGTGATTATGGCTGATATGGGATTCAACAGTGTCATGATCATTACGCAGTTTTATCATGTAACGAGAACAAAGCTGGCATTCGAAAAGGTGGGTATTGAAAATATATATTCAGCCCACGCATCATATTTAGATTTCAGGGATGTTTATTCAGTTATAAGAGAATTTTTTGCATATTATAAGTATCTGTTTTTATAAAAACAGTAGGATTATCACCAAAAATAAATCATTATTTAAGCAATACCTAATATTTTGGAGGGAAAATAGATGAGCTTATTATATACAACATGAATTTCGGACATACACAGCCTATGATAGTTATTTCCTGCGGAGCAATGGCGGAAATAAACTTGTTTTTTAATTAATTGTTTATTTTATTTTAGAAAGTGGTATATAGTATAATGGAAGAACATTAATTGGCGTTTATTGAAATGTTTTATGAAATCAATCATAGAGATATAAAAGAAAATTCAGTCTGATATTTAGGAGGTACAAGTTGGGTAGAAGTGGCGGTTCTAGCGGCAGAAGCGGCGGCGGCTCATTTAGCGGAAGCAGAGGAAGCGGCGGAAGGTCTGGTGGCTTTTCATCGGGGAGATCCGGAGGTTCCTTTGGAGGAGGTTCATTTGGGCGGTCCGGAGGTTCCTTTG
>DAMBZP010000011.1:0-477 GCA_032059885.1 Sedimentibacter sp.
TGACCTACCTGCCGTTTTTCAGAAAAAAGACTCTGAAAAACGGGGTTAGGGCATACAAAAAGTCTTCCATGCACAGCAAGGAAGACCATAATTTCATAATCTCTTATAATTGTGTCCTTCCCAGCCTCTCTGTGCCAGATTAAAGGTTACTTACTTTTAACATATCTTATAGCATTTTAACGGTCATGTCAATACTTTTTTATATTAAATATTTTCATCATCCTCAGTATTGATTTGTGTTGGCTCGGCCTTACTGATAATTTTAGTAATTCGCCTTTCTACTTCTCGTCTGGGAAGCCAAACCTGTCTTTGGCATGTTGTGCATTTTATTCTGAAATCTGCACCGACCCTGAGTATTTCCCAATCATATCCTCCGCACGGATGTTTCTTTTTTAGTTTTACTACATCCCCAACATTCAATTGCATAGGCATAATCGTCCCTCGCTATATCATAACAGCATTATCAGATTCGGCTAT
>DAMBZP010000011.1:487-68905 GCA_032059885.1 Sedimentibacter sp.
ACATATTTGAAACTTTACCTACCTCCAATTTGCTTTTAATTTCAAAGAAATCCAGACATGTTCCACATGAAACAATTTTCACTCCTGCATCCTCCATCTTTTTCAAATCATCCAAAGATTCAGAACCTGTAGTAGTAAGCTTAACCCCTGAGTTCAAAAATATCAGAAAGCTTGGATATGGTTTTGTTTCAGATAAGGTATATAAAAAACTTTTCATAAGAATTTTACCTAAGTCTTCTGATCCCTTACCCATTTTATCCGTTCCGATTACATAACCTTTTTTATACTGTTTAATTTTATTCAGGCTGTCTGCAGCTGCTTTTTCGGTTGCCGCTTCACAATCACTTGCCTCTTCTTTGCTTAAATAAATATATGTTTCGTCACCTTTTTCTTCAAAGGCTGTATTAAATTGAAGCTTACTGCCAAACTTAAGCACATTTTCCCTGGCAGTTTCATTATCAACTATTACCGTTATTTCTTTTTCGCCTGCATCAACTTCTTTTTTTGTCATTAGTACAGGCTGAGGACATAATTTTCCTCTTGCATCTACTGTTATCATTATTTTCCTCCTTAGTTATTATAAAAACCTTCATATGAAAGATAATTTAATATTATATTGTTGTCGTAAAATATCTTGCTTGATTCAGAGTTCAGCACACTTTGAGCAATTACGCTTTCTTGAAGAAATCCTATCAGCGGAGAACTTAAGGCAAAGATTATATACAATACTATAAAGCTTTTTAAAAGCCCTGTACCTGCTCCGAATATTCTGTTTGTAAGATTTAATAATGGAAGCTTAAATATCACATTAATAAAATTAGATATTAATACCAAAATCGCATATATAACAAGGAATGTCACCACAAAGCTTATTGATCTTATTATTATTATACTTATATTGTCTATAAATACAGCAAATGTATCAGTCCCGGTCATATTTCCAGTATTAATAATATTATTTAAAACATTTTTTAACTCCACAGGAATATGCATGGATTCTTCAAATGTGGTCATCAGCCTCTCAGACAGTTCGCTTTCAAGAAAACCGTGAATTTTTACAAAAAGCTTTGTATTGTTCAACAGGAAGTTTTCTGCTATGTAATAAAATTCCCTGCTCAGGAAAAAAGAAATTACCACGCCCAATGTGTCAAACAAAGTTTTTATAAAGCCTTTTCTGTACCCTATAAGGCATGAATAGCCCGCATAAACAATTATTATAATATCAATGTAATTCATCTGAACCTCCTTTTATCTTTAGCACATATTTATTTTATTTTACCATTAACGATCTTGTCTTTAGATAAAATACGGATGTCATTACCTTCTATTGTAAAATCAGCAAAATTACTTTTTGTATCTTCATATATTTTATCTGTCTTTGTACCATGCATCAAATATATTCTGTTTTCATTATATACAAAAATTTTATCATCGTAAACCTTTAATTTTTGTGCATCTGCAGGTGCATCATTTACAGAAATGACCTTTCCTTCAAAATTATACGACATAAGCTCTGTAGCATCCTCTTGTTTATAAAGCATGTAAATTCTCTGTTTCTCTTTACTTATATTATAATCAAGTACATTGCTATAAATGCTGTTTTTCCACATAAGCTTACCGTTTAGATTAAAGTAATAGACATTTTTAGTCCCTATGGCAATAACATTATTATTAACAATCCGGGATTTAATCAATATCTCATCCTCTATTGCAATACTCCAAAGCTCAACATCATCTAACAGGTTAAAATATAAGGTGTTTATTATTTTACCATTTTCAAATCTCAAGGTTGTAAGTGAATACCCTTCTGATTTATCACTTATGGATATACTTGTGATAATATCTTCAAAAACCTTATTATCAACAATCATCTCATTGTTATTATTCATTATATATAATGAATTTTTACCGGACTCGCCCCTTAAAATAATATATGTTTTATCATTTTCACGTGAAACATTTACAATATTGCCTGCAATTTCAGCAATTATGAACTTTTGATTATTTTTGTCCAACACCTGGATTGTGTTTTCCATCTTCCTGAATATATAGTTATCTGTGACAAACACCTGCTTTGCAAATGACTTATCCTCATTTTCCCATACGACACTGCTGCTGTAATCAAGCAATGAAATTTTCTGATTGTTATAAGTTATAATCCCTTTATTAAAAAACTTATATTCATCAAGAGTCTGCAAACTTGTCGTCTGAATACTTTCTATATTGTACACCTTTTTTTCATCTAATAATGTCAAAATTTCTTTTCCATATTTAAAATATATTATTCCTGATATGATTATTAAAAAAAATATAATAAACACAATAAGCTTTTTCATATTTCTATCCTATTGACCAATTTACCATATTATATCAAACTTATCTATATTTTGCATTAAAAAAAAATTAAATCGTGTATAAATAAAAAAGCAAATCCGGTTTTCAAGCTGTACAGTAAAAGCCCAAAAATGATAATTCATGAACATAATGTCAGAAATCTGAAAACCGCAAATGCAATTTTATTTTTTAATATTTAATTTTTTGAAATTTCATTTAATGCACTTACTGCTGCCAAAATGTCTGCTTTTGTATTAAAAGGTCCCACACCAAATCTGACTGCTCCGATTTTATCTGTACCTATTGTCCTATGAGCCAAAGGTGCGCAGTGGAGACCCGGTCTTACCGCTATACCATATTCCGCATCCAGTTTGTATGCAACTTCTGATGAATCAATACCTTCTATATTAATCGGAACAACGCCACATCTATTGTTTATATCTTCAGGGCCGTAAATTTTGATTTTGGCATTCCTTTTCATTTCATTGATGAATATATCAAGAAGGTTTTTTTCGTGGCTGTAAATCGATTTTGTGCCCTGGTTTAAAATATACTTCAACCCCGCATTCAGACCTGCTATACCAGGAAGGTTATGAGTTCCTGATTCCAATTTGTCAGGGTAGAAGTTTGGCTGTATCATGCTGCTCGATTCGCTTCCTGTACCTCCTTCCTTCAACTGCTTTATTTCCTCATTGCAATTTATGAGAAGAGCTCCTGTTCCTTGTGGTCCCAGAAGTCCTTTATGTCCCGGAACAGCCAATAAATCTATGTTGTATTTTTTCATATCAATATCCAGTACACCGGCACTTTGAGAAGCATCCAAAAGATACAAAACATTTCTCCTTCTGCACATTTGTCCGATTTCTTCAACAGGCATTATTGTTCCTGTCAGATTTGAAACGTGAGTTGTCACTACCAGCTTCGTATTGATTTTTAAAGCTGCTTCTAGGTCTGCAACATTTACACTTCCATCGGATGCACATTGAACAATTGTATTTTCTATACCATATTTCTCCAATTCCTTAACAGGACGAAGCACTGAATTGTGTTCCATGGACGTAGTAACAACATGATCACCAGGATTCAACACTCCTTTGATTGCCTGATTCAACCCATCTGTCGCATTAAAAGTAAATATTACTTTCATTGGATCATCCAAATTAAACAGCTGTGCCATTAATTCTCTTGTTTCATAAATAACCCTTGCACCCTCAATTGCCATTGCATGACTTCCTCTTCCCGGATTTGCTCCATATTCAGTCATTGCACTCATAACATTCTGGTATACTGATTTGGGCTTTGGGTAAGTTGTTGCGGCATTATCTAAATAAATCATTATATCACCTGCTATTATATTTTTAATCTATTATATGTTTGTAATTCCATCTTTGATAATCATTTATCTGTATATACAATCTTGCCTCTGCAGATTGTGAACTTTACCTTTCCTGAAAGTTCCCATCCTATAAACGGTGAATTGCATGATTTAGAGTAGAATTCATCCGCCACCCACTTTTCATCAGGATGAAACACCAGCAAGTCCGCCTTTGCACCTTCTTTTATCCTTCCTGAATTTAATCCGTACAGCTTTGCCGGATTAAATGTCATTTTTTTCAAAAGCTCCATTATTGTCAAATGATTATTTTTAACCAGTGTGGTTATCCCCAGAGCCAATGCAGTTTCAAGACCGATTATCCCGCTTGGAGCTTTTTCAAAATCTTTTTCCTTTTCTTCTTTGCTATGAGGTGCGTGATCAGTCGCAATTATGTCTATGGTTTCATCCTTAAGCCCTTCTATTATTTTCATCCTGTCTTTTTCTGTTCTCAATGGCGGGTTCATTTTAGCATTATTTTTATATTTTAATACATCTTCCTCTGTCAATGTGAAATGATGAGGAGATGCCTCCGCAAAAATATCTGCACCCTTTGACTTTGCATATCTTATTATATCCACTGAACCGCCTGAGCTCACATGCTGGATGTTTATCCTTGCCCCTGTCTCCAGGGCAATAATACAGTCTCTTGCGACCATAACATCCTCAGCCAGACGTGATGCTCCGCGTATTCCAAGTTTCTCAGCTGCGTTTCCTTCATTTACACCGGGATTATAAACTAAGCTTGGATCTTCTTCATGCAAGCTGATTGGCACGTTTAATTTTTTGGCTGTTTCCATAGCCCTTAAAACAAGACCGGAATCCATTATTGGAAAACCATCATCAGTAAATCCTACGGCTCCGCACTGTTTTAAATTTTCCATGTCAACAAGCTGAATTCCGCTTAATCCTTCTGTAACTGCTGCCGTCTGAAGAACATTTATATCAGATTTTCTTGCTTCACTTATAATATATTCCAGGGTTTCTGCATTATCTGCGGGCGGCTTAGTGTTTGCCATGCAAACAACTGTCGTAAAGCCTCCTCTCGCCGCAGCTCTTGAACCGGTCAAAATGTCTTCTTTATATGTCAATCCGGGGTCTCTGAAATGTACATGGACGTCTATAAGACCGGGGCATACTATCATTCCTTCAGCATCTATAATTTCAATGCTGCCTTCCATATCAATATTTTTGCCGATTTTTCTGATAATGTCACCGTCTATAAGTATATCTGCCCTTTCATCTGTTTTAGATTCAGGGTCCATTACTCTTCCGTTTTTAATAAGAATCATTTTATTCACCTATTGTAATTAATTTACATTATTATATCATATAGTATGAATGTTTGAAAGATATATTGTTGGTACATAAAATTTATGATAATATAGGTTTATTAAATAATCGGAGGTAAGTATGTTCAAAGCTGCAATATTTGATTTAGACGGAACCTTAATGGACTCTGCCAAAGACTTGGAAAGAGCGTGCAACTATGCCTTGTCTAAATTTAATCTTCCAAAAATAGATTCCCAAAAACATAAGCTCATGCTTGGAAACGGAAGGCGTAAACTGGTAGAAGCCATAGTCGGTGAGTTTTTCGGATATGAAGAAAATAAAATAATAGAGGAATTCCTTGGATATTACAATGAATTTTACAATACTCACATGCTTGATAACACAAAACCCTTTGAAGGTATTTATGAAATGCTTGATGTATTGGGTAAACATGGTGTTGTTACAGCCGTTTTATCCAATAAACCTCATGATTTTACCTTAAAGCTTGTGGAACACTTTTTTAAAGACAGGATTAAATGCATATGGGGATTGAAGGAAGGATATGAAGTCAAGCCGAACCCCTGTTCTTTGCTGGAAATAATAAATGAGTTGAAATTTAAAAAAGAAGAATGCATATTCGTAGGTGACACCGAAATTGACATTCGTGTTTCTAAAAATGCCGGTGTCAAATCCATTGGAGTGTTATGGGGCTTCAGAACTCAATCTCTGCTTGAACACGAAGGAGCGGATTTTATAGCTTCAAATCTAAATGAAATGACTGATATTATATTGAAGTAAATGGGAGGACACTGCCCTCCCGTTTATTTTATTTTAATTTTTCCAGCATTCTTTCAAATTCTTCTTCCTGCTCCACTACATATGCATCTCTCTTAATATAATGAGTGTGCAGAAGCTTATGAGACAAATGGCCGTTGGGTTCTTTCAGAAACTCTTCATAGAGCTTTATAATTTCCGGATTTTTATGAGATTTTCTCAGCGGAAGCGACCTATCCAATTCGTACAGCGCATCTGCCCTCCTGGCCTTTGGATTTACTTCCAGCCTTGCCTTTGCAGATACATGAGACTGACCTCCCCCATGTACACATCCGCCCGGACACGCCATAACTTCAATGAAGTGATACTGCTTTTCTCCGGATTTCACCGCGTCCAATACTTTGGCAGCATTTGCAGTTCCATGTGCTACGGCAACCTTAACCTCTGTATCTTTACCTTCAATTGGGAGAATAACTGATGCTTCTTTAACACCTTCGAGTCCTCTGACACCCTGGTATTCAAAATCATTCAGATCCTTTCCCGTCAAAATATCAGCAACAGTTCTTAAAGCTGCTTCCATAACTCCGCCGGTTGCTCCGAAAATGGCTCCGGCTCCTGTATATTCTCCCAATATACTGTCCGGCTGTTCGTCAGGGAGACTTTTAAAGTTAATTCTTGCTTGTTTTATCATGTCTCCAAGCTCTCTTGTAGTCAATGAAAAATCAACATCCCTTATTCCATCTACTTCCATTTCCGGTCTGTTTGCTTCTGTCTTTTTCGAGGTACACGGCATAACAGATACGCATACTATTTTCTCGGGATCTATACCTGCCTTTTCAGCATAGTATGATTTTACTACTGCTCCGAACATCTGCTGAGGTGATTTGCATGTTGAAAGATTATCCAGAAAATCCGGATAATTTATTTCACAAAAGCGTATCCAGCCCGGTGAACATGATGTTATCATAGGAAGCTTTCCTCCGTTTTTAACTCTGCTCAAAAGCTCCGTACCTTCTTCGACTATGGTTAAATCCGCAGAGAAATTCGTGTCAAAAACCTTATTAAAGCCTAATCTCCTCAGTGCTGCAACCATTTTTCCAGTTACATCAGTCCCCACAGGATAACCAAACTCTTCACCCAGAGATGCTCTTACTCCGGGGGCTGTCTGAACAACCACATATTTTTCAGGATCATCAATTGCTTCCCATACATCATCTATATATGTTCTTTCGCGAAGTGCAGCCACAGGACATGCCTGTATGCATTGTCCGCAGTATACGCATGGAACATCTCTCATGCTGTAATCGAAAGCAGGAGCCACCTCTGTGTTGAAGCCTCTCTTCGTAAAATCTAATATACCGATTCCCTGAACATCTCTGCATGTGCTTACACATCTTCCGCACAATATACATTTACTTGTATCTCTTATTATAGAATAAGACAAGTTATCTATTTTCGCCTCTCGTTTTGCTCCTTCAAACTCAATATCCTTAATTCCAAGCTCATCACATAATTTTTGAAGCTCACATGTTCCGTTTCTCAGACATGTCAGACATTCTCTGTTATGATTTGCAAGTATTAATTCCACATTCATTCTTACTGCATTTCTGACCTTAGCAGTATTTGTTCTGACATTCATTCCATCTTGCACCTGAAGAACACAGGAAGCAGGAAGGTTTCTCATGGGAACTCCCTTGATGTCAACTTCAGCCACACACACTCTGCACGCCGCTATTTCATTGATATCCTTCAAAAAACAAAGTGTAGGTATATCTATTCCAGCCTCTCTGGCTGCCATTAATACCGTATAGTCCTTAGGAACACTGACCTGTATTCCATTTATAGTAACATTTACTTTATCCATAATTAACACCAGCCTTTCTTACCTCTTAATAATGGCATGGAATGTGCACGCATCCATACATGAACCGCATTTAATACATTTATCCTGATTGATAACATGAACTTCTTTAACGCTGCCGTCAATTGCTCCAACAGGACAAATCCTTGCACACCTTGTACATCCCTTGCAATCCATTGTAATTATATATTTCAAAAGTGACTGACAGACACCTGAAGGACACCTTTTTTCCTTTACATGAGCTTCATATTCATCCCTGAAATATTTTAATGTTGACAAGACAGGATTTGGAGCTGTCTGACCTAATCCGCAAAGAGATGTTTCTTTAATGTTCAAAGCCAGTTTTTCAAGCTTGTCTAAATCCTCCATCGTGCCTTTTCCTTCTGTTATTTTATCCAAAATTTCAAGCATTCTCTTAGTGCCCTCCCTGCAAGGGGTACATTTACCGCATGATTCATCTACGGTAAAATCAAGGAAGAATCTCGCTATGTCAACCATACAGTTATCTTCGTCCATTACTATCATTCCGCCCGAACCCATCATGGAGCCTACAGCCGTCAGGTTATCATAGTCAATAGGAATATCAAGGTGATCCTTCGTCAAACATCCGCCTGACGGACCGCCTGTCTGAACTGCCTTAAATTCTTTTCCGTTGGGGCAGCCTCCTCCTATATCATATATAACTTCGCGAAGTGTTGTACCCATAGGAACCTCAACAAGTCCTGTATTGTTGATTTTGCCTCCCAGTGCAAATACCTTGGTCCCGGGTGATTTTTCAGTTCCAAAGCTCTTGAACCAATCAGCTCCATTGATAATTATTTGAGGAACGTTCGCCAGTGTTTCAACATTATTTATTACAGTGGGCTTCCCCCATAAACCTTTGTTAGCCGGAAATGGAGGCTTATTTCTTGACATTCCTCTTTTGCCCTCTATTGACTGCATCAGAGCGGTTTCCTCTCCACATACGAATGCTCCTGCTCCCAATCTTATCTCTATATCAAAATCAAAGTCTGTTCCAAAAAGATTCTTTCCTAAAAGCCCCAGCTCCTTGGCCTGCTTTATAGCAATTTCCAATCTGTGAACAGCTATGGGATATTCTGCTCTTACATAAATAAATCCTTTTGTAGCCCCTATGGCATAACCTGCAATAGCCATGGCCTCCAATACTGCATGAGGATCTCCTTCAAGAACACTTCTGTCCATAAATGCACCGGGATCTCCTTCATCAGCATTACATATTACATATTTTTGATCAGCCTTATTAGGCGCGGCAAAGCTCCACTTCATACCTGTTGAAAAACCTGCTCCTCCCCGGCCTTTCAAGCCCGAATCTTTTATAAGTTTAATAACATCTTCAGGTGTCATTTCAGTCAAAACTTTTCCAAGTGCCATGTATCCGTCACGTGCAATGTACTCATTTATATCTTCAGGATTTATTAGTCCGCAATTTCTTAAAGCAACTCTTTTTTGCTTCTTATAAAATTCAACTTCATTTAAAGGCTTTATTTGTTCATTTTTCGCACTTTCATCATACAGATATTTTCTTACAATTCTTCCTTTTAATAAATGCTCTTCAACTATTTCGTCAACTCTTTCAACTGTCATTCTTGCATAAAAGGTACCCTCAGGATATATTATTACAACAGGTCCCTCTTCACAGAGCCCAAAACAACCGGTTCCAACAACCTGAACTTCATTATCCAAATTTACTTCTCTTATTTTTTCTTCAAATCTTTGCTTAATAAGTGCAGATTTCGAAGAGCTGCAGCCGGTTCCTCCGCAAACCAAGACATGTGATCTGAAAATTTTCATAGTTTCTCCTCCATTTTCCTAAGAACTGCTATTCAGCACCGATTGTATATTCACGTACAATATTGTTGTTTGCCAAATGCTCTGACACAATTCTCTTTACTTTTTCAGGATTTACATGTATATAGGTAACCTTTTCCCTTCCCGGTGCATAAACCTCCACTATTGGTTCATAGGTACACATTCCTATACAGCCTGTCTGTACCACCTGTACATTATTTAAATTTCTCTTGGCAACTTCTTCAACCAGTGCTGTTAGAACAGGTCTTGCTCCGGCAGCTATACCGCACGTTGCCATACCCACCACAACTCTGATATCTTTTTCTGAATTGCGCATTTCAACATTTTTAATTGCTTCTTCTCTTAATTTTTTTAACTCTTCCAAAGATTTCATAATATGCCTCCTATTCCTTGTACTTAGATAATATATCAGGTATTCTTTTAGGTTCAAGCTTACCGTATACATCACCATCAATCATCATTACAGGAGCTAACCCGCAGCACCCCAAACATCTTGTAGCCTCAAGAGTAAATAATCCATCAGATGTAGTTCCTCCAACCTTGGTATTCAATTCCTTTGCCAACTTGTCCAAGACCTGCTGAGAACCCTTTACATAACATGCTGTCCCAAGGCACACACCAATTTTATGCTTTCCTTTAGGCTCAATTGAAAATTGTGTGTAAAATGTTGCAACACCATATACCTCAGCTAAAGGGACATCCAATTCATGAGATATAAACTTTTGTACTTCAATCGGCAGGTATCCGAAAATTTCTTGAGCCTTGTGAAGCGTTTGCATTAAAACTCCCTGAGTCTCTTTGATAGATTCAATATACTCTTTAAGCGCAATGAACTGCTTTTCGTTAGCCTTTACATCAAGTCCATTAATCAAAATAATAACCTCCCAAATTAATCTCTTAATATATGACCACATTATATTATCATGTTAACATAATGTCAATCTCATTTATTTTTTGATAAAAATACATATATTTACCATTATATTATTACTTATATTAATATGTTTCCTTTTAATAACCAAAAAAATAAAGTCTTTATAAATAATTTCAAGTTGTTAAAAAAATTTCAATTTATTACATATTTATAAATATATGCGATCGTTTTCATGTATATTATAAAAACAAAGCTAATTTTCGCCTTGCCCTTTTGCTTTATTGTTCTTCCAGCTTTAATATATCCAAAATTCTATTCAAATCATCATTGCCGGTGTATTCAATTTCAATTTTACCCTTATTTTTATTCCTTTTAATATTTACTTTTGATGAGAATTTTTCTGTTAAAAGCTCCTCTACATATACAATATACTTATCTTTTTCGGGGGAAATTCTTCTTTTTGGTTTTTTTACATCTCTTACAAGCTTTTCAACTTCTCTTACACTTAAATCCTCTTTTATGATTTTATCTGTCATGACTATTTGTTTTTCGTTAGACAAGCTTAAAATAGCTCTTCCATGACCGGCTGAAATTTCATTGGTTACAATTTTATTTTTAACATATTCATCTAAGTTGGAAAGCCTCATTATATTTGTTACATAAACTCTTGACTTTCCTACAATATTTGAAACTTCTTCCTGAGTTATACCATATCGGTCCATTATAAATTCATATGCCGTCGCTTCGTCGATTGGGTTTAAATCTTCTCTCTGAATATTTTCAATCAGAGCTATCTCTGAAGCATTTTTATTCTCAATATCTCTGACTATGCAGGGTATACTGTTTATATTTGCATTTTTGCAGGCTCTCCATCTTCTTTCTCCTGCAATAATTGTATAAATATCTTCGTCTTTTCTAACAATTATAGGCTGGATAACTCCATATTTTCTTATGGATTCTGTCAGCTCGTCAAGCCTGTCCTGCTCAAATACTTTTCGCGGCTGATTTGGATTTGGACATATTAAATTTGTATCTATTTCTTCTATACGCTGGTTTTCTTCTCTTTCTAAATCCTCTGGTATCAAAGCTGACAAACCCTTCCCCAAGGCTTTTCTTTTTACTGCCATAATATCCTCCTTAATTGTTTTTTATTATTTCTTCCGAAAGCTTCATATATGCTTCGCTTCCTTTGGAATTTTCATCATAAAGCATTATTGGCTGGCCAAAGCTGGGAGCTTCTGCCAGTCTCACATTTCTTGGTATTACAGTTTTATATACTTTATTTTTAAAATACTTTTTTACTTCCTCAACAACCTGGGCTGATAAATTGGTTCTCCCGTCATACATATTAAGGAGCACTCCTTCAATGTCAAGCTTAGGATTTAAATTCTTCTTTACAAGCTTTACAGTATCTATAAGCTGACCTACTCCTTCAAGAGAATAATATTCGCATTGAATTGGTATAAGTACGGTGTGTGAAGCGGTGAGGGCGTTTAATGACAATAACCCCAGTGATGGCGGACAGTCTATTATTACAAAGTCATAATCATTGTCAATCAAATTCATCTTTTCCTTCAAGGTTTTTTCCCTAAATCTTGTATTTGTCAGCTCAATTTCCGCACCTGCAAGCTGTATGTTCGAAGGAATCAAATCCAGTCTTTCTATTTCTGTTTTATGTATTGCTTTATTTATGTCAAAATCTTCAATCAATATATCGTAAATAGTATTTTCCAGGCTGTTTTTATCAATACCAAACCCGCTTGTTGAGTTACCCTGAGGGTCAATGTCTATACTGAGGACCTTCTTGCCTTTCAGTGCCAGCGCAGCACATAGATTTACATTGGTAGTTGTTTTTCCTACGCCGCCTTTTTGATTGAATATGCTTATTACTTTAGCCACTTAATTCACCCTCTACATATTTTTTTTCGGAATTTTAACTTTAATTTCTATATACTCATCAGACTCATCCTGTTCAAACTTTGCATCTATACCTGTCTTAACAATTTCATTATACGCATTTTTAATGGTGTTAATATAAATTTTATAATTTATAAAGTTTCTTACATAACGCTTGTCCCTCATTTTCTTTTCATTTATATCTTCGGCAATGGAATTGACAAGCCTTTCTGTTTCACTGACGTTTAAATCCTTGCTTATAACCTTTTCGACAATGTTTAAAAGAAGCTCTTCATCGTCAACTTTTAATAAGGCTCTGGCATGCCGCTCACTTAAGCCGCCTTCTCTCAGTCTCTTTTTAACTGTTTCGGGAAGCTTTAAAATCCTCATTTTATTTGCTATGGTAGACTGTGACTTTCCCAGCTTTTCCGCAAGCTGTGTCTGATTTAATTCGAAATCTTCAATGAGTCTTTCATAGGCCATTGCTTCCTCGATAAAATCCAGGTCCTCTCTCTGGAGATTTTCTATTAAAGCCATGGCTGCAGATTCTTCTTCTTTTACCTCTATGACAACTGCAGGAATTGTTTCCATGTTTAAAAGTCTTACTGCCTTATAGCGTCTTTCACCAGCCACTATTTCATAGATATCATCATAAATTTTTCTTACGGTTATAGGCTGTATGATACCATAGTTTTTTATAGATTGGCTTAGCTCCTCCAGAGCTTTGTCATCAAAAATTTTTCTTGGTTGGTTTTTGTTAGGAATTATTTTATTAACATCTATATTGATTATATTGCTTATCAAGAAATTCTCCCCCTTACACCAATGGATCTTTGCTTGGTTTTCCCGCTTTTCGCGGATATTTTATATTTGTCGATTCACATTTTTCAATTATAACTATTTTTCTTACAATATCCGTTCCAGGTATATTAATTTCCCTTATTTCCCTAACCTTCCCGCCCAGCTTCTTTATAGCATTTTCTGAACTTGAAATTTCCGGGGAAATATTTTCGCTTTTATATGCCGCAAAATATCCGCCGGTTTTAACAAATGGAAGGCAGTATTCGCAAAGTACATTAAGCGGAGCCACTGCTCTGGATACACAAATGTCAAATTTTTCTCTGTAATTCCTGTTTTGTCCAAAATCCTCTGCTCTGCCATGTATAAGCTCGACATTTTCAAGCTTTAAATCTTTGGCGACCTCCTCCAGAAAATCAATTCTTTTTCTTAAGCTGTCCAAAAGAGTAACCTTATAGCTGTCATTGACAATTTTTAAAGGATATCCCGGAAAGCCTCCGCCTGTGCCTACATCTATTATACTCTTATTTTCATTCAGGTTTTCACAGTCCAGCAATAAAACACTGTCAAGAAAATGCTTGACATAAATTTCTTCATCATCTTCTATAGATGTAATATTTATTTTCCGATTCCATTCCTTTAAAAGATCACGGTATTTAATAAATTTATTTTCTATTTCACTGCTGTAGGGAATATTCAGTTGTTTAAATCCATCTTCCAATGTTTTTATCAAGGTATTCTCCTTTTAATTATTATTGTAAGTCATCAAATATATTAAAAGTACATTAATGTCCGAAGGTGAAACTCCTGATATCCTTGAAGCCTGACCTATTGAATCCGGTCTTATTTTATTGAGTTTCTGCCTTGCCTCCAGTCTTAAGCTTCCAACTTTATCATATTCGATATCCTTTGGTATCTTCTTGTTTTCAAGCTTTTTAAACTGTTCCACCTGATTTATCTGCTTTGAAATATAGCCCTCATATTTTATGACTGTTTCCACATAATCCTTAATTTCTTTCTTTAAATACGGTCTTCTTTCATCAAGAGAACACGTGTTGTCATAATTTAATTCCACTCTTTTTAAAAGCTCATATAAACTAACGGGCATTTTCAGCGGTACGCTGCCTATACTTTCTAATATTTCGTTCACTTCTGTTTTCGGCGTGATTTTTTTATTTTTTAGTCTTTCTATTTCATTTTCTATCTGCTGCTTTTTATTTTTAAATCTCTCATACCTTTCTTCGGTAACAAGACCTATTCCATATCCTTTTTCAGTAAGCCTTTCATCTGCATTATCCTGCCTCAAAAGCAATCTGTATTCTGCTCTTGATGTCATCATACGATATGGCTCATTGGTTCCTTTTGTGACCAAATCATCTATAAGTACACCGATATATGCCTCTGAGCGGTCCAAAACAAAGGGTCCTCTGTTTTTTAAGCTCATAACCGCATTTATTCCGGCAATCAATCCTTGTGCGGCAGCTTCTTCATAACCGGAGCTTCCATTAACCTGACCCGCAAAGAATAAATTTTTGATGCTTATAAGCTCAAGGCTTAACTTCAGCTGTGTCGGATCTATGCAATCATATTCGATAGCATATGCAGGTCTCATAATCATAGCCTCTTCCAAGCCTATCATTGATCTGTACATTGGAATCTGCACCTCATAGGGCAGGGACGACGACATTCCCTGAATATACATTTCTTTGGTGTCCAGTCCTTCAGGTTCAACAAAAAGCTGATGTCTTTCCTTATCTGAAAACTTTACCACCTTATCCTCTATTGAAGGACAGTATCTGGGTCCCACGCTTTTTATAACCCCTTCATACAAAGGAGATCTGTTCAGATTTTGTCGTATAATATTGTGAGTTGCTTCCGTCGTATAAGTTATATAGCATGGAATCTGACTTATATCTATTTTATCGGTCATGAATGAAAATGGTATTATTTCTTCATCACCTGACTGAATTTCCATTTTTTCATAGTTTATTGAATCTGAATGTATTCTCGCAGGAGTACCTGTCTTAAATTTTCTGAGCTCTATGCCCATATTCATCAATGATTCTGAAAGCTCATTTGCGGGAGCTAATCCATCCGGTCCTGAAGAATAATTTAATTCTCCTATATAAATTCTTCCCTTAAGATAGGTTCCTGTTGTCACTATTACCGCTCTTGCATTGTAGTATGCTCCCAGCCTTGTATATACATTAAAACTCCCGTCCTCCATAACACTGAGCCTGGTAACTTCAGACTGCATAATTCTGAGATTTTCCTGATCCTCCATTACCTTTTTCATTTCTGTATGGTACTTCCTCTTATCAGCCTGAGCCCTTAAGGAATGTACTGCAGGTCCCTTGGAGCGGTTGAGCATCTTACATTGTATCATAGTTTTATCTATATTTAAAGCCATTTCTCCGCCAAGCGCATCTATTTCCCTGACCAGATGACCCTTGGCAGTACCTCCTATATTAGGATTACACGGCATCATTGCTATGGAATCAAGACTCATTGTCAGCACTATGGTATTCATTCCAAGACGTGCCGAAGCCAAGGATGCTTCACATCCCGCATGGCCGGCTCCAATAACCGCCACATCTACGCTTTCAGCAAGAAAATCCCTTACCTTATTTTCCATCTTACTCAGTCCTCTTTCTATTTCCCTATGCAAAATTCATTGAATATTTTATCCATTAAATCATCACTTACAGTCTTACCAACAATCAACCCTAAGTATTCCATTGCCTGCTTTAAATCAATTTCAATAAAGTCTATGGTCATATTGTTATTTATAGAGTATAAAACTTCTTTCAGGCTATTTTCTGCTTTTATCAGCAGTTCCTTGTGTCTCACGTTATTTATAATCAATTCATCACTTACGTTTATTGAACCTTCAAAAAACATCATGCTTATTTTATCAACGATTTCATCCAATCCCTGATTTTTCAACACAGATATACTAATTGCTTCTTTTTCTATCTTTTTATAACATCTCAAATCCAGTTTTGTTTCCAGATCAGCCTTGTTCCTTATATATATAACTCTTTTATTTTTAACATAGTCCAGTATTTTTTCATCTTCTTCTTCAAGCTCTCTTGATGAATCAAAAAGCATAATTATCAAGTCGGCTTCATCAACCTTTTGAAGTGCTTTTTCAACTCCTATTTTTTCTATCTTATCTTCTGTTTCCCGTATGCCTGCAGTATCTATTATTCTTAAGGGAACACCCTTTATATTGACATATTCTTCTATGGTATCACGTGTCGTACCGGGAACTTCCGTGACTATAGCACGGTTTTCATTCAACAAAAAATTCATCAGAGATGATTTGCCTACGTTCGGCTTTCCTAAAATAACCGTTTTAATACCTTCCTTAAATATTTTTCCCGTATCTGCGGTCTTAATTAATCTGTCAAGCTCTTTTACTATATTTTCACTTAATTCTCTAACCTTGTTAATGGTGACTTCATCCTCATCGTATTCGGGAAAATCTATGTTTACTTCAATATTTGCAAGAATGTCCATAATCTCTTCAATTATTCCGTTTATTTGTTCAGAAAGTCTTCCTGCCAAATGATTCACCGAAATTTCATGACTTGAATCAGTCTTTGAATTTATTATATCAATGACTGCTTCTGCCTGAGTCAAATCAATTCTTCCGTTTAGAAATGCCCTTTTGGTAAATTCGCCCCTTTCCGCTGTCCTGCATCCGTGCTCAATGACTGTTTCCAGTATTTTTTTAGCGGAAATAATACCTCCATGACAGTTAATTTCCACAATATCCTCACGAGTGTAGGTGTGGGGGCTTTTCATATAGGATATCAACACTTCATCAATTACCTTATTATTTTTATCCACAATATATCCGTGATGAAGATATCTTGGTTTCAAATTTATGTGCTGCCCGCTGTCTTTATTCCGAGTACCACAAATTTCTGCCAGATTGCTTTCTGGCAGGTTTATAATTTTTTTTACAAATATCTTTTCCGCAATGCTTAATGCATCATCTCCGCTCATTCTTATTATATTGATACCTGCATTACCCGGAAATGTGGCAATTGCAGCTATTGTATCAGTAAACATACCATCACCGTATCTTTCTAATTTATATATATTCTACATTAATTAACAATAAATGTACATAACAATTTAAACAAATATAACCCGGATGCCCGGGTTATAAAAATTTCAAAATTTAATAGTTATTTTAAATCTATTACAACTTTTCTGTAGGGTTCTTCACCTTCTGAATATGTTATAATATCTGTTTCTTCCTGCAGCGTCGAATGTATAATCCTTCTCTCATAAGGATTCATGGGTTCAAGCCTGACCTTATGCTTGTAATATCTGCACTTGTCAGCCATTTTATTTGCCAGTCTCTTTAAGGTTTCTTCTCTTTTGGCCCTGTAGTCCTCAACATTGAAAATAACTCTTACGTAATTTTGTCTTCCTTTATTGACGATTAAATTTAAAAGGAATTGAATTTCATCCAAATTTTTTCCTCTTTTTCCTATGATTATTCCTTTATCGTCTTCATTGATTTTAACAATGTCAAGCTTCAATACATTGTCTGAAAAATCTACTTCATAATCTGCCTTGATGTCCATTTTTTCAAGCAAAACATCAAAAAATTTTCTGGTTCTTTCTTCCGGACCGTTGGTAACTGTAACTTTAACTTTTGCATTTTTGCTTCCAATCAAACCAAACAAACCTTTTGAAGGTTCACTGATTATTTCAATTTCGACTTCTTCTCTTTCCGCTTCAAGTTCCGTTAATGCTGCTTTAACAGCTTCTTCAACAGTAGTTCTTTCAATAGTTACATTTTTCATCTATTTTAATTCCTCCTTAGGATTTTTGGACGAATTCATAACAATGTACTGCTGTACTAATTGAAATATATTTGATATAACCCAGTACAAGCCTAACCCTGCGGGAAATCTGATACCCATATAAAATATCATGATAGGCATCATAATATTCATTGAATTTTGAGTAGCTTTCTGTTCCTGACTCATGGATGGCTGTGATGCTGATGTCATTTTAGTTGTCAGATATGTTGTAAGCCCTGAAACAGCAGCCAATATAGGAACTGCCACCCCTATTATCGGCAATGCCGTTCCTCCCATGGACAGACCATTTACAATATTAACAAGGCTTTCACTTACTCCTTTGGCCACATCTTCCAAAACAAATATATGATTTTCAGCAAAGCCTAAATCCTTAATCCATAAAAACGATTTATTTATTGAATCAAAAAGCGCCTGATCCGCAAAAACATATTTGACCGGCTGCTGTATAACATAGAAGAATGCAATTAGTATTGGAAATTGAATAAGCATTGGCAGACATCCCGAAAATGGACTGTAATTTGCTTCTTTATACAGCTCCATTTGCTTTCTTTGCAACGTCTGAGGGTCTTTTCCATACTTTTCCTGCAATTCTTGTATCTTTGGATTTAATTCCTGCATTATTTTCATGGATTTTGTCTGCTTCAACGTAAACGGCAGCATTATCGCTTTGAATATTATTGTAGATAATATTATTGCAATTGCATATGCAGAAATATATTGAGAATCCAATCCAGATACCATGTTGTATAACAATTTGACAAGCATACCCATCGGCTTTGCTATAAAATCTAAATTCATTTATTATCCTCCGTATTATTTCAAGGGATCATACCCTCCGGGGTTGAAGGGGTGGCATCTCAATATTCTTCGGATACCTAAATATGAGCCTTTAAAGAAACCATATTTTTGTAATGCTTCAATAAAGTATTGAGAACATGTAGGGTAAAACCTGCAATGCCTGACAGATGAACGTGAAGAAAATTTCTGATAAATTCGTATAATAAAAATCAACAGCTTACTTATTTCGAATCACCCTTTAATAAATTTTTCCTTCTCATTAATTTATTAACTGACTTTTCCAGACTCTTGTAATCGGATTCTGTCGCATTAACTCTGGCCATAATTACAATATCATAGCCTTCTTTGAAATTACACTCATTCAATCTGACTATTTCCTTCAATCTTCTTCTTATAATGTTCCTTGATACCGCTTTCTTTATTTTTTTTGCTGCCGTAAATCCAAACCTGTTGTATCCAAATTTATTTTTTTTCAAAAACAAAACAAGATTATAATCAGAAATCGAATCATTGCAATTATAAACTGATTTGTATTCTATATTCTTTTTTATTATTATCATTATAATCTTACCTTAATGTTCTGTTGTTTCTGATTGGAATAAAAGGCCACAAATGCGGCCTTATGCTGACAATTTTTTTCTACCTTTTGCCCTTCTTCTCTTCAAAACATTTCTTCCGGATTTTGTACTCATTCTCTTTAAAAATCCATGTTCACTGCTTCTTTGTCTTCTCTTTGGCTGATAAGTTCTTTTCACTGGAAAAACACCTCCTTGTACTTCAGATATCTATATTAAATATCTTAAATTTTCATGTTTTTAAATTATAATATTTTTAAATTCTTATGTCAATAACGAAATATATTATAACTGGCTGACAGATTATTTGTTGCTGTTAACAACGATTAAAGCGTCGTCCTGAGCGTTAGCAAAGGATTATTATTTAAAGTTATCTTACAGTTGAATGCAAATGACCTGCTTTCTTTAATTCTCACCATAAATCGTAATTTGTATAAGCTATTGTAATATACTACATTTTGATGAATATTGCAAATATTTTTTAAAATATTTAAAATTAAAATTGAAATTGTGGATAAAAAATGATAGTATGGTATGTGTCTGTGGATAACTTTTTTTATTTACAAATTTATGGACAGACTGTTAACAATTCTATTAAAAATATTGATTAATCAAATTTATCAATTGTTTATACTTTTTATCAACAATTGTTTATGACATATATTTTAACAAAAACAGCAGGCTTTATTAACAATATGTTAATTTTTTTTATCAACACCCGGAGGATATTATGAACTTTGAAGAATTATGGAACGAAGTCCTTGAAATAGTCAAGGAGGACACAAATCAAGTAAGCTTTAACACTTGGTTTAAACCCCTTAAAATAGTTGCTTATAAAAATAACACTATCTACTTGGAAACAGCTGATGAATTCTTAAAAAACACCCTTAAAAAAAGACACTACAATTTTCTTAAAAATGCATTCAACTATGTTTTAAAAAAAGATACCGAACTTATTTTTACTGTGCCGGGAGAAAACATAGACAAAGAGGATGTTAAAAAATCTGCGGAAAATCCAAATGGAGATCCTGACGCTATTAACATTGACAGAAAGTTAAATCCTAAATACAGATTTGACAATTTTATTATAGGAAACAGCAACAGATTTGCTCATGCGGCTTCTTTAGCCGTGGCTGAAGCGCCCTCAACCGCATATAATCCCTTATTTTTATATGGAGGTGTAGGCCTTGGAAAAACTCACTTAATGCACGCAATAGGCCATTATATACTAGATAACAATCCTGAGGCATATGTATTATATGTAACAAGTGAAAAATTTACCAATGATTTGATTAATTCAATAAAAGACGGTAAAAATGAAGAATTCAGAAATACTTACAGAAGAGCGGATGTTCTGCTTGTGGACGATATACAATTTATCGCCGGAAAGGAAAGTACGCAAGAAGAATTTTTTCACACATTTAACGCTCTTCATGAAGCAAACAAGCAGATTATTGTATCAAGTGATAATCCTCCAAGCGAAATACCAACGCTTGAGGACAGGCTTCGTTCAAGATTTGAGTGGGGCCTTATTGCAGATATTCAGCCTCCGGATTATGAAACAAGAATTGCAATTTTAAGGAAAAAAGCAGAAGCAGAAAATTACAATGTACCTGATGACGTAATACAATACATAGCTCAGAACATTCAATCAAATATAAGAAAGCTCGAAGGTGCTCTTATACGAATTTATGCCTATGCTTCTCTCACCAATAAAAAAGAAGTAAATCTGGAGCTGGCTCAGGAAGCACTAAAGCATTTAATATCCAATAATAAGAAAATTACTCTTACTGATATAAAGGAAGTTGTGGCAAATTACTACAATATATCAATGGAAGACCTGGTATCTAAAAAGAAAACTAAAAATATTGCGTATCCAAGACAAGTAGCGATGTATATTGCAAGAAAACTAACTGACATGTCTCTTCCTAAATTAGGTGAGGAATTTGGCGGCAGGGATCATTCAACTGTTCTTCACGCATGCAATAAGGTCGACGAGGATATGGAAAACAGCCAGGAAATTAAGAAAAATATAGATGATCTAATTTCAATGCTCAATAATTAGCAACATGCTGTTGACAAAAAGTGAATAGGTGTTTATAAAAAATTAAAGACCGTTAATAACATTTTTTAATTTTAATAATTATCAACAGCTAAAAATATTTTAAACATGCAGAAAATTAATGCAAAAAGGAGTTTTCAACAAATTAACAAACTCTACTATTATTACTAATCTATATTTTTATATTTCTATACCGAATTTAAATTTTTCTGGTTGTGCACATTTTATCTAATACAGCTTTAAAATGTATTCAGCCTATTAAGACACTTAATTGAATTTTTTAATAAACATTTGATATAACCCTAAAAAGGAGAAAAAAATGAAAATAAAAATTAACCAAAATGAACTTAATAAAAGTATTACTATTGTGCAAAAAGCTGTTTCATCCAGAACTCCTCTTCCTATTTTGTCCGGCATTTTAATAGAAGCTAAAAATAACATGCTCATAATGACTGCAACAGATCTAGATTTAGGAATAAAAACATATTCTCCATGTGAGATTGAAGAAGAAGGTTCGGTTGTCGTACAAGCCAGATTAATAGGAGATTTCGTAAGAAAGCTTCCTTCAAATTCTTATGTTCATATTGAAACAATGGAAAATAACAATATGGAAATAAAATGCATGAATTCAGAAATAAATATATTGGGAAACTCAGCGGCGGAATACCCTGACAACACATTCGACAATGAAGGAAATTCATTTAAAATAAAATCAGAATCTTTAAAGAATCTTATAAAGTATACTTATTTTGCAGCAGCACAGGAGAACATTAAACCTATATTTACAGGATGTTTAATTGAAATTAAAAATAATTTGTGTACATTTGTTGCATTGGATGGATATAGAATGGCGGTAAAAAAAGAAGCAATTGAATATGATGGAGAAGTTTCAGCTGTCGTTCCTTCAAAAACCCTGGTTGAAATTTTAAGAATTGTTGAAGAAAATCAGGAAAGTACCGAGATAACCGTGTCAGAAAGCCATATATCCTTTAAACTTGAAAATACAATAATTATTTCTAATTTACTGGATGGAAAATTTATTGATTACGAAGGAATAATAAAGGATAATTTTGTAACAGTAGTAAAGGCAGATCCTTCAGATATAAGAGACAGTGTTGAAAGAGCGTCTCTGCTTGCAAAGGATGATAAAAACAATTTGATTGTTCTGGACATAAAAAACATCAACATGCAGATTAATTCAGCTTCAGAATACGGCAATGTTGAAGAAAATGTACCTGTTGAAAAAGAAGGAGAAGATTTAAAAATAGGTTTTAATTCCAAATATTTGTTGGACTTTTTAAAAATAATAGACAGTGAGAAAATAGTATTAAATTTAATAGGTAAAAATAATCCTTGTTTTATAAATGAGGAAGGCAGACAAGATTATATATACATGGTACTTCCGGTAAGAATAAGTTAAGTGTCACTATTAACAGCTGCCAGACTGTCATTGAAGGATATTCTCAAAGATAAGATTCTCCAGTTTCATTTACAAAAATATTTATTTATTGGGGTCTTATATTTTTGAAAAATATGGTTGGAACATCTTCACATGTTTGGAATGATATAAATGTATGGCCGCTATTCATGGCAATAACGTATTTAGGAATATTAATTAAGGTAGAGGAATATATGGAAAAAATAAATATTAATACAGAATTTATAAAACTGGATCAGCTGTTGAAATTTGCAAATGCTGTTGAAGGTGGAGGTATGGCTAAAAATGTAATATTAGATGGACTTGTTAAGGTTAACGGTGAAGTTGTATTGCAGAGAGGAAAGAAGCTCAGAGAAGGAGATATTGTTGAATTTAACAACGACGAGTATATCATTTCAAAAGAGGAAAAATGATAGTAAACAAGCTTAAAATTAAAAATTACAGAAATTTCAGTGAAGCAGAAATTGAATTAAATGATTTGTTAAATATTTTTATAGGAGACAACGGCCAGGGAAAAACAAATCTCATGGAGTCCGTTTACTTAACTTCAATAGGCAGAACATTCAGATTGAACAGTGAAAATGACCTGATTAATTTTTATGAAAATAAAAGTATCATTGAAGTCAGTTTGCTGAAAAATAATTATAATGTAAAAATAGAACTTCATCTTGAAAAAAATAAAAGAAAGCAAGTTTTAATAAATGGTGTAAAGCTGGATAAAACATCTGAAATGATTGGAATTTTAAATAATGTAATTTTTACTCCCGATGATATGAGGATTATTAAGGGAAGCCCCACGGAAAGACGAAAGTTTGTAAACATAGATATTTCTCAAATTAAGCCTAAGTATAAATATTTGCTTAACAAATATAAAAAAATATGTTCCGAAAGAAATATAATATTAAAAAATTACTATACAAATATGAAAAATAAGGATATTATTAATATTTGGGATGATTATCTTGTCAATGTAGGAACAGATATCATATGGTACAGACTGGATTACATAAATAAGCTGAAAGATTATGCAGTGAATATTTATGCAGACATTTCAGGAAATAAGGAAAAGTTTGATTTGAATTATTTATGTAATGCAGGCAGCGCTGATGGAATGAGTAAGGACGAATTTAAAAAGCATTTTTATGATAAAATAAATAATGGAATTAATCAGGAAATTCAATATGGAACAACAATGTACGGACCTCATAAGGATGATATTATAATAAAAATAAATGATAAGGAATGCAAATATTTTGGTTCACAGGGACAGCAGCGTTCTGCAATTCTTGCAATAAAGCTCGCGGAAATAGAAATTATAAAAGAAGAGATAGGTGAATATCCTGTTCTGCTGTTGGATGATGTTCTTTCAGAGCTTGATAATAAAAGAAAAGGATTTTTAATAAATTATATTCAGGGAATACAAACATTTATTACTACAACAGATGACCATGATTTAAATGTATTGACAAAAAATTATAGCAAGAAAAAGTTTTATATAAACGAAGGAAAAATAGGCAGCATTACGAATTAGAGGAGATTTAAATGGAAGATAAAAATAATAATCATTATGGTGCGGAGCAGATTCAGGTTCTTGAAGGGCTTGAGCCGGTAAGAAAGAGACCTGGTATGTATATAGGCTCTACAGGTGAAAGAGGACTTCATCAATTAGTTTATGAAGTTGTAGATAACAGTATAGACGAAGCATTGGCAGGAGTTTGCGACACTATAAGCGTAACTGTAAATGAAGATAATTCAATTGTAGTCGTAGACAACGGCAGAGGAATACCAATAGAAAAAAATAAAAAAACAGGAAAGTCAACATTAGAAACAGTATTAACCGTGCTTCATGCAGGCGGTAAATTCAACAATGATGCATATAAGGTTTCAGGAGGTCTGCACGGGGTAGGTGTTTCGTGTGTTAACGCACTTTCTGATTATTTAATTGCTGAAGTGAACTGGGATGGCAAAAGATACAGACAAAGATTTGAAAGAGGTATTGCAAAATCAGAGGTTGAATATATTTGCGACACCGAAGAAACAGGTACTACAATAACATTTCTGCCTGATTCAACTATTTTTGATGCAATAGATTTTAATTATACAACATTGAAGCATCGCATGAGAGAGCTTGCTTTTTTAAATAAAGGTATAAGAATAATATTAGAGGATAAGAGAAACAACATAAAGGATGAATTTCACTTTGAAGGCGGAATAAAGCAATTTATACAATATCTCAACAGCAAAAAAGATATTCTTCATGAGGATATAATTTATGCAGAAGGAAGCAAGGACAAGGTAATTGTTGAATTATCAATGCAATATACAGATTCCTACACTGAAAATATATTTTCATTTGTAAACAATATTAACACAATTGAGGGGGGAACACATCTGGTAGGTTTTAAAACCGCCCTTACTCGTGTTATTAATGATTATGCAAAAAAATACAATATATTGAAAGAAAATGATGTTGCCATAACAGGCGAGGATATAAGAGAAGGAATAACTGCAGTTCTTTCAATAAAAATACCTAATCCTCAATTTGAAGGACAGACAAAGACAAAGCTGGGCAACAGCGAGGTAAGAGGTATTGTAGATAATATTACAGGTGAGGCTTTAAGTGCTTATTGTGAAGAAAATCCAAAGACCGCAAAATTAGTAGTAGAAAAATCCCTTAGGTCTGCAAGGGCTAGAGAGGCTGCAAGAAAGGCAAGAGATTTGGCAAGAAGAAAAGGTGCACTTGATGGAATGTCTCTTCCTGGAAAATTGGCTGACTGTTCTGAAAAAGATCCGAAGTTGTGTGAAATATGTATAGTTGAGGGTAATTCCGCAGGCGGATCTGCAAAGGAAGGAAGAGACCGAAGAATTCAGGCAATACTTCCTTTGAGAGGTAAAATATTAAATGTTGAAAAATCAAGAATAGATAAGATTTTAAATTCTGAAGAAATAAAAAATATGATTACTGCATTTGGTACCGGGATAGGTGAAGATTTTGATATATCAAAATTGAGATATCATAAAATAATCATAATGACGGATGCCGATGTTGACGGAGCACATATAAGGACACTGCTTCTGACATTTTTTTACAGATATATGAAGGAATTGATAACACAGGGTCATGTTTATGCTGCTCAGCCTCCTCTGTACAGAGTAAAAAAAGGAAAATTTGAAAAATATGTATACAGCGATCCGGAATTAAATGAGGTTCTGGAGGAAATAGGCAGAGATAACAAGATTGAAATACAAAGATATAAAGGTCTTGGAGAAATGGACCCGGAACAGCTTTGGGAAACAACAATGAATCCGGCAGAAAGAATTCTTTTAAGAGTCAATGAAGATGATGCAATAGCTGCAGATGAAACCTTCAATATGCTCATGGGGGATAAGGTTGCTCCCCGCCGGGAATTTATTGAGGAAAATGCACGATATGTGAAGAATTTAGATATATAGCTACAGGCTGTTGGAGGTTATAAATGAGCGAAAATGATAAAATTGAAAATAACAGTAGAATTATAGAGACAAATATTACAGATGAAATGAGAAAATCTTATCTGGACTATGCCATGACGGTTATTGTTTCAAGGGCGCTTCCGGATGTAAGGGATGGATTGAAGCCTGTTCACAGAAGAATACTTTATTCGGCTTATGAACTTGGATTAACACCTGATAAACCTCATAAAAAAAGTGCACGTATTGTCGGCGATGTTCTCGGTAAGTATCATCCTCACGGAGATTCAGCGGTATATGATGCAATGGTGCGTCTTGCACAGAGCTTCTCCCTACGTTATCCGTTGATAGACGGTCATGGAAACTTCGGTTCAGTAGACGGAGACCAGGCTGCGGCAATGCGTTACACAGAAGCCAGAATGTCAAAAATGGCTATGGAGCTTTTAAAGGATTTTAATAAGGATACAGTTGACTTCAGACCTAATTTTGATGAAACCTTAAAAGAACCGGTGGTGCTTCCAAGCCGTTTTCCTAATTTGCTGGTGAACGGTTCACAGGGTATTGCTGTTGGTATGGCAAGTTCAATTCCTCCTCATAACATAGGAGAGGTTATAAACGGAGTTATTGCATATATAGATAATCCTGAAATAGATATACCAGGACTGATGAGATACATTAAAGGACCTGATTTCCCTACAGGTGCAATAATTGAAGGAAAAGACAACATAAAAAATGCCTATATGACCGGAAGAGGTTTTGTAAAGGTTAAATCAAGAGTTGAAGTTGAAGAAATAAAAAACAATAAAAGCAGGCTTATTGTATCGGAAATTCCGTACATGGTTAACAAAGCAAGACTTATAGAAAAAATAGCGGAACTTGTAAAAGATAAGAAAATTGATGGAATATCAGACCTGAGAGATGAAAGTGACAGAACAGGAATGAGGATTGTTATTGAAATCAAAAGAGATTACAATCCTAACATTGTACTTAACAATTTGTATAAGCATACTCAGCTTCAGGATAATTTCAGCATAATTATGATTGCTCTTGTGAACAATGAGCCAAAGGTTCTGTCCCTAAAGGACATGATTCATTATTACGTAGAGCATCAAAGAGAAATTATTGTAAGAAGAACAAAGTATGATCTGGATAAAGCCGAAGCCAGAGCACATATTGTTGAGGGATTAAGAATCGCAATTGACAATATTGATGAGGTAATAAGAATAATAAGAGCTTCTTATGATGATGCGGAACAAAGATTGATGGATGCATTTAATTTGTCAGATATTCAGGCAAGAGCAATCGTCGATATGAGATTGAGACGACTTCAAGGTCTGGAAAGAGAAAAATTAGATGCGGAATACAATGAATTATTGACAATGATAGCTAAGTTTAAAGAAATTCTTGCAAATCAACACCTGGTTGATGAAATAATAAAGGAAGAAATAAAAGAACTAAAAAATAACTTTTATGATGAAAGAAGAACAGAAATTAAGGCAGATGAAGGTGAAATCAACGCAGAGGATTTGATAGAGGAAGAAAATGTAGCCATTACTCTTACAAATTTCGGATATATAAAAAGACTTCCTGAGGACACCTATAAGGCTCAGAACAGAGGAGGTAAAGGAATAACCGCTCTTACAACGAGAGAGGAGGATTTTGTAAAGGATTTATTTATAACCTCTACTCACGATAACCTGCTTTTCATGACAAATAAAGGAAAGATGTACAGAATTAAAGCCTATGAGGTTCCCGAAGCAAGGCGTCAGGCTAAAGGTACGGCTGCAATTAATTTAATAAACATTGATACTGACGAACAGATCAGATCTATAATTCCTATAAGAGAATTCAATGATGATGAATATCTGATGTTTGTAACGAAAAAAGGAATAATTAAGAAAACAAAATTAAGTGAATTTGATACAATCAGAAAAACAGGACTTGTTGCAATAAAAATTGCAGATGATGATGAACTTATAAATGTGAGCAAAACCGATGGAACAAAGGATATATTCATTGTTACAAAGTATGGCAAGGGTATCAGATTCAATGAAAATGATGTAAGAGAAACAGGGAGAAATTCAATGGGAGTTAAAGCAATAACCATTGATGACGAAGATGAAGATGAACTTGTTTCAATGAGCATCATTAAAAAGAGTGATGAAAACAAGTATATACTGACTGTTACAGAAAATGGATATGCAAAAATAACACTGTCCCAGGAATACAGATGCCAGAATAGAGGCGGAAAAGGCATGAAGGCTCATAATATTAATGATAAGACAGGTCCTATTGTAGGTTCGTTGATAGTTGAAAAGGAAGATGACATAATGCTTCTTAGTATTAACGGTGTTATTATCAGAATGCATGCAACAGGAATATCCATAATGGGCAGAGATACTCAGGGTGTTATTGCCATGAGGCTGAATGATGATGATAAAGTTGTTTCAATTGCAAAAATTTATTCTGAGGAAGATTTAGAATCAGAAGAAGAATAATGGAGGGTATTATGTCATTAGAAATAAAATACAGTATAACTTCAGAAAATGCTTTGGAAATAAAACCGATGGGAGAAGTCGACATATATACTTCTCCTGAGCTGAAAAATAAAATTTTTGAGCTGATTGAAGAAAAAAATCAGGATGTAACAATAAATGGAGAGAGTCTTGAATATATTGATTCTACCGGCCTTGGAGTTTTAATGGGAATATATAAAAAACTTCAGGAAAAGAATCTGAGTATCAAGGTAATAAATTTGAAGCCAAATATTTATAAATTGTTTGATATAACCGGTTTAAATAAAGTTTTCAATATTCAGGGGTGATATAATGGAAAAAATAAGATTAACTATTCCTAAGAAATCTGAATATATGAGCACCATAAGGCTTACAACTTCAGCATTGTCAAATTTAAAGGGATTTAATGTGGATGAAATAGAAGATTTGAAGGTCATTATTTCCGAAGTTTGTACATTTTTTATAAGTAATGTGGAAAATAACAGTGAACCTTTTGATATTAGTTATGAAGTAAACAGCAATAATCTGACTGTTGAAGTAACTGACCTGAATTCAGGCGGGATTTCCGAGGAAAACAAGACAAACAGTGATATGTGTATCATGATTATTGAAAGTCTTGCGGACAGTTATAATTTTGATTTACAAAACAAAAAGATAATATTTGAGAAGAGCATAAATAATTTTGAATAGGCGTTGATAATATGAGCGAAGCAGTCCAAAATTCCAAAACTATTAAAAATCAGGATTTATTTTTGCAGTATCAAAAAACCAGGAATGTTGATATAAGAAATCAAATTTTTGATAAATATAAGTATATGGCAGAAATAATATCCAGAAAATATAACAACAAAGGTATAGAGCATGAGGATATTTTTCAGATAGCCTGCATGGGGTTGATTTATGCAATAGAAAGATTTGATATAAATAGAGGATTTGAATTTACCAGCTTTGCAACCCCCACCATCTTAGGAGAAATTAAGAAATATTTCAGAGATAAGGGATGGGCAATTAAGGTTCCGAGGAAAATTCAGGAAATATCTAAAAAAGTTAATGATGTAAACAATTTATTGAGTGCACAGCTGAACCGTGCTCCTACAGTACGGGAAATTGCAGAATATATCAATTCCACTGAAGAAGAAGTTCTTGAGGCGTTTGAAGCAGGAAAAATGTTTAATTCTCAGTCATTAGATGAAAAATTTGATATGAGCAATGATGACAGCGATATGTCACTGATGGATGTTGTGGGGCAGGATGATTTACATTTTGTAAAAATAGAAAATGAAGATTTCATAAAAAAATCTATGGATAAGCTGAATGAACTGGAAAGAAAAATAATAATTAAAAGATTTTATTCTAATAAAACACAAAGTGAAATTGCAAAGGAATTAAATATTTCTCAAATGACCGTATCAAGAATAGAAAAAAAATCTTTGGAAAAATTAAGAATTGAATTCAATAAATGACAATATGCAAGCCATGAATGTGCGATTGAATAAAATAACTTATATATTTATTCAATTGCTAATTCATGGCAGGGCAATTGAACATCCATGCCCGCCTATTGTCTGTCAATTGTTAAATAAAAGGAGGTACTATGAGAAGTAAAGGGAGATTTTTTACTATAGGATTAATAATTGTATTATTCCTGGCAGTTAATTTCTTTGGCGGTGCCATTAAATTTTCATCTGATTATTTATGGTTTAAGGAAGTAGGATATACAGAAACATTTTTAACAAAAATTAAAGCTCAATTTATGATAGGTATTCCTGTATTTGTCTTTTTGAGTATTTTGTTGTACATATTTTTAAATAAGCTAAAGAAGAAATATGATTTGGAGTCTGAAGTTGTTGATACAAAATCAAATAAAAAGGTTAATCTGTGGATAAAACTGATTTCTGTTTTAATCAGTTTTTTGTTTACCATTAACATAGTATCAGGCATGTGGTTTGAGATTTTACAGTTTATTAACAGTGAAAGTTTTGGTGCTGCAGATCCTATTTTTAATAATGATATGGGCTTTTATATTTTTAAACTGCCTTTAATTAATACAGCAGTTGATTTTACAATAAATGTCTTATTCCTTCTCATTGCTGTAACAGTAGTTTTTTATGGATACCTTACGATAAAAGACAGTATTAAAAATATATCAGAGCGTTTTGAAGAAATGCGTTATAAACCTGTTCAACTTGATTTAAGTTCAGTGCTTAATAAGAAATTTGCAACAAAAATAATAAATCAGTTATCCTTTATAGGAATTTTTGTATTTGTATTTTTAGGATTGAAATTTATATTAAAAAGCTATGATTTGCTTTATTCTCGGCTAGGAAGAGTTTTTGGCGCTGGGTATACGGATATAAATATTACCTTAAATTTGTACAGAATACTTGCAATAGGTTGTATGATAGCTGCTGTAACATTTTTTATGGGAGCCAGAAAAAGAAATTTAGGATTTGCTTTGACAGTTCCTGCAGCTTTAATTGTCATATCTATAATAGGGACAGTAATGTCAGGAGCAGTTGAAAATTTTATAGTTGAACCCGACCAGCTGTCAAAGGAAACAAAGTATATGGAATACAGCATTAAAAGTACACAGAGTGCATATGCTCTTGATAATGTATCCACGGTTGACTTTCCGGCAAATAATGATTTGACTATAGATGATATAAGAACGAATCAAGAGGTTGTTGACAATATAAGAATCAATGACCAGGAGCCTTTAATTCAGGTATATAATCAATTGCAGGGTATAAGACCGTACTATTTATTCCATGATGTAGATGTGGACCGATATAAAATTGATGGAGACTACAAACAGGTATTTTTATCAGCCAGGGAGCTTGATCAGAGCAGGCTGAACGAACAGGCAAGAACATGGGTCAATCAGTATTTGAAATATACTCACGGTTATGGTATTACTTTATCCCAGGTTAATGAGGTTACGGCCCAGGGTCAGCCTGAAATGCTTGTGAGAAATATTCCTCCTTCAACTAATACAGACTTTAAAATTTCAAAACCTGAAATTTATTTTGGTGAAAAGACAAATGAATATATAATTGTTAATACAGACGAAAAAGAATTTGATTATCCATCAGGTTCCGACAATGTGGAAACATTGTATGAAGGCGATGCAGGAATAAAGCTTTCGTTTATGAAAAAACTTCTTTTCAGTATAAGAGAAGGAAGTTACAGGCTTTTAATTTCCAACAATATTAATTCAAACAGCAGAATATTGATAAACAGAAATATAATGCAGAGAGTTCATGAAATAGCACCTTTCATGTATTTTGATCCGGATGCATATATTGTAGTTAATCAGGATGATGGTAAGCTGTATTGGATAATTGAAGGATTTACAGTAAGTGACAGATTTCCTTATTCTCAGCCTACCGATAAATTTATTGAAGGATTGAATGTAAATTATATAAGAAATTCAGTTAAGGTTGTGATAGATGCCTATGATGGTTCTGTAGATTTTTATATGGCTGATGAAACTGACCCTATTATAAGGACATATGATAAGATATTTACAGATCTGTTTAAGTCCATGAGCAGCATGCCGGAAGGGATAAGGAGCCATATCAGATATTCGCAGGTATATTTTGATGTACAGTCCGATATGTACAGACTTTATCATATTAAAAATCCTACAGTATTTTTTGGAAGAGAAGATTATTGGGATATTGCAAATGAAAAATATATGAGTAATGGTGAGGAGCCTGTTGGTTCAAGCTATGTAATGTTTAAGCTTCCTGAAGAAGAAGACGTTGAATTTTTACTGACAACTCAATATACCCCTCAAAACAAAGACAACATGATTGCACTTCTTGCAGCAAGGAATGACGGAGAAAATTATGGAGAACTTATTTTGTATGAATTTCCTAAGACTAAGACTATTCCGGGTCCTAACATGATTGAAACTAAAATTGATCAGGATACTGTAATATCATCCCAGCTTACTTTGTGGAGCCAGGTTGGTTCAACAGTCTTAAGAGGAAATACACTGGTTGTTCCCATTGAGGACTCGTTGCTTTACGTGGAGCCCATATATCTTAAATCAGACACTGAAAGCAACTTCCCCGAAATGAAAATGGTGGTTGTATCTTTCGGCGAAAAAATAGTTATGGAACCAACATTGGAGCAGGCGATAGAAAGAATATTCGGCATTTATACAGAACCTGGAAAGCCCATTGAGAAAGAGTATGACAATACAAATATAAATGATTTAATAAAACAGGCAACAAATATGTTCAACAAGGCGACAGATGCTTCTCAAAGAGGAGATTGGGCGGCATATGGAGAAAATCTTGGAAAACTGGAAGATATATTAAATCAGCTCAATATTCTGACTAATTCTGGCCAGGATTCGGGAACAGAAATTAATACTGAAGCTGAAAATAACATGACAGAAAACAATGCAGCAGAAGAAATGACGACAAATCAAAATCAGCAGGTACAATAAAATTTCTTTGAAAAATATTGGAGGTGCATATGAAATTTACATTTAACCATTTTAATTTTAATGTTCTGGATTTAGAAAAAAGCATGAATTTTTATAAGGAAGCTTTAGGTCTGGCAGAAGTAAAAAGAAAAGAGGCATCGGATGGAAGCTTCATATTAGTTTATTTAGGAGATGGAGCAACTGATTTTTCATTGGAACTTACATGGCTTAAGGACAGGATAGAATCTTATGATTTGGGTGAACAGGAATTTCACCTTGCCATGGCAGTTGACAACTATGATGAGGCCTTTAAAAGGCACCAGGATATGGGCTGTATAGAATTCATAAATGAATCAATGGGAATTTATTTTATTACAGATCCTGATGGATATTGGGTTGAGATAGTTAGAAAGAAATAAGAGAGGCTAATATGGAATACAGAAGATTTAACAGTACTGTATTTGCGCGAATTGATAAAAATGAAGAAATTATTTCAAAAGTAATGGAGATATGTGAGAGGGAAAATATAAAATTTGCCAATATAAATGCTCTTGGAGCTGTCGGAGGATTTGAAATAGGGTTGTTTGATGTAAATGAAAAGAAATATTATTCCACAAAGTATGAAGGGGATTTTGAAATAGTTTCATTGACAGGAAGTATTACAACCAAGGATGGAAAACTGTACAATCATTTACATATGAGCGCAGGGGACAGGGAAAACAAGGTAATAGGGGGACATCTGAATTCAGCAGTTGTAAGCGCAACCTGTGAGCTTTTCATACATATTATTGATGGAACAATTGAAAGAGAATTCAGTGATGATATTGGATTAAATTTATTAAAATTTAATTAAAGATGTACTGACGAAATAAAAAGGATATTGCTATGAATGTAATTGATAAAGATGAAATACAGCCAAACAAACCGATTCAAAGAGTAGAATTGAGAAGGATAGATAAATCTGACATGAAGGATATCTACAGATGGTTTTCTGACGTAGAATTTTTAAGATACTATGATTATGTTCCCCCCGTCCCTATGTCTGAAGAAGATGTGAATAAAATTTTTGGTGATTATGATAAAAATGAAGAGTCGGATGTATTTGCAGTAAAGCTGATTGAAGGCGGTCAAATTATAGGAATAGCCGGTTTTGACAGCATAGAGATAGAAAACAAGGTTGCTACTCTCTTTATTGGACTGGGAAACAAAAATACAAGAGGCAAAGGGTATGGAAGGGAAGCAATGAAGCTTTTGCTGGATTATGGGTTTAATGTACTTGATTTTTACAGGATACAGCTTAACGTTCTTGAATTTAATCATCCGGCTATTTCCCTGTATGAGAAAACAGGGTTTGTAAAAGAGGGTATTTTCAGAGAGTTTGTTTTAAGAGATGGGAAAAGGTATGATTTATACTTGTACGGACTTTTAAAAAGTGAGTTGTATAAGATTATGTAAAAAAGGAACGACTTTGTCGTTCCTTTTTTATTCATGAAGCAATGTGGCTGTCAAGCATTCTTGTGAAGGAATTTAACGGTTTAACGCCGATTTCCTTAGCTGCGATCTTACCATCCTTGTAAAGTATTACCGTCGGAATGCTTTGAATTCCATAACGAATTGAAAGCTCCTGCTGTTGGTCAACATCAACCTTAGCAACAGTAATTTTTCCGGCATATTGTTCTGACAATTTTTCTATTACAGGTGCAATCATTCTGCACGGTGCGCACCATGTAGCCCAGAAATCCACCAATACAAATTTTTCATTTGCAAGCAAATCATCAAACTCCTTAGTACTGTTTACATATTTTATTTTCTCTGACATTTTAATTCTCCTTAATTTTATCTATTTGTAAAGCTGCATGCTGTGCAGCAATTAACCCTTCGCTTACTGCTTTTGAAAGCTGCAGCGGCTTACCTGTTATATCGCCGGCGGCATAAACACCTTTAATATTTGTTTCCATATTTTTGCTTACAGATATAAAGTTTTCTTTTGTTTCCAATCCGTCTATTAAAGCTGTCGGGGCAACAGCATCTCTTAACATAAATACGGCATCAGCAGGTATTTTTTTCTGACCGGCAACAATTGTCTCAACCTTATTTTCACCGATAATTTCTGAAACTGCACCGTTTATATATTTAATATTTTCATTCAAATTTTCTGAACGAGGTTTTTTTGAAACAAATGTCACATTAACGCCAATACTGTTTAAGTAATTTGCTTCTTCCAATGCTTCCTGAGACTGATCCCACACAATGGCATTTTTTCCTCTGTACAACATTCCATCACAGGTTGCGCAGTAGCTTACACCGCTTCCCAACAGTCTTTCTTCTCCCGGAAGTTCTTTGACCTTGGAAATTCCCATTGCAAGTATTACTTTTTTAGATTCTTCTATTTCACCGTTTATATTTACCATGAAGCTTTCACCCAATGGAAGTATGTTTACAACTTTACCTTCTTCTATTTTTATATTCATAGCTTCTGCGTGTTCTTTGAACTTATTCATTAATTCTTTTCCGCTTACGTTGTAAAAGCCGAGATGATTATCTATTCTTTCTGCCTTTGATAAGTAATTTTCTTTGTTAGAGAAAATTCGCACAGTTTTTCCTCTGTTTACTGCATTTACTGCTGCAGATAAGCCTGCAGGTCCGGCTCCGACTATTAATATATCTACCATGATCTCTCCTTATTCATTTGGATCTATTACTTCAAGCTCATTTATATCAATGTTTTTATTGCATTCGGAGCAGTAATATTTATGTTCAATACTGCCTCCGCAATTCTTGTGAACTATTTTTTTATAACACTTGTTCAGATGTTTTTGTCCCCACAGCATAAGGCTGTTGAATACATCAACCAAATCCATTCCTTTTTCCGTAAGAGTATATTTGTATCTGGGAGGGTGCTCCTGATAAAGCTCTCTTATAATAAGCTCATCAGCCTCCATTGTTTTAAGTCGTTCAGATAAAAGGTTTGTTGCAATTCCCTCAAGACCATCCTGAATTTCCTTGTATGTTTCGCATCCTGTTAAAATTCGGTGCAATATAAGCAGAGACCATTTATCACCGATTATGTTCAGCGTCTGGGCAATATCACAGGGTAAATTATATTGAGTTTTCATTTTTTCTCCTTGTAAATTATAATATTGAAATATGTATCCTTTGCTAGCTGAGGATGACAATTTTAATATTAATAATAAGTCAGTATTATTTATTTCAATATGCAAAAAGTCTGCTTAAGCTGGCAAAGGTTCCTGTATATGTCATAATACCGATTATGATTAAAATAATACCGCCTGCTTTTATTGTATATTTAACAATATTTCTTTTTTCTTTAAAAAAATTCAATGCTTCTGTTGTAAAAATTCCTAAAATTATAAAGGGTATTATAAATCCCATTGTATAAATCAGAACCAAAATGTTCCCTGAAAAAACATTACTTGCATTTGAAGCTAAAATCAATACTGAGGATAATGCGGGACCGACACAAGGTGTCCATGCAAAGCTGAATGTAAAACCCATTATATAAGCTATAATAGGGTTCATTTTACTGTTATGAAATTCCATGTGGAATCTTTTTTCTATTTTAAGAAAATTAAGTTTTAATAAATCCAGCTGAACAAGACCCATAACTATGATTATTATACCCCCTATATGGCTGAATAAAACCCTGTTTCTGTTAAAGAATATACCTAATGCAGAAAAAGACAGACCAAGAAGAAAAAAAACGCTTGAAATTCCTAAAACAAAAAACAATGTGTTTATGAGGACTGTTTTTCTTTCATACAGTATTGTGCCGACGGAATCAGTTTTTTTTCCGTTACCTGCCAGATAGCTTATGTAAACAGGTATCAGCGGCAGAACACAAGGTGAAAAAAAGGATAAAAATCCTTCCATAAAAACGAGTATGGAGCTGATATTATTTGTAAAAGCAATTTCTCTCAACATAACCTCCTCAATTAGCAATTATTATAAAATAAAATATCACAGTTACTTTATTTTGTCAAGTAACTTTAAAAAATAAAATTATTAAAAATATTGAAATATTATTATAATGTGATACTATAATAATATGAAAATTTGATTATTAAATGAAGAATAAGGGTAAATAATATAATCAGAAAATAAAAAATAATACAATAAAAAACTAATAGGAGTTGATTGTCATCATAGGTTTTAAATGTTTGTCCCTTGAGGATAAGGACATAATTGAAAAATACGTGGATAGAGAGAAGCTTGAATCTTACGAATACTTATTTTCATCACTGTATATGTGGAGAAAACTGAATAACGTTAAATATGCAATAGTAAATAATGCGTTGGTAATAGAAAAAAATGAAGAAGGAAAAGGCACATTTTATACTCAACCCTTGAAGTATGATAAAGAAACACTAACTGAGATTGTCGATGAGCTGATTGAAAGGAATACAGATTTTACCGACAGAGATTACCTGTTTGGTGATGTTGATGAAGGGTTCATAGAAGATTTGAGAAAATACACAGATTATAAAATTGAAGTGACAGAAGATATAAACGATTTTGAATATGTCTACAATACTACTGATCTTATAGAGCTTAAGGGCAAAAGGTATCACGGGAAGAAAAATCATGTTAATTCGTTCGAAAAATCATATGAATATGAAGTCAGATCAATTGATAATGAGAAAGTCGTTAAAGACTGCTTAATGCTGCTGCATAAATGGCACGAAGAAGTGGCTGTCACTGTAGATAAAGAAATGATCATGGAAATTGATGCAATAAAGGATTTGTTCAGTGAGCTTCATTTGTTTGATTTGCAATCCATAGCAATATATGTGGATGGAGATCTGGCAGGATTTTCCGTAGGTGAAAGAGTAAATGAAAAAATGGCTGTTATCCATGTGGAACGTGGAGAAATAGATTATAAGGGAATATATGCTTTCTTAAACAGAGAATTTTTAGTTCGAAGCTTTTCTGATACTGAATTTGTAAACAGGCAGGAAGATACGGGCAATGCCGGATTAAGGAAGGCAAAGGAGTCTTATCATCCCATAAAAATGGTAAAAAAATATTTAATAAAGATTATTTAATAAAAAAACAGAAATATTTGTGTTTAGCAAATATTTCTGTTTTTATCTTACAAGTTTTTAAATTTGTTCATCCTGTAGATTTTTATCTGTGTTGTCTGTTTTATTCGGTGCTGTGCTGTCTTTGGTCTCTGAAGGCACATTTTGAGGTGCTTCAGGTTTTTGTCCTTTAAAATCTCCCGGCAGCATTTCAGGTCTTTCTCCTTCGGGCATTTCATTCATTTCAGGTTTCATTCCGCCTCCATTGCCGCCAGGACCTCTTTGTCCAGGCATAAATCCTCCGGTTGTTGTCTCTTCACCTGTATCTGTTATGGACAGCAATGATTTTGAAACCGTAAAATCAGTTAACTTAGTTCCGTTTGTGTAAGTGCCCCCGGTAAACAAACCATAATTTTCGGTTCCTGTTGAAGTTCCTCCAGTATAAAGCTCATAAGTTGAGTTTAAGGTGATATCGGGAGAGCTTACCAGTATTGTCTGATAATCCTTCTTTGGTATAAACGTAATTATGTTTTTTTCATTGCCGGCTATATTGATTGATGTTCCGCCCTTCTGAATTTGGGAATACTTGACAGATACTGAATTTTGCGAAGAACCTTCTGATGGCATTTGTGCCATTCCTGAACTTCCTGCAGCAATTAACAGTCCTCCGGATATTTCAAATTTCTGATCGTAGTCAATAGCCCCGTTTCCGTTTGATACAGGACCATTAACGATTACTGTTCCACCTGACATATAAATTGATCCGTTTGCATCCAATCCATCTCCTGAAGCATCAATATATATATTTCCCCCTGATATATTGAGGATGTAATTTTCATGGGATGCAAGGGAATTCTGATCCGGTTTTCCTTTTGTGGACTGGCTGTTATTTTTCCCTGCAGCGTTTATGCCGTCATCTGATGCCTCAATTTGAATTGTTCCGCCTGAAATATTAATAGCTGCGCTTTCAATTCCTTCATAGGATTTCAATACATTGATTGTTCCACCCTCTATATTTATTTCAGAATCCGCATGTATTCCGTCGTCCTCCGAGGTAATGTCAAGTGTCCCTCCCGAAATAGTTATAGAGTTATTTGAATGAATGGAATCATCAGTTGAGGTTATTGTATATTTTCCACCGATTACTGTAATGGAGGATTCAGATTTAATTCCCTTTGCGCCGGCTGTTATTATATAGCTGCCGTCTTCAAGAACTATATTTCCCTTATTCTCATCTTTATCGTTTGTTGATTTCATCCCATCTCCCTGAGAATTAATTGTTATATTGCTGTTTCTCACGGCAAGTAAATCACGTCCCAGCAATCCATCATCAACAGAAGTTATGTTGATGTTTCCTCCTGTAATTTTTAAGTCATCCTTCCCGAAAATTCCGTTGTTGTAATTTGCTTTTACTGTCAATGAACCTGAACCGTTGATTGTTAAATCATCTTTACTGAATAATGCGGCATTAGGTGCATCATCTTCATCTTCTGAAGCATATGTGCTTCCGTCAGTTATATTGTTTTGTGTTCCCTCAACAAGTGAAATTATAGTTTTTCCTGAATTTTTAACATAAACAGGAGCATTGTCAAGGCAGCTTATTTCTGTATTATTTAATACAAGCCTTACGGCATCATCACCATTAGAATCTACAATTATCTGTCCGTTTTCCAGCTTTCCGCTTACAACATATGTGCCCGGGGAGTTTATTGTTATAATATTTTTATTTATTTTGGCACCTGTTCCCTGCAGACTTGCTGATGAACCGTTCAATTCAATATAGTTCGGATTCTCATTTTTCCATTCTGTATAAAAGTCATTATCCTCATATTCCACCAGTTCGTCGGATATTCCTTTTATATTCAATTCCACATTTGTATTTGTATTGTTTTCACCTGAAGCAGGATTTTGACTGCCTGTGTTTGCACTGCATGACATAAGAAGAGATGCACACAGTGTGAGTATAATTATTTTATGCTTGTTATTTTTCATATTTTCCTCCTATAATTCTTCGTATTGTGACAGGTTTCTGCTTAGGATAATGGTCAGGTTTCCGTTTCTGCATCTCAGATCATCAATAAATTCTTTTTCTTCCTCAGGATTTTTAATTGTTATGTTGTAATGGAGTTCAAACATACTCCCCAGATTGGTGGTTTTTATTTTTTCCAGATTAACCGTCTTGGTATATTTATCAAATAAATCATCAAATATATGTGTGTAATCCAAGCTTTCAGGTATAGTGATTTTAAGTTTTCTGTCACATTCCCTGCTTTCGCTAAATAATATTTTGCTTAGGATTAAGAAAACAAGGCATACGAGTAAGGTTACAACAAATGCAAAGGCAATGTATCCCATTCCTGCAGCTAAACCTGCAGCCATTGCAAAAAATATGAAACTTATTTCCTTGGATGTTCCAGGAACAGAACGAAATCTTACCAGACTGAATGCACCCATTACGGCAACTCCCGCACCAAGATTCCCATTGACCAGCATAATTACAATTCCTACCAATACAGGCATTATTGCCAGTGTGGTAACAAAGCTTTTTGAGCAGTTTTTTTCTGACATGTAAGTCAATGAAATTATTAAACCAAGCACCATGGATGCCGCAATGCACAACATGGCATTTGCAGCGGAAATGGCTCCGGTTGATGAGCTTAAGATACTTGCAAACATTTAACATCACTCCAATTCATAATTTTTTCAGAATGCCTTTTTTCAATTATTCTATTGATAACTTCATTTGCCAGTTCCTGCTTATATATTTCTCCGTACTTAGAAAATGAAACAGGATATATTTTCAGCTCCGAAAGTGTTCTGACAAGCCAAATGGGAAGTGAGCACGGTGTTTTTATTTCCATAAGGTAGCTGTTAAAATTATTTATGTTTTTTCCGTAATCGCCTTTGATTAAATCCAAATCATATACCCTGCTTCGTATGTTCATATCAAATGTTATTCTTAAATCCCGATTCTCATTTCCCAATAATGCAATACGGTCATAAGCAATAAATATTTTTTTCTCCGGTTGATAAAAATTTATGAAGTAATCTATTTCTCTTAAAATCTGACTTTCCTTTTGCGGCTTGATTCCGTTTTCAAGGTAAGCCTCCGCTTCCCTTAATGTTAATGAAATTCTTCTTTTGAAAACAGTGCTGTTACATTTTTTCTTTAATTCCAAAAATACTTTATCATTTTTTCCTGGAATTCCATAGCTTCTTAATCTTAATTTCTCTTTGTAGACAGGCTTTTCTATTGAATTTCTGATTAAGTCGTATGTACTGGTATCGTAGTAAATATTGCATATTGTGTGAATTCCGTATTTATCTTCGTCCATATATGGTTCAATTCGCTTCATTAATAGATTAAGCTTAGTATCTGAAATCAGATATTTTTTTTCAACACGTTCAAATACATAATTATTATTCATACGTCAACCTCTCTTTCATGTATTAAGAATATATATGTATTGTGTTTGAAAGGTGAAGTTAAAATGAAAGATGTGTGAAGTGAGAATTAATTGAGCATATATGGCTTTACAATAAAAACAACTTAAATATTATGTTTTAAATACATGTACTAATTATAAAAAAGTATGTAAAATTATTATTGACATGGAAATTGTATGGCTGTATAATCAGTATAATTTTACGAGGTGAACAATGAAAAATACATTTTTATGCGTACAATTACATCATCATCACAGGTGCAGGGTTTGTAAGTGATTTTAGTTAATTTAAATTCACAGTTACAAGCTCTATTGGTCGTTTTTTAAAAAGGCTTGTATCTGTGGTTAATAAATAGAAGGGTTAGCCGCTTGATATAAGTCAAGCGGCTTTATTTTTTATACAGGAGGAGAAATGAACTTTTTAAATATTGAGGATGAAATAAAATATTTTCAAAAAATGTTTTTGCTGAGAAAAGAAATAGAGGGCTTTCTTTATGGAGGTGGATATACAAACATTGAACCTTCCATATTTGAAGGCTATGACGAGTTTATGGGAATCAATTCAAGAACCGACAAAAAATCAACGGTGAAGCTTTTGGATAACAACAGTGAAATTTTAATTTTATCTCCGGATATAACAACGGGGATAATAAATAAGTTTATGCCAAGATGGGAGTACGGCCTGAGTTTAAAAATTTTTTACTACGGAAAGACATACAAGCATAACGGATCAGGAATAAAAGAAAACAGAGAAATAGGTGTTGAGATAATAGGAGAAAGAAATCCGCACACGGACCAATGCACATTAGATACGGCAAGGCAGATTATCGCAAAATATAACAGCGGCTACCTGATTGAAATAGGAAACAGCAAGTTTCTCAAAGGTATCATGCAGTTCTGTTCATTCAGCAGGGAGGATTATGACAATATTTTAGATTTGCTGTATTCAAAAAATAAGCAGGAATTGAAGGAATATCTGTCTGTTCTTCCTTACAGGGATCCCATGAGTACATTATTAAATGTTTTTGACCTTGAGGGAACCTTTGATGAAATAATTAAGCAGCTTGACGGTCTGTATATGAATGAGCTTATGAAGCAGGGCATTGAAGAGCTGAGGGTGGTTGACAGCTATATGAAAAATATTACCGATAAGATTACCTATGATCTTTCAATGGTTTCAGAGCTCAGCTATTATGACGGAATAATATTCAGAGGCTATATTAACGGTTCAAATAAGGAGATAATCAAGGGTGGCAGGTATGATTCCTTTACTGAACAGTACGGCTGCAAGGTGCCGGCGATAGGCTTTACTGTTGAACTGGATGAATTGATTAAAGTAATTTACAAGGAGGAGCTTAAATGAGTCTGACAATTGCCATACCTAAGGGTAGACTCGGAACACAGGCCATTGAAATGCTTAAATCGGCAGGTGCAGGAGAATCAATAGATGAAAAATCAAGAAAGCTTGTTTTCAATGATGAAAAAAGAAATATCAATTTTCTTCTTTTAAAAAATTCAGATGTCATAACCTATGTAGAAAACGGGATTGCAGATATGGGTATTTCCGGAAAGGATATGATTATGGAAACGGGTGCGGATATTTATGAGCTTTATAAAATGAACATAGGAAAATGCAAAATGTCTGTGGCCGGCATCAACGGCGGGAAAATATTCAAGGATGATACAATCATCAGAGTTGCAACTAAGTTTCCAGATACAGCAAAAAAATATTTCAGCACCAGAGGACAAAAAATTAAAATAATCAAATTGAACGGTTCCATAGAGCTTGCGCCTATTTTAGGGCTTTCCGACGTAATAGTAGACATAGTTGAAACAGGCGATACCTTAAGAGCTAATGGACTTGAAGTATTTGAAGATATGTATAATATAAATGCCATGATAATTTCCAATAAAATAAGCTACAAGTTTAAAAGGAAGGAAATAAGAGAAATTGTTGAATTAATAAGGAGGGAAGATTCAAATGATAAGAATAATTGATGAGAAGAATACAGACGGCTTTTTAAATGAAATTCAAAGGCGCAGTGTCCAGGATTACAACAGCGTATATGAAGCGGTAGACAATATCCTGGATGATGTAAGGAGAAACAAGGATGAAGCATTAAAAAAATACACATTGAGATTTGACAAGGTGAAATTGGATGAGCTGGAGGTAACAAAGGAAGAAATTGAAGAAGCATTCAATGAAATAGATGATGCTTTGCTTGAAACAATAAAAAAGGCAAAACAAAATATTGAGACTTTTCATTTAAAGCAAAAGAGAAAGGGATATCAGTTCAAGCCGGAGGGTAAAGACATATTACTTGGGCAATTGGTGAACCCCATAGAAAAAGCAGGTGTTTATATTCCCGGAGGTAAGGCGGCATATCCCTCCACCGTGTTGATGAATGCAATACCTGCCAGGATTGCGGGAGTGAAGGAAATTATTATGATAACACCTCCTCAGAGAGACGGTAAAATTAAGGCGTCCATACTTGCGGCGGCAAAACTGTCCGGAGTGGACAGAATATTCAAGGTTGGAGGAGCGCAGGGAATAGGTGCCTTGGCCTATGGAACGGAATCAATTCCAAGGGTGTACAAAATTACAGGACCGGGCAATATATTTGTGGCGGCGGCAAAGAGAAGAGTATCGGGATTTGTTGGTATTGACATGATAGCGGGTCCCAGCGAAATTTTAATAATTGCAGACAACAATGCAAATCCGGAGTTTATTGCCGCTGATATGATATCACAGGCTGAGCATGATGAAATGGCTGCATCAATTTTGATTACCAATTCCTATACGTTGGCAAATAGGGTTAAAAGCGAGCTGGAAAAGCAGATTAAAAAGCTTGAACGAAGTGAAATAATAGGAAGGGCATTAAATAATCACGGAGCCATAATAATAGCAGACAGCATCAAGCAGTGTATTGACATTGCCGACGAAATAGCTCCCGAGCATTTAGAGCTTCTGGTTACCAATCCGTTTGACATTTATAAGAGCATTAAAAATGCAGGAGCAATTTTTATGGGAGAATACAGTCCGGAGCCGGTGGGAGATTATTTTGCCGGACCAAACCATACTCTTCCAACAAGCTCAACCGCTAAATTTTCATCAGCTCTTTCGGTTGATGATTTCATAAAGAAAACCTCACTGATCTATTACAGCAAAGAGGCACTGCAGGAAAGTGCCGATGACATTATTCGCTTTGCTGAAAATGAAGGATTGACGGGACATGCAAACGCGGTAAAAGTCAGAAAAACCGGTGTGAAACAGGTTGGTGTACCTGCGAAAGGGGAAGCCATATGATTAAATTAAAACCGAGTGTAGAAAAGCTGCAGGCCTATTTTGTAAATGATGTACCTTACAGGGTAAAGCTTGATGCAAATGAAGGAAGCAACTATTTGCTTAAAGGTGGATTTAAAACAGGAGACTTCAATCCTAATTTATATCCTGACAGTGATTCAAATATACTGAGAGAGAAAATGTCAAGATATTACAGATGTAAAAAAGAAAATATAATGGCAGGAAATGGATCAAGCGAAATCATTAATACTGTCATAAATGCGTACTGTGAAAAAGGAGATAAGGTTATGAGCTTTGTTCCCTCATTCAGCATGTACCAGACCTACTGTGATTTATGCGGCGCAGTCTACGTCGGAGTTGAAGCTGAGGAGGATTTCACACAGGATATAAATAAACTGATTGAAGAGGCAAAAAAACAAAACCCTAAAATTGTAATTCTGTGCAGTCCAAACAACCCCACAGGATATGTCACTTCAAGAGAAGACACAATAAAACTTTTGGAAAGCATTAAGGACTCAATTATAATTTTGGACGAAGCGTATGCTGATTTTTCGGAGATATCAGTTGTTGACTTAATAAATACCTATGAAAATTTAATAGTTATGAGAACTTTATCCAAGGCATTCGGCCTTGCGGGGCTTAGAGTCGGAACACTGCTTGCCAATGAAGAAACTGTAAAATATATATGGAAGGTAAAGGTTCCGTACAACATCAATGTGTTATCACAATATGCTGCAGGGTGTGCATTGGATAATATTGACAGAGTAAATAGTTATATAAACAGTGTAGTAGGACTCAGGCTTGAGCTGAGCAGGGAATTGAAAGACCTGGATTTTATGGTGTATCCATCAGGTGCTAACTTTTTATTTGTTAAATCGCCTGTGGAAAACTTATTTGAAAAACTTATGGCCTGTGGAGTACTTATAAGAAAAATCAATTATAATGGAGTAGATTACAACCGTATAACCGTAGGTACAAAGGAAGAAAATGAAATATTGATTGATGAAATAAAAAGAATGGCAGGAGAAGAAAAATGAGAAGGTGTTCATTAAAGCGCAGAACCAATGAAACTGATATTGAAGTAGTCATTAATCTTGATGGCGGCGGAATTACAGAAATAGATACAGGAATAGGATTTTTAAATCATATGCTGACATTGTTCGGATTTCATGGAGAATTTGATTTGAAAATAAAATGCTCAGGAGACCTTGATGTTGATTCTCATCACACTGCTGAGGATGTGGGAATAGTGCTTGGGCAGGCATTCAAAGAAGCATTGGGAGACAAGAAAGGTATTGAAAGATATGGTTTTATGCTTCTGCCCATGGATGAAGCAATGGCAAGAGTTGCAGTTGATTTGAGCGGCAGACCGTATCTTGCTTACGGCATTGAATTTAACAGAAGCAGTCTCGGTGAAATTGCAACAGAAGACTTTAAAGAGTTTTTCAGAGGATTTGTAAACAATTCCTTAAGCACTCTCCATGTGGAGCTTTTATACGGGGAAAATGACCATCATAAAATAGAAGCTGTATTCAAAGGAGTAGGAAGGGCATTAAAAGAGGCGTGCCGTATAACCTCCGGCAGACTTCAGTCAACGAAGGGGGATTTGTAATGCATGTAATAATCGATTATGGAATGGGAAACCTTGCATCTGTTCAAAGAGCATTTGAAAAGCTTGGTACAGACATAAAAATAAGCAGCAGAGAAGAGGATTTAAAAAATGCGGATTCTCTTATACTTCCCGGTGTAGGAGCATTCAGAGATGCAATTAACCTTCTTGATAAGGATGGTCTGAGTGCTGTAATCAAGGAGGAGGTTTCCAGGGGAAAGAATTTGCTTGGAATATGCCTGGGGATGCAGCTCTTGTATGAAAAGGGTTATGAGTACGGAGAATATGAGGGACTTGGTCTAATTAAGGGAAGCATTGAATATTTAGATGTAAAGCTGAAGATCCCTCACATGGGCTGGAATAATTTAAAGTTTGACATGGAAGCCCCTGTATTAAAATATATTAAAGAAAACGAATATGTTTATTTTGTTCATTCCTATTATGCTGTATCCGACAATTCAGAGGTTATTGCATATACGGAATATGAAAAGAGGGTGCCCGCCATAGTGAGAAATAATAATGTTTATGGAATTCAGTTTCATCCTGAAAAAAGCGGTGAAACCGGACTTAATATTTTAAAGGCATATAAAGAAATTATAGAGAACAGAAAGGAATTGATATGATACTATTTCCTGCAATAGATATTAAGGATAATAAATGCGTCAGACTGACGCAGGGAAAATTTGAACAGATGAATATATATTCCGGCGACCCTGTTGAAATGGCTAAAAAGTGGGAGGACATAGGTGCGGAATATCTTCACGTTGTTGATTTGGACGGAGCTAAAAATGAAGGACTTCAAAACAGAAAATCTATTGAAAAAATAGCTGAAACAATCAGTATTCCAATGCAGACAGGCGGAGGAATAAGAAGTGAAGAAAGAATAAGGAGTCTGCTGGATGCAGGCGTTGAAAGAGTTATTGTAGGCACAATGGCAATAGAGAATCCGGAGCTTTTAAAGAAGCTTGCAAATATTTATGAAGAGCATCTGGCGGTTTCAATAGATGCATTAAATGGAAGAGTTGCAACAAGAGGATGGCAGGACTTAGGGGAAGTTGATTCGATAGAAATATGCAGATTTCTGGAATCCATAGGAATTAGGAATCTTGTATATACCGATATTTCCCGGGACGGAATGCTGTCAGGTCCTAGCTTTGATGTTTACAAAGAATTATCGGAAAAAACAAGCTTGAACATAATTGCATCCGGAGGAGTGACAACACGGGAGGATATCCGGAAGCTAAGAAGTATGAACATGTACGGAGCTATAATAGGCAAGGCTCTTTACGACAACAGACTGGATTTTAAAGAAGCATTGAAGGAAGCAGAAAGGAGCTAATATGCTGGCAAGAAGAATTATACCCTGCCTGGATGTTCGAAACGGAAGGGTGGTTAAGGGTACAAAGTTTAAAGATATAAAGGATGTTGACGATCCGGCAAGACTGGGGAAATTCTACAGCGATTCGGGAGCTGATGAGCTTGTGTTTTATGATATAACAGCTTCCAATGAAGAGAGAAAGACATCTCTGAAATTTGTAAAAAAGGTCGCACATGAAATAAATATACCGTTTTCGGTTGGTGGAGGAGTTTCTACCTTAGATGATTTTAAATATATTTTAAGAAGCGGAGCAGACAAGGTATCAGTAAACTCATCAGCGGTAAAAAACCCCATATTGATAAAGGAAGCTTCAGAGCGATTTGGAAATCAATGTGTTGTATTGTCCATAGATGCCAAAAAAAACAAAGAAGATTCATGGAGCGTATATATTAAAGGCGGGAGAGAAAAAACCCATCTGGACGCAATAGAATGGGCCAGGATGGGTGTTGAGCTTGGGGCAGGAGAGATAGTTGTAAACAGCATTGATGAAGATGGTATGAAAAAAGGCTATGATCTGGAGCTTTTAAAAAAGATAACAGAATCAGTCAATGTGCCTGTAATTGCTTCGGGTGGTGCCGGAAAGGAAGAGCACTTCCTGGAAGCGGTTAAGTATGCTGATGTTGACGGTATATTGGCAGCATCTGTATTTCATTTCGGTGAAATTAAAATAGGAGAATTAAAGAAATATTTAAAAAATAACGGCATTGAAATAAGAATTTAACGGCATTCACAGCTGTAGAAAATATTTAAGAAGGAATGAGGATAACAATATGGATACAGAACAATTTTTAAATGAAGTAAAATTTAATGAAAAGGGCCTTGTTACTGCAGTGGCACAGGACTACAAAACAAATGAGGTACTGATGGTTGCCTATATGAACAGGGAGTCTTTAAAAATAACATTGAATGAAAAAAAGGCGTGTTATTTTTCCAGAAGCAGAAACTGCCTTTGGAGAAAAGGAGAAACATCAGGGCATTTACAGTATTTAAAGGGACTTTATTACGACTGTGATGTGGATGCAATTCTCATGAAGGTGGAGCAGGCGGGAAATGCATGTCATACAGGTGCATATTCATGTTTTTTCAACAAGGTATATGAGGAAGACATAACAGATAAGGCAGTAATATACAGGGTGTATAATCAAATAATTAACAGAAGAGAAAATCCCAGAGAAGGCTCTTATACAAATTATTTGTTTGATAAGGGATTGGATAAAATACTAAAAAAGGTTGGAGAAGAGACTAGTGAAGTAATAATAGCCGCAAAAAATAAAAGCAAACAGGAGCTTGTTTATGAAATGTGTGATTTGATATATCATTCCATGGTCCTAATGGTCAGTGAAGATGTCAGGATTGATGATTTATTAACGGAATTGACGAAAAGACATAAATAAATGTATAAGTGTTTACAAAATATAAGCCTTGACTCAAATTTTTATATAAGTTAAAATTAATATAGGATTAAGGATTACATGTTTTAATTTAATAAAAATATAATAGAGGAGGTTTGTTATTGAACAGAAATCTTTTAGAAAAAATTAAAGAATCTCTGTCCTCGGTGCTGCCAATAACAGTTATTGTTTTTATTCTGCACTTTACACTGGCACCAATGCCGAAAGGTTTGTTTATGCTGTTTGGAATTGGTGCGGTGTTATTGGTTTTAGGGATGGGGCTTTTTACACTCGGGGCCGACATGTCAATGATGCCGATGGGGGAGCGTATAGGCGCGGAACTGACAAAATCACGGAAACTTACTGTCTTAGTTGTGATCAGCTTCTTAATGGGCTTTATGATAACTGTGGCAGAACCGGATCTTACGGTTCTTGCGGGACAGGTTCCTTCAATTCCTAATTCGGTAATAATCGGAACTGTTGCTCTGGGTGTTGGAATATTTTTAATAATAGCAATATTGCGAATAGTTTTTCAAATTAAGCTGTCACATATGCTTATCTTATTTTATGCAATTATATTTATTCTTGCATATTTTACTCCAAATGATTTTGTTCCCGTTGCATTTGATTCAGGTGGTGTAACTACCGGACCTATAACAGTCCCGTTTATAATGGCACTTGGACTGGGCGTTGCTGCCGTTCGAGGCGGCAAAAGCGCTCACGACGACAGCTTCGGACTCGTTGCTCTTTGCTCTGTGGGACCTATATTATCAGTTTTAATTCTTGGTTTGCTCTATAATTCTTCCGGAAGCTATACAGATGTAATAGCAGCTGATGTCAATAATTTAAAGGAAGTATTTGATGCTTTCTTTCATTCTTTCCCACATTATTTTAAAGAGGTAGCTATTGCATTATCTCCTATTGTAATAGCATTTATAATTTTTCAGATAATATTTTTAAAACTTCCAAACAGCCAGTTGATTAAAATGTCTGTAGGTGTTATATATACATATATAGGTCTGGTAATATTTTTAACCGGAGTTAATGTGGGATTTTTACCTGCAGGAAATTATATAGGCAATGCACTTGGCTCATTGGATAACAACTGGATTCTTATACCCATAGGCATGGTTATGGGATTCTTCACAGTGGCAGCCGAACCTGCTGTACATGTGCTTAACAAGCAGGTTGAAGATGTAACAGGAGGCGCCATTTCGAAAAGAGCAATGCTTGTTTCATTGTCATTGGGAGTTGCGGTATCCATAGGGATTGCAATGATAAGAATACTAAGAGGAGTAAGCATATGGTACTTTATTGTGCCCGGCTATGCAATAGCTTTAATTCTTACATTTTATGTTTCTCCAATATTTACAGGAATTGCCTTTGATTCAGGGGGGGTTGCTTCCGGTCCTATGACTGCAACATTTATGCTCCCCTTTGCAATGGGTGCTGCCGAAGCGTCCGGAGGCAATATATTGACAGATGCCTTCGGCCTTGTGGCAATGGTAGCTATGACACCATTGATTACAATTCAAATGCTGGGCGTTGTTTATAATATAAGAATGAAACGAAATGAACGTGTTGAGGAGGAAATAATAGAAGAATCCGAAAAAGACACTGAAATAATAGACTTTGAAGGAGGTGCGGATTAATTATGGAAGAAAAAAGTTTACCTAAAAAAATTAAATTGCTTTTTACTATAATTGACAGAGGCAAGGGTGAAAAGCTTACTGAAATTTTCAGAGAAAACAATGTTATGTATAATTTAATTGCTCTCGGCAAAGGAACGGCAAAATCAGAAATACTTGATTATCTTGGATTGGGCCAGACTGAGAAAGATATAGTAATAAGTATTGTATATGAAGAAAGCGTTCAGGATATATTTAATATTTTAAATGAAAAAATGCGCCTGAAGGAACCAGGAAACGGTGTAGCTTTCACCATACCCATAAATAGTGTTGACAGTGCTCTTGCTTTAGAATACATCAACAGTATATTAAATGGTATGTCAGATGGAGAAAAGGAGTGAGGACATGGAAATAAGAGTTGATGGATATAAAGAATTTGATTTAATAATTACCATAGTAAACAGAGGCTTTGATGATGTGGTTATGGATGCTGCCAGAGAGGCAGGAGCTACAGGAGGCACTGTTCTTCATGCCAGAGGTGCAGGAGTGCACGAAGCAGAGAAGTTTTTTGGCATCTCTATCCAACCGGAGAAGGATGTGATACTCATACTGGTAAGACGTGAAATTAAAAAACAAGTTATGCATGCAATAAGAAATGAAGTCGGACTCAACAAGGAAGGAAGAGGACTGTCGTTTTCAATTCAGGTTGAAGATGTATGCGGAATTGTTCATATGAACCTGGATTTTAAAGACAAATAAAGATTTTATTATTTTCCTTATATGTATATTTTAGTTTGAATTAAGAAATTAATGGTAATATAATCTTGTAAAGAAAAATAAAAAAATTATAAAAAAGTTTTTAAAACGTCACAATTTTATCACATTAAGAAGTTAATATTCAAACATAAACAAACTTAATAAATATTAAAAACTAACATATAACTATGTAGGAGGAAAATATCATGGATGATAATGAAAGAAATATGTTCAATGAGAACAATGAAAGCATTGAAAACAATGAAAGCATTAAAAATACTGAAAACACTGGAAACACCGGTTACAATTACAGCGGATACAACGGCAGCGGAAGCAATGATATAAATTTTGTTATTCCGAGCGTGGAAGAATCTAAAAAAAAGAAAAATAAAAGTAAAAAGAAAACATTCTTCGGATATGTTGCAGTAGCATTGGTTGCCGCTCTGATCGGCGGCTTGTCAGGAGGGTATCTTGTAACAAGCAGAATCAATGTTCCTGGCAATGAATCATCATCAGCCCTTACAGCTCAGAATGTAAATATAAACTTGACAGATGATGTATATTTTGCTGTAGCTGTGGCTGAAAAGTCACAAAAAACGGTAGTAGGAATTACGGCTGATGTAGTTCAGCAATATAACACCATCTTCGGACCTCAAACTCAAAAAGGTCAAAGCATGGGTTCAGGCTTTATAATTGATCCTAACGGTTATATACTTACAAATGCCCATGTAGTTGGAGACGGTAAGTACGATAAAATATCAGTTTCGCTAATTGACGGATCTAATGAGGAGGGCCAGGTTTTGTGGTATGATACAACATTGGACCTCGCCGTAGTTAAGATTAACAAAACAGGATTACCTGCGGTTGAATTAGGAGATTCTGACGAATTAAAGGTCGGTGAACCTGCTGTTGCAATCGGAAATCCTATGACATTAGATCTTGAAAGAACAGTTACACAAGGCATCATCAGCGGTTTGGACAGATCAGTTACGTTTGAGAACGGAACAGTAATAAAACCATTGATTCAAACTGATGCATCAATAAACTCAGGAAACAGCGGAGGACCTTTACTTAATGCAAAGGGTCAGGTAATAGGAATAAATACTGCAAAAATGAGTACTGCTGAAGGTCTCGGATTTGCAATCCCTATTAATACAGCAAAGCCTATAGTTGAGCAAATAATGAAAACAGGCACATTTTCAACCGTATATTTAGGAATTAAGGGAGTGGATGTTGATACCTATAAATCTGCATTAGGTGTTGATGTTTCTGCACAGTATGGTGTAGTTGTTGTTGAAACAACGAATAATTCTCCGGCAGCAGAAGCAGGCTTGATGACCGGGGATGTTATTACAGCAATAGACGGTAAAAAGGTAGAAAGCATGTCTGATTTGAAGAAAAATTTATATGGATATAAAGAAAATGACAATGCTGAGGTTACTATATTGAGAAATGGTGCAGAGCAGAAAGTTACAATGACTTTGAAAACCAAGCCGGCAGATTATCAATAATCTTAACAGATAAAATTCAATACTCTCCAATTAAAATAAAACATGGGCAATTGCCCATGTTTTATTTTAATTGGAATATTGATACGGAAAAACATAACCCTTTACTTCCTCAGCAGGAGTTATTTTTGTTACTGTAACCTGCGGCTCATCCTGTCCGTTATACTGACCTTTGTGAAGCACTCCCTCAACAGTTATCCATTGTCCATATTCTAATTCTGATGATTTGTCGTATTTGCAAAATATTCCCATAGGAGCTAAATCTGCAGCACAGCAGGTCATAGCCATCCTTGCGGGTAAAAACTCGTTTTCAGACATAAATTCCGGATCTTTGAAAACAAAACCCGTCATAATAATGGTATATCCCTCATATTTATCCATATTTAAATATATTTCTGATATCCAGGAACAAAAGTAATCATTGTTTATGGTTATTTTTTTATTTTTCTCATCCAGCCCATCCTGTATGTATCCATCATAGGCAGAGTCAGCAATATCTGATGAAGATTCGTAATTATCCTGAGGTAAAGATGAGGTGTCACCGGAGTTATATTCAATGTCCGGGAACGAGTATTCCGAATTCGAATCAATTGAAGGCGGCTGCTTAGAGGAACTGCCTATAGAATTCTGTACGAATGCGCCTGCTCCTGCATAACCTGCAGTAATATTTTTAACATTCAGTGTGCTGTGAGGCAGAATCATTAACAAAACCGGAAGTATCAGAACAAAGCAATGTGCAGACCGTATAAGGTGCTGAGGTCTAAAAAGCCTGCTCAGTCCGGCTGCCGCCCATATCGTTGAAAGAATCGCAGCAAAGATGAGATAAGGTTTCATTCTTGGAGTAACATAAAACAGGTAATTACCGCTTGTAAGCATATAAATAAGTATAGCTGCAAAGATAAAATTACACGTAATCTCCAAAAATACTTGAGAATTAAAAGCTTTTGCCTGCATATCACATACCTCCGAATAGTGTAAATAAAAATACCGTAAGAAAGCAGGATATAAATGTTATAAACAACAGTCTTCCTATAAAATTCTTTGAAAACCCCGAAGAGAGCATCATCACATTTTTAATATCCATCATGGGACCAAAAATCAAAAATCCCATGATTGCACCCATTGGAAATTGATTTATAAAGCTTCGTGCTACTACAGCATCAGATGATGAACAAAGAGATAGCACAAATGCCATGATCATCATGACGATTATTGATATTGCCATGGCAGTACCACTTTGGGCCTGGGAAAAACCACCGGTTCCAAAAACCTGAAACAATGAAGAAACAAATGTTCCTATGATAAGGTATTTTCCAACATCAAAGAATTCCGCCTGTGAATGGCGAAGGAATAAACTCAGCTTTTTCTTAACGGTTGTAATAGATTCTGTATCTTCGTAACATCCGCAGCTGCACATTAATCCATCCAGTACACCCCCATTGAGAATGCCCTTTTTAGCCGGCACAAGCTCGAAAGAAAATCCTATAATCACAGATGAAATTATACCTAAGCATACGCGGTTCAAGACAATTGATATGTCTCCATTGAAGGCATAGTAAGTAGATAATATAACAACAGGATTTATAATAGGGCTGACAATCATAAATGTTACTGCTGCAGAAACAGGAACCCCTTTTTTCACAAGGCTGCGAAAAATAGGGATAGAAGCACAATCACACACTGGAAGGAAAAATCCTCCTATTATTGCCGTAAGTATCCCTAAGCCCGGAGATTTTGGAAACCTTCGCTCTATGGCAGATTTAGGAATAAAAATTTGTATGAATGATGAAAGAAGTACACCAATCATCAAAAAAGGCAGCGCCTGCAGTATTATGCCTAAAAAAATATTTATCACTGTATTTACAGGAATATTTGCCAGCTCCAAAAATGGGTTTAAGGTAATATTAAGGAAGATTATTGCAAGTATTGCCAGCAGAAACATTGCAACAGGCTGTTTTTCGTGGCGAAACAAATGCTCATACAGCTCATCATAGGATTTGAAATCACAGACATAGATATTCGGGTTTAAATCTCTCATTATTTTTCTTATTCTTTTAAAGGATGAAGAAGAATTCTTACTGCGTATGACAGCTATATCGCTGTTTGATATTTGCTCCGGCAAGGATGCCCCTGTTCTGCCAAGAATACTTTCTATGTTTTCTCCGTCTGAAATGTTAATTACCTTGTGTATTCCACACAACTTTTTTATAGAAGAACCAAGTAACATGTTTTGCAGCAGTGAAAAAGGAACTGTACCATTCCATTCGATCCATATCTCATCAAATTGGTTTTCATTTATAGTTTCAAGGAGCTTCTCCATAATCAAGGCAGGCTGCTGCTCCAGGTCCCTTTTCATGAAGGAGAGGCTGGTAAAGCTGTCGCTTGTACTTTGAAATTCCTCATCTCCTGATTCAAACTGTACTATAAGAATTTCAAAATTGTGCCAATCCGATCTGTTTAAAAGATTGTTCAGTAATGTTGTTTTTCCTGCATCTAAAAAACCGGTTACAACATATACTGGTATTTTTGTTTTGAGATTCATTATAGTCCACCGTTAAACATGGATACCAGTTCTTTACGGTCAAGGCTGCTTCCTATGATGCACAGCATGTCCCCTTTGGCACTGCATGGTGTTATACTGATGTTTCCGGGAACATACTGCAAATTCATATATCCATCTGTTCCGCTCAGAATACCCTTCATGCGCAGAATTTTTTCCCCATAAATACTTTCTATTTTTTTTATGCGCTCTGCGAGCTCATCACGTGTGAAGGTGTGATTTGTGCGGATGGTTATTGTATCAAAAACTTCATGAGCAGAATGGTTGTGCTCGTTCTTATGACTGAAGCCATGTACATGAAAATGGCCTTTAGCCCTGTTAAGGGTTTTATATTCAAGACGAACTTTGTTATAAGGCATAATTTCATCAGTGCTTATTTCATCCCAGGGGTTTGACAATACAGGTGCTTTTGCGTTTAAGTCTTTTATTAGCTTTAAAGCCCCTTCAATTTTATGTGGATATTCATTCGTGCGGCTTAGAATGATAACATCAGCATTTTCAATTTGATCCTGAAAGAATTCCCCAAAATTATCAAGGTATTTCTTGCAGCAATTTACATCAACAACAGTAATTTTTGCTTTAACCCTTGCTAATTCCTGAATTCTGCGATCCAGACAGCTTTTGTATATATCTGACAGTTTACCTACACCGGAGGGTTCAATTATAATTTTATCAGGATGAAATTTTTCCAACAGCTCTCTGACAGAATTTATGAAATCGCCTGAAATACTGCAGCAAATGCATCCTGAATTCATTTCTCTCACTTCTATGTTGGAATCTCTCATAAGTGCAGCATCAACACTTATATCTCCAAAGTCATTTTCAATAAGAGCTATATTGCTTTCCTGAAAGCTTTCATTAAGAAGCTTACGAATCAAAGTAGTTTTTCCTGCACCCAGAAATCCTGAAATTATATATATTTCTGAGGCAGCCATAATATTTTCCTTCATAATTTTATTCAATGACTCACATACACTATTTTTTATGGGCACAGTCCTTGCATATTCCGTAAACTTCAAGATTGTGACCAATAACATGAAAATCATCATCCTCAAGCTTAGGAACGAATTTTTCCATCGGGCAGTTGTCCATGGGTATAATTTTATGACAGCTCATGCATACGGCATAATGCTTATGTTTAAAACGGTTTAATTCATAAACAGCCATTTCATTGTTCATGACCGAAATTTTGTTTACAATACCTTTTTTAATAAACAGTTCCAGTATACGGTAGACTGTAGAGAGCCATATTGTATCTCCTTTTTTTTCTATTTCTGAGCATATATTCATTGCACTCAATGGTTTTTCAGCATGTTCCAGGACAGATATGACAGCTTCACGGGTCTTGGTTTTTTTTAGGCCTTCAAGCCATTTTTCCTGATTATTTTCCAATTACATCCACTCCTTTTTGTAATCACTCCCTCATTTTATCTAATAATATAATCATACCTTGCGGTTTGTCAACATAATACTGTAGATGAAGCTTTTAATTACCAAAATTGCAACCAGGCATATTACTCCTATAAGCACGATAGTTCCTCCGGGCTTCAGTCTTGCATAGTATGATATATACAGTCCTGTTACCATGAAAAAAACAGCAAAAAGGACAGAATATATTACCGTCTGTTTGTAGCTTTTTCCAAATTGCATAGCACATGCAACAGGTATGACCATAAGGGATGATACTATAAGAGCACCGACAGTACGGGCAGCCACAGAAACTGTTATGGCAGTGAGTACGGTAAAAATAAAATTTACGGTTTTTACCGGTATTCCTGCAAGGCGGGCGGCTCTTTCATCCAAAGCAATATAAAAAAGCTCCTTATACAAAAGAAAAAATGAGAGCATTACCGCACAGCTGATGAGTGCTACCAATGCCATTTCAAAGTTGCTTATGGCAACAATACTGCCAAACAGGAAGCTATTGAAATTAGCTGAATTTTTTACAAAGCCGGACAAGACACCTGCTAATCCAACACCTGCGGACATTATAATTGCTATGGACATTTCGGCGTACTTTGGAATTTTTTTTCGTATTGCTTCAATACCAAGCGCTGCTATTATGCAGGCTGACACAGAACCCAATATTGGATTAATACTCATTACAAGCCCTGCAGCTACACCGGCCAGGGATGTGTGAGACAGTGCATCTCCAATCATGGAAAGACGTTTCAATACTACGATTATGCCAACGCACGGAATAATAACCGCAAGAAGGATTCCTACAACGAATGCCCGCCTCATGAAGTCATATTCAAAAATTGCTGTCATTATTATTATCTCCCTTTTGTGCCATATGAATATTTTGTACAGGATGTTTATGCCTGTGTGAAAGCTCCTCTGCAATCTGTTCCTTGCCCAGCTCCATAAGGGAACCTTCCTCCAGGCAGAGAACTCTTGAAACATAATTTGATGCCCTTCCTATATCGTGAGTGACCATCACAATTGTAAGTCCGGTCTTGCGGTTTAAAGAATAAAGCAATTCATAAAGAGATTCCACTGTTCTGGCATCAACGCCTGTTGCAGGCTCATCCAAAATCATCATCTCAGGGTTATTTACCAGTACACGTGCCAGCATTACACGCTGACGCTGTCCGCCTGAAAGTTCACTGATCATCCGTTTAGAGTATGATTCCATCCCTACAAGTTCAAGAGCCTGCATCGTCTCATCACGATGTTTCTTTTTTGGAAACCGCAGCAGCCCTATTTGAGAAAAAAGATTTGCCATTACTATTTCTTCTGCGGTGGCAGGAAAGCTGTCGGAAGATTGAAGACCTGATTGAGGTAAATAGCCAATTTTTGGCCAATCTCTGAATTTTGAAACATCTTCACCAAAAATTTTGATGAATCCGTCCAAAGGGGTAAGTTCGCCCAGCATTAATCGCATCAAGGTACTTTTGCCGGTTCCGTTGGAGCCTATAACAGCCACAAAGTCTCCCTTATAAACCGAGAAGCCGATTTTTGAAAAAATCGGCTCATTTCCATAATTGAAGCTTAAATTTCCAGCTTCTATTACTTTAAGCATCATTGTCCTCCTTATTTTAACGCAGCTTTTAATACCTCTAAGTTATGACGCATAATGGTAAAATAATCGTCTCCGTTTTCTCTCTGTTCATCACTGAGAGCTTCGACCGGACTCAGAACATCAGTTTTTGCACCAATGGCGCTTGCTATGACTTCAGCAACCTTTGGGCTCACAAGCTCTTCAAAAAATATTACCTTTACATCGTGCTCCCTGGCAAATTCTATTATTTCTGCAATTCGTGCAGGATCAGGCTCAGAATCAGGAGACAGTCCTTCTACAGGAATCTGGTTTAATCCGTAGGCAGAACATAAATAACCGAATGCCTGATGAGCTACTATAATATCCTTGTTTGGAAGAGCTTCCAGTGTATCTTTGAATTCTTTATCCAAGGCATCAAACTCAGAGGAGTATTTAACATAGTTTGCCTCATAATAGTCCTTATTATCCGGATCGGCTTTTACAAGTGCATTTTTGATATTTTCCATTTCTGATTTAGCATTCATTGGACTGAGCCATACATGAGGATCAAATTCTTCGTGTGAAAGTTCTTCCTCATTAGACTCTTCTCCTTCTGAATGCTCATCTTCGTCATCATGACCTTCCAGCAATGTCAGGCCCTGGGAAGCTTCCGCAACTATAAGGCTGTCGTTATGTAAAGATTTAAGAACATCCTTCACCCAATGTTCCATACCGGCTCCATTATATATAAATACAGAAGCTTCCTCAAGCCCTGCGATATCTGCTGCAGTGGGCTCCCAGTCGTGAGGTTCAATTCCGGCCGGAACCATAGTTACAGCCTCAATTTTGTCCCCTCCAATTTTAGTGGCAAAATCGTACATTGGATAAAAGCTGGTGTATACGGACAGCTTTTTATTCTGCGTTTGATTATTATTCGCATCCGGAACAGATGGTTTCTGTGTTGTGCCGCATCCTGCAAGCAGAGAAAGAACTAAAACTCCAATTAATAATATACTGCAAAATTTCTTCATTTTCAATGACCTCCCAAATATATATTACTGGATTTATATTAAGTGCATAATCCAGTAATGGTAAATGCATATAATTCGCATTTGCATTTATTTATTATAATTTGAAGATATCACTATGTCAATAAATAAATTATAAAATTTCAGATAAGTTTTATGGTTTTAATTCTCACATTCAAATTTATAACCGACTTTTCTTACTGTAACAATATTTTTACCATAAGGGCCTATTTTGGAACGTAGGCACTTTATATGAGTGTCAACCGTCCTGTCATCACCGAAATAATCCCATCCCCATACGGTGGATAATATCTGGCTTCTTGTAAGAACAATATTTTTATTTTGAAGAAGGTAATATAATAAATCAAATTCCTTGGGAGTCAGGACAGCTTTTTCACCGTCTATTGAAACAGACCGCTCGCGGTATTTAATGACCAATCCTTCAAGTTCCATGTCCTGCATGCTGTTTTGAGAGGTTCTTTTAAGAAGGTTTTTCACTCTCGCTACCAATATTCTCGGACTGAAGGGTTTTGAAATATACTCATCAGCACCGGAATTAAAGCCCGTAATTTCATCGATTTCAGCATCTCTTGCAGTGAGCATCAGTATAGGAATATCATAATCCTTGCGAATGTATGACGCGACCTGATACCCATCTGTTTTCGGCATCATAACATCCAATATAATCAGTGAAAAATCATATTCATTATCAAATTTTTCTATGGCTTCTTCGCCATCAGAAGCTTCAACTACTTTAAAGCCTTCCTTAATCAGATAGCTTGCAACAAGCTTTCTTATATTTTCCTCATCCTCAACCAGCAATATCTTAGTTTCCATGCTAATCCTCCAATTCTGATATCATATCAACATTTTCAACCTCAAACCAAAATTCAACTCCATCTTCGAGATTATTAACTCCGCATTTTTCATTATGCATATCGAGTGTTACTTTTACAATTGCTAATCCGAGACCATAGCTTCCCATGCTTTTTCTTGATTTATCAGCTCTATAAAAGCTTATGAATATATTTTCAATATCCTCGTCGGATATTTTCTGACCGGTATTGAATATACTTACCCGGCATTTATTTTCATTTACAGAAGTGGAAACCCTCACCGTTCCGCCGTAATTGCAATATTTAACTGCATTTTCATATAGGTTTTGAAAAACCTGCTCTATCCTGAAATAATCTGCGTACACTATACTGTTATCAGATGTGTGTTTTTCCACAATAATATTTTTTTCTCTGGATATAATAGAATTCTTGTTTATTGTATCATCTATAATTTCATTAATGCTGAAATTCGTTTTTTCCAGCTTGATGATACCTCCCTCAAGCTGAGAGAGTTTCAAAAGCTCCTGAACAAATTCAGACATCTTTTTTCCTTCATTTATGATGATGTTCAGATAATCTTTCTTGGTTTCTTCATCAATATCGTCCATGTCGGTCAACGCTTCCGAATAGCTCATTATTAGTGTCAGAGGTGTTTTAAAGTCATGAGAAACATTTGCTATAAACTGCTTAGTCATTTTTTCGGATTTTTCCTGTCTTATGAGGTCCTCCTTCAGTTTTTCCACATAATCCTGAAGTTTGTCTGCCATATTATTTATGCTTACAGATAAGAGGCCGATTTCATCCTCTGACAATATGTCGCATCTTTCAGAAAAGTTCAGGTTGGAAATTTTATCGGCAATAACCTGAAGCTGCCTTATGGGCTTTGTTGTCTTATCGGCTACGAAATACATTATGATTGCAACTATGCACAATGAAAAAACAGAAATATACATGGAATATTTAATTGCCGAATAGGATATATCTCTGATAAATTTCACAGGTGTCTGCATTAATATATATTTGCCATCCTTTATTTTGGATAATACTGTTATATTATTGTCCTGTCTGCCTGTTTGTATGTTTTTGATAAAATAATTATTGTTCTTAAGCTCGTTGAAGGCACTTTCCTTGTAAAGGTTTTTAATCATCTGAAGAATTTCGTTGTCAAAAGGATTTGATGAAAAATATCTCTGTCTTGAATAATACTCAATTTCACCTATTCCTGTTTCTATGTTCAGAGAAAATATACAAATTGTCATATTTTGAGTTTCATAATTAATTATTTCATTAACGGTGTTATTGACATTTCCGGACAAGTAATCTGATTTAATATTGTCAACTCCCGATTTTAAGCTGTTTAATTTATCATTGGTATACATTTTATCAAACAAGGTCGTGCCTAGTATGACTGATAAAACAATATTGAAAATAAGTACAAAAAGTATTACTAAAAAAAGTTTATTTTTTAAACTGAATTTCAGTTTCATATAACCTCCTCCAACAGTTTATGAAGTCACTCATGTCCCGTTATTATTGCTGCTGTTAACAACAATATACCACAATTGTGTTAATAATGTGAAAAAAATATATTTTACGTTAAAATCAAGCCATTTGTTTGCATGCCGTCAAAAATTCGTCAAAAATAATTTTAAAAAATATTATTAACTGCTTTTCTGGCATTCGCCATCATGTCTCCTGTAAAATGCGAGTATGTATCAATTATCACTTTGACTGTATCACCCATTAGTTCCGCTACAGTCTTGAAGTCCGCTCCATTGCCTACTAACATAGAAGCATAGGTATGCCGCAAATCATGTACTGAAATATCATAACCCGCTTTTTTATAATGATATTTTAAGATAGAGCTAACGCTATTCGTATTGTTAAATGGAAACAGCCTTCCGCTTATGTCGATTGGATAATCTTTCTTGTATTTTTCAATAGCTTCATTTGTGTCTTCTGATATAGGTACGGTCCTTACCGAATTTGGAGTCTTAACTCTTCCAAAACCATATTTTTTAGTCTTATCAATGATTTTCCATTGTCTATATATCTTAATTTCTGATTTTCTATAGTTATGGCAGTCCAAAGTAAGTCCGAGTATTTCTCCTATTCGAAGCCCGGCTGTAGATGCTATCTTTGAAATTAATTTTAAATCTGCTCTTTTAATTTTAAGGATTAAATCATCCCGTTCTGCAGCATTAAGAGCTTTGATATTAACGATTCTTTTTTTCTTTTCTTTATCTTTTGGCAGTTTGATAGAAACAGCAGGATTAATCTTGATTATTTTATGAGGTTCAATAGCATAATCAAATACTATTTTAATTTTTTCCCAATAACTTTTTATCGTAGAAGCTTTCAAACTCTTCTTTTTAATCATAGCATCTACACACTCCTGAATCTCAAGAGAAGTGATTTCGGTAACAACTTTTTTATTAAGTTTAGTAAAATGCGTAACAGCATCATCATAGGTTAATATTGTGCATGGTTCTAAATATAATTCAAAATGCTTTATGGCCATAGCATAAAGTTCTTCAAATGTAGTTCCTTCCATTTCAATATTAATGTCTGCCTCTAGCGATTCTTCTAAATCGTCAATAACCTTATCAATCCATGGCTTTGCTTCTTTTTGAGTTTTAAATCCCTGCTTTGACTTTTGCTTCCATTCACCATTTTTCTTGTAGCTTACGATTGTCTGTATTCCTTTATTCTTTTTTCTGTACGTAATATTATAATCCATTTAATCCTCCTGTTTTTTGGTATAAAAAATAATCCTTGCACTTACAAAGGATTATGCAGTATAATATAGTTGATTTGAATGCATAGCCCATTTGTGGCAAGATGTATCTTAATAGTACCTGGTAGTGGTGTACCGGGTGCTATTTTTTTTATAGTACTACCCTGTAAAATGTAAAACTTTCACCATAGCTAAATTTGTCACTATCTGAAATTTTATATTTCTTTTCAATATCTTTCATACGTATTCTCATTACATCCGATGAAACATGGAACCTTTTCGCTAATGAATCAGGAGTCAACTCAGGCAATATATTAAGATACTCTATTATTAAATGCTCGGGCATCAATAATTCAGAAGCAAATAAATTTGCTTGCTGATCTAGATATCTATAATATTGTCTTCGTATTTCATATTTATATTTGAAATGCCCTAGGACTATATGACCTACCTCATGGGCTTCTGTAAAATTCTTTCTTTTATTGTGTTTATTTATATCTACACACACTCTATATTTACCATTAGCTCTTAATATGTAACCATCTTCACCACATAAATCATCATATACAATATCGACATCTACACCATATATTTGTTTTATCAGTTTAATAGGTTGAACTGGTAAATCTCGTGTTGTTAAATCCTTAGTCAAAAACTTTGCCCTATTTCTTATTTCAATTTCAGCTTTGCAATTCATAATGTCACCTTACATTAATTTTCTTTTGTATCCTCTAAAAAAGCTTTCATTAATCTAATCATAGTTTTACGTGCTTCCGGGGTAAGCTCTTTTGTAGCTCGCCTTAGAACTTGTACACCTTCTGGAAATTCTTCTTCTAATTGGTCGGTTGTATTTTCAGTTTCTGGTATATTTTCTTTTTGGTCTGTTCTTCCGAGCAGGTAATCAACAGATACATTAAAATAATCCGCAACTTTTTCAACTTTATCTGCTCCGGGTGTAGTTTTGATCCATTTATAGATTGACCCATTACTTAATTCTAATTCCTTTTCCAGATCTCCTACGCTAATGCCCTTGTCAGTGCAAAGTTTTTTAACTCTATCCAAGATTCCCATTTTTTTCCTCCGAAAATATTCCAAAAATATATTGACAACAGAAAATAATCGGTTATAATAAGAGTATAAAACCGAAAATATTCCAAAACATAAAAATATACAAAAAATATTCTGTAAAGTGTGGTGCTTATATAATAGAATATTTTCAGTTATTTGTCAATAGCTGTGTCGAATATTTTCAAAAAAAATTAGAAAGGTGGTAATGCTTTATGTATCAAAAAATAAAAGTGCTATGTAAAGAAAAAGGTATTTCTGTATACCTACTTGAAAAACAATTAGGCTTTTCTACCGGAAGTATCTGTAAATGGGATATTTCAATGCCGAGAGCAGATGCGTTATTAAAGATTGCAAATTATTTTGATAAACCAGTAGATTACTTTATTTCTTTCGAAGATGCAGAAAGGAGCGATTAAATTGATTAAAGAAGATTTAATCAATTTAAAAAACTAAGGAGGCAAGGATATAAATGATTTCAGGAATAGATACAGGAAATAGAATTCTGACATCAGAAGAAGTTGAGCAAATATCAAATCAAATAATAAACGTACTTGCTCAACATAGGTTAAGTTATATTGCATCTAAATGTCTATTAGATGTAACGAATGACAGACTCGGACAAGAGTGTTTTTTAAAAATTAGTTCGGATTAATTCTTGAGCAGCATAAGAGATAGTTTTTTCTAATTCGGACATTTTAGAATTTGATGCCCTTGAATTAATTAATTTTGCTAAAGCGTTTGGGTTAATTGTGAACGATTCAGAATAAAAATTCTTGTCTTGATGATAGTTTATTCTAAAAATTATAGGTTCACAAGGAAATTCAAATCCACATACGCATGTTATAGATTGATTCGGTGCAATAAAATGGTTTTTAAATTCTTCAAAAGGTCTTAAATCGTATTTGTTTTTAAACTCGGGCTCATATGAAATAGAGTCAATCATTGCACCCGTATTACCAAAGTTTTTTACAACTAGGTATTGAATGAATGAAGAAGTCACTTGTATTGTTTCTAAATATACTACTATATAAGGTCTGTTTGCTTCTTCTGTTATTTTGTTAGTTTGCTTAAGCGTTGAGACCGCTATCCAAATAGAAACTAATGAAATAATAATTGTTGCAATAATAGAAATTATCTGAATTTGGTCAGATACTTCTAATTCCTGAAACGGAATTAACATAAAATCACCTCCGCCAAAATTATACAATTTTTGCAGGAGAGTGTAAATATCAAAAAAAGAAAGGAGTACCAAAGATGAATGAATTACAAATCAATAATCAAAGTTTAATAGTAAAAGAATACAAAGGGCAAAGGGTAGTAACTTTTAAGGACATAGACACAGTCCATGACAGAACACCAGGAACCGCAAAAAGGAACTTTTATAAAAACAAGATATTTATGATTGAGAGTGAAGATTACATAGTACGAAATTCGTACCAAGCAAGAGAAGAGTTTGGAATAACCGCTCCAAACGGATTAACATTGATTACTGAAAGCGGGTATCTGATGATAGTAAAATCTTTGACTGATGATCTTGCATGGCAAGTGCAGCGTGAATTAGTTAACAACTATTTCAAAGTGAAAGAGCAACTTCCGAAAGTCCCGGTTGTACCTACAAGCATAGAAGACATAATGATTGCAAGCCTGCAGGAAATGAAAAACGTAAAGCTTAAGATTGAAGAACAAGGAAGGGCTATTGAACAAACGAATGACAAAATAAAGAACATTCAGGATGCGGTTGTTGTAGACACACAAAATTGGCGCAAATGGGCTAATACCTCAATTAATAAATTAGCAGAATCAGAATTAATTATTGAGGAATTCGGAGATTTAAGATATCAGAAATTAAGAACAAATACTTACAAAGAATTAGAATCCCGCGCAGGCTGCGATTTAAAGGTAAGGCTTAAAAAATTGAAAGAGCGTTTAGAAAAAGCTGGGGCTAAGAAGAACGTAATAAAAGAAGCCGGAAATATGGATGTAATTGAGCAGGATAAAAAATTAAAAGAGATATACACAGCCATTATCAGGGACATGCTCATAAAATATCAAGATGTCGTATAGGAGGTAGAAATGTCAACTAAATTATTAACTCAACAAGATGTAGCGGACCGTTGGCAATGTGATGTTCGTTCAGTAGAAAACAAGCGCAAACAAGGGATATTAAAACCATGTCCCAATGTTCCTGGTATTAAGTTTACAGAGCAACATATACAAGAGCTTGAAGGTATAAAGCTTGATAAAATGCATCCACTTGAACGCAGGAGACTGGAAAAGGAAATTTCTGAATTGCAACTAGAAATTGAAAAGTTGAATAAAGAGAAAGAGCAGCTAAAAGGCATAATAGCAAATGTATTGGCAGAGACATCACAGGTTTTCAATTTAAAACGCGAGGCAAGTTAAGAGCATAAGGCTCTTTATAAAAAATTTTAGAACTAAGGAGGAACAGAATGGAGATTGAAAAAGCGATAGAAACTCTAAATGAGATATCAAAGGAAATGGCAATACGTCCCGAAACAAGATATCAAATGGCTGTTATTATAGCGATTCAAACCCTTGAAAAGCAAGTTGCAAAACCAGTAGTAATAAAAAATTGGAGTCCTGCAAAATGTCCTACTTGTGGAATGGGACTAAGCGAAAGCCAGGAAGACGGATATTATAAACACTTTACATGGATTAAAAGATGTCCAAATCCTGAATGTGCACAATTATTGAAATGGGAGGATGAAGATGCTTCCGGATGCAGTGAATGAAATATTAACAATTGCGGTCCAGGGATTCTTAGTAAACTGTGTCATCTGGGCAGTGTATTGGGGGTTATATAGATGAGATTAAGTGCAACTGTAAAAGCTATTTGTAGTACCCATAGAAACATCTTCAGAGAAGACGGCTATGTTACAAGGGAAGAACTGATTGAAATGCTAAAAGTAGATGAGTTAATCCCTGAAAAATACAGAACTGACAAAGGATTTGAAGTAATAGCAGATTACATTGAAAAAAATTTAGGAACAAGAGAATTAACAAACGAAAGGAGGATGAATTTATATCTTCAAGGGTTAAATGCACAAGAAATGGCAGAAAAAGAAGGAGTTGATGTTTCAAGTATAAATTACTGGCTTAGAAAAAGAGGGTTAAATAAAAAAGAAGCCTGCTGCAACAGGCGATAAAAAAAATAACTATTCAAGTGCATTATAGCACTAAAAGGAGGAAACATGCAAGACTTAAATAAATTAATTGATGCTGCAGTTGATTTAAGAGTAGCAACCTTAAAAGCAGGAGAACAAAGTATTATAAATATTTCAGGAATAGGTACAGAAAAAGAAGCTTTTCAATTTTACGGTGAAAAAGATTTCGCCACAATGATAAAAGGAAAAGATTATGTAATAGAAAAATTTTCGCATGATTTTAAATATAAATATACGAGCGTTATAAGCGGATTGAATTTTTTCTGCATAACAGATGAATTGTTGTTTGAAGGTGATGAAAATAAAATAGCGGAGGATAAATAAATGAAGGGATATAAAGGATTTGATAAAGATTTAAAATGCAGAGGTTTTCAGTATGAAGTAGGTAAGGATTTTGAAGAAAAAGATGCTGTATGCTGTAAAAAAGGATTCCATTTCTGTGAAAATCCTTTGGATGTGTTTGGATATTATCCCCCGGCAGATAGTAGGTATTGTGAAGTTGAAGGAGATGGAAAACTTGACGGTGACTACAGAGATACTAAGGTTGCTGCTTCAAAGATAAAGATAAAAGCGGAAATAGGCATTCCAGGACTAATTGCTGCAGGAGTTGAGTACATAAAATCTAATATCGACTGGAAAAATGCAAAGGAATCTAACACAGGAGACCGAAGTGCTGCCACTAACACAGGATACCGAAGTGCTGCCACTAACACAGGAGACCAAAGTGCTGCCACTAACACAGGAGACCAAAGTGCTGCCACTAACACAGGAGACCGAAGTGCTGCCACTAACACAGGATACCGAAGTGCTGCCACTAACACAGGAGA
>DAMBZP010000011.1:69005-78770 GCA_032059885.1 Sedimentibacter sp.
AGACCGAAGTGCTGCCACTAACACAGGATACCGAAGTGCTGCCACTAACACAGGATACCGAAGTGCTGCCACTAACACAGGAGACCGAAGTGCTGCCACAGTTGAAGGCAAGGAAAGTATTGCAATGGCTATAGGAATAGAATCAAAAGCAAAAGGCGCATTAGGTTGTTATATAGTTCTTGCTGAGTGGATATGTGAAAACTATGAATGGCATTTAAAGAATGTTAAATCTACAAAAGTAGACGGCAAGAGAATCAAAGAAAATACATTCTATATGCTGAAAAATAACAAATTTGTGGCGTGTGATGAGCAATGACATACAAAGAATACCTACAAGGCACAGATGATTTAGAAGAAGAGTTAGGACAACTTGAAGAAGATATTAATAATGTTCAAACTGCGATATTTAGACTTCAAGATGTTGCAAATGACAGTGACGAAGAAATTATCAAATATACAATAGAGGAATTAGAGATACACAAACGGTTTTTAGAACGTGAGAAAAACGAAGTTGAAGGGAGGATAAATAGATATAATGAACATTTTCAATAAACTTTTAAATGTACAAGCTGAGTTAAAAGCTCCCAAAGGACAATATAATACATTTGGCAAATATAAATACAGAAGTTGTGAAAATATACTCGAAGCTGTTAAGCCTCTGTTAAAAAAAGAGGGTTTAGTGCTTCAACTACACGACCAATTAATAAAAGAAGGTGAACGGTTTTACATTCAGGCCACAGCAACATTAATTGATGTAGAGACAGCAGAAAAAACGAGTGCATCGGCTTTTGCAAGAGAAGAAGAAGCTAAAAAAGGAATGGACGGCAGTCAGATAACAGGTGCAGCAAGCAGCTATGCAAGAAAATATGCTTTAAACGGATTATTCTGCATTGATGATAATTCAGACAGCGATATAACTAATCAAACCGAAGATGTGACAAATGAAGATATTTTAAAACTATTTGAAACAGCAACACAAGCAGGATACAGTAAAGCAACTATTTTTAAGCAGATAGAAAGTAAATATCATAAAGAAACACCTGATTTATTAACAAAGGCTGAATTTAATCAACTTTTAAAAGGGTATGAAAAATTATTAAAACTTAAAGATGGTGAATCTCATGAAAAAGAATAGCGTAATAACTGCCGACTGGGACCATTGCTTTATATGTGGTGCCACTCAAAATCTTCGGGAGCATCATGTATTCTTTGGCACTGCCAACAGAAAGCAATCCGAGAAACATGGAATGAAAGTTCCTCTGTGCATGAATTGCCATACTGGACCTTCAGGAGTTCATCACAATAAAGAATTAGATCTCCGCATAAAACAGTTAGCGCAGATTGAATTTGAGAAACATTTCTCCTTTGAAGAGTTCATGAGGATATTCGGCAAAAACTATAGGTAGGTGATTAGTACGGAGCTTACTTTCACTAAAGGAAAAATAACAAGAGAATTGAACGGGGACTACAATATAATGCTTGTAGTTCCCAAGCAAGAAGAAAACAACATAGAACCATTGAATACACTCTTAAATGACGAAAAAATAAAAGTGGCTAAGATAGATCATAAGAAGAAAAAACGTTCATTAGACGCCAACGCCTACGCATGGAAACTAATTACAGAGATAGCTAATGTACTCAGAGCGTCCAAGGATGAAATCTACATAAACATGCTTAAAAAATACGGTCAAAGCAGTGTAGTGAGTGTTATTGATGAAGCTGTTCCAGTATTCCTTAAAAGCATTAAATATGCTGAAGAATTTGGACATGGAATAGTGAACGGAAAGAACTTCACACATATAAAAGTGTTCATGGGTAGTTCGGAATATGACACAAAAGAAATGGCTATCTTGATAGACGGCATAGTAAGCGAGTGTAAGGAATTAAATATATGTACTATGACACCAAAGGAAATAGAGCAATTAAAAGAACGGTGGGGAAGGTGATAGATTGAATAATGCTAATAAATTTATAAAAATATTAGAAAACGAAGACGGCGATCTCATAGGAAGTTTAACTGAAAACATAAATACATTGTGTGACTCCACAAAAGCTATATTTGATGAAATTATAAAAGAAAAACAGCTCGAATTGATTTGCAGTTTGGTAGATTGCGAAAGCCCTATTGAACAAATAATGGCATTAAGATTAAGCCAATATGAAAATAGTTATCACGCAGTCAATGACCGTCTTTGCAATGGTATTGATTTAATAGAAGTGCATCGTCAATATGTTATAAAAAATAAAAATAGCAACTACAGAGCAGATTTCTTAATAACTATATGGGATGAGTTGTTAAAAGAGGGCTACAGTTTTGTTATTGAATGCGATGGACATGACTTTCATGAAAAGACAAAGGAGCAGGCACAAAAAGATAAGCAAAGGGATAGAGAAATATTAGCAAGTGGAATGTATGTAATGAGATACACAGGAAGTGAAATTTTCAACAATGAGAATATTGCATTTGAAGTCTTCAATAACATTAAGTCAATTATATTTAACCGTAGAAAACAAAGACAATAAGGCGGTGATGTATTGCTTGTAAGTGGATACATAAAATTATTCAGAAGCCTTGTTAGTTGGGAATGGTACGATGATATTAATGTTAAAACATTGTTTATCCACTTATTATTAACTGTCAATTACAAACCTAAACAATGGCAGGGCATGATGATAGAAGTAGGGCAAAGAGTAACAAGTTTGGAGAAGTTATCAAGCGAAGTTCATCTATCTGTAAAGCAAACAAGAGTAGCGTTAGATAAGCTAAAATCATCAGGAGAAATCAGCACAAAAGCGACAAACAAATTTACATTGATAACCGTTGAAAATTACACAAAATATCAATTGGACGAATTGGAAAAGGGCAAACAGAAGACAAACAAATGGCAAACGGAGGGCAAACAAAGGGCAACAATGGAAGAAAGTAATAAGAATAGTAATAAGAATATTAATAATAAAGATATATGCACGGAGCCAAAAGCCTCCGTACCGGAGAAAATGCAAGCGGATAAAATTTTTATATCTTTACCGCTAAATGACAAGACGGAGCATGAAGTCAAAGAAAGTGAAGTTGAGGCTTGGAAAGAACTTTACCCAGTTGTAAATATTGAACAAGAGTTGCGAAATATGAAAGGTTGGCTAAATGCTAATCCAACTAAACGTAAGACAAAAAAAGGGATAAATCGGTTTATGAATAGTTGGCTGTCAAGAGAACAAGACAAGGGATATATAAATAAGGGTGGTGAGAATGTTGGAAAATACGGAAACAGAATTCAGTTTACACCTAAAAAATGCGGTGAAAAGAATACAAGAGAATCGACAGACGACATCGGAGACGAGCCAATATGAGTGTGACAAATGCAAGGATACAGGATGGCTGATTAGTGGAAATGACTTTAAAAGATGTGAATGCTTTGAGATCAAAGAAGCGTTACTGATGTTTGAGAATAGCGGCATCAAGGATGAAAATTACACATTTTCAAACTTCCAGGAGTGGAACGATAACTCAAAACAGATGAAAGCTATTGCAGAAAAGTATTTTCGTAACTTCTCAAAGATAGTAAACGAGCGACAAAATTCAATAGCTTTGCTTGGACAAGTTGGAAGTGGAAAAAGTCATTTAACAATAGCCTTGGGATTAAATCTCTTACAGAAAAAGAAAGTAACAGTTGTATATTTCAGCTATAGAGACACAGTTACAAGCTTAAAACAGAATATCAAGGATGAAGAATATTACCGCAAGCAGCTTGAGAGATTCCAAAACGCAAAGGTTCTGCTCATTGATGACATGTTAAAAGGTAAGACAACGGATTCGGATAAAAACATCATGTTTGAGATTATCAACCACCGTTACATAAACAGATTGCCAATAATCGTCTCAAGCGAATATGGGATAGAGGATTTATTGAATTTTGACGAAGCCATTGGCAGTAGAATCTATGAAATGTGCAAGAATTATCTGTTTGAAATACAAAATGACATAAAAAATAATTACAGGTTGAAAAAAGATTAGTCCTTTTTAAAGCCATAGACGAAAGTTTGTCCTCGGACAAGCAAAGATACCTAAAGTATAAAAACTTTCATAGAAACAATGGTTAAATGTCCATGCATAGATTTTATGAGGTGAGTAAAAGGAAACAATTTATTTAGCGGGAGGAGAAAACGAAAGCATTATTTGATGGCTCAACAATAAAAGTATGGTTCAACACTGTATCAACAAGCAGAAATTTCTACAACGTTGCTGAAATAGTACAGGAAGGAAATGCCGTATTAATTAAGACAGGTAACGGAGACCAGCACCTTTTTAACTTTGAAAATGTGAACATTATAGAAGAAATCGAGGGTGAGAGCATGGATAGAAAAATGCTTGAATTAAAGGAAAAGTTTAAGAAGGAGGGCAAATGACATACGAAGAGTTTTTAAAAAACAAACAAGTAGTTATAAAGCCTACTGGATTTGACTGTGAGCCAAGCAATATATATTTGTTTGACTTTCAGAGAGATATTGTTAAGTGGGCATTGAAAAAAGGTAAAGCAGCAATGTTTTTAGATACAGGGTTAGGAAAGACAATAATTCAATTAACCTGGGCAGATGAAATATGCAAATACACCGGAGGAAAAGTATTAATATTAGCTCCTTTGGCCGTAAGCAAGCAGACAGTAAGGGAAGGATTAAAATTTGGAATACAGGCAACAAGTTGTAGAACTCAAGGAGATGTTAAGGACGGAATTAATATAACAAATTATGAAATGCTTCAGCATTTTAATCCTAATGAATTTGTGGGAGTGGTCCTTGATGAAAGTTCAATTATTAAGAGCTTCGAAGGAGAAACAACGAAGCAAATGATTAACTTATTCAGATTTACTGAATATAAGTTAGCTTGCACAGCAACACCAGCCCCAAATGACTACAAAGAGTTAGGAAATCATGCGGAATTCTTAGGGGTAATGTCAAGGACAGAAATGCTAGCAACATTTTTTGTGCATGATAGTGGAGATACAGCAAAATGGAGATTAAAGGGACATGCCGAGAATGATTTCTGGAAGTGGATTGCATCATGGGCTATGGTAGTGAAAAATCCTGAAGATTTAGGATACGACGGAAGTAAATATAAATTACCTGCTTTAAACATTCAAATTCACTTTGTTGAAAGCCCTAACACTGAAGATATGTTTATAGTCTTGCCGGCTCAGACATTAGACGAAAGAAGAGAAGCAAGAAAAGAAAGTTTACTAGACAGAGTTAATAAAGCGGTTGAATTAGTTCAGGACATGGAAAACTGCTTGCTATGGTGCGAATACGACAACGAAAGCGCAGCACTAAAAAAAACTATTCAAGGATCAGTGGAGGTAAAAGGTCCCGATAAGCCGGAACATAAAGAAAATGCCTTGATAGGATTTGCAACAGGTAAAGTTAAATACTTAGTCACTAAACCGAAGATAGCAGGATTTGGAATGAATTGGCAGAACTGTAACAACATGATATTTTGTGGATTGTCAGACAGTTATGAAAGATTCTATCAGGCAATAAGAAGATGCTATAGATTTGGACAAACTAAAGAAGTTAATGTTCATGTTGTTATTTCTGAAAAGGAAGTAAGCGTACTTGAAAACATCAAGAGAAAAGAAGAACAGGCACAGAAGATGTCAAGTAACATGGTAGCACTAACCTCTGAAATACTTAAAAATGAAATAAAGAATACAACAAGGAATGTAATAGATTACACACCACAACAAGAAATAATAATTCCTAGTTGGTTAAAAGAGGTGATTTAATGAATGTCAATAATCAATATATAACAGACAAAATGAGCCTTTATAATGGCGATAGCTGTGAAATATTAAAAGATATACCGAATAACAGCGCACATTTTGAGATATACAGCCCGCCGTTTGCAAGTCTATATACTTATTCAAACAGTGATAGAGATTTAGGAAACTGCCGGACAAATGAAGAGTTTTTTCAACAATTCAAATTCATTGCGGTTGAACTTTTCAGAGTATTAAAACCTGGCCGATTGATGAGCGTGCATTGTATGGATATTCCGCTTATGAAAGAACGGGACGGAGTTATAGGGCTTCAAGACTTCCCGGGTGATTTAATCAGGTTATTCCAGGAATGCGGTTTTATATATCATTCAAGGGTGGCAATTTGGAAAGACCCGTTGGTTGAAGCGACAAGAACAAAAGCACTAGGCTTAATGCACAAACAACTCTGTAAGGACTCGGCAATGTGCAGAAATGGGCTTCCGGATTATTTGATTACTATGAGGAAACCCGGAGACAATGAAGAACCTATTAAGCATCCAAATGGCTTTACAAGATATATAGGTGAAGATGAGCCTGATGCTCCAAGGAAGGAACCAACGCTTAAAGATAGCCGAAAACACAGAGATATCTCGATGGCTAAAATAGACCCGGTTTATTCTCATCAAGTATGGCGTAGATATGCAAGTCCTGTATGGATGGACATAGACCAAAGCTTAACTTTGAACCGAACTGATGCAAGAGAAGAAAAAGACGAAAGGCATATATGTCCGCTACAACTACAAGTTATAGAAAGAGCTATGGAATTATGGACCAATCCAGGAGATATAGCGTTAACTCCATTCCTTGGAATAGGCAGCGAAGCATATGTAGCCTTGAAAACGGGTCGTAGAGCCGTGGGAATAGAACTAAAAGAAAGTTATTACAATCAAGCGGTTAAGAATTGTAAGGCTGCTATTGAAGAAGAAAATCAGATTAATATAGAACAGTTGATAGGAGGTAATAATGAATAGCGTAGTTTTAATAGGCAGATTATCAAAAGACCCTGAACTAAGCTTTGTACCTTCAACAGGGTTAGCAGTAGCTAAGATGACCTTAGCAGTAGATAGAGAAATGTCAAAAGATAAGAAACAAGAAGCGCAGGCGCAAGGTAAACAAACAGCTGATTTTATAAATATAACTGTATTCGGGAAACAAGCCGAGAGCGCAGCTAACTATCTTTCGAAAGGCAGTCAATGCGCGATTCACGGCAGAATAAACACTGGAAGTTATACAGCTCAAGACGGCACAAAACGCTACACAACAGATGTAATTGCGGATAGGGTTGAATTTATCAGCGGCAAGAACGAAGGACAAGCTAAGCCACAGAATAATGGTTTTCCGAGTGGGGACGAGGATATTTTTACACCAGCGGATGATGAGGATATGCCATTTTAACAACAGGAGGCAATATGTCAATATATAAAATAGCACCTGAAATTGAAGATTATTTTATTGAACAATACGAAAAATGCGAGATTAAAGTTGTTGGTGGACATTGGCCCGAAATGAAAACAAAAGAAGATGTTGACAAATGGATTAAAAATCTTGAGAGTTCTAAGGTAATGTTTGAGGCTTTATTTGATGCAGAGTTTAAAATATAAATAAAATCGAAAGGAGTAAAGAGGTTTGTCCGGACAATAAACACGTGTTTACTCCAAGTAATGAAATATGAAAATATTAGTAGCTTGCGAAGAAAGCCAAGCAGTAACAATAGAACTTAGAAAATTAGGACATGAGGCTTACAGTTGTGATATAGAGCCATGTAGCGGAGGATATCCGGAATGGCATATACAGCAGGATGTATTGAAGGTTTTAGGACCTGGGGACAATGGATATGGATATAAAGATTATATCAATTTTACTACTGTGGATGAAACCTACCACATCCTGAAAGAAAAATGGGATATGATTATAGCTTTTCCGCCTTGCACGTATTTAAGCAATGCTGGAGCTTGCCATTTATGGAGAAACCATGAACTTAACCATGAACGGTATAAAAAAGGATTGGAAGCTAAAGAATTTTTCATGATGTTTTATAATGCTGATTGCGAAAGGATAGCTATTGAAAACCCAACGCCAAGTAGAGTATATGAGCTTCCAAAGTGTAGCCAAGTAATTCAGCCGTACCAATTTGGACATCCAACCAAGAAACGTACACAATTATGGTTAAAGGGCTTACAACCACTAATACCCACTGATGTCGTTGAACCAACAACAAATTGCAAAGTACCCGGGAATTGGTATAACAAGGGCGGAAAGGAAAGGCAGAAAAACAGAGCAAAAACTTTTCCTGGCATAGCAAAGGCAATGGCAGAGCAATGGGCAGGAAGGTTAGGAGATGATTAATTGATTAAATTTACAATACCTTTAAAAGTAGATGGCAAGTATGGATTGAATGAAATCTACAAAGGCATACACTGGGCTAAAAGGCAGAAACAAGCTAAAGAAATACATGAATTGATGTATTACTCTATGTTAACTCAACACATACCTAAAAAGCTATTTAAAAAGCCTGTAGTAATAAGTATCAGCTACAACAGTAATCTTGATTGTGATAATCATGGATATCTTACTAAAATGCTTGTGGATGGCTTAAAAGGTTATCTGATAGAAGATGATAAAAGAAAGTATGTTACAGAAGTAAGACAGAAATTTTATGACGGAAAAGATATTTTAATTGAGATATGGGAGGAATGAAATGGATAGAGAAATTAAAGAAGTCGAATATGACGATATAAAATGTTTTAGAAATAGTGATGCGGTTTGCCCTTATTGCGGATATGAAAATCACATAGAGGGAGAGGATTATAAAGGTCAAGATGAAGAAACTGTTGAAGAGTGCAGTAATTGTGGAAAGTTCTTTGTTCATACAATTGATTACAGTATTACATTTTCATCTGAACCGTATGAAAATTGGGCTTTAAGGGAAATTAACAACCGTAAGCGACAAATTAAGTATTATGAAGAACTTAGAAATAAGGCACCGGAAGATAGGGAGCAAGGTTTAAACAAAGAGTATTATCAAGGAATTATAGACTATATTCAAAATGAGCTTGATAAACTCTTGAAAGAAGTTGAAAGGGTGTTGAGTGATGAATAGAGATATTAAATTTAGAGCATGGGACGGAAATAAAATGTTTAATGTTGATGTGTTAGCTATAAGCCCTTGTACATGGAATTGCCCTGATTATGGCAAAAAAGGCATTTCGTTAGCATATCAATCACATATTAATGTTATGCAATATACAGGTTTTAAAGACAAGAATGGCAAAGAAATTTATGAAGGCGATATTGTAAAACTTCAAGAAGACCTCGATAACTACAAAGTAGAATGGCATCCTAAAAAAGCAAAATGGGCTTTCAGATATATAAAAAATATGAAAGAATACTATTCTTTTGAAGATATAGAGCGTAACTTCGGACCCGGTAACGGAATAGAGTTAACAGAAATTATCGGAAACGCATACGAAAATCCAAAGTTATTGGAGGTATCAAAGTGAAATCTTGTTTAAACTGTAAACATGCAGAAGAAACGATGTTTGATGAATGTAAAAGATGTAATAATGAACAATCACCATACTTTAGAGAAATAGTTGATGAAAGAGATTTATGTAAATATGGGGAGGAAGAAAATGAAATGCCCATTCTGTAACAACTACTTTACAACAGTAATAGACAGTAGAGAAACCAAAGACGGAACAGAGGTAAGGCGCAGAAGAAAATGCCTTGAATGTGACAAAAGATTCATTACGATAGAAAAATTCGAGGGTGAAGCCGGAAAAAGAGAAAAGGACTAAGGAGGGGGTAAGTTGAAGAAAGATCATATAAGAGATTATGCAACAGAAGCATTCAGATATTATGCATTCATGGGGAAACCACATAAAGAAGATTTAGAAAAGAGATATTACCAGGAAGCACTTGAAGAGTATCAACGTAGGCAACAGTCAGGTGGAACAGG
>DAMBZP010000011.1:78780-93760 GCA_032059885.1 Sedimentibacter sp.
CAGGTATATCTAAACCAACTGAACAGGCTATTATGTATGCTGAAGGTATTTTAAGGCAGAAGCAAGCCGAATTATGGGACATACTGGCTGTGGAAAAGACAATGATACAATTACATATGTGGGAGAGACAAGCAGTTGAGTTAGTATATTTCGAAAGACCGCATAAAGAGCTTGAGAAAAATGATATTTCCATGAGAACACAAAAAGCAAGCATCCAAATACCGGCAAGTGAGCGTAGTGTATATTATTACCTTAAAAAGGCAAGGAATATATTTGCATTTGAGAGAGGATTAAGAAAATAAATTTTAATAAAAGTTTGCAGTAGTAGCACCTTGTCAATATGTTATTATGGTTTCATCAGAAGTGTTTGGATAGGGTAGCTCCTGAAAAGTACAAGCCTTAGTACTTCCAAATACTTATTTTTTTAAAGGTGATTTTTATACGAAAGGCGGGTATGAAATGAGTTACAGAGAAGCGACAGAAGATGGAATTAAAATCGTAAAACAAAATAACGGCAACAATGTGTATTATCCAAAATGTCATTTATGTGGAAACGAAGTATTTTCGTTTAGTTATTTGAGAAACAAAAAATATACTTGCAAAGAGTGCAAATTAGAAAAGCATCTTTCGGACAAAGCAGACAGAATTGACAATAATTACGAATTAAAAGAAAAGAAGTTTGTGACAGCTATTAAACGGTTAGAACGAATGGACATAATTATTAACGGAAAATACAAGGATGCTATTGATAAAGTTCATGAAAAACTACATAAAAATGGTTGGTTTGATAGTACAGAAGAAATAATAACAGCTATTGAACTAGAAAAAAATAATATCAATTATAGACACCAAGTAAAGTTCGGGACAAGGTATAAGGTTGATTTCATATTAGATGACGAAAAGGTGTTATTAGAAGTTGACGGTAAATTATATCACACTAAAGATAAACTTATTAGAGAAAATTTAAGAGATAACTTGATATTACTAAATCTCGGAACGGATTGGGAAGTAGTAAGAATTACTGATGATTTAATAAATCAAAATATCAAGAAGTTAATCCCGGCAGTGAGAAAATTAAAAGAAAAACGCAAATTATTAAGAGAAGAATATGGCGGCTGCTTACCTGATTGGTATTCAGATAGAACAAGTTAATACTTAACATTGTAAATCCTCCAATGAATTAAGTGAATGGATAGACCTATAAAGACGCTGCTTCCCCCAGCGGTGTCTTTTACATTGAATACAAATCTGAAATAAGGTTATAATACATCTAGGTTAGTAATTTAATTTCTTTCTTCTCCTATGTATGAGATACCTTTGAATCGGGTGTCTTTTACTGTAGAATGCTGTAGACAGGAAATGTTTTCAGAGGTATAATATTGGTAAAAAATTATAGGGGGTTGTAAAATGGATTATAGTAACATCTGTGGCGAGTTTATTAACGAATTACAAGGAATATTAAATCTTTCATTACCCGATGTAGACAGAAGCATAATTGACGATATAAAAGCCGACGCCGATGAGGCTTTACACGATATACTTGTAAAATATAAATTGATTGAAGATTAAAGAACTCCTAACAGGGTTCTTTTTTTAATACAACAGCAAAGTGAATGCACTATATGAATTACGACCTTTTCAGGAAGCATGCAGTATAGGAATTTCACTTTTTTATTTGTGACGATGCAGATATGAATTAGACTGCATAGGGGTTGGGGTGGGATATGAAATACAAATGCTATACCAGATGGAATAAAGACTATCTAATATGTTTATGTAAAGTAGGTAATCCTGCTTGTGATAGATATAAGACATGTGAGATAGAAGAGTTTGAGCATGATAAGTACAAAGATATTAGAGAATGTATGAGGCATGACAAATATAAAAGAGTTAACAGGAAAATGAAACAGCTATGAAACAAAACGAGTGTATGCTCTTATCGCAGGTGGTTATATGAATTATAAAAATAGTAAGTGGTTAAAGAAAAGAAATGTAATATTGAAACGTGACGAATATCTATGCAGAGAATGTAAGAGATATGGAAGGACCACAGAAGCAACAACGGTACATCATGTTAAATCAGCAAGTAATTATCCAGAATTAATATATGACAGTAAGAACTTAATTAGTTTATGTAATAAATGTCATAACGAAATGCATGATAGAAATACTGATGAGCTGACAGCAAAAGGAATTGAATGGGTGAATAGAATATATCCCCCCACCATTTAATTGATTAAATTATAAACGCTAGGACCGAAGGGGGAAGGCATTTCCAATAGAGCGACTTTTTAAAAATATTTTTTGGGAGGTGATTTTACTGTGGCAGGAAAAGCTATAACTTATGACGGAATAAGAAAAAAGACAATCAAAGACATGGAAAAAATAGGCGTATATAAGCCTGAGTATGACCCTATTATCGATATATATTCAGAACTCCGAGAACAGTATTTTATCCTCACTGAAAAATTTAAAGATTCAGGATACAATTTTGAAGTTGAGACCATGCAGGGAGGGACAAAGAAAGCTCCTATTGTAGCTACACTTGAAAGTCTCAGGAAGGATATAATAACCTATTCAGACAGATTATGCTTAAGCCCCAAGGCTGTTGATACTGTTAAAATACAGGTCCCTAAAAAATCAGCATTAGTTGAGGCGTTGTCTAAGCTGTGAGTGAATTTCCAAATCATGACTTAGTCTTTCAATATGCGAAAGACATAATAAGCGGGAAACTTCCCGCAAATGAAGAGCAGAAACAAGGTTGTGAGAGATTCTTCCGGGACCTGGAGAATCCGGCATATTATTTTGACCCTAAACCGGCAGAAACAGTAATTGGTATAATCGAAAGAACCTTTGTACATGCACAAGGAGAGAACTTGCAAGGCGAACCTATGAGAGGTAAGCCTTTTTTATTACTTCCATGGCATAAGTTTGCGGTTTACAACATCATGGGATTTTATCATGCTGGCACCACTATTCGAAAGTACAAAGAAGCTTTCATTTATGTACCCAGAAAAAATGTTAAGACTACATTTGCCGCCGCTCTTTCGTGGGCTCTGTCAATTTATTATCGTAAGTCCGGCGCAAAATGTTACATAACAGCAAACGCATTAAAGCAATCTCTTGAAAGTTTCGACTTCATAAACTTCAACGTGAAGTATATGGGAGAAGAGGACAGTTTCAGAATAATAGACAATAATCAGGAACACAGCATACAAGGCGAACTGGACGGCGGTTCAATATTCATTCAGGCATTAGCAGCAAACTCAGACAGTCAGGACAGTTTTAACTGCAATCTTGCAATAGCAGATGAAATTCATGCATACACAAAACCGAAGCAGTACAACATCATAAAAGAAGCTATGAAGGCTTACACAAATAAACTGATGATAGGTATAACTACTGCAGGTGACAACATGAATTCATTTTGTTACAGAAGGCTGCAATACTGTATGAAGATATTGGCTGGCACAGTGATAGATGAGCAGTATTATGTTTTTATCGCTAAGGCTCCAGAAGGCAAGAACGGCAAAGTTGATTATACAAATCCTTTAGTACATCAAATGGCCAATCCTGGATATGGCGTAACAATACGACCCGATGACATTATGAATGACGCAATGCAGGCAGAGAAAGATCCGCAGCAGAGGAAAGATTTTCTTGCAAAGAGCTTGAATGTTTACACATCTGCAATGAAAGCATATTTCAATATAGAGGAATTCAAAACAAGCGATAGAAAGTACAATTGGACTTTCGAGGAGCTTGCCAGGCTAAAAATAGATTGGTATGGCGGAGCTGACTTGTCAAAGATGCATGACCTCACAGCCAGCGGGCTGTATGGAAATTACAAAGGTGTGGATATAGCAATTACACATGCCTGGTTCCCTATAGTTGCAGCACAGCAGAAAGCAGAGGAAGATTCAATACCGTTGTTTGGCTGGCAGGATGACGGTTGGCTTGATATGTGCAACACACCAACAGTAAATTATTCAGATATTATAAATTGGTTCATTAAAATGAAAAAGATGGGATTCAAAATAAAGCAGGTTGGATTTGATAAGAAATTTGGTAAAGAATTCTTCTTAGGCATGAAAAAAGCAGGTTTTAATATTATTGACGAGCCACAATATCACTGGAAGAAATCACAAGGGTTTAGACGAATAGAAAAGCATGTCAAGGATGAACAATTTTATTATTTGCATTCATCGGCTTTTGAATACTGCGTTCAAAATGTGCTTGGAACAGAAAAGACAGATGATATGATACAATATGAAAAAATAATGACAGAGTTAAGAATAGATTTGTTTGATGTTGCTGTGTTCGGTGCAGTAAGGTTAATAGAAAATATGGAAAAATCAGAATCAGCAAATGCGTGGCTAAAAAGTTAAAGGGGTGAAAATGTGAGCAAAAAAAGAAGTGGTAAAAAAATAAAGACAAGAGCAGAGCCCTCAACAGCAGTAGGGTGGTTCCTTACAACAGATGCGCACGATACTCTCTGCGTGCCGGGGTACACAAGATTAGCCGACAATCCGGAAGTGAAAATCGCAGTCAGTAAAATTGCGGACCTTGTATCAAGCATGACAATACATCTCATGGAAAATAGAGAAAACGGCGATGTGAGGGTGAAAAATGAATTGTCGCGAAAAATTGATATAAACCCGTACAAGCTGATGACAAGAAAAACATGGGTATACAACATAATCTATGCAATGCTTCTGCCGGGTGACGGTAACAGCATTGTATATCCAAAGATAGAAAACGGATTGATTCAGGAACTTATACCATTGAAACCTTCTGCCGTTAGCTTTAATGAAACAGAAGATGGATACGAAGTAAGATATGGCAGTAAATTGTACAATCATGACGAAATACTCCATTTCGTAATCAATCCTGACCCTGAAAAGCCTTGGAGGGGAACAGGTTACCGGATTGTACTGAAAGATATAATAAGCAACTTGAAGCAGGCATCAAAAACAAAAAATGCCTTTATGTCAGATAAATGGAAACCTTCCGTCATTATTTCCGTAGATGCTATGACAGAAGAAATGTCAAGTCCCGAAGGAAGGGAAGAGGTGTTAAAAAGATATGTTGATGATACAGGTGGCGGGAAGCCGTGGGTTATACCTGCAGAACTTATAAAAGTAGATCAAGTAAAACCTTTAAGCTTAAATGATTTGGCAATAAATGATGCTGTACAACTGGATAAAAGAACAGTAGCTGGAATATTGGATATCCCAGCTTTTTTATTGGGAGTAGGGACATTCAGTAAGGAAGAGTACAACAACTTTATACGCACAAGAATAAAAGGTATTGCAGATATGTTCCAGCAGGTTCTAACGAAAGGACTGATACTTAATCCCGATTGGTATTTTAAATGCAATGCTAAAAGTTTGATGGCGTATGACACGAAAGACCTTGCAACTATGGGAATGGACCTGTATATCAGAGGAATTTACACCGGCAATGACGTACTGAATCTGATAGGCGATTCGCCAAAAGAAGGATTGGACGAATTGATTATACTTGAAAACTACATACCGAGAGGCATGATAGGAGACCAAAAAAAATTAATACAAGGAGGTGGTGCAGATGAGTAAAGATAAAGCCGGAAACAGATGCAGGACAGTAGATCAAACTCGAAGCTTTCAAACTGATTTCAAAGTCACAAGAACAGAGGAAAACTCAGGAGAGTTGTTTATAGAAGGATATTTTTCTGTATTCGGAATACAAACTGAATTATGGCCCGGGGCCTTTGAAGAAATTGCACCGGGGGCCTTTGACAATACTCTTGGCAATGATATTAGGGCACTCATAAATCACGATACAACATTGGTGCTCGGCAGAAATAAAGCGAATACGCTCGAGCTTAAAGCAGATAGCCACGGCTTATGGGGACGCATAAAAATCAACTCAAATGACACCGATGCGGTAAATCTGCATGAAAGAGTAAAACGCGGCGACGTAGATCAATGCAGCTTTGGATTTAATATTCTGAAAGAAGAAACAGACTGGAAAGACGATGGTACTGTTAAATGGACAATCCAGGAAATTGATTTGCACGAAGTTTCTGTATGCACATTCCCTGCATATGAGGAAACGGGAGTACAGGCAAGGCAAAGAGAAGTTGAACAGTACAAGGAAAAACAACTTGAACAAAGAAAAAAGCAATTGAAAGAGAGGTTGAAAAATGGCACTAAAACAATTAATGCTTAATAAAAAAATTGAACAGAGGAAAACGAGTCTTGCAGAATTACTTACGCAGGAGGAGGGCTTAAAAACAAGAGAAGCAGAACTCGAAACGGCACTGGAAGAGGCAGAAGCAGACGAAGAGGTTTCGCTTGTAGAAGAGAATGTAACCGAGCTTGAGAGAGAAAAGACAGAATTAAGTGAGCAGAAAAGCAAGCTTGAAACTGAAATCGCTGACTTGGAGGCTGAGCTATCGGAGTTGAACAGCAAAGACCCCAAAAAAGAGGAAAGAAAAGAAAATAAAATCATAGAAAACAGAGGAGAGGGAATGAGTATGAACAGACAAAAGTTTTATGGAAACATGACTAGAGAAGCTGTAGAAACTTTAGTTGCAAGAGATGAAGTAAAAGAATTTCTTGCAAGAGCAAGGGACTTAAAAAATCAAAACAGAGCAGTGACAAACGCCGAATTATTGATTCCGGACGTGTTAATTGGATTACTGAGAGATAACTTACACAGATATAGCAAGCTGATTAAGAGAGTAACATTAAGGCTGGTACCTGGTACTGCAAGACAAAATATAATGGGCGCAATTCCTGAAGCAGTATGGACAGAAGCATGTGCCAAGTTAAATGAACTAGTTATCTCTTTCAGCCAGATTGAAGTTGACGGCTATAAAGTAGGCGGTTTTGTAGCGGTATGCAATGCGACACTAGAAGACAGCGACATCAATCTTTTAAACGAGATAATGGACGCTATAAGCCAAAGTATCGGCTATGCAGTCGATAAAGCTATTCTTTATGGTACAGGAACAAAAATGCCTGTTGGAATAGTAACCAGACTAGCACAATCAGCACAACCTTCATACTGGGGAGCAAAATATCCAACATGGACAGATCTACACACCTCTAATATTAAGAAATTTGCGGTTGCAAGCTTAACTGCAGAACAGTTCTATAGCGCATTGATTCTAGCACTCGGAGTCGTTAAAGCTAACTACAGTACAGGTGATAAATTTTGGGCTATGAACAGCAAGACATTTGCATCATTGCAGGCTAAGGCACTTGTAATTAATGCAGCAGGAGCTATTGTTAGCGGACAAACCCAAACAATGCCGATAATAGGCGGAGCAATAGAAATCCTGGAATTCATACCTGATAATGACATCATTGGTGGATATGGCTCGCTTTATCTGTTGGCAGAACGCGCCGGAATTCAGCTTGCACAATCAGAACATGTACAGTTTATTGAAGACAACACAGTGTTCAAAGGCACAGCTAGATATGACGGACAACCTATCTTTGGTGAAGGCTTTGTTATTGCCAATATCAACAACCAGGACCCGGCAACCACTATTGCATTTGCATCCGATAACGCAAATTTTTAGATGCCTACCTATCGGGGCTAACGATAGGTAGTTTGACGTTGACTCCGGTATTTTCGGGAGCAACGACAAACTATGATACTGAAACAGCAAATGCAACAAATACCATAACTGCGACTGCAGCTAAATCGGGCGCGCAGATTACTATAAAAGTAAATGATGAAGCACACACCAATGGAGCAGCTGCCATATGGGAAGCAGGCGAAAATACTGTAGAAATAACAGTTAAATACGGAACGACTCAAAGAATATACACCGTAACGGTTACTAAGACGGCATAAAGGGAGCTGATACAATGGATGTATCAATTATATTAGGTTTAGTAAAAGCAAAGCTGGGATTAAGTGGAAATGTAAGAAATTCTTATATAACAGTCATTATCGAAGGGGTTATTGAAGAATTGGAAGATGAAAAGGGGTTGGCACTTGATGGTACCAGCTCTCATCATCTTATTTTTGTTGTAGACTATGTTACTTGGAGATATCAAAGTAGGGATTCAAATGGTGCTATGCCAAGACATCTACAATATAGATTACATAATCTTATGATCCATAATGGTGGTGATACTGCATGACTTATGACTGTGAAATTATATTGATTAAAACTGTCGATGCGGTTAATGACGGAGGAGATACAATTCAAACGGAAACAGCAACAAACATATTAGCCTCTAAATTAAATTATAGGAGTAAAGAGTTTTATCAGGCTTTCACAAATGGGTTGAAGCCCGAAATTACATTTGCCGTCAATAAATACGAATATGGCAACGAAAGAGTTCTAAAATACGAAGGCGCAAGATACAGAATTGTAGACACCTACCCGGTAACAGCAAAAGATGAAAGTGAATTTGAATCAATGGCTTTATTATGTGAGGCGGTGGTATAAATGTCTAAAATAAAGAAATTTGAAATATGGGAGTCTAAATTTGAAGTTGAAATAAATAAACCCATCGGTTATTTATTATTAATTAAGATGTTTTTTGTTGGCATAAAATTATTCAAGTTTAATGCTTTAGGTTTTAAGTATTATCGCTTAAGTATTCCAAGGTTTAAGGTGATATAAATGCCGATGCCGAAATCTGTCACAAAGTACAGTAATAAAAACGGCGTGACATTTACATCCGGTGTTGAAAGGGCAAACTATACCATTCAAGAACTTTCAAGAGCAGCACTAAAAGATGTCGCCAAAGTCCTCCGTAAAAAGATGATTGAGAAGCTGAAAGAACTGCCCGGCATGAAGAAAAACAGAAGGCTTTATAGCTCGACACAATACTGGGTAAGGAAAAAGGAAACAGATCTGCAAATGGGATTTAAGCATAATACTTGGTATGGAGTTTTGCAAGAGTTAGGTGGGAACAGTCAGCCAAAGAGGAGCATACTCCGGGATACTGTATTTGAAAGCATTGACAACATTCAAAAGATTGAAGCTCAATATTTGTCTGCTATCGAGGACGAAATGAAAGCTGAAGCTCTAATAAATGAGGATGAGGAGGTAGGCGATGGCGAAGACCTGGATACTTAGAGTAGAATTACAGGAAATACTTAAAACTTTAACTGCAAACGTGTACTACGAAGGCAATCAAGAGCCTGCTGCCTATCCTCGTATTGTATATGACCTCAGCGAAGTATCGTATGATTCGGGAAAAACATTATATCAGCTTGAAATCAATGTGATTGATTACGGCACAAACACAAACCCGGCTGAGGATTTAACAGATAATATTCAGGAGACATTAAATAAATATTATTTTATCAACGATGAAATACAGTTTGTGGTTTATAGAGGTTCAAGACAGAAAGTAACAGAAGACGACAAGCTTATAACCAGACGCAGACTATTATTTGAAATACATTTACACGAATTGAAAGGAGAGTAACCATGTCTATACCAAAAGTATTTAGTGGGTTTACAAGCACAACGGCAGAGAAATTACTGTTAGATGCCGGTGCATTTTTTAAGAACTTTACTGTCGGAACAGACACATTTGACAGTGCTGTAACGGCGGGGAAGTTATTAGGCGCAACACAGGGCGGCGGCTCTTTTTCAGCAGTTCCTACTATTAGAAAAATAGAGATAGACGGTGTAAAAGGTGCAGCAAAAGGTCTTGAAGTAATTGACGAATGGGTTGTAACCATTATGGCAAATATCAAGGAGGTAAGCCAGGAGGTAATAAAGTCAGCACTTGGAACGGGAGTTATTGCAAATGGTCCAACAGGATATAAAAAAATAACGGCCAATAACTATATTCAACTCACGGATTACATCGACAATATAACTTGGGTTGGAAAGCTATCTGGAACAGACACACCAGTTATTATACAGGTATTAAATGCTATATCCCTTGGCGGCTTATCACTTACCATGGCAGATAAAGCCGAGGGGTTAATACCTATTACATTCACAGGACACTACGATGCTGACGAGTTGGGCACGCCGCCATTCGAGATATATTATCCAGATGCCACGGTAACGGGAGGGGAATAATGAGAAAAATACAAACACAGGATGTATTTGCGGCATTGAGGGCAATTTCAAAGGCTAACCTGAAAGAAGAAATTAAACCCATAATAAAAAAAGCAAGTGCCGGAGAAGTAAATGTTGAGGACATAGGGATTGAAGGCGTGCTTGGTATGATTGAAATATTTTCGCAAAAGAAATCTGAACAGGCAATATATGACGTATTATCAGGACCGTTTGAAATGACCGCCAAGAAAGTTGAACAGATGGATATTGTGACACTTACGGAAAATCTTGAAACGCTTGGCAGGGAGAATGACCTTAAGCGTTTTTTTACTTTATTGGCAGGTTTAATTACGAAGAAACAATAGACCTGCTTTTAAAGAGATATCACTCTTTGGATCATATATTTAGGGCAGATATTGAAGAAGCTCTTTCCTTGATTGATTATGCTTATCAAAAGCAAGAGGAAGAGCTTATATTTTTACGGTGGATTCCCTATCAACATATAAGCTTCGAAGAATTCAGGGCGCAAATCAAGCCAAAGAAAATTAAAAGTGATGAGGAAATCCTTAAAGATGTAAAAGACATTATAACCCTGTTTAATGAAAAGGGGGTAAAGCATGGAAATATTTAGGCTTTTTGGAACAATACTTGTTGATTCGAGCAAAGCCGAAGAAAGCATATCCAAGACAGAAGGTAAAGCTGATAGTCTTGGTACAAAACTTGGAAACGGCATTAAAACAGCAGGAAAATGGGCCGCAGGTATAGGAGCTGGAGCTGTTGCTGCAGGTGGGGCACTTATGGCGCTCGCAAACAAAACAGCTGAATCGGCAGATGAAATAGATAAGCTCTCGGAACGTACCGGAATAGGCAGAGAAGAACTTCAACGTTGGAAGTATGCAGCAGGTCAAAGCGGAGCAGATGTTGGGAAGTTAGAAGTTGGTATCAAAAAATTGTCTGATGTCATGGATGGAGCTTCTAACGGATCAAAGGCAAATATAGATGCATTTGGAAAACTGGGAATAAGCATTGATGATTTAAAAAACAAATCTCAAGAAGATATATTCAGCTCAGTTATGAGCTCCCTTGCCGAAATGCCGGCGGGGGCTGAAAGAAATGCACTGGGAAATGATTTGCTTGGGAAATCTTATACCGAGATGCTTCCGCTGCTTAATGCTGGTGCTGACGGAATGAATGAACTCAAAAACAGAGCTGATGAACTCGGTCTTGTAATGTCTGAGGATAACGTTAAAGCAAATGTTAAGTTTGGAGATAGTTTATCTGACGTTAAACAGGCATTTGGAGCTGTATTCATGCACTTATCAAATGAATTTCTGCCTATTCTGAATAATTTCCTTGATTGGGTTCTTGAGCATATGCCTGAGATACAGGAAGTTATAGGCACTGTATTTACTGTAGTTACAAAAGTAGCAACAGCTGCATTTGATATATTCAGCAATTATTTATTACCAGTGTTTTCAACACTTTTTGCATGGATTCAGGATAATATGCCTACAATTAAAAAAGTATTTGAGACGGTGTTCGGTGTAATATTTGAATTGGCAAGCGCTGTATGGACCTTATTCAAAGACGGCTTGCTACCTATTTTGTCGGCATTGTGGGATTTTATATCTCCAACATTCCCACTGATTCAAGGAGTAGTCGAAGTAACCTTCGGAGCAATAGTTAAAACTGTCCAGACGGTTGTTAGTGTTTTTAAAGCCGTATCTGAAGCTATTGCAGAAGCGATTGACTGGCTGACATTCTGGGATAATACAGATGCAGACAATAAAGATGTTAGTACATCCTCAAAAAAGAAAAATGGTAGTCACGCTGGCGGATTGGCATATGTTCCATTTGATGGTTATGTTGCTGAACTGCATAGAGGGGAAAGAGTTCTGACAAGGAACGAGAATGAAAATTATTCTTCTAATGATAATAGCGGAGTATTGATAACAGGCAATACCTTTATTGTACGAAATGAAGACGATACTAAGAGAGTTGCCAGAGAACTATATAATTTGCTACAAAAAGATAAAAGAGGAAAGGGGCTAATATAATATGAGAGGTTTCGTATTTAATAATGTAACTGTTTCAAACGAGGATGACATTTTTTATATAAACTCTACTGTTCCAGAAACGCCCTCAATATCCTATTTTGAATTTGATGCTCCCAAAAGAAATGGTTCTATATATTATTTCAATAAATATAAAGATAAAGAAATAGTCATAATTGTTGGAATTAAAGCTCCGACTTTGAATGAACTGAGTTCTAAAAAAAGAGTCTTACTGCAAAGTATAATCGGTGTTAAAGGAAAGTTGATTCTTTTACATGAGCCCGAATTGTATTATAAAGCTGAGATATTAAATGAAATAAGCTCTGTAAGGTATGGCAATTATATGGAATTGACCATACCTTTCATCTGCTCCTATTGCAAATATGGCATAGAAGACAAAAATATTTTGTTGCAATCCGGCGCAAATAACCTAAACAACGCTGGCAACCTTGAAGCCCAGACAGTATTCACTATCACGGCAAGCAGCTCCGGAGATGTAATTATAACTGGTGATAGCAATAGTTTTAAAATCTCTGGAATGACAAACGGTGAAACTGTTTATATTGATAGTGACAATATGGTTGCATATAAAATGACCGGAGTTGCAAAGGCATCCGTCATGCATCGATTTACGGGCAAGTTTATAACTTTGACGCCTGGCAGCAACAACATAACAGTATCAGGTACCGCAGTTGCAAATGTCACGGTGAGCTACAATGATACTTACATAGTTTAGAGGTGATGATATGGCAAGAAAAGATTTGCTAGTAAATGGCGCAGGAAATGAAAATAATGGGAAAGTCGGATTTGAATATGCTAATGATAATTTTATAGAGCTGTACAACACGGATGCCACACTTAGTGGACAAATTGAGAATTTGAATACAATAAAGGAAAATAAGCAATGGATGCCAAATGACTGGAAAGCAGAAAATGATAAATCGTCTGCATACCCAACAGGAGTAACTTATTTTGTGATAAACAGCCCTTGGTACAATGGCAGAATTGGAAATAATGCTGTAATTAAAACAACCAAATATAATGACTTTGTTACTAAACAAGAAGCCTTTAGAAGCTCAGAGATATCAGAAGGAGCAATTTTTATTAGACAAGTTCATATAACGGATAATTTACCTTGGGGAGCATGGGAGAAAATCGTAACAGACAAACGACCTGATTTTGCTCTTTTAACACTACAAAGTGGTTGGGCTGGAGGAATATACTATGGAAAAAATCAATCCAATCAATTGATTTTAGCTAGCAATAGTCTTTTGAATGGTACAACTGCTTGGGGAACTATTATAGCCACTTTACCAGAAGGCTATAGACCGTTATATAATACCCCTATTGATTTTTACAGTACTGACGGACGGGTAATTAGCGGCTTTGTACTTTTATCTGATGGGAAGATTAACATACATGACCCTGCTGTAGCAAATTTACCTACAACTTCCGGTCAGATGATATTAACGGTTAACGCCATAATAAATTTGTACTAAGAGAGGTGAAAATATGGATAATATTTATAAATTGCTCGATATTGTGGTATTAATTGATGAAGAGGGGTTCTTTATAGAGGATATCGAAAGAAAGAATCTAAAGCCTGATAGCAAATATGTAGAAACTCGTTGTCCAAACAGCCTGTACCGCCCAAAATGGACAGGCACAGAATGGATTGAAACAATGACCGAAGCAGAGTATATTGCTACTCTGCCGGAGGTGGAGAACGAACCAACTATTGAAGAACGTAACCGAGCAGACATAGAATATCTATCTGTAATGACGGGGGTGAGCTTAGATGTTTGAAAAAGTTAAATATTATTATGAAACTGGACTATGGAGTTTACAGAGAGTCTGGAATGTTACAAATAAGCCACTTGGGATAACAGAAGCGGAATATTTTGAAATTACAGGCTATGTATATCCTGATAAAGGGGTGAGTGAATAATGGCATTCAATACAAAAGGAATAGTAAAAGATTTTAACGGAAAACCTGCACCGCAATATTTTAATACCGCAGCAGATGTATACGAAGTGTTACAAGGTGCAAATGGTGCAAACAGGGTGACTCTGTACACGGCGGCAGGTGCAGCGATAGATTTGCAAAGTTTAGTCACAAGCATAATAACAGCAATCAACGCTACAGGCACAACACAAGACAGACGGGATTTGAGAGGATTGGCAACAAACAGACCAGCGGCTAATTCTGTGACTGTCGGTACTACATATTGGAATATAGACACCGGAGTAATAGAAGTGTCAAATGGTACAAGTTGGGTGGTGGTGTAATGGAACTGAATGAAATATTATTGAATGCACTAGTTGCAAGGGTTAAAGCTGGGGATATGACTGTTGAGCAGGTGCCTATTCCTTATCAGGAAGAAGTTCAAAGGAGACTGGAAAATTAACAGTCTCTTTTTTATATGAAAGTAGGTGATGAAAATACTTACAATAGAAAATGGTTCAAGTGTGACGCTGGCATATTTGAACGACCTGGAATTCGGCACCGTTCACGAGGTTATAAATGGCGAATACACAGTCTCTTTCGTTGCGCTGATAGACCCGCTCAAGACTGATTATCTCTATGATAGGGATAACGTGATTGTCTACGAGAATGATTACTTTCGTGTCATCGGTATTGAAGAGCTGCATAACGAGGATAATGTGCTTACTGTCTCAGTTACAGTTGAACATATAAGTTATGATTTGATAGAAGAGGAAAGAGAAGCTTTTGTGCATGAGGACCGTGCAGCCATATACGTCATGAACGATGCGCTTCTTAATACCGATTTTACCTTTACAGGAACTGACGTAACCACGACGGCCAGTATTGACCTGCAGGGAACCGAATCAGAGCCACTCAATGTTAGAAATATTCTTTTCAACATTGCCG
>DAMBZP010000011.1:93770-138303 GCA_032059885.1 Sedimentibacter sp.
GGCAGGGTGAACTTGAATACTTTCGGAAATCAATCTCTCTCAAACGGCAAATAGGCCAGGACAGGGGAGTTGATTTCAGATTCGGGAAGAATATCAAGAATATCAGACGAATTATAGACTTTGCAGCAGGAACAATTAGCTACGATGTAGAAATTGTACAAGGCTCTGAATTTGCTGAATTAGGATATTTTGAATTAGGTGATACGGTCCGCACGATTGACGAGGCTCTGAACATAGACCACCAGGTCAGAATTGTTGAGCTAGAAAAAGATATTCTAACGGGAATGAATAGCCGAGTTGTTCTCGGACAGCCGATAGGGACGATACTTGATGACATAACCGGAATCAAGACCTATGTAAACAACAAGATATCCTCTATATCTACAGTTAAAACCTATTACGGGCCTGAGGAGCCGGCGAACCCGAAGGAAGGCGATTTGTGGTACAAGACGGATGATACCTGGCTCATTAAGAACATGAATATGCTTATATCTGAGTTGGAAAATGTTCTAATTAAAGATATGGTTCCTTTTAGAAAACTGTTAAGATATAACGGAACCGAATGGCAGCTGTTAAGCGACAGCGATATCGAAGCGTTGAATATTGACCTAAGCAAGCTTAATGAGAACTTAGATGTATTAGAAGGAATCATACTTGAAGTGGTAGATGAGCATGGTAGGCTTATTGCTGAGAAGCTCACGGGTGTACTGAATACGGCGGTTGCAACTGTAAAAAATGCCCTGGGCTACGTTGTATTTGATGATAGAGGCATAATGATAATTAATCAGCCGACAGAAGCGCAGGCAACATGGGCTATGTTGTTGTCAAGTGGCGGATTATTAATTGCGAATGCTAGGGATAGTCAAGGACAATGGATATGGAGGACGGCAATAACAGGAGAGTCTATATCTGCAGACCAGATTACCACCGGGACGCTGACGGCAATAAGCATTCTTGGCGTACTGATGACGGGTTCCACGATTATATCTGATTCTGCGGATGCAGAAATAAAGCTTGATAACGGTGTATTGAGCATCAAAAAAAAGTCTAGCAATCAACAATTTAAGATGAATTATCGTGCTGGGTTGCCAGTTGGCATCACACAGGAAGAACTAGAATATTATGATGAATATAGAACAGATAATCCAAATGCGTTACCGCAAAACACAATTAGTTTAAATTCAGAAGATAGTTACATGGGCCTAGAATTTGGGAATGCTCCCGTGTCGCTAGGAAATGATTGGGTTAAGCTTACAATGTATGGAGGTACTTTTAATTGGGAGCAAGCAGACCCTGGCATATGGGCAGATTATTTGTCGGGACGATATGATTTTAACGACCCTCCGGAAAACGGACAAGGGTCAGCGTTAATTATAGATTTAGCAGGCAACTATTGGGTGTATAGAGATTCAACTGAGTATTTAGGTCCTGGCGTAGTCACAAGTACAAAGGTAATTGTCAATGCCCATAGAACAAATATATGGGGATATCTTGACGTAGGTATAGACGCAAGAATTCACGGCGGGCTAAGGGTTGATGGAGCAAAGAATTGCGTAGTAAAAACAGAAGAATATGGCGAACTAGATTTTAGTGCTTATGAAACAGCTGAAATCTATCTCGGTGATATTGGCGAATCTGAAATCATAGAAGGAGAATGCATTGTACGATTAGATGAAAAATTGCTTGCATGCGTGAATACCGAACTACCATATCAGGTATTTCTAACGAAATATGGTCCGGGCGATATATGGGTGGAACAGCGCAACCAAGATAATTTCATTGTAAAGGGTGACAACATTAGATTTGGCTGGGAAGTTAAAGCAAAGCGTAAGCAGTACGAAAATATCAGGTTTGGACAACCTGAAACGAGGTGATGTATGTACACGGATATTATGAATTACATAAAATCAATTCAAGAAACTAATCCCATATTATCAGTTATTGTAGGGGCAATATTTTATATGCTATTCCCTGAGCAATCCTTTTTCACAGCCGCATGTGCGGTTATGATGCTTGCGGTTGTGGACGTGTTTACGAAGTATTATGCCTTATCAGTGAATGATGGGGGCTTTATAAAGGCCTTGAAGGACAAGCATATTAATAGTGAAAGCATGTGGCGGGGAACATCAAGGAAGTTAATTACTTATCTTGTGTTATTTCTCATGGCGGGATTGAGTTACAGGATTACACCTATAGCAGTTGTGAGTAATGTAATTTCAACGATTGTGTATTCAATGCTATTTTTCAGAGAGTGCCAAAGTATTTTGGAGAATTTGCGGGATGCTGGTTCTGATGTGGGCTGGCTACTCTCTGTTGTATCAAAGAAACAAAAAAAATATTAGAAGATGAAGGAGTAAACGAAGATGAATAATATTGATTTAACACCTATTTTAACAGCCATAATTGCCTTAATTGGAGCAATCATAACATACTATGTTATTCCTGTCCTAAAGGGGAAAATATCAGCTGAGCAATGGAACGAGATGGTGAAGTGGGTAAAAATTGCCGTAGCTGCTGCTGAGCAGATGAAAGAAGCTGGCATAATCACGGTGCCGAAAAAAGATTTTGTAACAGCCTTTTTAAAGGATAAAGGCGTAACTATAACCGATTCTGAACTTGATGCTTTAATTGAAGCAGCAGTATATGAAATAAACAAAGCTAAAAATCTATTAGAAAAGGATTTGTCTTTGCAGGAAGTGACAGAAAATGAGTAAATACGAAGGAATGATATTTGACGACGGTATTTTGTTTAAAGACAAATACCGCCTTTCCTCTGATTTTGGCATGAGGATATTAAACGGAGCATCCAATAATCATAAAGGTATTGATTTTGTAGGAGAAGAAAGCAAAGAAATTATTTCTCCTGTTGATGGCGTTGTAAAATCATCTACCATCATAACGGATAAAAATAACCTCACTTGGCAATGGGGAAATTATATCCGCATAGATAGCGGTAACCACAAATATTATTTCTGCCATTTAAGCAAGAGAAATGTGTCGGTAGGACAATCGGTCAAGAAAGGACAAGTAATCGGTATAGAGGGAAATACAGGCTATTCCTTTGGCTCTCATTTGCATTTTGAGGTTAGAAATGTAAATGATGTGTCTATTGACCCTAAAACTGTATTTAATTTTGGAAAGGCGGAAACGGAAATGACACTAGATGAAGCAAAGAAAATAATAAAAGAAAAAGCAGGACTTGATGATAATACAATCCAATATCTTGATTTTTATAAGTGGAACGAAGCTCTGTTGATGAAGTTAGCAGAGGCTATGAAGTAAGATTATCCCGGGTGTAATGCTCGGGATTTTTATTTTGGAAAATTCTAATATTATAATAAATACTGACGATTAATATAAATAATAGTGGGTATACTGGTATTAAGGTAGCAGATATAGTAAAATTTGTAAAATATGTATTGCTTTATATTAGTGAATGTATTACAATATTATTACAAATCATATTGATAAGGTTACCAGCTATGAGTAAAAGAACGACAAAAGACCATCAGGTATCAGAAGATGAACATATCAAAGTCTTGCAGCAGAATAAGGAATTACAAAATAAATATAATAATTTGTTAGCAGAGAGAAATAAGATATTGTTGGTTTTTCCTATTATTTTATCTGTTGTTTTGTTGGCATCCGCATTAAATATGATGTCCAATTTAGAGAATTTTACTTTGATTAACCTATCTTTATATGTATTACCTAATATAATAGAATTAGCAAACATGCCAAAACAACATATAGTTATTAACGGTTTTAAATGGTTGTTATTGATTCCGTTTGGTATTATATATATTTTGTTACTTAGTGCATCTTTAGGAAATAGTGTTATAGATAGCGGAGACGCTTTTAAGGTTTTAGAGACAGCTGCGTTTCTAGGCGGTAAAACGTATGACAAATTATTACTAAAGTATTTTCTTATTGCTTATGCATTTGTGCCATTTTTATCATATTCGGCTAGATTTAAAAAGAAAGATAAAGATCTTGTTGATCTTGTAATAGAAACTAGTGTAGCAATTACGTCCGAAGGAGGCAAATAAATGACTAATTTAATCCTTATAATTACAATGATTTATTTATTTTTAGTTTTTAGAATTTATTCTTTAACACTATATTATGCTGAATTTGATGAAGTTAGAAAATACACTTGGTTTGCTCCTTTGATTGCCATAGTGGTATTTATCTATGCGCTTTTGGAAAAAGAAAGCATTGTACTACGTTGCTTTATTTTTCACTTGCCAACGGCATATGCAATCATAGGTATTGAATATTGTTTGTTGCGAAAAGAACATCAACCTAAAAAGAAAGTTTCATATTCAAAGCAGCATAAAAGAGACCAAAACATGAAAATATTATTAAGAAAAACAGAGAAAATTCTTTGCGAATGCTAAACTCCGGAGCAATCCGGAGTATTTTTATATTCAGGGCAGCCGATCACCTCATTAGTAGATGTCTGCTGCCCTGATTGAGCATAGTAGCAATCCCAAGAACTCATTATATTGGTTCTGGTATATTATACGCTTGTACCGGATAGGTGCTACTTTTGCCGTCAAAAATTCGTCAAAAATAAATTTCATTTCCTTTGCAATTAATTACAATTTTACTTTATCGAATAATTTTAAATGTCTTGTTATTGCTTGTTTTTCATACGATTAACATATCTCAGTGTAATAATTGTAACTAACGCATATTTGTGTTAAGAATGTGAAAAAAATAAATTTTTTGTTAAAATCAAGCCGTTTGTTACTATGTCGTCAAAAATAATTTTAAAAAATATTATTAACTTGTTTTTTTGGCGTTTGCCATCATATCACCCGTAAAATGCGAGTATGTATCAATTATTACTTTTACCGTATCTCCCATAAGCTCTGCAACAGTCTTGAAGCTACCCTTATAAAAAGAGGCAACTATGCAAAAACAAGTATATAAAATAGGCTAAAATTTCAGGAAAGGATTATTAAGAGTTACTTAAATACAAAGGAGGTAGACAAAAAGAATGTTGATCTGTAGCAGACCATTGGACTGCTTACGGACCAGGAATTCATAGAACTCATTGCACTGATTGATGCGGAATACCCGTAGCCTGTCACGAAGGAACCAGCAGAGCCGGAAAATGAAGAATAGAATATGTACGAATAGAGACTTGAAAAATCAGGTCTCCTTTAAATTGAAAGCATAGGCGGTGAAATATGAGCATAGAATTAACAGTATTAATATCAATTGTATCTGAAGCATTTGTTATTTATTAGGAAATGAACAACCTTAAACGAAATAACACAGTAGACATAAAGAAAGATGCAGCAGAGATGGCAACAATCAATGTAAAGCTTGATGCAATTGGCAAAGGCATAGATGATATAAAATTAGAACAGAAAACTGTCAGAAAAAACATTAAGGATTTAAGCGATATAGTTTTAAAAGTAGAAGAATCTACTAAATCAGCTCATCATAGATTTGATGAGATAATCGAAAGGAGTTAAGATTATGGATATGGAACTTTATAAGGAATTTATTAAGCCCGAGATATTGATATTGATTCCGGTATTGTATTTAATCGGCGTGATGATTAAAAGTACTACTTTGATAAAAGACAAGTATATACCTTTGGTACTGGGCATTGTCGGTATTGTATTGGTCACTGTTTATATACTGGCTACAGAAGGGGCGGAGAATATCTACATGGCTGTATTTACAGCTGTAACGCAGGGTATATTGTGTGCTGGTGCGAGTGTGTACGTAAATCAGCTTGTAAAGCAGTTGGGAAAGAGCGAGTAGGCATAAATAGTAATAGACAATGGTCACGGACTAAATATCGACTGAAAGAGAACGCCACTTTTCTCAGGTGTTCTTTTATTTTATAAAAAAAAAGAGTACTTTCGTACCCTGTTAAAAATATTAATCGTCTAATCCAAATCGCTTTAAATCAGGCGAAATTATTAAATTAGCATCTGTTGCCGCAATTACTTCTTCAACTGTAGCTTCAGGACCTAATTCTTCAAGAACAAGACCCTTGTCAGTAACTCTCATAAGAGCCATTTCAGTAACAATTATATTTACCTGTTCCTTTGCAGTTAACGGAAGAGTGCATTGCTTCAAAATTTTAGGTGTTCCTTTTTGAGTATGCACCATTGCAATAATTACGGTATTTGCTCCAACAACAAGATCCATTGCACCGCCCATGCCCGGAACCATTTTGCCCGGTATTTTCCAGTTTGCAAGGTTTCCTTTTTCATCTACTTCCATGGCTCCTAGAACCGTTGCATCAACATGGCCTCCACGGATTATTCCAAAGGATGTGGCACTGTCAAAGAACATTCCTCCCGGTACTATTGATGATGGCATACCGCCCGCATTAACCAGTTCCCAATCTTCCTTGCCGGGTTCAGGAGCAGGGCCTAAGCCTAAAAATCCGTTTTCAGACTGAAATGTTATATCTACTCCCTGAGGAATATAATTTGCAACCATTGTAGGAAGTCCTATGCCCAGGTTTACAACATCACCGTCATGTAACAACTGAGCCACTCTTTTTGCTATAACTACTTTTGCATCCATTATTCGTTACCTCCTACTATATAGTCAACAAATATTCCTGAGCACATAACATCATCCGGATCAATTTCTCCGATTTCAACAATTTTGTCAGCTTCAACAATAACAACATCTGCTGCTGTTGCCATTAAAGGATTGAAATTTTTCATTGTTTTATTAAAGATCATGTTTCCTTTTTTATCAGCAACAGATGCTCTTAATAAAGCAACATTTGCTCTTAAAGGTGTTTCAAAGATATATTCCTTGCCATCAATGACTTTCTTTTCTTTTCCAACCTCAGCTTCTGTTCCGATTCCTGTGGGTGTGTAGAATCCTCCAAGACCGTTACCTCCGCATCTGACCTTTTCGGCCAATGTTCCCTGAGGGGTCAGTACAACTTCGGTTTCACCGGAATTCATCTGATTTGCAGTTTCAGGATTTGTGCCTACATGTGAGGCAATCATTTTTTTGAACTGCTTATTTACTACCATTTTGCCGACACCTCTGTCAGGAAATCCTGTATCATTGCAAATTAACGTTAAATTTTTAACGTTAATTTCAACAAGAGCATCAATTAATCTTTCAGGAGTTCCGTTTGCCAGGAAACCGCCCACCATGATTGTCATGCCATCTTGTACTTTTTCTGCGGCTTCTTTAACAGAAATAATTTTATTAATCATAATTTTATCCCTTCTATCCTAAATTTTTTATATTTTTTTATATTTGCTGGAGGGATACAAGCTGTTAAATTGTCATATTGCCGTATCTTGAACACGGTCTCCTGCCGCATAATCTAAAAAACGACAAACATATTCAACAGCTTTATGCCCTCCTTTATAAACTATCTTTGAACAAGCAGTGCAGTTCCCATTCCGCCGCCTATGCATAATGTTGCAAGACCTTTTTTAGCATCTCTTTTTTCCATTTCATATATCAATGATACAAGAATTCTTGCTCCCGATGCTCCGATTGGATGTCCAAGTGCTATGGCACCGCCGTTAACATTAGTAATTTCGGAATTTAATCCTAAGTCACGAGTAACAGCAATTGCTTGTGATGCAAATGCTTCATTAGCTTCAACCAAATCCAGATCTGCAACTGTCCAGCCTGCTTTAGCCAGTGCTTTTTTTGTTGCAGGAACAGGTCCGATTCCCATTATTTTTGGATCTACACCTGCAGAACCATATCCCTCAATTTCGCATAAATATTTTATACCAAGTTCATCTGCTTTTTCTTTGCTCATTATTACAAGAGCTGCAGCTCCGTCATTAATTCCTGATGCATTTGCTGCTGTAACAGTTCCGTCTTTTTTGAATGCAGGCTTTAAATTAGCCATTTTTTCAATTGTAGAGCCATGTCTTGGAAATTCATCTGTATCTATTACTATTGGATCGCCCTTTTTCTGAGGAATTATAACAGGTACAATTTCATCTTTGAATCTTCCGGATTTTTGTGCCTGCTCAGCCCTGTTTTGGCTTTGAACAGCAAATTTGTCCTGATCTTCTCTGGTAATTCCATATTGCTCAGCAACATTTTCTGCAGTTATTCCCATGTGGTATTGGTTATAAACATCTGTTAAGCCATCATAAATCATGTAATCAACTATTTTGCCATCTCCCATTCTTTGTCCCCATCTTGTTTTGGGTAAAAGGTAAGGAGCATTTGTCATGCTTTCAGTTCCGCCGCACAATATAACATCGCATTGTCCGTTTTCAACAAATTGTGCTGCCATGCTCACTGCTCTCAGGCCTGAGCCGCATACCATGTTGATTGTTAATGCCGGAGTTTCAACAGGAATTCCTGCTCCGAGAGTAACCTGTCTTGCTACATTTTGTCCTAAACCGGCTCCCAATACATTTCCAAAATAAACTTCTTCAACAGCAGATGGTTCGATTCCGGCTCTTTTAATTGCTTCCTTTGCTGCAATTACTCCTAAATCTACTGCTGATAATGGTGCAAGTGAACCTCCGAATGAACCTATTGGTGTTCTTGCCGCAGATACTATAACTGCTTTTTTCATAAATTGTCTTCCTCCTGAATTTTATCGTACTCATATTATTGCAAATATCATGCCAATTAACCAAAGTAATTTGATCAGTGATATTTCAATATTACGAGATATATGGAGGGCTTTTCCATATGCATAAATGCGCATCAAAAAAAGAGATTATTGCAAAATTGCATATAAAGCTTTATAATGGTATATAAAATAATTACAATATCATATTAACATATTGTTTAAAAAATATCAATTAGAATTATATGATATTTACAAAAATAACTCCAGGGGATGAGATTATGAAGGGAACAGCTGTTGATTTTACTGTAGGATTCGCTATTACTGATAAGAAATTTAATATTTTATATTATAATAATTACTTTAAGACAAATATTTGTAAAAGCAAGGAAGATATATTAAGCAAAAAATTAACAATATATTTTCATGATATAAAAGATGACAGAGATCAAAATTTTTATTCTGTAAAGTACCTTGATAATTCAGTTTATTATGTTGTTAATGAAGAATTGAAATTATATGGAAATGAGCTTAATGTCTTTTTCTTTTATGATTTTACAATAGGCAATGAATTGGAAAAACAAATTAAACGATTAAGCAGTCAGCAATACTTGTATAATGAGATGCTGAACAAATTAAAGGATGGGATTTATGTTACAGATGATAAAGGTACAACAATTTATGTAAATGATGCGTTTTTAAATTTGTCAGGACTTACAAGAGAGCAAATTATAGGGAAATCAGTATATGATTTAAGGAAGTACAACATACTTCCAAATTCTTGCTGTGCTAAGGTTATAGAAACGAAGAGCCCTGTTTCTACTATAAATAATTACTATAAAGGGCAGAGATGCCTGGTTTCGGGTTCACCCATATTTGATGAAGTCGGAAATCTTAAAAAGACAATTGCGGTTATAAGAGATGTGTCGGAGCTGGATGTACTAATGAAAAACATTACCAAGGAAAAGAATTTGTTTATTGCAAACAGCGAATATGATGATTTCAGCATCAAAGCCGAAAGGCACATAAAAGACTATATAAATAATAATGAAAAAATGAAAAGCATATATGATAAAGCAAAAAAGATAGCAAAGGTTGACAGCACGGTTTTAATATTAGGGGAAACAGGTGTAGGAAAAGATTTTATAGCATCATATATTTATAATATCAGCAGCCGTAATAAAGGGAAATTTATTAAAATAAACTGCGGTGCCGTACCTGAACACCTGATGGAATCAGAATTTTTCGGGTATGAGGAAGGTGCATTTACAGGAGCGCAGAAGGGAGGCAAAAAAGGTCTGTTTGAAGAAGCCAACGATGGAGTTCTTTACCTGGATGAAATAGGAGATATGCCTTATACGCTTCAAGTGAAGCTGTTAAGTGCAATCAATGACAGAATGTTCTACCGCATAGGGGGAACATCTCCGGTAGAATTTAATGCACGAATTATTGCAGCCACAAACGTGGACCTGAAGCAGCTTGTGGAAGAAAAGAGATTCAGGTCTGACTTATACTACAGGCTGAACGTTGTTTCATTTGTAATTCCTCCTTTGAGACAAAGGAAGGAGGATATTATACCTCTTGCTCATCAATTCCTTGAATATTACAATAATAAGTACGGGAAAAACTGTTACTTTACAACAGGATGTCTGGAAAACTTTCTGGTTTATGAATGGCCGGGCAATATCAGAGAATTAAAAAATATAATAGAGCGTCTTATTTTAATGACCGATGAGGCATCCATCGGCATAGAGCTGTTTAGAGAGCAGCTTATGCTAAGTGATTCTCCGGGTGGAAATTCTAAATTTTCGACTGATAACAGGACTCTGAAGGATAAACTTGATGAATATGAAAAAGTTTTAATTGAAACTACATTATCTTCATCAAGAAATATGAAGGAAGCAGCGTCAAAATTAGGAATAGATTTATCAACCCTTGTAAGAAAGAAACAAAAATATAGAATGTGAATAAGCTGAAAAAGAAATCTCACTGAAAAATGTGAGATTTTTTTATAGTCCTAACCCCACTTTTCAGAAAGTCTTTTTCCGGAAAATGGCGGTAGGTCTTATGCAGAGCAATCCTGTTTTATGTGAGCGGCAGAGGGCAGATAAAAGCGTGAGGGGGCCTGCAGTATTTGCAAATGTTTAAAAATAATTGGTATAAAAGTACCTCAATTTGTAAATATTACTAATATCATATGAATTACAGCCTGGAGATACTATGAATGTAATTAACTTATTAAAACCCATACTAAATTATGATGTAATTATAATACTCTTAATTATAAGCTATATTTTAATTTTTAAAACAAGTAAGGGGCTCAAACAGAAAAATTTTCACAGGGATTACAAAATTGTAAGGCTTACAGGAATCATTTATGGATTGATAGCACTGGCAGCTTTAATAACTAAAAATATTTAGGAGAAGATATGAGTATTTATGACGGACTGGACAATATTAAGATAGATAGGGAGTTAAGTAAAAATGAAAGCATCCTTAAAGAGGTGTTTAAGGATGCAAATGATATAATTTTTCGCAACATGAATATTGGACAAAATAAAAAAATAGAAATTTTACTTGTTTATGTTGATGGAATGACTACAAAGGATGCCGTAAGCGAATATGCGATCCAAAGCATGCTTAAAACCGTAAACTTGGAAGAACTTGAAAAGAGTCCTGAAAAAGAATTGCAAAATGCAATAATGAAAACAAGCATATCCATAACAGAGGTGGCTGTCCTTCAGACCCTGCAGGAATGTGTAGATAAAATGCTGGCTGGTGAAACAATCCTGTTTGTTGATACGTGCTCAAGTGCAATAATGCTTTCATCAAGGGGCTGGCCTATAAGAGGTATTCAGGAGCCTGTGGCTGAAACACTTATCAGAGGCGCACGTGATGGATTTATTGAAACAATGAAAATAAATATTACTCTCATAAGGAGAAGAATAAGGGACCCACGGCTTAAGATAAAGTATATGCAGGTGGGAAGCAGGTCCAAGACAGATGTTGCGTTGTTGTATATTGAAGATATTGTTAATCAAACGGTCCTTGATGCAGTTGAAAAAAGGCTGAAGAATATAGAGATAGAAGCAGTTTTGGAAAGCTCATACATTGAAGAAATGATAGAAGATGATACATTTTCTCCTTTCCCTCAGGTAGAAAATACAGAACGGCCGGATGCCGCAGCCTCTGCTTTGCTTGAAGGAAGGGTTGTGATAGCAGTTGACAATACCCCTACTGTTTTAATGGCTCCGGCTACATTTGTATCATTTATGCAGTCTTCAGAGGATTATTATGAAAGATGGATGCTGGCATGCTTTATCAGGGTTATAAGATATACCGCCCTTCCCATAGTTATGCTGCTGCCAGCGTTATATGTGGCTGTCACACAATTTCACCCAAATTTACTTCCCACTCAGCTTGCACTTTATGTTGCCGCCACAAGGGCCAATGTACCGTTTCCCCCATATTTTGAAGCTCTTGTTATGGAATTGGTAATGGAGCTTGTCAGAGAAGCATCTTTGAGAATAACAACACCGGTCGGCTCCACAATAGGCCTGGTAAGCGGTCTTGTAATAGGCTCGGCAACGGTTGAGGCAGGATTAATAACACCAATAGCAGTCATTATAGTCGCATTGACATCCTTGGCCTCATTTGCGATACCAAGCTATAACTTCAGCACCTCGTTGAGAGTGATACGATTTGGGTTTATTATACTTGCTTCTATATTCGGACTGTTTGGTATTTCAGCAGGTATGTGTGTTTTAATAATTCACCTTTGCACTCTGAAGAGCTTTGGCGTACCATACCTGTCTCCGTTCACTCATTTTGTTGAAAGAAGGAGTGATTTAAAGGATACGGTTATCAGACCGAGAATAAAGAACCTGGTTCATAAACCCAAATATTTACAGGTTGAAAGGGGAAAAGGAAAATAAATGTTTGATCATAATATTACTCCGTATCAAAACCTGACAATGCTTATATTAGTATCATTTGCATTTCAATCAATGCTTATGCCCCTGCTTTTGTCAGAGATTGATGGACCCGTTGGCTGGATAACAATAATTATAGCCGCCATTTTATTATATATTGCAATTAAGTCGATAGATAAGATGCTGTTGAAATATAAGGAAGATACTGTTATAGAAATTTCAGAAAAAATATTTCCAAGAGTTATTTCAAGAATAATAGGAATATATTACATACTCATGCTGCTGATTTCAAACAGCATACTTATGAAGGATTTTGCTGAGCAGATAAAGCTTATGATGCTGTACAGAACTCCTTTAAGTACAATAATTATTGTAATTTTGCTTATAGCAAGCTATGCAACAAAAAAGGGAATAAAAACTATTGCAAATATTTCATCTGTAACTATTATAATAGCTTTTATTCCGTATCTGGCGATAATAATATTTTCTACATATTATGCAGATTATTCGAATGTTTTTCCTGTCTATCCGATGGACGTGACAGGGGTGTTAAAGGCGGTTCCGGGAGCAATACTTGGTTTTTTTGGTTTTTCCATACTGTTGTTTTCTAATTGTAAGGTAACGGTCAAGGAGAAAAATGCAATGATTATGAAAAAATTTATTATTATCAGTATGTTCATATACATTGTGTGCTATCTTTTGATAATAGTAAAATTTGGGGTGAAGGAATCTGTGCACCTTGTATGGCCCTTTATATCAGTTATGAAGTTTGTGAATATTCCCGGATTTTTCTTTGAAAGCACTGAGATAGTGGGATTAGGCTTTCAGTTTATTGTTACATTTTCGTGCATATGCATTATTGCATATTTTACAAATTTAGCGATGCAGGAAACCTTTAAAACAAGGGAAAATGGCTTTTTCATCTACATTCAGCTGCCTATTTTATTCATTTTTGCTTCAATATTACCGGGAATGTACATGATGTTTCCGTATATACACTGGCCTATACTGGTATTAAGCGGATTAAACTTTATTATTCCGTTAGTGACGGCCTTTTTAGATAAGCGAAAACAAAAATCCGGCAATAGGTAAGAGGTTAGACATATGACAACAAAAATTAAAATTATTTTAATTACTGCACTGACATCAATAATGCTTATAGGCTGCTGGGACAGTGTGGAAATCAATAAAAGGGAATATTTGTACGCTCTGGGAATAGATAAAAATCCCAATAATCTGACTTTCACATCAGAGATACCTAAAATAAATGAAGGAAGCGAGGAGCAGAGGCTTATTTACACCAGAGACAGCAATGATTTTGCGGACTTTTATGCTACAAGCTATCTTCATTCAGAAAAGGCCATTTCAGACAGATTAATGCAGGTAATAGTATTAGGAGAGGATGTTGCCAGAGATTCTGAAACAGTAAAACGAATATTTGATGAAATACAAAGATCTCCGCAAATAAACAGAAGAGTTAAAATCTGTATATCCAAGGGGAAGGCACAGGATATTATCAATACTGAAATTCCCAGTAATCCTATTGTAGGAAGATTTTTAAGTGATATGCTTGTCAAGCTCAAAAGGGAAAGCTATCAGGATATTTATACATTTGATGAGGCAATTTTAGACCTTGGAAAGACCGGTAATGCAATGGTTCCTGTTGTGGAGATCAATGACAAGAGCTTAAAGATTGAAAGGGCTGGAGTTATCAAGGAATATGAGCTCAAAGGCTTCCTTGAGCCGGAGGAAGTATCAACTGTTATGGTACTGCTGAATCCTGAAAGGGCAAGAATACCTAATATAAATATAAATGTTGAGGGTACAGACATATCACTGGGTGCTGTTGATTTAAGCATGGTAAAAGATATTAACCTGAACGCTGACAAATTAAATGTAGATTACTATATAACCCTATATATATATATTGATTCATTCATTATAGGCAGCAATAAGCTTGAGGATCAAAGTTATTTAAATAAAATTAAGGATGAAGCCAAAAAAAGTTTTTTAGCTGAGGCGGAAAAAACAGTGGATAAGCTTCAACATACATACAGGACGGATTTGTTAAAAATAAAAGATAACTTATATAAATATCATAAGCGTGATTATGAAAAAATAATGGATAAATACGATGAGGTTTTTGAAGCTGCTGATATAAATATACATCTGGATTTAAAAATTAAAAGTACAGGTCTGGTTAAATAGCAGTAAGTAACTATGGAGGATAAGAAGGTTATTATGAGTTATTATAAGAAAATATTTATTGCGGCAATATTTGTTATTGCTGCGGCAACATTTGCATATGCCGCAGAGGCGTATACAGGAATGGCAAAAATAAACGACAAGGTCATACGGCTGCATGTCATCGCCAATTCAAACACAGTTTTTGACCAGCAGCTTAAATATAAGGTCAGAAACAGTGTTATTGATAAGTTTGACAAGGAATTTGAAAATGTAGCTTCAAAAAATGAAAGCGAAAAAGTAATTATTGAAAAAATTAGCGAAATAAGGGAAGATGCCGAGTCAATAATTAAAGAAGAAGGTTATGACTATGATGTGAACGTTTATTACGGAAATTTCAAATTTCCACGAAAGCTTTATGAAGATATAGTGCTGCCGGAAGGTTATTATGATGCTGTAAGAATAGAAATAGGCAAGGCAGAGGGCAACAACTGGTGGTGTGTAATGTTTCCGCCGTTATGCTTCGTGGATTTTGGACAAGATAAAAAGTCGGAACCTGTGTTCAGTGTCGAAACAGAAAAGAAGCTTCAGGAGGTTCTGACACAGGAAGAAATTGAAGCGATTAAGACAAAAAGAGGAATAAAGGACATCAAGCTGAAATCAAAAATATATGAATTTATTGAAAAAGGAAGAGTAGAAAAAACCGGAATCAACGCAAACTATAAGCAGAGCATTTATGCACAATCTTTGAACAATAGATAGACAATGGCTAAACAGCTGTTAAACAATGGCTGAGCAATTGTATAAGGAAGGGGACGCCTCACGTCCCTTTAATAATTGTCAAACCATTGTTTCCCTATCGGTCAGCACGGTATTTCCAGCTTTTTAATCTTGTATTGGAGTGTTTGCCTCGGTACTTTTATGAGCTTTGCTGCTTTGGAAATATTATAATCGGTTTGCTTAAGTGCGGAAGATATTATATCCTTTTCAACCTTTTCCACAGCAATATTAAGTGGTTGTATGGAATTAGTATCTGATGAAATATTGTTCATCGGATGATAATTTTTAAATTGAAAAGGAAGGTGCTCTTCTCTTATAAGCTCGCCATCATATAATGATATGGCACTTTCAATTGCATGTTCAAGCTCCCTGACATTACCGGGCCAGTTGTATTCCGTAAAAATATCCAATACCTCTCTGGATATTCCGATAAAAAGTTTATTGCATTTTTCATTATATTTTTTTATAAAATGCTCCACAAGAAGAGGCAGGTCATCCTTTCTTTTGGATAAATCAGGAATGACGAGAGTTATAACATTCAATCTGAAAAACAAGTCCTGTCTGAGCTGTTTAGTTTCAACCACTGTATTTATATCGGTGTTTATAGCGGATATGATTCGTACATCGACGTCCTTTGTGGTAGGAGAACCTACTCTCCGCACTCTTCCATCCTGAAGAACTCTGAGAAGTTTTGTTTGAAGTTCTAATGGCATGGAATTTACTTCATCCAAAAATAAGGTACCGCCGTTGGCAAGCTCAAATAATCCGGGTCTGTTTTCCGCTCCGGTAAAGCTTCCCTTGACAGAACCGAATAAAATACTTTCCAGCAGGTTTGAAGGAAGTGCCGCACAGTTTTGCGCAATAAAGGGCTTATGTTTTCTGTTGCTTGAATTGTGTATTGACTGAACAAAGAGTTCCTTGCCTGTTCCTGTGCTGCCTGCTATCATTACAGGAGAATCAGACATTGCCGCCTTAAGACCCAATGATTTGAGTTTTAACATTTCCTTGTTCTGCCCGATTATGTCCAGGAAGTTGAATTTTGCAGCAGGTTTTGAAACCTTTTCGTGACCGTTGTCCCGTTCATACAGTTCTTTTTGAAGGTTTACTATTTTTTCTGACAATTCTCTTACTTTTGTAATATTTCTGGAAACCTCAAGCGCTCCTAATACCTTATTGTTATAGTAGATCGGAATTGTAGAATTTAATGTGGATATTTTATCACCCTTATAATTGATGAAGTTTTGCTCAACATTATAAATAGGCTTGCCTGTTCGTAAAACCCTTAACAAAGTACTTGTCTCAAATGTAAGCGAAGGATACACCTCCAGAATATGTCTTCCTATTGCTTTATCCACATCAATTTCATCGAGCTGCTTTGCTGCAACATTGTAATAAACAATCTTGCCGGAGGCGTCGACTATATGAATTCCATCATTTATCAGATCTATTGCGTGAATCAGTGCATCAAAATACTTTATCTCCATAAACTCCCCTTGTGTGCCTAAAAATCAGCATGTACTGCCGAAAACTAAGCAATAATGTTCGTATTTTTTAAATTTACATACAATATTGTTTAAAAAATATCAATTTTTATTTTATTACTGCTTTCATCTGTACCGCCAAAAATAACCTTATATTCAATATCAACGGAACCCCTGCCGTATTCATCAAGATTGTTGTTATAACTGATAGTGTTGAAATCCAAGTCAAAGGCTCCATAGGGTGTTGAATATAAATTGCTGTAGCTTTTATTTTTTTCAAATTCCATTCTTGAAGAAATGCTTCCGACTTTTGTCATAATTAATTTATTTTCATAAATTTTAAGTCTTGTCTTTGTTCCTTCGCTTTCTGTAATGTCGCTTTCGTCATAGTTTATAATGAAGCAGTCCTCGGCATGTTCCATGGATGCTTCTGTCACAAGCTCTATGACATCTTCATTTCCTGCTTTATCAACTATTTGAACTGTAGTTATTTTTACTTTTATTTTATCCAAGACGTGTTCCCCTTTTCTAAAGGTTATCTATTGCAATTTCATATAGATTGTCAATTTCTTTCTTCAGGAAGTTTCCTCCTATTCTCCTAAGGCGCTCAGGTGCATCAGAAGCGTAATATTCATATCTTGCCTTATGATAATTCTCATTGAGCATATCCCTGTCTGTAAGAAGCTTCTTTAAATCACGCGCTGTTTCATAGGCGGGGTTCACCAGTCTGACATCAGGGCCGATTACTTTTCTTATGGTGTTTCTTAAAATCGGATAATGTGTGCATCCCAGAACAAGAGTGTCAACATCATGTTCCATCATTTCATCCAAGTATTTTTCTGCGGTCAATTCAGCTACATTGGAGTATTCCCAGCCTTCTTCAACTATGGGAACAAACAGCGGGCACGGTATTCCGATTACTTCTGCATCATGAAGATATTCCATGATTTTATCCTGATATGCATTGCTGTTGATTGTGGCTATTGTTCCGATTACACCAATTCTCCCGCTTTGGGTTGCTTTCGCAGCGCTTCGTGCTCCTGGATCAATAACACCTATAACAGGCAGGTCAAAGTTTTTCTGCACATGCTCAAGCGCTATTGAACTAGCTGTATTGCATGCAATTACAATTGTTTTTACATCCTTGCTTTTTAAGAAGGAAGAGCATTGATTAGCATATTTCCTTATAGTCTGGTCTGATTTTGAACCGTAAGGTATTCTTGCGGTATCACCCAGGTAGATAATATTTTCGTATGGGAGCTGCTCCATGACTTCTCTCATTACAGTCAGCCCTCCAACACCGGAATCAAAGATTCCTATTGGTCTGTTATCCATTTACATATCCTCATTAACTGGATTTTTTTATTAATATTATATGAAAAATCCATTGCTTTGTTATATAATTATATCAAAATATAAACGATATGGCAATATTAAAAGCTGAATTTTCGGCACTTGAATATAATTTTATTTATTTGCCTTATAAAAAACACTGAAATATGGCTATTTATATATTTTTAAGAAGTTGGCATAATATTTGCACTATATAAAGTGAATATACCCAATATTCTAACCCAAACCCATTTAATAAAAAATGCAATAATTTAGGAGGCACTATGATTAGAAAAGGAAACCCATATGGAACTCACAGGGTAATTGAACCTAAAGGAGTACTACCGCAGCCTGCACTTAAAGTGGATAACACAATGGAGATTTATGATAATGAAATATTAATAAATGTACAAACTTTAAATGTTGACTCAGCTAGTTTCACTCAAATAAGCGACCAGGCCGGCGGAGATGTGGAAAAAATTAAAGAAATAATGAAGGGTATCGTTGCTGAACGAGGAAAGCATCAAAACCCTGTAACAGGTTCAGGAGGAATGCTAATAGGAACTGTTGAGGAAATCGGACCTGCGTTGGAAGGAAAAACAGACCTTAAGGTAGGAGATAAAATTGCTACACTGGTTTCATTGTCCTTGACACCATTGGTAATAGATGAAATAATTACTGTTAGAAAAGAAATAGACCAGGTAGATATCAAAGGAAAAGCAATTTTATTTGAAAGCGGTATTTACGCAAAATTACCATCTGATATTCCTGAAAACCTTGCATTATCTGTACTTGATGTTGCAGGTGCTCCTGCCCAGACTATTAAAATGGTTAAAGAAGGAGATACAGTATTGGTTCTTGGCGGTGCAGGAAAATCAGGACTTCTATGCTTATATGAAGCAAAGAAAAAAGCAGGCCCTACAGGTAAGGTAATTTGCTGGGCACACAGACAAAGCTCACTGGATACGGTTAAGGAGCTCGGTTTGGCAGATGTATGCATCGCAGGTGATGCAACAAATGCGATTGAAGTTTATGATAAGGTTATGGAAGCTACTGACGGAAAATTGTGTGACCTTGTAATAAGCTGCGTATCAAGACCAAACTGCGAAATGTCTGCAATTCTTGCTACTAAAGATGAGGGAACAGTATACTTTTTCAGCATGGCTACAAGCTTCACAAAAGCAGCATTAGGAGCTGAAGGCGTTGGAAAAGATATTAATATGGTAGTTGGAAACGGATATACTAAGGGACATGCGGATATATCCCTGCAAATTATGAGAGAAAGCAAAGAATTAAGAGATTTATATACTAAGTTGTATGCTTAATTGTGTTTGAAGGTAAAATAAGGCTGTTGCATTTGTAGTTGATGATTTGCCATTACAGGCTGTTATGGAGTCCGGAATGGCACAAATATTCTGATGCGGCAGCCCTATAGCTATGTTATTAAATATAAAAACGGAGGTATCAGATGGCTTATTATAATGAAATCGAGCTCTGGAAGGATGTAAAACCTGAGGAGTGGAATGACTGGAAATGGCAAGTTGAGAACAGAATTGACACTGTGGAAAAACTTAAAAAAATCATAAATATTACAGGACAGGAAGAAGAAGATATTGCAAAGGTTCTGGAAAAATTCAGAATGGGCATTACTCCATATTATGCAGCTCATATGGATAAGGATGACCCGAGAGATCCTGTAAGAATGCAGGCTGTACCAACATTTGTTGAAACTCATGTAAGCTCTGCCGATATGCTTGACCCTCTGCATGAGGATACGGATTCACCGGCACCCGGACTTACTCACAGATATCCGGACAGGGTTTTATTCCTGATTACAGACCAATGTTCAATGTATTGCAGGCACTGTACACGAAGAAGATTTGCAGGACAATGTGATGATGAAGTTTCAATGGCAAACATTGACAAATGTATTGAATATATCAGAAATACACCTGTGGTAAGAGATGTACTGTTGTCAGGCGGAGACTGTCTGCTTGTTTCCGATGAAAAGCTTGAATACATTATTAAAAAATTGAGAGAAATACCGCATGTTGAAATAATTCGTCTCGGTTCAAGAACACCGGTTGTTCTGCCGCAAAGAATTACAGATGATTTAGTTAACATGCTTAAGAAATATCATCCAATATGGCTGAACACTCATTTTAATCATCCGAAAGAATTTACTCCTGAATCCATGGAAGCTTTAAGAAAGCTTGCGGATGCAGGTATTCCGTTAGGAAATCAGTCTGTATTGTTAAGAGGAGTTAATGACTGTCCTCATATCATGAGAGAATTGGTTCATAAGCTTGTAATGAACAGGGTTAGACCATATTATATTTATCAGTGTGACCTTTCACTTGGAATTGAACATTTCAGAACTCCTGTTGCAAAGGGTATTGAAATAATTGAAAGTCTGAGAGGACACACTTCGGGTTATGCTGTACCTACGTTTGTTGTTGACGCACCTGGCGGCGGCGGGAAGATTCCGGTAATGCCTAACTATGTATTATCGCAATCAGCAGACAAGGTAATTTTAAGAAACTATGAAGGCGTTATTACAACATATACAGAGCCTCATTTACCTGATTTGGAATGCACATGTGATGTATGCCAGGGAAAGAAAAAGGATCCTCTTACAGGAGTAGCGGGCTTGCTGCAGGGCAATGATCTGGCATTGGAACCTACCAAGCTGGCAAGAAGAGAAAGAGTCCATAAATAACGATAATTAAACGATGGCTGAACGATGGAAAACTTTCAGTTTTCATAATTGTTCAGCCATGTTCAGCAATCGTTCAACTATTGCTCACCAATTGTACAAGGGGGTTTATTATGAGATTAATTGAAACAATTTTACAGAATAAGTACAAAACCGTATCGATTGCGGGACTTGCGAAAAATGCGGGAAAGACAGTCACCCTCAATTATCTCATAGAAGAGGCGGAAAGTATAAATTTAAATATAGGAATAACATCTACGGGCAGGGATGGAGAAAGTCTGGATCTTGTGACACAGACACAGAAGCCGACAATATATGTCGGTGAAGGAATGTATGTGGCAACGGCCAAGAATGCTCTGCTGCTTTCGGATGCTAAGACCGAGATACTGGAAACAACAGGAATCCCCACACCTATGGGTGAGGTTATAATAGTCAGAGTCAGACAGAAAGGCAATATTCAGATTGCGGGACCGGTCAATGCCGTTGACATGAAGCATGTAACAAGACGTCTTCAGCATTTTGGAGCAAAGGTTGTTATTATTGACGGAGCTATTGACAGAAAGGCTGTTTCATCACCGGCAATAACGGATGCCTGCTTAGTTGCTACAGGAGCGGTTTTAAGCAGGGATATGAAAAAGGTTCTGGAAAAAACGGCTCATGCAGTAGAATGTCTTACCTTAAGGCAGACAGATGAAAATATTAAAAAAATAATTAAAGGGCAGAATAAAACCTGTATAATTCAGAATACAGGAAAGGCGGTTGTACCTGATATAAAAACAAGTATAACCGGAGGCAAAAAAATAAGTGAATTAGTAGACGGGAACACGGACGGTGTTTTTATTAAGGGAGCGGTAACAACTTCATTATTAAAGGATATAGGTGAAAATAAATTTTTAAGAGGCATAAAAATAATAATTGAGGATGGAACAAAAATCTTCACAGATGTAAATGTGTGGAATGAACTGAGAAGAAAAGGACTTAGGGTTGAAACGTTAAATGCTGTAAATGTTATAGCTGTGACCTTGAATCCTGTGGCTCCGGCAGGATATTATTTTGACAGCGAGGTTTTTAAATCGGAAATGAAAAAATATCTTCCAGGGATTAAAATAATTGATGTTGTGTCAGGCGGTGATTCTATTGACTAGTTTTATGACAGAAAATACAATTAAAAATATCAACTTTGACTATATTTTTAACGAAGTAAGGACTATTACGGAATATGGTATCAGAAGGAAGCAGGATGCTGTGCCTTTTAAAAGGGGTCAGGAGGCAGACCTCAGAAATGAATTCAATAAAATAAGGGCATTTATTGAAAGCGAAAAAAGGCGTGATATCATTGACGTACTCAAACATATTAAAAATATATATGAAACATTGGAGAGGGCAAAAAATAATCAGGTACTGGATGAAGTTGAATTATTTGAAATTAAAAACTTTCTGATTCAAACAGAGAGACTGGATAAGGTTTTAAAGACACTGCGTATTGATGACTTAAAATTAACATCCATACCGGAGCTTATTGAACTATTGGATCCCGCACATGAAAAGCTGAATACATTTTATATCTATGACGAGTATTCCGAAAAATTAAAGAGCATCAGAAATGAAAAAAAACAGACGGAAAAAGATATATCTGTATTAAAAAAGGAAATAAAAGAAAGGTCTGAAAAAAAATATAATATAAAATTCAACCTTAAGGATGAAGCGACAATAAGCAAGTCAGAAAAAGAAAAAACAGAGGAATTATTAAAAGACGGAAACTTGAGGGTTTCAGGCGAGAACTACTTGAGCATTATTTTTAAAATTAAAAACAGCGAAGAAATTGATCAGCTGGAGAAGAATCTTGAATATCTGAAAAGCGCCGAGGAGGAAGAGGAATTCAGGATCAGGCAAGGCATTTCCGGGGAAATAAAAGGATATTACGATTTAATAATAAATAATATTAAAATAATAGGTAAAACGGATTATTTAATTGCAAGGGCAAATTATGCGCAAAAAACACATTCGTCAGAACCGGAAATTATTTCTGAACTGAGAATAGATATTAATGCAGGAAGAAATCTTAAACTGGAAACGGCATTAAAGGAAAAGCACAGAGAATATATTCCTGTTGATGTCAGCTTAAGAAAAAATGTCATATGTATTACCGGAGCAAACATGGGAGGAAAAACAGTTTCTCTGAGAATGATCGGGCAGATTGCCGCATTGGCGTCCTACGGTATGTTTGTACCTTGTGAGTATACACGTATTTGCCTGTTTGACCACATTTTCATTTCAGTGGGAGATGATCAGTCCATTGAAAAAGGTCTTAGTACCTTTGGTGCAGAAATTGTCAATTTGAAGGAAGCACTGGACTATTCCGAAACCAGATGCCTGATATTGGTTGACGAGCTGGCAGGAGGTACAAATCCAAAGGAAGGCTATGCAATCACCAAGGCGGTTGTAAACTATCTAAAAAAGAAAAATTGCATAACCGTGCTGACAACTCATTACGATAATATAGCCAATGATGATGATGTTCAGAATTTGCAGGTTGCAGGGTTAAGTCTTCCCGGTGAGGCTGACTTATTTAAAATTAACAATATTGATCAGATATCAAAATATATGGATTACAGGCTTATTGAAGTTAAATATAAAAAAGACATACCTAAGGATGCCATTAAGATTGCTAAGATGGCAGGCATACGTGAAGAAATAATTTTAGATGCAGAAAGAACAATACTGGAACAATAGAAGAACGATAACTGGACCATTGCTGAAAACTGAAGGTTTTCCACGGTTCAGCCATTGCTTCTGGATTGCTCAGCTATCGCTCAACAGAATTTTACGAAGTAAAATTCGTTAATAACAAGGAGGTAATATATTTGGAAAGTAAGTTGAATTTAAATCCAAGGCTCATTGACAGTGCACGTTCTGCTGCTGCAAGTATAGCAGAGCAGACACAGGAGTTTATTGATAAGAATACAACAGTTGCTGTTGAAAGAACTGTTGCGAGGCTTTTAGGAGTGGACGGAGTGGATGAAATTGATACCCCCCTTCCCAATGTGCTTGTTGACAGCATCAAGGAAGGCGGCGGGCTTTCGAAGGGAGTTGCATTCTGGATAGGAAACACAATGGTTCAGACAGGCAAATCTCCTCAGGAAATAGCTGAGGCAGTAAGCGCCGGAGAACTGGAAATCACAAAGCTTGCAATTGCTGATGAAAAGAAAGTCATGGAAACTATTTATAAAGAAGCACAAAAAACAGTAGACAGAATCAGAAAAAACAGAGAAAAAAGAAATGATTATCTAAAAAATCTGGGAGAAGGAAGTCAGCCTTATCTATATGTAATTGTTGCAACAGGTAATATATTTGAGGATGTTATTCAGGCGCAGGCTGCAGCAAAACAAGGGGCCGACATAATTGCGGTTATAAGGACAACTGCACAGAGCTTGCTTGACTATGTTCCATACGGAGCAACTACAGAGGGCTTCGGAGGAACCTTTGCAACTCAGGAAAATTTCAGAATAATGAGAAAGGCCCTTGATGAGGTGGGAGAGGAAGTAGGAAGATATATTCGTCTCTGCAACTATTGCTCAGGACTTTGTATGCCTGAGATAGCAGCTATGGGAGCAATGGAAAGGCTGGATGTAATGCTTAACGATGCTCTTTACGGAATACTGTTCAGAGATATAAACATGCAGAGAACATTGGTTGACCAGTACTTCTCAAGAATTATCAACGGTTTTGCAGGAATAATCATCAATACGGGCGAGGATAACTATCTGACAACAGCAGATGCGGTTGAGGAAGCACATACGGTGCTGGCATCACAGTTCATAAACGAACAGTTTGCATTAAGAGCCGGACTGCCGGAAGAACAGATGGGGCTTGGTCATGCTTTTGAAATGGATCCGGAGCTTGAGAACGGATTTTTATATGAGCTTGCTCAGGCACAGATGGCAAGAGAAATATTCCCTGATGCTCCTCTTAAGTATATGCCTCCTACAAAATTTATGACAGGTAATATATTTAAGGGACATTTGCAGGACGCCCTATTCAACCTTGTTTCCATATGGACTCATCAGGGTCTGCAGCTATTGGGAATGCCTACGGAAGCAATTCATACACCACATCTTCATGATAGAATGCTTTCTATAGAAAATGCAAAGTACATTTTCAACAATGCAAAAAGTATCGGTGATGATGTTGAGTTTAAAAAAGACGGTATCATGCAGAGGAGAGCTCAGGAGGTTTTAGAAAAAGCGGAGAATCTGCTTAAGGATATAGAAAAAGAAGGAATTTTCAGCACAATAGAGCAAGGTAAATTCGGTGGCGTAAAAAGGCCGTTTACCGGTGGAAAGGGCCTTGCAGGTGTAGTTGAAAAAGACGAGAAATACTTCAATCCATTTATTGATTTGATGCTGGGAGGTGACAGGTGATGGAAGGAATCCAAAAGGTGGATTTAACAAAGGTTAAGCCATATGGAGATACGTTAAATGACGGGATGGTTCAAATGAGCTTTACGTTGCCTGTACCCTACGGTGATGAAGCAAAAGAGGCTGCAAAGCAGCTTGTGGCAAAAATGGGTTTTGATAATCCCGCTGTAGTTCATTCCTGTGACTTGGGCATAGGCTATACTTATTTTGTAATGTATGGAAAATGCACTCATACGGTTGACTACTCCACGATTCAGGTTCCAAAGGTAGACATGGAATTCATGACCATGGAGCAGGTTGAGGATTACATCAGCGAAAAAATCAAGAGAAATGTGGTTGTCATAGGAGCATGTACAGGAACAGATGCTCATACTGTAGGTATAGATGCTATAATGAACATGAAAGGCTACAACCACCATTATGGACTTGAAAGATACAAGGGGATGACGGCTTTAAATATGGGAAGCCAGGTTTCCAATGAGGAGCTGGTTGCCAAAGCAATTGAAATGAAAGCAGATGCAATACTTGTATCACAGATAGTAACACAGAAGGATGTTCATATTCCAAACCTGACGCAGCTTGTCGAAATGCTGGAGGCAGAAGGTCTGAGAGACAAGGTTATTCTTATATGCGGTGGGCCTCGTTTATCTCACGAGCTGGCTCAGGAGCTTGGATATGATGCCGGATTCAGCACAGGAAGCTATGCAAATGAGGTTGCAACTTTTATAGTTGAAGAAATGGTAAAAAGAAACCTTGTATAAATAACAGAATAAAAACAGATGAGCAGCAGGGAGGCAGTATGAAATTGCCTTCCTGTTTTTATTGATTCGGAACAGATTATGTTTATAATAAAAGTTGTTGCAAAGTTATATATATATGGTAAAATTATGTAAATGGGCAGTAACAGGGTATAGCTGATCCATCCAGATGATAGGAGGTTAATACTTTCAAAAGGTGATGCTCATGTCTACATACAAATCAATATGAATTTATATAAAAACTAACTTTAAAAATTCAGGTGCGGCTGATGTTTGAAATCAAAAATATATATGTATGCTTTTTAAAAATTTTAATATTTATTATGCTGTTTATTGCTGCACTGTATTTTGAAAATGCCCAGCAGTATAGACTGCTGGTTCTTGTCGTTGTATTTTTGCTTTTTATTTCAAATAATATTATTAAATATTTCATTAATAAAAAGCGAAAATTTTATTGTATATTATTTATTGCAGATTTGCTGCTCATATATTTTTTAGAGTTCAATTCAAGACTTTTAATAAATTATTTTCTTCATTCATTTTATATAATTATACTGCTTGAAGCATCCGTCACCTTAGAGATAAAAAACGGAATAATAATCGGAAGCACCGCTGTTGCCGCTTCAATGATTAAATTTGTATATCTCATCTACTATAAATTCAATGTTTCAAACGTATCTCAGCTTGTTTTTTTTCTTATAATAGATATTCTTATATTAACTGTAGCTTTGTTTGCCCAGCACAACAGGCAGGAAAAAGAAAAAAAGGATGTTTTATATAAGGAGCTTTTAGATGTTCATAAAAAACTTAAGGAATATACCGGTGAAGTAAATAGGCTTTCTATAGTTGAGGAAAGAAATAGAATTGCAAGAGACATACACGACAGCCTGGGTCACAATATGACTGCACTTATAATGCAGCTCCAAATGGCGGAGCATTATTTTGAAACAGAACCACTAAAATCACAGGAGCTTCTTTTTAACTCAATTAAGACGGCCAGAGACAGCCTGGCGGACATAAGAGAGGTAGTAGAGACATTGAGAGATACAGAGGTGTTTTCCTCAGCAGACAAAGCAATAAAAGCTATGACGGAAGAATTTTCGGAAAAAACAGGAATTGAAACGGAAATAAATATAATAGGAAAGGCAGCGGGTAATCCTGAGGCATCAGAAGCTATTTACCACATAGTTCAGGAATGCTTAACAAATGCGGCAAGGCACGGCAGTGCAGCAAAGATATGGCTGGAGCTCAATTATAAAGAAAATTCGTTAATATTCAGCATAAGAGATAACGGAACAGGTTCTGAAAATTTTACTGAAGGCTTTGGAATGAAGGGTATAAGAGAAAGAGTCAACGCTTTAAACGGCAGAGTTGAATTTAAATCAGACAATGGATTTGTTATAAATGGATTTATATTATTGACCGAAAGACAGTAAGGAGAGAATATGATAAAATTATTGATAGCTGACGACCAGGATATACTGGTGGAAGGTCTTAAGCTTATATTGGGCATGGAAAAGGATATTGAAATCTGCGGAACAGCCTCAACGGTAAAAAGGCTCTTGAAGTATGCAGAATGAATCATCCGGATGTTGTATTGATGGACATACAGATGCCGGAGCTAAGCGGCGTAGAAGCTACGGCTCTGATAAAAAAGGAATTTCCTGATATAAAAATAATAGTTTTAACAACCTTCAATGATGACCAGTACATATATGATGCACTTAAAAATGGTGCATCCGGTTACATGCTGAAGGATACATCCCCTTTGGAAATAGCAAGAGCAGTCAGGACTGTTTATAACGGAGGGGCATTGATTCAATCAGAGGTGGCGGTAAAGGTCATAGACAAATTTTCACAGATGGCCAGGGGAACTGTGGATAAGACAATCGATTCAAGAGCAGGACTGTTGACAGAAAGAGAAACCGAAATATGCCGTCTCATTGCAGAGGGTAAAAGCAACAAGGAAATAGCCGGTCAATTATTTTTAAGTCAAGGGACAGTGAAGAATCATATTACAAGGGTACTGGTCAAGTTAGACTTAAGGGACAGAACTCAGCTGGCTGTTTATACAATAAAGAACGATTTATAAGATTCTTTGCTTATTATCAGGTGACATTATACTCTATCCTGAATGAAGCTTAAGGAATCTTTTTTATTATTGTGACAAAAGTCATATTCAATATTAAAAATATATGATTTCAGATACTAGAAAATAAAAATTAAATCAAATAGAATGATACTATATAAATCAGGGGAGTTTAATTCCGCACAAGGAGGAAATATGAAAAAGGTATTAGCTGTACTATTGGCTGCAATGCTTGCACTTTCGCTTGCGGCGTGCAATACAGATAATCTGGAAGAATATAAGGAAGCGGTAAAAAAGACGGAACAGGTTGAAAAGGGGCAGTTTTCAGCTGAATTCTCAATGAATATGGATTATAATGCTGATGGTATGACAGCGGAAGAAATAAAGAGACTCAGCTACTTTAGAGATATGAAGGGGAACTTTAACGCCGTGTATGATGGCGAAGTCAAAAAAGCAGCACTGCATAATTACATGAGTCTGGGAGGGCTTGGATTTGACTTTGATATGTATGTAAACGGTGAAGAAATGTTCATGAAGCTTCCTGTAATCGGTAAATTTATCAGAGTTAACGAAATTTATAATCAGGCTGATATTGATACGGGCAAGGAGCCGCATGTACAGTCAATTATATCGGATGAAAGCAAAAAGGCAATTGCTGACAAGTGGATTGGACTTATGAAAAATGATGATGTGTTCAAAAGCAGGAATATAATTTTGACAACTCCTGACGGAGAGGTAAAAACGTCTGAATATACCATAACATTAAGTGACGAACAGATTAGGAATCTGGTGAAAGAGTGTATGGAAATAGCAGCTAAGGATGAAGCATTGAAGGAATTCTATAATAATTATGTAGTAATTAAATTAGATGAAGAAGAAATAACCTTTGAAAAGATGCTTGAATCTATGAGTAACAATATCGGGAATTACAGCATAGAAAATTTTAAATACACCGCATTGGTAGATATTGACGGCTATATAGTAAATGAAAATATTATATTTGCAATTAAAGCTTTAAAGCCGGATTTAGTTTTGAAAGGAATGGACTGGAATTTTAATGTAAAAACCTGGGATATAAATAAGAACCAGGAATTTGATTTCCCTGTTCTTACAGAAGAAAATACAATACATGCGGACAATATGGAAGAAATGCCTGATTTAATGAAGGATATATTTGAAAATAAAAAGTAGAGGTGCGTAATGCTGAATGTAGAAGGCTTATATAAAAATTTCAGGAATGTAAATGCTGTTGAAGGAATCAGCTTTGAAGTAAAAAGAGGTCAGGTATTCGGACTTTTGGGACCAAACGGAGCAGGAAAATCCACTACCATATCCATAATATCCACATTGCTTAAGCCTTCAGGCGGAGATGTGCTGTTTGAAGGAACCAGCATAGTTAATAATCCTTCTTTTATAAGGAGTAAGCTGGGAATTGTACCTCAGGATATAGCTTTATATCCCACACTCACCGGTTATGATAACCTATCATTCTGGGGCAGTATCTACGGATTGAAGAGCTTAGAATTAAAAAAGAGAATAAGCGATGTATGTGATGTTATAGGATTAAACGGACGAATCAAGGACAGGGTGGAGAAGTACTCGGGGGGAATGAAAAGAAGGCTGAACATAGGTGCGGCACTGCTTCATAGGCCGGAGCTTCTGATAATGGATGAACCCACCGTAGGAATAGATCCCCAATCCAGAAAGCACATATTGGACACAGTTCTTGAACTTAACAGACAGGGAATGACTATAATCTATACCTCACATTACATGGAGGAAGCTGAATATCTCTGCAATGAGCTTTGCATAATGGATGAAGGAAAAATCATAGCATCGGGAACTCAGCAGGAACTGGTGGAGCTGGTAAAAGAAAAAACACAGATTAATATTAAATTAAATAGAATGGATGAAGAAGTGATGCAATTTCTTAAAGAAATAAACGGAGTTATTGATGCTAAGGCAGATGAAGATAAAATTGCCTTATTCGGCAGTAATTCAGATGTTTTATTGGCTGATATTATATCTAAGGTATCGGAAAAAGGCTGGCTTATTGAAACCATAGATGTCAGGAAGCCAAACCTTGAGACGGTATTCCTTCATTTGACGGGCAAGGCCCTGAGAGATTAGGAGCAATATGAAAATGATAAGTATTATAATTAAAGATTTAAAGGTCATATTCAGTGATAAAAAGGCTTTGGCAATAATGATTCTCATGCCTGTGATTTTAACAACGATACTCAGCTTTGCTCTGAAGGGTTCTTTTTCAAGCGGGAGTGATTCGGACTTTGAGCCTGTTGATATTGCGGTGGTAAGAATGTATAACTCAGGAGAAGATTCTGAATTGTTTGGGTATTCCTTAAGTAATAATTTTATTTTAAAGGAAATGGGAGAAAAGGCAATAAAGGATCTGACAGATGCAGGAAAAGAAATTGATCCTGAAAAGATATTTTTTGAGGAATTCATGGACAGTGAGGATGTCTCAAAATTTATACGATACAGTGTTGAAGACGAGCCTGAAGCAATGGCTATGCTGAAAAACGGAAAAATATCAGCAATAGTTATTTTGCCTGAAAGATTTGTATATAATATGAAAATAAATTTGCTGACACCTTTCAGAAACAATGTGGAAATAAAGGTTCTGACTCATCCTGACAAGAGCATCAGCGGTAAAATAGTAAAGTCTGTTATAGATGCTTATACAAATTCAATTTCATCAGTAATAATAGGTAAAAATGTAATAATCGAAGCTGCAATGGCGAATAATCCCGGCATTGAGAGATTCAGCGGCATGAAAGACATAATGAATGTCATGGCTGATGTGATGAAGTCCATCAAGATTAACACGGATGATGTTGTGCTGGAAGGAAGAAAGACAATTAAAAGTTCTGACTATTACGCAGTAGCAATGATGACCATGTTCATTCTGTTTGCAGCAGGTCAGGGAGGAAGAATGCTGCTGGAGGAAAAGGACAACCGTACATATGAGAGAATGGTTGTGGGCGGTGTTTCAAGATTTAAAATATTGATTGGAAAGTTTTTTTCCGTATTTATAACCGCAATATTTCAAATAGTCGTAATGATTACTTTTTCACACCTTGCTCTAAGAGTGGAATGGGGAGACCTGATGTCAGTTTTATTTATCAGCATTGCATCAGCATTTGCCGTTGCGGGAATGGGCTTATTTATAGGAGCTGTGACCTACAGCTCGGGAAATTATAAAATAGCAAATACATTTGAAAATATAATTATTCAGGGCATGGCACTGCTTGGAGGCAGCTTTTTTCCTATAGATGTAATGCCAAAGTTTATGCAAAGACTGAGCTTTTTATCACTTAACGGCGTGGCATTGAAGTCGTACCTTAAGGTTCTGACAGGGTATCATGCAGCAGATGTTTTAAATAATATACTACTACTTGCTGCTGAGGGGGCGGTGCTTACCATACTGGCGGTTGTAATTTTGAAGAAGAAGGAGGAAAATGCTCATGCTAAGCATAATAAGATTAAGACTGCTCAGGCTTAAAGAGGATGCTATGGTTTTTGTTCTTATGACAGCTATGGCATTGGGGTTTACAGCTATTTTCGGATTTTCCTTCAATTCCTATAAACCATCAGTGATGATTGTTGATGAGGATAACAGCTATTATTCCCAATATTTAATAAATGAATTGAGCCGGGATCAAGGATTTAATTTTGAAAGTTCTGATTTAAAGGCTGCGGCAGAAGCTATAGAAGAAGGCAGTGCGTCCATGGCACTTGTAATTAATCAGGGCTTCAGTGGAAATATAGAAAAGGGCGGAGACATATCCTTAGGCATAATGAAGCTTAAAGATGATACAGTCATACTGTCAGTGCAGGAGTTGTCATCAAGCGTCGCTTTAAAAATGGCCGGCGGTGTGAGAATATCAGATATAACTGCAGAATTTATAAAAAAGATAAACCCTGAGGCTGATATGCAGGATATAAAGGCATCAGCATATGACAGTGTCATGGATTCATGGAGGTATAAAAATCCGATAACAGTGACATCCGTTACTGCTGAAACAGGAGCAGGCTTTGGATATGACAATCTTATACACTCAATGATTGGATTTACAATATTCTTTTCAATGTACACCATGGTGTTTTCGATAGGAACCATATTAAGCGACAAGCAGCATAAGACATGGGAAAGAATGCTTGTTTCTCCCGTATCGGAGGCTTCAATCCTTGGAGGGACTATGGCGGTGTCATATATGACCGGTGCGGTGCAAATGGGAGTGCTGATTCTTTTGGGAAAGTATTTGTTAAAGATTAATTGGGGAAACAGTATGCCGGGGATAATGATGGTATCTTCAGCGTTTGTATTTACAGTGACTTCTCTAGGATTGATGCTGTCAGGTTTTATTAAAACACAGGGGCAGCTGGGAACACTGGCTCCCATTGTATTGACCTCAACTTCAATGCTTGGAGGCTGCATGTGGCCGTTGGAAATTGTAAACAACAAAGCAATGTTGTTTCTTGCAGAGCTTACACCGCAAAAATGGGCTATGCAGGGAATTGAAAGCATAGCAAACGGGGGAATGGGATTTGAAGCGGCAGTGCTTCCTTCAATCGTCTTAATATGTATGGGAATTATTTATTTTATAATAGGGGTAAGAGCATTGAAGCAATAAGATAATGAGATCTCATAATATTTTTCGTTTAATTATATCATTAGGGGGTATATATAAACCATAATGAAATACAATACCAGGAGGACAAAATGGACAGTATTAATAAATTCCGATTACCTGCAGAAAAATTAAAAAATGTAAGCAATATAGAAAAGGAATTGAAGTTTTGCAAAACTTCAAAGGATGTAACTATTCTGGATGGAGTAATAGGTCAGGACAGAGCGGTGAAATCCATGGAATTTGGTCTTTCAATGAATGCTCCCGGCTACAATATATTTGTGCTGGGTCCTCAGGGAACAGGTAAAAGCACCTATACGCAGTCAGTGGTTTCAAATATGGCCGCTAAGGGAAGCATTCCCAACGATTGGTGCTATATCAATAATTTCAGTGAATGGGATAAGCCTTTGGCAATTTCTTTGCCTGCGGGAAAAGGTAAGGAATTTCAGAAGGATATGGATAAATTAATTGCAAATTTAACCGTGTATATTCCAAAGGCCTTTGAAGGAAGCAATTTTCAGCAGCAAAAGGACCAGCTGGTGCAGACGGTTAATGAGAGAATGTCCTCAATTCTCAGAGAAATTGAGAAGACTGCCACTGGTGCGGGCTTTGGCATTCAGCAGTCAGGACAAAAAATACTTCTGATACCTCTTAAGGACAACAGACTCATAACACCAGATGAATACAATGAACTAACTGTTGAAAAGCGTGAGGAAATAGATAACAAAAGAACTAAAATATCTTCAGAAATAGATGAAAAAATACGTGACGGTCAAATTTATCAAAGAAAAGCGGAAGAACAGGCAATAGAACTGGAAAAACAAACAGCATACAAGGCGGCAGAGCCTCTTGTGAGACAACTGAAAGAAAAATATAGGGATATTTCAGAAATCACAGTCTATTTGGAAAAGGTGCTCAGGGATGCAGCAGAAAATCATAGCATATTTACAAATGCAAGTTCTGTTGTGCCTGATGAGTTCGCTTCAGAAGATAAGGACGGATTGGATTCTGCAGATGAGGATGAAGACAATATATTTGATACCAAAATACTTGAAACAAAGGACAGTAAAAATCCTTTCACCAGATATAAGGTTAATTTATTTGTAAATAATGAAGATGCGGAGGGAGCGCCGGTTATAGCAGAAAACAACCCCCATTACTATAATCTTTTCGGTAAGATTGAATACAAAAATCAAATGATGACAACCATGACCGATTTTACAATGATAAAATCAGGTGCTGTTCAAAAGGCAAACGGCGGATATTTAATACTGCAGGCAAAAGACCTTCTCATGGACCCTTACGCATGGGATGCTCTGAAAAAAGCATTGAAATACAAGCAGGCGGTCGTAGAGAATATAGGAGAGCAGAGCCGCTTTATACCAACAGTAACATTGAAGCCTCAGCCAATTCCTCTGGATGTTAAGGTTATTCTGGTGGGAAGCTATTTATACTATCAGGCACTTTCGGCAGATGAGGATTTTAAGAAATTTTTCAAGGTAAATGTGGATTTTGATGTTGAAATGGACAGGACGCCTGAAAATATACAGCATTATGTTTCCTTTATAGGTTCAATGTGCGAAAAAGAAAAATTAAAACATCTTAACTGTTCGGCTATGGCAAAAGTCATAGAATTTGGCTCAAGACTTGCCGATAATCAAAATAAATTATCAACGAGATTTAATGTTGTGAGTGAAATTATATATGAAGCGTCTGCATTGGCAGAATCCGAAGCATATAAATCCGAACTGGTAGATGCAGCTCATGTGGAAATGGCTATAAAAAACAGGAAGTACCGCTCAAATATGATTGAAGAAAAGATGCAGAAGCAGATTCTTGATAAAAAGGTGCTCATAGACACTGAAGGAGAAGTTGTAGGACAGGTAAACGGACTTTCAGTAATGAGCTCATCCGGATATTCTTTCGGCCTCCCATCCAGGATAACGGCGAGAACCTATTCAGGCAGAGAAGGAATAATCAATATTGAAAGAGAAACCGAAATGAGCGGTAACATTCATTCAAAAGGAGTCCTTACTCTCAACGGATACCTGGGAGGCAAATTTGCTCAGGAAAAACAGCTCGGTCTGACTGCTCAGATTACATTTGAGCAGCTTTATGGAGGAGTTGAAGGAGACAGCGCCTCAAGCACAGAGCTGTATGCGATTTTGTCCAGCCTTTCGGGTGTACCTATAAACCAAAGTCTGGCAGTGACGGGTTCTGTAAATCAAATGGGAGAGATACAGCCTATAGGCGGAGTCAACGAAAAGATAGAGGGATTCTTTGATATATGCGTGCTTAAAGGTCTGACAGGAAAGCAGGGGGTAATAATACCCGAAAGCAATGTGGATAATCTGATGCTTAAGGACGAGGTTGTAGAAGCAGTAAAAAATAATAAATTCCATATTTATTCTGTAGAAAAAATTGAGGAAGGGATAGAGCTTCTGACAGGCTTGCCGGCAGGTGAGGCAGATAAATTCGGCGAATATCCTGAAAATACGATATTTTATCTTGCCAACCGGAAATTAAAAGAATTCAACAAGGTTCTGGAAACAGCAGAAGAATAGAAAGATTCTCATAAATCAACAAAAATAAAGCCCGCAGTCCAGCCTGCGGGCTTTAAAACATTATGCTTTCTGTGTTTCTTCCTGTTCTTCATCTTGACTTAATTCACTTAAGTTAAATTTATTCACAAGCTCATTAAGCAATACCGCCTGACTTGAAAGCTCCTCGCTTGCAGCGGCACTTTCCTCTGATGTTGCGGAATTTGTCTGTACCACTGACGCTATCTGTTCTATGCCCAAAGCAACCTGATTTGAGCCCTCTGCCTGATGAATGCTGGCTTGTGCTATACTTTGTATAAGGCTTGTAAGACCTTCAGTTTTTTCTACAACTGCGTTGAGTGAGGAGGCAGTTTTTTCAGCTATCTGAGTTCCCTTGTTCACAGCCTGTACTGTGTCGTTAATGAGAAGATTTGTATCTTTGGCGGCTTCAGCTGATTTTTGTGCAAGATTCCTCACCTCATCAGCAACGACGGCAAATCCCTTGCCTGCACTTCCTGCTCTTGCTGCTTCAACCGCTGCATTCAAAGCTAATATATTTGTTTGGAATGCAATATTATCTATGGTTTTTATAATATTGCTTATTTCGTTGGATTTATTGTTTATTTCCTCCATAGCTTTCATGAGCTGCTGCATATCCGCATTTGCTTCCATGACACCTTCGCCTGCCTTTTTTGACAGTATATCAGCATTTTGTGCTGTCTTGGCATTATTATCAATCTGTGATGAAATATCCCGTATTGTTGCTGACAGCTCCTGGACAGAAGAAGCCTGCTCCGTTGCCCCCTGGCTCAGAGACTGTGCACCTGCAGCAATCTGGTCTGAACCGCTTGCTATCTGATCGGATGCAACCTTTATTTCGGCAAGTGTTCGGGTGAGTGTTTTTGAAATATTCAAAAGGGCATTTTTAATTTTACTGAATTCACCCATGTAATCTGATTCAAGGCGGAAGTTAATATTGCCGTCAGCTATTTGGTTCAGTATTTGAGCTATTTCTTCAATATAAGATTTGTATGTTAAAAGGGTTTTCCCAATAAGCTTGAACGAATCTATTAACACACCGATTTCACCTGTTGCCTTAGCATCTATATTTATATTGAAATCTCCGCCCGCAACCTCATTAGCTGATTTTACCACCGCATTTACAGGCTTTGAAATACTTTTGCTCACAACCAATGCAAATCCACCTGAAACAACAAAAATTATTGCCATTGCTAAGTAAACAAGTTTTCCTGTATTTCTCACGACTCCCCGAACGGCATATTCATCCACTACAGAAATATAGTTCCAGCCTGTACTTTCTGAAGAAATACTCTTTATTAAATAATTCTTTCCGTTAATTTTAATTTTTTCAAAATCTGCATTTGATGTGGCTGCAGCAGCAAACTGCGGATCATATACTTCAGAAATATTTTTAAAATTATTTTCTTTGTTGCTTGGGTCTGATATAATTGTCCCGTCAGCGTCCACAAGCATATAATATCCATAAAAATCTTTGCTCGCATTATCAAGCATTGATGTAATGCTGTCAAGGCTCATATCCATTCCAACAACACCGATAATTTTGCCGGATGAATTTTTAACAGCCTGTGATGCTGCTATGACCACAATATGGCCTGCTTCGTAATAATATGGTGAGCCCAACACCGGTTTGTCCGGATTTTCACTTGACAGCTGATACCACGGTCTTTTGCGCGGATCAAATGTACCCTCCATGTTCCCCTCAGGATATTGGATGTGTCCTCCATATTCAGTACCTTCATAAATATATTGATAACCGGGGTGAACATCTCCGAATTCCTTAAATCCCTCATAAATTTCCTGCTCAACCCCTCCATTTTTGCTTGGAGTCATCGGCTTTGTTCCGCTGTTGCTCACATATGATGTAATTGTGCTGTCAGCAAGCCTGGCAAGTTTGTTGTTTGCAAAGTAAGATACATTGCTTAGCATGTCGTTGAAAACAACATCCACATTGTCGCTTACCAGTGATAATTGCTTTTCAACAGACTTTTTTTGCTCTGCAATGGTATTAGACTGCATTCTGTTAAGGGTAACAAAGCTGATAACAACTACAGGAACCAAAGCAAACAGTATTATTATCAAGCTTAATTTAAAGTGTAGTGTTTGAAATCTATTAATTTTCTTCATTAGTACCTCCGCCTATGCTGAATTTTTAAATATTTTTTGTTAAATCAGCCCACTTCAGACTAATTTAGCACATCATATTATATCGTGTAAAAATTATCAATGTTTAGCATAAATCGAAAACTAATTTATTTAGCATGACATACAAAACAAAAGCCGCGGACTATTTCGCGGCAAAATCAAGCAAATTTATTTTTCTATGCAGCTTCTTATCAAATCCAAAGCGGAGGTAGCTGCTCTGTCCCTTATTATTTCTCTGGAGCCTGTTGCGAGAATTTTATTGACACTGAATTTATCTTTGTAATAAACACATACATAAGCAAGCCCAACAGGCTTTTTATCTGTGCCTCCATCCGGTCCTGCAATACCGGTGGTGGAAACACCAAGCTCGGTTCCTGCAGCTTGAGCAGCGCCATATGCCATTTCCTTTGCAGTTTCTTCACTTACGGCTCCGTAACTGGCAAGAGTGTCTCTGCTTACGTGAAGAGTATTCATTTTAGATTCATTGCTGTATGTGACAAAGCCTTCCTTAAATACCCTGGAAATGCCCGGATAGCTGATTAATCTGGAAGCAACAAGTCCTCCGGTCAGGGATTCTGCAACAGCAATTGTAATGTTTTTTTCTAAAAGAAGCTCGGCAGCTTTGTCTTCAACCTTGCCTGTTTCGGCAACATAAGAATTTTCCCTTCCAAATCTTTCAACTAATTTTTCTCTTACAGGCTCAATCATTTCCATGCATTTTTCCTTGCTTTCCGCTTTGGCGGTAATTCTGAAAATAACCTTGCCTGCACTTGCATAAGGGGCTATGGTTGGATTGGTCTGTTTTTCAATCATATCCATTATCATTTCTTCGGCGGCAGATTCACCTATATTGACGACCACCAGCTTTTCTCCGTAAACAACCTCATTGGTAAACTGCTTTAAATAAGGTATAACCTCGTTGTCCACTAAAGGCTTCATTTCCATGGGAGGTCCAGGGAGCAATATGCCTATTTTGGGTTTATTCTTTGTTTCACTCTTCATTATACATGCATTTGCAGTTCCGTTGGGATTGTTAAGTATGATCGAACCCTTTGGAAAATAGGCCTGACGCATATTGTTTTCAGGAAAGTCTTTTCTGAAATGAGAATACATCTCCTTCACATGAAGGAAGCTTTTTTCATCATAAACCATATCAACATTAAAATATTCGGCCAGCGCATTTTTAGTTATGTCATCCTGAGTAGGTCCCAGACCTCCGGTGCAAACCACAATATCAGCTCTTGAAAAAGCAACTCCAAGGCATTCCCTGATTCTTCCAGGGTTGTCGCCCACAACAGACTGGTAGTGAACATCAACAGCAATTTCCGCTAACTTTTTAGATATATATTGGGCATTTGTATTGACTATGTCTCCATGCAAAAGCTCAGTACCTACGCAAAGTATTTCTGCATTCATTTTTTTCCTCCGATGTAAAAAATTAATATATCAACTATAAATCTAAATTATTAATAATTCAAGCTTTTATTTGCAATGTACCTTTGTAATTACTGCTATTCACAGTTAAATTTAAGGACGCAGCCTGCACTGTTCTGAGAGTATAAAACTCCATGTTATTATGATGGTGCAGTCTGTGGCATTCTGAGATAGCATCTCGAAGAACCTATTCTTTTTTCTGCTGTTATTCCAGCAGATAATGAGAAATTTCCTATTTTGTTATCGCGGCATATTTTTCGGCATTGCCATAAATTTCTTCATGAACTTCAATAGCCTTTTGTGCAAAAAATAATCCTGTTGTCTCAGCATACGGCCATACCAGTTCATCAAACATGCTGTCAGGATGCTGCTTTCCTCCTTCAACAAAAGGAGACAGCTCAATACAAAAGCCCGGTCTTTTCATTCTTGCCCTGAACCAGTTTTCAAATCCGCACCCATAAATTTTAGGGTCCGGGCTTATTTTAGTCTTTCTGTAAATATATTTATCACTCAATTCGTTCATGATTTTTTCATCTATTCCGTTAAACATATCATGAGTTCCGCTGTCGGCCCAAAAAGTGCAGTTTCCCGAACAATGATAGGTACACATGAGTGTAAAATTATTCTCATTGCAGAAATTAACCAGTGCCAGTGTTTCAGGCTCACTGTTGGGGGCATATCCCTTAAATCGGTCAGAGCAGGGCACGTCTGTTCCCGGTACGCATGTTCGCACATCCCAGTTGCTATCGTCAAAGTTCTTGTTAAGGTCAACTCCGTTAGCATTTGCCTTCCAGTAGGTATGATCTTCACCCCAGATTTTCATATCCTTCAGCGTATTGTAATTGGCGGATGCTTCCAGTCCATTATGTACAATATTTAGTCCATCAGGATTTACAACCGGAACAAAAAACATAGTCACATTATCAATAATGTTTTTCACTTTGAATCTGTCAAAACTTTTTTCTTCCATATAATAATTACAATAATAATCAATCATCTTCATGCAGAGCATCACAGAAAAGTCCTCTCTGGCATGAATCCCTCCGACCAGCAAGATGCTTGGTGTTGTCTTTGCCGCATTGGTCTGATTATTTTTCCTGTCATTCACAGCATGATTAAAAATCTCGCTGCTGCTGTTATTCTGAGCGCAGCGGGGAATCTCGTTTCTTAACCCTTGTAACTTTAAGGCAACTATATCTCTTCCCTCAACAGATTTTCCGATAACACTTTTATTCAAGATATTACCGTATTTTTCACACAGTATATCTATGTCTCCATAAATTTTATCCAAAAAATAAGTATTTGAAGTATCAACTATAAAATCATTCATAACGACCTCATCATTTGTAAGTAATAAATTTATTATAATATAAAATTTTCACTTTATACAATAAAAATTCGAAAATGATTCACAGCTGGCGAGTGTCATCATGAATGATATAGGGATTCATTTGTAAATAGTGATAATCAAAAACGTTTAAAGAGTTTTATTTACAAATTTTATTGCTATAAAAATTTATAAATGCTATAATAAATCAACAATATCGAAGGGGTTTGGCTCATGCTGTTTACTAATTTTAATTTAAAGACAAAGACATTAAAAATAATCAGCCTGTCGCTTACATTGGCAGGAATATTGTTTATCCTTGGGTCAAGTTTTATAGGCTCTGCTGCCGTACGTCTTGCAATGCTGCTGATCTTATTGTACTGCGCTGCAAATGTTAAAATGACATACAAATATATGAGCACCAAAGAGAAATTAAATTATATCATTGCTGCCTCAGCCTCAATACTTGGATTGATTAAGCCTGAATTTACAATGCTTATAATAGGAGCAATCTTGCTTTTCCTTACAATACCTCCATATGTCAATACGATAAAATCAAGAGATTATTCTGATGTAGTAATGCTCGTCATAAACGGAGCAGGCATATTGTTTGCGTCCTACTGCATCATCAATTCAAAAGCAGCTTTAAATTCCGTTGTCATTATAATAGGAATAATTATGACCATAGCAGGCTGCCTTTTACTATACAATACATTTACTGGAAAAAGCTTAAACAAAGAAGATGAATTCGATAATTTAAACGGATTTGAAAATACAAATGACATGTAGAGGAGTAACCCCTGTCTCTTATCATTCCCAGCAAAAGCCGCAGGTGTTTCATCATTTCAAGTGGATATGTTCTGTCATTCTGTTTCGGCATTGTTTTACTGTTTTAAACAACAAGCTCTCTGTCACTCCGAGACTCACACGAAGAATCTCTGTAATGCAATCCATGTCTCTGAAATCTCACATTTTATGTCCTAACGTGTAACACTCTTGTAATATTACGAACAAAAACATGTGGTATATTATATACATGAGATGTTGGCACTGGCATCGTGAATATTACAATAACATTACATTCAAGCTGATGATATTGACTACATAATTTCGCGGTGTTATAATATTACAGTCATTGTGCTGACACAATGAAGGCACAGGGGGGGCCTTAACACCCACATACAATTTCATAGGAGGAAATATAGAATGAAAAAAGTGTTATCACTTGTCTTGGTAATAGCAATGGTATTATCAAGCATGAGCTTTGCTTTCGGAGCTACATTCGAAGACGTATCCGCTGATAGTAACTATTCAAAAGCAATTGGTACATTAGCTGCTTTAAAAGTAATCGACGGTTACGATGATGGAACTTTCAAACCCGAAAAAACCATAACAAGAGCTGAAATGGCTAAATTAATGGTTCAATTACTTGGATATGGAGATTTAGTTGCAGGTTCAAAAAGCAACTTCTCAGATACTCAAGGACATTGGGCAGATCCTTATATAGCTCTTGCAGCTGGAAAAAACTTAGTATTAGGAACTGGGGATGGTAAATTTACTCCAGACAGAACAGTTACTTATGACGAAGTTTTAACTATGTTAGTTAGAGGACTTGGTTACACAGATGATTGTAATGAAATCAAAGGAACTTGGCCTTCAAACTTTAAAGTAAAAGCTGCTGAATTAGGAATTACTAAAGATGTAAAAGTAAATTCTACAGGAGCTGACAGAGGCGGAGTTGCTCAGGCAATGTTCAACGCATTGGAAGCAAAAATAGTTACTGTTGACAACGACAAAAATGTTAAAGATGTAGTTGATGGTAAAGGTAAGACTAAACAATTGCTTAGTAGAATAGCTGAATTGGATGAAGATTATGTTGTATCTTCTGATTTGATTGACCCTTCAAATAAAAACTATGCTGGAAACTATGTGGATTTAGCTCCATATATGTATCAGAGCTTGGAAGTATACTTGAATGATAATGATGAAGTTGTTTATATTAAAGACAGCAATTCATTGGTTATAGAAGGTTCAGTTGATGATGTTACACTATCAAAAAACGGGAAAATAGCAACAATTGCAGTTGAAACAGCAGATGGTTCAATCAAGAAATTAGATTTCACAGTTGATGATGGTTTGGATACAAAACTTCCAGGAAGTATATTTGAAAACAGAGCAGCAAAAAGTGAAGCAACTTTCCAATATGTTTTAGATGAACCTGAAGCTATAAAAATAGTTGCAAATGAAGGTGAAAAATCTAACGGTAAGATTGAGGAAGCTGAAGTTGATGGATTTGTTTTCGAAACTCAGACTAAAGCTGCAAGAGTAGAAGAAGAATATGCTAAAGGTGATGATAAAGTTGATGTATTTACATTACCTACAAACAGTAAAGATGAACCTGATTTGAATAAAATTATAGTTAAGGGTGATGCTGATTCTCTTGAAGATATCAAGGTTGACGATGTAGTTGTTGAATACCTTGCAGAAGATGACGAATTCACTACATTGGTAGTAACAAGAAATACTGTAGAAGGTGAAATCACAAGAATCGGTGGAACTGATGTTTATGTAGATGGAACTAAGTATAAATTAAGTACAACTGCAGGTGCAGAAGACAGCTTATTACTTGGAGATGAGGGAATATTCTTCCTTGATCACAATGGAAAAATAGTTGCTTTTGATGGTACAGGTGCAGGTGCTACAAATTATGCAGTAGTATTGGACGTTGCTGGTGGAACAGTTTCTGGTAGATTTAATAATGCAATAGATGATTATCCTCAATTAAAAGTTATAACTCAAGCTGGTGATGAAGTAGTCTATGATGTATATGTTAAATTAAATTCTGACGGAGATGCAATCACTGATTCTGCTAAATATACAGGAGCAGATGGCAAGACTGTAAACTTATTTGAGAAGACAGATGTTGCTAATAAGAAAATAACCAATACTACATTTGAAGCTCTTGATGCTCAAGGTAATGGTGAAAATATAAATAATACTGTTGTAAAAATTAAATTAAATTCAGATAAGAAAATAACAAAGATAGAACTTGTAAAGAAAGGTAGTGAGGCTACTTACGATACAACTAAATCTTCATTTAAACTTGCTGGAGGTGCTTTGATATTTAGTATTAAAGATCAGGATTCAGTATCTGAATCAAAACTTAACTCAACAGTTAAAGGTTATGCTGTATATAACAAGAATGGTCAGATAGAAGTACTTTTGACAAACAGTGTTGATGAAATGAACTACACATTTGCTTATATAACTAAAGTTCAAAGTGCAAAACAAAATGGTGATGAAGTTCAGGCTTTGACTGCATATGTGAATGGTGAAAAAGTAGATCCTCTTTACACAGATGATGATGATGTTGTAACAGACGGTAAGTTTAATGTTTATGCATTAGATTTAGGTAGTGACAATATAGTATCAGAAGCAAAACTTGCTAGCAAAGTAACTACTTCTCAAGGCTTAACAGCTTACCTAGGAAAAACAGCAACAGGAATTAGTAGCAGTAACCAAACAATTGAATTAGCTGGAGCTGGTTGGTTAAATTTAGCTGAAAAAGCTACAATAGTAGGTCTTGATAAAGATGGTGATGTAAAAGCTATAAGAAAATTATCATCTATAACTAAAGATAAATCAATCATTGATGTTTACTACTATGACAGTGAAGTTGTTTTAATAGCTATTCATGAAGATGCTAAAGATGAGGGAACTCCTGAAGTAGATAAAGATGTAAAAGAAGTAACTTATATCAACAGTACATTCACAAAGATTGTAGTTGATAAAACAACAACTCTGACATTTGATTCTGAAACAGAGATTTATGATGAAGACGGTGCTATAGTTGCTGTTGGATACGAAGATATAAAAAATAACAACGCTCTAAAAGTTACAGATAAAGTTACAGATATAGAAGTTAAAGGTGGAGTAGTAGTGTCATTGACATTAGTTAAATAACTCTTTAATGATATATTAATAATAACAAAAAAGGTGTTGCATTGTAAATTGGTGCAACACCTTTTTTATTTTTAGGAGCAAACCACGCTGTATAAGCTTAACCCAAAATACAACAAGACCCTCATGCATATTATGTAAGTGCAAAATAAGAAGGTGCATTGAAGAGTACTAAAGCAAGTGAGATAATAG
>DAMBZP010000012.1:0-6106 GCA_032059885.1 Sedimentibacter sp.
GAGGATCAGGCCAACGCCAATGAAATCTATTACCGCGCCCGGTACGGTACCGGCGCACCCATGGAGGGGGACGGTTCCGATTCGTGGCAGGATTGGACGCCGGATCAGATGGACGGCTTTTATTCCGATTTGCCTGTCGGAGAAGCGGGTTCGGAGGCTGTCCGGCTGGGCCTTTCCCGCCTTGGTGACCCCTATTCACAGGAAAAGCGCGGACAGGGCAGCTACACCGACTGCAGCTATCTTGTGCAGTGGGTGTACAAAAAGCTGGGGGTAAATCTCCCCGGCACCGCTGCGGCGCAGGGAAAATACTGCGTGGACAACGGGCTGACCATTCCGAAATCCAGCCTTGCTCCCGGCGATTTGGTGTTTTGGAGCCACAAGCCCAACGGCCGCTTCATGAACATTACCCATGTTGGCATCTATGCCGGGGACGGCAAGGTGGTGGATGCATCCTCCTCCAAAGGACAGGTCGTCTACCGGGATTTATTTGATTCCGGCAAGCAGGTGCTGTACGCAAGGCCCTATGCCGAAGCGCCAGAAAGCTCCGCCTCCGGCTTAATTTCTCCGCTGGGAAAGAGCTGGCGCTCCATGGTGACCTCCGAATTCGGCGGCAGGACGGACCCCATCACCGGACAGCAGGCGGGACATTCCGGTCTTGACCTCGGTGCCTCCAAGGGCACCTCCATCCGTGCGGCACAGGCGGGAACGGTGAAAACCGTGGTCTATGGCAGTACCGGCTACGGCTACTATCTGACCATTGACCACGGCGGTGGGCTGGTGACTTTATACGGTCACTGTTCGGGGATTCTCGTCCAGGAGGGGCAGACCGTGAAAGCCGGAGAGACCGTTGCCAAGGTGGGCTCCACCGGGCGCAGCACCGGAAATCATCTGCACTTTGAGGTGCGGGTGAACGGCGTGAAGCAGAATCCGAGAAGCTATCTGCCATAAAAAAAGAAAGAAGGGATGATTTTATGAGTGAAAACAAGATCACGGTACTCAAAATTGAGCCGGGGCAGGCACCCCAGGTCAAGGAAATCCAAAACGACCTTGCCAGCCTGCAGGCGGAGGTGGGCGGCCTGATTGAATGCATCCGCTTTCCAAACGGCTGTGTTGCCGTCTGCAATGAGGAAGGTAAATTAAACGGAATGCCGCCCAACAGGCGGCTGGGCTCAGACATTATCTGCGGTCCGTTTTTTGTCTGCGACACCACCCGTGATGGGAATTTCACCTCGCTCGGCAAGAGTAAAATCGCGGAATACAGCCAGATTTTTGCTGACATTCCCGAATTCACCGGGCAGGAGCCGGAGCTGGAACCCGGCATTACCTTTATTGGATTTGAGTATTAAGGAGGGCACTCAGATGAAAAAAGAAAGCATCACCATACAAATGGACGGCGAAAAGCTCCGTGCCGTCAAACGCTACATGGAGAAAAAGGACGCGGATCTCACACAGGAGCTCTGCGACCAACTCCAGCGTCTCTACGAAAAATTTGTCCCGGCCAGCGTGCGGGAATATATCGATGAGGGCAGTGAAGATGCCTCTGCTCCGGCGAAAAAGCAGAAGGAAAAAATCAAGCAGCCCACAGTAACACAACAGCGGGAGGTGCAGTGATGGCTGAAAAAGCTTCGTCAGAACGGCATGATCCGGCACCGACAACAACCGCTCGTCTCTCAGAAAAAGACCTTTCCTTCTCCGATGAAATCGTGGAAATGGATAGACGCCTCAACTTTTATATCAACACCGATTTCGATGTGGATGAGGTGTTCGGCACCAACGTACAAACGCTCGACAATGATGACTGGCTCAATGTGTATGCCAATTTTGACATGGAGTCCCGGCAGGTCTGCGATACACTGGACATTGAGCTGCACCGCGGGGATGGAGGTGAGGAAACCCTTAGCTATTCCTTGAACGCAGAGGAAAAGGGGCTGCTTTATGCCAAGATGGACGCTTATTGCCGGGAGCAAAACGGAATCTCCCTGCCAGAGTATTGCGATGCGTTTTTGCAGGAGCAAAACCTCACGCAAGCTCAAAGTATGGGATAAGCGCACCGTTCCCCCAGCGTTGCCCCCTGTTCGCCCCTGTGTAACCTTTTGACTGATGGGGTGGCATCATGCACCCATTCCGCCCTAAACGGCAACGTAAAGGCTGTGTGCGGGGCGTTTGGAAAAGCGCGCCGGCTCCCAAATCCGGCAGCTTCCCACGGTCGAAAAAAGAGCAGGATAAAGGCGGGTGGTCGCAAGCGCCCTCCCGCCGCCCACTTCGCCCAGCAGTGCTGGGCGTTTTTCGCACTTCTCCATGAGGTGGTCGGATTGCGGCTTTGTCACAGCCAAGGTGGTCGGGATTTGAGAAAATGCAGGGAAACAAAGCAATTTACACGGTCACCTCATAGGTGGACACCCACGAAACGGAGGCTTTCACATGAAAAATAATAAGGAACGGACAGCGGTCTGGCTGTACCCCGAAACCATGGAACGGCTGGACGGCTGGCTGCCAAAGGACAACTGCAAGAGCCGCAGCGAGTTTATTGAAAAGGCACTCAGCTTTTACATGGGCTACCTTGGAACGGAGGACATCTCCTCCTACCTCTCCAAAGCTCTGCTTGCATCCATCCAGGGCACATTGCAAAAGACCGAAAACCGGGTGGCAAACAATCTGTTTCGGCTTTCTGTGGAAATCAGCATGATGATGCATCTCTTAGCAACTACGCTGGAGATTACCGATGAGGAACTGCACCGGCTCCGCGGTCGGTGCGTTGCCGAAGTAAAACGGACCAGAGGAAAAATCCGTCTGGACGATGCGGTGGATTTCCAGAGCAGCCCTGAGGCGGAAGAATAATGGCCCGCATCATTCTCAAGTGCCCCTACCTCAAAGGTGGGAAAAAGACTGCCGCTCATCTGAACAACCTCGTCAAATATATTGCCACCCGTGACGGTGTAGAAAAAATGGAAAGCGGTCATAAGCTCTGGCACTCCACCAAAAAACAAAAGGATTTGATTGCACAGATACTCCGGGAATTTCCTGATGCCCGGGATTTATTTGAATATGAGGATTACCTCGAAAACCCCAACCGGGCAAATGCCTCCGAATTCATCACCATTGCATTGGAACAGAACCTTGATAAAATCAACGGCCGGGAAAAATATCTGGACTACATTGCAAACCGTCCCCGTGTCGAAAAGTTTGACAGCCACGGTCTGTTCACGGCCGGGGACGAACCGCTGGTCTTATCACAGGTTGCTGATGAAGTATCTGGTCACACCGGAAATGTGTGGACCCCGATTATTTCCCTCCGCCGTGAGGATGCCGCTCGGTTGGGTTATGACAATGCCCCTGCGTGGAAGGCTCTGCTTTCCGAAAAAGCCGTGGAGCTTGCGGAGAATTTAAAAATCCACCCTGACCATCTGAAATGGTACGCCGCTTTCCACAACGAGTCCCACCACCCTCATATCCACATGGTCTGCTACAGCACCGATCCAAGTGAGGGCTATCTCACGAAACAGGGCATCAAAAAAATGAAGTCTTCACTGGCAAATGAGATTTTCCGTCAGGAGCTTATTCCGCTTTATGGTGAAAAGACCCAGCGGCGGGATGACCTGAAGGAACAGGCGGCCAAGTCCATGCGGGAGCTGATCCGTCAGATGAAAAACGGTGTTTTACAAAGCGACCGCATGGAGCAGCTCCTCACACACCTTGCCGAGCGTCTGCAAACGGTCAGTGGCAAAAAACAGTATGGCTACCTCAAGCCAGACCTGAAAAATATCGTGGACGAAATTGTGGATGAGCTTGCCAAGGACAGTCGTGTCTCGGAAGCCTACCGCCTGTGGTGGGAAGTCAGGGGCAGAATCGAATCCATCTACACAGAAACTCCGTCCGAGCCGCTTCCTCTTTCCCGCTGTGATGATTTTAAGCCCATCCGCAACATGGTCATTCAGGAAGCCCTAATGATTGGGAACATGACCTTTGAGGAACCGACATCTGTGGAAACATCCCTGCCGGAGCCGGAGGATGATCTGGAGATGCCCTCCTCTGACATGGCGGATGAAGAAGATCAGGAACCGGCTGATGATTTCGGGGAACGATCCTCCAGCGATGAAGCCTCTGCCGGTAAGGAATCCTCCGACTCATGGTGGACGGATGGCTACAAACAGGCAAAGCAATATTTGTACGGCGATGAGGATGCCGGGATTTTGCAGGATTTTGAAAAAGCCCGTGAACTCTTCCTCATGGAAGCGGAGGCAGATAACCCTCTCTCCCTGTGTGACCTTGGTCGAATGTCTGCGGATGGCCTTGGCTGCGAAGCGGACACAGATGAAGCATACCGCTGGTACGAAAAGGCCCTTGCTGTTTTCCATGCTGCCGAGGAAGAAAAGCCTTGGAAGTACACCGAGTACCGCATCGGAAAAATGTATGCCGCAGGGCTTGGCACAGAGCAGGACTATCTGCAGGCGGCGGATTGGCTCACCCTGTCTGCGGATGAGAATTACAAGTACGCGCAGTATTCCCTTGGCGGCCTGTATTACCATGGCAAAGGCGTGGATCAGGATCATGAATCTGCCTTTGCCCTCTATACCCGCTCGGCGGATCAGAGCTTTCCCTATGCCAGTTTCGAGCTTGGAAAAATGCTGCGGGACGGAATCGGCTGTGTGAAAAATCAGCAGGATTCTGACCGCCGCTTCAAGGAAGCCTTTCTCGGCTTTGTGTCCATGGAGGAACAGGGCCATGACGATAAGCTCCAGTACCGTTTGGGTTGGATGCTTCTGAATGGCGTGGGTACAGACAAGGATGAAGCCAGGGCAAAGGAATACTTTGAAAAGGCGGCATCCGTAGGAAACCCTTTTGCCTGCTACCAGCTTGCCAAGCTCATCCTATCCGATGAAAAGGCACAGCCGCAGGAGGTGGAGAAAGCCCTCGGCTATCTCAGGAAAGCGGTGGATGCTGAGAATCCCTATGCCGCATATTTTCTCGGCAAGCTCTATGAAAAGGGACAGCACGTTCCGCAGAATACTGCCGAGGCGGTACGGCTCTATACCATGTCGGCAGAACAGGACAATGACTTTGCCGCATACCGGCTCGGCAAGCTGTACCTCGGCGGTGAAGGCGTGCTGAAGGATGTGGAGTCTGCCATTCGCTGGCTGACCTTTGCCGCCGACAGAAAGAATCAATTTGCTGAATATGCCCTCGGCGTCCTCTACTTCAAGGGGGAGGATGTTCCGAAGGATGTCCCCAAAGCTCTGGAATACCTGAAACGGTCTGCCGGTCAGGGTAATCAGTTTGCACAGTACCGGCTGGGCAAAATTTATCTTATGGGCGAGGATATGCCAAAGGATATTCAGACTGCCCTGCAATTTCTGACGGCTGCCGCTGAACAGGGAAATCAGTATGCGCAATACACCCTCGGCAAGCTGTATCTGATGGGAAAGGATGTTCCGAAGGACAAGGAAACTGCTGTCCGCTGGTTTACCTTATCGGCAGAGCAGGGCAACATTTACGCTCAGTTTTTCCTTGACCATATGGACGATTTCAAAGACCCCTCTGTCCTGCTGGCGGGAACACGGCTCCTGCATCACATGAGCCGTGTTTTTGCAGACAACGCTCCGCCGCTGAAACCGCCCGGTCAGCGAACCGACCGCAAGCTCCTCCGCAAGCTTCGTGAGAAAAAACAGGCGCAGGGCCATGCGAGGGATGACCATGAGCAGACCATGTCATTATAACGATTGGAGGATAACCGTGAAGAAACAGAAAAAGAAAATCGAGCAGACGCCCGTCAAGGAAAAATTACTCCAAAGCCATTGCCGTCCTGTAAAAAGGGCGGCTTTTTTTCATAGAATCGGCACTCGCCATAGATAGGAGGTGCGCCCATGGGTGTATATGTGCATTTTACGGATGACCAGAAATACCGTGCCAACAATGTGGACCTTGTGGACTTTCTCCAGCGGCAGGGTGAGAAGCTGATCCCCAGCGGCCGTGATAAGCGGCTGGAGGCCGACCATAGCATCACCGTCCGTGGGAACGAGTGGTACGATCACTCCGCAGAGAGCGGCGGGTATGCCATTGACTTCGTGCGGAACTTCTACGGTCTCACATTCCCCGAAGCCGTGACCAT
>DAMBZP010000012.1:6140-126367 GCA_032059885.1 Sedimentibacter sp.
GGCGAAATCTACCGGCCCACTTCGCAAAAGAAGCAGGAACCGAAACAGCCCTTTGCCCTCCCAAATCCCCACAGCGATATGCGCCGCGTCTATGCCTACCTGGTTAAAACCCGGCTCATCGACCGTGAAGTGGTCAGTTACTTTGCCAAGGCAAAGCTCCTGTATGAGAGTTGCGAAAAATCCAAGGACGGTATGAAGGAATACCATAACGCTGTATTTGTGGGATACGATGAGAACGGCGTTCCCCGCCATGCCCACAAGCGAGGACTCTATACCGAGGGAACCGGCTTCAAGGGAAATGTAGATAGCTGCAATCCGGCATACAGCTTCCACCACATCGGCACAAGCAACCGCCTCTATGTGTTTGAGGCTCCCATCGACTTACTGTCCTATATCACCCTTCATCCCCAGGATTGGCAGGAACACAGCTATGTGGCTCTCTGCGGTGTTTCTGAATACGCCATGCTGAAGATGCTGGAGCTGCATCCGCACCTGGACCATGTGATTCTATGTCTGGATCATGACGAGGCGGGAATCGAAGCCTCGGAGAAATATCAAGACCTGTTGTCTGAAAAAGGGATTCCATGCGAAAGGGAGCTGTCCATACACAAGGACTGGAACGAGGATATCAAAGCCAATCATGGCTTACCGACTATCCCTGCGGAGGAACATCCCCAGCATTTAATCCGGGACGAAATCTGCAAGCAGCTTACCGAATCGATAATGACTGTGAAATCCAACTGCTCTGCGGATACCCTGTCAGCCCTGCTCACAAAAGCCCGTTCCCATCTGCATTGGGGACAATTCTCCGAAACAGATGATTGCATGCGGGAGATGTGCCGCCTCTCTGTGGCGGCCGCTGCGAGGGAGTACCGGCAGATGGATCACAGCCGTGACCTTTCTGCTATACAAAGCCGTCTGCATAGTGGTTTCAGGACTTATGAAAACCGCGGGCATCTGAAAACCCGGCTGGATTTACTGGAATCCAATATCATGTCCCTGCGGGGCTTTGAGCGTGTGGTGACCGCCAGCGAAAAAGAAAAGCTGGCAGAGTGCTATGAACACATTGCCGCCCACGGCCTCAAGGGGGCAATTCTGCTGGAGAAACACCGGCAAAAGATGGAGCAAAACCAGGGAATGAAATTGTCTATGTAATATCCGGCAAATAACACTTCACCTCCGCTTCTGACAATCCAAATCAATTCAAAAGAAGGAGGACACTATCATGCCATCTCAAGTCTATATTTTAATTGCAGCGGCCGCCGTGATGTTTTGTGTCATCGGCGGCCTTTCTCTTTTGGCTCACTATTATACCCTAAACGGAATCAAGTCCCGCACGGTGGGTGACGGCCAGCATGGTACAGCGCGGTTCGCATCAAAGCAGGAAATCAAAAATACCTATCAGCACATCCCCTTTCAGCCGGAGCTGTGGAGGCAGGGACAATGCCTCCCCACTGAAGCCGGACAGGGAATCATTCTCGGAAGCATAGGAGCAAAGAATAAAATAACGGCGTTGGTGGACACTGACGATGTTCACGCGCTCATGATCGGCGCATCCGGAGTCGGGAAAACCGCATACTTTTTATACCCCAACCTGGAATACGCCTGTGCCTCCGGGATGAGTTTTTTGTCGACCGACACCAAGGGCGACCTGTATCGGAACTATGGAACCATTGCCCGCGACCACTACGGCTACCATGTGGCGGTCATCGACCTCAGAAACCCTACCCGCTCGGACGGAAACAATATGCTCCATCTGGTCAACACCTACATGGACCAATACCTTGCCGATGAAAACAACCTTGTTGCAAAGGCAAAGGCAGAGAAATATGCCAAAATTATTTCCAAGACCATCATCAACGCCAGCGGTGAGAATTACGGACAAAATCAGTTTTTTTATGACGCCGCTGAAGGACTCCTGTCCTCGGTGATTCTGCTGATTGCCGAGTATCTTCCTCCTACTGAGATAGATGGGAAAAAGGTAGACTGCCGTCATATCATCAGTGTGTTCAAACTGGTACAGGACTTGCTTGCCCCCAGCAAGGTAAAGGGGAAAAGCCAGTTCCAGCTCCTCATGGATAAACTGCCATCCGACCACAAGGCACGCTGGTTTGCGGGAGCTGCTCTCAACTCAGCGGAGCAGGCCATGGCGTCGGTGCTCTCCACCGTGCTGTCCCGTCTGAATGCTTTTCTCGACTCCGAAATGGAGCAGATACTCTGCTTTGAAACAGCCATTGATGCGGAAAAATTCTGTAATGAAAAATCCGCACTGTTTATCGTACTCCCCGAAGAAGATTTGACCAAGTATTTTATGGTCAGCCTTATGATTCAGCAGCTCTACCGGGAGATCCTCGCAGTTGCGGATGAAAACGGCGGCAAGCTAAAAAACCGCGTGATGTTTTACTGCGATGAGCTCGGAACGCTTCCAGCCATTGAATCGCTCGAATTAATTTTTAGTGCCTCACGCTCACGACGGCTTTCTATGGTGCCGATCATACAATCATTTGGTCAGCTCCAAAAGAATTACGGCAAAGAGGGTTCAGAAATCATCGTAGACAACTGCCAGGACACTATCTTCGGCGGCTTCGCGCCGAACAGTCAGACGGCAGAGGTGCTGAGTAAGGCATTGGGCAGCCGCACCGTCATGAGCGGCAGCGTAAGCCGGGGAAAGAATGATCCCAGCCAGTCCTTGCAGATGATGGAGCGTCCACTCATGACGCCTGACGAACTCAAATCCATTCCCAAGGGTAACTTTGTTGTGATGAAAACCGGCACCCATCCCATGAGGACAAAACTGCGGCTGTTCCTTGATTGGGGCATCCGTTTCGGAGATCCCTATACCGTGGAGGAAAAGGCGCACCGAAAAGTGGTCTATGCCGATAAGCAGACATTGGAGGAAAACATCGTCCGCAAGCACATGGCCTGCATGATGGTGGACGAAGAGACCGGAGAAATATTGGAGCCGCCAGCAGGAACAGGAACCCTTCATACGCCGGTAGCAGAACCATCTGAAAATACCATGCGCCGCCGTAATGTACTCAAAACGTAAAGGAGGTTCCCATGAGTTACTTCAACCACATTTATACCGCCTCGCCTGATGAGCTTCCCCATCGGGCGAGGACTGTTTATATATATCTTTGTGACCGGGCAGGCAAAGGAGCTGACTGCTGGCCCGCGGTAAAAACTATTGCCTCCGACTTGCAGCTCTCCCGTAGTACCGTCAAGCGCGCCCTGCATGATCTGGTCAAGGCGGGGCTTATTGAAAAGGAACCACGCTATCGGGAGAATGGGAGCAATACATCCAACCGCTTTATTTTAAGAAAATAGCAGGCTGCGCAAAGCGAAAAGACGGATTTCCCGCCAAGGAGATACTCCGTTTTTTTGATGGACCGAGGTGCGGTTCGTTGTGAACCCCCAAGAACCTCTCACTCTAAAAATTTTTTATCACAGAGAAAGAACATGAAGCATATGAGGTTTTGATATTGGAACCCGACTGTTTTTGCTTTTTGCCACGAAAATGGAGTGAACGGCGAAACTGATCCGCAAAAAAGCCGAGGTGCCCGTTTCTTTTTCTGGTGATTCGGTTCTGCCTGCCGAAAAGGTCTGGACATCTCAAGAGCGGCGGTCATCTCTGTCAACAGGACGGCCGCCGCTCTTTTTGCTACTGGATTTTCTTATGTTTCGTCGTCTGTGTCCTCCGGCACTTTGGGGTTAAACATCACAATATCGGGCTCCGGCGAATCTATGTACATTTGCTCGGTCTTCTGCTGCGCCTTTTGCAAGAGCTCAATCGCATCCGTCTGAGCGTTAAAAAGCTGGCGATACATCGCTTGATAATCTGGCATTAGGAAAACCTCCTTTACTTTCTTGTCAAAGCCTATAAAAATACATTCACATCGTTACGGAGTGTCGGGCAGACTGTCCAGCAGAAGCTGGAACATCTGTCTGCTGGTTTCTTGGTCACGGGTGGTGAGTCTGCAGAGCAGGTCATCGGTAAGCCCCTGTGCAAATACCGCTGCCAGCGGTGCAATTAGAAACCGCTGTTTGAGCCGTCGATTGAGTTCCTCCATCATCGACTCGCCAGCAAGATGGGAAATCTGGTTGTAGAGTTGCCGCAGGTGGATTTCATCAACCATACCGTTCAGAGCCATTTCCTGCTCCTCCACAAACCCGGTGGTAGCGTATGCCATCAGTTCGTCAGCCAGCGGGAAAAAGAGCAGGCATAGCCGTGTGTAACGCTCTTGGAAAAGAAGCTCTCCCTCCAGTTTTGCATGAGTCTCTTTCACCCTCTGGCAAAGCGTATGTTCCTTTTCCGGCTCAGTACCATCCAGTGCATGAAAGCAAAGGTTCTGAAACTCGCCGCCAGATTGATAGCCTGCGTCGGCGGCCTCGTAAGCCAGCGCATTCGAAACCCCCTCAAAAAAGAGAGAGAGGTAGCAATCCAGCAGATATCCCTGCTTGCCCATCCGCTGCCGGATCTGCTTTGCAAACTGAAAAAGCGGCAGTAGAGAACCACCTGTGACCTCGCCGTCGAGTCTGCCAAAAAAGCTGTCCCTGTGTTCAAAGATGTTCATTCGATCCCGACCTTTCTGAAAATAGTCGGGAATTTCCCTTATCATTAAAAGCGCATGCAAAGGCAGGGGCTGTCACCCCAAAACCCATGCACGCGCCAATTATTACTCCTTGTGCGGCTGCGACAAACGCGGTATAATTTACCTGTCGTGGTGCCGCTTTTGCGGTTGTGCTGGGTGCTTGCTCACCTTAGTGCAGGACTGCTGTGTTCGCAGCACAGCAGTCTGCCATGACGTTTTTTATTGTCGGGGAAACCCCGCCAATAGTATGTAAACTCTGAAAAGAACAAATGTCAAGCTACTTACCGAGAAATTTGGAGAACTTTTTTAATTGCACAAAAAGGGGAAAAACCATGAGCAAATAACCACTCAAACCATCGGCGGACCGACCTTGTTAAACACACCGCTATCGTTGCCGTAAATCCTCGATATGTAATGAAAAGAGCAGGCCGGCTCCGCACAATAGGAGTCGACCTGCTCGACAAATTGGGGATTTGTCAGCTACGCAACATGGCTCATTATCAGAACCATATTGCTTTTATAACAAGAAAAATCACAAGAAACCATATTGCCATAATCGGCAAGGCAAAATACCATTTATTAGGTTTACCTGCTGCCCACAATCCTTCAGCACGAATACGGCATTCTGCAAATATGTCAGGCGGAATCAATCGTACTGTCAGAGCGATAAGGCCCGGCAATATAATTACATCATCTAAATAACCTAACACCGGTATAAAATCTGGGATGAGGTCAATTGGAGATAAAGCATATATAATTGTCAATCCGGCAAAAAATTTTGCTATGGTCGGTGTTTCTTTTTTTCTTAATGCGATGAAAACAGCAGGGATATCTATTTTTAATTGTTTAGCTCTCTCTTTAAGATTCATCAATATACCATTCTCATAAAATATATAAATAATCAGCAGTTCCAAACTTTTTGACATATTGGAATTTGTGAGCTTCTTATTATGCCAATCCTCGCACATAATCAACAATCGGCAATGACGTTGTTTTATCCTTAAAATCTACGACTTTGCCATATGTAGCAAGCATTTCCTTATCCTCATTCCGCAGGGAATCATAATCCTTTTTCATGGTCATTTTGTGAAGCATTGCCATCATTGCTTTATGCATAAGCCCAAGCTTTGCATAATCTATTGCCCCACGCAAATGGAATACCCTGATTTTGTCCTGCATTTGAGCCGTAAGAACTTTACTCAGACTCTTTCTGATATCGTTTGTATTGTTTGTATCTGTAGGATCGGCTAATCCACAGGTAAACAATATCAGGTTTTTATCGCGGAGCTTATCGAAATTTTTTGTGAGCAAATCAATTCCAAGTACACCGCCTGCATAAAGACCTCCGCCGTAAATAATCGTATCATACGGCTCCAAATCCGTCGCGTTTATATTTTTCCGGTCAAATATATCGCAAGATAATTCTTCTGCAATCCACTGTGCATATTGCTTTGTAGCCCCATATTTTGATTGAAATACAACCGCCGTTTTGTCCATAATATTTCTCCTTATTATATAAATGATCCGTTGTAAATGCCGTTAATCTCTTATCGTTGATAAACCCTATATAAAATCAAAAGCATTTCAAATAGGAAAAGCGTTACGAAGATTGCTTTATTGTGCTTTGCGAGTATCCCCGGCAAAAATATATCAAATCCTGCTTCGTGACTGCCGGAATATTTATAAGCAAGAATCGTAAGAGGACATTTCCACTTGTTAACAATTAATACCAGTCCCTCCAGCATCACAAATCCGATTGAGATCCACAGATATTTATCAAGTTTATCAAAGATACCGGCGTAAAGAATATAGCAGAATACAAACATATAAAAAGCCCAAATTGCGGTATGTATTAACTTAATCATCAAAAGCTTTTTCTTTGTTACATCCATTTCATCTTCCCATTTCTTGCAAAAGGGGCATCTCATTCAAATAGCACTTTGCTATTAGTAAAACCCCACTTGGAAATTATATCAGAAAACATGCAATAAATATACTTAACTGTATTGCATCGGGAGGCTTTAGTTGTCTGCCTCCCAACCAATGACGGCGAAATGGCCGCTGGTATGCTTATCAATCTTGTTTATCCATTCGATTTCATTGCTTGCCTTTGCCGCCAAAAGCCGATTTGCCGAGCCAGTCTGATACAGGGAAGCGTTGATTACCCACCATTTTGCCGCAATTCCCGCCCGCTTTAAATCTTCCTCAAGACGCATGGCTTCGTAAACAGGCGTAGCTTCCGCAAGCGTAATGATGATGACCTCCGTTTCATCCGCATTGCGCAGTCTTGGCAGCAGTTTTTTCACCGGCGCGGGAACCTCGCCTTGCGTGCGCTGTACCTCCCTGTTGTAGCTTTGGGTGGAATCTAACAGCAGCAGGGTATGTCCTGTCGGGGCGGTATCAATAACCACAACTTCATTTTCTGCCTTTTCGACAATCTGCGCAAACGCCCTGAATACGGCGATTTCCTGTGTGCAGGGGGAACGCAGATCTTCCTCCACATAGGCGACGTCATCCTCAGACATGGTTTCCCTTGCCTTTGCAAGCACTTCTTCCTGATATTTCTTAAGTTCCGCATGTTCGTCGATATGGCTCATGCTGATGCCGTTATCTTCGCTGACGAAAAACTTCAAATGAGCGGCAGGGTCGGTTGTGGCAAGATGTATTTTTCGACCTTTCTCAGACAGCCCTTTGGCAATCGCTGCTGCAATCGTAGTTTTGCCAACGCCGCCTTTGCCCATCGTAAAAATGACCTTCTTATTCGTCTTATACAGGTCGTCCACAACGTCCTGAAGCCGCAGAATCGTCTGTGCGTGTAATTTTTCATCCCGAACGATGGAATGATCCGAGGTGAGCAATGCACGCACATTTTCTATGCCCGTAATGTTGTAAGCTCTAAGCGGTATTTGATAGGTTTTAAGCTCATGCAAACCTTCGGGCATCTGTGCAAGCGCCTTTTGCTGCTTCTGATGGAGGTTTTCGGAAACGCTGTCATCATAAGCGGTCAGAACGCCGTTCATAACCAGCGTCTGATTGTTCACGCCCAGAGCGGCAAGCTCCTTTGACGCCCTTTCCGCTTCCTTCAGGGGTACCGCTTCAGGGCGGGAAACAAGAATGAGTGTGGTCAGATTGCTATCCGACAATGTTTCCACCGCCTTTTTGTATGTTTCCTTTTTGCTCTCCAACCCGGCAAGCTGCCCCAGGCAGGAAGCGCCATGTGTGCTTTCACTGATGAAATTGCTCCATGCCGACGGTAGCTGAAGCATCCGCAGGGTATGACCTGTGGGCGCGGTATCGAATATAATATGGTCATATTCTTTCTGGACGCTTTCATTGGTGATGAAATTCGAGAACTCGTTGAAAGCGGCAATCTCCACAGTGCAGGAGCCTGAAAGCTGTTCCTCCATATTCTTTATTACCGCATCGGGCAGCCTGCCGCAGTAGGGCGCAATGACGCTTTCCCTGTATTCCGCCGCCGCCTCAATCGGGTCAAGGTTGGATACGACAAGGCCGGGCGCCTCTTTGATTTCTATGCCCTTGTTCGAAAGCTGGGTATGAAAGACATCCTGCAGGTTTGAGGCGGGATCGGTGCTGATCAAAAGCACCTTTTTTCCGCTGTCCGCAAGGGTGACGGCCGTGGCGCAGGCAGCGGAGGTTTTACCTACACCGCCTTTTCCCGTAAAGAACAGATATTTAGTAAGCGCAATCGCTTTTGGGTTAAAACTCTCCATATGAGCGCCTCCGTTTTTCTAAGTTAGGTATATCGTCAGCAGCAATTCCCGCCGGAACAGCCGCAGCCGCCTGATTTTTTTACGGTGACCTTTACGGCCTTCGGCTGTTCGCCCAAAATGCCTGCCGGAATGCCGAGCAGCTTTGTAAATTCTTCATTGGTGGGGTATCTGCCTGTTATCACGATTTCCCCGTCCACAACGACAGCGGGCAGTTCATCCGCGCCGCCCCGGTTGATAAATTCGTTTATGGCCTTGTTGTTTATAAATTCCTGCGGTGCGCTTGAAAGATTATACCGCTGCACCGCAATACCGTTTTTTTGGAGTGTATTCAGAACTGTCGAGATCCTGAGAAGTTCCGGATCAACGCCAACTCCGCAAAGGCCGGTCGAGCAGCACATGGCAGGCTCATAGATAGACATTTGTTTCATCGCAAACTCTCCTTTTTCACTTTTACTCTGATAGAACGATTTCAAATTTTCCGGCATGATATAGTCGTCGGCTTCTTCATCTGCTGTGTTGGCAAATACCGTTTGCAGAATAGCGTCGGCTATCATCTCCTTTGGAGGAATTTCAAAGGATTTATCCCCGTAACGAAATATGCGGCATTCAACATTCGTGCCGGAAATATCGCTGCAGCAGCCGCAATCATTTTCCTCGACCGAGAGGAAAATATCCCTGCCGTTTACACGGATGGTTGGAGAGGACACAAACCGGTATTGTGTCGCAAGCTCCAGGGTGGCCATTTCAATTCTGTTCCGTGCCACTTCATATCCCGCCAGCCGCAAGGCCGGCGTCAGCGTTTGAAGCACCTCGTCCAAGACCTTGTCTGTGCCGACACAGCGGTCGCATACATTCAGATCCAGATACAGATAGTCGATCACAACCTCGCGTTTGTTATGCATTGCCTTCTCCTTTCACCGGAAACCAGTGCCTGGTCTTGTTTACAAACTTGACGAGCAGAAGCATGACGGGAACCTCGGTAAGCACCCCAACAGTGCAAGCAAGCACTACCGGAGAGGTTGGACCAAAAAGTGCAATCGCAACTGCCACCGATAATTCAAAAAAATCAGAGGCGGCAATAAGCGCTGCCGGTGCTGCTATATTATGGGGCTGTTTAGTCCATTTGCACATCAGATACGTAAATGTAGCTGAGATAATATTCTGGAGGATGAGCGGCACCGCTATCAAAAGTACGAATAGAGGCTGCTCTAAAATAATATCTCCTTGGAAAGTAAAGATGATTATCAGCGTCAAGAGCAAGCCCAAAGTCGTTATGCCGTCAAACTTAGGAACAAATTTTTCGGTGAAGTATTCTTCGCCTTTTTTCCTTATCATCAAAGCGCGTGTTAGAAAACCACCAACCAACGGGACTACTACGAATAAAATTATTGAAAACACAAGTGTATCCCACGGAATCTGAACATTGTTAACACCGAGCAGGAATTGAACTAACGGCACAAAAAGGATAAGAATAAGCAGGTCGTTGACCGAAACCTGTACGAGAGTATGCGCAGGATCGCCCTTTGTCAGATTGCTCCATACAAATACCATCGCAGTACATGGAGCCGTACCTAACAGGACTGCACCTGTAACAAAATCTTGTGCTAAATCGGCAGGGATTAAAGCCTTAAAAACAACCAGAAAGAATAGTGATGCAAGCCCGAACATAAGGAAAGGTTTGATCAGCCAACTGCTGCCGCTGGATATAATGATACCTAATGGATGCTTTCCTACGTTCTTTATAGATTGAAAATTGATTTTCATCATCATTGGATAAATCATAATCCAAATAAGAACTGCGATTGGAATATTTTGCCCCGCAAACTGCATCTTGTCTAAAACTGAGGGGATTCCCGGCAAAAACCTTCCGATCAAAATTCCCGCCGCCATGCAGAGAAGCACCCATATGGTAAGATATTTCTCAAAAAATCCAATGCCCTGCGTTTTTTCCTTGCTCATAGTGTTCGCTCCTTATGCGTTACGCTGTACTGCTTCTGCCCGCCGGAAAGGTTATATACCTTTTTGAAGCCTCTGCCCAGCAGGATATTCTGTGCGGCGTTTCCTGTCGTACCTTTATTGCAATAGGTAATTGTGACGGCATCTTTATCCAGCGATTCGGCGGCAGATCTTAATTCCGCATGGGGAATGCTCTTAGCCGTATCAACATGATTCTTCTCATATTGGGCGGCAGCCCTCGTGTCAATCAGCGTATAACGCTCATCCGACTGCATCAGCGCGTCCAGCTCCTGTGCCGTCATCAGCGGACGGCCTCTGTGAATGGCGTTTTCCAGTATCATGCCGGTATACATCACCGGATCTTTCGTGGTTGAAAACGGCGGGGCATAAGCCAGATCCAGATGAAAGAGATCCTCAACCTTCGCTTTGAACGTGATTGCCGTTACAAATACATCGATCCGCTTGTCAACGCCCTCATACCCGACGATTTGCGCGCCCAGGAGCCTGCCGCTTGTTTTGTCTGCGATCCCCTTGATGACCATTTCTTTGCCGCGCATGTATTCGGGTTTGTTGGGTTTGATGTTGTGGCATACCGCTATGTCATATCCCAGCTCACGCGCCTCACGCTCGGAAAGACCGGTCTGTGCCACCGTCATGTCGAAGATTTTGAAGATGCCCGTGCCAAGAATGCCCCGGAACTCCAAACTTCCTCCGGTCATGCTGTCGCCGGCGATCCTTCCTGTTTTGTTGGCAGTAGAGCCCAGCGGCCGATAGACCGGCTTTCCCGTGACAACGTGATATTGCTCGGTGCAGTCGCCGCAGGCGTATATATCCGGCAGGCTGGTCTGCATCTTCGTGTTCACGCGGATTGCCCCCGCAACGCCAAGCTCAATCCCCGCCGCTGCCGCCAGCTCCGTGTTGGGGCGCACGCCGGTGGACACCAGAACCAGTTCCGCTTTAATCTGCCTGCCGTCTGACAAGACCACGTTGCTTTCGGTTATCTCGGAAATGGAAACGCCCGTCAGCACAGAAACGCCGTTCTTTTCGATGTGCTCCTGAACATATACCGCCATATCGCTGTCCAGCCCCGGTGTAACTTGCGGCAGCTTCTCCAGCAAGGTTACCTCTATGCCAAGCCCTTTCAGGTTTTCGCATACCTCAAGGCCGATGAATCCGGTGCCGATGATGGCGGCGGAGCGGGGGCGGCTCGTATCGATAAAGGATTTGATGCGGTTCATGTCGCCTATGTTGCGCAGGGTAAAGACATTCGGGCCATTCGCGCCTTTTATCGGAGGCACAGTTGCCCTGGCTCCGGTGGCGATCACGAGTGTGTCGTAACGGTCAGAGAATACCTCTCCTGTGGCAAGATTCTGAACGGTTACGCTTTTTGCATCGGGGGAAATGGAAAGAACCTCATGCAGGGTATGGATATCCACATTGTACTTGCTCTTAAAAAACGCGGGATCACGCGGGGTCAGTTCCTCCGCGCTTTCGACCTCGCCGCCGATATAGTAGGGCATACCGCAGCCGGAATAAGAGATAAAGCTGCCCTTTTCATAAATTAAGATCTCCGCGTCCTCGCTGTTCCTTCTTGCTTTAGCGGCGGCGGAGGTCCCTGCGGCGACCGCTCCTATGATAACAATCCGCATCGTTTGTTCTCCTTTCTGCCTATTCGCATTTGCATTTTTCATCCATATTGCTTTGTACAGGTGCTTCCATGATTCCGGTCAATACGTCGAACGCCGCTTCACATCCCTTTTTGTTGAGGGAGTAATACATCCACTTTCCCTCGCGGCGGCAGCTCACCACGCCGGATTCGCACAGACTTTTCATGTGATGGGACAACGTCGACTGCCCGATATTTAATTCGTCTAAAAGCTGGCACGCGCATAGTTCACCGCTTTGCAGCATTTCAATAATCATCAGCCGGTTGGGGTCGCAAAGCGCCTTGAAAACTTTGGCGGTTTCCTCATGCTTATTTCCCAAATCAATCACCTCATATCTATAATTGTCGATATGACTATTATATGCGACACATCGACGATTGTCAATGTATATGAATAAAATGGCCGGCTTTCTTTTTCCTTTTGCTTACACTCAAATGACAATTTGATATTGACAGCCGTATCGCAATATCTTATAATGTGGTATGTCGTACAGTACGACATACCACATTATAAGAAGAAACAGAGGGCAGGACATGGAAGAGAAAAAACAGATCGGATTTGAACTTCGATCTCTTAACAACCTGATTATGCGTAAAATTGAAAATTCATACGAGACAGGACAAATTGATTCAATTACCGGCACAAACGGCTGGATTATCGGTTTTCTTACCATAAATGCAGATAAGGAAATCTATCAGAAGGATCTGGAGGAACAATTTTCGATCACCCGGTCAACCGCTTCCAAGGTTCTCATATTAATGGAGAAAAAAGGACTGATCGAGCGGAGCGGCGTCCCCCATGACGCCAGATTAAAGAAGCTGACATTGACAGAAAAGGCACGGAAAATCAGCGAGCTGATGATAGCGAATGCGAATCAGTTCGAAAACACGCTTACAAAGGGATTTACGGAGGAGGAATTGGAATATCTCTATAATTTCATCCAAAGGATGAGAAATAATATTGAATGAGTTAAGTTGGCTGCACAGCCAGCTTTATTTTAGGTATATTGTTTGACATCCAACATTGTCGCATCATGCGACTGTTTCTGGAAGAAACAATCTATGCGATAGAAATGATCGATACGGGTATTGATACCATTATCAACATACTTACATCGAAGCAGAAAGGAAAAATGTAAATGCTAAAAAGACTGGCTGCCAGTATACGGCAATATAAAAAAGAATCCATTCTTACCCCGGTATTCGTTACCTTTGAAGCAATCCTTGAAATTATCATCCCCACCCTGATGGCGTATATGATCGATTACGGCATCAGTAAAGGCGACATGCCCTATGTCCTGTGGATGGGGCTTGCCCTGGTTGCTGCCGCGATGCTCTCCCTGCTGACCGGTTTTCGCGCGGGCCGCTACGCAGCGGTCGCGTCCTCGGGCTTTGCAAGAAACCTGCGCCGCGACATGTTCTACAACGTGCAAAATTTTTCTTTCTCCAACATCGACAAGTTTTCAACCGCAAGCATTATAACCCGACTCACCACTGACGTTACCAACGTGCAAAACGCCTATCAGATGCTGATCCGCCTCGGGGTGCGCGCCCCGCTGATGATGGTGTTCGCGTTGATTTTTTGCTTCCGAATCGACGCCCATCTGTCGCTGATCTTTCTCGCGGTCATCCCTGTGCTTGGCCTTGGACTTGGACTGATCATGTCGCATGTGCATCCGATTTTCATGCGTGTATTCAAGACCTATGACAGGCTGAACAATGTCGTTGGGGAAAACCTGCACGGCATCCGGGTCGTCAAATCCTATATCCGCGAAGACCACGAAAAACAGAAATTCGAAGGGATTTCTCAGTCCATCTTTCAGGATTTCTCCAAAGCAGAAAAAAGACTGGCATTCAATATGCCGCTGATGCAGTTCTGCCTTAATGCTTGCCTGCTTTTGCTGGCTTGGTTCGGCGCTAAGGAGATTATCGCTTACAACAACGATCCGGTGATTGGGCTGTCAACGGGAGAGCTGACCAGCCTGATCTCTTACGCGCTGCAAATCCTCATGAGCCTGATGATGCTTTCCATGGTGTTTGTCATGGTCATCATGTCCCGCGCCTCGGCGGAGCGCATTGTGGAAATCCTGCAGGAGGAAAGCGATCTGAAAAACGGGAAAAATCCGGTACTTATGGTAAAGGACGGTTCGATTACTTTTGAGAACGTCACTTTTACCTATGCAAAAGAAGCCGGCAAGCCAGTTCTTGACGGAATTAGCCTTTTTATCGAATCCGGGCAAACGGTCGGGATTCTCGGCGGGACCGGATCTTCCAAATCAAGCCTTGTTCAACTGATCCCGCGGCTTTACGACGCTGTGAGCGGAAAAGTAACCGTCGGCGGCGTGGACGTGCGGGATTACGATATTGAATCCCTCCGCGATCAGGTAGCGATGGTGCTGCAAAAGAATGTACTGTTTTCCGGTACGATCAAAGAGAATCTTCACTGGGGCAATGAAAACGCAACGGATGAAGAAATGATCCGCGCCTGTGAACTTGCCCAGGCTGACGGCTTTATCCGGGAATTCCCGAAGCAATACGACACCTATATCGAGCAAGGCGGCACCAATGTATCCGGAGGCCAGAAGCAGCGGCTGTGTATTGCGCGGGCGCTGCTGAAAAATCCCAAAATCCTGATTCTGGACGACTCTACCAGCGCGGTTGACACCAAAACCGACAAATTGATCCGTCAGGCGTTTCGAAAAGACATCCCGGACACGACGAAAATCATCATCGCGCAGCGCGTTTCCTCCGTTCAGGACGCCGACAAGATTATCGTGCTGAACGACGGAAAAATTCATGCGGTCGGCACGCACGATCAACTGCTCCAAACCTGCGATATTTACAGAGAAGTCTACGAATCTCAGAACAAAGGGGGTGTTCTCCATGAGTAAAATGCCGTTAAAGGAAAATGCAGGAGCGCATGGCAAGCCGCCGATACAGCGTTTCAAGCCGGGTACGATCAAAAGGTTGTTTTCCTACATGACCGAATACAGAATTCAGCTCATTTTCGTCGTCGTCTGTATCCTGTTAAGCGCGGTTGCAGCCGCGGCAACCTCCGTGTTCCTCCAGATACTGATCGACGAGTGCATTGTTCCTTTGCTTGGGCAGGCGCATCCCGTATTTACGGAGTTGATCAAGGCGACCTGCGTTATGGGCCTGATCTATGTCGTCGGCGTGCTTTCCACCTTGTTTTACAACCGGGCAATGGTTGTCATCGCGCAGGGCACGCTTAAAAAGATCCGCGACAAAATGTTCGCGCATATGCAGACCCTGCCGATCCGATATTTCGACACGCACACTCACGGCGACGTTATGAGCCGCTATACCAACGATACCGATACGCTGCGCCAGGCCATTACTCAGAGTTTGCCGCAGATGTTCTCCTCCATCGTCTCGGTGGCGGCGTCATTTGTAGCCATGCTTTATCTCAGCGTCGGGCTGACCGCTTTTGTCGCGGTATTTTCTTTTATTTTGCTGAAGGTCATCAAGGCCCTGGTCGGCAGGAGCGGGACTTTCTTTATGAAGCAGCAGCAATCCCTGGGCGACGTCAACGGCTATATCGAAGAAATGGTCAACGGCCAGAAGGTCATAAAAGTCTTCTGCCATGAGAAAAAGGTTGAAGAAGGATTTGACAAAAAGAATGATGAGCTCTGCTACTGCGCGACCGAGGCGAATACATACGGCAATGTCACGATGCCGGTTGTCGGGAATATGGGTTATCTGCTCTATGTACTTGTCGCCGTTATCGGAGGCGCGGCCGGTATAGCAAGCCTTCCCAACCTGAGTCTTACCGGTATCCATGCGCTGACAATCGGTACGATCATATCCTTTCTTACACTATCCCGCGCTTTTATTAATCCGATTGGCCAAGTCTCCATGCAGTTCAATATGGTGGTCATGGCGCTTGCCGGCGCGTCCAGAATTTTTGAACTGATGGATGAGGATAGCGAACAGGACAACGGGTACGTCACGCTCGTCAATGCAAAAATAGAAAACGGCGAAGTCAAGGAGTGTGAAGAAAGAACGGATACATGGGCATGGAAGCATCCGCACAGCGACGGGACGCTAACCTATACGCCGCTCCAGGGGGACATCCGCTTTTTAGACGTAGACTTCGGCTACGAAGAAAACAAAACCGTTCTGCACAACATTACGCTATACGCTAAGCCCGGCCAAAAGGTTGCATTTGTCGGAGCGACCGGCGCAGGAAAAACGACGATCACTAATCTGATCAACCGTTTTTACGATATTGCCGATGGAAAAATCCGGTATGACGGAATCAACATCAACAAGATAAAAAAGGCCGATCTTCGCCGTTCGCTCGGTATGGTTTTACAGGACGTGAACCTGTTTACGGGGACGGTTATGGACAATATCCGCTACGGCGAGCTGGACGCGACGGATGAAGAGTGTATCGCAGCCGCCAAGCTCGCCAACGCCGATGGTTTTATCCGCATGCTTCCGCAGGGGTATCACACCGTGCTGGAAGGCGACGGCAGTGGTCTTTCCCAAGGGCAACGGCAGCTCATTTCCATTGCCCGCGCTGCTGTGGCCGATCCGCCCGTCATGATTTTGGACGAAGCCACTTCCTCGATTGATACCCGAACCGAGGCTATCGTCCAAAAAGGCATGGATGCCTTGATGAAAGGCAGGACGGTTTTTGTGATCGCCCACCGCCTGTCAACCGTTCAGAATGCCAACGTCATTATGGTGCTGGAGGATGGCCGCATCACCGAGCGGGGCACCCACGAACAGCTTATTGAAGAAAGAGGAAAATACTATCAGTTGTATACGGGCGCATTTGAACTTGAATAATAAAGCGAATAATGCATTGGAGCTTTGTCGTTCTCGCTCTCCGCAGAGTATTGTCCTCATACTGGAACAAGATTAGAGTAGTGATTTGCATTTATATGGGCAATAAAAAAGACTGTATCAAAGCGATATCTAAACTCGCTTAGATACAGTCTCTGCATATTCACTATGTAAAAATAAAGTATATAATTACAATAGCACCAAGAATAATCCGATACCATCCAAACACTTTAAAGTCATGCTTTTTAATGTAGTTCATCAAGAATTTTATCACAAGCACAGATACGACAAATGCAACAATCATACCAGTGGCCAATATAAGCAACTCTGTGCCTGTAAAAATAAAGCCGAATTTCAGTATTTTGACCGCGCTTAACCCTATCATAACTGGTACGGCAAGGAAAAATGTAAACTCTGCCGCTGCCACCCTGGACACACCAATCAATAATGCCCCCACAATGGTCGCACCCGAACGTGATGTGCCCGGTATGATGGATAACACCTGAAACAAGCCGATCACAAAGGCAGTCTGATAGGTAATATCGGTCAGCTCCCGGATGCGGGGTGCTCGCTTTTTGTTCCAATTTTCAATCAGGATAAATGCGATGCCGTAAACAATCAATGCTGCTGCAATTACAATGGGAGTATGCAAATGCGCCTCGATATAATTGTCAAAGAGAAGCGTCACAATAGCGCCGGGTATGCAGGCAATGACAACCTTAAACCATAGGGAGAAAGTATCTCTTTTTATGATGAGCTGTGATTTATCCCTGAACTGGAACAGGAACATCTTATTCCAGAACATTACGATAACAGAAAGGATAGCGCCAAGCTGTATCACGACAAAGAACATTGCTTTGAATGCTTCACTCATATTCAACGTCAAAAACTGATCCAGGAGAAGCATATGCCCTGTGCTGCTGATCGGCAGCCACTCCGTAACGCCTTCCACAACACCTAAAATAATAGCCTTAAAAAATTCAATGATTTCCATTTGCGGCAACCACCCTCCACGTAATTATACCTGTGCTCTTTCCTTTTTCGCGCACCCTGTACGCTGCGGCTTGATGGGACTTGCCCTCCAGCCGTCTGCATATCACCGCTTCATATCGGTTCAGACGCTCTATGTAATCCGTTGTTTCAAGCTCTGCCTGAACCTTGATATTGGCTTTTGCCGAGGCGCTGGCCTTCACATGAGCGGAATCGGTCAGAATATCTTTTCGTCCACCAATCCCCTTTATTGGGATTATGTTATTTGCAAATTTCTTAAACAAACTTGATAGTTTTTATAGAACAACGGGGCTTTCACTTTTAGTTGCTGACCACAATCATAGACGCTTTTGCAGACGTAAATGAGGTCATCAACATTACTGTGAAGCTGCATGATTTTTCGAGTAAGTTCATTGTTGGCAAACATTTTTTTCATAGCTAACCCGGCTATCTTAGATGGGATTTTGTACGGCAGGAGTTCACTTTTATATTTTTTTAGGTCTACGCCTCTTGTTTCCACAATCTTTATGGTTTCACGTATCGCAAGAACGGCCTCTGACAATGCGCTTGCGCTGCTCATAAGAGATTTGGCGGCTTTCTCTGAATTGCTATAACCGGCATATTTTGCCGCCGTTGAGATTACCGCCGCGTTGATTGCCATATGAATCCATATCCACTCAAGCGTACTGTCGGGGCATTCTGTTTTTATATTTGCGGTATTGAATGCCTGAATAAGCGCAGCGTAATTTGAAATAGCTGCGTTTTCCTGTCTCTCAAGCATAATATGGTCGAATAAAACGCAATCCAAAAAATCTTTGGTAATTGTACCGCCTGCAACCGGATAACCTAAGATGTACGAATAACTCCCCGCTATTTTATTGACAGTCTCCTTGTCTTCCCATATGCCGCACATTAAAATGAGCGTTCCTTTTATATTGTTTTCAGACAAAGTTTGAATTGCCGGTTCCAATTTCCCCATTGAAACGCTTACAATAATAAAGTCATAGCTGCTATCGGGATGTGCGAGTTTTATTGAATAGGAATCCGTTTTTTTAACGCCCTTTGAATTTTCTCGCCCATCAAGAAGTTTTATATTTATTGTTGAACCTACTTTACCATTTTTGCTTTCTCTAACAAAATGCTCAACGTTATGACCCGCTTTTTGTAAGGCGTAAGCATATGTCATGCCGATAACCCCTAAACCTAAAACTAAAATATCCATAATTCAACCTCTTAAATTACCTCAAATTCTTAATGATCATGTCTAACTGCTCATCTATTAATTCAGGCGACATTTGTTTGCTTAAAGCCAATATATTTAATCCCTCTAATAAAATAATAATGTGATTTGCATATTTCACGACATCGTCGGAAGTTAATTTGGGAATTTCGTTTCTGGAAATCCCATAGTGGAGCGTTTGAGAAATAATAGCTACTGTTTCCGCATAGTATCGCTTGAACATGTCATCCAGAACATTGTTTTTATGAGATAAAAAAAACTCGTATACAGCTATTCTAATCGTGTTTTCAATATTCAGCAATTCGCTTCTTTGCTGTTGTAAAAAGTCGGCAAGTATTTTAACGGCATTTACTCCATTCTCCATGCCCTTCGTAAAAATAAAATAATCGTTTTCTTTTCCAGCGAATAAAATATCTTCAAATATTTCTTTGGTTGAAGAATAATATTTGTATAGCCCGCCTCGACTTATATCACACTCTTCCACAATATCTTTCATTGTTACAGAGGTGTAGCCCGCTCTTATAAAAACGGCGGCAGCTTTCCCCAATATATACTTTTTTTTCTCAATACCTTTTGCAGTCAGTGCCATATAAATACTCCTCACTAAAGACTCGCCAAATAAAGGTGACACGCGTGTCGTTAACAAAATTATATGACACGCGTGTCACCTTGTCAAGCCACAGCGAAAAAAATATTGTAGACTTGTAGACCGAAATGAGCTTTCTGCTAAACAGGTCGCTTAAAAGCCCGCAACTTCCGGCCAAGTATGAGGTGCTGACAAAGCCACGCTTTCTATGTATCCAGTGAACAGGATGCCGGGCAGGGCCTTTTATGTTTCGGTTGGCGGGGAAACATTTTCAGCTTTTCTATTGACAGCGAAGCTACTCTGCATTATTATATAGAGGTACTAAACATTACTATGTACCACTACGTATATAAATACTGCTTTGTGGAGGTGTACAGTGGAAAACCTGAGCGAAATGCTCAAAGGGGTGTTAGAGGGGGTCGTGCTGGAAATTATTGCTCGGGATGAGATTTACGGCTATGAGATTGTGAAAAGGTTGAATGAACTCGGTTTTGAGGGCATTGCCGAAGGTACAGTCTACTCCCTGCTGGTGCGGCTGGAAAGGAACCGATTGGTTCACATTGTCAAAAAACCTTCCGAAATCGGCCCGCCGCGGAAGTTCTACACACTCAATGAGCGCGGACGGGCTGAATTGATGTCTTTTTGGGCACGATGGGACTTTTTGAGCGGACGTATTGAAATTTTAAGAAAGAAATAAAAGAAGGAAAGAATTATGAGCTTTAGCCATGAAAAAACAGGACGGAAATAAATCGCAAAGGAAAAGCAAGAAATTGGCGGCTCGGATTATGATAAAATAATATATATTTACTCATTTGATTAGGAGGTATCACTTTGAATAAAGCATCCCTATTAAACAACCGTATGAAAAAATACGCTCATAGTGATACGGCCGCTCTGTATAACGATTTGGGTATCACGCGAAACGGGCTTCGGCTGGAGCAGGTCGAGGTCATGAAGAAAAAATATGGGGACAACAATATTGTCGCCAGAAAATCGGATACCATAGGATTTCGGCTCCGCCGAGCCTTTATTAACCCGTTTACCGTAATTCTGTTCGTGCTGGCCATTGTATCCCTTGTAACGGATGTATGGTATACGGACGATCTCCATAAGACCGCCACAACGGTTATCATTATCAGCGTGATGATTCTCGTCAGCGGTGTTGTTCGTTTTATCCAGGAACTTCGGTCGAAACATGCCTACGATCAATTGGACCGGCTGGTGCATACCCATATCAATGTAAAAAGAGACGGTGTCATTATAAAAATACCTGCCGAAGATCTGGCGGTGGGTGATTGTGTCTATTTATCTGCAGGTGATCGCGTACCGGCGGACATACGCCTTACAAATACAATGGATCTGTTTGTTTCGCAATCCGCTATCACGGGGGAGAGCGGCATCCTGGAAAAAAACAGCGGGAAGTATGACTATACGGAGCAAATGGCCTTTTCACAGTACGAAAACCTTGTCTTTATGGGAACGACCGTGATCAGCGGAAAAGGCGAAGGTGTTGTCCTTGCCGTTGGAAAAGAAACGCTGTACGGCAATTTTATTCAGCCCAATGCCCTTACTTCCAACACTTTTGTAAAAGGTGCGAACTCGATTGCCTGGGTTTTGCTCCGGTTCATGGTTATTTTAGTTCCCATTGTCTTTGTTGTTTCCGGCATTACAAAAGGAAACTGGGTGGAATCCTTCCTTTTTGCATTGTCCGTAGCGGTTGGCCTGACCCCGGAAATGCTTCCTATGGTCATCACGGCTTGTCTGGCAAAGGGCAGTATTTCCATGTCGAAGAAACAAACAATTATCAAGGATATCAATGCTATGCAGGGTTTCGGAAGCATGGATGTTCTATGTATGGACAAAACCGGAACACTCACCAATGTAAATATAATATTAGAATACTATATGGACATTCTTGGAAACGAAAGTGAAGAAGCGCTCCGCCTTGCCTATTTGAACAGCCTATACCACTCCGGTGTGAAAAACCCCATTGATACTGCGATTCTGGAATGCCGAAATATGCCGGGGAAAAATGAATACTATGAGGCTTTAGCCGGACAGTACCACAAAGCGGATGAAATCCCTTTTGATTATTCTCGTAAATATGTCAGTACGCTCATCGCAGACGATCACGGAAACCATCAGCTCGTCATGAAGGGCGATGTGGAGGCCGTATTCTCCCGCTGTGCCTTTGTGGAGTATCAAGGAACCGTCAAGCCCATTTCAGAAGATGGAAGAAGCAGCGTTGCCGCGGTGGTAGATGAAATGCTGGAAGATGGCATGAAGGTGATTGCTGTTGCCAGAAAAGACTTAGGCAATCAAAATATGGCATCTCTTTCAGACGAATCCGGCATGACTTTGGTGGGGTATCTTGCCTTCTTTGACGCTCCTAAAAAATCGGTGGCACAGTCCATTGCCAAGCTCAAGAGCCTGCAGGTAAAGGCGAAAATCCTTACGGGCGATCATCAGCAGATTGCCCTCTCTATTTGCAGCAGAATCGGCATTGCCTCCGAAAATATGCTGACCGGAGCAGACTTAAACCACTTATCCGATTTGGAATTGCGGCTCGTGGTGGAAAAAACGGATGTATTTGCCGAACTAACCCCCAGCCAAAAGGTTCGTATTGTAACGGCTTTGCAGGAAAACGGTCATACCGTGGGATTTCTTGGTGACGGCATGAACGATATTCCCGCGATCTGTGAAGCGGATGTGGGAATATCCGTGGATACCGCCGTTGATGCCGCAAAGGACATGGCCGGTGTCATTCTGCTGCAGAAGGACTTGAATGTGCTGGAGGAAGGCATTTTAGAGGGCAGAAAGACCTTTGCGAACATGTCCAAGTATATCAAAATAACCGCAAGCTCCAACTTTGGCAATATTCTTTCCATTGTTTGCGCCAGTGCTTTCCTGCCTTTTTTACCGCTGGCGGCCGTACAGCTCCTGCTCTTGAACCTGCTTTATGATATCCTTTGTATCGTGCTGCCGTGGGATCATGTTGATCAGGAGGTGTTTTCTTCCCCCAGGGAATGGTCCGGTAAAACCCTTGGACGTTTTATGCGGTTTTTCGGCCCCATCAGCTCTATTTTTGATGGGATCACTTTTCTGTTTTTATACTTTGTCCTATGCCCCGCACTTACCGGAGGGCTGCTCTATACCCAGCTCACCGACCCGGTCATGCAGTTTCGATATATCGCACTCTTCCAGACCGGATGGTTTCTGGAATCCATGTGGACGCAGGTTTTGATTCTGCACATGCTGCGCACTCAAAAAATACCTTTCCTGCAAAGCAGGCCATCGGCCTCGGTTATGCTGATTACGGTTATCGGCATCCTGCTGTTCACAGGACTTACCTTTACCCCTATGGTCAATGTCCTGGGTCTGACGGTGCTCCCCCTGTGGTATTTTGGGTTCCTGCTTGTTGTCGTCGCCAGTTACATGCTGTTAACCACCGTATTGAAGCGAATCTACATTGCCAAATACGGTGAGCTGATTTAGAAAGGGGGAATCGCATTGAAGAAAAACGCAAGCTTTATCATGATGGATTCCGCCCTTGCTAAATCCCTGTATGATACCCTGAAAACTTTAGAGCCTAAATCCAGGTATTCCGATGAGCTTCTGCAGGGATTAAAGGATTTGATGGAAGGCGAGGTGGCTACCCTCATGCTGGGGATGGCCGGTAATGGGGAACCCTTCATCAATGGCGCAGACGATGGCATTTATGTCGGCGCACTTGAAATCCATCCCAAGAACCATAAAGTGTTATGTGATGGAGCAGAGGTCAGTTTAACCCCAAAGGAATTTGACATTCTATATTTTCTTGCAAAGAACAAGGGGGAGATTTTCACCAAGGAACAGATTTACCAAGCAGTTTGGGCAGAGGATTATCTTATGGCAGACAGCAATATCATGGCCTTTATCCGAAAGCTCCGAAAAAAGATTGAACCAAACCCGGATGTGCCGGAATACATCCTTACCATATGGGGAATCGGTTATAAGTTTACGGACCGAATATAGAAAAACGGATTGGCTCCCGCTGCGCAGCGGATGAGATCAATCCGTTTTTTCTTGCCATTTCGCAAGAAAATCGCAAGAATTTAGCCATATGATTTCTTTTCGATTATGGTTATAATAATAAAGTGCTGTTGAGCGCCATATTGAAAAAACAATGGAAGGAGATGAGATTTCGTGGACAGTTACAGTTGTAGGGGACAAAACAAAACGGTCAGACAAATAGATATTCGTGGATGTTATATCAGGTTCTTTACCACTGGAACTGATATACTGCTATGGGAATAGCACGGAAATCTCTATCCATTCATCCATAGATAGATTGTCCATCGTTTATGTATTCCTCTATAGGCTGCGTTTCCGTAACTGCGAAGAAGTTTTGCAGAAAACAAATTACGGGTTATGCGCTGAAGAAGCATAATAGCGATGGTTTTTTTATGCCCTTTTCAGCCGTTCCACAGGAAACTACACAATAAAGGAGAGTGAAACGTATGAACTTAAATTGCATTGTTTTTGGACTTATCTTCCTGGTGGTTGGTATCGTCTTTTTCATCGGAGTGGGTCCAAACTGGATCAAAGCTTGGCGTGACATGCCAAAAGAAGAAAAAAACAAAATACACATGGATGAACTCAGCAAGAATATCGGGTGTGTATTTTTGGTTGCCAGCGGCATTTTTCTGATATCCGGTTTTAATCCCGGATTTAAGAACGCTGCATTTGTATGGTGCATGATCGCCTGGTTTGTGTTGACAGGCATTGATATAGCTTTCATTACAAAGTCAAACAGGTATAAAGCTGATGCTGCAAAATGACTGCCGTAAGGCATTGACATAGATACTTTAAAAAGAAAGGGGCGAAACAGATGGAATCCGATACTGGAAGTGGGTTAGGCCCTCAAGACATACAACCTCCGGGGCGAAGAAGATACCAGCAAAACTTTCGCATAGCGAAAAACCTGCTGTCTGTTTTGCTGAAAACTTTCTAAGTCCATACAGGCTGATGTCTTGCTTCCGATTTCACTAAATACAATTTAGGAGGTATAGACTCATGAACAAGAAAAAAAACAAAGTGGCTGTGAGAAAAATTTCAGAGAGCTATGTCCGCAGAGACAGAGCCAACGAAGTGATTACTTTCGCCGCAACCAATAAAATCAAGACTGTTTTAAGGAAATTCAACACCTCCCCGGACGGTCTTTCAGAAAAAGAGGTCGTTGCAAGCCGCAATGCCTATGGCAGCAATAGGGTGACCCACGAAAAGAAAAAAACGCTGCCGCAAAGATTGGCAGGCGCGTTCATCAACCCTTTTACGGCAATTCTCGTTTGCCTTGCCATTGTATCTACGATTACGGATATTGTCCTTCCGATCATGCAAAACGCACCGGAGGATATTAGCCTGCGTACAGTCATCATCATCATGGCCATGGTCGTTATTTCCGGCACTTTACGCTTTGTGCAGGAATCACGCTCCGGCAATGCTGCCGAGAAACTCCTGGGCATGATTACCACAACTTGCACTGTTGACCGGGAGGACGGCAAAAGGCAGGAAATTCCCCTTGCCGATGCGGTGGTTGGTGATATCATCCATCTTTCTGCCGGTGATATGATTCCTGCGGATGCCAGAGTGCTCCAGGCGAAGGATTTGTTTATCAGTCAGGCGGCCCTGACGGGCGAAAGCGCACCTGTGGAAAAATTTGCGGAAGTCGGCAATGATAAGGTGGATACTGTTACAGAGTATTCCAATATTGCATTCATGGGGAGCAACGTGGTCAGCGGCAGCGCCGTCGCAGTGATCATCTCTGTCGGCGATGATACTCTGTTTGGCTCCATGGCTTCTTCGGTTGCGGGCGAGGCTGTTGAAACCAGCTTTACCAAAGGCGTCAGCGCCGTGTCCTGGGTGCTCATCCGGTTTATGTTCGTCATGGTGCCTGTCGTATTTGTCATAAACGGGCTTACCAAGGGCGACTGGCTGGAAGCGTTCCTGTTCGCTGTTTCCGTCGCGGTAGGACTGACCCCCGAAATGCTGCCGATGATTGTTACCAGCTGCCTTGCAAAAGGCGCTGTATCCATGTCTAAAAAGAAAACTATCGTAAAGAACCTGAATTCCATCCAGAATTTTGGCGCCATTGATATTCTCTGTACGGATAAAACCGGTACATTGACGCAAGAGCGCGTGGTGCTGGAGTATCACCTGGATGTTATGGGCAATGAAGACACCCGTGTGCTTCGCCACGCCTACTTGAACAGTTATTTTCAGACAGGCTATAAAAATCTGATGGATCGGGCCATTATTCGCAAGACAGAGGAAGCGGAGGCCTCCGATCCAAGACTCATCGATTTGTCTGAAACCTATACAAAAGTGGATGAGATCCCCTTTGATTTCACCCGCCGCCGCCTTTCCACGGTAGTCAGTGACAAAAGCGGCAAGACGCAGATGGTCACCAAAGGGGCCGTAGAGGAAATGCTCTCCATCTGCTCCTTTGCTGAGTATCAGGGTAAGGTGGAACCTCTTACGGAGGAATTAAAAGTAAATATCCTTCGGACGGTAGATACCCTTAACGAAGACGGAATGCGGGTTATTGCTGTTGCGCAAAAAACCAATCCGTCTCCCGTTGGCGCGTTTGGCGTGAAAGATGAATGCGATATGGTGCTGATCGGTTATCTGGCGTTTTTAGACCCGCCGAAGGAATCGGTACATGAAGCAATCAAGGCGCTTAAGGAGTATGGCGTCACAACCAAAATCCTGACCGGCGATAACGACAAGGTAACCCGCTTTATCTGCAAACGGGTAGGCTTGAAGGTCAACAACCTGCTGCTGGGCTCCGATATTGACAAGATGGATGACGCTGCTCTGGCAAAAGCGGCGGAGCATACTGACGTATTTGCAAAGCTCTCGCCGGCTCAGAAGGCCCGCATCGTCACTGTCCTTCGCAATAACGGCCATACCGTTGGCTTCATGGGTGATGGTATCAATGACGCTGCGGCAATGAAGTCCGCCGACATTGGCATTTCTGTGGATAACGCAGTCGATATCGCGAAGGAATCGGCAGACATTATTCTTTTGGAAAAAGACCTGATGATTTTGGAAGAAGGCATTATCGAAGGCCGCAAGACCTATGCCAATATGAACAAATATATCAAGATGACGGCGTCTTCCAACTTCGGCAATATGTTCTCGGTGCTGGCTGCCTCCGCCCTGCTTCCTTTCCTGCCCATGATGGGCGCACAATTGATCTTCCTCAACCTGATCTACGACCTGTCCTGCACTTCCATACCCTGGGATAACGTAGATGAGGAATTCCTGAAGAAACCCCGCAAGTGGGACGCGTCCTCGGTTGGAAGCTTCATGCTGTGGATCGGGCCTACAAGCTCCATCTTTGACTGGACCACCTATGCGATTATGTACTTTGTTTTCTGCCCGCTGTTTGTGTCCAATGGGATACTGTTCAACGATCTGGCAAACCACTTTTCCGGTGCCGAACTGCTGCGGATGCAGGTAAACTATACGGCGCTGTTCCAAGCCGGATGGTTTGTAGAATCCATGTGGAGCCAAACCCTGGTAATTCATATGATCCGCACGCCGAAGATCCCGTTCATCCAGAGCCGCGCTTCCGCCCCGCTTACGCTGCTCACCTTTGTCGGTGTTGCAGTCGTAACAGTCATTCCGTTTACCGGTTTTGGAAGGGATCTCGGATTTCTTCCGCTTCCATCCGCATACTTTGTCTACCTGATTCCGTGCATTATCTTGTACATGGCGCTGGCCACCAGTATCAAGAAAGCATATGTACGGCATTACGGTGATCTTCTCTAAAAGAAAGGAGCATGACAATGAACTTGAATCATATTTGGATGAATCTTTTTGGCACAACACAGTGGTTTGGCATTGACATAGGATTTTGGGTTTCTATGTTCGTAATAGCAATAGTTGTGGTTGTGATGAATGTTGTCTTTTGGGGAATGAAACCCAAAAGGAAAGCTGTTGAGGCAGCAATAGATAAGCAAGGAGAAAAACGCTGACAAAACGCTTCTGCAGGCGCTTGTTTTAAGGGAAAACCGCTCTAAGGGGCAATGTTTGGAGGAAGGGGGTGTCCGTATGACGATCTATGATTTTACATTACGCTTGGGTGTCGCACTTGTGCTTGGCTTCATTATCGGCTTGGAGCGTCAGTTTACCGGGCACCCTGCCGGAATCCGGACGAATATTCTGATCTGCCTGGGAACCTGTCTGTTTTTGCAGCTTCCCATGGTGATTGGGCTGGGTGCTGAAATCGCCCGTATTGAGAGCTATATTATATCCGGTGTCGGCTTTTTATGCAGCGGTGTCATCTTTAAGGAGAGTGGAACCGTAAAGGGTCTTAATACAGCCGCAACGCTTTGGTGCAGTGCGGCTGTGGGGTGCTTTGCGGCAACGGGAAAAATCCTTTTCGCTGTACTTGCCGCACTCATTTTAATTGCCGCTAACGTACTTTCCCGCCCCATCGCAAACCAGATTTACCCCTTGATCAACTTCTCAGAGTCGGATAGACGCTATGCGATCTCTGTCGTATGTGATGAGCAGTATGAAGGCCGCCTGCGTGCTTACTTAATCAACGCAGTAAAGGATAAAAAAATGTATTTGGTCAGTTTGGACAGCAATGACCTGCCCAATGATCAGATTGAGATAACGGCAGAATATACCTGCTTTTATCGGAATTGTATCCCTATCATTGAGCAGATCATAGCAAACTGCTTAAGGAACGAGGACAAGATTTCCGCCAAATGGGAACAAATTTAATAGTGAGGTGATCCGAATGAAAAACGAACGGTTTAAGGTTATTTACTCGCAAGATAATCAGGTCTATACGATCTGTATCTTAGAGGACACAGAAACCGGAAAACAATATCTACTAATTTCGGAAGGGTCCAATACGGCAGTATGCCCCCTGTAGACGCAACATTCGGTTTCGTATGACAACTTTTTCAAAAAATCGTAGGGATTTTTCTTTCTTATACTTTATTAATAGATACAATTTTCTGATCTTTTCTAAAAACAAAGATAGGATAGAAAAAGCACAAATAAATAATAGCTAAGGGCAAACCTGCCAAAAGGTGGGGACGCAAAGCCATAGGGTCTAAGGTGTATTACTGCACTATGATAGCCTGGTTGCCAAAAACTATGCGGAGCCTGCCCTCATTCCAGAGGGCAGGCTCTTATTATGTCTGTCGGTTTTTGACGGATAAACAGGATATCGGGATACCGGCTTTCGCTATGCTCCGGCGAGAGGGGTATTCTATGGGATTTTATACTTATAAGAGGTGGAACTAAAGGCGGCGCAATCCGTACATATCGCCCTCCACTCGTACAATTTCATAAGCCTATTCTAAAAAAGTCAGTATTTTGCCAAGGGCAGCATACTGACTTTTTTCTTTCGACAAAAAAACTAATACGACGACTGGATTTTCCAAAAAAAGGGGATTTGGGAGTTGTTTTATATATAAGCGTGTCGAGCCCGCGCTGCCGTTCTCCTCCGCTTCTGACATTTTGACTCACCATCAAAATCTCAGAAAACGGAGGACAAGCCATATGGCAGAAAAGAAGGAATATCGAATCAAGGTGCAGGGGCAGCTCGTCCCTGTCACCGAGGAAATCTATCTAACCTATTACCGCATGAAACGCCGTGAACTGCATCTGGAGGAAAAGGACGCAAGGCATGGTGTGTTTTTCTATAGCGGGCTGGATACCGGAGAAACCAACGGAGAGGATGCAATCCCTGATTTGCTTTCGCCCCATGTGGAGGATATGGTAGTGGACAAGCTCATGTCACAGCGGCTCCATCAGTGTATTGGGCAGCTTACCAGCCAGGAACAGGAATTGATTTTTACTCTGTTTTTTCAGAATAAAAGCGAGCATCAACTGGCAGCGGAAACTGGTATCCCGCGCATGACAATCCACGACCGAAAGGTTAAAATTTTGAGTACTTTAAAAAAACTTATGGAAAAGTAAAAAATTTTCCGTCCAACCCCCTCATGAAACCGGATTAGTAGTGAGGGGGTTTTTCTCATTCCCTCCATGGTTCCTTGAAAATTTCATATCCGATGACCTGAACACGTTAGCTGACGGACCCCAAAAAGAAAAGCGACCCCGGAGGATGCGCCAAGACCACCTGTAGGCAGGCAGCAAGAAAAGTGAAATCACTTGTTTTCTGTTCGCTCGTTTCTTCCTGCTCCTATCAAAGACGGCCAAATAAGGTGCAGAGCGGTACCCATCCGACCGGAAAACAGGCTGTGGCAGCCTGTCTCGCAATGACCCCGTCAGCCTATAATGATACTTCTGCCCAGTCACAGCCCCCTTGAAAGGGGATCACGCAATGAGGGCAGCCGGCAGAGATCCTGGCGGGGGTGAAATTCCCATGATGCGGTGAAGCCAGCCGTAGTTCAGACCGTTGCCTTTGTTGTGCAAGACTCATACGCTTTGCACAGTGCGCTTGGGGAGTAGTGTCGAATTAAGCGCCTTGATTACAGAAAAAAGACTTAATGTCAGAAGCGATGGGGATCGCTCTGTTTATACAGCAGAGCGGTCTCTATATTTGTGCCATTAAGAAAAAACAGAGAATCTCGAATCAAGGAGGTGTAAAGTTTGGACACGATGAAGCAAGGCATCAGCCGCGGCGATATTTACTACGCCGATTTAAACCCCGTTGTGGGCTGTGAACAAGGGGGCATCCGTCCCGTGCTTATCCTGCAAAATGACATGGGTAACCACCACAGCCCCACCACAATCGTCTGCGCCATCACCGGCAAGCCGAAAAAGCCCCTACCCACCCATACGGCTATTGCCGGGGCGGGCAGATTGTCCAGAGAGTCCTTTGCACTTCTGGAGCAGATACGCACCATTGACCGGACCCGGCTTCGGGGTTGGATCGGCAAATTGGATGAACAGAAGATGGAAGAAATCAACCAGGCACTTTCTATCAGCGTCGGACTTAGTCCGGCGCTTTTTTTATGAAGGGGGGAATTTTTATGAGCAACAAAACAATCATGTTTGAAAAATACCCCGATGTAGTCGAGGTAAATCAATTACGGGAAATGCTCGGAGGCATCAGCCGGAAACTGGCTTATAAACTGCTTTCGGAAAAAGAGATACATAGTGTTCGCATTGGGCGGACCTATAAGATTCCCAAGGCATGCGTAATTGAATATTTACTGAGTGAAGAAATGTGCCATATCAAGCTTGTCTGATATGGTTTTTTGCTTATTATTGACCCAAAACCGTAGAAAAATCCATTGGATTGTTTCCGCGTAAATCAGTAGCTATCCTATGCTTTCTATGGTATTGTGATGTTGTCAATGGTAGGCAAATACGCTGTTATTTCAAAGGAGGATAACAATGATAACAGGCTGCCTACAAGAAAAAAACAATACTTATTACGCCGTTTTATACATTAAGGTGGACGGCAAAAGAAAAACCAAATGGATTCCCACCGGATTGCCGGTAGCGGGAACCAGCGACAGGAAAGCGAAGAAAGCCTTTGACCAGATCCGGTTGGAATACGAACAGGAGCAGGAAGAAAAGGAGCGTCGGGAAGCTGAGGAACGTGCCAGAGAACTGATCGAGGGCAAACGGAATCCCCAAGCGGAGGTACTGTTTACTGACTACCTTCAAAAATGGCTGATACAAGCAAAACCCACGATAGCTAAAACAACATTCAAAGGCTATCAAACCATGCTGGATGGGCGAATCAGCCGGTACTTTACCGAACTGAACATCACCTTGGCAGAGGTTACTCCACAGCATATTCAAGACTTCCATCAATCAATTTTTGATGAGGGCCACACACCGAATACGGTTATCCATTATCACGCAGTCCTCCGCAGAGCACTACAGAATGCGGTGAAAAAGGAGATCATCGGCAGTAACCCTGCTGATCGGGTAGACAGACCAAAAAAGAATGTATATCAAGCTCAGTTTTATTCTGCAGAGGAAATGATGGCACTGTTTGATGCGATATCAGATGATCCCTTGGAGATTTGTGTGAAGCTGGCAGCTTACTATGGCTTACGCCGAAGTGAAGTCCTGGGATTAAAGTGGGATGCGATTAACCTCGAGCACAAGACCATCTCCATCAAGCACAAGGTGATTGAGGATACGGTAGATGGCAAATCGATAGCGGTCGGTGAGGATGTACTTAAAACCAAGTCCAGCTTCCGCACTCTTCCGTTACTGCCATCGGTGGAAAAACTACTGCTTGCAGAAAAGGAAAAGCAGGAAATGTACCGAAAGCTATTCAAACGCTCTTACTGCCGAGATTACCTCGACTACATCTGCCTCGACCAAACAGGAAAGCTCATGCGCCCTAATTATGTGACGGATCACTTTAGCTGGGTGCTTGAAAAAGCCGACCTCAAAAAAATCCGTTTCCACGATTTAAGACATTCCTGCGCCAGCTTACTGCTTGCAAATGGGATATCAATGAAACAAATCCAGATATGGCTGGGGCACAGCACTTTTTCGACCACAGCAGACATTTACTCTCATCTGGACTTCCACGCACAGATCGAATCTGGCTTGGTTATGGATGGGATGTTTGAAAGAAACCGAGTGGTGGAACCTACTGGACTTGCAGCGGCCAACTGATTTTCTACGGACTGCTTTATGGGAATACGGCAAAGCCTTATAAAACAAGGGTTCAGGCATATCCGTTTTCTATAAAAGCAGAAAAAACGCCCTCAAAAGAGAGCGTAGAAAAGACCAAAAAAGGAAGAGCCTGTTGCGGACATTGACCGCAAACAGGCTCATGGCGGAGGCGGTGAGATTCGAACTCACGTGCCCGTGAGGACAACCTGATTTCGAGTCAGGCTCGTTATGACCACTTCGATACGCCTCCATATTTATTTTAATACACCGACCCTGCGTAGAAGTCAAGGCAAAGTGTAGAAAAACCGTAGAAATCGCTAAAACACTAAATTTTCAAAATCCCGCAAACCCACGGAAACTCAAGGGTTTCCGGCATTATCAAGGCAACTGACCGAGTGGATTTCGAGTCAGGCTCGTTATGACCACTTCGATACGCCTCCATATTTATTTTAATACACCGACCCTGCGTAGAAGTCAAGGCAAAGTGTAGAAAAACCGTAGAAATCGCTAAAACACTAAATTTTCAAAATCCCGCAAACCCACGGAAACTCAAGGGTTTCCGGCATTATCAAGGCAACTGACCGAGTGGATTTCGAGTGCGGCTCGTTATGACCACTTCGATACGCTTCCAGAACTAAAGACTATATTAGTTTATCTAAACAAAGGTTTTTTGTCAATATATTTGTTTTCAGCCAAGTATTAAATCAACCGCTATGCAGCGGCTGATTTTTCATATTATTTTGTTGATTGACATTTTGTACATAAAACACCGCAGGCATCTTCGCTCTGCATAGATCCGATAGCCCATTCTGCCAGACTTGAAAGCGCAGGTAAAATACTTTTTCCCTTTTCGGTAAGCGTATATTCTACTCTCGGCGGCACCTCATTGTACTGCTCTCTATGAACAATTCCGGATGATTCCAGTTCTTTCAAAGATTGTGCCAGCATTACATTTGTAATGTCCTCCAGTTTTCTCTTAATGGTACTGTATCTTAACGGGGTTTCTCCTGAAAGCATACATACAATAGGCAGTTTCCACTTGCCGCTGAATATATTCATCACATAACGAATGGGACAGAATAGTTCTTCTGCTGATTTTATGGTATCTTGCTTGTCTTCGGCACACATTTTACATCCCTCAATTCCTATAGTATGTTTTTATTACTTAGTAATAAAAAACTGCGTTATTGCATTATTCTTATTTTATATTAAAATTATATCACAGAGCAAATTAAAATACAAGATTAAATAATGAATGACATAATTATCAATTTAATTAATAAAAAGAGGTGCGTTTACAATGATAAACTTGAATAGCTTTATGAATAATGGGATAAAAGGCATTTCTGCTGCCGCAAGCCGTTTTTATCTTGATAATCGGGCAGGACAGTCATTTATGCTTCATACTGTGTCAGATTTGAGAAAAAGCGCAAAAACAAGAGAATTGCATGAACAGGACGGCACACATATTCCTCCCTTTCTGATTGCAAGTATAGCAACAGAATGTAATTTGCGATGCGCAGGCTGTTACGCACGTGCTAACGGCAGCTGCGGCAGCGGGCAAGCCCAGGAGCAGCTTACAGCCCATGATTGGCGCAGAATATTTCAGGAAGCTACAGATATTGGAGTATCCTTCATTCTTATAGCAGGCGGAGAACCGCTTTTGCGCCGTGATATTATTCAATTGGCAGCAGAATTTGAGCACATAATTTTCCCGGTATTTACCAACGGAACCATGATAGATGAGGATTACCTTGAAATTTTTGATAAGCACCGCAACCTCATTCCTGTACTCAGTCTCGAAGGTGATGAAGAAAAAACAGATAAACGACGAGGAAACGGAGTGTCAGAAAAAATAAATAAGGCTATTGACCTCTTAAAAGAACGCGGCATTCTTTTCGGAGCCTCCATAACCGTAACATCAGAAAATCAAATTGATGTAACTGAGCAGAATTTTGCCGGAGCTCTTCGTGAAAAAGGATGTGGACTTGTTTTTTATGTTGAGTATGTTCCTGCGGAGGAAAATACGGAACATTTAGTTTTAAGCGGAGATGACATTAAAATCCTGTCATCACGAATTGAGAACTTACGTGAAAACAAGAAAAACAAAGGAATGATAATTCTTTCTTTCCCCGGTGATGAGGAGGCAATGGGCGGATGTTTAGCAGCCGGACGTGGCTTCTTTCACATCAATCCAACAGGAGGAGCAGAACCCTGTCCCTTTTCTCCGTATTCAGAAATGAATCTGAAAGAACATTCTCTTCTGACCATACTGCAATCGGAATTTTTTGAGAAGGTTCGTGAAATAAGCGCTGCTGAAGCATTGGCCCATAAAGGCGGATGTACACTGTTTCAATGCAAAAATGAGGTTGAAAAAGCGGTTATATAAATTTTGAATAAAATTTGTAACAAATTACTACAATAATACTAAGGAGGATTTAAATATGAATACTGCCGTACGTTATTTTACACGGGGAGGCAATACAAAAAAATTGGCTGACGCTATTGCCAGCCAGGCCGGTGTCAAAGCTCAGGATTGTTCTGTACCGTTTACAGAGCCTGTCGATCTGTTATTTTTAGGAGGCTCCGTATATTGGGGAGGCATAGATAAGAACCTGAAGCAATTTATAGAAAAGCTTGAACCGTCAAAGGTTAAATGTGTTGCCGTGTTTGGAACATCAGCCATAAAAAGTGAGCCGGACAAGGAAATAGAAAAGCTTTTGCAAAACAAGGGTATTTCTGTATCAAAGCACAGCTTTCATTGCCGGGGAGAGTTCTCCGCAGTCCACAAGGGACATCCCGACAGCGATGATTTAACGCAGGCCGCAGCATTTGCCAAAAACGCATCAGATGCAATGAAATAATTAAATTTAAGCATAAACTTATTAAAAATATACTGCCGGCGTTTCTGATCAATTTGCAAGAAACATCGGCAGCTTTAGTTTATATGAATTACTTTATTATGGTCTTTCCGCCCATATATGGCTGCAATGCAGCAGGTATGTTTACAGAGCCATCTGTGTTTAAGTTGTTTTCCAGGAAAGCTATGAGCATTCTTGGAGGAGCAACAACCGTATTATTTAATGTATGTGCGAAATATTTGTTGTTGTTTTCATCTGAAATACGTATTTTCAGCCTTCTTGCCTGCGCATCACCCAGGTTGGAGCAGCTTCCTACCTCAAAATATTTTTTCTGTCTGGGTGACCATGCTTCAACATCCACGGATTTAACCTTCAAGTCGGCCAGGTCCCCTGAGCAGCATTCAAGTGTTCTCACAGGAATGTCCAATGAACGGAACAAATCCACAGTGTTCTGCCACAGCTTGTCGAACCACATCGGGCTTTCTTCAGGCTTGCAGACAACTATCATTTCCTGCTTTTCAAACTGGTGTATTCTGTACACACCTCTTTCTTCTATGCCGTGGGCTCCTTTTTCCTTCCTGAAGCACGGTGAATAGCTTGTTAATGTTTGTGGAAGAGATGCTTCCGGCAATATGGTATCTATAAATTTACCTATCATGGAGTGCTCGCTGGTACCTATTAAGTATAAATCCTCGCCTTCAATTTTATACATCATAGCATCCATTTCCGCAAAGCTCATAACTCCCGTAACAACCTCGCTGCGTATCATAAAAGGAGGTACGCAGTAAGTAAATCCACGATCTATCATGAAATCTCTCGCATAAGAAATAACTGCAGAATGAAGTCTGGCTATATCTCCCATTAAATAATAAAATCCGTTTCCTGCAACCTTTCTTGCGCTTTCAAGGTCCAGACCGTTGAATTTCTCCATTATTTCAGCATGATACGGTATTTCAAAATCAGGAATCACAGGTTCTCCATAGCGTTTAACCTCAACATTTTCACTGTCATCTCTGCCTATCGGTACACTTGGATCAATAATATTGGGTATAGTCATCATTATTTTCAAAATTTTTGCTTCAAGCTCTGATTCCTTTTTTTCCAGCTCTGCCAGCTCTTCCTGATTAGCCACTACCCTTCTTTTAAGCTCTTCCGCTTCTTCTTTTTTCCCCTTAGCCATTAAACCGCCGATTTCCTTTGATATTTTATTTCTTTCAGCTCTTAGGTTATCTGCTTTTTGTTTTGCTTCTCTGCTCTCCATATCCAAAGCTATCACTTCATCCACTAGTGGAAGCTTGTTATCCTGAAACTTTTTCCTTATATTTTCTTTCACTGCTTCAGGATTTTCTCTCACAAATCTTAAATCTAACATATTACCCTCCATAATTTAAATTTTACAAATAACAGGCTCCATGTATAAGACCTACCGCCATTTTTCAGAGAAAAACATTCCGAAAAATTGGTTCAGGACTATAAAAAAACTCCCGTCTCTGATTTAGAGACGAGAGATACTCGCGGTGCCACCCTAATTATTATACATAGTATAATCACTTAATAAGTTATCGCCTTCATACGTCCGGGTTAATTCCCCGGAAACTCCGGAACGGATTCAATAACCATTGTATCAGTTTTCACCATCCACTGACTCTCTAAAACAATGAATTATTTACTGCTTTCCATCATCGTAATATATTAATTGTAATATATACTAACGAACTTATTTTGTCAATATTGACTTTATATTTTATTTATATCTTGTTTATAATGCGGTTTTTTCGCCGAATATTTCTTCTTTAAGCCTTTGAGCCGTAGGAGTGATTGCAATTCCTCCCTGTGCTGTTTCTCTAAGCTCCGGAGGAAGCTGTCTGCCTACTTTGTACATTGCCCATACCACCTCATCAAATGGTATTTTGCTCTTAACTCCCGCCATTGCAATTTCTGCTGTTGTGAGAGCACTTACTGTTCCCGCAATATTTCTTTTTGCACAAGGCACTTCAACCAGGCCTGCAACGGGGTCACAGATTAACCCAAGAATATTTTTCAGAACTATCGCTGCAGCATCCAATGCCTGCTCCGGACTTCCTCCCATCATTTCAACAACCGCTGCAGAGCCCATTGCTGCTGCAGAACCGCATTCTGCCTGACATCCTCCTTCGGCTCCCGCAAGTGTAGCATGCTTAGCAATAATTATCCCCACCCCCGAAGCGGTAAATAATGCGTTTATCATGTCATCCTCGGACTTGTTAAGTCTTTCCGCAGCAGAAATTATGACTGCAGGCAAAATTCCGCATGAGCCTGCGGTGGGACTTGCTACAATTTTTCCCATTGCTGCATTGACTTCAGATGATGAAATTGCTCTTGCCATAGCTCTCACCATAAAGTCTCCGGTCAATGTGTTGCCGCTGTCCGCATACTTCCTCAGTCTGCAGGCATCGCCGCCTATAAGTCCGCTGACTGATTTAATTTCCTTTTCCTGCGCAAGGCTTGAGGAGCTTTGCATCACATGAAGATTCTTTCTCATTTTTTCAATTATATCTTTCCTGCCAAGCTCTGATTTTGCCATTTCTGCTCTTATGGTATATTCCCATATGGGTATATTTTCTTTTTTACATACGTCTATCAATTCATTGCCGGTTGAAACAAACATTATTTGCCTCCTTCTATAATTGGGTTTATGAACTTTACTGTTTCAATCTCTTCTATTTGCCTAATTTTGTTCATTACATCTTCAAAAATCCCGCTGTCTGTTTCTAAAGCCATTGTTGCTTTTTTTCCCTTAGCGCTCCTATAAACCCTCATATCGGCTATGTTTATATTATATTCATACAATATGGACGATATTTTTGATATTACCCCCGGTAAATCTCTGTGCTGTGTGAGTATTGTGGGACGTTCCCCTGTAAACTCCACATTCTGACCATCAATGTTAAAAACAAGAATATTTCCTCCGCCTATGGAAGATCCTGATACTTCCGTTATGCTTCCATCCTTTTTTGTTATAATAAATTTAACTGTGTTAGGATGGACATCGCCTAAATCTGTTTCAACAAATTTAATCTCAATTTTCTTCTCATCTGCTATGCTGAACGATTTTTTTAAGTTTTCATCCCATGGGTCCATGCCCAGTATTCCGGCAACCAGTGCCTTATCTGTCCCATGTCCCCTGTATGTCTGAGCAAATGATCCGTGAAGCAAAAATTCAACTTTTATTATTTCCCCTCCGGCTATAATTCCTGCAACCTTGGCAAGTCTTGCGGCTCCTGCCGTATGAGAACTTGACGGTCCAATCATTATTGGGCCGAGAATATCAAAAACACCATAATCCCGCATAATATCTCCTGTAACTGAATTTCGTCTTTATATATTTTTAAATGTTTCAACAGCATGTTTTAATTTATTAACAATTGGCAGGTTGTAAGGACATTTCCTTTCGCATTTTCTGCACCTTACGCAAGCTGTAGCCTTTATTGGCAAGGCGTCATACTTACTTTTGCCGTATTCAGGCAGATTGTATCTTGTTACATAACCCTCGAAAAGAAATACGCTGGGTATATCTATACCTTCAGGACATGGCTTACAATAACCGCATCTTCTGCAAAATTCATTTCCTAAGGCTTCAACCTCTATGCTCAATTCTTCTCTTTCTTCTTCGGTCAAAGGCTCCAAACTGTCACCCATGGACGCATTTTCAACAACCTGCTCTGTTGAGTCCATTCCGGGTATTGCAACATTTATCAAATTGCTGTTTACGATATATTTCAAGGATAATTTCTGTTTTGTAAATGCGCCTCCTGCCATTGGCTTCATGGCAATGGTACCCATGCCCTTTTCCAATGCTTTTGTAAATAATTCCGTTCCCTGTGATTCTACAGGATTGAAAGGAAATTGTACAGTTTCAAATTCATCATGGTCTATTGCCTGCATTAAAATTTCTCTTATATGCCCCGTTATACCTATGTGCCTGATTATTCCCTTTTCTTTTGCCTCAACCAGAGCCTTCAGTGCTCCGTCTTCTGACAGAGTCAAGTCAAGCTGCTCCTGTCTGCTTACATTATGAACCTGGAATAAATCAATATAGTCCAATTGCATAACCTTTAAGCTTTTTTCTATTGAAGCTTTCATTGATTCATAATCATAGCTCATTGCTTTTGTTGCAATATAAAAGTTTTCCCTCCCTGCCTCTTTAAGAGCATTTCCGATACACTGCTCACTTATTGTATAAGCCTGTGCAGTATCTATAAAATTAATGCCTCTGTTTCTTGCCTCTATTATAATTTTTGTTGCTTCTTCCTGACTTACTCTTTGTATAGGTATTCCACCAAATCCTATTACAGACACTTCCATGCCCGTTTTTCCTAATAGTGTTTTTCTCATACCGTTCTCCTTAATCATATAATATCTAATTATATATCAGTTATAAATCAGCGTCAACATTCTGAGGTAAAATACAAACATCCCGCAATTTCGGACTGCGGGATGCTTATATGATTTGGAAGAAGATAAAAAAAGTATTATCTGACATAGTTATCTGCAATTTATCATTATTTATTCATATATTTAAAAATTTTATAATATTAATTAGATGAAGAAGGTGATGCATTGAAAACCTTATTGATGTTTCTTCCTATTTTTATAATATATATATCAGTTTTCAGATTTGTTTATTTAGAAAACGGTCTGAGCATAATATTGCAGGTTTGCATTCCTATAATTACAGGCATAATAATAGCAGCAGTATTAAATCCGCTTCTTGTTTTTATTCAGAAAAAAATGAAAATTAAAAACAGGTACATGGCAATCATTATAGCCTTTCTGTTTATAATTTTAATATTCGCTTTAATTGTTACCATAATAACTCCAAATATTGCAGCAAGCATAAACAAATTAATGAAAGATATTCCTGTTTTATTTTATAAAGCAAATAAATATCTTTCTGACTTCGGTAAAGAAAATAATTTGCTGAAAAGCTGGCTTGTGGAAATAACCGAAAAGCTTTCTTCTATAATGTCTTACCTGCTGAACTTTGCAATTGAAAAGGTCATTAATATTTTTGCCGCCGTAGGAAATTTACTGCTTTCAATAATCATCTCCATTTACATACTTATTGACAAGGAAAAAATAGAAAATTGGATGCTGCGGCTCTGCTGCACTATCTTCGGGAAAAAAATATCCCGTGAAATGTTTAAAATTATCCACAGCCTGTATGACAATGTTTCAAGCTACATAGCAGGAAAATTAATCTCATCTGTTATTATGGGTATTTTAATATACGTGGGGTCCAAATACATCATAAAAACACCCTACCCTGTCATTGACAGCTTGATTATTGGAGTAACAGATATAATTCCATACTTCGGCACATTCATAGGAGGCATTCCTATAATGCTGTTAAATTTGCTGTATGATTCAGGCAAGGGCTTTTTAATGATTATCTATATTCTTATAGTACAGCAGATAGGCAACTTGATTATAGATCCTAGAATATTAAGCAGTAAGCTTTCACTTAAACCCATAATAATTATTATTTCTATAATTATCGGAGGAGGTTTATTCGGACCTGTCGGTTTATTTCTTGCAACTCCTGTTGCTGCAGTAATCAAATCTTCAATCGATGCTTTTATGAATTTTAAGCTGAGTAATAATGATACCGATTTTTCATTAAAGCAATAAAAGTATGCACATTTGTGGATAAATCTGTTGACAACTGCCTAAAAAAGCATTAAATTTGTGTATAACTTCTTTAAACATTTGAAGAAGCCTGTGCATAACTTATAAAAATCAAGGTGAAATATCAATGTGGAATGATAAAAATTACCATACTTTAGATTATGAAATGAAAAAAATCTTTGGAGAAAAAACTATTAAGCTGTCAATCGATGGAAATTTTACCTGTCCCAACAGAGATGGCACTGTAGGCAGCAGAGGCTGTATTTTTTGCAGTGAAAGAGGCTCCGGAGATTTTAATTCAGATAAAAATAAATCCATAACTGAGCAAATTGAAGAACAAAAACAAATAATGTCAAGAAAATGGGAAAGTGAAACATATATCGCATATTTTCAAAACTATACAAACACATATGACACTGTTGAAAACTTGAGGAAAAAATTTTATGAAGCCTTGAGCTGTAAAAACATCAAGGGGCTTGCCATAGCCACCAGACCTGACTGCATAGATTCTGAAGTGCTGAAGCTTTTGGAAGAATTGAATTCAAAAACATTTCTCTGGGTCGAGCTTGGTCTTCAGTCCATTAATGACAAGACAGCTCAGTTTCTCCGCAGAGGCTACAAAACAGAGATGTTTGACAAAACATATGAACAGCTGAAAAATAAAAATATAAGAACAGTCGTACATTTAATATTGGGAATTCCAGGCGAAACAAATAAACAAATACTTGACTCTGTAAAATATGTTTCCGAAAAAAATGTCTGGGGAGTAAAGCTTCACATGCTGCACGTATTGCGCGGCACCGATCTTGCAGAATATTACTGTCATACAAAATTTAAAATATTGACTCTTGAAGAATATGTAAAGCTTGTATGTGATTCACTTGAGCTGCTTAGACCCGAAACAGTTATACACAGACTGACAGGAGACGGGAAAAAATCTGAATTGATAGAGCCGCTTTGGACACTTCATAAATTAAAGGTTTTGTCAAATATTGATAAAGAATTGAAAATCAGGGAAAGTTACCAAGGTAAAAAACTTCCATTGTAATGTTAATGTAATACTATAAATACAGATTTATTATATAATTATTATAAGAAAAATACTGTAAATATAGTATTTTTTATTTGAAATAGGGTGCATAACGATGAAAAAAATACTGCTTATAATAATGATTTTAATAATTACCCTTGCTTCATTTACATATGTGTACGCACAAAATTTTCCTGACATAAATAAGGATGTATCTGAAGCAGTAGGTTTATTGTCAGGCTATGGAATCATACAAGGTTATCCCGATGGTACATTTAAGCCTGAAAAACAGGTAACACGTGCAGAAATGGCCAAAATAGTCACAGTTGCGGCCGGATTATACGAGTATTCTAAAAATATGACTTCTGTTTATGATGATATGCACGGACATTGGGCAGAAAGCTACGTTGAGCTTGCCAATGCCTTTAATATAGTAAAAGGAATTTCTCCCACACAATACGGTCCTGACAATATGATTAAATTTGAAGAGGCCTATACAATGATAATCCGACTTTTGGGATACAGTGACGAATCCCTTACAGGATACTGGCCTTCCAATTATTATGAAAAGGCCATGGAGCTGAATTTATTCAGGAATGTTGACACGAACAGTGAATTTGCAACCAGAAGAGATGTTACATTAATGCTTTACAATGCACTAAGCTGCAATCTTGTAAAGATAAAAGACAAAAACACAACATATTCCACAGGCAGTACACTTCTTTCAAACATTGGCAAAATGTCAACGAAGGAAATTACCATAGGTGATCTTAAAACTGAAAGCTTTGATTTTGCAGATTACCTTTTTAACAAATGGGATGTATATTACGACAACAAGGGAAATGCGGTGTATGTTACAAATCCAAGGCACAATGAATTTTCCGGTACGGTAACAAGCCTTCTTACGAACAAGGTTATATTTGTAACGGATGACTACGGAAATGTAAGAGCATTTAAGCTGTCTGATATACCCATAGTCATAAACGGAGAAAAAGAAAGCTTCAGTAATTTAAGCGGGAGCAGAATAAGAATTGTTTACGAGGATGATTCCTTTAACGGGGCCGTTATAGGAATCACTGCCTATAAAGAAACTGATGTAACAGCAGTTGAAAGAAATGATTTATACAAAGCAGGAAGCAAAGTATTTGCAGGTAAAAATCTTCCGGTAAAACAGGACGGCGGAATCAATTACAGCAAGCTGCATATTTACGGTGATGCCTCAAAGCTTGAGGACATTAAAACAAATGATGTTATATATTTTTATGAAACCAGGGAATCATCCAGAGTTACATCCCTTACCCTGAATGTTGTAAGGAAACAGACAGATGGTTTAGTAACAGATATTCAGACATCAGGCAGCAATACATTTTACACCGTAAACAATATAAGCTATAAAACAGGAGACAGCTTCATATATACTGAAAAAGTTTCTGTTAACGACAACGTAAAATTGATATTGGACAAAAACAATAACATAATAAAAATTAATATTCTCAATTACGGAAAATACCCTACAACCTTTGGAATAGTTCTGAGTGCAGGCAATACCGGCGACAGTGCTTCAGTAAGGATATTTGATGAATTCGGAAGCATAAAAAATTATACTCTTGCCGACAATTCAAGTGTTGTCGACATAACAGACGACGGCAAAGATTTAATTAAAAAAACATATTTAAAGAAGAATGATATTGTTAAATTTGACCCTGCAGCCAGCGGATCATTGAAAATAATTAATTATATCCCTTCCCCCACATATATAGCAACAGGCTACAACTCCGACACGCGGACTATGTCAAACGGGTACTGGCTGTCAGCAGAAACATTTATAATTTATGAATCAAACGGCAAATATCAACTGCTTAAACCAAGCCAGCTGGGTACTTATCTTGAGGGTAAAGCAGTTATCGGATACAACGGACATGTTGATGCTTTATATCTGAGCAAGGGAATTAAATCCGACAATGCCATAACCGTTACTCCGGAAGTACCTCAATCATACAATGGTACAATTTACGGAATAATAAAAGGCATTACCAAAGTTGACGGCACAACAAGCAATATCCAGTTTTTCAACAACAGCAATGTATTTTCCGTTTCAAATACTTCTGCTGCGGGCAAAAGAATTTCATCTGTCTTAAATACTTATGTAAAAGCAGAAATAGTCAACGGAGTATTGACAAACATTGAAAGGCTGACTCCCGAAACGGATAAGGTTAAAATAACACAAGTTTATGCAAACCAATTGTTAATTGACAGCATAACGTACATGGAATATTCATCTGATTTAAAAGTATATATTTGCACAACAGATAAGTCAGGAAATATCACAAGCTTCACAGCAGGCTCCAAAAGTAATATTAAAGCAGGCTCCATCGCCCAGCTATATGATTTATACGGCGGATTTGACGGAGTAATAGATGTAGTGCTGCTGTTCAACTAAACCTAAATACAAAAAAGGAGATTCCTTGGTTTTATCCTAAGAACCTCCTTTTTGCAATTTCTAATCAATTATACTACACTATTTTTGTTGTAAAGTTTTCTATATTCCATACATCTGTTATAAAGCTTTCATAAAAGTACGGCTCATGGCTTACAAGAAGAATTGTTCCCTTGAATTCGGACAAAGCCTTTTCCAGTTCATCCTTTGCTTCAGGATCCAAATGATTTGTAGGCTCATCAAGTACAAGAAAGTTTAATTCCTTCAGCAATATCTTGCACAGCCTTACCTTTGCATTCTCTCCTCCAGACAAAACCTTCATCATGCTTGTTATGTTTTCTGTTGTAAGTCCGCAGCGTGCCAGCTCCAGTCTCACCTCGTGATTAGTCAGAGCAGGATATTCATTCCACACCTCTTCCAAAGCTGTGTTTGTATTGTTTTTGGAATCCTCCTGCTCAAAATATCCATATATAACATTTTCTCCGAACGAAACACTTCCGCTTATTGGAGGAATGATGCCCAGCAATGTCTTTAACAGTGTTGATTTTCCAAGTCCATTGACCCCTGTAAGGGCAATCTTCTTATTTCTTTCCACCTGAAAGTTCATGGGATTTGTCAAAGGATGATCATATCCTATTACAAGGTCCTTTACATCAATCAAGAAGCGGCTTGGAGTCTTTGTTTCCTTGAATCTGAATGTTGGCTTCGGCTTATCCCTCGGTCTCTCCAAAATATCCATTTTTTCAAGCTGCTTCATACGGCTGTTCGCCATACCTCTTGTTGCAACCCTCGCTTTGTTTCTGGCTATGAAATCTTCCAGCTTTTCAATTTCTTTTTGCTGCTTTTCATATTCACGCTCTTCTTTTTGCTTGTTCAGTTCATATATTCTTCTGAATTCCTCATAGTTGCCCACATAACGTGTAAGAATGCAATTTTCCACATGATATATAATGTTGCATACATCATTTATAAACGGGATATCATGAGATATTAAAATAAATGCATTTTCATAATTCTGTAAATAGCTTGTAAGCCATCGTACATGATTCTCATCTAAATAGTTTGTAGGCTCATCAAGAAGAAGTATTGCCGGATTTTGAAGCAAAAGCTTTGTTAGGAGCACCTTTGTCCTCTGCCCCCCGCTTAATTCATCCACCAATCTGTCAAGGCCTATGTCCCCGAGACCTAAGCCGTTTGCAACCTCTTCTATCTTTGAATCAATCATATAAAATCCGCTGCTGTCCAATATTGTCTGAATGTCAGCCGCATCCTCCATCATTTTTGTTACATCATCATCCTCGGCTGTTGACATATCTTCGTAAAGCTTCATCATTTCCTGTTCCATCTTAAACAAATCATCAAAGGCGAGACGCAGATTTTCTCTTATTGTCGTACCGGGCTTCAAAGCCGAATGCTGATCCAGATAACCCACCGTAACTCTTTTTGACCATTCCACGGTTCCTTCATCAGGCATAAGCTTTCCTGTTATAATATTTAAAAATGTAGATTTCCCTTCTCCGTTTGCTCCTATAAGTGCAACATGCTCTCCTTTTAAGAGCCTGAATGACACATTTTCCAAAATTGCGCGCGCTCCGAATCCGTGAGTCACATTTTTCACATCTAAAATACTCATATATACTCCTTGTAATTAATTAACTGCCTTGACACAAGTCAGAACGTTGTTATAATTTATAAACTACAAGGACTATATTAATAAAAATTGTCGTTGTTGTAAACACATTTTTAGTTAAATAGTTTATACATGTAATTTTTTTTACATATCATTGATTTAATTTTACTGATTTGGTATAATTAACTGATGAGCAAATTTTAGGAGGATAATGATAAATGAACGACAAGATAAGGCCTGCCTGGGTCGAAATAAACAGGAAAAAGGCTATTCATAACTTTTTGGAAGTAAGAAGAGCTGTAGGTCCAAACGTAAAAATTTGTGCTGTTGTCAAAGCTGACAGTTATGGAATGGGGTCGGTGGAGCTTTCTAAAATGTATTTAGAAAACGGCGTTGACATGTTTGCCGTGGCGGTTATCTCCGAAGCATTTGAACTTAGGCAAGAAATAAAAAACAAAGATATTTTAGTTCTGGGATATACTCCTGAAGAATTTTATGATGACGCTATAAATAATGACATAACACTGACGATTTATAACTATGAATTGGCAGAAAAATTAAACATGATTGCAAAAAATTTAAACAAAAAAGCAAAGATACATATAAAAGTTGAAACAGGAATGAACAGACTTGGATTTCTTCCTACAGAAGAAAATGCATACAAGGTTGCTGCAATAGCCAAAATGGATAATATCTCCATTGAAGGTTTATTTTCACATCAAGCCAAGGCAGATGAAAAAGATAAAACAACCGCACATGTGCAGGGACAGCGATTTATCAGCTTTATAAATATGCTTGAAGAAAGAAATGTTACAATTCCAATAAAACATATTGCAAACAGTGCAACCATAATAGACTTGCCTGAATATTATTTTGATATGGTAAGACCCGGCATAATATTATCGGGATTTTATCCCTCTGATGAAGTCAACATGGATGAATATAAATTTGAAATATGTGTAACCTTAAAGGCCAAGGTTGCTAATGTAAAAACAATTGGCTCGGGCGAAGGAGTAGGATATGGTCATTTGTTCAAAGCTGAAAAACCTACTGTAGTCGGAACCATTCCTTTAGGATATGCTGATGGGTATTCAAGACTCTTGTCAAATAAAGGATATATTGTTGTAAAGGGTGCGAAATGCCCTATATTAGGCAAGGTATGCATGGATCAGTTTATGGTAGATTTATCTGGTGTTGAGAACCCGCAGATCGGTGATGAAGCAATTATTTACGGTAACGGAAATGACGGAGCCATGACTGCTGAAGATGTTGCAAATATGAGAGGTACAATATCTTACGAGGTTTTAACGAACTTAGGCAAAAGACTCCCCAAAATATATGTATAAGGAGATTAACTATGAATTTTGATTTAATTAAACAAAATGACAACGAGCTCTACAGTGCAATGATGGAGGAGAAAGAGAGGCAAAGCATCAATATAGAGCTTATAGCATCTGAAAACTTTGTTTCTGAAGCAGTCCTTGAAGCAATGGGAAGTCACCTGACAAACAAATATGCCGAAGGATATCCAGGAAAAAGGTATTACGGAGGATGTGAATATGTTGATAAGGTTGAGAATCTTGCAAGAGAAAGAGCCAGGAAAATTTTTGGAGCGGACCACGCAAACGTGCAGCCTCACTCAGGTTCAAATGCCAATTTCGGTGTTTACTTCTCTGTTTTAAGACCTGGAGATAAAATACTTGGTATGGATTTATCCCAGGGAGGCCATTTAACACACGGTAGCCCTGTAAATATGTCAGGATCATATTTTAACGTAGTGTTTTACGGAGTAAGCAAAGAAACTGAAACAATTGATTATGACGAAGTAAGAGAAATTGCAAAACGTGAACGCCCAAAACTGATTGTTGCAGGCGCCAGCGCATATTCCAGATTTATAGATTTTAAAGCCTTCAGAGAAATTGCTGATGAAGTTGGTGCATATTTCATGGTTGATATGGCTCACATAGCAGGTCTTGTTGCAGCCGGACTGCATCCTAATCCGGTTGAATATGCAGATTTCGTAACTACTACAACCCATAAAACATTAAGAGGACCCAGAGGCGGTATGATTCTTTGTAAAAATGAATTTGCTCAGAAAATTGATAAGGCCATATTCCCGGGAATCCAAGGCGGACCGTTAATGCATGTTATTGCTGCTAAAGCAGTTTGCTTTAAGGAAGCAATGGAGGATGGATTCAAAGCTTATCAGCAGCAAATTTTAAACAATGCTAAGACATTGTCTCAGGAATTGTCAAACAAAGGCTTCAGAATAGTATCCGGCGGAACCGACAACCATTTGATGCTTGTTGATTTAAGGAACAAAAACCTGACAGGCAAAGAAGCTGAAAAAATGCTTGATGAAATCCATATTACAACTAATAAAAATACGATACCTTTCGACCCTCAAAGCCCATTTGTGACAAGCGGTTTGAGAATCGGCACCCCGGCTGTCACCACAAGAGGAATGAAGGAAGCTGAAATGATTGAACTTGCTTCAATTATTGATGGTGCTCTCAGCAGGACAGAAGACCATAGCGCTATAAAAAACAGAGTTTTAGAATTAACATCAAAATTTAGATAAAGAGTTATAAAAAGGACAGGACTTTAATATAATATATTAAAGTCCTGTCTTTATATTTCAGACTGGTTTTATAAAAAGTTTCAATTCAGCAGCCAGTTTAAAAAATAAAAACAAATTTAATTAATTGTATGCATTTCGCAGAAAGTTGTTTTTATAACACGGAAAATTTTCTTGCAAAATTATCATCTAAGTGTTATAATCATAGAAATTTAATCAATATGTGAGGAGAAGGGTATGAAAAGAAAGTTATCATTGCTATTATGCTTATTAATGATTTTAACGATGTTTACAGCATGTGCTAAACAAGGGACAAACACTGATGCAGGATCAAACAGTGATGTTATAAAGATTGGCGTTTTCGAGCCTCTGACCGGTGAAAACGGCGGCGGCGGACTGCAGGAACTTGACGGAATTAAATATGCAAATAAAATGTATCCTGAAGTCCTGGGTAAAAAAATCGAACTGGTTATAGTGGATAACAAAAGTGACAAGGGTGAAGCAACCACAGCAGTAACAAGACTTATTGAAAAGGAAAAAGTATCAGCAATAATCGGTTCCTATGGTTCCGGTGTTTCAATTGCCGCAGGCGACATTATAAAAAATGCTAAAATTCCTGCAATGGGAGCTTCTTGTACAAACCCAATGGTTACTCAGGGAAATGAATATTATTTCCGCGCATGCTTCCTTGATCCTTTCCAGGGAAGAGTTATGGCAAATTATGCTCTGCAGCAGGGTGCAAAGACAGCAGCCGTTATTATGCAAAACGGTGATGACTACTCTGTAGGTCTTGGAAACTTCTTTATAACCGCTTTTAAAGAATTGACAGGAAATGAAAACAGTATAGTGGACACATCTGAATTCCAGGTAAATGATACGGACTTCAATGCGATTTTAACAAATATCAAGGCTAAGAATCCTGATGTAATATTTGCTCCAAGCTCAGCCACAACAGCTCCGCTGATTATTAAACAAGCAAGAGCCCTTGGAATTAAAAGCTTGATAATGGGCGGAGATACATGGGAAAACCCGGCAGTTATTGATGTAGCCAAAGCTGATGCCGAAGGCATAGTATTATCTACATTCTTTGATGAAAATGACCCGGCGACAGAAGAAGCCAAAACATTTGTTGAAGGCTACAAAAAAGAATTGGAAGGCAAAGAGCCTATAATTCCTGCCGTTGCAGCATTGGGATATGACGCATACCTGTTGGTAAGAGACGCCATTGAACGTGCAGGTTCAACAGATGGAACAGCAATTAAAGATGCATTGGCAGCTACAAAAGATTTTGAAGGTGTAACCGGAGTTATTAATTTTACCGATGAAGGTGATGCCGACAAAAATATAGCTGTTATTAAAACAGTTAAAGATGGTCAATTTGTATACATCGATACGGTTGAAGTCAAATAGTTTACTGAACTTCATCAAAGTGGAAGGCTTTTTAAACAGCCTGAGGCGAACTGGTTGTTCGCCTTTTTACATTATTCAGCTATTTTGGAGGAATAAATATGAATTTTGAAATATTTATGCAACAGCTTGCCAACGGAATTTCCATCGGAAGCCTTTATGCACTCATAGCCATAGGTTATACAATGGTTTACGGAATATTGAGACTCATAAACTTTGCTCATGGCGATATATTTATGATGGCGGCATATTTTATGGTTTTCAGCGTTGTAAGCTTTGGACTTCCCTGGTATGTTTCAACGGTAATAGTCATCGCCGCTACCATCCTGCTCGGTGTTATTGTTGAAAAGGTTGCGTACAGACCTCTGAGAAACGCACCACGTATGTCAATCATGATATCGGCAATAGGTGTTTCATTCTTACTGGAAAATTTGGCAACGTACCTGTTCACGGGAGTCCCCAAGGGATTTCCCGACATAGCCATTCTTACGAGAGCAATAAGCTTCGGCACTATTTCGTTGTCAGTGGCGACAGTTGTAACACCTGTAATAACAATTATCCTATTATATGTTGTACTCTTCATAACCAACAAAACGAAAATAGGAATGGCAATGAGAGCGGCATCAAAGGATTTTGAAACCGCACGTTTAATGGGAATAAACATTAATAAAGTAATATCAACAACATTCGTAATAGGTTCGGCGCTTGCTGCCATAGGCGCAATACTGTGGGGCTCAAAGTATTCTTCCGTAATACCTCTTATGGGTGTTATGCCCGGTTTAAAATGCTTTATAGCAGCAGTTCTGGGCGGCATAGGAAATACAACCGGTGCCGTGCTGGGAGGATTCATATTGGGGATGGCAGAGGTTATGCTTGTTACGTTTCTGCCGTTGCTTTCAGGATACAGAGATGCAATTGCATTTATAATATTAATTGTAGTATTGCTGGTTAAACCGACCGGACTTCTTGGAGAGAAGGTGACAGATAAGGTATGATAAATCAGAGAAAAGAACATAACATAAAAATTTATCTTGCATTATTCGCAATATTTGCGGTATTGCTTACACTGCTTGATTTCAAAGTAATAGGTGATGACTATGTAAGGCGTGTTTTAAACCTTGCAGCTATTTACACCATAGTAAGTGTGTCAATGAACCTGGTAAATGGATTTACAGGACTATTCTCATTGGGGCAGGCCGGTTTTATGGCAATCGGAGCATACACGGTTGCAATATTGACTGTTCCCCTTGAAAAACGTGCTGCAATATTTTATGTTGTTCCTCAAAATCCTTTTCTTGCACAAATACAAATTCCTTTTGCGGCCGCTTTGATTTTAGGCGGGCTGCTTGCAGCACTGGTGGCAGTTTTAATTGGCATTCCTGTTTTGCGCCTTAAAAGTGACTACCTTGCAATTGCAACATTAGGATTTTCAGAAATAATCAGGATTGTATTTACAAATGCCAAAACAATTACAAACGGAGCCCTGGGAATTAAAAGCATACCTGAAATGCCTACAATGTGGATATTTTTCGGAATTATGATTCTCTCTGTGGCATTCATGGTTTTTCTTATAAATTCAACCTACGGAAGAGCTTTCAAAGCTATACGGGAAGATGATATAGCTGCCGAAGCAATGGGTATCAATCTGTTCAAACATAAGGTATTGTCTTTTGCAATAGGTGCATTTTTTGCAGGTATAGGCGGCGGACTATTTGCATCCCTGCTGGGAACCGTAGACCCTAAACAATTTTATTTTACAATGACATATAATTTCCTTTTAATTATAGTCTTAGGAGGAATGGGAAGCATTTCAGGCACTGTAATAGCATCATTTATCGTTACGGTCGGCCTTGAAGTCCTGCGCTTTTTCGACGAACCTCTCACAATGTTTGGATTTAGTATTCCTTTATTCAGAGCAGGCTTCAGAATGGTTATTTTCTCAGCCCTGCTTATGATACTTGTATTGTTTTTCAGAAACGGCCTCCTGGGTCAGAAGGAATTATCCTGGGGAATGATTAAAAGATTATTCAGGAAAAAATCTCCGGGAAATAACAATGAAGGAGGTACGGCATAATGGGAGTCTTAAAAGTTGATAATGTAATAATGAAGTTTGGAGGCGTTATTGCCGTAAACAATCTGAATATAGATGTTGAGGAAGGACACATAGAAGCATTGATAGGTCCTAACGGTGCAGGAAAAACAACAGCCTTCAACGTAATAACCGGGGTTTATACTCCCACAAGCGGCAGTGTTTATTTTAACGATGAAAAAATCACAGGTCTCACACCTGATAAGATTACTAAAAAAGGAATTGCACGAACATTTCAAAATATTCGTTTGTTTAAGGACTTAACCGTACTGGATAATATTTTGATTGCCAATCACCTTCATGTTAAAAGCAACTTTTTGTCTTGCACAACAAGAATGCCCTGGTCCAGAGCTGAAGAAAAGCACATGATACAGAAATCGGAAATGCTTTTGGATAAGCTGGGACTTTTGCACCTGAAGTATGAGGTGGCAAACTCTCTTCCTTACGGTGAGCAAAGAAAACTCGAAATTGCCAGAGCACTGGCTACAGACGCAAAACTCTTGCTGCTGGATGAGCCGGCAGCAGGCATGAATCCCAATGAAACAATGGAGCTTTCAAATTTTATCCACACAATAAGAGACGAATTTAACCTTACAATTTTTATGATTGAGCATCATATGGATTTAGTTATGGAAATTTCAGATAAAATTTATGTGCTTGACTTTGGTCAGCTCATTGCACAAGGAAATGCGAATGAGGTTAAAAACAATCCTAGAGTTATAGAAGCTTACCTGGGGGTGGAAGAAGATGCTTGAGATTAAAAATTTACACGTTAACTATGGCGGAATATCTGCTGTAAAGGGCATAAGCATAAAAGTTCCCGAAAAATCCATTGTCACCCTCATAGGTGCCAACGGTGCAGGAAAAAGCACAACTCTCCGGACCATTGCAGGTCTTGTTAAACCAAGCATGGGTGAAATTACCTTTCAGGGTGAAAACATAGTGGGCATGGACACAATAAATATTGTAGCGCGAGGAATCACATTAGTTCCGGAAGGAAGAAAAGTCTTTGCAAATTTAACTGTCCTGGAAAATCTAAAAATAGGAGCATATTTGCAAAAAGAAGGAATTGAAGAGGGAATACAACACGTCTATGAGTTGTTCCCAAGGCTTAAGGAGCGTTCCTGGCAGATGGCGGGAACATTGTCTGGAGGAGAACAGCAGATGCTGGCTGTAGGCAGAGCCTTAATGGCCAAACCGAAGCTGATAATGATGGATGAGCCATCTTTGGGGCTGGCTCCATTGATTGTTAATGGTATCTTTGATATTATAAAAGAAATAAACAAGCAGGGGACTACAATACTCCTTATTGAACAAAACGCAAACAAGGCTTTAAAGGTAGCTGATTACGGTTATGTTCTGGAAACAGGCAGCATTACCATGGAAGGCAAAGGATTGGAGCTTCTTCAAAACGAAAAGGTAAAAGAAGCTTACCTGGGCAGTTCAAAAACAAAATAAAACAACATATAATAAAAAGAGGCTGTTTGATGCCTCTTTACTTTTCGTATTTTCCACCTGTATACTGCTTCTATGCCAGCGCCTGAATTACGCTTCCTGCAGCAATTGAAATAATATAAATATAAAGCATTATCTTAAAGTTTTCACTTGCATTCTTATTGACTCTGAACAAAACAATGAGCCCTGCTCCAGCGCCTGTGCTTAAGCCTGCAACTGCAGAGCCGAAGCTTAAGCTCCCCGATAAATACAACTGTGTAATTATAATTGATGAAGCACAGTTTGGTATAAATCCGATTAAAGCCGCAACTGCAGGCTGCAATATACTGTGAGTCAACAATATCCTTGAAAGATTTTCTTCTCCTATAAGATATATTCCCATGTTCATTAAAAGCATTGTTAAGGCCATGAATACAAATATATGTGCTGTATGCTTAAATGCCGACTTTACAATTCCATCATGGCATTCGTGAAAATGATGATGATGATTACTTCTATCATTATTATATGTTTTGTATCCGAAAAAATTACTGAATAAAGAATCTGCAATTGATCCTGCAAGTACAGCTATTACAATTTTAACCGCTATAAGCTTAAGGATTGTACCCACACTTCCTGAGTTGGCTAAAATCACAGGAATTGCCTCATCTGACGTAGAAATAAAGACTGCTGCAAGCGTACCAACGGAAATTACTCTGTTTGTATAAAGATTCGCAGCTGCTACCGAAAAACCGCATTGGGGAAAACTGCCCAGCAAAGCTCCTCCTGCGACTCCATATTTTTTTAATCCTGATATAAGCTTATCAGATGACCTGTGCTCAATATATTCTATAATCAAATATGTTATGAACAAAAAGGGTAAAAGCTTCAGAGAATCAATAAGTGTATCAAGTAGTATATCAAACATGGCGCCCTCCAATTGCAAATAATTTGCGTTTGCAATTATACTTTAACCGCCGATATTTGTCAATATATACAAATATAATTAATTTTTCAAAAATACTTGTTGACAAATGAACTCTGACTGTTTAATATAGAAACAATATAATAATCAGCTATGAAAAAGAGAGTAGATATATGGAGCTTTTCAGAGAGCGGGGCCATGAGCTGGAAGTCTTGCATGCAATATATATTGAACCTGACTTTTGAGCTTTTAACTTGAAACAGCAGTAGAGTTAAACGGGTTTACCGTTATAGTATTAAGTGCCTATATGGAATTAAGGTGGTAACGCGGGTATTTTCGTCCTTTATGATGAAAATACCTGCTTTTTTATACCAGAAATTACAAAAAGAAAGGAAGTGCTTGAATGAAAATTAAAGCGGCAGAAGCAATTATTAAATGTTTTGAAATGGAAAAAGTAGATGTTATTTTTGGATATCCGGGTGGTGCGGTCCTTCCGCTTTATGAGGCCCTGAGAAATTCAGATATCAGGCATATCCTTGTACGTCAGGAGCAATCGGCAGCCCACATGGCCAGCGGATACGGAAGAGCCCTGAACAAAACCGGAGTTTGCATCGCCACATCCGGTCCGGGAGCCACAAATTTAATAACAGGTATAGCAACAGCATATATGGACTCTATTCCCCTTGTTGCAATAACAGGACAGGTTAATTCAAATTCTATAGGAAGGGACATGTTTCAGGAAGCGGATATAATAGGAGCAACGCAATCTTTTACAAAAAACAGCTACCTGGTGAAGAATGCCAATGAGCTTCCCAGGATTATAAAAGAAGCTTTCCACATTGCCTCAACAGGAAGAAAGGGTCCCGTATTAATAGATATTCCAAGGGATATTCAGGAAAAGACAATAGACTTCGAATATCCTAAGGAAGTTAATATACGAGGATATAAACCTGTAACTATAGGAAATCCGAGGCAGATAAAAAGAGCTGCAGAAATAATTAACAAAGCCCACAGGCCCGTTATATGTGTGGGCGGAGGCGTAAGATCAGGCAATGCCATTGAAGAATTGGAAACATTTGTTGAAAAGTGCAAAATTCCTGTTGTTTGCACACTCATGGGTATTGACTCCTTTGATAACAGCAGCCAGTATTTTGCAGGCCTCATAGGTTCCCACGGATATCCCTTTGCCAACAAAATGATGAATGAGTCGGATCTGCTGATTGTAATAGGAGCACGATTTGCAGACCGAACCACCTTCATGATGAGTAAAGACACAGGGACAAAAAATATCATACACATTGATATTGATCCCGCTGAAATAGGAAAAAATTTCAAAACACATATTCCTATTGTAGGGGATGCCAAGGAGATTCTTAATAATCTTTTGGAATACAACTACGAGTTGGATACAGAGTTATGGTTGAAAAACACTCAGGAAAGCCGTAAAACTTACCTGAAAAGGCTGTTTGCCACAAATACTCATCTTAATCCAAGGCTTCTCATAAATAAAATCTCAGAATTCATGGACTCTGAATGCATATGGGTTGCAGATGTGGGAATCAACCAGTTATGGGCGGCACACAGTTTTATAGCAGGCAGGAACAGAAAATTCCTTACCTCCGGAGGCTTAGGTACAATGGGATACAGCCTTCCTTCTTCCATAGGCGCAAAATTGGCACTCCCAGAAACAAGTGTTGTGGCTTCCATGGGAGATGGCGGATTTCAAATGCTTATGAGTGAACTGGCAATTGCAAAAGGTTGCAGTGCAGGTGTTAAATTTATCGTATTTAACAACCAAAAATTAGGAATGGTAAGAGAACTTCAAAAAAATGCATATAATGAAAATTCTTATTTCGGAATCGACCTTGATGCTAATCCGGATTTTATAAAAATTGCCGGCGCCTACGGAATCAAGGGAATGAGGATAGACAGCGACGGCGAGGCTGATGCTGCAATACAGGAGATGTTTAAAGACAATGAACCATTTGTTTTGGAATGCATAGTTGAGCCTGATATACCTTCGGTTCCGCATTTGGGAGGTGAAAAGCATGAATAACGAAAAAGTAATTTTATCTATTCTTGTAGAAAATTATTCCGGAACTCTCAGCAAAGTTTCAGGTCTTTTTACCAGAAGAGGTTACAATATAGACAGCCTCAATGTGGCAGAGACTCAGGATCCGGGCATTTCAAGAATTACTGTTGCAATAACCGGTGATGCTTACGTAATAGAGCAAATCACAAAGCAGCTCCATAAGCTTGTTAATGTAATCAAAATTTCTAACCTGTCAAAAGAGGATTCGGTCCAAAGAGAACTGATGATGATAAAAGTCAATGCAGGAGAAAAAAGAGGAGAAATTCTTCAAATAGTTGATATTTTCAGAGCCAGTATTGTTGATGTAAGCAAAAAAACAATGATTATTGCAATATCCAAGGACGAAGAAAAAAATAATGTCTTTCTTGAACTGCTCAGACCTTATGGTATTATGGAAATGACGAGGACAGGTCCCGCTGCTTTAGAAAGAGGATAACCCTGAATAACACGGCTGAATAAAAGAGAAAATAAATACAGTTAAACCGGTCCCCAAAAGCCAGACTAAAATCTAATTGATGGGAGGTCGGTTTTTAAATGCTCACATTAAAAAAGACCGCATTTTAAACGGCCCTTTAAATTCATTTCTTACTAACTTATTACTAATTAACTGCTTCTTTTAAAGATTTGCCTGCTTTAAATACAGGTGCTTTAGAAGCTGGTATTTCTATTGTTTCACCAGGATTTCTTGGATTTCTTCCTTGTCTTTCTTTTCTGTCTCTAACTTCAAAAGTTCCAAATCCAACTAATTGAACTTTGCCGCCTGCTACTAACTCATCTTTTATTGTTTCCATAAATCCATTTAATGCCTTTTCTGCATCTTTCTTTGTAAATCCTGTTTTTTCTGCAACACTAGCAATTAATTCAGCTTTATTCATAAAAACCCTCCTTAATAAATGTTCTTTTGTTTTTTTTATCTAAATTCCTATTGGAACTTTGATTCTTCCCATAACTCATCCATTTCTTCCAGAGTCATTTGTTTTAAATCTTTCTTTGAATGTGTTTCAATATATTCGAATCTGGAAATAAACTTATTTATGGTCCTGTTAAGTGCAACATCCGGATTTATTTTCACAAATCTCGCAAAATTAACAAGAGCAAACAGTAAATCACCAAACTCTTCTTCCATTCTTTCAGAATTGCTGTTTTCGTACTCCTCCATAAATTCAAAGAGCTCTTCCTTAACTTTTAATATTGCACCTTTTGCATCAGGCCAGTCAAAGCCTGCCTCAGCTGCTCTTTTTTGAATTTTATAGCTTCTGCTTAGGGGTGATAATGCCTTAGGAACATTCTTTAAATTATCGGTGTACGATCTTAGGTTTTTCTCTTTTTGTTTTGATGCTTCCCAGGTCCTCAATGCCTCATCCACATTATCGGCTTTAATATCACCAAATACATGAGGATGTCTTGAATACATTTTTTTGCAGATATTTGTTACGACATCGCTGAAATTAAAATATCCTTCCTCGCTGCCCAGCTCTGAGTGAAATACAACCTGAAAAAGCAAATCTCCAAGCTCTTCAATCAAGTTGTCAATATCATCATTGTCAATTGCATCCACAACTTCATAGGCTTCTTCAATTACATGCTGCCTTATGGATTCATGAGTTTGCTTCATATCCCAGGGACATCCATCAGGACCTCTCAGTATTTTCACAATTCTGCATAGATTAGTAACATTATACACTGTATTTTTTGAAATTTCAATAGGCAGAATGCAAAAATATGTTGAAAATCCGTAATTTTTTTCTTGATCCAGCATAAATAAGGGCATTTCTCTGACATTTTCTTCCAAAACATCTATTTTTAAAACAGATACATCATCAGGATATGTTTCCATAAGCTTCAATTTAAGCTGAGATGCCATTTCTGAATCGTAAACCTGTGTAACAATACTGAATGAATTTATATCAAAGGAAAATTCATCTGCTTCAAGACAGTCCAGAACCTTTATAGTTTTATAATCCGAAAACCCTGAAAGCTTAATGCATTTATCGAGAAAACTCATTCCATCAATTATTATTATATTTATTTCGTCTTTATATTCATTGATGAGTTTTTTTGTTACAATATCACCGTAATACGGACTTCCTGCAGTGCAGTAATTAATTTTGCCATGCTTTTTTACAAGCTCTAAAATATTATCGGTTATTTTTTCATAAACTTCATCAAAAGTTTCATATTTTTCAAAAAAATTGTCAAAACATTTGATTTCAATTTCTTCCTGGAGCCTCCTTATCACAGGATGCCTTTCTGTTCTTGCAAATGTAGGTATATTTTCGTTCAAAGCCTTGTGAGCTTTGAGAGTAATTTCATCAATGCTGCCTGCTCCCAGGCCTATTATCTGAATGGTGTTCATTTTATTTCCTCACAAATCTTGTCAATTTCTCCCCTTTTGGTATTAATTCCAAATCTTCCTTTGTAATAGCACCCGTTAAAAACAAGCATACAGCATAAACAACAACAGCTATAGCTATAGCTCCCAATGTTGCAAGACTCTGGCTTCCAAGAATTGATTTCAGCACTCTGAACGAAACTCCCGTTGCCAATGCCATCGCAGCAGAAGACAAAAGCGGTCTCGCAGTAACATTAATCAGATTAATCTTAATTTTTGTTTTGTTAATATCGCGCCAGTTAAGAAGTGCAACAACAAGGTATGCAATTGTTGTACTTATTGCCGCACCTTTTATATTAATTGAAGGCATGCCAATCAGTATATATGATAATATAACCTTTACTACCAGCCCTGCAGCCAGGTTTTTCACAGGATGAAACTGCTTGTTAACAGATTGTAATATTGCAGTAAATGATTGAACCAATGTAAGGAAGATTACTCCTATTGCAAGAATTTCCAAAAGTGCACCTGAACTTGCATGCTTTTCAGGTCCCAGAGATGCATATAAAAGTGCAATAACAGGCTCTGCCAGCATAAATAAACCTATACCGCACGGAAGTCCGATTATCATCGACATTTTAACTCCTGCATTGGCAGTAACATTAAGTCGTTGAACCTGTTTTTTAGTAAATGCATCTGTTATGGCAGGGACAAGACTCATTGCAACCGCAGTGGAAAATACCTGAGGAAAATTTATCAGTGTCTGTGCCGTTCCGCTCAATTCACCAAACATATCCGTATATTGCAATTCCGTATAACCTATGGCGGAAAGCCTGCTTGATACAATGTATGAATCCATTATTCCCATTAGAGGAGCTATTGATGCACCTATTGTTATAGGTATGGCTATGTACAAAAGATTCTTAACTATATCCCATACAGGCTCTGTCTTATTATGAGAGGATAATTTTATTTCTTCTTTAATTGACTTTTTACTTAAGAAAAACATAAGATATATTAATATTAATGCTGCTACCCCGCCGATCGAAGCACCGAATGTTGCTCCTCCGGCAGCCTCCTCAAGTCCTTTGCCAACAAATGCATATGCCAGATAAAGTCCTACCGAAACCCTGAACACCTGCTCAATAAGCTGAGACAACGCAATTGGTGTCATATTCTGAGTCCCCTGGAAGAATCCTCTGTATGCCGATAAAAGAGGAACGGCAAACAAGGCAGGAACCAGTGCAATCATTGAATAATATGCTCCCGGATATCCTATAAATGAAACAAGGCTTCTTGCAAACGCCAGCACACCTAAGGAGGACACAAGCCCTATGATAAACAAGCCCCATCTTGATATCTTGTATACCTGGTATGCTCCTTCATAATTCTGTAAAGCTCTTTTTTCTGAAACCATTTTCGCTATTGCTGTGGGAAATCCCGATAACGACACGACCAGCAGCAGATTATATATATTATAGGCAGGCTGGTAATAACCTATTCCTTCTGTTCCTATGAGATTTGTCAGCGGTATGCGGTAAATTGCTCCCAATACTTTAACAATCAATCCTGCAATACCTAAAATTGCAGCACCCTTAATAAAATTTTCCTTAGACATAATAATTCCTTCCTTGGCAAAAATATTTAACACTAACTACAGTATTTACAGTATGAGTCTTTTATGTTTATTTTTCCTTAATTTTAAACAATAATGCTGAGATAAAGTTTATCACAGTTTTTACAGCTTTAAAAGAAAAATTTGTAGTTCTTTTTAATTTTGTTATTGGATTATGTGAAATTGTGGTATAATTTTTAAGAGGTTAAACGCAAGGAGCATTTAATGGAAACACTTAAAGGTACAGTTATAGAAACAATCTTTCGCAATGATGAAAACGGATATACAGTTGCTTTAATGGAAGCTGACAGCGACATAGTTACAATTACCGGAATTTTCGGAACGGATGTTACAAGCGAGACATTAGAAATTTACGGCAAGAAGGTAAAACATCCAAAGTATGGAGACCAGTTTCAGGTCGAGCTGTACAATACTGTTCTGCCATCAGATTTGGATCAAATAGAAAGCTATTTGGGCTCAGGCCTGATTAAAGGAATAGGCAAATATACCGCGAAGAAAATTGTGGAAATATTTAGAGAAGAAACCTTTGACATTATACAAAAACATCCTGAGAGGCTTACAGAAATTGAAGGAATTGGTGAAAAAAAAGCTGAAATGATAGCTAAAAGCTTTTCAGAGCAGGCAGACATCAAAGAAATTATGATGTTTCTGCAAAGCCATGAAATAAGCCCCGGCTACAGCGTTAAGATATTTAAGCAATATGGAAAAAACACAATTAAAACAATTACGGAAAATCCATACAGGCTTTCTGAAGACATCTACGGCATAGGATTCAAGCTGGCTGATAAAATTGCTGCATCCCTCGGTGTAGAAAAGGCTTCTCCCTACAGAATATCATCCGGAGTCAAATATGCTCTCGCAGAATATGCTGCAAGAGGCCACGTATATGTACCATACCGAATGCTTCTGGACAGCACAGTAAATCTGCTTGAGGTGAATTCTGATTTTATAGAAGATGAAATGGGCAATATGGCATTTACCGACAAAATACATATGGAAACAATAAACAATGAAAGGGTTGTTTACTATCTGCCCTATTACATGGCAGAAGTTAATGCATGCAAGGAGCTTATAAACCTTGCCGATACTGATTTCAATACAGATGAAGAAAATGCCTCTCCATTGCTTAAAGATGTTGAAGATGAATCATCCATAACACTTTCACAAAAGCAGAGAGAAGCGGTAATTCAATCTATAATAAACGGTGTAACCGTGATTACCGGAGGCCCTGGAACAGGAAAAACAACAATAATACTTTTTATAATTAAAATATTTGAAAAAATAGGTAAAAAAGTCATGCTCTGTGCTCCAACCGGGAGAGCAGCCAAGCGGATTACCGAATCAACAGAAAGGGAAGCAAGGACCATTCATCGAATGCTTGAATATGCCTTTGGTGAGGATGACAGCAATCTGGCATTCAATAAAAACGAAGACTCTCCCTTGGATTGCGATGTTGTCATAGTTGATGAAATGTCTATGGTCGATATTCTTCTCATGAACAATTTGTTAAAGGCAATAAAAAAAGGAACAAGACTGATACTGGTCGGAGATGTGGATCAGCTTCCATCAGTGGGAGCCGGCAATGTCCTGTCTGATATTATCTACTCAAATACAATTAAAACAATACGGCTTGATACTATATTCCGGCAGTCTGCGGGAAGCATGATTGTTCAAAACGCACATTTGATAAACAAGGGATTGATGCCTGTTTACAACAAAAGAGATACCGATTTCTTCTTCATGAGAGAAAACAGCAGTAAAAACATAATTGATATGATAGTTGATTTGTACAACAACCGGCTTCCGCTAAAGTATAATTTGAATCCCTTAAAAGATATTCAGGTTCTTTCCCCAATGAAAAAAGGGGAAGCCGGTGTAATAGAGCTGAACAAAAAACTTCAGTCGGCCGTAAATCCTCCTTCTAAGCTGAAAAAGGAAAAAACATTTGGGAAATATACCTTCCGAGTGGGTGACAAGGTTATGCAAGTCAAAAATAATTATCAGACCGAATGGAAAATCTTCAGAGATGGGAATATTGTTACAGGAGAAGGAATTTATAACGGTGATATTGGATACATCATTTATATTGATGAAACAGAGCAGGAATTAACAGTTCAATTTGATGAAGAAAGGGAAGTAACATATCCCTTCAGTCAGCTTGATGAATTGATACTTGCATATGCAACCACTGTGCACAAGAGCCAGGGAAGTGAATTTCCTGTTATTATAATGCCTATTGTATGGGGTCCCCCAATGCTTTTGACAAGAAACTTGTTTTATACTGCCATAACAAGGGCACGACAGCTTGTAGTACTGGTGGGAATCGAAAAATATATGCAGGACATGATTAATAACGATAAAATTGACAGACGCTATTCTGCACTTGATTACAGACTCAGTTCCACCATTTCAACCTACAGATTATTGTCGGAGGGAATTATCGAAATATGAAATCCTATATGGATTCTTTTTTAGAGCTTATTTACCCTGAGAAAAATACCTGCTTTATATGTGAAGCATATGATGAAGAAATTGCAGACAAATACATTTGCCCGGAATGTGAAAGACTAATTAAAAAAGTTGAACCCCCATTCTGCTCCAAATGCTCAAAACCCATTGCGCATAATTCTTCAACAAACTTATGCCGGGAATGCTGTGATGCTGAAAGGCATTTTGAAATGTCAAAATCACCTTATAAATATGAAGGGTTGATTAAAAATGCTATTTACAGCTACAAATATTATAACAAAACATATTTTTATAAGCTTTTCGGAAACCTTCTGGTTAATTTTATGGTAAACACAGGTTATACAAATTTTGACTGCATTGTATCAGTGCCTCTTCATCCGTCTAAAATGCGTAAAAGAGGCTACAATCAATCGGAACTTCTTGCGAGATACATATCGTCAAAGCTTTCTATTCCTTACATTGATGCACTAAAAAGAACAAAGAGAACTCTAAAGCAAAGTGAACAAAGTAAAGAAGACCGAAGAAAAAATTTAAAGGATGCTTTTGCAGTAAAACACTCATCGGAAAAAGTTATCAACAGTTCACTGCTGTTGGTTGATGATATATATACAACAGGAACCACTGTTGATGAATGTTCAAAGGCACTTGTCAGTTACGGCGCATCAAAAGTGTATGTAATAACAATAGCAAGATAAAAACGCTGCAATTCATACAAAATAAAAGGCTTGGATAACCCAGGCCTTTTTTAGTCAATTATAAATTGCTCCGTTATTATTTTATCCATTTTGATGTCATGTGGTTCAGCCGGAATTTTTTCAAAGACCTGAAAGCCGTACGCAAAAGCAACTGCTTTGGCATTCTTTCTTTTTCTGCATAAAATCCTGTCATAGTAACCCTTGCCGAATCCTATTCGATTCATATTTCTGTCAAAAACAACTCCGGGCACAACAATCAAATCAAATTCCTCTGGTTCTACAGGTCTTATCTTTTCATATGCAGGCTCATAATATCCGAACGGACTTAAAACTAAATCATCATCCGGACTTTTCAGCTCTGAAGGTATTAAAACAGTGTTTTTTACGTCTGTATATGGTATAACCACACGCTTCCCCTCAGAAAGCATTTCCTTAATAAGGCCGCTTGTAACAACTTCATTTCCAAAACTCATATAAATAAATACCGTATTACTTTCTTTGTACTCATCCATAGACGTAAGCTTGTTTGTGATTAAGCTGCTTTTATATATGACATCTTCCCTTGACATGCTGTTTCTGATATTTAAAACTTTCTTTCTCAGTTCACTTTTAGTTTCCATATTATTCACCTAGAAAAAAATTGATATTAAAAAACTGAATAAATAATTTATAATTGGTCCGATTACTCTGCTTATACCGTTGAACACTATGAGAAGAAGCATTAAAAACCTCAGTTGGTCATAATATTTGTAATAAAAATTCCAGACACGTGTTCCTCCTATACTCCCCAGAATATGATGACCATCAAGGGGAGGAATGGGAATAAGATTGAATATCATAAGTACAAGATTTATTGAAACCGTGCTTTTTAAAACTTCCCACAATATTTTAGCTGACAATGTATTTGGCATGAACATATACGCAAGCTTCATCAATCCCACAAATAAAAAAGCAGTCATAAAGTTTGCCAGAGGTCCGGCAATTGCTACCAATGCATCATCCCGCCTTGGATTCTTAAAGTTTCTGCTGTTTATCACAACAGGCTTTGCCCATCCAAATCCAAATGCAATCAAACAGATAAATCCCATAATATCAATATGTTTCATAGGATTCAAGGTAATTCTGCCCTGCATTAAGGGCGTTTCATCACCCATTTTTACAGCTGCATATCCGTGAGCAAATTCATGTATGGAAATGCCCAGCAGAATCCCAGGTAAAATCAATAGCTTATTTAATATATAATCCATATGTCCTCCTTGTATTGACATAATACAGGATTTAGCTTAAAAATTCCTGAATTAATCCTCATAATCCGTAGAGTCCTGGGATTTATAAACAATTGCCGTTTCAAGCCTTCTTCCTTTTATTTCTGTTACCTTTATTTTAAGACCGTATTCATTCAGCTCCATTGTGCTTCCATCCTCAGGAATAATTCCTAGAACACCAAACACCAGTCCTCCAAATGTGTCAAAATCTTCATCCGGAAGACTTATTCCCAGTTGTTTGGAAACATCATCCAAATAAGCTGAACCCTTTATCTTCCAAGTATCTTCACCTATTTTTTCAATTGATGGAGGTTCTGGATTTAAATAATCATCATCAAAATTTCCAACTATTTGTTCAAGAAGGTCATTCATTGTAATAACACCACTCATTCCTCCATATTCATCAAACACCACGGCAAAATGATTTCTTGTTTTCTTCATATTCTGGAACAGTACATCTGTTCTTACTGTTTCAGGAACATAATACGCTGATTTAACAGCCTTGTTCATTATATTTTCTCTTGACTTATCTTTCAGTCTGAAATAATCCTTAACATTTAACACACCAATTATATTATCTGCACTACCGTCACATACGGGATATCTCGAATGTCTGCTTCTGGTAATCTTCTGAGACCATTCCTCGTCTGTTTCATCCAGCCACAATATATCCACTTCTGTTCTGTGTGTCATTACTTCTTCAGCAGTTTTATTATCAAATTCAAAAACATTTTGAATCATTTCTTTTTCACTTGCATTTATTGAACCTTTTTCGCTACCCACATCTACCATCATTCTAATGTCCTCTTCTGTTACTTCCTCATCCTCTGAATCAGGATCAATTCCAAGAAGTCTTAAAATGCCGTTTGTTGAAGCTGTCAGCAGCAATACCAGAGGTGCGAATGCTTTTGATATAAAATATAAAAGACCGGCCATAAATAAAGCCAGCTTTTCTGCATTTTTCATGGCGACTCTCTTAGGAACAAGCTCCCCAAAGACGAGTGTAAAATATGATAAAATCAACGTTATTATGATTACGGATATGGTATTTAATGTTGATGGCGGAATATTTATTCCCAGATTTAATAAACTGTTTGTCAATTTACTTGCAAAATTGTCAGCAGCAAAAGCACTGCCAAAGAATCCTGCCAGGGTAATTCCGACCTGAATAACCGAAAGAAATTGTGATGGCTGATCAGTCAGCTTGCTGAGTTTTATAGCACGTTTATCACCCTCTGCTGCCATTTTATCCATCTTGTTGTCATTCATGGATATAACTGCTATTTCAGCAGAAGCAAACACCGCATTTATAAATATCAAAATAACCTGTAAAACTAATGGACCCCATATCGAGCCTTCTTCTAGCAAAATAAAAACCTCCCAAAAACTGTAATTACAAAAATAATAACACACTTATTATAACCAGTCAATAATCATTTATTATTGAACGTTTGAACGTTTCATTAATATATATAATAAATTGACTAAACTTTTTTAATAAAAAGTTGATATATTTATATATATATTGTAGAATTATAAGAAGCTGATAAATAAACTCTGCATTCAGAACAGATAAAAGTTATTCAAGGAGGCAACAAACATGTTTCTTGAAGCATTGGTTTTAGGGATAATTATTGGTCTTATCAGGAAGGGAAAAATATCAAGGCTTGCATACGTACGTTTTAGCGGGAAGCCCTTAATTTACATATCTGCTTTACTCTATCTTGCCATAGTTGTAATGAATTTAGGACTTTTTAATTACAGCTCACCCTTATATTCAGTATTTCTTCTTATGGCATACCTATTTACCGGCCTGTTCATAATTGCCAACATAGGTATGAAATTTATGGCAGTTCCCTTAATCGGCTTAGGCTTAAATTTATTGTCCTTTCTGGCTAATGGTTTTAAGTTTCCGCTTTCATCGGAGGCTGTGGCAAAATTATACGGTACAGAAATGCTGAGCCTTCTTAGCAGCGGCAAGATTTTATTTTTTACCCCTGCAGAAAATGCATCCTTAAGCTTCCTGGGAAATATCATAACAATAGGAAACTGGATAATAGTAAGTGCGGGAGACATAATTGCGGCCATCGGAATTATATTGGTTGTTCAAGCCATGATTTCAGATAAATTCATTCAAAACAGGAGTAAAATTACCTTTTCAAAAAATATCTTCAAGTAAAAATAAACTTATTAATTAAAAAATCTCCGGATTATTATTGGTCCCGGAGATTTTTATTTTACAGTTTTATTCTTGATAACCTTGGAAATCAGCCATTTTTCCTATTTGCAGACCAGTGAATTGACACAAAAATTACTTCCAACGAATATAATATTATGCATTAAAAAATATCATAGGATGGAGAGTCTAATTTTATGAAATATGGTAAAAATGATTATAATGATTTTCTTGAAATGAACAATTATCTCCAGGATGAAAATTCATCCATGTCATATTCCGATTGCAGTACTTATGACACATCATGCTGCCAATGTGAAAATGATTGCGCATGCCAGCAGGGGCCACAGGGTCCACAAGGTCCCGCAGGCCCTCAGGGTCCACAAGGTCCCGCAGGCCCTCAGGGTCCGACCGGACCTCAAGGATCTCCGGGATTTCAGGGTCCGGAAGGTCCTGCGGGCCCGGAAGGCCCCACTGGTCCTACCGGACCCGCAGGTTCAATCGGCCCCCAGGGTCCTGCCGGTCCGCAAGGCCTCCTCGGTGCAACAGGACCTCAGGGTCCCCAAGGTTTGCAAGGTTCTACTGGTTCCGCAGGTGCTCAAGGTCCTCAAGGTCCCACAGGTCCACAAGGTTCAACAGGTCCTCAGGGTCCTACCGGACCTCAGGGTCCCCAGGGTTCAGCAGGTCCTCAAGGTCCCCAAGGATTCATGGGACCAACAGGACCTGCAGGCACTACCGGTCCTGCAGGTCCCACAGGTCCGCAGGGTTCTTCAGGAGCGCGTGGTCCGGAAGGTCCTATAGGCCCTATAGGTCCACAGGGTCCTCAAGGCCCTCAGGGTCCTATGGGCCCTCAGGGTTCTCAGGGACTACAAGGTTCAACAGGTCCTCAGGGTCCAACAGGTCCTCAAGGTCCTGCAGGCTCCACCGGAGTACAGGGTCCGGAAGGTCCTGTCGGTCCTCAAGGTCCTCAAGGTCCTCAGGGGCTGCAAGGTCCGGTAGGTCCTCAAGGTCCTCAGGGACCACAAGGTCTTGCAGGTCTAACAGGCTCAATAGGTCCCCAAGGTCCCACAGGCGCACAAGGTCCGGAAGGTCCTGTCGGCCCTCAAGGTCCTCAGGGACCTGCAGGAGCACAAGGAGCAGAAGGTTCTGCCGGCCCTCAAGGTCCTGTCGGAGTACAGGGTCCGGAAGGTCCAACAGGCTTAACAGGCCCTCAGGGTCCTCAAGGTCCAATAGGCCTTCAGGGTCCAGCAGGACCAACAGGGTCTCAGGGTCCTACAGGTGCAACCGGGCCTCAGGGTCCGGAAGGTCCAACAGGGCCTCAGGGACCAACAGGCTCAACAGGTCAACAGGGTCCTACAGGTGCAACAGGACCTCAGGGGCCTACGGGTGCAACCGGTTCTACAGGACCCCAAGGGTTTACCGGTCCTACAGGACCTGAGGGGCCAACAGGTGCAACAGGTCCTCAAGGTCCGGAAGGTTCGACGGGGCCTCAGGGGCCTACGGGTGCAACCGGATCTCAAGGTCAAACAGGTGCGACGGGCGCAACGGGTCCTACAGGGCCTCAGGGCTCAACCGGTGCAACAGGTCCGGAACCCGGAACATCTCTTATAGAAACCACATGGGTTACCGGTGGTTTAACGACTCTTGCTACCGGAGCACATGTACCTTTCGATAATATTCGTTTAATTAAAGGTAATATTTCCTATACGCTCGGTTCAGGAAACTTTGTAATAAATGAAATGGGATATTATCTTGTAAACTGGTGGGTAGCAACAAACGGAGCATCACCTTCGACAATTGTTTCCTTTGACCTCTTATTGAATGGTTCTCCCAGATCTGAAGCTTGCTCACCCAATGTAACAGGTCAGGTTGTAGGAACAGCGCTTGTCAGAATTACCGACGTACCTTCAACTCTGGCTATAGCCAATGGTACAGGTGCGACAGTTTCAATTCCGCAGACGGCTTGTCAGGCGGATGTTACGATTGTCAAGGTGTCATCTCTGCCGTAGTATGTTCATATAGAGACTGCTTGTATACACACAATAAAATGCCCCATGGTTTTATGCCATGGGGTACTTATATTATTACTTTTCAACTTTTCAGTCAATTTATATGGTATATATTTAAAATTATTTACTCACTGTTTCTGTCAAAGCTGCTGCTAACCCTGCCAAACCTTGAATCTCCGAAGGCACAATAATTTTTGTTGCCTGCCCGTTAGCCGCTTTTTCAAAAGCTTCAAAGCTCTTTAATGTAAGAACCTCTTTGTTAAGCTCAACGTCCTTTATCATCCTTAAACCTTCGGCAGTTGCTTTTTGTATACTTAAAATTGCTTCTGCCTCACCTTCGGCTTCTCTGATTGAAGCTTCTTTTTTCGCTTCAGCTCTTAGGATAGCAGCTTGTTTTTCAGCCTCTGCTTCAAGAATTGCCGATTCCTTTTTACCCTGTGATACCAAGATAGCAGCATTTTTTTGACCTTCTGCTATTAGTATTGATTCTCTTTTTTCTCTTTCTGCCTTCATCTGTTTTTCCATTGCATTTTGTATTTCTTTAGGAGGAATAATATTCTTAACTTCAACCCTGTTAATTTTAATTCCCCACGGATCAGTTGCTTCATCAAGCACTGTTCGCATTCTTGTATTGATAATTTCTCTTGAAGTCAATGTTTCGTCAAGTTCCAAATCTCCAATAATGTTTCTTAGAGTCGTTGCAGAAAGATTTTCAATGGCAGACATAGGTCTGTCTACACCGTATGTGTAAAACTTCGGATCAGTTATCTGAAAAAATATAACTGTATCAATCTGCATTGTTACATTGTCCTTTGTAATTACAGGCTGAGGAGGAAAATCAACAACCTGCTCCTTTAAAGATATCTTTTTTGCTATTTTGTCAATTAGGGGCACCTTAATATGCAGACCTACACCCCATGTAGTTTGAAAAGCACCAAGACGCTCAACAACATAAGCATGAGCCTGAGGAACTACTCTTATATTTGTTACCACTAGTGCTATAACAATTGCAATTAAAAATATAAAGCCTATAAATTCTCCCATTTCACAACCTCCTATTATTTCCTTTCTACTATAAGTTTTACACCCTTTATTTCTTTCACAACTACCGGCACATCTTTTTCAATTACCTCATTATCAATTGATCTGGCGGACCAAATCTGACCTTTTAAATTGACATAGCCTTCATTGTTAAAATTGTTTATTGTAGTTTCAACCTTTGCTGTTTCACCTATCAAGCTGTCCAAATTAGTCTTGTTTTTTCCGACATTCAACTTTTTAACAGCTATAGGTCTCGTCAATACCAAGCACGCTATTGATACAATCAGGAAAACAACTATCTGTACATGGAGCCCTAGTCCGGTAAGATGTATAAACCAAGCTACCAGTGCCCCAATTGCAAACCAAATGGTTGTAAGACCCAATGTGGAAGCCTCAATAACAACACATGCAGCGATAATAATGAGCCATGCCCATCCTATGTATTCCATAACGCCTCCTTAATTTATTTACTCTTATTTATTATATACCATATTTCGGCCAAGGTAAACAAAATTTAGTCAATTATTCCGCTTAATGTTTGATACGGGTTAACATAAGTATTGTAAATACTTACGGCATAATGAAGATGAGGTCCCGTGGAAAAACCTGTCGTCCCAACTGTTCCGATTACTTCCCCTTTGGAAACTTTCTGCCCCTTTTTAACCCCTATAGTATTCAAGTGATAATACGATGTAAAAAGACCCATCCCATGGTCAATAACTACAGTATTACCGGGAGATAAAAGTCCTTCCATTGCAAATACAACCACTCCGTTATTCGGAGCCTTTACTTCAGTTCCCAGCGGTGCCGCAAGATCCAACCCCGAATGTCTGTCTGAAGACGGTTCATTGTTAACATATCTTATTTCGGCAAAATCGGTTGTCAGTTCTCCTTCCACAGGCATTATAAAAGTGCCCTCCCAGAGCTTTTCGGGAACAGATTCTGTTCTTGCAGGCTTTACAAGCTGCACAAATTCGTATATGGCGGCATTGTCGTTGTTTGTATCATTCATTTCCTCAGATACTGTAAGATACTGTGTCTTAAATGCCTTGTTCTTTACGGTGAATGTGCTTGTAATTGTATATTCATTGATCGTTCCTTTATTCACAACTACATTTATACTGTAATCACCCGGCTGGGTATATAAATCTATGGGACATATAAAAACACTTTTGCCTTTATACTTATACTCCGGTGTTTCCGTCTTTACGGCATCAGTCTGAAGACTCAGCGTTTCATCCTTGTTCAAGTTTTCAACAGATACAAGCAGTATATTGCCCGGGTAATTTTCCTTTGTTATTATTGATGCATTTGCCGGTCTATCCACGTTGATTGTAAATATCAGTGTCTGATACCCATAAAACTGAGAATTATCCCTCAAGCGCCACTGAGCCTGGCTTTCCACAGTGTATTCACCATCCGATTTAAGGTTCTTAAGGACATCCTGCACATTTGTCCCCGTGCTGATTAAATTCTCCTGTGAATATACTTTTACCACCTGGCTGTCCGGAACCTTTTCATAGACTATGTCCAACACATCATCTTCTCTTATTTTAATGGCATCCACACTCACGGAACCCTTTATGGTACCTTCCTTCTTTGTATAATGACCTTCTGCATCCTTGTATGTCCAGTCATATCTGACATCTGGTTCCAATTTATTTTCATTATAATCCAGGTACGCTTCATACATAGTCGAATCAATATATATGTAATAAAAGTTTTCATTTAAAAACAATTGCTTTGCAGAATCATCATCAATTATGTAATTATTGTCTTCTTGTGATACATATGCTTTTTTGCTGTCCAAATCAAAGCTTAGTTTATAATAGTCTATTCGTGAATTTTTCTTTAATATCAGATTGTAAGATGTTAAATCTGATATACTGTCTTCCGTTTTATTTTTGGATTTCACAGCTTTCAATAAAATATCCGCATTTTTACTGCTGACGGGTATAATTGCTTTTTCATCGTTTTGCAAATTAATCAGCTCTATTTCCGAAACAGGCTCAAAAATGGTTTCTGTCAAAGAGCAGCCTGAAGCAAATATCGTCAGCAGCGCAATTAATAAAATCATCAAATATCCTTTTTTCATAATACCTCCATTTGCTTTTTTCTTATGTTTGCATTTGCTTTATCTTTTGTTTAAAGCATTGTTTTATACATTATATTTTAATTTCAATATTATATTCTGCCTTATATTTTATCAATTTCCTGTAAGACATTCTGAAATAAAAGGGCAGAATCTCCACACACAAGGAGTTCTGCCCTTTTTAAAGCAACATTGATCTTTAAATATACAAAATAAGTTGAGCCTTGTTTATCTTTCTTCTCTGTAATAATTAACCCCGCAGCCTGCAGGCTGCGAATTTTCCTTTGACTTCCTTATTGAAGTAATTACAAGCACCAGTGCTGTTATTACAAAAGGAAGCATATCATAAAAAGCACTAGGAATTGTAATGATTGTCTTTGGAAAATAATATTTTAAAACATTGAATGCACCAAATATAAATGAACCAAAAATTGCTTTTGTCGGGCTCCATGCCGCAAAAATCACAAGTGCTACCGCAATCCATCCAAGCCCGTTAACACTGTGGCTCATCCACACTCCACCGTTAATTATCAGTGAGCAGTATGCTCCCCCTATTCCGCATATGCCCCCGCCTAAAAGCACATTAATATATTTGAGTTTTGTAACCTTTATTCCTGCCGCATCTGCAGCAGCCGGATTTTCGCCTATGGCTCTCATATTGAGTCCTGCCTTTGTATGATTAAGATATAATCCGCAGAGAATTGCCGCTAAAAGTCCTAAATAAACAAAGGGATTGTACTGAAAAAGCAGCTTGCCGATTATCGGAAGTTCGCTTAATCCCGGTATATTTAAATTGCTGATCTGAGCTGTAATCTGTGCAGGAAGCTTCAATGAATTTGTTTTTGAATTTACAATCATGTATTCTCCAACAAAGTTTGATATACCTGTGCCGAAAATTGTGAGAGTTAATCCTGTTACATTTTGGTCCGCCATAAAGGTAACTGTCAATACCGCATAAATTAATGCTCCCAGCATTCCGGACGCAAATGCCGCCATCAATGCAACTACCAGGCTGTCGCTCATATATCCGGCCATAAACCCTGCGCAGGCCCCCATCATCATCATACCTTCGACACCAAGGTTCAAGTGCCCTGATTTTTCGTTCAATATTTCTCCCAGCGTTCCAAATAAAAGAGGTGTTCCTGCAAATACCGCAGCCACAATAAAGTTTACAAATAAATTCATGATCTGGAACCTCCATTATTGTTATGTTCTAATACAAATTTATATCTGATGAAAAATTCACTGCCTAAAATAAAAAACAATATTACACCCTGAAGCACTGCTGCAGAATAGGTAGATAAACCATAGGCTGACTGCATTACGCTGCTTCCCTTTTCCAACACACTGAACAAAAATGAAACAAGAAGAATTCCCAGAGGATTCAGATTTGCAAGCCATGCAACTATTATTGCGGTAAAACCCACACCTCCTGCAACAGATGACGCAAGCGTCATATCAGAGCCTGCAGACTGAATTACTCCTGTAATACCGCATATTCCTCCGCTTAAAAGCATGGTCCGGAGTATCACTCTTTTAACGTTCATTCCCGCATATCTGGCAGTTGACTTGCTTTCTCCAACCACACTTATTTCATATCCGTGCTTTGTATACTTCATATATACAAATATCACAGCTGCAAGTATCAGCCCAATAATCCATCCAAACTGAACTCCCAAAACTTTATCAATCTGTGAATTTGCTGCGAACCTTGCAATCTTGGGAAATCCTGATGAACCAGGGTCCTTCCACGGACCATCTCTTAAAAATGATATTACATGCAAGGCAATATAGTTGAGCATCAATGTAAACAATGTTTCATTTGTATTGAATTTAGTCTTGAAATATGCAGGAATAAGTCCCCATAACCCTCCTCCCGCAAACCCTGCGGCAAACATTACAATAAGAAGCAGAAAGTGAGGCCAGTTACTATGAAACAAAGCAAAATATGATGAAAAAACAGCTCCCATTATTATCTGACCCTCTGCTCCTATATTCCAGAATCTCATTTTAAATGCCAATATTACACCCAAAGAGGACATGAGCAGCGGTATCATGATTTTAACTGTTGCCTGTACCGCCATCTTGCTCCTGAATGCACCCGAAACTATTGTTCCATATATCTCAAGCGGATTATATCCAATCAATAATATAAATAAGCCTCCTGCCGCCAAGGCAAGTATAAAAGCAATTATTCTAAGCCTCATTATTTCCATTTTGGAGCGCTCAGCTCTTTTTACGGTACGAATGAAGGGTTCTCTTGCTTTTTTATTTATGTTATTCATCTTGATCAACCCCCTTTAAGCTCATTCCTGTCATCATAAGTCCTATTTCTTCCTTCGTTGTTTCGTGTGCATTAACGATTCCTTTTACTTCGCCATGACATAAAACCATTATTCTGTCAGACAATTCAAGCAGGACATCCAAATCCTCCCCTATGAAAAGTATTGCAACACCCTTTTTCTTTTGTTCGTTTAACAAATCATAAATCAGATATGAGGAATTAATGTCAAGTCCTCTTACCGGATAAGCAGTTATCAGAACATTTGGATTTGATTCAATTTCTCTTCCCAACAGTACCTTCTGAACATTTCCGCCCGACATCATTCTGACAGGCATGTCTACATTTTGCGTTACTATATCTAATTTTTCAATCAAGTTTTCGGACAGCTTCCTTGATGGTTTCGTATCAATGAAAAATCCCTTTTTCTTTTTATAAGATTTAAGCATCACATTTTCAACCATTCCCATAGAGCCAACAAGTCCCATTCCAAGCCTGTCTTCCGGAACAAAGCTCATACTGATTCCTAAATTAATAATTTCATCCGGAGTTTTACCGATTATGTTTTCCTTGTTGCACAGCACAGCTCCGCTTTTTATTTCAACAAGACCGGCAATAGCCTCACACAGCTCCTTTTGTCCGCTGCCTGCAATGCCGGCAACGCCAAGTATTTCCCCTCTTTTTAACTTAAAATTCACATTTTTTAAAGCCGCTGCTCCATCTTCTCCCTCCACAGAGAGATCTACAACATTCAAAATTGTTTTTTTATTTTTTATTTCAGGCCGTTCTATTTTTAAACTTACAGGTCTTCCGACCATTAGTTCCGTAAGCTCATTTTCGTCTGTTTCTGAGGTTTTTACCGTATCTATTAATTTACCCTTGCGTAGTATGGCGACCCGGTCGCTTATTTCCAATACCTCATGAAGCTTATGTGTAATAATTATTATGGCACTTCCCTGTTCCTTCATCTTGCGAAGGATTATAAAAAGCTTTTCGGTTTCCTGAGGAGTCAATACGGCTGTAGGTTCATCCAGGATGAGAATCTGTGCACCCCTGTACAGCACCTTCATTATTTCAACAGTCTGCTTCTCACTCACTGACATATTGTATATCTTTTTCTCCGGATCAATTTCAAGTCCAACCTTGCTGCTGATATTCAGTATCTTTTCTTTAAGTATTTTCGGTTTTACATATTTCCCTTTAGTACCCAAAGCAATATTGTCCATTGCACTGAAAACATCCACCAGCTTAAAATGCTGATGAATCATTCCAATGCCGCAGTCTATTGCATCGTTTGGAGACCCTATGGTTACATCCCTGCCTGCAATTGAAATTGTACCTGCGTCAGGATAATAAATTCCTGAGAGCATATTCATTAATGTTGTCTTACCAGAGCCGTTTTCTCCAAGCAAAGCAAGAATTTCACCATATTTTATATTAAGATTAATGTTGTCATTTGCAACAACCGTTCCGAACATTTTTGAAATGCCCTTAAGTTCTATAGCATAATTAGATTCATATGACTTCTGCATGTTTACTCCTATCCTAACCTAATTTTAATCAACAGACAATCCAATAAACCACAATGTCATCCTGAGCGGCGGCGAACAATACTATGAATCTGAGCTGCGATTCACAGCCTGCCGTTCAGAATGACAAGTTATTATAAATATGCGAAGTTTATTCTATTTGACTTCAACCGTTTTAAAGTACCATTTGATTCCACCTGTAATGGTAGCATCATCGAGAGTTTTTCCTTCTTCCCCGACTGTTTTTCCATCGTTAGTTTCAATTACGCCGTCAAATACATTGAAGCTTCCATCGATAATTGATTTTTCAGCTTTGTCTATGGCTTCCTTTGTTCCGGGAGCTGCCACACTTTCATTTATAGGTGATATGCCAACCAATCCTTCAGCCATACCGCCATAGTAATTTTTGCCTGTCCATGTTCCGTTTATGACACTTTCAACCGCTGAAGTGTAATATGCCGACCAATCCCATACTGCTGAAGTTATTGTGGCCTTCGGTGCATCCTTTGACATATCGGAATTATATCCTATTCCGAATGCTCCTGCTTTTTCCGCCTCCAGCTGAGGGTTAGGAGTATCACAATGCTGTGCAATTACATCACAGCCCTCTGCCAGCAATGCCTTTGCAGCATTAGTTTCTTCTTCAGGTGAATACCAGCTGTTTGTAACCTTTACATAAACCTTCGCATCAGGATTCACTGAATAAATTCCCATTGCAAATGCATCAATTCCGCCTGTAACCTCGGAATTATCCTGTCCCATAGCTGCAACATACCCGATCAAATTGCTTTTTGTTTTAAGTCCTGCTGCAATACCACTTAAATATCTTGCCTGATAAATTCTTCCGAAGTAATTGTTAAAGTTTGTCCCGTTACTTTTGTATCCTGTACCATGTGAGAATATAACATCAGGATGTTCTGCTGCCAAAGCGTCCATAGTATCCATGTAACCCCAGCTTGTACCAAAAACAATGTTTGCTCCTTCCTCTATAGCTTCAAGAATTGCTGTTTCCGTAGCTGTAGGGTCTGAATCATTTACATTATTTTTACGGATAATCTGACTGTCATCAAGTCCCAGTTTCTTCTGCATTCCCACAATCCCCTGGTCATGGGCATATGTGTATCCTGATCCATCTGCGGGATTTCCAATATGTATAACCGCAACCTTAATATCTTCCTTTGCAATTGCAGGAAATAATCCAGATGTTTCTTTTTGCGCGGATTCTTCTGTCTTTGGTTCTTCTGCCTTCGTTCCTTCAGGTGCTCCGTTCGGTTCCTTTGTCGCTGTTTCATCAGAACATGCAGAAAGCGAGAATATTAATACAAGTGATAAAATAATGCTAAGTAGTTTTTTCATTTTATTCTCCTTATTTTTTAATAAATATATATAATAAAAAGTAAAACATCTCGTTTCCTTTTTATTTCATATGTAATCAGTTGGATCTGTGTTTAATTAGTCGTAATATAACAAAATGCGCCTAAAATTCAGACGCATCATATAAAATAAAAAGCAAAAAACAATCAATAGTCAAACAATTTACGGTCGTTTGGTAGAAACTCTGAGTCCATATCACCCATATTATATTGATGCGCAATATTTAATTTTGTTAACTTTAATCTTATTATATCAGATAAATAGGAATAAGCAATAGATTTTTTAATTTAATTTTCGTAATAAACAATAATATTTTTGTTTTATCAACTTTAAACTTCGTGTTTATTTAGTGAGCAATCCAACAGGGCAATGGTCGCTGCCCATGTATTCAGGGCATATGAATGCATCTGAGAGCTCTTCTTTAAATGATTCTGATGCAATAAAGTAGTCGATTCTCCATCCAACATTTCTTTCTCTTGCTTTTGCAAAGTTTGACCACCAGGAATATGCATCTTCCTTGTCAGGATAAAAAAACCTGAACGTATCAACAAAACCCGCCTCAATAAGCTCTGTCATCTTACTTCTTTCTTCATCTGTAAATCCTGCATTTTTCCTGTTTGTCTTAGGATTTTTCAGGTCTATTTCCTTATGTGCCACATTTAAATCTCCGCACATTACAACCGGCTTATGTTCATTCAGCATCAGCAGATAACTTCTGAAATCATCCTCCCATTTCATTCTGTACTCCAGCCTCTCAAGCTGCCTTTTTGAATTGGGAGTGTACACATTAACCAGATAAAATTTATCAAATTCAAGAGTTATTACTCTTCCTTCTTTATCATGCTCTTCAATACCTATTCCATATGCTGCCGACAGAGGCTTTTCTCTGGTAAAAACAGCTGTTCCTGAATAACCCTTCTTTTCTGCATAATTCCAAAAATCATAATAGCCCTCCAAATTAAGCTCTATTTGACCCTCCTGGAGCTTTGTTTCCTGAAGGCATACAATATCGGCATTCAGATTCCTGAATGTATCCATAAATCCCTTGTTGACACATGATCTTAACCCGTTAACATTCCAAGATATTAATTTCATAAAATCTCCTTCCTTTGTCTCGTACGTAAAAAGGGCTTATGCCCTTTTATTTTTCATCACATTTAAGAACTCCGCCCTGAGAATAATTTTCGAATTCCATTTCTCTGATAATTATTTTCACTGCTTCCCTTGGGCAGTTGGCAGTTTCAACCACAGCCTGAGTCACTTTTTCAGCCAGTGCCCTTTTCTGCTCCAGCGTTCTTCCTTTAAGCATTTCAACTTGAATAATTGGCATATAATCCCTCCTGATTTTTTATTATTTTTTTATTATTTTTTTATTATTTTTTTATTATTTTTTTATTATTTTTTTATTATTTTTTTATTTACATATTTTGATAATGCTGTAAATAACATAGCCTGATATAATACATTAAACTCAACCACATCCCCCAGCCTGTACTCTGTTTTACAGTCGTGTATATCCAGTATTGTGTGGTCGCTGCTTGCACCAAGCACAATTATATTTTCATCCTTCGGAACAAGCTTGGATGAATCTCCCACATCCTGGTTTCCCAAAGCAATTATTGCCCTTTTTCTTATTCCTCTGTCTTCATAATGCGCATAACCGCCAAAAGCATTGACCATAAGCTCGCCTATGGGATGCGTGGGCTTTTCGTTAATTTCCACTATCTGTGCCTTCAATACAAATGTATCCTTATCAAGGCCTCCAATGTCAGTATCCCAATAAAGCGGAAGATCCTGCGTATTATTGATACCTTCTCCTATTCGAAGGTGATTTATTTTTTCGGGCACTCCACCCTTTACCAGCAGAGGCAGCGTAGTTGTTCCACCGCCCGATACTATATTGAGTTTTCTGTTCAGTACCTTTTCGATATCCTCTGCCGCTTCAGAAAGCTCTGTCAGATTTTTTGTTGTTGGAGCCACTGAACCGTAGCAGCTTAAATTTGTTCCTATCCCTTCAAGAAACAAATTGTTTAAATCATATTCCACCAGCCTGGAAAGATTTATAAGCTCACTTCTTGTAAACACACCTTCCCTTAAATCCCCCAGGTCATACATCAATATAACACCGTATTTTTTATTTTGTTTTTCAGCTTCGCTGTTTAACCTTACCAGGGTTTCTCTCTCAGAAACAAGGCATATGTCGCTATATCTTACAACATCCTCAATTTCACACATCATTGGAATACGCACGAGAAGGAGAGGAACACCAAAGCCTCTGTTTTTTAAGTTTTTCAATTGTCCTATACGTGAGCTTCCAATTTGCTCGCATCCTCCCTTAACCATGGCGTGAGCACCGGGCACAATCCCGCCGAATCCCTTTATTATTCCTGCAACTCTAATTCCATTATCACCGCACAAATCTGTAATAATTCTTGTGTTTAAGACGAGCTTTTTTATATTTACTTCAAGCACCGGATATTTTTCCATCATACTCTCCTTTGTTTATTTTTTTAAATTCCTAAGTTCTGCAAAAAATGTTTTTAAAATATATGAACATTCTTCCTGCAGCACACCAAACTGAACATCTATCTGATGATTCAGTTTTTCCATTTGAACTATATTTAAAACCGAGCCGCATGCGCCTGTCTTTAAATCTCTGGTGCCTATTACCAGTCTTTCAACTCTCGAATTTACCAAAGCTCCGGCACACATGGAGCATGGCTCCAAAGTTACATACATTGTACATCCCGGCAGCCTCCAGCCCCCTAAATTTTTACATGCGTCCTTGATTGCGGATATTTCTGCATGGAGAGTTGCATCCTTCATAGTTTCTTTTTGATTGTATCCTCTTCCTACTATTTCGCCGTTTCTCACTATTACAGCTCCAATAGGAACCTCATTGATTTCATAAGCCTTTTGTGCTTCCTTCAAGGCTTCCTTCATAAATAATTCGTCCATCATATACCTGCATATTGTTTTCACAACCATTATAGTTTATTATTTGCCCCCAAGTCAATACATATGTCTTATATTACCTGTTTACTTTCATCGGTAACAAATTTATAATTAAACTAAAAAATGCGGAACATTTTGGCTTGAAATTAAGTCTAAATAAGTGGTATGTTATAATTATAATTTCTGTCATGAACCGACAGTATTAAAGGAGGACAAGTTGAAAGAGATAATTAAAAAAATATCAGTCATAGGACTGTGCATAACATTAAGCGTAAATTCAGCTGCATATGCGGGTGTTCTTGATTCAATAACCGAGGAACAGGCTGCAGAAGGATCTAATGAAGCTGTTGATGTCACAAATGATGCGGAAGAAACACCTGAAATAAAGTCTGCTGTGTCAGAAACAAAATCACAGGCTTCTTTTTCTGATATAGCCGGCCACTGGGCAAAAAATTGGATTGAAAAGGCTGTTAATCTCGGATTTGTATCAGGATATGAAGACGGTACATTTAAGCCTGACAGAACAATTACCAGAGCGGAATTTTCAAAGCTGTTAAACAGCGCATTACATACGGAAAAGAAAGCTAATCTGAATTTTTCAGATGTAGGCAGCAAGGAATGGTTTTATACCGAGATTCAGAAGTCTGTTGCCTCAGGATTTTTTTCAGGCTACGAAAACAACACCTTCAGACCGAATAATCCTATAAAAAGAGAAGAAGTTGCTAAGGTTGTAAGCTCCGCCATAACAACCGGAGAAGCTGACGGTGAAGGAGCAACCATGCTGTCAGATTATAACACAATACAGGAATGGGCAAAATCAAGTGTAAATTCCGTATATAACAAGGGGTACATTCTGGGATATCCCGAAGGATTATATCGTCCGGCAAAAGCTCTTACACGTGCGGAAGCCGTGAAAATTATCTATGAAATAATTGAAAATGAAAATATAGAGAAAACATTCAACATAACAAACTACGATGAAACATATTCAAGCACAGTTGTGGTAGGAGATTTAACCGTTTTAGATTCTGTCGGCACAGGAAATGTCTCTTTAAAAAATGTTGTTGTTCTTGGGGATATAGTTATTTCTGCTTCAAAAATAAACTCAATCCAGCTGACTGATGTAAAAGCAAGAAACATCATCGTTCTTGATGAAAACAACCCCATAAAAATAGTGTGCAACGACAATGTCGTCATATCAGGCTCAAAGCTTCCTGCTGCTGCTGTTATTCAAAGAGTTGGAAGCAACGTGACTATTTAAAGATTATATTTTAATTTATTCAGCAAACAAAAAAACAAATCTGCCAGCTCCGGCGGCAGATTTGTTTTTTTATTAAGCATTATTAATATCTAACAAAATTTATTTCTCATGGGGTCTCTTTTGTTTACCGTTTCAAAAATATCCAGGATTTCGATACTGTTATCTTCAGCACATTTTTTTACCGAAGGTATATCATCCTTATTCCTGATTAAAAGAGAAATACCGCAGCATTTTGTGGCTTCGCGCGGCGCAGGTGCAATTGTCACAGTAATTCCTTCAGCTTTGAGCAGCTCATTAAGCCTCATTCCGTTTTCCACATTGGAAAAAATTATATAATATTCTGTTTCCGCCATAATCCTATACTCTTCAATTAAGCGTGCTGTCTGGTTCCAAGCATCTCAACAAAAGCGCCTATTCTTGTTCTAAGCTGTTCCGCATCCTGGTCTGTATAATCGGTTTCAATTCCCAAAACAGGGATTCCGGCCTCCTTAACCGCTCTTTCAAGCTTGTACCCTTCTGTATCGTACAGATTACAAAATTTCAGATTAACGTCAATTATTCCGTCCACATTGTATTCTTCTGCCAAGCGAAGAATATCCTCAATCCTTCCTTCATTCGGTGTAAAGCAAGCACAATTGATGCCCATGTATCTGTCTGACAAAGCGCCTATCTGCGCTTCAACAGTGCTCTTTGTTTCATCTACCAGGTTTTCAAAGTAACGTGTTCCTGTGCACATTTCCTCAACCACTACAGCAGCTCCGCTTGTTTCTGCTATATGATGAAGCTTCCAGTTAGGAATAGCCAGCGGTGTGCCTGTAAGCATAATTCTCTTTGTTCCTGCAGGGAATACGCTCACATTATCTTCAACTCTTTTCTCCAATTCATCACACAGCTTGTTAGTCATTGCTATAAAGCGCACAGGATCATCATAAAATGCAATCTGCGAAACCAAAAGCACGTCCTTTCCGCTTATTGGAAGACTTTCATGTTTTCTTAAATCGTAAAGACGTTTCAGTGCCCGCCTTTTGTCATTTATTAATTTAATCGCTTCATTAAGCTTTTCTGCAGTTATTTTATTTCCTGTGAATTCTTCAACCTTTTCCATGAAAATTTTTATTTCATCTGCCCATGCTTCAACATCTTTAGGTCTTTTCATCTGAGGGATATCCATTACATGAACAGGAACATCTTCTGCAAGAATCTCCCACGCCTTTTTCTTTCCGTCGCAAGTAGTTTCGCCTACATACATATCAGCAATTCTGAAAAACGGACATGTTTTATCAAGACGTGCTCCCACAGAAGCCTTAATCAGCGGACATGTGCTTGTAGGTAATACCTTTTCCCCTCCGGGAACCCAAAACTGTGAACCTCCGCATAAACCTGTTGCAATGGCATCGGCGGCAAAAACAACTTCGTCGGGAACAAAGACACAGAAAGTTCCGAAAACCTTTCCTCCCTTTTTCTGGTGTTCAATCAGCTCTGCAGGCCTCACCCCATGAATTTCTGACACCACAAAATTGTAATAATCCATAGATTCAGGACGATTCTCCTGAGTTAAATACACATCACCGAATGCTTCCGGCAGCACCTCGCACAATTGATCGTGAAGCTCCAGATTCATTCCAAGACTTTCCCACATTTCTCTGTAATCTGACATTGCATCCTCCTAATTATCATTATTTTAACAATCTAACATAAATTATAGAAGAAAAGCATTGAAGTTACAAGAAACATAAACTTATACAAGGATGCTCTTGCATAAAAAAGTTTCATTATTTCTATTTGTTTTTCACCGTAAAATTATAGTCCTTCAATAAATGATTTAACTTCTTTCAGTACTTCATGGCAGCCGGCACAATAATCAATTTCCGCCTCAAAGAAGGGAAGCTTTGGAACTCCCTTACCTCTATCTTTAAAATAACATCCTTTAAATTTTAAACTAATTACCGCATCTATATCATAAAGCTGCAGGGTATATTTTAATTGATCTGAAAAATCCTCACACACATATTTTTGAGCCAGTATGTGAAGCAGATTATTTCCTCCGCTTACAATCCTGTAATTTCCTCCTTCACAACAAGACAATGATATAATCCCGCACTTAATTTCTGAGAGCGGTTTTAAAATTTCTTCCACCATTCCTTCCATTGGAGCGCCCGCTATCAATACCCTCTTTACATCTAAAGATTCATGCTCAGGGATGAATGATTTCTTAAGTGTATCTGTCAGCTGTTTAAGTCGTTCCAGCCTCATATCCAGATCAAAAATAAACCTGCTTCCATAAATTACACTATTTAAATCATCGCACCCCATAATAAATGGATTCGACATGTAAATATGGATAATTTCCTGAATAAGTCCGGCTTCCTCATTTGTTTTTTCAACAATGGATGCAAGCTTCTTTTCATCGAATTCAACGCCGAAATTACGTTCCAAAAAACCTATAAGCTGCCTGTATTCCTTTTCAATACTGCTAACATCTTTATATTCATTTATAATATATGTATCTTTTATATCTCCCAGCCTGTGTATCATGGATTCTCTGTCAGGACAGGAGCTTGTACCCACCATGATTCGTGCAAAATGTGAGAAAGGACATCTGTCCGTCACTACATAGCCAAAGCCTGCCTTAAGAAGAGTGCATTCCTTCTCATCCATGTATTTCTCTGCTTCCTTGGTATTCGAGCCATCAATTCCGAACACATCTACAGGAACAATATCCATTGCCCAAAAAATTTCTCTGGGAACATTTACACCATATACTCCCGCAATATACCTTCCGGCTATGTCCAGTTCATACGCGCTGACAAAAGCCTGATTTCTCATTCCCTTAAATTCATCAAGCTGATAACGCAGTTTTTCATCCATATTAGTCACCCGCAGCTATATTGAAAGTGCCGCTCCCACAGCTCCTGCATAGCGTGCCATATTGTTTGAGCTGACAGCGCTGTTAAGCTTTTTACCCAGCTGCTGTCTCATATATCCACTGTCACAAAATCCTCCCGTAAGAAAATAACTTTCATTTTCACTGTTAAGCCTTGTAAATAAAGTATATACCTTATTGACGATTGAATTGACCACACCCGCGGCTATATCCTCCTTAGGACTTCCGTTCCCTATAAGACTTATGACCTCCGATTCCGCAAATACTGTGCACATGGAGCTTATTGAAACTTCTTTTCCCTTTTCAGCCAGATCAAAAATCTCTTCAAGGCTGACTCTAAGAGTGTTTGCCATTATTTCCAGAAAACGTCCCGTTCCTGCCGAACACTTATCATTCATAATAAAGTTTGAAACCATTCCATTTTCAACATATATTATCTTTGTATCCTGACCTCCTATGTCTATTACAATACAATCTCTTCCGTTCAGATAATAGGCTCCTCTGCCGTGACATGTTATTTCTGTCACTATTTTATGGGCATATGGAACAGAAACCCTGCCGTAACCTGTAGCCGTTATATGTGAATTTTCAGGTGTGACGCCCTGAGCCTCCAGCCAGCTCAGTATTATTGAAGCAGTTTCCTTGCTGCTCCATCCTGTAGGCATCAGCATGTATTTTATTATTTCTTTTTTATTTTCAGACATTATTATTACTTTTGCTGCGGTAGAGCCTATATCAATTCCAACCAGATACATATTGATACTCCTTGTCCGTTATTTGAGATTAAAACTCTTTATTTAATTTTAACATCCCTTACCGGAAAATACAATTGAAACATGGACTGAAGACAGAAACAGCAGGCTGTGCTATTTTTGCACGGCCTGCCATCAAAGTGACCAGTTCTATATTTGTTTATATTTTTTACAATAATTTTTTAAGATATCTGCCTGTCAGGCTTTCAGAATTTTCTGAAATCTGTTCGGGAGTTCCGCAGGCTATAATATGTCCCCCGGACTCTCCTCCCTCAGGCCCCATATCAATAATATAATCGGCAGTTTTAATAACATGAAGATTATGCTCTATGACTACCACGGTATTGCCTGCTTCAGCAAATTTATCAAGAACTTTAAGTAAACGGCTTATATCATCGGTATGAAGCCCTGTAGTCGGTTCATCCAAAATATACAGGCTGTTTCCGTCGGAAGCCTTTGACAACTCACGGGCAAGCTTGATACGTTGAGCTTCTCCTCCTGAAAGTGTTGTTGCGCTCTGCCCTAATTTAATATAGCCCATTCCTACCTGTATGAGAGTATCCAGCTGAGGTCTCAGCTTCGGAGCATCCTCAAAAAATAAGGATGCTTCATCAACGGTCATTTCAAGTACATCAGCAATATTTTTACCTTTATAATTGATTTCAAGAGTTTCCTGATTGTATCGTCTGCCTCCGCAGTCCTCGCACGGTATATAAACATCAGATAAAAAATGCATGTTGATTTTAATTGTTCCGTCACCCTGGCATGTTTCACAGCGTCCGCCCTTAGTGTTAAAGCTGAATCTGCTTTGCTTATATCCGCGGGATGCAGCTTCCGCGACCTGACTGAAAAGTCTGCGTATTTGATCAAAGAGTCCGGTGTATGTTGCAGGGTTCGACCTTGGAGTACGGCCTATTGGTGATTGATCTATCATAATTACCTTTTCGATATATTCCAGCCCTTCTATTCTGTCATGAGCACCGGGATACAGAACAGAACGGTTCAGCTTACGCGCACTTGCCTTATAAAGTATCTCGTTTACCAGAGTGCTTTTTCCGCTTCCGGAAACACCTGTTACACAGGTAAAAAGTCCTATGGGAAATTTCACATCTATATTTTTCAGATTATTTTCAGATGCATTTCTGATTACAATATATCTTCCATCCAAAGGACGGCGGCTGTCAGGAACGTCAATTGTTTTTTTCCCGCTGAGATATTGCCCCGTAACAGAATCGGCACATGACATAATATCATCTACACTGCCTGAAGCTACAATGCTGCCTCCATCCTTGCCGGCACCAGGTCCTATATCAAGTAAAAAGTCTGCAGCCTGCATCATTTCTTCGTCATGCTCCACAACAAGTACTGAGTTGCCTCTGTCGCGCAGCTCCTTTAAAGATTGTATCAATCGCTCATTGTCCCTCTGATGAAGTCCTATGCTGGGCTCATCAAGGACATAAAGCACACCTCTCAGCCTTGAACCTATTTGATTTGCAAGACGGATTCGCTGAGCTTCACCGCCGGACAGAGTGGATGACCCTCTGGCAAGTGTCAGATATCCCAACCCCATGTCAATAAGACATGTAAGCCGCTCCATTATATTTTCCAAAACAGGATGAGCAATTATATCTTCGCGGGCTGTAACATTTAGTTCTGAAACAAATTTATGTGCATGTATTGCATCCATAGTGCAAAGTTCATATATATTTATTCCTCCAACGGTCACAGCAAGGCTTTCCGGTTTCAGCCTCGCTCCGTGGCATGCACCGCAGTACCTTGAAATCATATATTCATCTAATTTTCTTTTGGCTTCCTCTGAATTCAGGGCACGGTAGCGCCTTGCAAAATTTCCTGCAAGTCCTTCCCAATGGTGGTTCCATGTACGCTCATTACTTCCGTCAGGGTCGCGATATGTCATTGGAAACATCTCATCACCGCATCCATAAAATATTTCGTCCAGAACCCAGCGGGGAAGCTCCCTGACGGGCACATCCAATGAAAAGTTATGACGTTGTGAAATAGATTCCATATGATGCATAAACCAGTCATCATTGTCAAAGAGAGTTTTAATTCCCCCCTGTCTTAAAGACATACTGTCATCTGCTATCATCATACTTTCGTCTATCTGCTGAGAATAACCGAGGCCGCCGCATTCAGTGCATGCACCTTGAGGAGTATTAAAAGAAAACATGTCTGCACTTATTGGTCCAATTTTTGTACCGCACTGCGTGCAGTCAGCCGGTTTGTTTGCAGGAGGATTTACCTCATGACCGCAATTCGGACAGCGTCTTTTACCTGCACGGGAATAAAGCAGACGCAGATAATCATATATTTCAGTGGCAGTCCCAACTGTAGAACGCGGATTATTGCCGATGGTTTTCTGCTCAATGGAAATTGACGGAGAAAGCCCGTCAATAAAATCTACATTTGGTCTGCTCATTTTTTCGAGAAACTGATGAGCATAAGAAGACAATGAATCCATATATCTCCTTTGTCCTTCTGCAAATATTATATCAAAGGCCAGCGTGCTCTTTCCCGAACCCGAAAGCCCGGAAAAAACCACAAGCTTGTTATTGGGAATATCAACATTAATATTCTTAAGATTATTTTGTTTTGCACCGCGTATAACTATATTATCTTCATTCATAATTCAGAACCTCTTTCAAAATGAGACCGAAGGACGCTACATCTGTCATTTTTTGCCCTCACTCTAATTGCTTGTCTTTTTTAATTATTATAACATTTATTATAAACGCGTCAACCTAATATTTCCCAGAAAAAGCAGGCTGTGTTATTTTTACGCAGCCTGCTTTTTTGAACGCAATCATTTTTCTTTTTCTAAATCTGTTCTGTCATACACTACTTGATTTCATTGTCAAGACCTTCACGGTTCTTGTTTTCATACATTTCATATTCTTTATTTTCCATAATTTTTATGATTCTTTCCACCATTTCATATACATCCTCATATGAAACGTATAATGGAGCAGGAGCCAGCCTGATAACATTAGGATACCTGAAATCCGGTATGATTTTATTATCCTTAAATGCCTCATTAATTCTCAGGGCATCACTGTGAACCAATGCAACATGTCCTCCTCTTATGGAATCCTCCCTCGGATTTCCCACTCCAAAGCCATATTTAGACAGCTTTTCGTCAATTAAGTACATCATATATGCCGTTATATTTAATGATTTTTCTCTTATATTTTCAAGGCCTGCATCATTAACCATTTTCAATGATCCTTCAAGAGGTGCCATTGACAATATAGGCTGCGTACCTATCTGCCATCCGCCGGCATACTCCGCATGATCGAAACTTTGATAAAGATTAAACTGAGTTTCTTTTTTGTTTCCGTGCCATCCTGCAAGTCCCGGCTGCATACTAAAGTGTTTTTTATTTATATATAACCCCGCTATAGCACCCGGACCTCCGTTCAGGTATTTATAATCACACCACAAAGCAAAATCAGGGTCAATTTTTTTGAAATCATGAGGCACCGCTCCTATGGAGTGGCAAAGGTCAAATCCTGCATAAATTCCTCTTTTATGAGCTTCTTTTGTTATCTTTTCCATGTTTACAAGCTGAGACGATCTGTAAAGAACAGAAGGCAGCAGAACCAGGCACACATCATCAGTCATTGCGTCAATTATATCATCTTCATAAATGTATTCACCGTCACGGCTCTTTACTACTTTCAAGCATTCATCAGGATTATATCCATGAGCTCTTATGTCACTCATCACAGCATACCTGTCTGTAGGAAAGTTAATGTCATCCATTATAATCTTATTTTTTTCAGGTGTCGGTTTATAGAAAGTATGAACAGCCTGATGCACATTAACCGTAGTGCTGTTACCACATGTAACCTCTGCAGGATCAGCATTAATCATCGGCGCCATCATAGCACCCAGCTTATCCTGATAAAGGAAATATCCTCCCTTAGTCCAAACTCCAATCCCTAATTCCTTCCAGTCCTTTAACGCTTTAAGCAAGGTTTCTTCGGCATCCTTGCTGCACAATCCGCATGAGTTGCCGTCCATATAGATTTCACCATCATTAATATAAAATCTTTCCTTATATTTTGCCAGCTTATCCTCATGGTCCATTTTTTTTGCAAATTTTCTTGTTAATTCAAAATTATACATTTTCTTTCCTCCCATAATAACATCATTTATTTTATAATTAATTAACTTTTTCGCCCATTGTATCCAAGAACTCCTCATAGCTTCTTTTTTTAATATATTTAGTGTAAATCATTCCCGCAAATATGACTAGTCCAACATATCCTGATATTGGATATATAATTCCTACCATTGTTGAAAATGACAGCTGACCCCCGACAAATCCGGCTATGGCTGTAACAATTGCGGCAATTCTATACTTAGTACTCTTTTCATCTTCTGATACTCTGTTGCAAGCCGTAAACATCATTGGCACTGCGGTAGTATAAATCCCCAAAATAAGCATTAAAGCAAATATTTGACCAAATACCGGGCTGACCTGATCTGCAACATACAGAGATGGAATTTCCAAACTATATACAGCATCAATATTAGCAAGCAACCCGAAATTCATAATCATAACTGCAATTATAAATGCTCCGCCGCCAAAGACTCCGCCTAGCGAAGCATTCTTTTGACTGGTTGCAGTTGATGCACCAATGCCTGCAAGATACGGAACCACACCCGTAACCGTATAAGCTCCATATAATAAACCTGAAACAAGCCAATTGCTAAAAGCGTTGTTTGTCTTTATGGTTTTCAGAGTTCTGTCTGCCTCAATAATACCCTGAGGATTTTTTGCAATTGCCATAACACTTATTATTATTATACCAACCAATAAAAAAGGAGAAATGTATCCGATTATCCGGACCAGTTTTTTTAGTCCCAGCAAAACTGTCGCCAAAGAAGCAATTACCATTATAATTCTTCCTATGTTGCCGTTTATCCCATAGTACTCCTGGAATGTTGAGCCTGCAGCAGATATCATCAGTGCATAAACAAAAAACAGCATAATTGGAGTGAACCATTCACAAAATGTTCCCAGATACTTTCCCAAATAAAATTCAAAAATCTTATTTGTCTGCTTTAATTTTAAATTTCTGCCATCCTCAATAATTACAGTGTTAAACCACACATATAATATGAATGCAATTATTCCAACCCCTACACTTCCCCAAATTCCATGACCGCTGAAATACTGCAGGCACTCCTGACCTGATGCAAAGCTTGAGCCGATTACAAATCCCATGAAGGCCCCGCCTATTGCGATAATTTGAGGTAAATTAGTCTTATTTTCCATATCTTCCTCCGCTTTTAATTTGTATACGTTTTCTTTGTAACAGTATCTGATTTAATCTTTACTGCTTATAACCCATGATAGCATATATTTAGTTAAATTCAATTGAACTAATATGCAGAATATTTTAGTCATTAATTTCATTTTATTAATTATGTATTCCATCGATTCATTTTTTGTGATATAATAGGTACAAGTACTAAGCAAAAATTATATGAGGATAGCATATGGATAATAATTTTGGAAAATTGCTTAAAAAGCTAATATCAGACAGCAGCACCAAGGCAAACGTCGTTTCTGAAAAACTGGGGTATGATCCGACCTATTTAAGTAAGTGGATTACAGGTAATAAATTACCTTCTGAAAAAAACATCGATTTTGTTTGTGAAAAGCTTGCAAATATTTTTGCCGGTGATGATTCCTATAAAGTAAAATCTGACTTGATAAGCGCATATTATTCCGATTTAGGATTTTCAGCACTGGAAAATAACATGAATAAAAATATTTCTGTTATCACTTCAGAAGCAGAAATAACAGACCTTCTGGTAAAGGTGCTTCGACAGCTTGAATACAGCGGCATTAAGAACATTACCATTAACACCACAATGAATCTTTTTCAGCAATTTGAATATCAAATGGAAGAAATAATTGCAGTTTTGCACGAGATGAAGCTGGATACACTAGAAATAAACATGTGTACTTATTTTGAAAACTATACATACAATCCTTTAATATTTTGTAATAATATTCTTTCATTAACATCAGGAGATTATTTTATTGACTTTAATATATATAAGCAAAAGAATGAGGTGCCTGAAATCCTGGTTGTCAACAATGCATTTGCAATGAATGTAGTAAATTTAAAAAATGTAGTATTTTTATGTTATTACAGCTTTGACGAAGAATATATAAAGGCTGTTAAAAACAGCTACCGGCTTATTCAGCCGCACATGGAAAAGGCAATGAGTTATGTAGTCCCAATATCCTTAAGAAAAACCAATGTTCAATTAAATCAATTGACGCAAAATGAGTTATGTATTTTATTTTCAGAATCTCCTGCAATTTTAATTCCGAAAGGTATTATCAGCTTTTTGATTGATAATAAAAAAGCTGATATGGAAAGTGTGGAATGGAATGAACACGTTAACTACCTTGTTCAGGTCAGCAATACGTTCGAAAAATATACCCGACATAACAGCATACGAATCCTCATTTACGAATCCATGCTCCTGCAGTACATAAACTCAGGCATCATAGAAATAGGAGGGCACAAGCATAAGTTTACAAAGGAACAGGTAAAAGAGCATATTTTAAACATATGCAGCTGTATGCGGGAAAATAACAATATTGAATTCTATATTATTTCAGATACTATTGACTTCAATGTGCGAAACCACGGCAGTACGCCATCCATATTTTTATCACCCTCATCAATAGCAGTTGCCAACACAAATATTTATACGGATGAAAAATCCTATAACTATTATTACTCCACAGAAAAGCCTATAATAAATATGTTTGAAATGTACATTCAAACCGTTATAGAACGGTCATCATGTGAAAAAATCTCCGCAGACAGACTGGAAACATATGTGGAATAAATTTTATTTTTAAAGGCCTCAGGTGTAATTTTACCTGAGGCCCTTAACAGTTTTATTATATTTAGAATGGACCGTAGTTGATTAAATCAGCAATCATAACGAATGCACCGCCCATTACCATCCATATTGCCCAAATTGGAAATAGGAATTTCACCCATTTTTCATAGGATATTTTTGCCACTTCCAATGTTGCTATCAGAGTACCTGATGTAGGTTCTATATAGCTTGCAAAGCCATCCCCAAACTGGTATATTAAAACCGTAAGCTGTCTTATGATTCCCACCACGTCAGCAAGAGGTATCATTATAGGCATAGTAGTCGCAGCCTTGCCTGTTGCAGACGGAATTATAAAGTCCAAAACTGCTTCAACAAGGAACATACCCAAGGCTGTAATGGATTTTGGAAGTCCTACAAGTACAGAGGCAAAAGAATGAATAATTGTATCATCACCCACGTATACGGAAATGATATCACTTATTTTAAATTTAAATATTTCCTTGTATTTTCAAAGCTTTCATCTAATTGTATCATGTACGTATAATCTTTCGAATCATCATCGTTGTTTCGAACAGTTATATTTAAATAATAACCCATTTCCTTATAATCTTTTTGGGGCATATCATAGTTATAGCTGGTTAATGCCATAAATGAATACTTTGTGCTATTGTATTTTTTATCAATATCTTTTATCAGATAATCTCTTATTTCATCTATATTGATATTTTTAATGCCTGCAGCATCCGCATCTCTGGCATCATGCTCCAATCGGACGTTTATATTGTAATTATTTTTTGAGTAATACTTTTCATCGTACAGATAGTAGTAGTTCTTTTTCTTGAATTCCTGAGAGTTTAGCAATTTGGCCGCAGTTTCATCCTTTGCTTCATTGTCGGCACTAGTATCATTGTTTATATTATAGTCTCTTATAATGTAGCTGCCATCATTCATATAGTAGATTATAACTATATCATTCATATAGTAATCGCCATTATTATAATTTCCATCAGAGAGAACTTCCTTGTGCATTTCAGTTATAGTTTTAATGCTTTCTTTATCTGTAAACAATATTACATTAAACTTGCCCTGAATTTCCAAAATATTGTCTTCATTTATTCCGCCATTATCACCGATGTATCTCTTGATATAATTATAAATCCATGTATTGCTTCCTATATAAGCTGCATTTACATTATCAGCATCAGGAACTTCATTTTTGTACCGATTCGCAAACGCGACGGTTACTCCTGTTACCGCAATAAAAACAGCCATGCTCACAGAAAATACTTTTATGGAAAGCTTTGATATTCTGAATGATTTTTCTATAGCAGCAATAATAATATAGTATGTCAGCGCGGCTATTAAAAGAGACACAATTATTTCATTGACTATGCTTCCGGTATTACCTGTTATTGAGAAAAATGCAGGAACTATTAAGCTGGCAAGTACGGAAACAAAATACTTGTATCCATCAAAGACTATAAAATTTCCTGTGTTTTCATTTTTTCTTTTCTTAAGCATTTTAAATATTAAAAGTGTTATGCCGACCAGTATAATTCCTAACAGCAGAAAGTATACGCAATCCAAAGGTTTATCTGAATATACACCAAAGTATATATATTCTAATTTATAAAATGTGCTTACAAAATAATCCATCAAAACTCTGGCGCTGAATCCCGCAACTATATTTTCCAATATAGAAAACATAAATTGAATTATCAGATAAATTATACCCGGCAGTGCAAAATTGAATAAAGTCATTACTCCGGCAACCAATGTGTTTCCCGATAGTATGGAAGACAGTGATGATAAAAATATACCTGACAAAAGCCATGGAATTACATATTTAAAAGTTTCCAGTATTCTATAGTCAATGTTCTTAAAGGCTACAGATAACACTATCAGAAAAAGCAGGTACGCGGCAAAAGTCAAATTGATAATAATATTTACAGAAACCTGCTCCCTGAAAGTTACGGGTTTTGACTTGTAATAAGCAAGCTTTGAATCATTGTGAAGAAAGCTGTTGTCAACCAGACAATTTATAAATACCAGTGCAAAGGTTTCAAATATTCCGAAAAATATGAAAAATCCTTTGTCAATTCCAAGTATAAGAGGTATTAACATAGTTGTTACGAATATTATTACCGTAGATAGAAAAAACCAGTTTTTCTTCGTCTTTAATGAATTTAAAAGAAGCGGCATAAATATATTATTTTTTTTCTGTTCCATATCCTGCACCTCCCAGCTCTGTAATAAATATTTCCTCAAGACTCATTGAAAGCTTATCAAATAAAAGAACCTTAAATTTGCCTTCCAATTTCTTCTTAAATTCATCTGAATCCCCCGTCAATGTGCATATGTTTATACTTCCGATTTTTACGGATTTAATTATGTTGTATTCACTGAATTCGGAAGCTTCAAACTCACCCTCAACGGCAAACTGAACTCTTTTTATTTCATCTTTCATCTTTTCGAGATTTTCTTCTTTAAGTATTTTTCCTTCGTGCATTATGCCTACTTTATCGCATATGTTGTCTAATTCTTTTAAGTCGTGTGACGAAATTATGACAGTCATTTCATTGTCCATAACTTCCTGTATTAAAACATCCCAGAATTTCCTTTTTATAACCGCATCTAATCCGTCAACTATTTCATCCAGCAGTAATACCTTCGGCTGCGCCGAAACGGCTATAATAAATGCAGCCTGCTTCCTTTGCCCCTTGGACATCTTGTTAAGATTTTTATTCTTATCTATATTAAAGTAACTCACAAGCTCATTGAACTTATTTTCTGACATGTTCCTATACATTAACTTTTCATAAGCAAACAACTTGCTCAATGTAAACTGGTAAGGAAAAAACAGGTTATCCTGAACATAGTAGAAGTCCTTTATAATTTCAGAATCTTCTTTTACCTGAATGTCATTATAAAAAATATTTCCTTCGTCCTGCCTGAAAATCATCATTATATGCTTCAGCAATGTTGTTTTCCCGCATCCGTTGGAGCCCACCAGGCCATATATCTGACTGGTTTCTGCATTTATGCTTATATTGTTTAAAACTTGAAATTCACCGAATTTCTTGCTTAAATTGTCTACTTTTAACATACGACCTCCCTATCCCTCACTGTGGTTAAGTATTTTCTCAACTAATCCAATTATATAATCATCCTTCAAGCCTAAATCCTTTAAGGATTTGACCGCATCAATCAATTCATCTTCCATTTTTTTAATATGCAGGCTCCTTAATTCCGCAGAATCATTAACAAAGTTGCCCTTTCCCTTCACAGTATAAATATAATTGTCTTCTTCCAGACTTTTATATGCTTTTTGAATCGTATTTGGATTTATTTTTATCATTGCAGCCAGCTCTCTTACAGACGGAAGTTTTTCATCAGGCTTAAATACTTTTGATAAAATCAGCCTTGTAATTTCTTCATAAATTTGTTCATATAGAGCTTTTGAACTATTATTATCTATTTGAATCATCTTACACCTCCTTGGACTAAATATTACTGCAGGCAACTTTTCCGTTTACATATTCTGTCAGCTTACCCTCATATACTTCTTTTAAATCAAGCTTATTGTAGTCATCAGGAACTACAAGTGAAATTTCCTTGTTAAATGGAATTATCCCCCACAATAAATATGTAACAAAGCTTGAACATACATAACAGTATTCTCTCTGCAGAGGTATATTGAAGTAAATTAAAAAAACATTTAAAAAACTATACCTGAAACTGTTTGGCTGTGTCAGAAATTTCTCCAGTCTCCTGGTAATCGTATTGTAATCCGCATCAGTAACCTCCAGCTTATATATTTTACATCTTGTATCAGGGTGCATTTTAAATACTCCGCTGTCCGGATTTTCTTTTACAAATCCTCCTATCAGAGGAAACCATGTTATTTTTCTTCCAAAGCTGAACATTGTTTTGCAATTATCATCAAATGATATTGAAATGTGGTTATATGGCTTTTTTGAGACTGCCTTCAGTGTTCTTGAAATAACCGTATTTGTTTGTGTGAGCACTATATTAATTTGTTTCATATTCCGCTCCTGCTGCTTAAGCAATATTATGTGTACTAATACACTTAGTACAGTAACTGTATTATATAGTATAGTACACGATATGTCAATATTTTATTTTGCATTTTAAGTACATCAGAAAATGACAGTCTTACAGCCGTAAACAGCAAAAAATCATCCCGTAATCAATTTTATTATAATTTGATTGCAAGGATAATTCCTCATCTAATTACATTTTGTATAGTCCGCAAAATCTTTAATGCTACCTTAATTTATAGCCTTCCAATTCTCTTTCGTTTGCCAATATGAAATGCTCCTGCTCTATTTCTTCCCAATGAGGAGGATATTTATCATAGTCATAATGGCTTTTAGCCGGCTCATAAATTTCTATTTTTTTATTTCTTTCAACTCGCGGGTTAGGAGTAGGTATAGCTGAAAGCAATGATTTCGTATACGGATGAAGGGGATTTGCAAACAGCTTCTCCGTTTCTGCCAATTCCACTATATTTCCCTTATGAATAACCGCTATTCTGTCTGAAATAAATCTCACAACAGACAAATCATGAGCAACAAACAAATAGGTCAGACCTTTTTGCTTCTGCAGCTCTGCCAGCAGATTTATAACCTGTGCACGAATAGACACATCAAGAGCAGATATGGGCTCATCGGCTATTACAAGCTCCGGTTCCATAACCAGAACTCTTGCTATCCCTATACGCTGTCTTTGTCCGCCGGAAAATTCGTGAGGAAAACGGCTTGCAAATTCCGGAAGCAAACCCACATCAAGCAGTGCCTGCTCAACTTTTCTTTTTCTCTCTTCCTCAGTGCCGTAATTTTTTAAATTATACAATCCTTCTGATACTATATAGTCAACCTTAGCTCTCTCGTTCAATGACGCCATAGGGTCCTGGAATATCATCTGAATTTTTCTTGTAAGCTCTTTATCTAAATTACTGTCAATTTTCCCGCTGATTTTTTGACCTCTATAAATTATTTCTCCGGACGCCGCAGGGTTTATTCGTATGATTGCTCTTCCGATGGTTGTTTTTCCTGAACCGGATTCCCCTACAAGACCAAATGTTTCTCCCTTGTAAATATTAAAGCTCACATCATTGACAGCAACAAATTTTTTATTTTTCCTGCCGAACTCTACTCTTAAATTCTTAACCTCTAACAGTTTTTCCTTATTATTCAACAGTATCACCTCTCTTTACATACATATCCTGCATCTTTTTAATTAAAGGAGGTGGTTCTACCTTTGGAGCTCTTGGGTCCAAAAGCCATGTCCTGGCCTTGTGAGTAGGTGTAACCTGAAAATACGGAGGTCTCTCAACAAAATCAATTTTCAATGCATGTGGATTTCTCGGTGCAAATGCATCACCCTTTATTTCTTTGAATAAATTAGGAGGTGTTCCTTTAATTGAATACAAGGCTTCTCCCTTTATTCCAAGCTGAGGCAGTGATGAAAGCAATGCCCATGTATATGGATGCTTCGGATCAAAAAATACTTCTTCTGAAGACCCAAGCTCAATTATATCTCCGGCATACATAACGGCAATTCTGTCTGCTACATTTGCCACAACTCCCAAGTCATGCGTAATATAAATAATAGTCAAATCATATTTATCCTGAAGGTTTTTCAATAATTGAAGAATTTGTGCCTGAATTGTTACATCCAGTGCTGTCGTAGGCTCGTCGCATATCAATATATCAGGGTTGCATGCAACCGCTATTGCTATAACAACTCTTTGCCTCATACCGCCTGAAAATTCATGGGGATATTGCTTGTATCTTCTTTCAGGATCGGAAATTCCAACATCATTTAATATTTCAACCGCTAATTTCTTAGCTTCTTCACCTTTTAAATTCTGATGAAGCTCAATGGACTCCTGTACCTGTTTACCTACAGTCTTAAGAGGATTCAATGATGTCATAGGATCCTGAAATACCATTGCAATTTCTTTTCCTCTTATTTTAATCCAGTCATCTTCTGTTTTATATTCAACCAGGTTCCGGCCTTTATACATTATTGAGCCGGATTCAATTTTTCCGTTTCCATCCAGCAGTCCCATAAACGATTTATTAAAAACTGATTTTCCTGAACCGGATTCTCCAACTATTGCAAGGCTTTCTCCCTTGTGCAAATCAAGAGAAGCACCTCTGATAGCTGTTAGCTCCTGTCCGCGCAGATTAAATTTTATAACTAAGTCCTCAACAGAAAGTATTACTTCACTGTTCATAATTTCTTCAATGGTTTTCTGTGCCATACCTTACCTCCTACACATGATTTCTTGGATCAGCAGAGTCTGCAAACACATTGCCGATAACATAGAAGGATATAGTTACAACAGATATAACTGCAGCAGGGAAAAATAACTGATATCGTTGATTCGGATCCATAACCATTGCTCTTCCTTCATTTACCAGGTTGCCCAGCGAAGGTACATCCAGCGGCAATCCCATTCCGATATAAGAAAGGAATACCTCATTACCTATTGCAGCCGGTATTGCAAGAGCCATCCTCAGCATAATAACAGATACCAGGTATGGAAGCAGATTTTTGGTTATTATTCTGCTTGTGGGAGTTCCAAGACATCTGGATGCCAAATTGTATTCCCTGTCTCTGATAATTATTATAAGATTTCGAACAAACCTTGCCATTTCAAGCCATCCTGTCATACACATAGCAAAAATTATAGTAGTTATGCTCGGTTTCATAACATAGGTCAGTATAATAAGAACAACAGTGGAAGGTATATTGTCCCAGACATTATATATTTCTGTGATTATGGCATCAAGCTTTCTTACATAGCCCCATAATGCTCCTATGGTTATTCCGACAATTGCTTCAAATAAGCCTACTGCAACACCAATTAACAGTGATGTCCTTGTCCCGCTCCAAATACGCGCCCATAAATCCTGACCGATTGAGTTTGAACCAAACCAGAATTCATCATTCGGTCGTACATTCCTATATTGTAAATTTGTTTCAGGATTAATATATATTTGCGTAGGGCTTTTTTGATTTGGCAGGTGCGGCTGTATTACAGTGAATAAAACAACAACCGCTATTAAAAACAAAAGTGCCACCGCAACCCTGTTTTTCATGAAAACCTGAAAGGTTGATCTCCAAAATGAGTAGTTGGAATAACCTGTCAGCTCACTTTTAGATTCATCATATTCAGCAAACTCAAATAAGGATGGATCAATGTTGTCTGCCATTTTATTTATTAACTTCTTGCCGGTCATTATCTGGATCCTCCTTCATTTCCTAATTTTATTCTAGGATCAAATGCTGCCATCAATATATCTCCCAGCATCAGTCCTATAATTCCTATTGATGAATATAAGAGTACAAGTGCCTGAACCAGTGTATTATCCTGTCTTTGTATTGCCGTAACTAAAAGCCCTCCGGTTCCCGGAATTGAAAACAATGATTCCACATAGATGGAACCTGAAACCGTATACAATATTGATGCTGGCAAGTACTGTGCCATTGGAACAAACGCATTGCGCATTACATGCTTAATCATAATCTCTTTATTCTTGAGCCCCTTTGCCCTGGCCAGTCTCACATAATCCTTATTTAATTCATCAACCATATAGCGTCTGATCCACATGGCATAATAAGCAATATTGACCAATGATAAGCAAAGAACCGGAAGTATCCAGCTTTTGGGGTTTGTTTTGTCATAAAGCAGAGGCAGATTGAATATGCCCGTGAAAAACACCTGTATGAGCAGGTAATATATTACGGCAGGAACCGCATTGGCACCAACAACATAGCATGTTCCGAACTTATCCCAGAACTTGCCTTTATACCGTGCCATTAAAATTCCCAGACTCAGCCCTACAAACAATGACAATGTCAAAGATGCCAGACCAAAACGCAGTGATGTTATTAATTTATCTCCTAATATTTTAGTAATATCAACCTTAGGTCTGTAAGTAATTGATTGACCTAAGTCCCCTTTCAGTAAATCACCGTAAAAATCCTTTAACTGTTTATACCACGGATCTAAAAGTCCTAAGTTTTTCAGCTTTGCTTCTATCTGAGCTGCATCCAGCTTGTCAAAGCTCTTGCCAAAGTATCCCTCAATAGGCATCAGACGCATCAATAAAAATACAATTGTTATAACTATCATTAGCGTTAAGAAGGATCTTAAAAGTCTTGTTACATAATACTTCATAATAACGCCTCGCTTTCTATTTCGATTCAAATTTAAAATATATTGACATCATGAAAGTCTGCAATAAAAGTAAATAAGGGCTGCAAGAGCCCTTATTTAAGAACTATTCAGCTGCTTCCTTCAAAGCTTCGTCACGTTCTGCCTGCCATTCTTCCTGGGCCTTATTGAATTCATCCGTACTTATTGGTTTGGCCAGAAGTCTGGCACCCTTCCATGTCATTGTTGCTATTCCGAAAGGCGCATAAGGTCTTTCAAACGGAAGTACCACAGATGCAACATATCCGTCTCCTCCACTTACATTAAAGGGAACTACAAAAGCATTATTAATTAAATATGCTTCCGCATTGGCAAACAACTCATATCTTTTAGACAAATCAATAAGCTCTGCCTTTGCTTCGTTAATCATTGCTTCATAGACATCATAGATATTCTTTCCATTTGAATCCACTTCTGTTGTAAATTCGGGGAAATTATAGTTTCCATCGCGTATGAACGGGTCAGTATACGTCTGAGGATCAGCATAGTCAGGACCCCAGTTACACATCATAAATGAATAGTTTCCTGCTCTTCTTGTTCCGTCAAGGAATCCTGTAGGAGCATGCGGCAAAAGTGTAATTTGAATATAATCTGTTCCAAGCAATGTTTCCAGCTGTTGTTTAACAACCTGAGCTTCCATAGCCCAATATGAGCTGTCTGTATTGTACGGCATCAGTATTTTTACAGGGAATTTTGCACCTGCTTCAGTAAGCTCTTCAACAGCCTTTTCCTTATAGCTTAAAGCTTCTTTATCATTGAAGATATCCTTGTCTTTTAAAGCTGCCAGGTCACCCGTTGCTGTGTAATCCAACCCATTTTGAGAAACAAAGTTAGGAGGCGTAATAGTATTTATTATTCTATATTCAGGATTGTAAGGATCCTCTGTTGTCATTGCTGCAACTCTGTTGAAGCCGGACATTATAGACTTTCTGAAATTAGAATTATTTACTGCTATCTTCCAGTTTTCAGGCTCATACTCCGCGTCAAACTGAGGTTTAAAGTTAAATGCATAGAAATATGTGTAAGTTCCTAATCTGTCAGGAGATACCTTATCCTTCAGTTCAGGATTATTCATCCATTCGTCAAGATTTGCGGGAGGAATGATTGCATGTAAAACTTCTCCTCTCTTAAACAGCTCTCCGCCTAAAGCCATGGCTTCCTTATTGTATTTATAGTTAAGCTCTGTTACAAATATATTGTCCTTATCCCAGTATGTTTCGTTTTTTGTAAGAATTCTCTGCATTTGAGGTTCAAATTCAGTTAATAAATATTGTCCGTTATATAATAAGGTTGAGTTTGCAGTTCCGAAGGATTCTCCCATTTCTTCCAAAAACGGACCGTAAACAGGGAAAAAGCTTACGTAGGTCAGCATGGATTCAAAATAAGGAACCGGTTCTTTCAGAGTGTATACCAGTGTATAGTCATCCTTGGCTTTAACTCCAACCTGTGTAAAATCAGTTATTTCTTCGTTATAATATGCCTCCGCATTTTTTATAACGGAATATACAATGTTGGCAGATTCAGATTCGTTGTTCTTTGTCAATATATATTGAGCAGATGAGACAAAGTCGTTCGCAGTAGTTTCTGCTACTTCATTGCCTTCGTAATCAACCCATTTAACTCCTTCTCTCAAATGAAATGTCCATTCAAGACCGTCATCAGATACTTCCCACTTTTCTGCCAGGGCAGGTTGAAGCACTCCGTACTTGTCGTATTGAACCAAGGTATCCACAAGATTCGCAGAAACACTCATATCTACCCAGGTTGTAGTTATAAGATAGTTGAGAGTTGTAATTTCTTCTGCATATGCATACTTGTATACTTGCTCTTTAGCATATTTGCCGCCTTCTGTTACATCCTCACCAGTCGCAGGTTCATCGGTTCCTGATGGTTTTTCTGCAGGTCCGGGTGCTGTCCCACTGGAACAAGCTGTTAAAATCATTGTTAATACTAACAAAAGTGATACTATCTTTTTCATTTTCCCCTCCAAGATTAATATATATAATAAAAATTAGCATACGCTAATTTTATTAATATCGTGAATTCGTTTTCATACGGTTTATAAAAATGGTGCACCTGAGAGGAATCGAACCCCCGGCACATGCCTTAGGAGGGCACTGCTCTATCCTACTGAGCTACAGATGCACTAAAACTTATTAACGAATATACACTATTTTTTCTTATTTGTCAATATCCACGACCTTCAAATCTCCTGTTAAGTTTTTAATAAATATCCTGGTTTTTATTATAATTATAATCAATATTTTATATGTTTCTAACAAAAGTATTTATTTTACAACATAAAAACGTGATTTAAAACTTAGTGAAATTAATATTATTTACATCCATCTTTTTATATATATTGAAATTATTTCAAAATATTAAATCCTTAACAAATACTGGTATATTAATTTTATACAAACAAATTTCCAAAGAATCTTAATATTCTTACAAGTATATTTGCCTTTTCTATTGTCTTATTTACTGTGGCATCAACCTGTCCGATTTCTTCACTATTTACAAATATACTTATTGTTCCTATTTTGTCTCCTTGCTTTAAAGGCGCCTTCACAGTATCATTATATGAAATCTTTGTACTTATTATATCATCATTTTTTACTAATTTATTGTAATCTTCAGCAGGATAAACATCTATTCTGCCATCCTTGGAATTATTTATATAAACTTTGTCCACTACTTGTGTTTTATCTGTAATCTTGTTATAGGTAAAATTATTTTTTCCGTATTCCAGAAGCTCCTTGGTCTTATTCACCCTGTCATCATAATTCTTGGCTCCCATAATTATTCCTATAAGTCTGAAATCATGCCCGTTTCCTGTTATCGGCATTGTTGATATAAGACACATTCCCGCTTTATCTGTATATCCGGTCTTAAGTCCATCTATCCCTTCAATAACACCAATTACAGGGTTTGTTGCAGTTTTCCTAAGATTTCTTTCAGGTACTGCAAGCTCTTGCAGCCTAGTAACCTCCAAAATTTGCGGATACTTAATCAATATGTGCCTCGAAAGCTTGTACAGGTCCGATGCGGACATGTGATTTTGACCTGTATCTTCATCATTTATAGGTAATCCGTGAGGATTTATAAAGCTGGCTGAAAGAAGCCCCAGGTCTGATGCTTTTTCGTTCATCATTGTAATAAAATTATCCTCGGTCTTGCCTACGTACTCGGCAATTGCCGTTGCGCAGTCATTGCCTGAAACAACAAGCATTCCTTTCACCAGCATGCTTAGCTTGACTGTTTCTCCGGACACCAAGCCAAATCTGCTTCCCTCTGTTGCAGCGGCATGTCCGCTTATTACAACATCATCATCCAATGAAATTTTACCGTCTGTTACGGCATCCATCATGATCAGATATGTCATAAGCTTAGATATACTCGCTATTGCTAATTGTTCATCTATGTTATATTCGTATAGAATTTCTCCGGTTTCCAGGTCCCCCAATAATGCGGCGTTTATGTTTTGATTAATGTTTATTTCCCCAAATACCGTAGTATTTGTAAGTATAATTATTAAAAGGCATACGGACAGTACCTTACTGATTTTTCTCATAAGCATCCTCCAATTTATATTATTTTTATTATATAATATAATTCGACAAAATGCATTATTAAATTTGCAAATCATTATGTAAATAATTAACTTATGCTTTCATATTTTCCATTTGTATAAATTCTTCAGCAGTTTGATTTCCTCTGAGTGGCCCCTCAAATCATTTGGTGTTTCCAGAAAAAATGGCAGTTTATATAAATCAGGATGATTAATTATTCTTCCGATGGCTTCAACACCTATGTATCCTTTGCCTATACCTTCATGACGGTCCTTATGGCTTTCAAAAGGATTTTTGCTGTCATTTAAGTGAACGGCATATAATTTGTCAAGTCCTATAACACTATTAAAATTATTTAACACGCCATCTAAATCATTTACAATATCATATCCGCTGTCATAGACGTGACAGGTATCAAGGCACACTCCTATTTTTTCTTTTAAATAAACGCCCTCTATTATTTGTTTCAATTCTTCAAATGATCTGCCTATTTCTGTTCCTTTGCCGGACATTGTTTCAAGCAGAACAATGGTTGTCTGTTCAGGCTTTATTACCTTATTCAAGGCCTGGATTATATACTCAATGCCTTTGTCTGACCCTTGTTTCAAATGACTTCCCGGATGAAAATTATAAAAATTACCGGGTAGATATTCCATTCTCTCCAAGTCATCTTCCATTACTTCCAATGCAAATTCTCTGGTTCGTTCATCAGACGAGCAGATATTTAATGTATACGGAGCATGACCAATTAATTTTCCAAATTGATTTTCTTCAATAATTTTTATTAATTTTCCCACATCAACAGCATCTATGTTCTTAGCCTTACTTCCTCTCGGATTGCGTGTAAAAAATTGAAACGTATTGGCCCCTATGCTCAAGGCATCCTTTCCCATTGCTTCATAACCCTTTGATACTGACAAGTGGCATCCTATTTTTAACATTCTTCCTCCCCAAAATTAAAATGTAACTGCTGTTTATGTTTTGCATATAGCGTAAAATTATTACTTACAACTTTATATTATATACTTATAGTTTCCATTCCTCTCATATAAGGTCTTAATACCTCAGGAATTGTAATTGAACCATCCTCATTTTGAAAGTTTTCTAATATTGCGGCAAATGTTCTTCCCACGGCAAGACCGGATCCGTTTAGTGTGTGAATGAATTCAGGCCTGCTTCTGTCTTTTGTTCTGTATCGGATGTTTGCTCTTCTTGCCTGAAAATCTTCAAAATTTGAACAGGAGGAAATTTCAACATATCTGTTGTAGCTTGGCATCCATACTTCCAAATCATAGGTCTTTGCTGAACTGAATCCTATATCTCCTGTACATAATTCGACCAACCTGTATGCCAGCCCCAACTCTCTTAGTATTTCCTCGGCAAAGCCTGTCAAAACCTCAAGCTGTCTGTAGGAATCTTCTTTGGTCGAATATATAACCATTTCCACCTTATCAAACTGGTGGTTTCTTATAAGACCTCTTGTATCTCTTCCGGCAGAGCCTGCTTCTGATCTGAAGCACGGTGTATAAGCAGTCATATACATAGGAAGATCACAATCATCCAAAATTTCATTTCTGTAAAGATTCGTTATTGGTACTTCGGCTGTGGGAATCAAGTAATAATCCTTTTTATTCAGCTTGAACATGTCTTCTTCGAATTTAGGAAGATGCCCTGTTCCAAGCATGCTGTCCCTGTTAACCATGTAAGGAGGGGAGATTTCGGTAAACCCATGTTCCGAAGTGTGCTTATCAAGCATATAACCTATTATTGACCTTTCCAGCCTCGCTCCGGCTCCCTTATATATGGAAAACCTGGGGCCGGTTATCTTAGTTGCTCTTTCAAAATCCAGAATTTCCAGATTAACTCCCAAATCCCAATGAGCTTTTAGCTCAAAATCAAAATTTCTCGGCTCCCCCCATTTTCTTACTTCCCTATTATCAGCATCAGATGCCCCAACAATAATGTGAGGGTTTGGAATATTTGGAATAGCCAGCAGCTCTTTTTCAATTCCCGCATCAATTTCTTTTATTTCAGCCTCAAGAATTTTTATCTTTTCGGCTAAACCTTTCATTTCTTTAAGGACACCTGTTACATCCTTTCCTTCCTTTTTCACTGAAGGCACCTGCCTGGAAACCCTGTTCTGCTCTGCTTTCATATTTTCCATCTCAACAAGTCTTTCACGCCTTATTTTGTCCAGCTCCAGAACCTTGTCAAGACTTAAATCAGGATTTCTTCTTTTCAGCAAACTTTCTGCTTCTTCCGGATCTTTTCTGATTCTTTTAATATCCAACATACCTTTTCTCCTGGTATTTATATATTTTTATATTACAAAAACTCCCGTCTCGGTACAGAAACGAGAGAGATTCCAGCCATTTATTACATGCAGTTTGATTTTTTACGGATTACCTTAATGTATTGCCGGGGAAATTATGCACAAGGCTTCCGACTCGTTATCACTATTGTTAAATATCATATGCCCGTTGTTTTCCGGAACATAAATACTGTCACCTTCTGAAACAGCATAAATATTATTTCCAATATGACATTGAATCTCTCCCGATAATACATATATGCATACCTTTGATTCATGTATAAGAGTATGCTCACTCATCCAGGTTTTAGGCTTTAATTTAAATAAGAATGCTTCAATATTATTGTTCTTGTCATTCTCATTAAAAACAGGTGTTATAAATTCCAATTCGGAATTAACATTGCCGAACTTCACCTTTGTTCTTTCATTCTGCTGTATTGTTATTACGTCCTGACTGTTTTCCTCCAAAAATAATGCAGATAAAGGCACTTCCAGGGCTACTGCCAGCCTTTTTAAAACTGCCAGTGAAGGAGAAATTAAGTCCCTTTCAATTTGTGATATGTAGCCTGATGTTACGTTAATTTGTTCTGACAGTTGAACAATAGTTAAATTCTTGCTTTTCCTAATACTTCTTATCTTCTCGCCAATCAATTTTTATCCCCTCATCACATAATACTCTATGTAAATATTATACACCAAATACCATAAATGTCATCTATATATTTGCAAAATAAGTTAAAACAAGTTAAATTTTAGGAACATTTCATTTATAAAACTATTTCAAACACTATTTTTTATATTGATAAAAATAAATTAGTTAATTTTAATTAATATACAGGAAATGTCTTTTCATATAATGCATAATATGATATAATAATCAATTAAATATCAATTTTATAATTCATGGTTTATTTGCAAAAGGGGATTTAATAATGGCTGAATACAATGACAAATATATTGAAGAAATTAATTATCTTGAAGAAATAATCGATTTATTAAAATATAAATTGGATTTAGAAACCGAAAGACTGGCTGAGCAAAAATCTGATCTCATAGCTTCAAGAAAAGAAATGTGGGAAAATACCACACACTCTTCTTCTGATTTTGATAAATTATCTGATTTGAATCAATATCTGAGTGCGCTGAATTCTCAGACATTCAGCTACACAGAGCTGGAAAAAAGAATTGCAAAATATGAAAAAATGATTGACAGTCCGTATTTTTCAAGAATTGATTTCACAGAAGATGGTTATGACGATACAGAAAAAATATATATAGGTCTTTTCAATTTAATGGATGAAAATACACATGAAATAAAAGTCTATGATTGGCGTGCTCCCATTTCCAGCATTTATTACAGGTCTGAGCTTGGCCCTGTAGAATATAAGGCACCCGCAGGAATAATAAAAGGAACTGTTTCATTAAAAAGACAATATAAAATTACAAATGGAAAATTAGAATACTTTTTTGACAGCAATGTAAATATTGTGGATGAAATGCTTATGGAAGCATTATCGCAAAATATGACTTCCAAAATGAAAACTATTGTAGAGACTATACAAAAACAGCAGGATTTAATTATCCGCGATTTGGATAACGACCTTCTAGTGGTTCAAGGGGTTGCAGGAAGCGGAAAATCCTCAGTTGCACTTCACAGAATTGCATTTTTACTGTATCAGGGACTTAACCTGAAATTGAGCTCAAACAATATTATCGTTATTTCACCTAATACTTTATTTTCTAAATACATTTCAAATGTACTTCCTGAACTGGGAGAAAATAATATAAATGAATATACATTTGAAAATATTTTTGTGCAGCTTTTTGATAATAAATTATCTGTCAAAACAAAAAGTGAAAACTTTGAAAACATACTATGTGCAAGAACCGAAAAAGAAAGAAACTTTTTAAGGTCATATGATGAATTTAAAGGCTCAATTGTATTTTTGAAAATTATAGAGAGATTTATTAAATATTTTGAACGAAGACTGATTCCGTTTGAAGATGTATACTTTGACGGTGAAATCATCGAAACCCGTCAGCTTTTAAAAGCCTTTATTTTAAGCAGAAAGCTTGATATGCCTACCGCCAGGAAATTAAAGATCATTGAAAGCAGAATCATGGATAAAATTCATGATAAAAAGAATATAAGAAGAAGTAAAATAGAGGAAGCGGTAAACAAATCAAACCAGCACGAATTTGAAACTAAGGCTTTTACAAGAGTCCTCGCTGCCAGGGAAACCTCTTCATTCTTAAATAATATTCACAAGTTTACCGAATTTGACAGTTATGATTTGTATAAAAGGCTGTTCCGTGATAAAAAGCTGTTCAAAAAATTAGCAAGGGGTTTGACACTTCCTGATAATATTGATGAAATTATTGACTTCACAAGTGATTTAATTACTGATCCCTATAACATTCCTTACGCTGATGGCATTGCCATGATGTATTTGAAGATAAAAGCCGAAGGAACAGATTCTCTAACCAGAATAAAACAAGTAATTGTGGATGAGGCTCAGGATTATTACCCCATGCATTATCATCTGCTTAAAAACCTGTTTAAAGAAGCGCGCTTTACAATAGTCGGTGACGTCAATCAGGCAGTTGAGAAAAGAAGTGATATGACAGTTTATGATGATATAATTTCTATTTTTAATTTTGAAAGAAGCAATAAGATATTTTTGAATAAAAGCTACAGAAGTTCATATGAAATCAGCAAATTCAGTGAGAAATTTTTAGATGAAGGTGTAAGTACAGAATATTTTAAACGCAATGAGGAAGTACCCGAAATTATTTACAGAAAAGATTATGAAAATCTTGAAAATGAAATAATAAAAAACATTAGCAATTATAGGTCTCAAGGTTATAACTCAATTGCTGTAATTTGCAAAAACAGAAAAGAGGCTTCAGACTTATATTTCAGAATAAAAGGAAAAATCAATGTAAAGCTAATCGACTACCTTGGAGCTCAAAGTCTGGCCGGCATAATAATCGTTCCGGTTTATCTGGCCAAGGGCCTGGAGTTTGACGCAGTCATGGTTTACGAAACTAATAACGAAAATTATAACACTCAATACGATAAAAAACTCCTGTATATAGCATGCACCAGAGCATTACACAGATTATCACTCTACTACACAGGAAAAATAAGCAGATTTTTAAAATAATATAAAGAGGACGGGGTTGTTGTCATCCGTGTTGATGACAACAACCCCGTCCCCTTGTCACAAAAGCGGGTGATGGGAATCGAACCCACACAGCCGGCTTGGGAAGCCGGAACTCTGCCACTAAGCTACACCCGCATATTGATATAATTATAAACCAATTAAATATAAAAATCAAATATAATCTATAAAAATATTCACTTTTTTATTAATTAATACCAAACTTGTGTTTACAAAATATATATGTTATAATACGTCCGTTAGTTTTTTAACTAATAACATTATACTTTGCAAAAAATTTTAAGAGGTAGGTATTATATGATTGCTTTTTTAAAGTTATCACCGGTATTCTTAATGGCTGGATTAATGATAGCGAGTAACTTAGGAACATTAGGTCTTGACATTTTACAAATCGCACCAATATCCGTTGTTTATGCAGCCATTATAGCTGCTGTTACTGAAAAAACAAAATTTGATGATTTAGTTGATTCAGCAGTAAAAAATGTTAAAGAAATGCAGCTGGTATTTTTCATTTTAATGTTGGCTTATGCCATGGCAGAAGCATTTATGGCAACAGGCGTGGGTGCTGCCATAATTAATTTAGCTTTAGGAATGGGAATAAGTGCAAAAACAGTTGCTGTAACTTCTTTTATAATAGCTGCTGTTCTCTCGGTTGCTACAGGAACCTCATGGGGAACATTCGCTGCCTGTGCACCGATTTTTTTATGGTTAAACCATATTGTCGGAGGAAATCCTGTTATTACAGCTTGTGCCATAGCAGGAGGTGCATGTTTTGGTGACAACATTGGTTTAATTTCCGATACTACTGTTGTAAGTTCAGGGATACAAGGCGTGCAAGTAGTAGACAGAATCAGAAGTCAGGGTCCTTGGTCTATTATTTGCTTAATCCTTGCCGCTTTATGTTTTATATTAATTTGCTTAGGCATGCCAGGCGAAGTTGGTAATGCCGCTGATGCAATTAATCAAATACCGAAAGAGGTTTATGACACCCTGGCCATAGAAAGGCCCTCAGCAATTGAACTGTTAAATCAGGTTAAAAGTGGAGTGCCTGTTTTTATGATTATACCATTAATACTGGTATTGATTACTGCTGTTAAAGGTGTGCCAACATTAGCCTGCCTGGGGATAGGATTAATTTCTTCATTAATATTCGGTTTATTTGCCGGAACAATTACATCTGCTCATCAATTTCTGGATTATATGATGACCGGTTTCGCAGATGCCGGTTCCTGGGTTATAGTTATGATGATGTGGGTAGGTGCTTTCGGTGGTATTATGTCCAAAATGCACGCCTTTAAACCGCTGTCTGACTTTATCGCCAATACAGCAAGAAACGTAAGACAATTAATGTTCGCAAACGGAATATTATCTTTGATAGGCAATGCAGCACTGGCAGATGAAATGGCTCAAATAGTTACAATAGGTCCTATAATTAAGGATTTGACTGATGAAAATGTAGAGGCAAGTGAAGAGGATATGTATAAATTAAAACTCAGAAATGCTACGTTTTCAGATGCCCTGGGTGTTTTCGGCTCTCAGCTGATTCCATGGCATGTTTATATTGGATTCTATGTTGGAATAGCAAATGCGGTATACCCGTTGTATAATTTTGTTCCTTTCGATTTAATGAAATATAACTTTATGGCTATTATAGCCGTAGCGTCAATTTTACTATTGACTCTTACCGGTTGGGACCGATTTATACCATTATTTAAATTGCCTTCCGAACCAAACGTAAGACTGAAAAAAAAATAAGAATTTAACTGACTTCGTGGAAATGCATAAGAATTAAAAATAATATCAATATAAAGTATAATGTTAGAAACAAAAAAACCTCAAATGAGGTTTTTTTGTTTTCTTTCAATGAAATTAATATTCAAAGTTTTCTCGAATGCTCTCTCTTAACTTCACCAGTTCAGGATAATCGTAGAAAAAGTTTATCTTCTGTTCTGCAATGCTGTTGCCGGCAGGACGATTTGACATAACAAACAGCATAAAGCTTTCTGCAATATCTTCATTTACATTTTGTGATGAATATTGGTCAACAAATAATTCAGGTTTTTCATTATATAACTCCGTTCCTGTTTCTGTGTTCAAATCTTTCCAGAACTTATTATAGAACTCGAGTATATATGAACCTTCCTTAAAGGATTCAGCAGTGTAATAAAACTTGTTGGGATCCTGCTTTGAAATATCAACCTGCGTGTCATTCAGTGTAATTACGTGCCCAAATTCATGAACAAAGGTAGACAGAGTCTTATCCAGATTTCTGAAATTCCCATCCTTATCAAATACATCCTCAATATCAATTCGAAGTGTAAACTTATCATTTTTTTCAGGTGTTGTGAGATATTCAGCACCAAGCTGATAAGAAAGACCATCACTCCAAACTTCAAGAGTATCAATATATTCAGGATAATTTGCAGTTAACTTTTTCGTAAATTCTAAAAGCTTGTATTCCAGAGGGTCTGCATCTTTGTACTTTTCTATTCCCTGAGTTAAATCATATTTATTAATTGTTTCGCCTGATCCATAGTACGAGCTGTAAACATTGATGACTTCCTTGCCGTTATTTTGAGTTAAAATATATTGCTTCTGATGAGGTCTGTCCTCCCATATATAATCAGTTTTTCCGCTTTCTGCATTGTCAGAAGTTAATGAAGGCTCTCCAAATTTATTTTTCAAAATATCAAATGTCTGCTGATGAGAATATCCTGCTTCTTCGGTGTTGATATAAATGCTCTGAAGGTATCTGCCTGAAGATGTTACTCTATATTCAAAGACGGTAGGAATAGCTTTGTCCATTCCGAGCCACTTTGCATTATAAAGATACTCTTCATAATCCCAATCAATTTCATCGTCATGTCTTTGTCCGATCAGTGTTCCCGGTCCTCCGGCACTTCCGTCATTAATCTGCTTTTTCTCACCGAAATAGAATATTGTTTCATCTCCAAAAATGTATGCTGGATTTTTCATATCACTTACTTCATATGCTTTTTTAGAAAGTGAAACTGTGCTGTCATCAGCAATATCTTTGATAGTTTTCAAAAGAACGTCAGCAATTGGCTTAATATTTCCATAGTCTATAATTGAAGCATTGTCAGAAACCTTATGATTTTCAACTCCAAGGTTATCCTGCATAATAAGTACCGCAGGGATTCCTCCTGTTACAAAGGACATGTGGTCGCTGGCATATTCAATTTCTTCTGGAAGCTTGCTTCCTAAAATTGCTCTTGCATTTTCATTAATCATATTTCCAACAAGAGTAGGAGCTCCGTTTGGAGTGGCAATTTGTACATTCTTACTCATATAGTGTCCAAGCATATCAAGTTGAATATCTCCAATGATGCGGCTCTTTTCCTGCTCAGGCAGATTGTTGACATAGTATGTTGAACCAAGAAGACCTTCCTCTTCCCCGCTGAAAGCAATAAATCTGATTTCGGTATCTGTTTTTATATTCTTTGCTGCTCTGGCAAGCTCCAAAAGAAGCGCCATACCGCTTCCATCGTCATTTGCACCGACAGTTCCTGAAACAGTGTCATAATGAGCACTTACAACCAGTATATCCGGATTTTGTATTGATGCTGTTTTTACAGCAATGATATTGCAGCTTTCATTAGATATTTGTTCCTTATTAATAGCATCCTTATCCGCAAATTCAAATTTTTGTCTGTCCACGTTGTATCCGTAATCTTTAAAGGTATTCTCAATGTATTGGGCAGCTTTTTGTTCACCCTGGGTACCAATTTTTCTCGGATTTTCTATAATATTATCCAATGCATCTTTAAGCGACAGCTGCGTGATTGACTGCGAAGCACCAAGCCTTTGAAGACGCAGAAGCATTAGTTCGGCATCCTTGGTCGTCAATTTGGCCAATGGTTCAAAGTTTCCCTCAGATGTTCCTATAATAATGCCGTAATTATTCATGACATTAACACTTTTAACAGCCCAGTCAGAAATTTGTTTCATATCCTTAAAATCAGCAGTATAGTCGGTATCATACTGATCCTTATTCATCAGAGCATAAATACGATTCATAATTGTGGCTGCTTCTTCCCTGGTAAGAAGTCCTGCAGGGTCAAAGGTGTCTGAAGATTTGCCATAAATAATCTTATTTGTATAAAGACCGGCTACCGCCACATCATCAGTGTCTGTAAAAGACTCACTGACAGATTCATTTTTATTAAGCAACTGAGTGTCAACAAGCATTTGCCATGCAGTTTGACAAAACTCCAGGCGGTTGATTTCGTGGTATCCATCCTGTGCACTTACATTCGTAACTGTCAGCGAAAAAATCACACAGATCGCCAGAAGTGTAGAAGTAATTTTTTTCATCATGTAATTTTCTCCCTTATCATAAAATTACGGGGATGTCCCATAAAACTTATTCGGGACTCCCCTTCTGTTCCTTCCTTTCATTATAGACCCGCTGAATATTGAGTATGATTACAAAAAGGTTACAATTAAAAAATATATCCAACAATTTATTTTAATATCATCAATGAATCTGCGTTAGTATTTATAAATGAATAAGAGCCCTGCATTAACAATGCAAGGCTCTTATTTAAGCTACTGAGCGGATTCGAACCGCTGACCTACTGATTACGAATCAGTTGCGCTACCAGCTGCGCCACAGTAGCATACAGTTACTGGTTATTCACCGCATTAAACGACGACATATATAATTTAATACTTTTTGAACAAAAAGTAAACTGTTTATTTATTAAACCGATCAAAAAATTTTTTCTGATTTATTCCGCTTGGACGATTAAATCTCTTCAATTCAAAAAGCTCATCCTTTTTTCCAGTTAAAATGTTCACCCCTTCATAGCATGACAGGGTCGCCACAAATCCCATTTTTTCTAAAATTTCATTACATTCAATACATACAAACCCATAGGGATATGTAAAGGTTGTAGGCCTGTAGCCTGTTTTTTCTTCAATAACATCCTGAAGCCTTCCCACGTCATTAATCATATTTTTTGAATACTCTTCATATGTTTCACCCTTCATTATCGTACAACCTTTTCTTTCGCATAATTCGTGCATATTGTATGAATGATTCTGTATTTCCACATAAGGAGAGTCAACCAGCTCCTTAACTAAATCCCATGTTAAATATGAATATGCCGGATTAAATTCTCCCTCAGCTGTACTTCTGTCAACAAAATTTCCTATAATAGAAATTACTGCTTTGCAGTCATACTTCTCCAAAAGCGGCAGAACATACGTGTAGTTGCTGTAATATCCGTCATCAAAGGTGAGCATTATTGGTTTTTCAGGCAGCTCTGCTTTATTATAGACAAAATTTATAAGGTCTTCCATAACAATTGTCGTATATCCCTGTTCCTTTAAGTACAATATATCCTTTTCAACTTCTTTCGTTGAAACTATATACTTACCTAATTTGCTTTTATCATTTAATACGTGATGATACATAATTATCGGAAGCCTTACAGCTGGCTTAGATGCTGTTGAAATAACATTTATTGAGGGAATATGGACTGATAAAAATACCAGCATAAAGCATATCATTGCCAATATAAGATATTTAATTTTAACAGAGAACAAATAATCACCTCATATTATTTAATATTAAATGTTATGTTCTTTTTTTGAATTAATTACTCCTTTTTTATTTCCCCGGAAATATAGTAGCAATGTACCTTTCATAACATATATTGTAGTATATAATTTTTATATGAAGGAGTATATATATGGACCATAATAATAACATTCCTCAAAGCTATGACCGTACCGGAGATTACAGTATATATGACGAGGATGTAAATAGTGTATACGGCACAAGATATGACAGAAATAACAGATACGACGAAAGATACTATAACAGATATGATAATTATTACGACAGAGATTATAACAGAGATTATGATGAAGATTTCTACAGAAGAATGCGATATTACAGATATCCCTATTGTGACAGATACGGAAGATGTGAGAACCCGATTTGGTGGTTATTCTGGCCTTTGTTTTTCCAATAATCATTGTTTAACAGCTGGTAAATAATTAACACAAACAACAAACTTGTTTATATGCTGATAAAGTAACGTCCATTCCAACCTCAGCAGTTCGAATGGACGCATAACTTTTTTGTTCTATGTAGCTTACTTTATTTGGAAGTCAGTTTATAATTAAAATTTCCTGCTCCCAGGCTTTACAGGCTTTGACCCCTCCTTGCACAATGGACAATTATCCGCATCATAAGTTTCAAATTTCAGTTCCACTGCACTGTATATAGGAAGATGTATTTCACTTGCTTTTCTGTCTACAACACATCCTATACCTATTACCTTTCCCCCAAGGCCTTCCAAAACATTTGCTGTTTCAACAGAAGATTTTCCTGTAGTAACAACATCCTCCATTATGAGTATTCTTTCTCCGGCATTTATTTCAAATCCTCGCCGAAGTGTCATGATGTTATTTTCTCTCTCTGTAAAAACAGCTCTTATTCCCAACTGCCTGCCTAATTCATAAGCAGCTGTTATTCCTCCCATCGCCGGGCCTACTACCACATCTATGCCCAGGTCTTTAACCTTATCAGCAACCAGGGATATAACCATTTCGGTTTTATCAGGATATTGCATAAGCTTGGCACATTGGCAGTACCTGTTGCTATGTCTGCCTGATGACAATAAAAAATGACCTTCCAATAATGCACCGCATTCTTTTAGTATTTCAACCACATCTATATTCATGTTTACCTCCAAATTATTTATTGAAAATTATAGAACAATCTATCGTTCAGTAATTGTTAAGCCGTTGTTCAGTTTTCGTTCCTATACTATTCCTCTGATTTCTTCCAATGTTTTTATTCCTTCTCTGTCCATATATTCCGACAGACCATTTATTATATCAATTGCAGCAGTTGGTTTTATAAAGTTTGCTGTTCCAATTTGTACCAGCGTTGCTCCTGCCATTATAAATTCTATTACATCTTCTGTGTTCATAATGCCCCCTAAGCCGCATACAGGTATTTTAACAGACTTAGCTGCCTCATGAACCATACGCAGAGCAATGGGCTTTACGCAAGGACCTGACAATCCTGCATAAACGTTGTCGAATACCGCTTTTTTATTTTTAATATCAATTGCCATTGCCTGTATTGTATTAATAAGCGACAAACCATCTGCCCCGGCTTCTTCACACGCTATTGCCATTTCAGGAACGCTTTCCGCATTTGGAGATAATTTTACCATTAACGGTTTCTTACATATCCTCTTTAATTTCGATACTATGTCATAGGCTACGGATGCTTTTACTCCGTATGCCATTCCTCCTGTTTTTACATTTGGACACGAAATATTCAACTCTATTAAATCAATATCTGTGTCATTTAATTTATAAATACCTTCAAAATAGTCTTCCTCGCAATGACCTCCAAGGTTAGCAATTATTACAGTATTGTAATTTTTCATCTTTGGGAGCTCTTTATTTATGAATTTTTCAACCCCGGGATTTTGAAGTCCTATACTGTTAATTAATCCCATTGGAGTCTCCCAAAGCCTTATTCCGGTGTTGCCACTTCTCTCAAGAAGTGTAAGACCCTTGCTGCATATGCCTCCAAGTGCGGACAAATCATATATTTCAGAAAATTCCTCTCCAAAGCCAAAAGTACCTGATGCAGTCAAAACAGGATTTTTAAACTCAAAACCCATTGCTTTAGTTTTTAAATCAGCCATTTTACCACCTTCTAAATTAGTTCTTCGCTCGAAAAAACCGGTCCATCTTTACACGCTCTCTTATTTCCGGCATTGGTAGCAACCGTACATCCAAGACACACTCCCATACCGCACGCCATTCTTCTTTCTAATGATACATAGCACTTAACATTACTTTCCTTACATTTATTAATTATTTTATTCATCATGATTTCGGGGCCGCAGGCAACTATCGCATCATACATATCATAGTCAATATAATCCGTCACATATCCTCTTTCGCCTTTACTGCCATCTTCTGTAACTATCAACATTCTGCCTGCATATTTTTCAAATTCATCCGCAGAATAAACACAATCTTTAAACCCCAAATATACATCTGTTTTTTTATCCATTTGTTTGACAAGATATAAAAGTGGAGCAATCCCTATTCCTCCGCCTACAACCGCAATCCTGCCCTGAAGCTTACTGATATCAAATCCATTTCCCAGAGGACCGAAAAGCTGCATTTCGTCGCCCTGTCTCATTGCACTTATTCTGGTTGTTCCTATGCCTTTCGTTCTGTATAAAAATGAAACTTCATTTTTGCCGGTATCATTTACACTTATAGGCCGCGGAAGTAAAAATGAATTATCTAATGTTTTAATCATAAAAAATTGTCCCGGTTTTATTTCTCCGGAAAATTCGGCGGATAATTTAAAAATTCTCTCTGCAACGGCCTCATTTTTCGTAATTTTGCTTTTAATTACTTTCATTTTTCCTCCCGGATAAATGATTTTATATCATCTCTCATCCTGATTGCTTCATTTCTTGCACATAAGCCAAAGCAGGACTCTCCGTTTTCTTCTTTTTTGTATGCCAGAAGGATACCTCTGGACGAATTCACTACTGCTCCGTTGCCATTTATTAAGTAAGCTGCTGTATCCTCTGCCGTTCCTCCCTGTGCACCATATCCTGGTATCAAAAGAAATGCTGATTTTAATTTTTGCCTGAGAGCCGAGCTTTCCTCATTATTTGTTGCGCCCACAACAGCTCCTATAGAACTGAACTCGCATTCTCCTTTGATTTCAGAAGCAAGCTGTTCAACCTTTTCGGCAACAGCCTCATACAGCGGTTTTTTTTCTTTATCCTTTATATATTGGAAATCTCTCGCTCCCCCGTTGGAGGTTCTCACCAGCACAAATATACCCTTGTTGTTTTCTCTGATATATTTGATGAAAGGCTCTAAGCTGTCATTTATACCCATATATGGATTCAGCGTAACAAAGTCCGCCTCAAAGTCCCCTTTAAAATGAGCATCTGCATACATTTCGGCAGTTCTGGATATGTCGCCTCTTTTAATATCAGCTATTGAAATATGACCATTTTGATTAATATATTTCAGTGTATCTGAATACGCCTTTAGTCCCTCAAGCCCCATAGCTTCATAGTAAGCTATCTGAACCTTGAAGCACGCCGCGACATCACAGCAGGCATCAATTATTTCTTTATTGAAATTAAATACAGCTTCTCCCTTAGTCGAAAATTTATTTGCAAAATACTGCGGCAGATAACTGTAATCTGTATCAAGGCCTATACATACATGACCTTTTTCCTCAACCTGTTTGTATAACTTATCAACTATCATATTTACCTCCTGGGACATAGTAGCGGCTGATAAATAATCGAAGGGTAATTGTTTTAAAAGGACGCTGTGCGTCCTTTTATTATTGCCTATATATTACCTTCATATGCTGTGTCGCAGTAAACACAGCGGTATATATTTTTTTCCTTATCAGTGAGCTTAAATTTATGAACAATTTCTTGTTCAATGGATGTAATACATCTTGGATTTTTACATTTTGCAATATTGTCTATTTCCTCCGGGAGCTCCAAATTTATCTTTTTAATTATTTCTCCGTTGTCAATTACATTGATTGTAATGTTTGGGTCAATAAATCCAAGAACCTTCAAATCCATATTAATATTGTTTTCTACCTTTATTATATCTTTTTTACCCATTTTATTGCTTTTTGCATTCTTTATTATTGCAACACTGCAATCCATTTTATCAAGGTTTAAATATTTATATATTTCCATCGCCTTGCCTGCTTGTATGTGGTCAATTACCAATCCTTTTTCAACACTGTCTATTTTCAGCATTATTTCTCCACCCCCAATAGTTTCATAATCAACGCCATTCTAACATACATTCCGTACTTTGTCTGTTTAAAGTAACAAGCTCTCGGGTCTTTATCCACTTCAACAGATATTTCATTTACTCTTGGAAGAGGATGAAGAATTATCATATCATCTTTTGCTTTTTCAAGCTTTTCCATATTTAAAATGTAGCTGTCTTTTAACCTTATATAATCTGCCTCATTGAAGAACCTTTCTTTTTGAACTCTTGTCATATACAAAATATCAAGCTTCTCAATTACACTTTCAAGTCTTTCCACTTCTTCAAATTCAATACTGTTTTTTACCAGTATTTCTTCGCGTATATATTCGGGAATTCTTAATTCTTCGGGAGATATAAGAACGAATTTTATATTATTATATCTTGATAATGCTTTTATGAGTGAATGAACTGTTCTTCCAAATTTTAAGTCTCCGCAGAATCCTACGGTAAAGTTCTTCAGCCTCCCCTTCAATGATCTTATGGTAAGTAAATCCGTAAGTGTCTGAGTAGGATGCTGATGCCCTCCGTCTCCTGCATTTATTACCGGTATATCTGCACTCATAGCTGCAATCATGGGTGCCCCTTCCTTTGGATGCCTCATGGCTGCAATATCTGCATAGCAGGAAACCGTCCTTATTGTGTCGGCAACACTTTCTCCTTTTGCTGCAGAACTGGATTCTGCTGACGAAAATCCCATTACACCACCGCCAAGTCTCAGCATTGCAGCCTCAAAACTTAACCTTGTCCTTGTGCTGGGCTCATAAAACATTGTTGAAAGCACCTTCCCCTTACAAACATCTGCATATGCTGAAGGGTCAGCAATTATTTCACCTGCCAGATCAAGTATTTCATCCAGCTCCTCAAGTGATAAATCCATTGGTTCAATTAAACTTCTTCCTTTTAACATAAATCCTCCTTTTTAGCCTCTCAGGACTACTTTAAAGTATTACCAATATAACACAGTCTCATTCCTTAAATTATTGCCCGCTGCCGCTCGCATAATTTGGGAATTCGTTGCGGTTGACCTACCTGCCGTTTTTCAGAAAAAAGACTCTGAAAAACGGGGTTAGGGCATA